>NZ_AMSI01000004.1 GCF_000300515.1 Nitratireductor indicus C115
AGTTTGATTGGGTTTCGACCCTAGATAACGCCCCCTGTTTCCTCGAAAAGGGCCACAACGGCGTCGCGTGCAACGGCAATGTGATACCGCAAAGCCTCGCGCAACCGCTCGCCATCACGGTCTCGCAAGGCAGACATGATGGGTTCGTGGGTTTCGGCCATACGGTGCGGATCGTCGTACAGCTTGCCGATCAGGGTGATTCCCGCCCGCATTTCCATGGCAATCTCGTCATAGACGCGAATCAACCGCGCATTGCCGCTAGCCATGCAAAGCATGCGATGGAAGGCGAAATCCTCGAATATCTGGGCCTCGATGGAGTCAGCATCGGCCATGTCGTAAAGCCGGCGCATCTGCCTTTCGAGCAGTTCGATATCCTTGTCGGTCGCCCGCTCGACGGCAAGGCTGGCAGCGTGCAGCTCCAGTCCGATACGCAGTTCGTAGATGTCCCGAAGGTCGCTGGCTTCCAGTGTCCTGACGAAAAAACCCCTTCTGGGACTGAAGGTTACAAGACCCTGGCTTTCCAGAAGGCGGGCCGCCTCGCGCACCGGCGCACGGCTTGTTCCAAACTCTCGCGACAACTGCAATTCGGTCAACCGTTCACCGGGTTTCAAACGCCCCGCAACAATCGCCTCGGTGATCTGCCGAGCGATCTGCGTGACCAGATCGTTTGATGAAACTTCCGAGAAAACACTCACCGCAACAGCCCCTGAGAATCCGAGCTCCCTCTTGCTCCCTTGCCACAAACACGCAGCCTGCGCCATCGGGAGTATGACAGCCATAATGTCGATTGTCGACAATTGACACTTGGCCGTCGGTATGCTTGCCTGTGACAAAATTGCACGGCTCTGAGGGGAGCCGGCGAAGCGTCAACAAGCGGGCCGGGGGAGGGGCTTCTCCAGGCATCGCGCAAGCAGGAGGACCCCAATGAACGTCCAGTCTTCGCTGGCAACCAGCAGTGACGACAGCCAGCCGCGCGAGCGCGTCGAGCTCGCAGCCGCCTATCGGCTGATTGCCCACTACAATCTCGACGACAGCATCTTCACTCACATCTCGGCGCGTGCGCCGGAAGCAGAAGGCGAGCATGCCTTCCTGATCAATCCGTTCGGCCTGCGCTTTGACGAGGTGACGGCATCCAGCCTGGTCACCGTAGATATCAACGGCGACATTTTGCGCGACAACCACGGTGCAGGCATCAACAAGGCGGGTTTCACGATCCACAGCGCGGTGCATGCGGCCCGGCCGGATGTCCACTGCGTGCTTCACACCCACACTGTGGCCGGCGTCGCCATCTCTTCCATGGAAGAGGGCATTCTGCCTCTTAATCAGTGGTCGCTGCAGTTTCACAACCGCATCGCCTTCCACGACTATGAGGGCATCGCCCTTGACCTCGCAGAACGCGAGCGTCTCGTCGCCGATCTTGGCGAGCGCAATGTGATGGTGCTGCGCAATCATGGTCTTCTGACCTGCGGCCGCACGGTGGGCGAGGCTTTCGCGCTGATGTTCAACATGGAGCGCACCTGTCGCGCGCAGCTGGCGATCATGTCGTCAGGCGGTACGCCGCACAAGATCAGCACCGAACTCGCCGAGAAGACGGCCCGTCAATATGAGAGCTGGGATACGCATCACACCGGAAACAAGCCGGATCCTCAATGGGACGCCTTCCAGCGTCTTGCCATCAAGCACTATCCCGATCTCGTAACGTGAACGGAGATAGAGCAAAGCCAACGTCCTGCGGGTTCAAGGAGAACGGCCCGCGAGCATCAGCAAACAGGGGAACGAAAGCCATGCTGACAAGACTGACGACCTTAGCCGCGGCCCTTCTGGTTTCCACGGCCCTAAACGCCGAACCGGTAACCGGCGGGCGGGCCAATGTGGTGATCCAGCCGGAACCGCCGAGCCTGATGATGGGCCTGGTGCAGAACGGTCCGACCCAGATGGTGGCCGGCCAGATCTATGAAGGCCTGCTGCGTTACGATCAGAAGCTGCAGCCCATGCCGCAGCTTGCCAAGTCGTGGGACGTTTCCGAAGACGGCCTGACTTACACATTCCACCTGCATGACAATGTGAAGTGGCACGATGGCAAACCCTTCACCTCGGCCGACGTGGTTTTCTCCGCGGATGTCTTCCTGCGCGAAACCCATGCGCGCCTGCGCACCTCGCTCGAACATGTGGAATCCATCACCGCACCGGACGACACCACCGTCATCTTCAAACTGAAGGAGCCTTTCGGGCCTTTCCTCGGTATTTTCGAGGCCGGCACGATGCCGATGGTTCCGAAGCACATCTATGAAGGCACGGAATACAAGAGCAATCCGGCCAACAACACGCCCATTGGTACCGGGCCTTTCAAGTTCAAGGAATGGGTCAAGGGTTCCCACATTCTCCTGACCAAGAACGAGGACTATTACGAGGAAGGCAAGCCCTATCTCGACGAAATCTACTGGCACATCATTCCCGATGCCGCATCGCGCGCCGTGGCTTATGAGACCGGCGTCGTCGACATCCTGCCGGGCGGTTCCATCGAGAATTTCGACGTGCAACGCGTCTCGGAGATGGAAAACACCTGCATCACCGACAAGGGCTGGGAATATTTCGGCCCACTTTCCTGGATGTGGCTGAACAATCGCGAAGGTCCAACCGCCGACAAGCGTTTCCGCCAGGCTGTGATGTATGCGATGGACCGCAATTTCGCGCGGGATGCGCTGTGGAACGGTCTCGGCAAGGTGGCCAAGGGTCCCGTGTCCTCCTCGACCCGCTTCTTCTCCGATGAGGTGACGAATTACGACTACGATCCGGAGAAGGCAAAGGCACTTCTGGCCGAGATGGGCTACAAGGGCGAGACCGTGCGGCTTCTGCCCCTGCCTTACGGCGAAACCTGGCAGCGCTGGGCCGAGGCCGTGAAGCAGAACCTCGACGAAGTCGGCATCAATGTCGAACTGGTTTCCACCGATGTCGCGGGCTGGAACCAGAAACTCGCCGAGTGGGACTACGACATCGCCTTCACCTATCTTTACCAGTATGGCGATCCCGCGCTTGGCGTGGCCCGCACCTACCTCTCCACGAACATTGCCAAGGGTTCGCAGTGGAACAATGTGGAAGGCTACGACAACAAGGAAGTCGATGCCCTCTTCGACAAGGCTGCGGTCGCGGTGACAGCGGAAGAGCGGCAGAAGCTCTACACCGAAGTCCAGCAGAAGCTGGTGGATGACGTGCCGGTTGCCTGGCTCCTCGAACTTGGCTTCCCAACCATCTATCGCTGCAATGTGAAGGACCTCGTCACGACCGCCATCGGCGTGAATGACGGCTTCAAGAACGCCTATATCGAAAAGTGAGCCAACGGGCGTCCTCCACGGTCAGGCCGTGGAGGACGCCTTTCGATTCTTGCTCTCTCCACCGGCTGGAGGGAAAAGAGATAGACGTTACGGCCATCCTCCTTCTTTCCTCGCGGAAAGAGGGGCCCATCGGGGGATGGAGGCCGAACCAACCATGAGGTCAGAGCAGGGGCCCAATGCTACGCTTCATTCTCATGCGCCTGGGCAAGGCGGCGATCATCCTGATCGCGATCATGACGCTCAATTTCTTCCTGATTCACGCTGCTCCCGGCGATCCCGCAGCGGTGATGGCGGGGGAGGCAGGGGCTGCCGACGCCAAGTTCATCGCGCAGCTGCGCGAGCAATTCGGCCTCGACAAACCTCTTCTCGTCCAGCTCGGCATCTATCTGAAGGGCGTGCTGCAATTCGACCTGGGATTCTCCTATCGCCAGCAGATGCCGGTCTCCCAACTCATTCTGGACCGGCTGCCCGCCACGCTACTGCTTACGATGACGGCCTTCGTGATATCGCTTCTTCTGGGAACGATGGCGGGCGTCCTCGCCTCGGCGCGGGTCGGCAAGTGGTCGGACACGGCGATCTCCTCGCTGGCGCTCCTCTTCTACGCCACGCCCCTTTACTGGGCAGCGCTGATGGCGGTGCTCCTGTTCTCCGTCTATTTCAACTGGCTGCCCGGTTTCGGCTATGAGACGGTCGGCGCCAATTATACGGGGCTGGCGCGCGCGCTCGATATCGGACGCCACCTGATCCTTCCGGCAACGACGCTGGGGCTCTTCTTCATGGCGGTCTATATGCGCATGACGCGCGCCTCCATGCTGGAAGTCAGCCAGCTCGATTTCGTGAAGACGGCGCGTGCGAAGGGGCTGAAATCCTCCATCATTCAGCGCCGGCATATCTTCCGCAACGCCATGCTGCCTGTGGTCACGCTGGCCGGTTTGCAGGCAGGGCAGCTCGTCGGCGGCGCGGTGCTCACCGAGACGGTGTTCGCCTGGCCCGGCATCGGGCGCCTGATGTTCGAGGCGCTGGCTCAGCGGGACTACAATCTCTTGCTCGGCGTGTTCTTCGTCTCGGCGGCCATGGTGCTGCTCTTCAATCTCATCACCGACATTCTCTACCGATTTGTCGATCCCAGGATACGGGTGGCGTGATGGCTGACTTCTGGAAACGCTTCTCCCGCAATCGCGGCGCCGTCATCGGCATCATCATTCTTGCAATCGTCGTTCTCGTGGCGGTTCTGGCTCCCTTGCTCTTTCCGCAATCGCCCTGGCGTATGGTGCAGCGACCGTTCCTGCCGCCCCTCGCCATGGAGCAATACCCGCTCGGCACCGATGCACTCGGGCGCAATGTCATCTCAGGCCTTGCCTATGGCGCCCAGGTTTCGCTGCTCGTCGGCCTCGTTTCGACGGTCGCGGCCCTTCTCATCGGCATTCCCATCGGAGCGCTCGCCGGTTATTTCGGCGGCTGGGTGGACGATGCGCTGATGCGTTTCACCGAGTTCTTCCAGACCGTGCCCAGCTTCGCGCTCGCCATCGTTCTGGTGGCGATCTTCGAACCGTCCATCCAGTCGATCATCGCCGCCATCGCCATCGTGAGCTGGCCGCCGGTGGCCCGCCTGGTGCGCGGCGAGGTGATGTCGCTGCGCTCGCGCGAATATGTGGAGGCGGCGATCCTCTCAGGCCAGACCAACCTGACAATCATTCTGCGCCAGGTCCTGCCCAACACGCTGTCGCCGATCATCGTTCTGGCCTCCCTCATGGTGGCGACCGCCATCCTTCTGGAATCCTCGCTTTCCTTCCTCGGGCTCGGCGATCCCAACATGATGTCCTGGGGCTATATGATCGGCGCGGCCCGCACCGTGATCCGGCAGGCGTGGTGGCTGTCCTTCTTCCCCGGCGTCGCGATCCTCTTGACCGTTCTGGCGCTCAACCTGATCGGCGAAGGGCTGAACGATGCACTCAATCCGCGCCTTGCGCGCCGCGGCAAATAGGAGGGCGCCATGATGGATTCTGTGACGGAACCGGTTCTGCAAATCCGCGACCTGAAAATCGCCTTGCCGGAAGGTGCTGACCGCGACTTCGCCGTCGACGGCGTCAGCTACGATCTCAACGCAGGTGAAATCCTCTGTATCGTGGGGGAGAGCGGGTCGGGAAAATCCATGTCGGCCAACGCCACGATGGGGCTCCTGCCCGAGCTCGTGCGGCCGGTGGGCGGCGAGATCGTCTTCGAAGGCAAGGATGTCCTGAAGCTTTCCGACAGCGAGATGATCGATCTGCGCGGGCGCAAGATCGCGATGATCTTCCAGGAGCCCATGTCGGCTCTCAACCCGTTGATGCGGGTGGAGGACCAGATTGCCGAGGTCTTCGAGGCCCACAATCTGCTTACCCCGCGCGAGCGCAAGCGGCGCGCTGTCGAGCTTTTGACGGAGGTGGGTATTCCCGATCCATCGAAGGCGGCGCGGGCCTATCCCTTCCAGCTCTCGGGCGGTCAGCGCCAACGCGTCATGATCGCCATGGCGCTCGCGCTGGAGCCGAAAATCCTGATCGCCGACGAACCCACCACAGCGCTCGACGTGACGACGCAGGCACAGATCCTCGAACTCATCCGCAACCTGCAAGAAACGCACGGCATGGCGGTGATGTTCATCACCCATGATTTCGGCGTGGTGGCGGAGATCGCCGACCGGGTCGCGGTGATGCAATATGGCAAGATCGTCGAAAGCGGCACGGCCGACGAGGTGCTCGACAACCCACAGCATCCCTATACGCAGAAGCTCATCGCGGCGATCCCCAAGCTCGCCGCAGAGCCGAGCGAAGTGCCCGCCGACAAGGCGCCCATTCTCGAAGTGGAGGGGTTGAACAAGACCTATGTCACGGGCGGCGGGATGTTCTTTTCCAACGCCCGGGTGGTGCATGCGGTCAATGAGGTCAACCTGACGCTGCGCGAGGGCGAAACGCTGGGCATCGTGGGGGAAAGCGGTTCGGGCAAGTCTAGCGTCGGGCGCTGCCTGGTGCGGCTGATGGACCCCGATTCCGGTACGGTGAAACTCGCCGGGCAGGATATGGCGACCTTGACCGGCAGCGCGCTGCGCGAGGCGCGCAAATCGATCCAGATGATCTTCCAAGACCCCTATGCCTCGCTCAACCCGCGCAGCAAGGTCGGACAGATCATCGCCGAAGGCCCGATGGCGCACGGCGTGTCGAAGACGGAAGCCTATTCGCGCGCCGTGAAGCTTCTGGAACTGGTCGATCTCGATGCCCTTGCCATCGAGCGCTATCCGCACGAGTTTTCCGGTGGCCAGCGGCAACGCATCGGCATCGCGCGTGCTCTTGCGCTTGAGCCGCGCGTCATCATCGCAGACGAGGCTGTTTCGGCGCTCGACGTGTCGATCCAGGCGCAGGTTCTCGATCTTCTTGCCGATCTCAAGGAGCGGCTGAACCTGGCGCTTATCTTCATCACCCATGATCTTCGCGTCGCCGCGCAGATATGCGACCGCATTGCGGTCATGCAGAAAGGCAAGATCGTGGAGATGGGGCCGGCGCATGCGATCTTCGACAATCCGCAGAACGCCTATACCCGTACGCTGATCGAGGCCATTCCCGGCCGCGAGAAGGAGCTGGCTGCGGCCGGATGACCGATGAGCGCAGCGTTTCGTTCCGGCAATGCCGTGTGTGCCTTTTCCCGCGCCCTTCGACAAACTCGGGATGAGGGAAAAGGCATGGAGACGCCCGTCGTGGCGGCACCGATGGTTGAAAGCGCACCAGCAGCACCGGCTCTCATCCTGAACCCGTCGCCAGCCCTTATCCTGAGCTTGTCGAAGGACGAGGACGGGATGATGCGCGACGACGCCCGGAAATCCCTTCACCCCACCAGCCCGCAGGAACGACAGACGTGGACGAACAACTCATAGAGAAAATACTCGCCGCCGTCGAGGACGGTTTCGAAGAACAGATCGTCTTCACCGAAGACCTGATCCGCTTTCCTTCCCTGCGCGGCAAGGAAAAGCCTGCGCAGGAATTCGTGCACAAGGCGCTGGAACAGCGCGGCTATGCCGTGGAAACCTTCCACATCGATGAGGACAAGATCAAGGATCACCTCGGTTTCTCGCCGGTCGCGGTGGATTACTCCGATGCGGTCAACGTTATAGCCACCCATGAGCCACGAAAGGCAACCGGCCGTTCGCTGATTCTTAACGGCCATATGGACGTGGTGCCGGAGGGGCCGCACGACATGTGGGAGGTGTCGCCACCCTATGAACCCAGGCGTGTCGGCGACTGGCTTTATGGTCGCGGCGGCGGCGACATGAAGGCGGGCATCGCGGCCAATATCTTCGCGCTCGATGCTTTGCGCCGCATCGGCCTGCAACCGGCGGCAAGGGTGCATGTCCAAAGCGTGGTGGAAGAAGAGTGCACCGGCAATGGCGCGCTTGCCTGCCTCGTGGAGGGCTACACGGCGGATGCCGCTATCATTCCCGAACCTGAGGACGAAAAGCTGGTGCGCGCCAATTGCGGCGTCCTGTGGTTTGAGGTGACGGTCTCCGGCCATCCGGTCCATGTGCGCGAGGCCGGTACAGGCGCCAACGCCATCGAGGCGAGTTTCCGCGTCATCGAAAGCCTGAAGCGCATGACGGAGAACTGGAACGCCGAGAAGGCGAACTACCCCTATTTCGAGGACCTCGATCATCCGATCAACTTCAATGTCGGCAAGATCGAAGGCGGGGACTGGGCATCCAGCGTGCCGGCCTGGTGCAAGCTTTCCTGTCGCATAGCGATTTATCCCGGCGATGACCCGAAGGATCGGGCCGCACAGATCGAGGCGCATCTGGCGCGCGAGCTCGCGGACGATGCATTTCTCGGCAATCGCCTGCCGGAGATTATCTGGAACGGCTTCTTCGCGCGCGGCTATGTGCTTGAGGAGGGGAGCGATGCGGAAAAGGCGCTTGCCGAAGCCCACCGCAAGGCGACATCAAGCGAACTGGAAGCCTTCGTCACGCCCGGCTATCTCGATGCGCGCGTCTTCGTCATCTATGCAGGCATGCCCTGCCTGGTCTATGGCCCCATCACCGAGAACATCCACGGCTTCGATGAGCGCGTGAGCCTGTCCTCGCTCAAGCGGGTGACAGGCGCGATCGCGCTCTTCATCGCGCAATGGTGCGGTGTGGAGGCAATAGAGCCGGAGAACGCAGATGACTGAACAGGCGCGGATCGAGGGTGTCTATCTGAGCACCACGCTTGACCTCGAAAAGCTATTCTCGCCAGCTTTTTCCGCCCACGCGCAAACGATACGCCTGCGCCGGCCCGAGGAGATCGAGGATCCTTCCGCCATAAGCTTCGCGCTGTGCTGGAACCCGGCGCCGCAGGCCTTCGCGCCTTATCCCAATCTCAAGCTGGCAAGCTCCATCGCTGCCGGCGTCGACAGCATCATCAATTGCCCGAGCCTCCCACCGGAGGCCTATGTCACCCGCGTGCGCGATGAAAGCCAGGGCGATCTGATGGCAGGCTTTGCCGCATGGCACGTGATCTGGCATCACCGCAACATGCGGCACCACATCGTGCACGAGGCAAAACACGAATGGTCGCGCCAGTGGACCCGCGCCTTCCTGCCGCCTGGCCGCTGCACCGTGGGTGTTCTGGGATATGGCATCATGGGCCGGGCCATCGCCCGCGCCGTCACCGCAATGGGCTTTCCCGTGGTGGCGGCCGTGCGCAACGAGCCCGACACGCCACCACCGCCAGGCGTGCGTTTCGAAGCGGGCGAGGGCGCCATCGAACGCGTTGCCGCGGCAGCGCGCATTCTCATCAACGTGCTTCCGCTGACGCCCGCCACGCGCGGCATCCTCAACGCGGAGTTCTTTCAGAAGATGCCGCATGGGGCCTCGCTCATCCAGCTTGGCCGCGGCGAACACATGATCGAGGCAGATTTCGCAGCCGCCCTCGACAGCGGGCGGATCGCCAGCGCGTCTCTCGACGTGTTCGCGGTCGAGCCGCTCCCCCCCGAACATCCATTCTGGGCAGACGAACGCATCTTCATCACCCCCCATCAGGCGAGCGACAGCTCCAGCGAACTGATGGCGGAGCAGGTTATGCGCGCGGCCTCAGCCATTGCCGCCGGCAAGGCGCCCGAGACCGCCGTGGACAAGGCCAAAGGATATTGACGCATGAGCATCAAAGCGATTTTCGATGAACGCCAGCTTCTGCACGCCCCGGAACATTATTTCCGGCGCGGCGTGAACATCCCCCATCCAGAACAGGCAGAACGCGCGATCCTCATCCGCGACATGCTGGTGCGCAATGCCTTTCCGGTCGAAAAACCCCGCGATTTCGGCGATGCGCCGATCAAGGCCGTGCACGATCCCGATTATGTTGATTTCTGGAAGGACGCCTATGAGCGCTGGCAGAAGGAAGCGCCGGGCCAGGCAATGGTGCCCAATTGCCATCCCGGTCCGCGACGTGGGCGCCCATCCTCCACCATCTTCGGCCAGCTTGGCTGGTGGACGACCGACACGTCCTTTCCGATAACCGAGGGAACCTGGCAGGCGATCTACTGGTCGGCCCAGACCGCACTTGAAACCGCCGAGCGGGTGAAGGCCGGCAGCCGCATGGTCTATGGCTTGTGCCGGCCGCCCGGCCATCATGCCCTGTCCAATGCCTCGAACGGCTTCTGCGCCTTCAACAACGCCGCAATCGCCGCCCAGAGCCTGCGCGGGCGTTTCGGCAAGGTCGCCGTACTCGACATCGATACCCATACGGGCAACGGCACGCTCGATATCTTCTATGAGCGCAGCGACGTTTTCGTGTGCTCGCTGCATACCGACCCGGACCTCTATCCGACCTACTATCTCGGCTATCCCGACGAGCGCGGTGAAGGCGAGGGGGAAGGGGCGACCCTGAATCTGTGCCTGAAACCGGGTTCGGACACCGAGACGATCCTTGGCCGCTTCCAGGAGGGCCTTGCGGCGATCCGCGCGTTTGGCGCCGAGGCCATCGTGATATCGCTCGGGTTCGACATGGCTGCCGACGACCCCTTGTCGGAAGTGAAACTGACTGGCGACGGCTTTGCCGCCATGGCGCGCGGGATCGTGGGGCTGGGGCTGCCCACCGCGTTGATCCAGGAGGGCGGCTATCTCGGCCCTTCACTTGCCAACAATGCCGAAATCTTCCTCACAGCCTGCCGCGAAGCGCTGGCCAAGGAAGCTGCCTAGAGCGGTTCATCGTTTCATGGAAACCCTGAACCGCTCTATCTCGTTGTTTTTCCGCATTTATGTTGTTTTTCCGCATTTATGCAGAAGGTGATTCCACCTGACTGCAAAATGCTCTAAAGGGGTCTATCCCCGCAACCGCGCCACCAAGCGCCACGAGCGCCTGAGCGCGGTGACGGCCGCGCCGATGGCGATGACCCACAAGGCCGCCGTCAGCACTTCATTGTGGCCATTCCACAATCGCTCGAACAGGGTGAGGGCGGCGGCAATCGTGACCGCCGCCATGCGATGGGGCTTTGCCATGGGACCTGAAAAATCGGCGGGCTGACCGCAAGCCCGGCCAAGCTCGCGCACATAGGCCGTCAGAACGGCAAAACCCGCTGCGGCCCAGCCCAGCGCCGGCTCCACGACGCCATATCCCAGGCCGACGAGAATCAGCATATCGGCGACGCGGTCGGGAAATTCGTTCCAGAAGGCTCCATCGGGCTCCTTCTTGCCGGCTTCGATCGCGACCATGCCGTCGAAGAGGTTGCACAGGAGCCGCGCCTGCGTGCAAAGGCCCCCTGCAAGAAGGGCCGCGATCCGCCCGCCGCCTTCAGCACTCCCGGCAAGGAAGAAGGAAGCTCCGGCGAGTGCGGCGAACACCATGCTGAACATGGAAATCTGGTTCGGCGTGACGGATGTCTTCGCGATCCGCCGGGCAACTCCCTGTGCCCAGCCGGTATCCCGGCTGGCAAGCGGGCGGCGGTTTTCAGCGTCGCTCATGGGCGGGCTCTCCAAAGCGTGTAGGTGTAGATTGCGGCATAAGAGGTCGCAACCGTCAGCGGCACGACGATTGTGGCGAGTATCTCGGGCGTGCCGGCAAGCCGGTGGATCGTGGAAAGCAGGACGACCGACACGAGAAACGCAATTGCCGGCGGCAGGAACAGTCCCGCAAGGCCCGGAAGCCGCAGCGACAGCCATTCAAGCACGCGCTTCAGGAAAAGCGTGATGCATGCGGAAAGCAGCCCTTGCACCACCCCCGCCAGAAGCGGGCGAGGCATGGGGTGGCCGCGATTGGCGAAAAAGGCCCAGCCTCCCATGGCCAGAAATGCGACGCCCATGTGGACAGCGCTGCTGCGGGCAATCCGCGAGAAAGCGACGCTCATGTGAGCGACCACCAGTAGCGCACGAGATGAAAGAAGATCGGCGCGGAAAAGATGACCGAATCGAGCCGGTCGATGAAGCCGCCATGCCCCGCGATCAGATGCCCCCAGTCCTTCACGCCGCGGTCGCGCTTGATGGCCGACATGACGAGGCCGCCGAAGAACCCCATGAGCACGATCACAAAGGAAAGCGCACCTGCCTGCCAGGGCGTGAACGGCGTCATCCAGAACAGGCCGGCACCCACCAGCGTTGCGCTGAGCGCTCCACCGGCAAACCCCTCGACCGTCTTGGAAGGCGAAAGGCGCGGAGCGATCTTGGTGCGGCCGGCAAGCTTGCCCCAGACATATTGCAGGACGTCGCTCGACTGCACGACCACGACAAGAAAGGCGATGAGAAGCAGGTTGCGGCCCTCATAACCGGGAATCTGCAAGGTCAGCAGGGCCGGCACATGCGACACGCAGAACACGCAGATCATCAGCGCCCATTGCACCTCCGCGACCCGAACCAGAAAACGATCCGTATCGCCCCGCAGCGCGGCAACGATGGGCAGAAGCAGGAACGCATAGACCGGAATGAAGATCGAATAGAGCCCGTACCAGTCGATGAAGACCAGATAATATTGCAGCGGCAGAATGAGGAAAAAGCTCGCCGCCAGCGCCCAATGGTCGCCGCGGCGCGTGTCGGTGAGCGTCACGAATTCGCGCAGAGCCGCGAAGGAGGCGAAGCCGAACAACAGGATGATGCCTGTTCGACCGAAGAGAAGCGCGCCTCCCATGAAAATGATCATCACCCACCAGGCGTTGACCCGCGCATTGAGGTTTTCGATCACCGCATTGGAGCCGTCCGGCGAGTAACGCCGGGCCAAAAAATGACCGGCAAGCGAGGCGATCAGCAAGACGGCGGCCAGTCCGGCAAACAGTTTCAACAGGTCGGCATGCGGGGCCATCATGTGCGCTGTTCCTGGTTTTCAGCCCGGCTCTCCGCCAGGCTTTCAGCGTTGTCTTCTTCGTCATTCGACAGTGCACGCAAGGCCTGCTCGGCACGGGCGAGAAAATCCGTTTTTTCTTCGCCATCGCTCACATGCATCGGCGCACCGAAGGCAACCGTGCAGATAAGGGGGATCGGCACGAACTCGCCCTTGGGCATGACACGGTTCAGATTGTCGATCCAGACCGGAACAAGGTCGATTTCCGGTCGTGCTCGCGCCAGATGATAAATCCCGCTCTTGAAAGGAAGAAGCGGAGCATCGGTCTCATTGCGCGTGCCCTCAGGAAACACGATGAGCGAGGCGCCTCCATCCAGTGCCTCGACCATTTGGGCCACGGGATCGTCTTTGCGGCTGGCGCGGTCGCGGTCGATCAGCACGGCATTGAAGACGTCGCGGCCGATGAAACGGCGAAGCGGAGATTTCAGCCAGTAGTCGGCACCCGCAACAGGCCGCGTCTGGCGGCGCAAATTGGGCGGCAGCACGCTCCATAATAAAATGAAATCGCCATGGCTGACATGGTTCGCAAAATAGATTCGCTGGCGGGGCACGGGTTCCACACCGCGCCAGTCCGCGCGGACCGCAGTGATGAATCGCGCAAAAAGTGTAATCGCGGCAGCTGCAGCACGCGCTGGAAGTTCCATCATCGCTTGGTCACACAACTATAACTGTCATGCGACAAATCTATATTCCGAGCCTGCTTGTCAGGCCAAGCGCATATATAGAAACCCGCTCGGAAAAGGGTGGACAATATATTCCCTAGATGGTGTCATCCGCTCGTTACATTGCGTGACCAATAGAGATCGGTCTCAACCCGGCGACACGCTATTCAGGGAGAACGGCTATGTACTTTCGCGCACTGATTTCCGCAGCCACGGCGCTGACGGCAATGGTCGGCGCCGCACAGGCGCAGACGGAGATTCAATTCTGGCATGCCATGACCGGCAGGCTGGGTGAGCTGGTCGACAAGCAGATCAGCGATTTCAACGCCAGCCAGAGCGACTACACGGTCATCGGCAACTACAAAGGCAATTATTCCGAGGCCCTGAATGCAGGCATCGCTGCCTTCCGCGCCGGCGAGCAACCCCACATCCTCCAGGTCTTCGAAGTGGGCACCGCGACGATGATGGCCGCCAAGGGCGCCATCAAGCCGGTCTACGAAGTGATGGAAGAATCGAAGGAGCCCTTCGATCCCAGCGCCTATCTGGCGCCGGTGGCCGGTTACTACACCACGGCTGAAGGCCAGATGCTTTCGCTGCCCTACAATTCCTCGACGCCTGTTCTCTATATCAACAAGGATGCTCTGAAAGCAGCCGGCATTGATCCGGAAACCAAGCCGGCCACCTGGCCCGAGGTTGAGGAAATCCTCGTCAAGCTGAAGGAATCGGGCAATGCCTGCCCGCTCACGACCGCCTGGCAGTCGTGGATCCACCTGGAAAATCTCAGCGCCTATCACAACAAGCCGTTCGCCACGAAATCGAACGGCTTCGAAGGCATCGATACGGAACTCGTCTTCAACGGCGACCTGCAGGTCAAGCACATTTCCAAGCTTGCCGAATGGGTCAAGGACGGCCTGTTCAGCTATTCCGGTCGCCGCAACGAGGGCGGCGCGCGCTTCCGTTCGGGCGAATGCGCGATGTTCACCGAATCCTCCGCCGGCTATGCGGGCGTGAAGGCTGAAGCCCAGTTCGACTTCGCCGTCACCAACCTGCCTTACTGGCCGGACCAGGAAGACGCGCCGTTCAACACGATCATCGGCGGCGCTTCGCTGTGGGTGATGTCGGGCCATGATGCTCCCGAATATGCCGGTGTCGCCAAGTTCCTGACCTATCTCTCGAGCGCCGAGGTTCAGGCCCAGTGGCACCAGGACACGGGCTACCTGCCGATCACGCTGTCTGCCTACGATCTGACCAAACAGCAGGGCTTCTATGACAAGAACCCCGGCACGGACGTGGCCATCCTGCAGATGACCGGCAAGGCCCCCACGGCCAACTCGAAGGGTATCCGGCTCGGCAATTTCGACCAAATCCGCACTGTGATCGATGAGGAACTGGAAGCCGTCTGGCAGGGCCAGAAGGACGCCAAGACCGCGCTCGACGAAGCGGTATCGCGTGGCAACGATCTTCTGCGCCGTTTCGAACAGTCTGCCCGATAGATAGAACGCTGTGCATCCTTCCGGGTGCACAGTTCATCTGATTGCAAAATGCTCCAGTGAAAGAAGGAATG
This sequence comes from Nitratireductor indicus C115, assembly GCF_000300515.1. Lineage (GTDB taxonomy): Bacteria > Pseudomonadota > Alphaproteobacteria > Rhizobiales > Rhizobiaceae > Nitratireductor > Nitratireductor indicus. The sequence continues at coordinate 14,882 of NZ_AMSI01000004.1, forward strand.
CGGCGGCCCGGCCGCCGCATTCCCTCCAGAGAACGCCATGGAAAAACGCGTAACCTTCGACAACCGGCTGCTGCCCTACCTGCTTCTGGCGCCTCAGCTGCTGGTAACGATCGTCTTCTTTTTCTGGCCGGCGGGGCAGGCACTCTACCAGTCGCTGCTCCTGCCCGACCCGTTCGGGCTCGGCGCGCGTTTCGTCTGGTTCTCCAATTTCGAATATCTGTTCAACGACCGCTATTATCTGCAGGCTTTCGTGACAACGGCGGTTTTCACCTTCTTCGTGACCCTGGTGTCGATGACGGTAGCGCTCTTCTTTGCCGTCCTGGCCGATCAGGTCATCAAGGGGGCGGGGGTCTACAAAACCTTGTTGATCTGGCCCTACGCAGTGGCTCCGGCCGTTGCGGGCGTGATGTGGCTCTTCATGTTCCAGCCTTCCATCGGCGTGCTCGCCTTCTACATGAAGGCGCTGGGGGTGAACTGGAACCCGGTTCTGGACAGCACGCAGGCGATGACGCTGGTGATCGCGGCGGCGGCCTGGAAGCAGATCAGCTACAATTTCCTGTTCTTTCTCGCCGGTCTTCAGGCGATCCCCAAAAGCCTGATCGAGGCAGCTGCCATCGACGGAGCAGGCCGCTGGCATCGTTTCCGCACCATCATCTTTCCGCTGCTTTCGCCCACCACCTTCTTCCTGCTGGTGGTGAACATCGTGTACGCCTTCTTCGAGACCTTCGGCGTCATTCACACAATGACCGCCGGCGGGCCCGGCCGCTCAACCACCATCCTCGTCTACAAGGTCTTCTCCGACGGTTTCGTGGGCCAGGACCTTGGTTCATCCGCCGCCCAGTCGGTCATTCTGATGGTCGTGGTCGGCCTTCTGACCATCATCCAGTTCCGCTTCATCGAGCGGCGTGTGCATTACTAGGAGCGGGCGATGGTCGAAAAACGCGGTTTCGGAACGATATTCATGCATGCCGTGCTGATCCTCGGCATCGCCATCGTCTGCTTTCCGATCTATCTCACCTTCGTCGGTTCGACGGTTACGCACTACGACATCGTCCGCGTGCCGATGCCGCTGGTGCCGGGTCCCCATTTCATCGAGAACTACACCAATGCACTGACCGCCGGCATCAACGTGCCGGTCGGGCGCATGCTCTTCAATTCGCTGGTGATGGCGGCCGGGATCGCCGTCGGCAAGATCGCGATTTCCATCCTGTCGGCCTATGCCATCGTCTATTTCCGCTTTCCCTTCCGCATGCTCGGCTTCTGGGCGATCTTCATGACGCTGATGCTTCCCGTGGAAGTGCGCATCGTGCCGACATACGAGGTCGCCGCCTCGCTTGGGCTCCTCAATTCCTATACCGGGCTTGTTCTGCCGCTCATCGCCTCGGCAACCGCTACGTTCCTGTTCCGACAGTTCTTCCTGACGGTGCCCGACGAACTGGTGGAGGCCGCGCGCGTGGATGGCGCGGGGCCTTTGCGCTTTTTCAAGGATATTCTCCTGCCTCTGTCGACGACCAACATCGCCGCGCTTTTCGTGATCCTCTTCATCTATGGCTGGAACCAGTTTCTCTGGCCGCTTCTCATCACGACCAAGCCGGAGATGAACACCATCGTCATGGGGCTGAAACAGATGATGCCCTCGGCCGATGACTACGGCAACTGGCCCGTGACCATGGCAACCGCGATCCTGGCCATTCTGCCGCCCGTCGCGGTGGTGGTGTTCATGCAGCGCCTGTTCGTCAAGGGTCTCGTTGAGACGGAAAAATAGAAGGACCGCAGCCGGCATGGCGACGATTTCCATCAAGAACATCACCAAATCCTACGGCAAGACCGAAGTCATCCACGGTGTGAGCCTCGATGTGGCCGATGGCGAATTCATTGTCATCGTTGGACCGTCGGGCTGCGGGAAATCCACATTGCTGCGCATGGTCGCAGGGCTGGAGCGCATAACCGGCGGCACCATCGAGATCGGGGGGCGGGTGGTCAACGATCTGGAGCCGCGCGAACGCGACATCGCCATGGTCTTCCAGAACTATGCGCTCTATCCGCATATGAGCGTGTTCGACAACATGGCCTACGGCCTGAAGATCGCCAACAAGTCGAAAGACGAGATTCGCGAGCGTGTCGGCAAGGCAGCCCGGATGCTGCAGCTCGAACCTTATCTCGAACGTAAGCCACGGGCACTTTCCGGTGGGCAGCGCCAGCGCGTGGCCATGGGCAGGGCACTTGTGCGCGATCCTGCCGTGTTTCTTTTCGATGAACCACTCTCCAACCTCGATGCCAAGTTGCGCGTGCAGATGCGGCTTGAAATCAAGGAAATGCAGCGCTCTGTGGAAACCACAGCGCTCTATGTCACCCATGACCAGGTGGAGGCCATGACGCTGGCTGACCGGCTGGTGGTGATGAATGGGGGCGTGGCCGAACAGATCGACACACCCATGGCCGTTTATGATCGGCCAGCCACCCGCTTTGTGGCGGGCTTCATAGGGTCGCCAGCAATGAACATCATGAAGGGAGCGGCTTCCGGCAGGGAATTCACGCTGGAGGGCGGGACGACACTGCCGCTCGGCGAAGCCGCCCTTTCAGGAGAAGGGCGGCCGGTTCTGTTCGGCGTCAGGCCCGAGCATCTCCGCCTCGTGCCGGATAGCGAGGCCTCAATCAGGCTCAAGGTGCGCGCCATCGAAACCCTCGGCGCGGACACGCTGGCGCACGGTCGGTTCGATGGTGCTGGCGCGGAAGGCGGCGAGTTCATCGCCCGCCTGCCCGGCAAGACGAAACTTGCCGAAGGCGATCTTCTTCCGCTTGCCATGGACCCCGGCAGCATCCATCTTTTCGACGCCGAGAGCGGCAAGCGCATCTGATCCCGTGTTCAGAACAATGGAAAGGGCGGCACAGCAGACTGTGCCGCCCTTCCTGTTTCGCGTGGGCGCGATCAGGCGATCTTGCCGCCACCCTTGCGGGTGATCGCGACGACCGCGGGACGCACCGGCATGTCGTCCCGGAAATCGGGCCAGCGGGTGGAGAGATCCTCGTAATAGGAGGGGCGGCCAAAGCCTTCCCAATCCTCGCCGCCATCGCCGGGATGCTGCACGGCGACGAAGAAGGTGGTCATGTCCGGCGAAGGGCAGGGGCCGCACATTTCAGCGCCCACCGGAACACGGTAGAAGAGCTTCGACGTGCCGCGCGCAGCACCCTCCGTGTCGACCGCCCAAAGACCGTCGGTGCGCCCCGTGTCAGAGGGGGAGTTGCCGTCGGTGGAAACCCAAAGGCGGCCATCGGCATCGACGGCGCAATTGTCCGGCATGCCGAACCAGCCATTGACGGAAGTCTCGGTGGAGAAGGTAGCGCCGACCTCGGCAACTGAGGGATCGCCGCATTTGAGCAGGATTTCCCACTTGCCCGCCTCTGCGGTGAAGTCACCGTCATTCTCGTGAATTTCCACGATATGACCGAAGGCATTGTCGACGCGCGGGTTTGCCGCGTTGGGTTCCTTGCGCTTCGTATTGTTGGTGAGCATCACATAGACGCGACCATTGGTTCCGTTCGGCTGGATGTCCTCCGGGCGATCCATCGGCGTGGCGCCGAGGAGGTCTGCCGCGCGACGGGTTTCGATCAGCACGTCGGCCTGGCCGGCAAAACCATTGTCGGTCGTGAGCGGCCCCTTACCATGCACAAGCGGGAGCCACTGCATGCTGCCGTCCTCATCGAACCGGGCGACGTAGAGCGTGCCTTCGTCGAGGAGATCCATATTGGCAGCGCGATCATCGGGGTTGTACTTACCCGCGGTCACGAACTTGTAGACATAGTCGAAGCGCTCGTCGTCACCGAGATAGAACACGACACGACCATCCGGCGCCACGATGCTCTCGGCGCCCTCATGCTTGAAACGACCAAGCGCGGTACGCTTCTTGGGCATCGCATTCGGGTCCATGACGTCGACCTCGACCACCCAGCCGAAGCGGTTCGGCTCGTTGGGCTCCTTGGCAAGGTCGAAACGGTCGTGGAAATCCGCCCAGTCATAGCTGCCGCCAGGAACGCCCATGCGTTTGTAATTGGCCGTTTCGGCATGTCCCTCGGGCAACGTGCCCTTGAAATAACCGTGGATGTTTTCCTCGGCCATGATGTAGGTGCCCCAGGGCGTGACACCGCCGGCGCAGTTGTTGACGGTGCCCAGCACCCTGGTGCCGGTGGCATCGGCGCCGGTCTTGAGGCGATCATGGCCGGCAGCCGGGCCGGAGAGCGTCATCTCCGTCTTGGACGTGATGCGGCGGTTGAGCCTGCCGTCGAGCACCGGCTGCCACTTGCCATCGACCTTGCGGATTTCAACGATCGTGCCGCCATGGGCTGCCATCTCGATGTTGACGCGGTCTTCCGTCGCGGGAGCGACCTCGACCTTGCCCTCCTTCACCGTGACGATGCCGGGGAACATCAAATGTTCGTTGGTATATTCATGGTTCACCACGAGCAGGCCGTGATCATCCGCCCCGTCGAGCGGAATGAAGCCGACGAAGTCATTATTGTAGCCGAACTGGCGCTGCTGGGCGGCTTCCGACTGTTTCAGCGGGTCGAATTCCGGCGCATCGGCAAAAAGCTTGTCGCCCCAGCGGAACAGCACGTCGGCATCATAGCCTTCGGCAACGTGATGGTCTGCATCGACACCTGCAGTCACCTCGGGGAAATCGAAGGCGGACTTGCCTTCGGAAGCGCGCGCCTCGTCGGCGGCCATCAGGGCCATGGGGCTGACCGTGGCAGTGATAGCCGCTGTCGCCATGGCACCGCGCAGGAAGCCGCGGCGCGAGAAACGGGCTGCGATGATCTCGCCCATGGTGCGGTTTTCGGTCGGGTTCGTGCCCGGTCCGTCGGCCTCTTCAAGGCGGGTGGTCCGGAAAATGCCGTTGCCGGCGGTGCTATCGTCGCTCATCTCGAAACCTGCGTGAACAAGGTTGTTGTTTGCGTGGGAGGTCTTGATCCACAAGGCGGAACGGATGGTCTTTAACGACGCCACATAACAAGCGGATGAAACGGGCAATGAAAAACGCATGGCAAAGCCATGCGTTAAGTTCCATAATTCATATTATGCAACTTTATGAGACCAAACCGTGCGCTCGACTTTGAAGTGCACCGACTCCCGGTTCGATCTGGAGAAACACAGCGGAATGCCTATCTGCGGTTTACTGACCGAAGCTCTGTCTCGTTGAACTCGGGGATTGAAAACCAAGGCTCGGCGTGTTGATGTTCCTGTTTTATTCTGTCGACAAGAAGGGAGACGCCCTGCATGTCTGTTATCAGCCATATCACGCTTGGCACAAACCATCCCGAACGCTCCGGTCGTTTCTATGATGAAGTTCTGGGTGTTTTAGGGTTTGAGCGCCTCCCCAAACCACCCGGAAAGCCGCCCGCTTATGAGAAAGGCGGAATGCCAACGATCTATCTTTACAGTCCAGAGGACGGTCGGCCTGCGACCTGGGGCAATGGAACACATATTGCGTTTATCGCGGAGTCGAGGGATGCGGTGCATCATTTTCACGATGCAGCGCTGCGGTTGGGAGGAACCTGCGAGGGTCCGCCAGGCACGCGCCCGCACTATGGAAAAAACTATTATGCGGCCTATGTTCGCGACCCAGATGGCAATAAGCTCCAAGCCGTTTGTTACAGTGCGGGTGACTAGCGCATTTTGCAGTCAGGTGGAATCACTTGACGTCTGTATAAATGCCTAAAAACAAGAAGATAGGGCGGGACAGCGTTTCTGCGAAACGATGAAGCACTCTAGGCCCGGAGCATATCGATCGACCTATGAGCAATTGGAAAGCCGAAAGTGCATCCGACCACCACTCTTACACAAGCTGTGACGGGAATTTGCCGGCAGATACAGAGACTTTGGGATTGCAATGAAAGGTCTTCGTTATCGATCCGACTATGCCCAGACGGATACAGGTTTTTCGGAACTGGGGCGGCTGATCAACGACACATTCGAGATCGATATCTCTCCCCTGAACCGGTTGGGACACGATCCATCCATCATTGCATTCGGATGGTGGCATGAGGAGCGTCTGGTCGCGAATGTCAGTCTGTATGAACGCCAGTTCTATCTGGATGGAAACCGTGTCTTTGCGTTTGGCGTGCAGTCGGTTGCAGTTCGACCCGATTGGCGTGGAAAGGGCCTGTTTCGCGATCTGATGCTGCGTGCGTTGCGCTATGCCGACACCCGCGCGGAGCTGGTGATCCTCGTCACCGGGACGCCTGAGCTTTATAAGCCTTTTGGATTCAGGCAGTTGCATGAGACGATCTTCAGCGCTGAACTGACATTGCAGAACTCCACCACCGAATATCGCGATTTGTCTCTGGATGCGGCCGAGGATGTCAGTTTGCTGCGCGATATCTTCTCACGCCGGGTCCCCACCTCCCTGCTTGCGGCAGCCTGCGATCATCCCTCATTGTTCTTTCTGAGAGCGGTGCTCACCCCCGATATCAGGCTCGTTTACCTTCCAGCTCTCGATGCCGTCGCGGCTCTTCGTACGACGCGGGAGGCCCTCGTTCTTATGGATGTGGTCGCAGCGAAAATTCCGACCCTCGAGGACATTCTGGCCAATATCGGCTTCGGGCGCGGCCGCGTGGACGTGCATTTCACGCCCGACCGGTTGGGCTGGAAGCCGCAGCGGCAGCATCGCGTCGACAATGGATACATGGTTCGCGGTGCTTTTGCGCCGGAAGGACAAGCCTTCATGCTGTCCGATATGCGCGTTTGAACGCTCTCCGCGCTGCAGAAGAAACAGGACGCGTGCAACCGCGCGTCCTGTTGCGGATCAGGGTCAGAATGTCTTGCCGACCTTCAGGCCGAATGCGTGGTCCTGATTGTCGTTTCCGAAAGCCGTACGGTAATCGAACCGCACTGTCCAATCCAGGTCAAGCTCTGCGTCGAGCGACACTCCAAGCGTTACGTAGTCACGCCTCGAAGCCTCGATATCGAGCCAGTAAGGCAGGTTGGCAAGGTTGATATAGCCCAGATTGATCCGGCTGGAGCCGGCGAAATCATGCGTGTACTCGATACGCGCGCCCGGCGTGAGCGTTCCCCAGCCAGTCTTGAAGGCATAGGCCGCCCGAAGGCCAATGACACCCGATACCGTGTCAATGTCCTGGTCTCCGTAGCGCAGACCGAAAGCACCTCCGCCGTCCTCTGTGAAGCCGTCGAGCCATGTGCGGGACAGTTCGACCCGGCCATAGGGCGAGACAAGCCATCTTTCCTTGCGGAATTCGTAAGCTGCACTCAACGATCCGAAGACCTGTTGTCCCGACCTACTGCCGGTGGCGAAATCGCCGGTGGCGGTGATATAGCGACGGCTGTCGAAATCGAGCCAGCTCGCACCGATGAGCCCATCGATGAAGAAATTATCAGCCGGCTTGTAGCTTCCGTAGAGCGCGGCGCTGTAGGCGCGCCCCGTATTTTCGGTTCCGTTTGCGCCGACTTCCGTGCGGTCGCGGCCGAACCCGACGCCGAACCCGCCGATGAATTTGTCAGAAAAGCGATAGTCGACGCCAGCGCTTACCCCGACGAGAGTGCTGTCGAGATCGATGCCGCCATTATCGCTCTCGCTGAAATCCACGAAGCCGCCTGTCCAGATGGCATAGCGTCCAAGGTTCATGCCCCCGCCATTGAACACACCCGATCCGCTGGCCTTGTCTGCGGCAAGTCCCGCGCCCCCTGCCCTGCCGGAAGACTGTGATGCATAGCCGAGAAGACCGGGCACATCGGCCCCGGCTTCGTTCAATGCGCGAACCGTGCGGTCGTTGCCGCTCCCCGCGCTTTCATTGTAGCCCAACCGCACATTCATGCTGTTTCTGCGGCGGTCGCCTTCATCGTGCAGCTGCTCCAGTCGCCCGTTGAAATTGCGTGTCTGCACCTGCGCGAAGCGCTTCGCCGTGTCGACCTGCGCCTTCAGCAATCCAATCACTTCGGCATCCTGCGAAGGGTCGGGGCGTGCAAGGACCGTAAAGGAGATCGTTCCGGGGGCTGAGGTTCCGTATGCGTTCGAGAGCGTGAACCGGACATCCGCGCCGCCCGAGAAGATCGGGCTGGAAGCAAAGACGAGCAGGAAACTCTGCCCGTTCTGTTCGATATGCGCGGAGCCGGCGCCACTGTCGGATATGTCGACAATCGCCGCGCCAGTAAATGGACCGCCCGTCGCACCTTCGGTGAGTTCGATCGATGACGTCTGGCCCGCATTGATTTCGATGGTGCGTGACAGGACGGTCGGGGCGGGCAATGCCCGGTTGACCGTTACCGTATAGGTCTGCGTCGTCGTACCGTCCTGCGCTGTGACGATAACGGGGATCGCCGTCGTTCCAACCGCGAGGGCGAGCGGCTGGCTGGCATTGCCGGACGCAACTGCCGTGCCGTCGACGGTAATCGTCGCATTGGCGTCATCGGCGATCGGGGTCAGGGTCAGGCTGGCAACGGAATTGGCAACAGCGACGGCATAGCCGAACGTGGCCCCATCGAACACAGGATCGAGGCTGCCGACGCTCGGCGCAAGGCCGGCCAGCGAAGCGTTGGTTGAGGCGGCGCGGGTGACGGTAACCGTGTAGGTCTGCACAGTCGTGCCGTCCTGCGCCGTCACGACGACAGGGATCGCCGTCGCCCCAACCGTGAGGGCGAGTGACTGGCTGGGGCTGCCCGAAGCAACCGCCGTGCCGTCGACGGTGATCGTGGCATTGGCGTCATCGGCGGTCGGGGTCAGGGTCAGGCTGGCAACGGAATTGGCAACAGCAACGGCATAGCCGAACGTGGCCCCATCGAACGCGGGATCGAGGGTGCCGATGCTCGGCGCAAGGCCGGCCAGCGAGGCGTTGGCGGATCCGCTGCGCACCCAGGGCGTTCCCGACGCATAAGCAGCAGCCATCGGATTGCCGGGCGTATCGGTGATCGACCCGTCCGCCAGAACATCGAGCCGCAACGAGCCGATCCCGGAAATACCGGTAACGCTGACCGTATATGTCACGTTGTCCGAGGTGGCGAGGCCGGAGATCGCGCCCATGGCGCTCCCCGTCGTCGTCAGGACGAAATCCGATGAATCGACACCAATCACCGGCTTCGAGAATGTCACCAGGAAATCGACCGCAATCGCATCCGAGTTCGGGCTGCCGCTGACTGCGCTGGAAGTCACCTTTGGCGCGACTGCGTCGACGAGAACACCGGTGGTGCTCCCAACGTTGTTGAGGGTCAGATCGGCAGGCGTGCTGAAGGCGTTTGCAATTGCGCCGCCGTTCAGACCAATGGCGCCTCCAACCTGGATGCCGTTCACGTCCAGATCGCCCGGATTGACGGCATACTGGAAGACAAGTGCATTCGATGCGCTGCCCGCCACATAGCTGGCATCAACCGTTGCGGCTCCGATCACCACAGGAACGCTTGGCGAGCCGCCCAACGTGTTGACCAGAACGGTTTCGTTGAAGTTGACAACGAAGGAAAGAACGTCCCCCGTGCGATAATACCCGTTGGCGGGAACGCTCACGGAACTGACCATCGGCGGAGTGCCGGCGCTTATCTGGAACGAATAGGCCTGGCTGCCGCCATATGGACCACTGCCAGCGCTGTTGTCAGTAGCGGTGACGGTGAAGTTGAATGTTCCGTTTACCGTCGGCGAGCCGGAGAGCACGCCAGAGCTGCTCAGACTCAGGCCCGAAGGCAGGCCACCGGCGGTAACGGAGTAGCTATAAGGCGCCGTGCCGCCGCTGGCGGTTATGGTCTGTGAGTAGGGGACACCCTGGCTGGCGGGTGGCAACGTGGCGGGACTCACGGTGATGACGGGCGCTGCAACGTTGAGCGTATAGGACCTGCTGCCGCTGTATGGCCCGGCTCCGCCACTGCCGTCCGTGGCGGTAATGGTGAAATTGAACGTTCCGCCCGCCGTAGGGGCGCCGGAAAGCATCCCCCCTGAGCTCAGGTTCATGCCTGAGGGCAAAGCGCCAGCCGTAACTGCAAAACTATGCGGTGCGGTTCCGCCGCTGGCGGTCACGGACTGGCTAAAGGGCGTGCCGACGGTTGCGGCAGGCAATGTGGCCGGACTGACTGTCACGGTGGGCGCAGCGACATCAATCGTGTAGGCCCTGCTTCCACTATATGGCCCGGTTCCTGCGCTGCTGTCGGTTGCGCTGATGGTGAAATTGAACGTGCCCTCATCCGTCGGCGTGCCGGAAAGCACGCCTGAGGAGGTCAAAGTCAGGCCCCCGGGCAAGGCGCCCACGGTGACGGCATAGGTGTATGGACCCGTTCCGCCGCTGGCGGTCAGGGTTTCACTGTAGGACGCCCCGACTGTTGTTGCGGGAAGGGTGGCAGGAGCCAGAGTGATCGTGGGTACGGGATCGTCGTTGACGATGGTGCCCAGTCCCTGGACATCGCCCGCGGTAGCGCCTGTCAGGTTGGTGATGTTGACGAAAAATGTCTCGGTGGTTTCGTGGGTCGTATCGCCGTAGACATCAACATAGAAGGGTTTGGAGACCTGCCCTGCCGGTATGCTGAAGCCCGTAGTGCTGGTTGCTTGGTAGTCCTCGCCTGCTGTTGCCGTGCCGTCGGCAGTGGCGATGTCGAACGTTACCCCGCCTGCACCGGCGGGACTGCTGAGGATTATCGTGAACGGTATCGCTAGAGTTCCCGTGTCACCCTCGGGAAAGGTGAGGCTGTTGATCCTCAGAGTAGGAAGCACGGGTGGATTGTAGGTGAAGCCACCCGTTTCCGTATCCGTGCCGCCGGCTGTCGTCACCGCCACATCCACCGCCCCGGCCGTGCCGGCCGGCGTCACTGCCGAAATAGTTGTGCTGCTGTTGACGGTGAAACTCGCAGCCGCCGTACCGCCAAAGGTCACGGCCGTTGCACCGGTGAAGTTCGTTCCGGTGATCGTCACCGACGTGCCGCCTGCCTCCGGACCATTGTTCGGCGAGATGGAAGTGATCGACGGGCCCGCAAGGTCGTCGTTGACGATGGTGCCCACGCCCTGGCCATCGCCCGTGATAGCGTTTGTCACGTTGGTGATGTTGACGAAAAACGTCTCATTGGGTTCGTTGGACGTATCGCCGTATACATCAACAGAGAAGACATAAGTGCTCTCCCCCGGCGCGATGGTGGCGCCCACCATGCTTTTCGCCTGATAGTCCTCGCCTGCTGTCGCGGTACCGTCGGCGGTTGCGATGTCGAACGTTACACCACCGGGTCCGGCAGGACTGCTGAGCGATATTGTGAACGGTATCGCTTGAGTTCCGGAGTCACCCTCGGGAATGGTGGCATTGTTGATCGTCAGAACCCCAAGGTCGTCGTTCAGGATCGTGCCTGTGGCAGAGGAAGGTGCACCGATGGTATAGCCTGAGCCGCTCTGTATGCTAACGACTACAGTCTCGTCCGCCTCCACGGAGAGATCGGCGGACGGGTTTATCACCACGATGCCGCTCGTCGAGCCGGACGGAATGGTCACGGTCAAGGTCGCACCGGTATAGTCGCTGGCATCCGCGCTGCCCGTGTAACCGAGATTGACGATCGTGGATGACGACAGGTTCTGGCTGCGCGTGACCGTGTAAACCAAATCGGCTACGCCGTCCTCACTCACCGAGGCCGGGCTGACGCTGATGGACACGGACGGTGCCGGTGCGACCGTCAGAGTGAAGCTCTCAAGCTCGAAATAGGCCCCCGGTCCGGTGCTGGAATCCGTGACCCGCAGCATCAGAGGGTAAGATCCGGGCGCGCTGGAGGTGGTGCCGCTGAGAAGGCCGCTGCTGGACAGGGATATCCCCGCCGGCAAAAGGCCGCTCTCCACGGCGAAGGTGCGCGGGCCGACGCCGCCGCTGGCGAAGATGGTCTGCGAGAACGATACGCCCTGAATGGCCGTCGCCGATGTCGGGGAAATGGAGAGCACCGGGTTCAGCACCGTGCTGGTATAGCCCTTGTCGACAAACTGCCCGATATTGTCGGTCGCCCTTACGGTAAAAGCGTAACCACCGCGCTGCGTTGGCGTTCCGCTCAGCAGTCCCCCGGAGGTTAGAGAGATTCCGAGAGGTAACGATCCCGACTGCAGGCTGTAGGTGTAAGGTGCCGTACCGCCACTTGCCGACAGCGCCTGGCTGAAGGCCGTTCCCGCGGTCATGGCCGGCAGCGTGCCCGGCGAGACCGTGATGGGCGAGGCCGGCGGATCGATGGTTATGTTGACCGTCACGACCCCGTTGTCGTTGTCTTCCAGAAAGAACTGGTCGCTCGTCGCCGAATCACCGCTGTGCGCATAGGTCACGAACTGCGTGCCGCCGCTGTTGGCGCCGATGGTCACCGTGCCGTGCTGGGCATCTGGCGGGATCGGCCCGCTCATGCCGCCATCAATCGGGCCGTCACATGCGCTGACATCGATGGCCACCGATCCGCCATTGGCGACAGTGGCGTTCAGGGTCGGACAGTAGGCTGACGGCGCGGCTGAAGCAGCAACCGGCAACCAAAGCAGCAAGGCTATCAGAGTCGTTGCGATCGACAGGCTTGTTCTGCCCGATAACGGTGCCCGCATCTCCACTCCCCCTCATCTTCCCCGTTCGCGTCAGACGGAGTCGTGGAGCCGCCTCCCCAAAGAGGTGTTACGATAAATCCCGCTTCATAAATTTTGCAAGCATTTCAGCCGGCAAATTTTAATGAATCATATTTTAGTACCAGAATTTTTAGCCGACATTACACCAATTGAACTAAGTTATAATGACTAGTTCAGAGGCGCCTCAAGCATTCCATCCAAGGTTTTCAGACGACAAATCGATGGGCAGGAGCGATATTCCCCAAAATCCCTGAGAAGCCGGCTTCGAGGCATTTCGGACCGCCACAACATTTGTCTGCGTCGGCATATAGGCGTTCGAGTGGGCAGGCGACGCACCTGGCGGTTTTTCAACGCTGCCTTGCAGGAATGCGGCTTTTTTCTCTTTTCTGAGACACGTCTATGTTGCAAGTTCAGAGACAAGGAGGAAATGCCTTATGCCCAACGAGAATTCGCATGCCGTGCGGTTGCACGGCGTGTCCATTGATTTTGCGCTTGCCAACGGAAAGCGCTTCGAAGCCGTAGCGCCTGTCGACCTTTCCGTCGGGGACCATGAATTCGTCGCCATCGTCGGCCCGACAGGCTGCGGGAAATCCACCCTGCTCAATGCGGCTGCCGGTCTTTTGAAGCCGGCGAGCGGCTCCGTCGAAATTTTCGGCGAGCGCCTTTCCGACATCAATCGCAAGGCGGGCTATCTTTTCCAGCAGGATGCCCTGATGCCCTGGAAAACGGTCAGCGACAATGTCGCCATCGGCCTTGAGATCGCAGGAACACCCACAAGGGTCGCACGCGAGAAAGCGCAAGAATGGCTGGTCCGGGTCGGTCTCGGCGCCTTCGGCGACCGCTTCCCGCAAATGCTCTCGGGCGGCCAGCGCAAGCGTGTCGGCCTGGCGCAGGTGCTGATCCGCGATCCCAAGATCCTCTTGATGGACGAACCTTTCGGCCCTCTCGACGCGCAGACCCGTCTGATCATGGGCGATCTGCTTCTGAAACTGTGGTCGGAAGACCGCAAGGCGGTGATGTTCGTCACGCACGATCTGGACGAGGCCATCGCACTCGCCGATCGAATCATCATCATGTCGGCGGGACCGCGCTCGCGCATCATCGGCGATTTCCCGGTCACGCTGGAGCGGCCGCGCGATGTGGGCGAAATCCGCCATGACCCGCGCTTCAATGCACTGCATCGCGAAATCTGGGACGCCCTGCGCGACCAGGTCATGGCCGCCTATCAGAACACAGCCGGAGCGCCCGCAGCATGAACCGCGGCTTATTGATTTCCCTTCAAATTCTCGTTGCCGTGGTCACGCTGGTGCTCTGGCATATCGCGTCCAGCACCACATTGTTCGGCGATCCCAAGACGATTTCCTTCTTCTTCGCCGACCCGATCAGTGTGATCAAGCGCATCTGGACCTGGTTCAGCAGCGGCACGATCTGGTATCATCTGGGCATCACGCTGACGGAAGCCGTACTTGCCTTCCTGATTGGCGCCATAGGCGGCGTCGTGTTCGGCTTCTGGTTCGCCCGCAAGCCGCTTCTGGCCGCCGTGTTCGACCCCTATGTGAAGGCCGCCAATGCCCTGCCCCGCGTGGTTCTTGCGCCGATCTTTGCCCTGTGGTTCGGCCTCGGCATCTGGTCGAAGGTGGCGCTCGGCGTCACGCTGGTGTTCTTCATCGTCTTTTTCAACGTCTATCAGGGCGTGAAGGAAGTGAGCCAGCCGGTGCTGAACAACGCGCGCATGCTTGGCATGAATGAGCGCCAGCTCCTGCGCCATATCTATCTGCCCTCCGCGCTCTCCTGGGTGTTCTCGAGCCTTCACACCTCGGTCGGGTTTGCAGTGGTGGGTGCTGTTGTCGGCGAATATCTGGGGTCGGCTGCCGGCCTCGGCTACCTGATCCATCAGGCGGAAGGCGTGTTCGACGTGGTCGGCGTTTTTGCCGGCATGTTCGTGCTCATGGCCTTCGTTCTGGTGGTCGACGGGCTTGTCAGCCTCGTCGAAAAACGTCTGCTCGCCTGGCGGGCATCATAAGCGAAAACAATTCCACAGGGACGGAAACGACAGGAGAAATGGAATGAAACGCAGAACGGTTCTTCTTGGCGGCGGCGCATTGACGCTCGGCGCACTCGCCAGCAGCCTGCCGGCGATCGCACAGGACGCGAAGCCTGAAAAAACGGATGTGACGCTCGGCGTCGGCGGCAAGCCCCTGCTCTATTACCTGCCGCTGACCATCGCGGAAAAGAAGGGCTTCTTCGAGGAGCAGGGCCTGAACGTCACGATCAACGATTTCGCCGGCGGCTCCAAATCGCTGCAGGCGCTGATCGGCGGTTCGGTGGACATGGTCACCGGTGCCTATGAACATACGATCCGCATGCAGCACAAGGGGCAGGACATTGTCGGCGTCTGCAATATGGGCCGCTTCCCCGGCATCGTGATCGGCGTGCGCAAGGACATTGCCGGCGAAGTGAAGTCGGTTGCCGACCTGAAGGGCCGCACGATGGGGGTCACCGCGCCGGGCTCCTCCACATCGCTGATGCTGCAATATGCGCTCCTGAAGAACGGCCTCGAGGCCACCGACGTCTCGCTTGTCGGCGTTGGCGGTGGTGCCGGCGCCGTGGCAGCGATCAAGCAGAAGCAGGTCGAGGGCCTGTCGCATCTCGATCCGGTGATCGCGCAGCTTCAATATGACGGCGACATCGAGGTTCTGCTCGACACCCGCACAGAAGCCGGCACCCGCGAGCTGTTCGGTGGACCGAACCCCGCTGCCACGCTCTACACGACCGCTGCCTTCACCAATGATAATCCGGTAACGACCCAGCGTCTCGTCAACGGCATGCTCGCAGCCCTGAAATGGTTGCAGACGGCATCCGCCGACGAGGTGGCGGATGCGGTTCCGGAAGAATATCTGCTCGGCAACCGCGACCTCTACAAGCAGGCCTTCGAGAATTCCAAGGAGATGTATTCGCCCGATGGCGTGGTCTCCAAGGAGGGCTACGATTCCATGATGGCGGTGCTGAAGACGCTCGATCCGGAGCTCGCCAATGCCGATGTGCCCTATGAGAAGACCTTCGACGCCCGCTTCGTGACGGCGGCTTAAAGCGTGTCGTACAGTCAGGTGGGACCACCTGACTGAGGCACGATTGCGAACCCGGAAGAGAGACAGGCCGTCCTCGGTTGGGACGGCCTGTCATCCATAAGTTTCCACCATTTTCAGAGACCGCGCATTTGCGCCGACAAAAGCCCGTGCAGGGCTTTGCCTGCGTCTTCTATGTGTTGCGCGAGCATGCCGCAGGCCTGCGCTTCATCGCGCCTGCGGCATGCTTCAAGCAAAGCCCTATGCTCATGATGGGATTGCGCGACATAATCGAGCTCGATGGCCGCAACGCGCAAATAGCGATCCGCAAGCTCGTTCAGTCCGGCGATGTGGGTGAGCAGGCGTGGCCGCCCGCACGGCTCGTAAAGAGCCATGTGGAATGCCTTGTTGAGCGCCCCGAAAGTGCGAATATCCCCCTCCTCCGCCTGCATCTGGATTTCGCTCGCGCGATCGAGCTGCCGATTTGTGAGTTCGGGAATGGCGAGCCGCAAAGCCAGAACTTCGGCAGCGCCCCGCATTTCGTAGATCTCCTGAAACTCCGCTGCATCGAGCGGTGCAACCGTCGCGCCGCGATTGGGCAGCATCTGCACCAGCCCCTCCGCTTCCAGAAAACGCAACGCATCGCGCACCGGCATGCGACTGGTGCCGTAGGTTTCGGCGATCTTCTCCTGGCGCAGCGCCGAACCAGCCGCGAGCGCGCCTGAGACGATCTCGCCGCGCAACCCCGCTGCAATGCGCTCAGCCTGTTCGCCCCGCTTTTCGCTCATTCACCGCATCCGCTGTTGTGGCCTGTCTTGCGGCCTCTGACCTTGTGTAATGCGCTGCCTGATTGACAGCAATCCAGATTTATGTATCCAATTTATATAAATGGATACAATAAGGATTTTGATATGACAGTGGAGCGCTTACGGCACATTCCCGGTATTGGCGTGGACAGGATGGGCGATGCAGCCGATGCAGCCGATGCAGCCAGCAGTAGGGAAATGCTGCGGCTGGAGAATCTGGACACCGACATTCCCCCGCCGCGCGAGGCGATCGAGGCCACGCAGGCAGCGATCACCCGTGATGACGCCAATTCCTATCTGCCTTTTCTCGGCATCGACGATCTGCGCAAGGCGGCAGCCGAAAGGCTGACGAAAACGACGGGCGTTTCCTATGACTGGAAGAGCCAGTGCGTCATCTCGGCGGGTGGGCTTTCGGGCATTCTCAACGCGCTTCTGGCCATGCTCGAACCCGGCGACGAGGTGGTGATCACCGACCCTGCCTATGCCGGGCTGATCAACCGCATCAGGCTGGTGGGTGGCATTCCAAGGCTGGTGCCGCTTGTCGAGATGGACGGCGGCTGGCGGCTCGACCTGGAAGCCCTCTCGCAGGCAGCAAGCGCGCGAACAAAAGCCATCCTCACGATGAGCCCGTCCATGCCATCGGGCATTGTGCACACGAAGGAGGAGTGGGAGGCCATTGCCGATCTGGTGCGCCGAACCGGGGCCTGGCTCCTGCATGACGCGGCCATGGAGCGGATTCTTTATATCGACGGGCCTGTCATACATCCCGCTGGCATCGATGGACTGGCCGAGCGCACCGTCAGTGTCGGCTCGGTTTCGAAGGAATACCGGATGATCGGCTGGCGAGTCGGCTGGATCACCGGTCCGCGCGCGATCATGGATGACATCGGCCTTGTGAGCCTCACCAATGTTGTCTGCCAGGTGGGCATCGGCATGCCCGGCGCAGCAGCAGCCATCACGGCGCCGGACGATGGCATTGCCGCCGCCACCGCCGAATGGAAGGCCCGGCGCGACGTGATCCTAGCCGAGCTTTCGGGTCTTCCGGTCATCCGTCCGGATGGCGGCTGGTCTCTTCTCATCGACACCCGCGCAATGGGCATGGAACCCGGTGAGGCTTCGAGGCTGCTGTTCGAGAAGGCCGCAATCGCCGCAACCCCCATGACCGGCTGGGGCAGCCCCGACCGGGCCGGGCGTTATCTGCGCTTCGTCTTTGCCAACGAGCCGGTGCATCGACTTGCCGGGATCGGTGACCGCGTGCGACGGGCCTGGAGCATCTAGGGATATCGCAAACGGTGCCGCAGCCCGCATCGCGCGGCCTCCTTCCCAATCAACAGGTGATGAGCTGACAGCCGGCTTGACAAACTCGCTGCCCTTCATCACCCTGAAGGCTCACCTGGGGGGTCCCGCCAAGGGGCTGAGATTCTGCTGGGCATGGTTATCCATGCAGCGCAGTGACCCGATGAACCTGATCCAGTTCATACTGGCGTAGGGATGGTGCAAGCTTCGCGGGCAAACGGCTCTCAGCAGCCGGAAACCATACGGGTCCAAATCCTCGAAGCCCTTCCTCCTCTCGGCAAGAACTGGGTCTCCATTGCGTTGAGAAGACGCATTTGTCTGCACCGGGCTTCACCGTCCGGCTGCAAAATGCAAATCGCAGAGGAGGCTCTGACCCATGGACGCTTTTGCCCCAACCGTGACCACCGGCCCATTGCCGGCATCACGCAAAGTCTACAAGACCGGTACCATCCACCCTGATATCCGCGTGCCCATGCGCGAGATCGCGGTGCATCCGAGCGCCGGCGAACCGCCGGTAACGGTGTATGATTCGTCCGGCCCCTACACCGACCCCGACGCGCTGATCCAGATCGACAACGGCCTGCCGCGCCTGCGCGAAGCCTGGATCAAGGCGCGCGGAGATGTTGAGGCCTATGACGGGCGCATCGTGAAGCCCGCCGACAACGGCTTCGTGTCCGGCGATCGGCTGACACCTGAATTTCCCGTGCGCCATCAGCCTTTCAAGGCCAGGGACGGCAAGGCAGTCACGCAGCTTGCCTATGCGCGCGCCGGCATTGTGACGCCGGAGATGGAATTCATCGCCATCCGTGAAAATCTCGGTCGCGCAGCCGCCAAGCAGGCGCTCGCCCGCGATGGCGAAAGCTTCGGTGCATCGGTTCCCGATTACGTGACGCCCGAATTCGTGCGTGACGAGGTGGCCCGCGGCCGCGCCATCATCCCCTCGAACATCAACCACCCCGAATGCGAACCGATGATCATCGGCCGCAATTTCCTCGTGAAGATCAACGCCAATATCGGCAACTCCGCCGTCACCTCCTCCATGGCCGAGGAAGTGGAAAAGATGGTGTGGGCGACGCGCTGGGGCGGCGACACGGTGATGGACCTGTCGACCGGTCGCAACATTCACAATATCCGCGAATGGATCATCCGCAATTCTCCGGTGCCGATCGGCACGGTGCCAATCTACCAGGCGCTGGAGAAGGTGAACGGTATCGCCGAGGACCTGAACTGGGAGGTCTTCCGCGACACGCTGATCGAACAGGCCGAACAGGGCGTCGACTACTTCACCATCCACGCCGGCGTGCGGCTGCATTACATCCCGCTGACCGTGGACCGCGTGACGGGCATTGTCTCGCGCGGCGGCTCGATCATGGCCAAATGGTGCCTGCATCACCACAAGGAGAGCTTCCTCTACGAGCATTTCGAGGAAATCTGCGACATCTGCCGCGCCTATGACGTCTCTTTCTCGCTTGGCGACGGCCTGCGCCCCGGCTCCATTGCCGACGCCAACGACGCCGCGCAGTTTGCCGAGCTGGAAACACTGGGCGAGCTCACACAGATTGCCTGGGCAAAGGACTGCCAGGTGATGATCGAAGGCCCCGGCCATGTGCCGATGCACAAGATCAAGGAGAACATGGACAAGCAGCTCGAAGTCTGCGGCGAGGCCCCGTTCTACACGCTCGGGCCACTCACCACCGACATCGCGCCGGGCTACGACCATATCACCTCCGGCATCGGGGCGGCCATGATCGGCTGGTTCGGAACGGCCATGCTCTGCTACGTCACACCGAAGGAGCATCTGGGCCTTCCCGACCGCGACGACGTGAAGACAGGTGTCATCACCTACAAGATCGCGGCGCATGCGGCCGATCTCGCCAAGGGACATCCGGCGGCCAAGGTGCGCGACGACGCCCTGTCGCGGGCGCGCTTCGAGTTCCGCTGGGAAGACCAGTTCAACCTCTCTCTCGACCCCGAGACGGCGCGCAGTTTCCACGACGAGACACTGCCCAAGGAAGCACACAAGGTGGCGCATTTCTGCTCCATGTGCGGGCCGAAATTCTGCTCCATGCGGATTTCCCACGATATCCGTGCCGAGGCGCAGAAGGAGGGCATGGCGAAGATGGCCGAGAAGTTCCGTGAAGGCGGCGACCTCTACATGCCACTCGACCAGGTACCCCCGGCCGGGGAGTAGGCTTGCCGTGAACGACGAGACTTTTGGTTTCTCGGCTTTTGAGAGGCGCGCGTCCGTCTTGTCCCACGACGCGCACTCCTCATCCTCCGGCAACGCGTTCGCGGGAGATCGATAATGCATGTTCTCGTTCGTGGGGCCGGCGTTGCCGGCCTCACCCTTGCGCATGAACTTTTGGAACAGGGCGCCAAGGTCACCGTATTCGACCTCCTGCCCGATTCTTCCGGCAGTGCTTCATGGCTTGCGGGCGGCATGCTTGCACCATGGTGCGAGCGCGAAAGCGCCGAAGAACCCGTTCTGACCCTCGGCCGACTTGCGGCTGACTGGTGGGAAAATGCACTCCCCGGCCATGTGGTCCGTAACGGAACGCTCGTCGTGGCCCCGCCGCGCGATGCCGGCGAGCTTGGCCGCTTTGCTGCCCGCACGAGCGGCTTCGAGGAAATTGCCGGTGAGCGGATCGCCGCGCTCGAACCCGACCTCGACGGGCGCTTCCGCCGCGGGCTGTTCTTCGCCGGCGAAGCGCATCTCGACCCTCGCCGCGCGCTTCTGGCGCTTCGGAAAAAGCTTGGGGCGCGGGGCGTCGCTTTTCTCTGTGGGGGCAAGGAGCCCGCAGGCGCTGACCGCATCGCCGATTGCACCGGCATTGCCTCCGCAGCGCCCGCGCTGCGCGGCGTGCGCGGCGAGATGCTGGTTCTGGAAACGCCGGATATAAGCCTGTCGCGCCCCGTGCGCCTGCTGCATCCGCGCATCCCGGTCTATATCGTGCCAAGAGACGGCAATCGTTTCATGGTTGGTGCGACGATGATCGAGAGCGAAGATGACGGCCCGGTCACGGCGCGCTCCATGATGGAGCTTCTGAACGCCGCCTATGGCCTGCATCCGGCCTTTGCCGAGGCAAAGATCGTGGAGACCGGGGTGGGCGTGCGCCCGGCCTATGCCGACAACCTGCCCCGCGTGACGCGCACGGCGGAAGGCGTCAGCGTGAACGGGCTCTACCGCCACGGCTTCCTGCTCTCGCCGGCAATGGCACAGGAGGCAGCGGCGATGATACTGCAGGAAAAGCGGCAATATGCCTGACGTCATGCACGATAATACCCACCTCTGGCCTGCCGCGCGGTACATGGAGATGATGCGATGAAACTGACGGTCAACGGCGAGGAACAGGCCGTTTCCGCTACGACTCTGGCTGCTCTGCTTGCGGAGCTCGATTACGAGCCCGATTTTCTGGCGACGGCGCTCAATGGCGAGTTGGTGCCGGCCATCGAGCGCGCGGAATGCGCGCTACACGACGGCGACCGGATCGAAATCCTCGCGCCGATGCAGGGGGGCTGAACCATGCTTTCCCTTTATGGTGAAGATATCGCCTCCCGGCTGCTTCTGGGCACGGCGCAATATCCCTCCCCGTCCATTCTGGCCGAGGCGGTGCGCGCATCAGGCGCAGGCATCGTTACCGTGTCGCTGCGCCGCGAGACGGCGGGTGGGCGCACAGGCGGACAGTTCTGGGAGCTGATCCGCGAGCTGGGCGTGCGCATCCTGCCAAACACGGCAGGTTGCCACTCGGTGAAGGAAGCCGTGACCACGGCAAGGATGGCGCGCGATCTTTTCGGCACCGACTGGATCAAGCTGGAGGTAATCGGCCATCACGACACGCTTCAGCCCGATGTGTTCGGGCTTGTCGAGGCCGCGCGCATTCTTATCGAAGAGGGCTTCAAGGTGTTTCCCTACACGACCGAAGACCTCGTCGTTGCCGGGCGCCTGCTCGAAGCGGGGTGCGAGGTCCTGATGCCCTGGTGCGCGCCCATTGGCTCTGCGCGCGGGCCCGTCAATCCCGATGCGCTGCGCTCCTTCCGCGCCGAATTCCCCGATATTCCGCTCATCGTCGATGCCGGTCTCGGGCGTCCTTCCCATGCGGCAAGCGTGATGGAACTGGGCTTCGACGCCGTGCTTCTCAACACGGCTGTAGCCAAGGCCGGGGACCCGGCGGCGATGGCCAGCGCCTTCGCACAAGCCGTGGAAGCCGGACGCCGTGCCTTCAAGGCAGGCCCGCTGGAACCCCGCGACATGGCCGTTCCCTCCACCCCTGTCATCGGCAAGGCAGTGTTCGAATGAAGCTCGACCCGTTTTATCTGATCGTCGACAGCGCCGCCTGGATCGAGCGGCTGGTGCCGCTCGGCGTCAGGCTCGTACAGCTGCGCATCAAGGAAATGGACGAGGCCGGCCTGCGCGCAGAAATTGCCGAGGCGAAACGGCTTTGTGCGGCGCATGGCTGCCAGCTCATCGTCAACGATCACTGGCAGCTTGCCATCGAGACGGGTTGCGACTTTGTGCATCTGGGGCAGGAGGATCTCGCCGAAGCCGACCTCGCCGTGATCCGCAGGGCGGGCCTGAAGCTTGGTGTCAGCACCCATGACGGCGCAGAATTGCAGACCGCGCTCGATGCAAATCCCGAGTATGTGGCGCTCGGCCCCGTCTACCCGACCATTCTGAAAAAGATGAAATGGCGCCCGCAGGGGCTCGACCGGCTGGCCGACTGGCGCCAGCGCGTGCCGGGCCTGCCGCTGGTTGCCATAGGCGGGCTCAACCCCGAACGGCTGCCCGGCGTCTTTGCGGCGGGTGCCGACAGTGCCGCCGTCGTGACCGACATCACGCTCAACCCCGACCCGGAGGCGCGCACGCGCGAATGGATCGCGGCGACCGCGCAATGGCGTTGAGCAAACCTCATGTGCTGATCGTTGCCGGCTCGGATTGTTCGGGCGGCGCGGGCATTGCCCGCGACATCGAAACACTGGCTGGCTTCGGTCTGCGGGCGGCACTGGCCGTCACCGCCGTCACCGTGCAGACGCATGACGCCGTGCGCGCGGTCGAGCTGTGCGAACCCGGCCTCGTGGAAGCGCAGATGCGAGCCGCGCTCGAAGCCAATCGCATCGCGGCCATCAAGATCGGCATGCTCGGCAGCCGCGCCATCGCCGAACGCGTTGCCGGGGTGCTTGCCGATCACGCGGGCATTCCCGTCGTGCTCGATCCCGTCATCGCCTCGTCCTCCGGGCGTCCGCTGATCGGCCCCGACGCACTGGACTGGTTGCGCGAAAATCTCATGCCGCTTTGCGCGCTGGTAACGCCGAACCTGCCCGAGCTTGCTCTTTTGAGCGGCAGCGCGCCTGCCCTGACGGAAGCCGAGATCGGCAGACAGGCAAAGCTCCTTCTGGCAGCAGGCACCCGCGCCATACTGGCCAAGGGCGGGCATGCGGAAGGGACCGAGGCCGCCGACCTTCTTTTCAGGCCTCTTGTCGAACCTCTTCGTTTTACGAGCGTGCGCCTTCAGGGCAGCCGGCGCGGTACGGGTTGCATGTTGGCAAGCGGTATCGCCGCCGGCCTTGCAACCGGAAAAGCGCTGGAAACGGCCATTGCTGCGGCAAAAAAGACTGTCTCTGCGCATTGGTGCCCAGCGTGAATTATTCACGCGTTTGACACCGATCAAGGAAGTTCCCGGCTGAACTGCGAATGTGCGCCCGCATCGTCCCGATGGACCATGCGGGCAGACCGAAGGAATTTTCTTATGATCCTACCCAACGACACGACCGTTCTGGTGGCCAATGGCGAGAAGCTGAAGCTCTACCGCAACAAGGGCACGGAGCCGCATATCAAGCTTGCCGAACTGCCCGAGCCGAAGCTCGACAGCCACAATAGCGGTACCGGCGTGCACCATCGCAGTTCCTCGGCCAATCCGGACGCCAAACGGCTTGAGGAAGACAATTTCGCGGCAGCCATTGCGGGTTATCTGAACGAGCAGGTGGTGGCGGGCCATTTTGCCTCGCTCTTCGTGATTGCCGACCCGCGCACGCTGGGCGAGCTGCGCCGTCACCTTCACGCCAACGTCAAGGCCGCTCTGGTTGGCGAGCTGGCAAAGGATCTCACCCACCATTCGCTTCAGGACCTCGAAGCAGCCCTGACCGGTCACTGAGAATTTTTCAGTGCAAGGTTAGAGGGGCACCTCACGGCAGCGCGGAGGAAACGCCTGAAAAGAACCCGATGCCAGTCGGGATTGCGAGACCGTGATGGTGACAGAACCGGCCCGGCGACACCGCCGGCCGGTTTTCATTTTGGCGCCGTCGGCCTGAAATCGCCCTGCTCCCGACTACCCGAAGGCGGGCTGCGACAGGAAGCCGGTTCCAATCCCTCACGATCGCGTATAGATCGATTTCCCGCAATGGCCGTTCCGCGCCCTTGCCATTCCAAAGACCAGAAGACCGGATCGCGCCATGACCGAGAAGACGTTCGACATCAATCTTTCCTGCGAGGACCGGCCCGGCATCGTGGCCGCCGTGACGACGGAACTCGCCGGGCTTGGCGCCAATATCGCCGAATCCAATCAGTTCTGGGATCGCCAGACGAACCGCTTCTTCATGCGCCTTTCCGTCACCGTCCCGGACGCGCTGGAACGCGATGGCATCATGCGCGCCCTAGAACCGGCAATTGCACGCTTTGACATGAAGACGGCGCTCGCCGACCGTTCCCGGCGTCCCAAGATCATCATCATGGTCTCGAAGTTCGACCATGCGCTGCTTCATCTCCTCTATCAGATCCGTGTCGGCTGGCTCGATGCGGAGGTGGCGGCAATCGTGTCTAACCACGAGGATTCCCGCCGCACGGCCGAGGCCGAAAACATCCCGTATCACTGCTGGAAAGTGACCCGCGAAAACAAGGCGGAACAGGAGGCGAAGCTCATCGCTCTCTTCAAGGAGACCAATGCCGATCTCGTGGTTCTCGCCCGCTACATGCAGGTGCTTTCGAACGAGTTGTCGAACCGCCTCTATGGCAAGGTCATCAACATCCACCACTCCTTCCTGCCGAGCTTCAAGGGTGCGAAGCCATACCATCAGGCCCATGAGCGCGGTGTGAAGCTGATCGGCGCGACAGCGCATTATGTAACGCCCGATCTCGACGAAGGCCCGATCATCGAGCAGGAAACCGAACGCGTGACCCATGCGCTGAGTCCGGAGGATTTTGTCGCCTCGGGTCGCGATATCGAGAGCCGGGTGCTTGCCCGTGCGGTGAAGCTGCATCTGGAAAACCGGGTCATGCTGAACGGCCACAAGACAATCGTCTTCGGCTGATCCGCGCACCCTCGCCTTCTAGTGTTTTTCCCGACGGCCCGTTGTTTCGCACGAAATGACGGGCCATTTTCATGACGCCGGCAAAACGCTGCCGAAATCCGTCTGACGTCCCCTGCTCTTCTCTTGCAAAATCCGCACAAGGAAATATATGAGAACATCATAATATATATGGAGACACCCCATGTCCCTCGATAAAGCCGTTCTCGCCTTTGCCGGCACCATGGTGCTGATTTCAGTGGCGCTCACATTCTGGGTCTCGCCGCTGTTTGTCTGGTTCACCGTGTTCATCGGCTTCAACATGATCCAGTCGGCCTTTACCGGCTTCTGTCCGGCAGCCATGATCTTCCGCAAGCTTGGCTTTAAGGCCGGCTGCGCCTTCAACTGAACGGGAGACAAGTCATGCGCGCGCTTCTTCCAGCCATCGGCCTTCTTGCTGCCAGTCTTCTTGCTGCCAATCCGGCATCGGCCGAGACCCTAACCCTTTCGCCGACGACCATTCCCGAATGGAAGCCGGTCTATGGTCGGGTGGAGACGCGTGACACCGTTCCAGCCCGTGCGCGCATCGGCGGCGTGGTGGTCGACCTTTCGGTCAGCGAAGGCGACGAAGTGAGTACGGGCCAGAAGATTGGCGAGGTCCGCGACGACAAGCTGGCTTTCCAGGTCGCTGCGCTCGATGCACAGCTGCGCGCGCTCCAGTCCCAGCTCCAGACCGCCGAAACGGAACTGGAGCGTGGCCAGACACTGGTACAGCGCGGCGTCATCACCACGCAGCGCCTCGACCAGCTGCGCACCGATGTCGATGTCGTTCGCAACCAGATTGCGGCAACAGAGGCCCAGCGTTCCGTGATCGAGCAACAGGCGGCCGAAGGGGCCGTCCTGGCGCCGGTCGGCGGGCGCGTCCTGACCGTACCGGTTACCCGCGGGGCCGTCATCATGGCCGGTGAAAGCGTGGCCACCATCGGCGGTGGCGGCTTCTTCCTGCGCCTTGCCATTCCCGAGCGCCACGCCCTCTCGCTGGAAGAAGGCGCCGATATCCGCATTACCGCCGCCGGCAAGGAGATGCCCGGCAGGCTTGCCAAGATCTATCCGCAGATCGAAAACGGCCGGGTCATTGCCGACGTGGAGGTCGACGGGCTCGACACCGCCTTCGTGGATGCGCGCGTTCTTGTGGAGGTTCCAGTCGGTGAGCGTCAGGCGCTTCTCGTACCTGCGGCAGCGGTGGCCACGCGTTCGGGCATCGATTTCGTCACCGTATCGAGCGCCGGCGACACTCTGGAACGCGCCGTGGTTTCGGGCGAGACGATCCACCGCGATGCGGGCGAATTTATTGAAATCCTGAGCGGCCTCGCCGCTGGAGACACGGTCATCGTGCCATGAACGAGACACAGCACAGACTGGGTATTGCGGGTGTGCTCACGCGCGCCTTCATCCATTCGCCCCTCACCCCCCTCTTCCTGATCGCCGCTTTCGCCTTCGGGCTGGTGGCGCTTGCCACCCTGCCGCGCGAGGAAGAGCCCCAGATTTCCGTTCCCATGGTGGATATCCATGTCACCGCCAACGGCTTGAAGGCCGAGGATGCGGTGAAGCTCATCACCGAGCCCCTGGAAACCATCGTCAAGGGAATTGACGGCGTCGAGCATGTCTACTCCCAGAGCGGCGACGACCACGTCATGGTCACTGCACGCTTCGTCGTCGGCACCTCGTCCGATGCGGCGGTGCTGCGCGTGCACGACAAGGTGCGCGCCAATATGGACCGTATCCCCGTCGGCATCCCCGAGCCGCTCATCGTCGGCCGCGGCATCGACGACGTGGCCATCGTCTCGCTCACCCTTTCACCAAGGCCCGAAGCCGCATCGGAGATGACGGCCAACGATCTGACGCGCATCGCGCGCGAACTGCGCACCGAGATTTCCAAGATCGAGAATGTGGGGCTCACCTATCTTGTCGGCGAAACGGGCGAGACGATCCGCATAGCCCCCGATCCCAGACGACTGGCCCTCAACGGCATCACGCTGCAACAGCTTTCAGCCAAGGTGAGCGGCGCCAACCGTGCATTTCCCGCCGGGCAGGTGCGCGACCAGGGCGAACAGATCATGGTCGTTGCCGGCGAGACGCTGCGCACGCCGGAGGAAATCGGCAACCTGCTTCTGACTGCCCGCGACGGCAGGCCGATCTATGTGCGTGACGTGGCCGATGTCGCATTCGCGACCGATACGAGCGAGGCGCGCGTATCGACCGTGACGCGCGCTGACGATGGCAGCTATCTGCGCGTGCCTTCCGTTACGCTGGCGATTGCAAAGCGTGCCGGCGCCAATGCGGTGACGGTGGCCGAGCAGGTGCTCGAACGCGTCGAACTGCTGGAAGGCACGCTCATCCCCGACAGCATGGAGGTTGCCGTCACGCGTGACTATGGCGAGACGGCAAACGAGAAGGCCAACGAACTGCTCTTCCATCTGGGGCTTGCGACCGTTTCGATCATCGCGCTGGTATGGCTCGCCATCGGCTGGCGCGAGGCCGTCGTGGTGGCAATCGTGATCCCGGTGACGATCCTGCTCACCCTCTTCGCCTCGCGGGTTATGGGCTACACGCTCAATCGTGTCTCGCTCTTCGCGCTCATCTTTTCCATCGGCATCCTGGTGGACGATGCCATCGTGGTGATCGAGAACATCGCCCGCCATTGGGGCATGAAGGATGGACGTGACCGCCAGCAGGCCGCCATCGAGGCTGTCGCGGAGGTCGGCAATCCGACAATCGTCGCCACGCTGACGGTGGTCGCGGCATTGCTGCCCATGCTCTTCGTGTCGGGCATGATGGGTCCCTATATGAGCCCCATTCCAGCCAATGCCTCGGCGGCGATGATTTTTTCCTTCTTCGTGGCCGTCATGGTCACCCCCTGGCTGATGATGAAGGCCGCCGGTCGCGCACCGCTGCATCATGGCGCGGACGGAGATCACGCGCAGGGTGGCCGGCTGGGCAAGGTCTATAGCGCCGTCGCGCGCCCGATCCTGAAAACCAAGAAGAGGAGCTGGGTGTTCCTGATCGGCGTCGGCATCCTGACCCTTGGCTCGCTCGCCCTGTTCTACACCAAGGACGTGACGGTGAAGCTGCTTCCCTTCGACAACAAGTCGGAACTGGCGGTGATGATCGACCTGCCGGAGGGCTCCTCCGTGGAGGCGACGGACGCCGTGGCGCAGATGGTCGCCCGCAACGTGCTGGAACTGCCGGAGGTACACTCCGTGCAGACCCATGCGGGCGCCGCAGCACCTTTCAATTTCAACGGCCTGGTGCGCCACTATTATCTGCGCGCCGAACCGCAGCTCGGTGAAGTAGCACTCAACCTGACGCCCAAGGGCAACCGCGACCGCTCGAGCCATGACATCGCACTCGACGTGCGTGAGCGGCTTGCCGCCCTGCCCTTGCCAGCCGGCACGAACATCAAGGTCGTCGAGCCGCCGCCGGGACCGCCGGTCATGGCAACGCTGCTGGCTGAAATTTACGGCCCCGACGCGCAAACGCGCCGTCAGGTGGCGGCCAAGGTCGAGGAAGCTTTCCGTTCCGTGCCCTTCGTGGTGGACGTGGACAATTCCTATGGCGATCCAGCCCGACGCCTGCGCGCCACCATCTCCACCGACGATGCCGAGTTCTTCGGGGTCCAGGAAAGCGACGTCTTCGACACGATCGCCATTCTCAATGGCGGCTCGACGGTCGGTTACTCGCATCGCGGCGGGGGCCGCCCGCCGATCCCGATCCGCGTCGAACGCCCCAAGGGCGAGAAGGTGCTGGACGAAGACTTCCTGACCACGCCGATCCCGGCCAATGTGCTGCCGGGCGCGCGCGGAGTGGTGGAACTGGGCGATGTCGTGCGCATTGCCGATGAGCGCGCCTCCTACCCGGTGTTCCGGCACAATGGACGCGCAGCGGAAATGGTGACCGCAGAGCTTGCCGGCGCCTTCGAGGCCCCACTCTATGGCATGCTTGCCGTGCAGGAGGCCATCGACGCGCAGGACTGGACCCGACTTCAAAAGCCGGTCATCAAGCTGCACGGGCAACCCGCCGATGAAAGCCAGCCCACACTTCTGTGGGACGGTGAGTGGGAAGTCACATGGGTCACGTTCCGCGACATGGGGGCTGCGTTCATGGTGGCGCTGCTTGGCATCTATATCCTGGTCGTCGCCCAGTTCGGCTCCTTCAAGGTGCCGCTCGTGATCCTCACGCCCATACCGCTGACCTTTATCGGCATTCTCGGCGGGCACTGGCTGTTCGGCGCGCCCTTCACGGCGACATCGATGATCGGCTTCATCGCGCTTGCCGGCATCATCGTGCGAAACTCGATCCTGCTGGTGGACTTCATCCGCCATTCAGGCTCGCCGGACAAGCCGCTGACGGACGTGCTGATCGAAGCCGGTGCAATCCGTTTCAAGCCGATCCTGCTCACGGCCTTTGCAGCAATGATCGGCGCGGCGGTGATCCTCGCCGATCCGATCTTCCAGGGACTGGCGATTTCGCTCTTGTTCGGCCTTGCATCATCGACCCTTTTGACAGTGCTCGTCATTCCGGCGATCTATCGGGTGCTGAGAACCTGAAGCCAGGCAAGAACAGAAAAAACCCATCGCCTTCATCAGGCGATGGGTTTTTAACCGACGGGACCCGTGAGGATCATTCAGCCGGGTGGTCGAATTTCACTTCCTTGAGCTTGTCGATGCCGAGCGCCTGCAAGGCCAGCTTCTCATAGAAGGGTTCGGAAACACCGCTGCGGATCTTGTGCAGGAAGTATTTCTCAAAACCCACCTTGGCCGCATGCACCCATTTGCCGGAGGAGGCCCAGTTCACATTGCGCGGGGGTATCTGCGGCTGGGCGACGAAGGCAACACCGGAATCGCCGAAATCGGCAAGGCATACGGCATTCCATGTCGCCTCGGCGTCTGGCTCCTTACCCTCGATCAGGCGAACGATGTTGTGCGCCGTAGCGGTGACCATGGATTCGATCATGAAGCCCGTCTTCGGCACACCCACCGGAACCGGTGTCTTGCCGACCGGTGGAATAGCGACGCAGACGCCGATGGCAAAAACCTCCGGGAAAGCCGGGTTGCGCTGATGCCTGTCGACCAGGACGAAACCACGTGGATTGACCAGCCCCTCGATGTCGCGCACGGCCTCCACGCCCCGAAAGGCCGGAAGCATCATGGAAAAGACCTGCGGAAGATCGTGGGTCTGGCGCACACTGCCGTCTTCGGCCATTTCGGAGACGAGCATCCGCTCCGCGTCGAGTTTGTCCACCTTGGCGTTGCATATCCACTTGATGTGATGAGCCCGCAGTTCGCTTTCCAGCAGGCCCTTCGTATCACCGACCCCGTCAAGGCCGAGATGGCCGATATAGGGCTCCGAGGTCACAAAGGTCATGGGCACGCGATCGCGCACCTTCGCATCGCGCAACGCCTTGTCGAGAATGAAGGCGAACTCATAGGCCGGCCCGAAGCAGGATGCGCCCTGCACCGCCCCGACGATGACAGGCCCCGGCTTGCGGACCAGCGCGTCGACAGCTTCCTTCGCCTTCAAGGCATGATCGATATGGCAGACGGATTGGCTGTGCGCCTGCGGCCCCAACCCTTCGATCTCGTCGAAGGCAAGCTCGGGCCCCGTGGCGATGACGAGATAATCGTAATCGAGGGAAGCGCCATCATTGAGTTCGATGCGCTTTTCCTGTGGCTGCACCTTGCGCGCACCCTGCGGATAAAGCTTCAGGCCGCGCTTGCGGCAAACTTCTTCCAGATCGACCTCGATGGATTCGCGACTGCGCCAGCCCACCGCCACCCAAGGGTTGGACGGCACGAAGGAATACTGCCTGCCGAGCCCGATCATCGAGATTTCATGTCCCTTGCCCAGAGCCTCGCGCAGCTCATAGGCCATGATGGTGCCGCCAAGTCCGGCGCCCAGAATTGCAATTCTTGCCATTTCCAGTCCTCCTCATTGCCAAGCTGGTCCGGAAAGGCAGGTCGGTGTATGACCCGCATTCCGAACAGATCATGCGGCCCCGCCCCGGAACGGGCATTGACTCCGATCAACCCGCTGCCCACGTTTGAAGGCTTGACAGAACGGCGGCAGAGCACAACATACTTATCTGCTAATATATTCATATAGGCAAATGAAACGCAAAGAAATCGCTGAATTCGAGGCAAAGGCCAAAGACGCCTCGGAGCTGTTAACAGCCATGGCCAACCAGAACCGTCTCCTGATCCTGTGTCATCTGCTGCAGGGTGAGACGAGCGTGAACGCGCTTGCCGAGGCGATAGGCATGAGCCAGTCTGCGCTCTCGCAGCAGCTCGCCAAGCTGCGCGCGCTGAAGATCGTGGAAACGCGACGCGACGGCCAGCTGATCCATTATCGCCTGTCCGCCCCTGAAGTGGAAAAGGTGCTGGAGACGCTCTACGGCATCTATTGTGCGCCGAAGAACGCGGTCGCCTGAGGCTTCTTGCCCACGTGGGTTCGAATGGCCTTAAAGCGTGTCGTGATCTTTCAGATTCGCTCCCTACGCTTTAAGTTCTCGATCTTACGCATGTCTTTATCCCGGAACCGGTTCCCACTTCGGGGAGACATGCGTTAATGGGCGAGAAGCAGGGGCACCGGCACCGTTTCCAGCATCGAACGCGTCACCCCTCCGAGGATCGCCTCGCGGAAACGCGAATGGGCAAAGGCGCCCATCACCAGAAGCTCGATCCCCTCCGCATCGGCGAATGCCTTCAGGCGCGCGGTCACGTCGCCATCGGGTGCGGCCAATGTTTCAAGCATCGGGTCGCGCACGCCGTGCCGTGCGAGATAAGCGGCGAGATCGGCCCCCGGCGCCATGCGCGACAGATCCTTCTCGCCCGTCACCGAAACGATGAAGACGCTCTCTGCCCCTTTGAAAAACGACAGGGCGTTGTTTACCGCGCGGGCTGCCCGCGCACTTCCATCCCAGGCAATGGCGACGCGCCTGGGCGCAGCGTGGCCGCCTGCCGGCGGCACCAGAAGCACCGCACGGCCGCTATCGAAAATCACTTCCTCCACCGCCTCGCCCTGTGCGTCCTCGCTCGCTTGCGGCGCATCCATAACGCACAGATCGTTGACGCGCGCGAGACGGGCAAGATATGCCGCCCGGCGTTCCAGCCGCGACAACGATTGCTCGATGAGACAATCGACGCCGGCCGCCGAGGCAAGCTTGCCGGCGGCACGCGCGCTCGTGATCGTCATCTTCTCCATCGTTTCGAGCTCGCTCTTGAAAAGCGCGGCAGCGGTGGCACCCGTGCGCGAGATCGGCAGAAACACCGAAGGCGGAAGGGCGCAAACGGTCAGACAGGAATCGTGCAGGCCGGCAAGCTCCAGAGCATATGCCAAGGCCGGCGTGATCTTGAATGGATCCTGCGCCTCGAAGCCGACGAGAATGCATTTCGGCTCATCGGCCATGGCACGGTCCTTTCCGTCGATTTTTCCCAAGCCTATTTCTGGAGCGTTTCGATATAGGCGATGATCGCGTCGATCTGATCCGGCTCGGCGATGAATTCCGGCATGTCCGGATGTCCCACGACGATGCCCTCGGCAAAGGCCTCTTCCAGCGCATCGATGGGATAGCGCTCGGAGAGCGTGCGGAAGGCGGGCGCCTCCGGATGAGTGCTTTCGTCCTTGAGACCGACCGCATGGCAGCGTGCGCAATTGGCTTCCACCAGTTGCCGGCCGAAGGTCACAAGGTCCTCCGGCTGCGCTGCAACGGGTGCACACGACAGAAAACCGGCAACGGCGATCGCGCCGGTCAGACTCAGCAAATTCCGCATTTTTATCCCAATCGTCCCGATGGCGCGAAGCACGCCACTTTCAATGTTAACCGTGCCACCGCAATCGCGACTTGATCCGGATCAAGAATAGGCCGAACCTTCATCCACGCCCCTTGATCTTCGTCAAGGCGACCGCGGCATGCAAAAGGTTACGGCTAGCCCGGCATTCTTTGTGCACTTGCAGGAATGTGTGGCGCTGTAGCACGCAATCGAAAGGATCGACCATGACCACAGCTTCGGACCTCTCTCCCAAGTTCCGCCACGTGCGGCTGACGCTCGCCCGCGAGAAGGGCCACCCGCTCGGTGACCAGGAAGAAGGTTACGATCTGCTCGTGCCGCTCAACGAGGAGGGTCATCTCGACGCCGAAGAGTGGAAGAAGCACCAGATGCAGTGTCGGGTGCGCCAGTTCGCCCCTGATGCGCAAGATCGTATCGGCCGCCTGCGCCGCAAGCCCGGCGGGCAATGGTATTTCGACTATGAGGAAGGTGAACGCGACGACGAGATCGGCTTCCGCCTGGGTGAGGAACGGTTTGTGCAGGGCGAATATGTCTCCGTGGCCCGCGAAGGCACGATGCACACTTACCAGATCAAGCTGGTCGAGAGGATTCGCTAAAGCGTTTCATCGTTTGATTGAAATTCAGAGCCGCACTATCTCATTGTTTGTCGGCATTAATGCGGGCGTCAGATGCTCCGGCCTGACTGCAAAATGCTCTGAAGCGGTAGCCGGGCCTCAGCCTTCCATCTGAAGCACATGGGTTGCCTTGATGGCTGCCGAGGCTCGGTTTTCGACTCCGAGCTTGGCGTAGACCTGCTCCAGATGCTTGTTCACGGTGCGCGGGCTCAACCCCAATATCTCGGCGATGTCGCGATTGGATTTCCCGCGCGCGATCCATAAGAGAACCTCGCTCTCGCGGTTGGTCAGGCCAAAATTCTGGCGCAGCACTGCATCCTGATCGCCGCTGCCGCCCGCCACAAGCCGGAACAGATGCTCGTCGGGTGCGATGGTGCCGAGGCATACGAGCTGCAAGCCCGCCGGGCGCTCGGGATCGAGCAACAATGTCTCGCCGGCGAGCGCCGCCGTTCCCCGCTCTGCAATCCATGCGCCCGCCCTCTGCGACAGACGCGCCTCGGCATCCGGTCCCAGCTCCGGCGCGCGCAGGAGCCTTGTGGCCTGCGGCGTCACCCACTGGATGCCCCCGGCCGAAGACAGTGCCAGAAGATGCCGCCCCGCCGCATCCAGCGCCAGGCGCGCGCTCTGGGCGCGGCGGGCATTGGCCAGATGCACTCTTATGCGCGCGTTCAATTCATCAAGGTTGATGGGCTTGGTGAGATAATCGACCCCGCCTGATTCCAGCGCATGAACCACATGCTCCGTCTCCGTGAGACCGGTCATGAAGATGACCGGCACATGTGCGACACCCGCCATGGATTTCAGCTTCCGGCAGGTCTCGAACCCATCGAGGCCCGGCATCACCGCGTCCATGAGAATGATGTCCGGGGCAAGCCGCTCTGCGATGGCCAAGGCCGCCTCGCCGCTGCGCGCCACCAGAACCGTGACGCCCGCCGCTTCCATGGCGCCCGTCAGGAAACCGAGCGCCTCGGGGGAATCATCGACCACCAGCACGATGTCGCCCGCTGGCCGGGCCGTTGCCACTTCAATCATCGCCGCTCACGCTTTCCAGGAAACGCGTGTAACCAGCAAAGTCGTAACTTCGCATATGCGATCTCAATACCTCCACGAACTGGGTGTTGTCCGGCGAGCGCGCAAGCTCCTCCAGCTTGGTTTCGATGCCGCGCACGTGGCCGATCTGGCCAAGGCCGATCAACTCGCGCACATGGGCCGCACCGGGCGATCTGAGAACAGTGCGGGCAGTGCGCTCTGCCGTATCCCGGTCTTCGCCTTCATAGACCCATTCAAGCCGCAAATGCCCTTCCAGCTTTTCGAGAAGCTGGCGCAGGGCGAATGGCTTGGCAAGTGCATCGCTATGGCCTGCGTCGCGCGTGCTGCGGTTGGTGCCGTCGCCGATATTCGCCGACAGCATAACGAGCGGCACGCCAACGCCGCGCGCGCGCAGGCGCTTGACCAGATCCCAGCCGCTCATGCCTGGCATCAGGATGTCGATGAAGAAGAGGTCGGGCTGGATGGCTTCCGTCAATGTCATGCAATCGGGACCGTCCACGGCGGTCAGCACGGTGAAGTCGAGCGGTTGAAGCATGTGCCGCATCATCTCGCGGTGCTCGGCATTGTCGTCGACCACGACAATTGTGCGGCGCGGCCCACGATAGGCGACGATGCGGCGCTCCGAGGGCGCGCTGACGACGGGTCGGTCCACACGCGCAAGCATCAGCCGCACCTGGAATGTGGAGCCGGAGCCCGGTTCGCTTTCCACCGCAATGTCGCCGCCCAGCGTCTCCACCAGCAACTTGGTGATGGTAAGGCCTAGCCCCAGCCCCGGCGACAGGCGGTTGCGCTCGGCACTGCCCCGCGCGAAGGGTTCGAAAATGCGCCCCCGATCCTCCTCGCCAATACCCGGTCCGCTGTCGCCAACGCGGAAATGGGCCACCTCCGAGCGATAGACGACCGCGAATTCCACATGACCCCGATCTGTGAACTTGATGGCATTGGAAAGCAGGTTGACGAGAATCTGCCGCAGGCGTTTTTCATCGGCCCGCACATGGCGCGGCAGCGCCTTGTCACGGCTGTGACGAAACTCCAGCCCCTTGGCCTCCGCCTGAAGCCGGAACATGTCGACGATCTGGTCGAGAAAATCGGCGAGATTGATCTCGGCCATGTGCACCTGCAGCCGCCCGGCCTCGATCTTGGAAATGTCGAGCAGGCCATCGATGAGGCCGGACAGATGCTCGGCGCTGCGGCGGATGACCTTGATGGACGATTTGCGCGGTGCAGGAATATCGTCCTCGCGCTCGAGGATCTGCGCGTAGCCCATCACGGCATTGAGCGGTGTGCGCAGCTCGTGGCTCAGCCCCACCACATAGCGGCTCTTGGCCTGGTTGGCCGCCTCCGCCGCTTCCTTGGCGCGCTGGAGTGCGGCGTCGGTCTTACCATGGGCTGCGATCTCCCGGAGCAGCGCCGTGTTCTGGCGCGAGCTTTCTTCCTCCGCCACGCGGCGGCTGTCTTCGGCCAGCACCAGATACCAGGTAACGATGCCCGCCACGACGGAGAAGACAAAGAAGACCACGAGGATCGTTCCGCCCACGACATCGGCTGTCTGGGGGGCCGCCTTGACGGCGAATGTGTAGATCATAGCCAGCATGACGCCGATCAGCGCAACAGCGAAACCCATCGCCATGCCGTAGCGGCCAAGCCGCGTCTGCAGGGTTTCAATGACGACGGAAGGCAGGATATGCCGGGCGACAGTGGCAGCCTGGGCTCGGAAATGAGCCTTGGGCTTGCACAGGTCGTGGCAGCGCGCGTCGAGCGAACAGCATAACGAACAGATCGGGGCGGCATAGGCCGGGCACCAGGCCATATCCTCCGGCTCGAAGGGATGCTCGCAAATGGAACAGGCGATGCTGCCTTCCCCCTGCCATCCCCGCCGCGCCTTGCGCGCAAGATAATAACGCCCGCCCGTGGCCCAGGCGATTGCGGGTGCCGCGATGAAGGCAATGGCGAGCGCGATATAGGGGGCGAGCGCCGCCGCGAACGGGCCGAACAGGCCGAAATGCGCTGCAAGCGCGATGGTCGCCGACAGCGTCATGGACCCCATGCCGACCGGGTTGATGTCGTAGAGATGGGCCCGCTTGAACTCGATGCCGGGCGGCGCCAGTCCGAGCGGCTTGTTGATGAAGAGATCGGCGGAGATGGTGCAGAGCCAGGCCATCGCAACGATGGAAAAGACAGCAAGCGTCGCTTCCAGAAGCCGGTAGATGCCAAGCTCCATCAAGAGCAGTGCAATGGCCACGTTGAAGAGAAGCCAGACCACCCGGCCGGGATGGCTGTGGGTAAGGCGGGAAAAGAAGTTCGACCACGCAAGCGAGCCGGCATAGGCATTCATCACGTTGATCTTGAGCTGCGAGACCACAACGAACACGGCCATCAGGATCATCGCCGCCGTTTCGTTGGGGATCATGTAGCCGAAGGCCACGGCGTACATCTGCGCCGGTTCCGAGGCATGTTCGGCCGGCACGCCCGTCGACAGGACGAGCACAGCGAGAAAGGAACCGGCGAGAAGCTTCGGCGCACCGAGCACCACCCAGCCCGGCCCCGCCAGGAACACCGCCAGACGGTGGCGCTTGCGCGATTGCTCCTGCGGCGGCAGGAAGCGCAGGAAATCCACCTGCTCGCCGATCTGCGTCAAAAGCGCGAGGATGACGGCGGAGGCCGCGCCGAACTGCAACAGGTCGAAAGACGCGACCCCACTGGCAGCCGGCGGCGCATGGGCGCCGGCAAAGGCGCGCCATAGATCGAATTTCTCCCAGTCTAGAAAGGCGATGAAGAAGAACGGAAGAATGTTGAGGACGATCCAGACGGGCTGGGTCAGAAGCTGGAAGCGGCTGATGAGACGAACGCCGTGGGTGACGAGCGGAATGACGGCGACCGCGCTGACGATATAGCCGATCCATAATGGCAGGCCGAAGGCAAGCTCCAGCGCGCTCGACATGATCGAGGCCTCGATGGCGAAGAGAATGAAGGTGAAGCTGGCATAGACCAGCGAGGTGATGGTGGAGCCGATATATCCAAAGCCCGCGCCGCGCGTGAGAAGGTCGATATCGAGCCCGTGCCGTGTGGCATAACGTGAGATCGGCACGCCGATCACGAGGATCACCGCACTTGCCACGAGGATCGCGACGAAGGCGTTGGTTGTGCCGTAGGAGAGCGTAATCGCACCGCCGATCGCCTCCAGAGCCAGAAAGGAAATAGCGCCGATAGCGGTTTGCGATATGCGTTGGCTCGAGAACCGCCGCGCGCTCTTCGCCGTAAAGCGCAGCGCGTAATCCTCCAGCGTCTGGTTGGCCACCCAGCGATTATACTCGCGCCTGATGGGAAGAATTCGCTGTCGCGCCATGAATTTGCGGGCTGCCCCTCGCCTCTTGTGTTGCCTCGGCACACAGATGACTACTTTTTGATCATTTCCGCAATATGCTGAAAATTTAGGCTGGTCGCAGAAGCCGACTAATCCATTGCGAATCCTTGCCTTTTCCTCTCTGGAGCAACTTCAGGAAAAAGGACCTACGTCATTCAACGTATATGAGCCCCCTCTGCTGCATCGCACAATCGGCTTCGAGGTCGGGAACAGGGCATGCCCGACCCACTCGAAAAATCAGCCAGGGGAACAATCAGATGACTCTCAATCTTACACGCCGCGCGACACTCGCCGCAGCGCTGACCGGCGCAATGGCCCTGTCGCTCGGCCTGGTGCGCGCTGCTGACGACACGATCAAGGTCGGCATCCTGCATTCGCTATCCGGCACCATGGCCATTTCGGAAACGACTCTAAAGGACACGATGCTGTTCCTGATCGACGAGCAGAACAAGAAGGGCGGCCTGCTCGGCAAGAAACTGGAAGCCGTCGTGGTCGATCCGGCCTCAGACTGGCCTCTGTTTGCGGAAAAGGCGCGTGAGCTGATCTCCGTGAACAAGGTGGCTGCCGTGTTCGGTTGCTGGACCTCGGTCAGCCGCAAGTCGGTTCTGCCGGTGTTCGAGGAACTGAACTCGATCCTGTTCTATCCCGTTCAGTATGAGGGCGAGGAAAGCCAGCGCAACGTGTTCTACACGGGTGCGGCCCCCAACCAGCAGGCCATTCCCGCCGTCGATTATCTGATGAATGAGGAGGGCGTGGAACGCTGGGTTCTGGCCGGCACCGACTATGTCTATCCACGTACGACCAACAAGATCCTGGAGCAATATCTCAAGGATAAGGGCGTTGCCGCCGAAGACATCATGATCAACTACACGCCTTTCGGTCATTCCGACTGGCAGACGATCGTTTCCGACATCAAGGCGTTCGGCTCGGCCGGCAAGAAAACGGCCGTGGTCTCCACCATCAACGGCGACGCCAACGTGCCCTTCTACAAGGAACTCGGCAACCAGGGCATCTCGGCCACCGACATTCCCGTCGTGGCCTTCTCCGTCGGCGAGGAGGAACTGGCAGGTATCGACACGGGGCCACTCGTCGGCCATCTCGCCGCGTGGAACTATTTCGAATCCGTCGACACGCCCGAAAACAAGGAATTCATCGACAAGTGGCACGCCTATATCGGCAACGACAAGCGCGTGACCAACGATCCGATGGAAGCCCACGTGATCGGCTTCAACCTGTGGGTCAAGGCCGTGGAGAAGGCCGGCACCACCGACACCGACGCCGTGCTCGATGCGATTATCGGCCTTGAGACGCCGAACCTTACGGGCGGCATCGCCAAGATGCTTCCCAACCACCACATCACCAAGCCAGTGCTGATCGGCGAGATTCAGGACAACGGCCAGTTCGACGTGGTGTGGGAAACGGAAGGCACGGTGCCCGGCGACGCCTGGTCGGACTTCCTGCCCGAATCCAAGATGATCGAGGCCGATTGGACCGCACCGATCAATTGCGGGAACTACAACACCGAAACGAAGGCCTGCGGCGGAGCAAGCTGAGCTCGCCCCGACACCGCTCCTCACCCTTCCCTTCTCCCCGCACGCGGGGAGAAGCCGGCCTGAAGGCCGGATGAGGGGCTGGCGCCAACTCGATCAAGAACAGGCCCCTCATGTCAGTCATCCGCCTCGTCATAAGCATGATTGCCACGCTTCTTCTGCTGGCGGCAACAGCGCCGTCCATGGCACAGACGGACCCGCTTCAGACACTGGTCCAGGCCCTGCCCAAGGGCGGCTACGCGGAGCGGGAAAAAGTTATCCTCGACCTGGCCGGAACCGGCGATCCTCGCGTGGCGGATGTGCTTGGGGCACTCGGCAAGGGCGATCTCTACACGCTCAAGGACAGCGGGACCGTCATTGTCGCGACCGGACGCGGAAACAGCCTGGAAACCGCCGACCCTCTGACGGGTAAAGCGCTTGGCGCCGTGGACAAGAGCGGCCTCGACAAGATTCGCGTCAACAATCGCCTGCGCCGCGCCATCGACAGCGCCGTCGGTCAGCTCACCCTGATGGGCAAGGACCCCGCCACCCGCCTTGCGGCGGCACAAAGCATGCTGAAGACCACCGATCCGGCGGCAATCGGGATGCTCGACACGGCAATCGCCCAGGAAGACGACGCACGCGTCAAAACCGCGATGGAACAGGCACGTGCCGCGGCTCTGCTCAAATCCGATGCAGCGCTTGAAAACAAGATCGCCGCAATCGACACGCTGATCGCGAAGGGCGACCGTGAGGCACTGGCCTTTCTCACGGGCGCCCGCAGCGGCGCTTCCGCAGACCTCCTGCCCGCCATCGAGAGCGGCATCAAATCCATCGAAGACAAGCTCGCCTTCTGGTCGGCGTTGCAGAATGTCTGGTACGGGCTTTCGCTTGGTTCCGTTCTTCTTCTTGCGGCCATCGGCCTTGCCATCACCTTCGGCGTGATGGGCGTCATCAACATGGCCCATGGCGAGATCGTTATGCTCGGCGCCTACACAACCTTTGTCGTGCAGGAGGTGATCCGCAATAATTTCCCGGGCCTGTTCGACTATTCGCTGGCCATCGCACTGCCGCTGGCCTTTCTGGTGACGGGGGCCGTGGGCGTGGCCATAGAGCGCGGCATCATCCGCTGGCTCTACGGCCGCCCGCTCGAAACACTGCTTGCGACGTGGGGCCTGAGCCTCATCCTCCAGCAGACGGTGCGCACCATCTTCGGCCCCAACAACCGCGAGGTGGGCAATCCTTCCTGGATGTCCGGCGCCTTCGACCTGTGGGGCCTGTCCATCACCTGGAACCGGTTGTGGATCGTCATCTTCGCCATGATCGTCTTCGCGGTGCTGCTTGCCGTGCTCAACCGCACGCCGCTCG
Source organism: Nitratireductor indicus C115 (assembly GCF_000300515.1). Lineage (GTDB taxonomy): Bacteria > Pseudomonadota > Alphaproteobacteria > Rhizobiales > Rhizobiaceae > Nitratireductor > Nitratireductor indicus. The sequence goes on from NZ_AMSI01000004.1 coordinate 55,647, forward strand.
GCCTGCAGATGCGCGCCGTCACGCAGAACCGGCGCATGGCTTCATCCATGGGTATCCGCACCCCCTGGGTCGACGCGCTGACCTTCGGTCTTGGCTCGGGCATCGCCGGCATTGCCGGTGTCGCGCTCTCGCAGATCGACAATGTCTCGCCCAATCTCGGTCAGAGCTACATCATCGACAGTTTCATGGTCGTCGTCTTCGGGGGTGTCGGCAATCTGTGGGGAACGCTGGTCGGCGCGCTGACACTCGGCATCGCCAACAAATTCCTCGAACCCTATGCGGGCGCGGTGCTGGGCAAGATCCTCATCCTCGTCTTCATCATTCTTTTCATCCAGAGACGGCCGCGCGGGCTATTCGCCCTCAAGGGCCGGGCGGTGGACGCATGATCACGCAAACTCTCATCCGCGCACTGGACCGCAAGGCACTCTTCGTCGTCGCCCTGCTTCTCTTCATCGCGGTGGCGGTGCCGGTCTCCAATCTCTACCTGCCGGAGGGGCACCCGCTGCGTGTGCCCGACCATTTCGTCCCGCTGTTCGGCAAATACCTGACCTATGCCATGCTGGCGCTGGCGCTCGATCTGGTGTGGGGCTATTGCGGCATTCTCTCGCTTGGCCATGGCGCGTTCTTCGCCCTCGGCGGCTATGCGATGGGCATGTACCTGATGCGTCAGATCGGTGATCGCGGCGTCTATGCGAACCCGGTCCTGCCCGACTTCATGGTATTCCTGAACTGGAAGGAACTGCCCTGGTTCTGGCACGGCTTCGACATGTTCTGGTTCGCGGCGCTCATGGTGGTTGCGGTGCCGGGCCTGCTTGCCTTCGTCTTCGGCTGGCTCGCTTTCCGAAGCAGGGTCACTGGCGTCTATCTCTCCATCATCAGCCAGGCCATGACCTATGCGCTGCTGCTTGCCTTCTTCCGCAACGACATGGGCTTCGGCGGCAATAACGGCCTGACCGACTTCAAGGATATTCTCGGCACGCCGATCCAGTCCGGCACGACACGCGCCGTTCTTTTCGCCGCCTCCGCCATAGCGCTGGCGCTCGCCTTCCTGGTCTGTTCGGCCATCGTGCGCTCCAAGCTCGGCAAGGTGCTGGTCGCGGTGCGCGACGCAGAAAGCAGGACGCGCTTCCTCGGTTACCGGGTGGACAATTACAAGCTGTTCGCCTTCACCGCCTCGGCCATCATCGCCGGCATTGCCGGCGCGCTCTACGTGCCGCAGGTGGGCATCATCAATCCGGGCGAATTCGCCCCGGCCAATTCTATCGAGATCGTCATCTGGACCGCCGTCGGGGGACGCGGCACGCTGATCGGCCCGATTATCGGCGCCGTGCTCGTCAACGCCGGAAAATCCTGGTTCACCGGCGTCCTTCCCGAATTCTGGCTGTTTGCGTTGGGCGGTCTTTTCGTGGCGGTCACCATCTTGCTGCCGAAGGGCATCGTCGGTGCCTTTACCGGCGGCTGGTCGGCGCTGAAGGCAAGGCGCGCTTCAGCACGCGCCGAGGAAGGAACGAACCTTTCCGGCGACCTCAAGACCTCGCCGGCGGAGTGACATTATGGGCAGACAGGAAACCCTCCTCTATCTCGACGGCGTCTCCGTTTCCTTCGACGGGTTCAAGGCGATCAACAACCTTTCCTTGATCGTCGGGCACAACGAGCTGCAGGCCATCATCGGTCCGAACGGCGCCGGCAAGACGACGATGATGGACATCATCACCGGCAAGACGCGGCCCGACGAGGGCGACGTCTATTTCTCCGGCACGGTCGACCTAACGAAGCTCGACGAGGCGGCGATCGCCGAACTCGGCATTGGCCGGAAATTCCAGAAGCCGACCGTCTTCGAGAGTCATACCATACGGGACAATCTGGAACTCGCATTGAAGAAGCCCCGCGATGTCTTCTCGGCCTGGTTCTACCAGCCGGACGACAAGGACACCGCCCGCATCGACGAAATCCTCGACATGGTGCGGCTGACGGCGCGCGCGCAGGAGCTTGCCGCCAATCTAAGCCATGGGCAGAAGCAATGGCTGGAAATCGGCATGCTGCTTGCGCAGGACCCCCAACTCCTGCTGGTCGATGAACCTGTTGCCGGCATGACCGACGCGGAGACTGTGGAAACGGCAAAGCTTCTGAAGGATATCGCCACGACACGCTCCGTCGTCGTCGTTGAGCACGACATGAGTTTTATCCGCGATCTCGCCGCCCGCGTGACGGTGCTCGCGGAGGGCTCCGTTCTGGCGCAGGGCAGCCTCGACCATGTGAGCGCGGATCCGCGCGTCATCGAAAGCTATCTGGGGAGGTGAGGATGGGAACCGGTCTGAGCATTGACGGTATCGACCTCTACTACGGCGCCGCACAGGCGCTGCGCGGCGTCAGCGTCGAGGCAGAGCCGGCAAAGATCACCGCCGTTCTTGGGCGCAACGGTGTCGGCAAGTCCTCCCTGCTCAGGGCAATCGCCGGCATTCAGCCGGTGGCGCGCGGCGAGATCGCCATAGGTGGAGAAAACATGCGCCGGACACCGCCCTATGCCCGGGCGCGGCTTGGGCTCGGCTATGTGCCGCAGGGACGGGAAATCTTCCCGCTCCTGACGGTGAGGGAGAACCTGCAGACGGGCTTTGCCCCGCTGAAGCCCGCTGAACGCAACATTCCCGACACGGTGTTCACCCTGTTTCCGGTACTGAAGAACATGCTGTCGCGGCGCGGCGGCGATCTGTCCGGCGGCCAGCAGCAGCAACTTGCCATCGGACGGGCTCTGGTCACGCGGCCCAGAGTGCTGATACTCGACGAGCCGACGGAAGGCATTCAACCCTCGATTATCAAGGATATCGGTCGCGCATTGCAGTTTTTGCGTGATGAATTGGGTATGACTATTCTTCTTGTTGAACAATATCTCGACTTCTGCCGCGACCTGGCCGACAGTATCTACATCATGGATCGAGGCGAGATCCTGCATACCGGGCCCGCTTCCGATCTCGACAAACCCGAGATCAAGCGTCATCTCACGGTATGAGCCAGTGATCGTGCAGTCAGCGGCAAGCCCGTCCAAGGAGCCTCCCTTATCCCCTGCCCGTCTTCAGCGGGCGCAGGGAACAGGGTGCATTGGCGTTGCCCATAGCGAAGGCCGAACCCGGCTCAAGACGTTTTTCCAGGAAGGCTGCGCCAAGATTCGCCTGCCCCGCGCGCATCGCGGCGCGCTCGAGGCCGTCATCATCAACACCTCGGGCGGCCTGACCGGCGGCGACAGGCTCGACTGGCACGCGGAAGCAGGCGCAGACGCGCGACTTTCCCTCACCACGCAGGCCTGCGAGCGCATCTACCGCTCAGCCGGGGGTGACGCCGATGTCTCGACCCGGCTCGTCATCGGCGAAAACGCGCATATCGACTGGCTGCCGCAGGAAACCATTCTGTTCGAACGCAGCCGGCTCAAACGGAGCCTGACCGTCGAGCTTGCAGCAGGCGCGACCTTCACCGGCGTCGAAGCCGTGCTCCTCGGGCGCGAGGCGATGGGGGAAAAAGCCCGCACCGCCCGGCTTCGCGACAACTGGCGCATCTTCCGGGAAGGGCGCCTCATCCATGCGGAAGCGACACGCCTGACCGGAGCCGACCATGAGCGCGACGGGCTGTCGCTTCTCGCCGGCAACAATGCCTTTGCCACGCTGCTTGCCATCGCTCCGAACGCCGACGCCCGGCTTGAACCGCTGCGCCGCCTTTTACCCGCCGGCGCACAGGCTGACGCGAGCGCCATCGGCGAAAGGCTGGTGCTGCGCCTTGCCGCTCCCTCGGGACTTGCCCTGCGGCGCGTACTGGCTCCCGCGATTGTCTATCTCTCGGGCGCGGGCGCCTTGCCCCGCCTGTGGACCATCTGAACCAGGAAACCCCGCATGAACCTGACACCGCGCGAAAAAGACAAGCTCCTCATCGCCATGGCGGCCATGGTCGCCCGAAGGCGGCTGGAGCGCGGCGTGAAGCTCAACCATCCGGAAGCGGTGGCTCTCATCACCGACTTCGTGGTGGAGGGCGCACGCGACGGGCGCAGCGTCGCCGATCTGATGGAAGCGGGCGCGCATGTCGTCACCCGCGCGCAGGTGATGGAGGGCGTGCCCGAGATGATCCACGACATTCAGGTGGAGGCCACCTTCCCGGACGGAACCAAGCTCGTCACCGTCCACGAACCCATTCGCTGAAACATTTCCTGAAGAAGCAGGCTCGCTTCGCCAGGATAAACCGCAAAAACAAGACTCCAGAACCACGGGGAACCAGAATGTTACGACGCCTCTCGCTTGCCGCCTTCCTTGCCCTTTCCGCTACGGCGCCTGCCTTCGCGCATCTCAATCCGGCCGAGCACGGTTCCCTCGCCGCCGGTTTTTCGCACCCTCTCTTCGGTCTTGACCATATTCTGGTGATGGTGGCGGTGGGCCTGTGGGCCGCCAACCTCGGAGGACGGGCCCTGTATCTGGTTCCCGCCGCCTTCGTCGGCACGATGATCGCAGGTTTTGGCGCAGCCATTCTCGGCGCGCCGCTGCCCTTCGTGGAACCGGTCATCCTCGCTTCGATCGTGTTCCTGGGGCTGATGGTGACCCTTGCTCTACCCCTCCCCCTGGGCGGCGTGATGGGCGCCGTGGCCTTCTTCGCCTTCTTTCACGGCCACGCCCATGGTGGTGAACTGGGGGCGGCGGGCGCATTGCTCTTCGCAGCCGGCTTCGCAATCGCGACGGCCATGCTCCACGCGGCCGGCATAGGGGCGGGCATCGCGCTCGGACGTGTGCAGCGGGCAGGGCTCTTCACCCGCATTGCCGGTGCAGCCACGGCGCTTGCCGGTCTCTGGCTCGCCTTCGCCGGCTGAGCAACAGGCAGGGAGAAGAGCCATGATACCCGGCGAAATCATCACCGCTACCGGCGAGATCGAACTCAACGCGGGGGCCGAGCGTGTGACGCTCGAAGTCGCCAACAGCGGCGACCGGCCCGTGCAGGTCGGCTCGCATTATCATTTCTACGAAACCAATCCGGCGCTGAAGTTCGACCGCGACAAGGCGCGGGGCTTTCGGCTCGACATCGCCGCCGGCACCGCCGTGCGCTTCGAGCCGGGGCAGACGCGCGAGGTGACGCTGGTGCCGATCTCAGGTGCGCGGCGGATCTACGGGTTCCGCCAGGAAATCATGGGAGCGCTGTAATGCCGACGACAATCTCGCGGGCCGCCTATGCCGACATGTACGGCCCGACCACAGGCGACAAGGTGCGCCTTGCCGATACGGAACTCTTCATCGAGGTCGAGCGCGACCTCACCATTTATGGCGAGGAGGTGAAATTCGGCGGCGGCAAGGTGATCCGCGACGGCATGGGCCAGAGCCAGGCAACCCGCGCGGAAGGCGCGGTCGACACCGTCATCACCAACGCGCTGATCGTCGACCACACCGGCATCTACAAGGCCGATGTGGGTCTTAAGGACGGGATCATCGCGGCCATCGGCAAGGCGGGCAATCCCGATACGCAGCCCGGTGTCACCATCATCGTGGGACCGTCCACGGAGGCCATCGCCGGCGAGGGCAGGATCCTCACCGCTGGCGGCTTCGATGCGCACATCCACTTCATCTGCCCGCAGCAGATCGAGGAAGCGCTGATGAGCGGCATTACCACCATGCTCGGCGGCGGCTCGGGCCCGGCGCACGGCACGCTCGCCACCACCTGCACAGGCGCGTGGCATGTGGGGCGCATGATCCAGTCCTTCGACGCCTTCCCCATGAATATCGGCCTTGCCGGCAAGGGCAATGCATCCGTGCCAGCGCCGCTTGAGGAAATGGTGCTGGCCGGAGCCTGTGCGCTGAAGCTGCACGAGGACTGGGGCACGACACCGGCGGCTATCGACAATTGCCTGAGCGTTGCAGACGCGCTCGACGTACAGGTGATGATCCACACCGACACGCTGAACGAGAGCGGCTTCGTGGAGGATACGGTGGCGGCGTTCAAGGGCCGCACGATCCACGCCTTCCACACCGAGGGCGCGGGCGGGGGCCATGCACCAGACATCATCAAGGTGGCCGGGCTCTCGAATGTCATCCCCTCTTCCACCAATCCCACGAGACCCTATACGCGCAACACCATCGCCGAGCATCTCGACATGCTGATGGTCTGCCATCACCTTTCGCCGTCCATTCCCGAGGATGTCGCCTTCGCCGAAAGCCGCATCCGCAAGGAGACCATCGCCGCGGAGGACATCCTGCATGACATGGGGGCCTTCTCCATCATCTCCTCGGACAGCCAGGCCATGGGGCGCGTCGGCGAGGTGCTGATCCGTACCTGGCAGACCGCCGACAAGATGAAGCGGCAGCGCGGCAGTCTGCCGGAAGAAACCGGCGCCAACGATAATTTCCGGGTCCGCCGCTACATCGCCAAATACACCATCAACCCGGCCATCGCGCATGGCATATCCCGCCATATCGGCTCCATAGAAGTTGGCAAACGCGCGGACCTCGTTCTCTGGAACCCGGCCTTCTTCGGCGTGAAGCCTGAGATGGTGCTTCTTGGCGGCACCATCGCTGCTGCTCCCATGGGCGATCCGAACGCCTCGATCCCCACGCCTCAGCCCATGCATTACCGGCCAATGTTCGGCGCCTATGGCAAGGCGGTGACGGCAAGCTCCGTCACCTTCACGTCAGCGGCAGCGCTTGCGGGAGGCGTGCAGCAGAAGCTCGGTGTCGACAAGGCGCTCGTCGCGGTGGAAAACACGCGCGGCGCAATCGGCAAGCGGGCGATGATCCTCAACGACGCGACGCCCTATATCGAAGTCGATCCGGAAACCTATGAGGTGCGGGCCAATGGAGAGCTTCTGACCTGCGAACCGGCAGACGTGCTCCCCATGGCGCAGCGCTATTTTTTGTTCTAGCTTCGCCGGTGCCGAAAATGCCAGCCCATGGCAACCTCAAGGAGTCCATTTGCGATGATTGCCTGGACGTTGTTCATCCCGGCCTGTTTCGCGCTCAATTGCGCGCCGGGCCCGAACAACATGCTTGCCTTCGCCAACGGCGCACGTCTGGGGCTGGTGCCGGCCTTCCTCGGCGGAATGGGGCGCATTCCCGCCTTCTCGCTGATGATCCTCATCACCGTGATCGGCCTCGGCACGATCCTTGCCGCCTCGGCGATGGCCTTCACCGCGATCAAGATCGCCGGCGCTGTCTATCTCGTCTATGTGGGCATCCAGTTCTGGCGCAAGGCGCGCGCCATGGCCGCTGCCCGCTCGCTCGATTCCGCCCTGTGGTCGCTGATGCGCCGCGATTTCATGATGGCGATCAGCAATCCAAAGGCAATCGCGATCTTCACGGCATTCTTTCCACAGTTCATCACGGCGGCCGAACCCGCCTGGCGACAACTCGCGGCGATGGGCGGCGTGTTCCTTTTGCTCGAGGTCGGCGCAGTCGCGCTTTATGCCGTAGCCGGCGTGGCGTTCGGCAAAGTATTGAAATCCGAGCGTGTCTTCGTCTACCTCAACCGCTTCGTGGGCGCAGTGCTCATCATTTCGGGCGGCAGCATGGCCCTCTCCCGATCCTGAGGATGCAGCGGAATGACGCGCTGCAGGGTCTTTCCTTCGCAAGTGCAACATGCTCTATTCCCGATGCCGTTTCCGAAGCCCTCCTCCCGGCTTCCGGAATTCACCACCAAAAGCGCGATGACGCCCCGAATTCTCGTGGGCGCCGCCTGATATTTGCCCAAGGAGTCTTCAATGACCGTGAGAAAAGTTCCCGATGTGACGTTCCGCACCCGCGTGCGCGACGAAGCCATCGAAGGACCGAACCCTTTCCGCTGGGAAGACAAGACGACCGCCGACTATTTCGCTGGCAAGCGCGTGGTGCTCTTCTCGCTGCCGGGCGCCTTCACCCCGACCTGCTCGACCTTCCAGCTTCCCGACTTCGAGAAGCTCTATGGCGAATTCCAGGCACAGGGCATCGACGAAATCTACTGCATCTCCGTCAACGACGCCTTCGTCATGAATGCCTGGGGCAAGTCCCAGGGCCTGAAGAATGTGAAGCTCATCCCGGATGGTTCGGGCGAGTTCACCCGCAAGATGGGCATGCTGGTCGCCAAGGACAATCTCGGTTTCGGCATGCGCTCCTGGCGCTATGCCGCCGTGGTCAACAACGGTTTGATCGAGAAGTGGTTCGAGGAAGAAGGTTTCTCCGACAACTGCGATACGGACCCCTATGGCGTTTCCTCACCGCAGAACATTCTCGAGGCATTGAAGGCCGGCGAAGCCGTCGCAGCCTGACCCTCCTCACACATTCCTGCAAAGCCCCGGGCAAGGTCTCCTTGCCCGGGGCTTTTTGTTTGAGTCATGATCGAGCAATGAAAGGCCGCACCCCATGATCCGTGCAACCGCGCATGCCCATGCCGACGCCCTGCCCGGCGCGCCCTATGCGAGCGTCACGCTTGCCCATGACGAACGCCATCTGCGTCGCAAGCTGCTGACGATTTCGACGGGAGACGAGGTTCTGGTCGACTTCCCGTCCGCCGTCGCGCTTGCCGATGGCGACGCCCTGGTTCTGGACGACGGGCGGCTGGTGGCAATCCGCGCGGCGGAAGAAACGCTTTATGCCGTGACCGCACGAGACCAGCTGCATCTTGCGAAGCTTTGCTGGCATCTGGGGAACCGCCATCTGCCGGCCGAGATACGCGAAGACCGCATCCTGATTGGCCGTGACCACGTGATCCGCGACATGCTCCTGGGGCTTGGCGCGGCGATAGAAGAAATCGTCGCCCCCTTTTCCCCGGAGCGCGGCGCCTATCATGGCCACGCGCACCATCATCACGAACATGGGCACCACGAACATGGGCACCACGAACACGGGCATCACGAGCAGGGGCACCACCGCCACCACCATGACTGATGCACACGCATTACAGAGACTTCTGACCTGGGCATCGCCGGCTTTTCCGGTCGGTGGCTTCGCCTATTCGGCGGGGCTCGAGACAGCTATCGCCGATGGTCGGGTAAAGGATCGCGCCACGACCCGGGAATGGATCGACGGTGCATTGCGCGCCGGGGCTGCCCGCAACGACGCAATTCTGCTGTCCCAGGCCCATCGTGACTTCACCTCGCCAGAGAAATTGCAGGGACTTGCCGATCTCTGCCTTGCCCTGACGCCGGCTCGTGAGCGCTATCGCGAAACGCTTGCCATGGGGGAAGCCTTCGTCACGGCGGCACGGGCCTGGCCATCGGGCGTGACCGGCTCACTGCCCTCGCCCTGCCCTTATCCCATTGCGTTCGGGGCGCTGGCAGCCGCCCATGGCATAGCGCTTCTCGATGCGCTGCTTGCCTTTCTCACCGCGTATATGCAGGCACAAGTCTCGGTGGCTGTGCGCCTTGTTCCCATCGGCCAGAGCGATGGGCTCGCGGTCATCGCCGCACTCGAGCCGCTCGTCGCAGAAGAGGCCCGGAACGCGCAACACGCCACGCTGGAGGATATCGGCGGCATCGCCTATGGCGCCGATATCGCGCAGATGCGCCATGAGACACTGACGACACGGGTGTTCAAATCGTGACGTCACGCCGCCTACAGGACATTGAACCGAGGACAGACAGATGAAATCTTCAAACGGCCCTCTGCGCATCGGCATTGGCGGGCCAGTCGGCTCCGGCAAGACCACCCTTTGCGAGATGCTCCTGAAATCAATGCGCGACCGCTATTCCATGGCCGTGGTCACGAACGATATCTACACCAAGGAGGATGCGCTTATTCTTGCGCGCCTGCAGGCGATTTCCGAGGATCGCATCGTCGGCGTGGAAACGGGTGGTTGTCCGCACACCGCGATCCGCGAGGATGCCTCGCTGAACCTTGCGGCCATTGCCGACCTCAACCGCCGCTTTCCCGATCTGGATGTGGTGCTGGTCGAAAGCGGCGGCGACAATCTCGCGGCGACTTTCTCGCCCGATCTCGCCGACCTCACCCTCTATGTCATCTCGGTGGCGCAGGGGGAGAAGATTCCGCGCAAGGGCGGGCCCGCCATTACCCGCTCGGATCTTCTCATCATCAACAAGACCGATCTCGCCCCCCATGTGGGAGCGGATCTCGATGTGATGAGAAGCGATACGGAGAAGGTCCGCGAGGGGCGGCCCTATGTGATGAGTGACCTGTTGCGGCGCAACGGGCTCGACGAGATCGTGGCGTTCATCGAGAAGGCGGGAGGGCTCGGCATCGGCTGAAGCGCTCACCATTTTATTTTGCAGCTTTTGCAAGAAGGCCAAGCGTCTCGCTTCTGTCGCAAGCCACGTATCGAAGATGTTCAGCTCATAATGTCATTTTCCATGACAGAATTAGGCAATCTCCAAATCACGAAGCATCTCGCTGCGCGATCCAATCATGGTCGGGGTGGTTCCTGAAACGCCATTTGCGCAATGGCCCCGCCATTACGTTGAGATAATACATTTCATAGCCGTAAGGTGCGCCGCATGGGTGATGCCCCTTGGGCACCAACACGACATCATGGTTGGAAACGCTCATTGTTTCATCAAGCGTTCCATCTTCAGTGAAGACGCGTTGGTGACCATAGCCCTGCTGTGGGTTGAGGCGGTGGTAATAGGTTTCCTCCAGATAGGTCATCGCGGGGAAATTGTTCTCATCGTGCCGGTGCGGAGGATATGAAGACCAATTACCCGCAGGCGTGAAGACCTCGGTTACGAGAAGCGAATCGGCCACATCGCTTTCTTCCATCGCGATGGGGTAGATATAGCGCGTATTGGCTCCCTTCCCGCGTGTCACGAGATCGGGAACATCCAGCACCCGCGCCTGATAGTTACCTTTCCCCGGCGCAGTACAAATTGCCAGCGTGCAGTCTGTGACAGCCGTTGCAGACCATTCGCTGGCATTTGGAACATAGACGCAGGCCGGCTTTTTTCGCTCGAAGACATTCAAGCGTTCACCGAGCGCGCCAAAATCCTTCGACCCTGCCGACAACTTCGCCTTGCCCTCGACCAACACCAGAATGACCTCGCGGTCCAGCGTGGCTTCGCCTACGCTTTCGCCTGCCTTCAGCCGATAAAGCCCGAACCCCACAAAGGACCAGTCGGCAGACTTCGCCGTGCGAGCGTTCTCCACGGTGATATCATGAACCTTGCCGCTCGTGCCGTTGGGTTTGACGAGAAGTTCGGACATTCGGTCCTCCTTGCTTTCAATCTTTGTCGAGACCTGCCTCAACGGCATAGGCCTTGAGGGCTTTCAGCCCCATGGATTGGTATTCAAAGGGATTGCGTGTGTCAGGGTCCTGCTCGGCCTCGATGACCAGCCATCCTCTATACCCCACCTCTGCAGCGACCTTGAGAATGGGCGGGAAATCGATCATTCCTTCGGGATCCCCCGGAACGGTGAAGACGCCCCGGCGCACTCCTTCGAGGAAAGACAGCCCGTTGTCGCGGACGTCCTTCATGATTTCGGGCCGGATGTTCTTCGCATGCAAATGCCGTACGCGGCTCATATGCTTTTCGGCCAGGCGCTCAGGATCACCGCCGCCAAAGGTCGCGTGCCCCGTGTCGAGCAATAGCCAGGTGTTTGGACCGGTCGCCGCCATCAACCGGTCGATCTCTTCTTCCGTCTCGATAACCGTCCCCATATGATGATGATAGACGAGCGAGATGCCCTGTTCCGCACAATAGGTGGCAATCTCCTCCAGTTGAGCAGGAAACCATGTCCACTGATGGTTGCTCAGATGCGGCCTGTCGTTGACGGAAACCTCGTCATTGCCGTGAATGGCATTTGCGGTTTCGCAAACGATGCAGACAGTGCAGCCATTGGCCTTGAGCATGTCGAGATGCGGCTGGATAGCGGCCTTTTCCTTCTCGACCGACCAACCGGGCGCAAGAAGATTGAGTGAATGCCAACCGGATACGAAGAGAAGGTCATATTCGGCGAGAACGGCTTTCAATTCCGCGCCGTCGCTCGGCATCTTGTGCCCCTTTTCGATTCCGTCGAAACCGATTGCGGCCGCCTCGCTCAAGCACCGCTCCAAGGTGATGTGCGCGCCAAGCGATTGGTCGTCATCGTTGGACCAAGCAATAGGATTGGTTCCGTAAAGGATCATGTCTGAGGCTTTCAATTGGCCCGTTGGGCCTTGAGGTTCCGGATATAGTTTTCACGCGCCTTGCGAACATTGTCGCGCGTCGAGACTTCCGGAACGGCGACATCCCACCATGTGCCGCCCGCTTCCGTGGAAGGGTAGGGGTCGGTGTCGATAACGACGACGAACGGTCCAGGCGCAGCGCGGGCCTCGAAAAGGGCCGCCTCCAGTTCCGCAATGGTGGCGACCTTGCGGGTCATTGCTCCCATCGACCCGGCATGCGCGGCAAAATCGATGTGAGAGCGATTGACGTGATGGGCGTGGTCCAGAAGATTGTTGAACTCCGCCCCGCCTGTGCCGATCTGCAAACGGTTGATGCAACCGAAGCCACGGTTGTCAGTGATGACCAGTGTGATTTTGATCCCCATCATGACGGCGGTCGCAAGCTCCGAATTCGCCATCATATAGGAACCGTCCCCGATCATGCAGACAACGTCGCGCTCAGGTTGCGCCATCTTGATACCAAGCGCGCCAGCGATCTCATAACCCATACAGGAATAGCCATATTCCATGTGATAGGACATTGGTTTTCCCGCCTTCCAGAGCTTGTGCAATTCGCCAGGCATCGTGCCCGCCGCGCACATCACGACCGTATCGGGTCCAGCCGAGCGCTGTACCGCGCCGATCACCTGCATATCGGTCGGAAGCGCGTTTTCGTCTGCTCCAGGTGCCGCCGTAACCTGGTCGGCAGCCATGAACCAGTCGGCCTTCAAGGCAGCATCCGGGGCGTCAAAACGCTTACCGGCCATCGCGCGGCCAAGTGCGGCAAGGCCGGCGGCAGCATCGGCGCAAAGCGGTTCGGCACCGTGCTTGGCGGCGTCATAGGCCTGAACGTTGAGACTGACGAGTTTTCGCGCCGGCGTCTGAAAGAGTGTCCATGACCCGGTCGTGAAATCCTGAAAACGCGTGCCGACGCCGATCACCACATCGGCGGCGGCACAAACCGCGTTGGCACTCGACGCGCCCGTGACACCGACCGGTCCGAAATTCAGCGGATGATCCCAAGGCAGCGAGGACTTTCCGGCCTGACTTTCAACGACGGGAATATTGAAGGTTTCAGCGAACTCCTTGAGTGCCGCATGGGCGCCGGAGTAATGCACGCCACCGCCGGCGATGATCACGGGGCTTGTCGCTTCCTTCAGGAGCGCGGCAATCATGGTCAGTTCGACCGGGTCGGGCTGGACACGGCGAACGCGCCAGGTCCTTGGGGCAAAGAAATCCTCAGGCCAGTCATGGGCCTCAGCCTGCACATCCTGGCAGAAAGCGAGCGTCACCGGACCGCAATCGGCAGGATCCGTCATAGTACGGAAGGCACGTGGAAGGGCAGTCAGCAATTGTTCGGGCCGGGTAATGCGGTCAAAATAGCGGCTGACCGGACGGAAGCAGTCATTGGCCGAAATCGTGCCGTCGCCAAAGTCCTCGACCTGCTGCAGCACCGGGTCCGGCCCTCGACCGGCAAAGACATCGCCTGGCATGAACAGCACTGGGATGCGGTTGACATGCGCAAGCGCGGCCGCCGTCACCATATTGGTGGCACCAGGCCCGATGGAAGAGGTGACCATCATGGCTCGACGCCGCCCCAGCTGTTTCGAATAGGCAATGGCGGAATGAGCCATAGTCTGTTCATTGTGGCCGCGCCAGGTATTGAAGTTTTCCCGTTCCGCATGCAGAGCCTCGCCAAGGCCGGCTACATTGCCATGGCCAAAAATGGCCCAGCAACCGGCGATGAACGGCACGCCATCCTCATTGAACTGATTGGCGATATAGCGGATAGCGGCCTGCGCCGCGGTCAGACGTATCGTGTTCATGTCGCCACCCCGGCTTGTTGCTCACTGGACGCATCCGCCCTCGCCTCATCCCAGATGGCGCATAGCCTCGCGTAACGCGCCGTCATCATGGCGATTGCTGCCTCGTCGTCGATTTCGCCTTGCAGCCATGCCCGGGCGGCTTCGCCGAATATCGTGCGCCCCACGGCGAACCCCTTGACCAGCCCGAACCGCGCCGCTGCGCGGAAACTTTCGGCCAATTCCTTCTCCGGCGCGTCTAGCCCCAGGATAACGATGCCGCGCACATACGGATCGCTTTCGTTGATCGCATCGCAGGCCGCCCGCCATGCGTTTTCGGAGCGCAATGGCTCGAGCTTCCACCAATCGGGATAGATACCAATCTCATAGAAGCGCCGGATCAGCCTTGCCGTCGTACCGTCATCGACCGGTCCTACCCGGGAAGCGACGATCTCCAACAGGAATTCGAGATCGTTACGGCGTGCGCTGGCATAAAGCCTGAGAAGCGTTTCTTCCTGCGCCGCGCGCATATCGTCGCTGTCTTCAGGGTGGCAGGAACACAGTACCTTGACCACATGCTCCTTTGGCCAACTGTCGAGACCGCCGTAGTCGAGGCCCAATTCGGGTTCCAGCATCAACGGTCGAGAGCCCGGCCATTCGACCGGCCGAGCAATCCAGAGGCCGCTCGCTCCCGCTGCATGCAGCGCCTTGCGCCCCAACCGGTCGTCGCAAAGAATACCGTATCCAGACCGGTCGTCGGCAACTTCCTGCGCGGCCTTCAGGCAAAGCATCTTGAATGTGCCGATCCTTTCCTTGGCAACTCCCGCATCCACCGCCATCGCCTCCAGTTGCATGCGATGGTCGAATGCAAAGACACGCACTTGCGGCCAGTCGCCCTTGCGGTTCGTCGACCAGTGCACCCGTTCGAGCTCGGCATCGTTGCGCAAGTCAGGCCGGGTGACGCCTCGCTTCAGGAAGAACTGCAATTCCGCCCAGGACGGATAGGCGGGCGTGCAACCGTGACGAGACACAGCAAACGCACCGCAGGCATTGGCATAGGTCAGCGCCGTATTCAGGTCTTCGCCCCTTAGCCAGCCACGCAGCAAGCCCGACATGAAGCCGTCGCCCGCACCGAGCACGTTGAAAACCTCGACGGGAAAGCCGGGGCCGGAGCGCCCCTCTTCCAAGGAGGCAGGTATGGCTCCTTCGAACGCCACAGCGCCCATTGGCCCACGTTTGCAAACCAGTGTTGCCGCCGAGACCCTGCGCACATTGCGCAGCGCCTCGAGTGTATCGGTGGAACCGCCGGCGATATGGAACTCCTCCTCCGTTCCGACGATCAGGTCGAACAGACCGAGGGTCGACTGCAACTTAGCCGTGACCGCGCCGGATTCGATAAAACGACTTTCACCGTCATTGTGCCCCGCAAGGCCCCAGAGATTGGGCCGGTAATCGATATCGAGCGCCGTCCGTGCTCCCTGCTTGCGCGCGAGGCGAAGTGCCTTCAACACCGCTGCTTCGGTACGCGGATGCGACAGATGCGTGCCCGTGGCGCAGACACACGCCGCCGAGGCAATGAAATCCTCATCGATATCGTCTTCGCAAAGCGCCATGTCGGCGCAGTTTTCACGGTAGAAGATCAGCGGAAAGCGCTTCTCGTCGCGGATGCCCAGGAGGACGAGCGCGGTCAGACGTTCAGGATCGGTTCTGACACCCGTGACATCAACTCCTTCCGCGGCGAGCTGCTTGCGAATGAAGCGGCCCATATGCTCGTCGCCAACCCGGGTTATCAACGCGCTCTTCAGGCCGAGCCGCGCCGTTCCAGCGGCGATATTGGTGGGGCTGCCGCCGAGATATTTGGAAAAGGAGCGCATATCTTCCAGCGGGCCGCCCACCTGGTCGCCGTAGAGATCGACGGAGGAGCGGCCGATGGTGATAAGGTCCAGCTTCGTCTTACGTTCGCTCGCCATGGTTCCTACAATCCGGTCGATTTTTTCTGCGTGTGCCGCCGTCTTTCGGCAATTGCCACGGGCAGTGCCGCAACGATGGCCATGGACGCGGAGATCGAGCGAAAGCCGGAATAATCGTTCTCGGCGATCTCCAGCCGCACCTGCGAGATGGGTGCAAGCGGTGAAAGCGGTGAATCCGTAATGGCCACAATCGGCACCTTGCGCCGGTGGATGCGGTTGGCCAGTGCAACCGTGTCCGACGCGTAAGGCGCGAAGGAACAGATGAAGGCGGCATCATCCGGCTCCGCAAGAGCAACGATTTCCTCATCGAGTCCATTCGTCGAGCTGACCATCACGGTCTTGATGCCAAGCTTGCCGAAGCCGTAAGAAAGATGCGCTGTCAGCGGATAGGAGCGCCGCCTTGCGATCAGGTAGATGGTCCTGGCGCGAGCAAGCACGGTAACTGCCCGGGCAAAATCGGCATCTGAGACCTGGGCCGCAAGCCGGTCAACGGATTCACGCGCGGCATTGATGAAGCCGTGCATGACCGTGCCGTCAAAAGTGTCGGCAGTGGTCCCGCTCTCCAACCTTGCGAGCCGTTCCTCGTAGGTCGATGCGCGCGCCATGAGCCGCTCGCGGAACACCGACTGCAAATCGGAGAAACCGTCATAGCCGAGGTGATGGGCAAGCCGGACCAGCGTCGAGGGTTGAACATTGGCTGCCTTGGCGATGGAAGCCGTGGTGCCCAGCGCGATCTCGTCGGCATTGGCAAGCACATAGCTGGCCGCCTCCGCCAGACGTTTGGGCAAAGTGCTTTGCGCACTGATAATCCGAGCGCTCAGAATCTCGTAACTGGTTGCCTTCTTGTCCATCAACCCATGGCCTTTCGATTACATATGCCGCCTCAGACCGCCACCGGTGCGCCTGTTTGAGCAGAGCGTAGCGCCGCTTCCGCAAGTTCAAGCGCCCTGAGCCCGTCCGCTCCGTCAGGGGAGGCAACCGCATCAGCACGCACGACCTCGACAAATGCTGCGATCTCCGCGGCGTAAGCGGCGATGTAGCGCGTCATGAAAAAGTCGTGAAGCGGCGGGCGGGTATAGCCGTTGCCATTGGCCACCTCGATACGCAGAAGATGCTCGTTTTGCGCCGAGACGGAGCCCTTCGACCCATGCACCTCAATGCGCTGATCGTAGCCATAGGTCGCCCGACGGGAGTTGGAAATCGACGCATGCCTGCCGGTCGCCGTCATCAGGATGATCGAGGCGCTATCGTAATCGCCGAGCCGGCCGATTTCGGGGTCGACCAGAACAGAGCCGGTGGCGAATACGGAAACCGGCTCCTCACCGAGAAGGAACCGCGCCATATCGAAATCGTGGATTGTCATGTCGCGGAAGATACCGCCGGAAACCCGAATATAGGCCGGAGATGGCGCGCCGGGATCGCGCGAGACGATCTGCACCATTTCCACATCGCCAATGCCGCCATCATCGATGACTTTCTTCACCCCTAGAAAATGCGGATCGAAACGGCGGTTGAAGCCGATCATCAGCTTCGCACCGGTCTGCTTCACCGTTTCAAGGCAGGTTTTCACCCGTTCGACGGAAAGATCGATCGGCTTTTCGCAAAAGATCGCCTTGCCCGCGTGGGCGAATTTCTCGATCAGGTCGGCGTGCGTATTGGTCGGCGTGCAAATGACCACCGCATCGATCAGGGGATCGGCGGCAATGGCGTCGATTTCGGAGACCGCGCAGCCATACTCGGCGGCAATCGCCCTGGCAGCCTCCGGAAAGGCATCGGCGACGACGGCAAGTTCAGCGTCAGGATTGGAAAAAATGGCGCGGGCGTGAACCTTACCGATACGGCCGACGCCGAGAAGAGCGAACTTAAGCGTCATGGGATTTCATGTCCTGTTTCAAACCGTTCCGCCGAGCGAACCTTCGAGTTCCGCCAGTTCCTGTCCGCCTGCCATCATGTCCTGAAGCTCTTCCGCGCTGATCTCGCCACGAACCGCCGTTCCAAGCGTTTTGCCACGATTCAGTACAGTGAAGCGGTCGCCCACCGCCAGCGCATGACGGACATTGTGGCTGATGAAGATAACCCCGACCCCCTGCTTGCGCACCTTGTCGATTGTTGCCAGAACATTCGAAGTCTGACGCACGCCGAGCGCCGAAGTCGGCTCATCGAGGATGAGTACCCTTGCGCCGAAATAGACGGCGCGTGCAATGGCAACGGTCTGCCGCTCGCCGCCCGAGAGCGTGCCGACCGCCTGGTCTGGCGCCCGCAGGTTGATACCCATTTTGCGCATTTCTTCCATGGTGACGGCATTGGCCTTGGGGAAGTCGAGGAAACGCAGCGGGCCGAACTTGCGGACCGGTTCCCGGCCCATCCAGAAGTTGCGTGTGATGCTCATCAGCGGGATCATGGCAAGGTCCTGGTAGACCGTGGCGATACCTGCATCCATGGCATCCCGCGGGCTCTGAAAGTTGGTTTCCTTTCCACAGACGCGGATCTTGCCGGCCGTCGGCTTGTGAACACCCGCCATGGTTTTGATGAAGGTGGATTTGCCAGCACCGTTATCGCCGAGGAGGCAATGGCATTCGCCCGGTCGGATCGAGAAGGAAACGCCGGCAAGGGCGATCACATGACCGAAATGCTTTTCGATATCGATGAGTTCCAGAAGCGGTTCAGTCATCTTAGCGCTCCCCTGTGATCATGCGACGGATATAGGTATTCAAAATTACAGCAAGCAGCAGGATCACACCGAGGAAAACACGGAAGAGCGAGCTTTCAACACCCGCGAAAAACAGCCCTTGCTGGACAACGCCGAAGATCAGCGCACCGAGTGCGGCACCAATGACCGAACCATAGCCGCCGGTCAAAAGCGCGCCGCCAATTACCACGGAGATGATCGCCTCGAATTCCTTGAGCAAGCCTCTGTCAGCCGCCGCCGAACCGAATTCGATGACTTGGCAGGTGGCAAACACCGTCGCGCAGAAGGCGGACAGCATAAACATCAGCACCTTCACCCGCTTGACCGGAACGCCGGAATTCGAAGCTGCGACATTGTCGCCGCCCGCAGCGAAGATCCAGTTTCCAAACCGGGTGCGGGTCAAGAGGATGTGACCCAACACGACAAGCACGAGCGCCCAGACGATGATCATCGGTATCCCATCAATCACCGGTTGACCGGCCTTCGGCCCCGCAACGAACTTATCAATAAGGCCTTGGTCGGCAAGCCAGGAGAACAGGCCGCGGAAAATCTTGCCCCCGAAAAGCGCTGCGATCGGATCGCCTTGAGCAGCCTCGCGCACACCACCGATGATGGTCTGTTGCGTGGTGCTGATGGCAACGAAGATCGTCAGCCCTCGCAGGATGTAGAGAAAGGCAAGCGTGACGATGAAGGATGGCAGGCCTGTCTTGATGACCAGATAGCCGTTCAACGCGCCGATACCGATGGCGACGACAAAAGCAACAAGAATGGCAAACCAGACGGGATAACCCCATGTCACCGAAACAAGGGCGATCACGATGCCCGAAAACCCGATCATCGAGCCGACCGACAGATCGAACTCGCCTGCGATCATCAAAAGACATGCGCCGACGGCGATGATGGCGAACTGCGCCGAAACAACGCCCCAGTTGAGGACCCCCTCCGGCGCGAACATCCCGCTATCGCCTGCCACCAGCAGGAAAAACAGAAAAACGACAATCGTACCCGCGGAGGCACCCAATTCCGGACGAATAAGGGCTTTCTTGAGCGGCGAAATCTCGCGTAGCCGCTCGTCCTTTTGCGTTTGTGGCAGCTGGTTGCCCGCTTCGTTCATGGCGAATTCTCCCATACGTCCGCTGAAAAGCGACCGTTGCTCATGCCAGTAGGTTCAGATTTGGCCAGCAAATTCCGCTACAGCCGGCAAGCTCGGTTTTGGCAAGGCCGGCGCATCCAGCGATGCGCCAGCCCAGGGCGTGATCAGCGATACTCGCCGGCGTATTGTTCAACCTTCGCAATGTTGGCCTTGGTGACGAAGCCCGGGCCAGAATTGATGGAGTTGCCAGGAACAACGCCATAGCGTGCCAGGTTGGTGAGAATGACGACCGGCAGGTACCCCTGAAGGAAGGGCTGCTGGTCAATGGCGAAGGAAATCACATCGCTCTTGATGGCTGTTGCGATTTCAGGCGACAGGTCGAAGGTGCCGAAATAGATCGTGCCGGACTTGCCCATTTCGTCCAGCGCGGCAAGCGTCGGATGAGCTGAGGTCGGGCCAAGCGTCAGGATGCCGTTGGTATCGGGATTGGCCTGAAGATAGGCCATGATCTTCGACTTGATCTCGGCCGGATCCTGCCCCGAATCCACCATCTGCGACCCGAGTTCCACACCAAGACCTGCGGCAAAACCCTGGCAACGCTCCACGGATGCGGGGTTGGTAATATAATGGTTGACGCAGACGAACTTGGTCACGCCCGCGGCCTTGGCTTTTTCGCCTGCACCCTTGCCCGCGTCAAACTCGGGCTGGCCGACATGCATCAGAGCGCCGATTTCCTTCGACTGCTCCTCGGTTCCGGAATTGATGGTAATGACCGGAATACCCTTGCCAACGGCGTTCTCCAGCGGGCCCTTGAGCACGTTGAAATCGGCGATCGTCGAGATAATGCCATCTGGATTGGAAGCCGATGCCTGTTCGATGATGCGCGCCATGTCGGCAAGATCGCCGGTCGGCGGGTTGCGGTATTCGACCGTCACTCCCATCTGGTCGCCGGCAAGCTTAATGGCGTTCTTGATCGTGTTCCACCAACTGTCGCTGTCGGGTGCATGGCTGACCAGAACGAAACGTTCATTCTCAGCAAAAGCCGGAGCCGAAACAACGCCAAGCGATATCAGCCCCGCGACAAGGGTCGTCATAATCTTTTTCATGAATGCTCCTCCAATTTGGGAGTCCGGACGCCCCCCTTGATAACCCGGAAAATGCACCAACCTCCCAGCAGGCGCAGCATGCGGATTTGGAACAAACCGTTCCAACAAGACAAAAAATAAAATATTCATTCTATTTTTTGCGTCAAGGGGAATCTTCGAATCATCAGCTTTCCGGCAAGGCAGGCTTGAGAAACACCGACTTTCCGGTTTCGGCGGAACGGGCGATCGCGTGGACCACACGCTCGAATTCCAGCGCGTGATCGAAATCGGGAAACGCGCGACCGCCTTCAGCGATTGCCTTCAGGAAGCCGTGCACCTCGATTGTCTTGAGCTCGTTGAAGCCGAGTTGATGTCCTTGCGCCGGGCAAAGCGCGCCATAAGGCTCATGCGCCGGCCCCGTCAAAACAGTGGTGAAGCCATCCCGCGCGCTGTCGCCGGTATTGACAAAAATCTGCAATTCGTTGAGCCGCTCCTGATCGAAACGGATCATGCCGTGCGTGGCATGCACTTCGAAAGCCAGATAATTTTTCCGTCCCCAAGCCGAGCGCGACGACGAGATCACACCGCTGATGCCACTTTCAAACCGCACCAGCGCAGAGGCGACATCCTCGTTTTCCACGGGCTTATGGCCGGAACCGTCGACCAGAGGGCGGGTCTTGTGGATTATGTCGATGTCGCCGGTAATTCTTGCGACCGGCCCCATAAGGCCAGTCATCATGCTCACGAGATGGCACCCTATATCACCCAGCGCCCCCAAACCCGCATCGCCCTTTGTCGCCCGCCAGTTCCAAGGAGTTTCGGGATCGGCCTGATAGTCTTCGTCAACAAACCCTCGAAAGTGAACCGGCCGCCCAATAACTCCATCGGCGATCAGTTTACGCGCATGCTGAAAGGCCGGATTGGCGATGTAATTGTAGCCGACAATCGTCTTGCCGCCGAATGTGCGCGCAGCTTCCGCCATAGTGGTGGCATCCTCAAGCGTCAGCGCCATCGGTTTTTCGCAATGGACATGTTTGCCGGCGGCAAGCGCCGCAAGCGCTATTTCGCTATGGAGCTTGTTCGGGGTCGTAATACAGACGATGTCGACAGCCGGGTCATCAATGAGGGCGCGCCAATCATCGGTCGCTTTTGAAAATCCGAATTGATCGGCCATGAGCCGAGCCTTGTCGAGAGGCTGATCACATAAGACAGCTAGCCGCGACGCCGGCACATCCCCGAAAAATGTCTTAACCGTCCGATAGGCAAATGCATGCGCCTTGCCCATTAAACCGGTACCGATCAGACCGATTCCAATCGCCTCCATGACGTCCTCCCAGATCGCCCAAACCCTCAGGCGGCTATTCGAATTGGATTAAATCATCCATTTCGTGAAATCGATAGAACAAGTATTCCATTTCTGCAATCCGGTTTTGAGGCAGCAATCTCTTTCAAAGCGCTGGGAGCAGAACCGACCTCAATGCGGATTGCATCCCGTCAATGCCGACAGGTGATGCTACCCGTCGGTAGCAGCCGATGAACGATCAGGTACGATGGGAGGCACACAGACACCATGTGAGCTTCCACGACATGCGCACACCGAGAACCTCTGCGACCGCCCAAGTCATTTCGGCGCTGTGAACCCGCTTGGGAGAGGTAGGACGAGGGCGCGCGCGGGCCATGGCGACGCGCTCGGCCAATTTTCAGATTTCCTGAAATTACCCAGGCATAAAGCTGAAGCCACGACTTAACAGGCCGGCTTGGCTTCCTGCCCGGGCATTGCCACCAGATGCTTAAGCTTCAAACATCCTATTCTGCTGCTTCGGCGATGGTCGCCGGCCAATCGCCATGGAGGTCGGCACCGCGGCCTTCGATCTCGAAGCCGTGCGAACCGAAAAAATCGCGTTGGCCCTGGATCAGATTGGCCGTGCCCCGGCCCTGCCGGTAGCTGTCGAAATAGGAAAGGGCCGAAGACAGGCAGACCAGCGGCAACTCGCCAAGCGCGCCCGCAGCCACGACCCGGCGCAAGGCGGGATGGCAGTCCTTCATCAGCGTGACGAAATCCGGCACCATCAGGAGATTGGTGGAAGCGTCGCCGGCGAATGCGCCTGCCATCTGATCGAGAAAGCGCGAGCGGATGATGCAGCCGGCACGCCAGATCTTCGCAATGGTAGCGAGTTCAAGTCCCCAGCCCTTTTCTTCCGACTTGCGGGCGATCACCGAAAAGCCCTGCGTGTAGGAAACGATCTTCCCTGCCAGCAGCGCCTTCTCAAGATCGTCGAGCGAGATATCGACCGCGCCTTCACGCTTTCCGTAGGCGCCCTCGGCCGCGATGCGCTCGTTCTTGCGGGAAGAGATGGAGCGCGCCGCGACTGCGCCCTCGATGGCCGTCGCCGGAACGCCAAGCTCCTGTGCGGCGATGGCCGACCAGACACCCGTCCCCTTCTGGCCCGCCTTGTCTAGAATGAGATCGACCAGCGGCTTCCCGCTCTCACTATCGACCGCTTCAAGCACATGTCCTGTAATCTCGATCAGATAGGAATTGAGCGGTCCTTCGTTCCAGCGCTTGAAGACATCGGCGCAGGCACTCGCATCCATGCCCAACCCGTCGCGCATCACGCCGTAGACCTCGGCGATCATCTGCATGTCGCCATACTCGATACCGTTGTGGATCGTCTTGACGAAATGGCCGGCTCCGCCTTCGCCGAGCCAGGCGCAACAGCTCTCGCCCTTGAACTTCGCGGCGATCGCCTTGAGCACGGGAGCAGCATTCTCCCATTGTTCCCGCGAACCGCCCACCATGATGGACGGCCCATGCCGAGCGCCTTCCGCGCCGCCGGAAACACCGACGCCAAGATAGCCGATGCCCTTCGGCGTCAGATACTCAAAGCGCTGTTCCGTATCACTGAACAACGAGTTGCCGCACTCGATGATCGCATCGCCCTTGTCGAGCAATGGCAGGAGCAACTCGATCATGTCGTCGACAGGCCTGCCCGCCTTGACCATGATGATGATGGAACGCGGCCTCTTCACCGATCGGACGAAAGCGGCAAGATCGAGTTCCGGCATCACTTTGCCATCCAGTCCCTCGAGCTTCGCGGCGATCATGAAGTCATCGATCTTCTGCGCAGAGCGATTGTTGACGGCAACGGTGTAGCCATTTTCCGCGATATTGAGGGCAAGGTTTGCTCCCATCACCCCAAGACCGACAAGGCCGATATCCGCTTTCGTCATGGCACAATGCTCCAAATTTTCCTGATTGCGATGCGGACTATGCAACAGCCCGCGCCTGGATGCACGCTTGTAGATCGGGAAAGTCGGGAAGCTGTAAGAACAGGGTATTACACTGCCAACAAACCAGCACCCACTGGCATGGCTTTGTCAGCAGAGATCACCCAACAAAATGTTGCCAGCCAGGGTAGAGGAGACTACAAGACTCCGTAAGGTTGTGTTTTTTTTGTATATACACCTTACTTATGAGATGTCATCAATACACGCTGATGAAATCGTTCAATCCCCATCCCAGCTCCGTATGAACCGAACCGGCAGCACGCATTGCGCGCTAAAAAAAATAAATTGCCTCCAATGGTTGCGTCGGTTAATAAAAGCTCGGGTTTGGGGAGGCATCATCATTATTGATGCAGCGCACGCTTGGCCTTCCATTATTCACGGCAAGGGACACGCGTTAAATCACCATGCAAGGTCATAATTCTCTTAAAATCGCAGTAGTAATTCCATGCTACCGCGTAGGCGATTTAGTACTGGATGTAATTAATCGCATCGACGATGATGTTCATCGCATTTTTGTCGTTGATGATGCATGCCCAATTCATACGGGAAACATCGTTGAATCTCGATGCAAAGATAATCGAGTCTCCGTTGTTTATTGTAAAAATAATCTTGGTGTCGGCGGAGCCACGATGATGGGTATAAATTCCGCAATAGAGGATGGCGCTGACGTAATCATCAAGCTAGATGGAGACAATCAGATGGATCCGTCTCACATTCCTGTTTTTGTCAGCCTAATCCAGTCGGGGGAAGCTGACTTTGCTAAGGGCAATCGCTTTTTTGAGCCGGAAGGTGTAGCGGATATGCCGCTATTGCGGTTGATAGGAAATGCTGCCCTATCTTTCTTTTCCAAATTATCTACTGGGTATTGGTCAATATTTGATCCAACCAACGGATATTTTGCTGTACACGCAGAAGTTATAGGACTTCTTCCCCTTGAAAAGATATCCAAGAGATATTTTTTTGAGTCAGATTTATTATTTCGTCTTGGGACTATCAGAGCAAGAGTTATCGACGTTCCAATGCACTCGATATACGCGGGTGAAGTCAGCTCCTTAAATCCGCTTTCTGAAATTCCGCGCTTTGCGGCATCTCATCTTAAAAATACAATCAAGCGGCTATTTTATATGTACTTTATTCGTGATTTTTCGGTTGCCTCTCTCGAGCTCGTTCTTGGCATCACACTTATTGTTTTTGGGACACTCTTCGGCCTAATGTCGTGGGGAGTTAGCACACCCGCCACACCAGGTACGGTCATGCTCGCTGCACTTCCTATATTCACAGGAATTCAACTGCTCCTCTCCTTTATCAATTACGATATAGCAGCCGTCCCCAAAGTTGCACTCCACAGGTTGCTGACCACACAGCGCGCTCCATCCAGAATCCTCAAAAGCGAGGAGAAAAATCGTTGAACTATCTAGCAATCATGCTCGCAGTTTGCGTCATCGCAGCCGGGCAAATCATATTCAAGCATGCAGCGAGAACACTCGTTGGACTATCCGGCGACACATTCAGCATTATTGAGCTCATACGACTGAACTTGGCGCCTCTTAGCTGGATTGCTTTAGCACTATCAGCTTATGGTCTATCGACAATAGCCTGGATATACGCATTAAGGCATACACCCTTATCAGTCGCCTATATGTTCAATGCCCTGGCATTTATAATCATACCAATTGCCAGTTCAGCAATATTCGATGAATCCCTCTCTCGTAGTTTTTTCCTCGGAGCATCTCTTATCGCCGCCGGGATCGTCATAACAACTATATAGAGAAATCACTTGAAAAATCGTCTCGTAAACTTCCAATACGCAATAATATTCATATTTTCAATTTTTTTATATTCAATATTTTTTGTCGGCTTCTACGGAAGCGACGATTTACAGTACGCAAGCGGAATCCGTTTTTTTGCTGGATTGAACGGAGGGGAGATCACCAATATTGGCTCTCTGCGCTTCCCCCTCGTACTTCCAGGCGCTGTCTTTGCAAAACTCGGCGGAGCCGTTCAATGGGCTTTCGTCTCCCAATTATTATACTTCCTAATTCTGTCCTTCATAATTTACTTTATAATTAAAAAAAATACAAATGTAAATATATCTACCGCAGGAGCCATGTCTTGCATAAGCATTCCAGCGGTGTCTATATTTTCACCATCTCTACTTCCAGATTCTATAATATCTATATTTATATTAATTCACGCATTGACATTCGAAAAGTCTATTAATAATAAATTTCATATATTTCTTTCTGGGATAGTTCTAGGTTTTATTTATTCCTCCAAAGAAGCATCTATGCTCTATATCATTCCTTGGTGGATTTATTTTTTAATTTACTTTTCAAGAAATGGCTGGGTGGAGTTCTTCTTAAAAGGTTCCCTATACGCCTCCGGGTTTACGCTCATTTTTTTAACCGATGCCCTTATTCAGTTCTACGCAACCGGCGCCGTCCTGCCGCGCCTATACGGCGGCTTGGATGCTGCGCAGAATGCGCGCGCCTTCATGGAGCGCCAAGGTTACTTGCCAATCGACCGCCTTCGATTTGCATTAAGCCAACTCAACAAAGGATACTCATTTATTTTTCTGATGATAATCCCGCCAATTCTGGCTGCATCAACCCTAAGAAAAAGACCCGTTAATTTTCAGGATATTCGATTTGAAATTATCTTATATTCTGCTGGAATTTGGATTTTTTTATATAATACATTTGGTACAATCTCTTTTTCTGAATATATAGGAGTTCCTATTCAGACAAGGTATTATATACCATCATATATATTTCTATTAATTTCCACAATTATTTTATTATCAAAAACATTTACAGGATCAATAGCAAATACATCAATATCGATTTCCCTAATATGCTTAACATCTATGCATTTATTTTCCGCTATACCAGTCGCCGGTCAGATCTACGGCGCCTCAAATTATCGCCTGACTGCTGCAGCCGTAGAGAAAGCGAAGGGTATCGATATGAGTCCCATATTCTTCAGTAAGGATATTTTTGCCAGAACAAGATACGGCACAATGGAAGCTGTGAAACAGTGGCCCGGTAACGAGCACTTCCCATCCGATTGCCGCTACTGGCTTCTAAGCAGTGACGCGAATGAGATTTCGAGGATAAAGGGAGACCAACCAGATGCTGAAATTGCCGTCTATCCTGTAACTTCACCTCGCTCGCGTGTGGCGTTCATAACTCAAATGTATGGACTGGGGCCTATCTTCCCCGAGAAGGTCTCCAATCTCCAGCTGATGCATGTCAACAAATGCAAAGAGACGAACTCCGATCAAGAGCGTCTCTAAAGCCCGCTCCCGAAGGCAGGCAGTTCTTTTCGCATCAACGCGCGATGTGGATTTCCACTGTTCCCACAGCAAGCGCCTCGGCTAGCGGGCCAGGTGGTGGTGCGTCGGTGATGACCCCTGTCAGCGCCGTGAGAGGCTCGACCGTTGCGACCAGATCCAGATCGAACTTGGTATGATCGGCAAGAAGATAGGTCTCCCGCGACTGGCGGATCATTGCGCGCTTGACGCCAACAGCCAGACGGTTCGCCTCGGTGATGCCCTTGGTCGTCAGGCCGCTCGCTCCGATGAAAGCCCGGTTCGCATTGTAGCGGCCAATGAAGTCGATGGTCTCCGCCCCGTAGATGCCGACCTCGCGTGCCATGAAATCACCGGGGCAGATGACCACCTGAATGGTTTCGTTCTGGGCGAGCGCCGAAGCCACCGCGACGCTGTTTGTAAGCACTGTCAGATCGTTTGCCGTGGCCGCCAGGCAGAGTGCAAACTGATGGGTCGTCGACCCCGCGTCAATCATCAGGACCTCGCCCGGCCGCACCAGCTCCGCGGCACGGCGGGCGATGCGCGCACGCTCCTCGATGCGCGCCTGATCGCGCTCGCCGAAAGGCGGTTGCGCGCCCATGGGTGCGACCGATGCGCCGCCATAGGCGCGTGTAATCAAGCCCTCACGGCTCAGCGCCTCGACATCGCGCCTGACAGTTTCGGTGGAAACACCGAAACGAGCCGCCAGCTCCGATGTGCGCACATGCGGATGGTGCTGCAGTTCCAGAAGAATCTGGTCGCGGCGGTCATTCTTGCGCAGGCGCGCCATCAGCCCTCCCGGCCTTTAACGTTCAGTCTTCAAACCCTGGCTCTCAAAACAGCGTCGGCCACTTCGGCGAAGCCCGCGCCTCCGGCCTCATGGGTAATCCATTTCGGCGGAGTGGCCACCATATCGCAGAATTCGGCGAAGTTCGCCACGCCCACACTGTTGTCGAAAAAGCCGAACATGGGCGCATCATTCGGTGAATCGCCCACGAAAATCACCCTGTGCTTCTCCTCATCGAGGTCGAGGCCATAGCGCTCCGCGAAGAGCCGGCGCGTCATTTCCAGCTTGTCGTAGCGACCGAACCATCCATTGACATGGATGGACGACACTTTTGCGACCGCACCTGCGTCCTCGAAACAGGTCACGATGCGGTCGATCTCGGAATCGGCAAGCCGTGGGACATCCTCGGCAAAATCAATCGCAAGATCCGCCTCGCGAAACTGCTGATCGGCGGAAATGCGCGCACCCGGAACCCCGGCAAGAATGGCAGCGGCTAGATCGTCCAGCTTCCGGCGGTCCTCACGTCGTTTTTCGTCGCTCTGCGAAAAAACGCGCGCCATACCCCCACCCCTCTCCAGAGCGAAATAGAAGGCGCCGTTTTCACCCACCACCGCATCCACCGGCCACAGACGGGCAATCAGATCGCACCAGCCGGCAGGACGGCCCGTCACCGGCACGACACGGACCCCCGCTTCCTGCAGATGCTCAAGCGCGCCATAGGCGATGCTCGGCAAACGGCCATCCGTGGTGAGCGTGTCATCAATATCGGTGAGGACAAAATCGATCCCACGCAGCACCTCCGGCGGGAATGTCCCGAACGGACGCATCGTCGCCGCTTCTGCCCGTCTCGCCGTTTTTGCAACCATGAAACACCCTCTCCAAGATGAGCGATATGCCACGCTTGTAATTGCATTTTTCGTCATTTTCGAGGGTATTCCAAAAAAATTTGTGCAATGTGTTGCAAAGTACCACAAAATGCCGATACGTTTTCGGACAACCGAGCCTGGGAGAGGCTCCGGGGTTTCACAGGTGCGCTGCGCCTGCACTGGAGGAGAGACATGACTTTGATGACCTGCAACGACCGCTTGGCCGGCGGTGCCGCGGCAGCCCTGTTCGGCCTGTCCGCCCTTTTTCTCAGTACGTCGGCCGGAGCACAGGAATGCGCAGAGCGCGGCCAGCTCGACACCATGTATTGCGATGCGAATGGCGACCTTGTGGCTGACGCGCCAAGCGATGCATCGAAGCTCCAGAATCCTGGTACGCTGGTGTTCGCTTACACACCGGTCGAAGATCCGGCGATCTATGAAGACATCTGGGAGCCCTTCATCGAACACCTGAAAAAGGTGACCGGAAAGGACGTGCAATTCTTCGCCGTTCAATCGAACTCGGCTGAAGTGGAAGCCATGCGCAGCGGCCGTCTGCACATTGCCGGCTTTTCCACCGGCCCGACCCCATTTGCAGTGAACCTGGCTGGCGCCGTCCCCTTTGCGATCATGGGGTCCGAGGACGGCCGCTTCGGCTACAAGCTGCAGGTCTACACACGCAAGGATTCGGGCATCAACGAGATGGCCGACCTCAAGGGCAAGCGCGTTGCGCATACCTCGCCCACGTCGAATTCGGGCAACCTCGCACCACGGGCGCTGTTCCCCAATCTGGGCGTGGTGCCGGAGCAGGATTACGAGGTCGTCTATTCGGGCTCACACGACCAGTCGATGCTCGGCGTCGTTGCCGGCGACTATGATGCGGCTCCGGTTGCTTCCGAGGTCGTAGAGCGGATGGCAGAGCGCGATCTTTACGACCCGGAGGAGGTGAAGATCGTCTGGGAATCCGATCCCTTCCCCACGACCTCCTACAATTATGCTCATGATCTCGATCCCGCGCTGGTGGAAAAGATCAAGGAAGCCTTCTTCACGTTCGACTTCAAGGGAACCGCGCTTGGCGAAGAGTTCTCCGGCGTCAGCAAGTTCGTCCCCGTGACGTACCAGAAGGACTGGGCAGTCATCCGGGAAATCCAGAAGGCGAATGGCGTGAAGTACACGCCACAGGATCTCGCCAAGGAATAATACCTCCACGTCCGGGCGCACGCAGCAAGCAGACCTCGCATGCGCCCGGACCTTTCGGCCCGGCTCTTCCGGGCCGCTTTTTTCCGCCTATTGCGCATCTAGCAAAGGGGCGGGATCGCCTGATATCCGCAGGAATGCGGGAAACAAGGAGATGCGGCGGAACAGCGTTTTTTGAAACGCGAGCCGTCCCGGTGTTCGGAGTGAACCCATGTTGAAGATTTCGCAGCTCGTGAAGCGCTACGGCAACGGTGCACCTGTGCTGAAGGGGCTGGACCTCGAGGTTCCCGGAGACAGCGTGGTTTCCATCATCGGGGCTTCGGGAGCCGGCAAGAGCACGCTCTTGCGCTGCATCAACCGGCTTGTGGAACCCAGCTCCGGCACGATCGAGCTGAACGGCCTGAAGCTCACCGACCTGAAGGGCTCGGAACTGCGCGCGGCGCGACGGCGCATCGGCATGATCTTCCAGGGGTTCAATCTCGTCGACCGTCTGACCGTGATGGAAAATGTGCAATCGGGCCGGCTGGGCTACCTGCCCACCTGGCGCGCCGTCTTTCGCCGCTATCCGAAGGAAGACATCCGCAGGGCTTATGAATTGATGGAACGGGTGGGCATCGCTCACTACGCAAACAAGCGGGCAGACGAGCTTTCCGGCGGTGAACGCCAGCGCGTCGGTGTGGTGCGTGCGCTGATGCAGGAACCGGAAATTCTTCTCGCCGACGAACCCACCGCATCTCTCGACCCCAAGACCTCGGAGCAGATCATGGAACTTCTGCGCGCTCTGTCGCGCGAGTTTTCGCTGCCCGTTCTCATCAATATCCACAATGTCGCCGAGGCCAAGCAATACACGGATCGCATCGTCGGCATGCGCTATGGCCGCATCATCTTCGACGCGGAACCCGCCGCCCTCGACAAGACGGCGATGGACGAGATTTATGCCGGTGTGCCTGCCGAAGAGCGCGGCGAGATGGACAATGTCACACCGCTGAGGGCGCAGAACGCATGAGCACCCAGTCAGCTCCCCTGCCAGACACCCCGCTACCAGACACCTGGCGCCGGCCACCGTTGATCAAGAACCCGGTGCTGCGCTACGCGCTGCTTATCGCGGTCGCGGCCTATTTCGCCTGGGCAATACTGGCTCTCCCCATCGACTGGGCCCGCATCTCGCAGGGCTTCACCCGCGCCGCGCGTATTTTCAGCGGCGCCTTTCCGCCGAGCTTCGAGCGAAGTGGTCTTCTGATCGACGGTTTTCTCGAAAGCCTGAAGATCGCGATCCTTGCGACAGTCGGCGGCGTGCTTCTGTCCATCCCCATCGCCTTCATGGCTGCCAAGAATCTGGCGCCGCGCCCCATCTATCTGATTGGCCGTGCGCTGATCATCATCGCCCGCAGCTTCCATCCCGTGATCGTCGCCATTGTCTTTGTGAAGGCGGTCGGGTTCGGACCCTTTGCGGGTGTTCTCACGCTCATCGTCTATTCGGTCGGCTTTGTTGCCAAGATGCTTGCGGAGCGGATCGAAGAGATCGACTGGGGCCAGGTGGAAGCGATGCGCTCCGTCGGTGCGGGCTACCTGCCAACCATGTTCTATGCGGTCTTCCCACAGATCATGCCGCGCCAGATCGGCCTCAGCATCTACCAGCTCGACAGCAATCTGCGCGCCTCGGCCGTGGTCGGCATCGTCGGCGCAGGCGGGATCGGCTCGACGCTCGCCAATGCCTTCGGCCGCTACGACTACGATTTCGCGCTGGCCATCACCATCGTCATCGTCGCCGCCATTCTCGTCAGCGAGGCGATCAGCGGACAGATCAGGAAGCGGATATGGTAAGCTTGGATTCCACGCCCGAGGAATGGGCCCGCTACACACCGCGCGAACGCATGCAGCGCTACGCGATCTTCCTCGTCATCATCGCCGCGATCGTGTGGGCGCTCGGCAGCATCGACGTGATCTGGCCCTGGGTGCTGGATGCTCCGCAGCAGATGGGCGATCTGTTCGGCCGCATGGTGCCACCCGACATCACCAATCTGTCGAGCATTTTGTGGGTGCTTCTGGAAACCGTGAACATTGCCACCATTGCGACCGCAATCGGCGTGTTCGTGTCGCTGCCCGTCGCTTATATCGCAGCACAGAACACGACACCCAATGCCGCCACTCTTTGGCTCGGGCGCTTCATTCTGGTTGCAAGCCGTTCGGTCAACACCATTATCTGGGCACTACTTTTCGTGGCGATTTTCGGCCCGGGGATCGTGGCCGGGATCGTGGCCATCATGTTCCGCTCCATCGGCTTCATCGGCAAGCTCCTGGGCGAAGCCATCGAGGAAATCGACCGCCGCCCCGTGGAAGCGCTGGAAGCCACCGGCGCCTCTCGCTTCAAGGTCATCGTCTATGCCATCGTGCCTCAGGTGATGCCGACCTTCTGGGCGGTCGCCATCCTGCGCTGGGACATCAACCTGCGCGAATCCACCGTGCTCGGCCTGGTGGGGGCCGGCGGCATCGGCATCATCCTGCAAAGCGCCATCGACACGTTCAACTGGCAGGAGGCCGCAACGGTTCTTCTCGCAATCCTCACGCTTGTCGTCATCGGCGAGGTCGTTTCGGCATGGCTGCGCAAGAGGATCATTTAATGGAATTTGCCATGCAATCGGCAGTCGGCTGTCCATTGCTAGGCGAAACGGAGCGGTGAATAGAGTTCTCTACAGTGAAGCCCGACCAACGTTTCCAGGGCACGTCCAAGCAACACAGACGTGATGCGCCTCCTGCTTCAAGAGGCACATCCGCAGTCAGCAGTTCATGCGAGAGAAAAGCCTACCCCATATTGGCGATAACACCGCCCGCCACGCCGCCGGTGATCGCACCGAGCGCCGCACCACCGGCCGTTCCGACAGCAGCACCGATAGTCGCGCCCAAACCGGCACCGCCAATGGCGCCAGTGAAGGTACCCACAACGGGAAACGCCGAACCGACGATCCCACCCGCGACACCCCCGATCAGTGCGCCAGCAGCAACGCCCACCGCGGCGCCTACAGGGCTACCCACCGCCAAACCGAATCCTCCGCCAGTGACAACTCCACCACCAATGGCGCTGGGGCTACGACCGCCGCCGCCAAAGCTAAGACGGTCAGACAGTGCGATAGAGAAATAAATACAATTCATCATAAAATAATCCCAATAAAAATAAAACAACAAGAAAAGTAAGAAATCGTAATTTACATATTATCTCCAAATTTAATAGAAGCAATTGATTTTTAAATCTCCATATTTTAATATGCAAGTCGAAAATACACAAAATATATACATAAGACCTACGAAAGCTGTCCAGAACATTGGAATTTTTGCCTCCGATCAAGAGGCTCGGTGAGCATGGCGCCAAGTCTGCACATTTGTCATTTCTGAATAACTAATGTAACATATTCGATTGGGAGCACCCCACGAACTTCCGCACCGATTGTGTTTCATTCGATGCCAGCCTGTTGAGGGACAGGGGAGAGAAGCGACGCGGCCAGGTTCCACCAGGTTGAGGAGAAACACGAGACGAAATGAGCGGTTCAGTTTTCTTTCTGCATATGGCAGGCGCGGTAGCGCTGCTTCTATGGGCCACCCGCATGGTGCGTACAGGCGTCGAGCGCGCCTATGGCAACGTATTGCGCCAGCGATTGCGCCGTACACTCGGCAATCCGGTGCTTGCCGCGCTGACAGGCCTTGCGCTTTCAATTGCCCTTCAAAGTTCGACGGCGGTTACGCTGTTGGTCGGCTCCTTTGCCGGGCTCGGCATCGTCACCGGGCTTTCGGGGATTCTCGCCGTTCGCGGCGCCGAAGTCGGCTCGGCCCTCGTGGTCAAGATTCTCACCTTCGATCTCACGCTTCTCGTGCCGCTTTGCCTGCTGGCCGGCACCTTCATCTTCATGGCGACGGAACGGCGCCAATGGCGTCAATTCGGCCGCATTCTCGTCGGCGTCGGCCTGCTTATCCTTTCGCTTGAGATGATGGGCGAGGCATCGGAGCCACTGCGTCAAAGCACCATTGTCCCGCTGATCGTGGGCTATCTGTCCAGCGACCCGATCACGGCGTTCCTGCTCGCCGCAGTGGTGACTTATCTTTTCCACTCAAGCATCGCGGCCGTTCTTCTTTTGACGACCTTTGCTGCGCGCGGCATCGTTTCGCCCGAGCTCGGCATCATCATGGTTCTCGGCGTCAATCTCGGCAGTTCCTTCATCGCACCGATGCTCACCCGCAGTTCGCCGCCCGCCTACCGCGTGGTGCCGCTCGGCAATCTTCTGATGCGCGGTCTGGGTTCGGTCGTGCTGCTCATAGCCTTCGTGATCTTCGATCCGACGCTCGAGCGCTTGGGCAGCGATCCCGCCGACCGCATTATCAATGCGCATATCGCCTTCAACGTCATTATCCTGATTGCGGGTATCCCGCTCTCCCGTCTCGTCCTGAAGGTCACGGAAGCGATCGTCGCTCTTCAGTCAGGCGGCTCGAAGGAAGAGGAAGAAGAGGAAACCGCTCTTCTTCCACACGAGGCAAGCGCACTGAACGACAACGCGCTCGATCACCCGCAACAGGCGCTGGCCAATGTGACCCGTGAAGCCGTGCGCATGTGTGAAACGATCGAATACATGCTGTGCCGCATTCTCGAACTTTATGAGAAGGCCGACCGCAAATCGATCCAGGAGTTGGCCGCGCTCGATGACACGGTTGACCGCCGGCATGCCGCCATAAAGCTCTATCTCGCGCGCATCACCATGCACGAGATGACTGACGAGGAAGCCCGGCGCTGCCAGGAACTTCTCGGCTTTTGCGTCAAGCTGGAGCAGGTGGGCGACATCATCGTGCGCAACATGCTGGCGCATGTGGAAAAGAAAATGGAACGGGGCGTCGAGTTCACCGACGAAGGATGGCGCGAACTTTCCAATTTCCACGCCTCCGTGCTCGCCAATGCCCGTCTCGCATTCAATCTGCTCGTCACCCAGGACGCCCAGACCGCGCGCGAACTGGTGATGGAGAAGGATCGCCTACGCGATGTAGAGAAGGAAACGAGCCGCAGGCATTTCGAGCGCCTGCGTCAGGGAACCGAACAGAGCGTGGAAACAAGCTCGCTCCACCTCGACACGATCCGCGATCTCAAGCAGATCAATTCCCTGCTTGCAGCTCTCGCTTATCCGGTTCTGGAGGAGCGCGGCCTCCTTAGCGGTTCCCGCCTCAAGGCGGTCTAAAATATCAGTGGTATTCCACCCATGAAAACGCCTCCGGAAACGGGGGCGTTTTCGTTTGCGCTCTTATCTAAATATGTATTAAGTAAAATTCTGCGAATTTCGGAGAGACTAATGAAATTATTATAATAATTCACAAATTTATATTTGTTATTTTTGAGGATTATTATTTTGAATATTTATTCAGGAATACATTCCCGCTCCCCGTCAGAGCCCAGCATCAACAAACCGTCCACCGCGCTTCAAACAGGCCCAATATCCGGCGGCGATACTCTACGAGAAACCTCTCTTTCATCCGCCGAGGACACCACTCGCTCGCCAGCACCGAGACCGGTCACAATCTTCAAGCCGGAAGCGGCAAGAAAGATCGGAGAGATCTCATCGCGGGTGCACCAGAGTTTTCCCGATCTCCAAAAGACGGCCCGAGAAACGGCCAGCGAGATCGTTCTGGAATTGACCGGCAAGCACGCCGACCCGGACAAGCTCTATCTTCATGGCTTCTCAAGCGCCAGCACGTCGCACACAAGCTTCACGGGGTGGGAGCATCATGATGCCCCGACATTTTCCGCAACCCTGA
This sequence comes from Nitratireductor indicus C115, assembly GCF_000300515.1. Classification (GTDB taxonomy): domain Bacteria; phylum Pseudomonadota; class Alphaproteobacteria; order Rhizobiales; family Rhizobiaceae; genus Nitratireductor; species Nitratireductor indicus. The sequence continues at coordinate 91,596 of NZ_AMSI01000004.1, forward strand.
CCGAGATGGTGCTGCGGAATTTCGATTCCCGCAAACAGGAACTGCAGTCCATCGATTTCAACGTCAACATGGGCGTCTACACAGACGGGCGTGATGGGGATTTTTACGGGGCAGGAAACGATTTTCCCCTTCCGGTTTCTGCGTTCAGAGACGCTGTATGGGCAAAAGACATACAGACGGTTTTCTCCAGAAAGCTCGAGCAATTCTGGTCCTCCCATGAGGACGATGTCCGCCTTCTCTCCAAGGCGCAGTTCCTGATCGAAATCGATGCGGCGAAAAATGCGGGTCGGATCTCGGACGGTGCCTATCGTGCAATTCTTTCTTCAACAGCACCGGAAGTGCTTGATGGAGAAGAACTCAACTCTGCCGAGCTGGCAGCTACGCATAAGCCGAGCCCAGAAGCGCCCGCACTGCGCTTCGATGTCAATGGATATACATCGAGTGACATGGTTCGCTTCAAGACACCGGAAGGTGGCATCGTCCTCTATAGTCCGGGCGAGCACCCCTCTCTCCAGCAGTTCGAAACCGAAGCCAAGGAACGCGACTGGGTTCTCGCACAAGCACGCAGCGAAAGCGGGCTACCGGTTCTAGAAAGGCATTTCTCACTCTATAACAGGCAGGACGGCATAACCTATACGGGCGCCGACAACGGGCTGAAGAAGCTTGCGGCCGGAACTTGGACAAGCGGAATCAACGTCAAGAACGAGCGCATTCAGCAGGATATCTTCACTGACATGGTGCAGCAGATGCGGGACCGCAGCCTGAGCGATGCCGATACACTCATCAAGTCGGACAGCGAGGTCACCCGCGATATGTGGCTCGACGACGTTAAGGCCTTCAACAGCGTGTTCTGGCCGATCCTGATAATCGTTCCTGGTAGTCCCGCCACACTCACCACAAGCATGGTCGGGGAGCTCGGCCTTGAATCGGACAAGGCCATCGATGGCGACACCTACGATGAACGTAGCGCGGGCGCGAAGCAGGCCATTTCCACCGCGGGCACAATGCTTCTGGGCGCTGCCCTTGGAAAGCTCCAAAGGAGCCTGGCTATCGACGAGGCCGGTTTTTCCGCACGGCCCTCCGAACCGACATCCGACACCCCCGGCATCGCAAAGGCCACATCCTCCCCACCCATCGCGGATATGGCCGCTTACGCCGTGCCGGATGCCACGGTCGCCAACGGCAAGATGAGCGCTGCGGGCATCTACCAGGTCGGGGACCGTTTCTTTATCCGGGCCTCAGATTCTGGCAGCACCCCGCAAACCTATGAGGTGCGAAGCGATTTCAGGTTCCGGGACCATTATGTCAACGTCATCGACCCACAATCGCGAAGGGCGGTGGCAATCATGCACAGTGATGGCAAGGGCGGCTGGCTCAGGGTGCCGGGAGACGGCGGAGGCGTCGACCGCCCGCCGTATCGGGCAGTGAACGCGGAAGACATAAAACTGGCACTGAACGCCCAAGGCTATCTCGTCGAAACTGAATCCAGCTGGCGCAAGGCGAGTTTCAATACGATCGAACAGATGAAGGAGCGGGTCGATCGGGTACGGCTCAAATTCGAGGATCTGGGCAGGGAGGCGGAACAGGGAGGCAGAGTCGGCGACTATCATCTTGTCTACAGGGTCGACAACGTGTCCCCCGAACGGATTCTCGCCGATGGATATTTTCGCCCTTCAAGACGTTTTTTCGCCCAACCAAACATGCTCCGCGCGCCAGCCACCATCGGAAGCGCATCGCTTAATGGGAATAACAATGTCTTGAGGTGGTGGTCGGCCGGCGACTGGTATGAAGGCGCGAGTTATCAGTATGCCATCGTTACCGAAGGCGAGCGCGTCGCTTCAGTGCTGGATGGCGGCGAAAGCGAAGAGGACGATTTCGACGAAGTGCATTTTCCACCACCCCGCGCCCAAAACGTCTATCTATTGGATTCTTCCGATGAGGAAATCCGCCGCATCATCTCGACACTGGCAGCCTCCAAGAGCGTCAACACCAGCTATGGCGTGCCATTGCAGACTTATGTGGACTACAAAGCGGGGACATTGGAGCTTGATGACGTTGTAGCTTCTCCCCCGTCCACCACTCTCAGCGGAACAGTTCCAACCGAACATGCATCAGTAACGGTTGGCTCTCTTTCAATATCGCGCCCACGAGTACAAAATTGGGTGGACTCCAGCCCCTTCGAGAAAGCGCCCGACGATCCAGACCTTGTTCCGCCCGAGCACGACGCCCCCTCCCCGGACTCTGCCTCAAGCCACCCGCATATAGCGGAAATTGAGCAAGCCGTGCCCGCTTGGGAGTACTTCAATCCCCCCGAGAAGAAAAACGGGGTGATAATGTTCAACCTGGCCCGTCTCAGAGATGATCACACCCGATGGCCCCAGACAAAGGTAAGCGGCAGTTCTACCCCATATGATCGCGCCGGCCTCGACAAGCAGTCGGTACGGTATCACAGGGCTACATATTTCGGGCAGGCCGCACCACCAAATGACTTGTGACATCAGCCCCCTTTGCGGGAGGTTCCATTCACATCTTGTCATATCTGGGGATTTTGCCGGCTTTAGACATTTATGACGCTGGGAATCCGTTTGACTCGTTGGGCCAGACCTGCGAGCCTTAATCCCAATAATGAGACAAATGGGGCATCTGTCGAAAAATTGGAACGGACGCATGAGCGACAGGCGAATGGCGAGCTGGTGCGCGCCGTTGGCCTTACCAAACTTTACAAAACCCGCAATGGCGATACGGTCGAGGCGCTTTCGCCGACCTCAATCGAGATTCGCGACGGTGAATTTCTGAGCCTGATCGGCCCTTCCGGCTGCGGCAAATCCACCTTTCTGAAGATATTAGCAGGTCTTGAACAGCCGAGCGGCGGCAGTCTGGAATGGCGCGACGGTCCGCCCTCCACTGGTGCCGATGTGGGCTATGTATTTCAGGAACCCGTCCTGTTGCCCTGGCTTTCGATCCTCGACAATGTGCGCTTCCCGCTGGATGTGTTCGGCGTTTCCAAGGCCGAAGGCAACGAGCGCGCGGCCGCCATGCTGGCGCTGGTCGGTCTCGGCGATTTCGGCAAGGCCCTGCCCAAGGAGCTCTCCGGCGGCATGCGCCAGCGCGCGGCAATCGCCCGCGCCCTCGTCTATCGCCCGCGCATCGTTCTGATGGACGAGCCGTTCGGTGCGCTCGATCTTCTCACCCGAGACCGGATGAATGACGAACTCTTGCGCATCCGTGCCGAAACCGGTTCGACCATTGTCTTTGTAACCCATTCCATCGAGGAAGCGGCTTATCTGTCCGACCGCGTTGCGGTCATGTCACCGCGGCCAGGCCGCATCAGCGCGCTGCATGAACTCGATCTCGGACCGGAACGCTCCGAGGCACTGAAGGACGATCCGCGCTTCCATGGCTGGCTCTCGACGCTGCGCAAGGAGCTGAAATGACCGGCCGCGTCACACGCCTCGTCTTCAACGTGGTGACGCCGCTTCTCCTGGTTGCGGTGTGGTGGGCCTATGTGAAGATATTCAACGTGCCGCGCTTCGTGCTGCCGGCGCCGGACGCCGTGTTTCGCGAACTCGTATCGCTGTTTGCGAAAGGCACCATCTGGCCGCATCTGGGGCACACGGTGGGTGTCATCCTTGCCGGCTTTGCCATAGGCGCCGCCGCCGGACTGGCGCTCGGCTTCATCCTGGGCAAGTGGCAGCGCGTGGAGCGCATCGTCGGCCCCTATCTCTTCTTCTTCCAGACCGCCCCGAAGATCGCGCTCGCGCCCCTCTTCATCCTGTGGTTCGGCCTCGGCCTGACCTCGAAGATCGTGCTAACCGTGTCGCTCGTCTTCTTCCCGGTCATGGTGGGCACCATGCTCGGTCTGCGCTCGGTGCCGGCCAATCTTCATTCGCTCTGCGCGATCCTGAAGCTCAGCCGCCGCGACAAGCTGTTGCGCGTCGAGCTCCCCTCCGCCGTTCCCGAGATATTCGCGGGCCTGAAGGTGGCCGCGGTCCAGGCGACCATCGGCGCGATCCTCGCCGAGTGGCTTTCGGGCGGCAAGGGGCTCGGTTACCTGATGGTCTTTGCCGGCACGACCTACAAGACCCCGCTGCTTTTTGCCATGGTGCTCATCACCTCGCTGCTCGGCATCATCGTCTACCAGTCGCTTGCAGCAACCGAGAAATGGCTCCTGTCATGGCGCTGAAGGAACGCTCCGCAATCTGGCCCTGGCGCGATGGCGTTCCGCCGCATCTGCCACGTCCCCGGACAATGCCGCGCGCCTTTCTCCTGCCCGGCGACCCCGCCCGCGTGGACCGGGCTGCCGAAGTCCTCGATGATTTCCGCATCGTCGGCCAGAACCGCGAATACCGCATGGGCTGCGGTAACTGGCAAGGGACCCTGATCGGTGTCTGCTCCACCGGCATAGGCGGCGCATCCACAGAGATCGCCATGGTGGAACTCGCAGCCATGGGCGTGGACGTGACGATCCGTACCGGTGGCATGGGCGCGCTTGCCGCCGATCTCTCCCTCGGCGATTTTCTGATCGCCGATGAAGCGGTGCGCAACAGCGGTGTTGCAAGCTTTTATGCGGGTCCGGGTGAAAGAGTGCGGGCTGCCAGCAGTGTCGTCGATGCGCTCGAAGAAGCACGCAAGGCACTCGGCCTCCCAGGCCGCACCGGAAAACCCGCAACCGCCGATGGCTATTACCGCGCGCAGGGCCGCCCCGACCGGCCGGACGGGGCCGGCAATCCTTCTCTTCTCGACGCGCTCGCAGCGAAAGGTGCTGACGGGGTCGAGATGGAGGCCGAGGTGGTGCTTGCAGCAGGCGCAGCCCTCGGCCTGAAGGCCGGCGCCGTGCTTGCCGTCCATGCCCACCGGCGCAGCGATGGCTGGCTTGAAGATTACGAGAAGACGCAGCGCGATCTGTTGTTCATTGGCGCCCGTGCCGCGGCGACGGTTCTCGCGACTGGTCCGGTTTAACAACAACAAACGTCAAACAGCATCCCCAAGAGGAGAACGACGATGAGATTCCTATCAGCATTCGGCAAGGCGGCGCAGGCCGCCCTCATTGCCGCGGCAACCGTCTTCGGCATCCAGGCCGCATCGACCCCCGCGACGGCTCAGGAAAAGGTGACCATCCAGATCGACGGCGCCGCGGTGCCCTACTATCTGCCCATGTATGTCGCCGACCACTACGGCTACTTCAAGGAAGAAGGGCTGGAGGTCGAATTCCTTTACGCCAACGCCGCCGATATCCTGAACAACATCGCCGCCGGCAATGTGCAGTTCGGCTTCCCGAACGGCGATGCGGTGATTTCCGCGCGTGCCAACGGCCTGCCGGTGAAGGTGGTGCACTCCACCTATCAGCGCGGCATCGGCGCCGTGCTCTTCAAGCAGGCGAGCGGCATCAAGACCCCCGCCGATCTTGCAGGCAAGAAGGTGGCTGTAACCAGCTATGGAAGCCCCAACTATATCCAGCTTCAGGTCATGATGAGCCAGGCCGGCAAATCCGTCGACGACGCCAATGTCGAGATCGTCGGCACCGGGGCTATCCTTGACGCGCTGAAGTCCGATCAGGTCGATGCCATCGTCTTCTCCATGTTGCGCTATTACGCGCTCAAGGCGGAAGGCGTGGATGTCGGCATGATCCCGTCCGATGATTACCTGCCGAGCCATGGCAATGTGCTCGTGACCTCGGAAGACTATCTGGCTGCGAACCCCAAGGTCGTGAAAGGCTTCATCGCTGCGCTCGACAAGGCGCTAAAGCACATCGTCGACGGCGACGTGGCAAAGGAAGTCTCCATGGTGATCGACACCTACACGCCTACCTTCGCACCGCAGAAGGACATCGTGACCGAGATCATCAACGAGGTCTTCGTCAAGACGCTCTGGCAGAGCGATGACACAAAAGCGAACGGCTTCGGCTATGGCAATATTGCCTCCTGGCAGAAGACAATCGACGTCGCCAAGGAATATGAAGCCATTCCGGACAGCTTCGACGCTGCCGACCTGGTCGTCGAAAAGCCCTCCGATTTCTAGACGCATTTGCGGCCGGGTGAAATCACCTGACGGGCGCATAAATGCCGGAAACAAGAAGATGGAGCGGAGCAGCGTTTCCGCGAAGCGATGAACCGCTCCAACAACCATCGGGCCGGGGCACGGATTGTTGCCCCGGACCGCCTCTGAAAATGCAAACCCGGACCGAACCATGAAACGCGCGATCATTTCCCTGGCCGTCTTCATCCTCCTGTGGTGGGGGCTCGTGCGCGTGTTCGAGGTTCCGGCCTATCTCGTGCCCTCGCCTGCCGACCTTGGCGCGAAGGCATGGTTCCTGACCACCCAGGCCGGCCTTTTCAGCCATGTGCCGGTAACGGTTTTCGAAATCCTGGCGGGCTTCGTGATCGGGACGGTGGTGGGCGTTCTGACGGCGGTGCTCTTCGCGCGGGCCCCCCTGGTGGAGCTGGTGCTCAACCCGCTCATCATCTTCGTGCAGACCGCGCCCAAGATCGCCATTGCGCCGCTGCTGCTCCTGTGGCTCGGTCTCGGCGCGACTCCGAAGATCGTTCTGGTGGCAATCGTCACCTTCTTCCCCGTCCTCTCCAACATGCTGAGCGCACTGCGCTCCATAGACCCGAACCTTCTGTCGCTCGCCCGCATCCTGCGCATGAACCCGCTGCAGCGCCTGTGGCGCATCGAGCTGCCGCAGTCCGTGCCACTACTTTTTGCCGGCATGAAGGTGGGCGTGACGCTTGCCGTCACAGCGGCCGTGATCGGCGAACTGATGGGTGCGCGCGCCGGCCTCGGCTATCTCCTGAGCCTCGGACAGGAAACGGCCGACGTCGGGCTCGTCCTCGTCGCCGTCATTCTGCTCTCGTTGGTGGGATATGTGCTCTATCTGCTTCTGGGCATTGCCGAACGACGCATGCTCAGCTGGCATGAGAGCCGCGAAGCGCTCGACAACCTCGCCGTCGAATAATGGCGGAGCTTTTCAGCCGGCTTTGGCTGTATCGTCCTTGCCCGCCGCCAGCGGGTGGAAATGGGCAATCCTGTCGAGGAGAAGCTGCCCGTAGTCATCGCGCGACATCGCCCGGTCGCTGACCCGCAGCAGGCCCCGCGACACCGGCACCAGAAGATCGCCGTCGTGATCGCCTCGAAGCGCCCTCACGGTTGCGACATCACCACCCTGCGCCCCCATGCCGGGTGCAAGGATGATCGCGTTCGGCAGAAGCTCCCGCAACCGCCGCGCCTCGCTCGCAGCAGTAGCGCCGATCACCGCGCCAATGGGGCTCAGGCCCTGCGCATCGACCGTTGTTTCGGCAATGGAGCGAATGAGATCGGCCACCCGGTCGGAGATCGCGCGGTTACCCGAAATGCGATCCTGCAGCCATGCAGCCCCCGGATTGGAGGTGCGGCACAGGATCAGAATGCCCTTGCCATGTTGCCGTGCGGCGTCCACGAAAGGTTCCAGCGTGTCCGGTCCCATAAGCGGGTTGACGGTTATACAATCGGCCTCAAAATCACCACTGCCGCCGGCCGATTTCGGCACGAGATAGGCCCGCGCATATGCAGCAGACGTGGCGTCGATATCGCCGCGCTTGGCGTCGAGCACCACACCGATGCCAGCACCGCGGGCGCGCTTCATGCCGCGCGAGAGCGCCTCCATTCCAGCCAGGCCGCAGGCCTCGAAATAGGCCGCCTGAAACTTCATGAAGCCGACGGAACCGATGATCGTCGACAGGACGAAATCGGTGTACCGGAGAATCCAGTCTGGCCCATCATCGAAGACCGCAGGCAGATCCGGCAGATGCGGATCGATGCCGGCGGTCAGCGGCCCGAATTGCGCGTCATTGGCCCTGACGCGCTCCGTCCAGGAAAGATGTTCCATGCCGTCGTCCTCCGTCTGGCCGGCAGCACCCTGCCGCCGGCGTGGCGAGGACCGTGTCAGCTCTTGGCGAACTGGGCTGCCAGCTTGGCTGCAACGACATTGAGAGCGTCGAGCTTTTCCTGCGGCGAGCCGCCCTTATGGGCACGGTCCAGCGTATTCACCATGTCACTGAAGACTTCCAGCTCTTCACCCGCCGCCTTGAGGGACAGGGGCTGGTCGTCATAGGCCTCGACGAAGCGCTGCGCTGCATAGGCGATCAGCAAAAGCGCCGCAGCGTTTTGCGGCTCGCTGGCAATGCGCGCACGGGCAGCGCGGGCACAGCCGTCATAGGCGCGCACGCTTCCACCCTGTTCGTTGAGATCCTTCAGAAAAGTATCAAACATGTTCATGTCCTTTGGTACTTGCTGCGGCAGCCCGGATGCATCGCCATGCGCCCGATGACCGGCCCTGACGGGAAGCCTCCATCCCCCGCACCGTGCCCCTTAAGGCCCGGCCCGGTAAAGCTTGCCGGTTTGTTCCGTATAGTCGATTTTGCCTCGTCTGTGTGACGATGAATGCAGCCGACCCTTCGGAAAAAGACGGGAAGCTTATTTGCAGGCATTTCGCAAGGCCTGAATGTCGCGCGCTCATGGCCTCTCAGCCAGAAATGCGAAAAGAATGTCCACGCCGGCCAGAAAATCGTCGATTTCCATCGCCTCCTGCGGGTTGTGCGAGCCATTGCGGTTGCGCACGAAGACCATGGCCGAAGGCACTCCGGCCCCGGCGAAGACCGCCGCGTCGTGCCCGCCGCCGCTCGGCATGATGAATGGCTCCAGGCCGGTGCGCACCATCGCCTTCTCCAGCCCGGAAACCAGGTCCCTGTCGCACAGCGCGGGCTCCACCCGCAGTTCTTCGCCCGTCTCGAAGCGCACCTTGCGGTCGCGCTCGATCTCGCGCATCTCGCTTTCCAGAAGCTCGCGCATGTCGTCCAGCGTGGAAGCCTTCTGGCTGCGGATATCGAGACTGAAGGAGACGCTGTCGGGAATGCGCGACATGGCATGCTTTTCAGGGTCGGTCGCCACGACACCACTGGTCAGAACCAGATCGTCGCCCTTGTTCAAAATGGTGGTCCAGCTTTCGTCGAGCCGCACCAGGAGGTCCGCCATGGCCAGCACAGGATCGCGGCGGTAGGCCTTGGGCACCGCCCCCGAATGGCCGGCTTCTCCAAAGCAGGTGATCGAGCGGTAGCGGATATTGCCGCGAATGCCCGAAACCACCGCCGCCGGAATATCCTTGCCGACCAGAAGCGGTCCCTGCTCGATATGCAATTCGAGATAGGCTTCGATACGGTCGAGGTCGATCAGGGGTTTGCCGGCACGAATGTCGTCAACCGGCAAGCCGATCTGTTCCATATGTGCTTCGAGCGTGCGCCCGTCGCCCTTGTGCCGGGCATCCATCTCGCGCCCTGCGAGCGTGCCTGTCAGCGCCTTGGAGCCGATATAACACGGACCGAACCAGGCGCTTTCCTCCCCGCGCATCGCAAGCACATGGACGGGCCGCGCAAAACGCTGCCCCATGCGATGAGCCCGCACGAGGCAGACGAGCCCCGCCACGACGCCTGCAAGACCGTCGTAATTTCCGCCGAAGGGAACGCTGTCGACATGCGAGCCTATGACGGCGAAACGCTCGGCCTCGCGGTCACCCGGCAATGAGAAATTGGCATTGCAGCCCGCATCGTACCAGACTTCGAGCCCTTCGGAGCGGGCGAAGTCCTCCAGATATTTCAGGGTGCGGGTTTCGATGTCGGAAAATGCCGGACGGCTGACGCCCTCGGTATCGGGCGTCATCGCGGCGATTTCGGCGAACAGGCGCTCGGCCAGCGCGTGGTCGGCCGCGTGCATGTCGCCCACCGGCTCCGGCCGCGCATTCATGGAGCGGCCTCCATGAAGACCACGGCCTCGTTCTGCTCCCCATCGATCACAGTGCCGATCAGGTCGCGCACGGAAGACAGTCCTTCTGCCGCAAGCCAGGATTCCAGCCCCTCGATGATCGAGACCATCGCCGTCGGATGAATGAAGGTTGCCGTTCCCACCTGAACGGCGGAAGCGCCCGCAATCAGGAATTCGATCACATCCTCGACGGTGGAAATGCCGCCGCAGCCGATCACGGGAATCCTCGTCGCCCGCGCGCATTGATAGGCCATGCGCAGTGCGATCGGCTTGATGCTGGGGCCGGAAAGTCCACCCATCAGATTGCCGAGCTTGGGCCGGCGCGAATGGATGTCGATGGCCATGGACAGGATGGTGTTGGCCACGACCAGTGCGTCGGCACCGCCCTCTTCGGCAGCCCGCGCCACCTCCGGTGTCTCGCCCGTATTGGGGGTAAGCTTGGCCCACAGTGGCAGCTTTGTCGCAGCCCTCAGCTTGCACATCACATCATAGGTGGAGGACGGACGAATGGCGAAGGCCTTGCCGTCCTCCTCGATGTTCGGGCAGGAGATGTTCACCTCGATGGCCGCGACGCCGTCGACGCTCACTTCCGAGCAGAGAGTGGCAAATTCATCCGCCGTGTTGCCGGAGATCGAGACCACCAGCGGCGTTTCGTAGTGCCGGTAAAAGGGCACGACCTTTTCCAGGAACGCACCGACGCCCTTGCTCGGGATGCCGATGGAATTCAGCATCGAACCGTTGACCTCGCAAACGCGCGGCGTGGGATTGCCGTCGCGCCAGCCGCGCGTGATCGTCTTCGTCACATGCGCGCCCAGACGATCGAGGTCGAACACCTCGGCCAGCTCCTCCGAAAAGGTACCGGAGGCCGGCATGATCGGGTTCTTGAGCTTCAGGCCCGCAATATCGACGGACAGGTCTACCATGCTATCGCCTCCATCATGTCGAAGACGGGACCCTCGCGGCAGACGCGCAGATGCACCTGCTTGTCGCCTCGGTTGAATGGGCGCACGCAGCAATGGCACATGCCAATGCCGCAGGCCATCTGCTGTTCCAACGCGATCTGACCGGGGATGCCATGCCGCGCGCCGATCTCCTGAAGAAGGCGCAGCATGCGGTTGGAACCGCAGGTGTAGAATGCATGGGCCTTGCCCGCCGCCACCAGCTCCTCGATCACACGCTCAAGGTTTTGCGGCTCGGAGGTGCCTTCCGCGTCGGTGAGGGTGATCACGTCCGCGCCGAGATCGGCGAAATAATCCGTCGACATCAGATAGTCGGGATGGCGCGCGCTGCAGATCGCCGTCAGATGGCGACCAAGGCGATTGGCTTCGAGCGCCAGCGGAGCGAGTGTCGCAAGACCGACACCGCGCGCCACCAGAACAAGGTTCTGCCAGTCATCCGCGATGGTGAAGGGCTCGCCAAGCGGCCCCAGAACATTGAGCAGGTCACCGGTACCAAGCGTAGCGAGCGCACGCGTTCCCGCCCCTGTGACCTTGTACAGGAAATGCAGTTCGCCCGTTTCCGGATAGAAGCCATAAATGCTCATGGGCCGGCGCAGGTAAGGCGTTTCCCCCCCTGCCTGCGGACACAGGAGGTGAAAGAACTGGCCGGCGCGGCAGCGCGCCAGAAGATCGGCGGGAGCATCGAGCACCAGCTTGCGATACTCGCCATTGACCGGCAGGTTCTCCTTCACCGCAAGCGGCATCTCGAATGCCTTCACGGACACCGCATCGTTCGCCGGAACGAGTTTCTTGTGAACGCCCATCATCCGAAAACGAGCCTCGGCAGGAAGGTGGAAATGCCCGGCAGATAAGTAATGATGCCGAGAACGATGAGATTGGCGACGATGAACGGCCAGACACCGGAAACGATGGTCATCACTGGCTTCGACAGCGTCGAGGACGCTACGAAGATATCCAGCCCGAAGGGCGGCGTGATCATGCCGATCGAGATGTTCAGCGTGACGATCATGCCGAAATGGACCGGGTCGATGCCCAGCGCCAGCGCGACCGGATAGAGCGGCGGCACCAGGATCAGAAGAGCCGAGTTCGGGTCGATGAACATGCCCGCGATCAGGAAGCTGACATTGACGATCAGCAGGAACATGATGGGTCCCGCATGGATCGCCTCAAGGAAGCCGGTGATCGCGGCCGGGACCTGCGCCAGCGTGATGAAATAGGAAAGCAGGCCGCCGAGCGCCAGAAGGATGAAGATGATTGCCGTCGAGATGGCCGCGCGTTCGGTCAGTTCGAACAGCTTGCGGATGGTGAGCTCGCGGAAGATCACCCCTTCAACGAAGATCGCATAGACCACGCTGACCGCTGCTGCCTCCGTTGGTGTGAAGAAGCCGCTATAGATGCCACCGAGAATGATGACCGGCATGCCAAGCGCCCAGCCCGCATCGCGGATGGCAAGGGCGCGGTCGCGCCAGCTCGTGCGTTCGCCACGCTCAACGCCGCTGCGGCGCGCCTCGATGGCGGTCATCACCGCAAAGGCAAGGCCAAGCACGAGACCGACAGCAAGGCCGCCCACGAAAAGCTTCGCAACGGATGTGCCCGTCATCCAGCCATAGATGATGAAAGTGATCGAAGGCGGAATAAGCAGCGCTGTCTCCGCGCTCGAAACGATCAGGCCGAGCGTATATTTCTCGCTGAAGCCGGCCGCGCGCATCTCTGGATAGACCATCCGGGCCATGGCCGCGACCGTGGCGGGCGCCGAACCCGAAACCGAACCGAAGGCCATCGAACCGCCGATGGTCGTATAGCCCATGCCGCCGCGCGTATGCCCGACCAGCACCTTGACGAGACCCGTCAGGCGGCGCGCGATCTGCCCCTCGCCCATCAGTTCGGCGGCGAGGATGAAAAAGGGAATGGCCAGAAGCGTCGTGTGATTGATGCCGCCAAGGATTTTCTGCGCGATAACCGGGTCAGGAAGCGTTCCATAGAAGAACTGCTTGATCATCAGCGCCGGCACGCCCAGCACGAGAAACATCTCGAAACCGAGGACGAGCAGGGCGACCGCGACGATGACGACGAGCGCGAGAAGGAAAATCATCGCTACTCCTCCGTAGCCTGACCGGCAAAGCGGTCGATGAGGCCGAAGAAGCTGAGCGCATAGCGCAGCGCCATCAGCGCGAAGCCGATTGTCGGCGCGAGATAGATCCAGAAGACAGGAACGTTGAGCGTCGGGCTTTTCTGGCCCATGCCATAGACGAAAGCCGTTATCTGGTAACCGAGCCACATCAGATAGATGCAGAACACGAAACCGACGGCGTCGATGATGCGCCGCAGAGGCAGGCCAGTGGCGCTGGCGATGCGCTCGCGCCAGGTGTGGACACCCGCATGCCGTCCCCGCTCAAGCGCCAGCCCGACCGTCAGAAATACGAGAAACAGGCTCATGAGGCGCACCGCCTCCTCCACCCAGGCGAATTCGGAAGCGAAGGTGCCGCCCACCTGCCGGGCAAGGACGTTGACGCAGTAAAGCCCGACCATCAGGAGAAAGATGGTCACAGCGGCAAAGCGCTCGGCGGTTCTGATGAAATCCAGTGCTTTCAAGAATCCAATCCCCGGATGGCCGGCGCGCTGGCCGGAGCTTCATTGCCGGTAACCGCAGCATCTTTTCCGGCGATGCTCCACTCCCAAAAGCGGAAAATGCATCGCCAACGCTCCCGCAAGCCCTCTCGCCAGAGAGGTTGAAAGACAGCGCCGGCTGCGGAACAGAGATGCGCCGGCAAGCCGGCGCATCCGAAACGACGGGTTACTTCGCCGCGTCGTATTCCTTTTCGTAGATCGAGATCAGCTTTTCGCCCTCGTCGCCAGCACGCTCCACATAGGCGGCGCGGGCAGCGGGATACATCTTTTCGCGGAACTCGGTCTTTTCGTCCGCGCTCATCTCGCGAATATCGATGCCGGAAGCCTTGATTTCCTCAAGAGCGGCAGCCACGGCAGCGGCCTTGTGCGCGATCAGGTCCGGAATGACCTCGTTGAAGGTATCCGCGATCGTCTTCTGATACTCGGCAGGCAGGCTCGACCACCAGGCCGGGTTGAAGAGGATCACGTCCTCCATCGCGCCATGGTCGGACAGGAGCAGGTGCTTCTGCACTTCGTAGAACTTCATACGCTGAATGGTGTCGAGCGGGTTTTCCTCGCCATCGACCACACCGGTCTGCAACGCAGTGTAGAGCTCGCCAAAGGGCAGCGCGATGGCCGAAGCACCAAGCGCATTGAACTGCTCGATCAGGATGTTGGAATCCATCACCCGGAACTTCTGGCCGGCGAAATCGCCAAGCGAGGCGATCGGCTTGGAAGAGGTGAAGTTCTTCTTGCCGTTCGGCCACAGGCCGACGCACTTCACACCGCGCGTTTCGAAGGAGGCACAAAGCGCTTCACCGAAAGCGCCGCTACGGATCTTCTGAGCCGTCGCATCATCTTCGGGAAGCAGGAAGGGAATGTCGAGGATCGACACTGCCGGATTGAAACCGCCCAGGAACGCGGCCGGCGCGACGGTGGCTTCCAGCGTGCCGAGCTGCACGCCTTCCGTCATCTCGCGCTGCTGGCCAAGCTGGCCCTGGGGGAAAAGCTGAAATTCGACGGCGCCATTGGTGCGCTCGGAAACCAGCTTGGCGACCTTCTCCAGGAAGACGTGGCGCGACTGCTGGGCCGATTCCAGATGGCCGATCTTGGCGACGAAATCCGCCGCGAATGCGCTGCCCGCGAACATCGCGCCGGCGACGGCTGCGACAGCCGATGCGGCCAGGTTACGAATGAGATGATGCATTGGTTCCGCCTCTTCTGGGGTTTTTAAAGAAACACCGTACGTAGCCAGGAAACACCTGTCAACGGAAATCTCAAAAATGAGACGATTGGCTATTTTGTCCAATTAATGAGTAAATCCGCCTTATTTGAGCAGCTGCGTTGACAAGCCCGTACCATGGACCCGATAACGGAACGCGGGAACGGTTGCGAGAAAAAACTTGCCGCAGGGTGACTTGATCAGATTCAGCGATATCGGCGCGCGATTGCGGGCTTATCGCCTTGGGAAAGGCCTGACGCCGGATGCGTTGGCCGAGAAGCTCGGTATTTCCCGCGCGGCTCTCTACCGGGCCGAAAAGGGCGAAATCCGCAAGATAGAGATGCTGACCAGCATCGCCGATGAGCTGGGCGTCTCGCTGCCGAGCCTGATGGGCGTCGGCGTCGAGTATGTGAGCAATGCCATCGCCTTCTTCGAGCGTATGCGCCAGCTTGAGGAAGGGTGTCAGCAGATCATCGGCCTGTTCAGCCCGGTTTCCTATCTGCTCACCTCCGACATGTATGACGAGGTGTTGCGGGAAGTGCTCGCAGAATCCATTCCCGATGGCATGGATCCGGACGGCAAATCGGCCGAGGCGGCGCTTGCGCTGATCGATATTCTGCGCGCGCGCAAGGAAGCCTTCCGGCTGCGCCGGCCGCTGATCGTCAGCTTGATCGCTTCCGCCGATCTGGAACGCTTCCTGCTGCACGGGCTGATCGGCAGCCATGATCTTCCGCCTGAGGTGGTCATGGAACGCCGGCTGCAGGCGCGGCGCGAGGCCGAATACATTCTGGAGATGCTGCGGGAACAGCCCATCGGAATACAGATCGGCATCGTGCGCGAACCCGTGCCGGCAACCAGCTTCCAGATTTTCCGGCAGGCGGACCGCTCGGTCCTGGCGATCAGCCCCTTCCGGCTGGGCGAACAGCCCAATATCCGCGTCGGTGTGGCGCTCATCACCTCGGCGCCCGAGGCGATGAGCCTGCATGAGGATATCGCAGCGCGCCTATGGTCGGAATCGCTCAAGGGCGATGAGGCTGCAAGCTATCTCGAATCCATGATCGAGAAATACGCGATTGCCCCCAACGCCTGAGGGCCGGGGGGCGATTGCCCCGGCCTCAACATGCTCGCCAGCGCCCTATTTGGCAGCCGCGCGCAGACCTTCCATGAAACCGCCACCGAGCGGCGTCTCGCCGAACCAGTTGAGGCGGTTCATGGTGACGAATCCTTCGTCGATCAGGCTGTTTTCATCTCCTGTGGTCGTGGCGTGCTCGCGCCCGCGCGGCACCACCAGCTCGATCACATCGCCTTCTTCCTTCACCACATCCGCCTTGCGGGCGATCTTGTCGCGCCCGATCTTCGGCTGCGCGATCGGTGCGGGAAGGTCTGAAGGAAGATTGACGCTCAGCCAATGGCCTTCGAGCGCCCAATCGTTTCGGGTCTGCCACAAGCGCCCGATGAAACGGGAAAGCCATTCCGCATCGCCAGACCGGACATTCGCCTTCTTCACCCGTGAGAAGCCGATGGCAGGGATACCCCAGAAGGTCGCTTCACGGGCGATCCCCAGCGTGCCGGAATAGGCGAGATCCTCACCCACATTGCGCCCGTCATTGATACCTGCAACGACGAGGTCGGGCTTTTTGCCGTCACGGAAGAGCCAGGCCATGGAGGTCACCACGCAATCGCCCGGCGTGCCGGAACAGGAGAAGCGGCGCTCGCCCAGCCGGCGCATCGTCAGCGGACGTGCGATGGTCAACGAGGGACCGGCCGCCGTGCGCTTCGCATCGGGGGCAACCACCCAGACATCGTCACTGAGCTTGGCGGCAGCCTCGGCTGCGAGCGCAATGCCCGGAGCCTCGATCCCGTCATCGTTGGATATCAGAATGCGCATGCACGGCCTCTTTTCCGATCAGATAGGTCTGGCCCGTTCGAAAACCGGTTTCGAGGGCCGGGATATGTTCATGAAGTTCGCCCAGAACGGCAGCGTCGCAGGAATGGCCGAGCGTGGCGGGGCGGCCGAGTTCTTCCCACAAGGCGACATTCTCGGGCAGGGTCGGGTGGGTCGGCATGCGAATCCAGTCCGCCCGCCCCGCTTCCGCCAGAAGCGCGCCGGGCGAGCCCTTCGGCAAATGCCCGGACAGCAGGATCGGGTAGCCCGCAGCATCGGCTGCCGCGATGGCAGGGCGCGCGGGACCCGCCACACCCATGCCGTCATGCACGAGGAGCGGGCAATCCGGCAGGGGTTCGCCCTCGCTCCATTCGCGAGCCGCAGCGAGTTTCTCCGCGAGCTTTCCGGCAAGGCCCGCGCGCAACGCATCACCCGCGCCAATCTGTGCGGCAAGGGGTTCGCGCATGCCCGCGGCAATGGCAAAGGGCGTATCGATCGCCGCCATGAGCTCGAGCGAGCGGCCCGAAAGGGGCGTGGGCAAAAGGCAGCCGCCGGAATGCCGCGCAACCCACGCAGCTATGCCCCGCGCCCGCTCAGCGCCCGGCACGGGATCGCCGCCATAGGAAGCGTCGAGGATGAGCAGGTCGCAAGCCGGCAGGGGCTCCATGCGGAAGACCGTGCTCCGGGGCACCATGTCCGCAGCGTAGACGACACAATGCCCGCCGGTGCGCACAGCAAACCAGACGCCTCCGACCACATGGCCCGAAGCTCCGGTCTCGACCGAAAGCGCGCCGACCTGCAACGTATCGCCTGGACGGAAGAGGCGGATTTGTTCATCCTTCGGCGGATACCGCCGCAACTCTTCAGGATCGGCGTATTGCGCGAGCGTCGCGGGCATCTCCGCCCGCGTTTCCTCCGTCATGTAGATAGGGCCTGCATAGCCCATCCTTGCGAGGCGACAGAGCGCGCCGATGTGATCTTCATGCGCATGAGAGATGAAGAGTGCGTCGATCTCCCCGGTCGGCCGCGAAAGCTGCGGGTAGTATTCATCGCCCGTTGCGCCGACCTTGATCCCCGCATCGAGCATGATGCGGGTTTCTCCGTCGCAGACAGCAACGCTCGTGCGGCCTTTCTCGCCAAACCCGCCCTGGAGATCGACTTGCAGCATCAGGCGCCCTCACCTGCAGGAATGAGCCAGCCCGAGGTGATCCGCAGTCGCGTGCGCTGGCCCGCCTCGAAGCTGACCGGGTCCGGCTGGTCGAAATGCAGGCCCAGATTGGGTGCTGCTTCCGGTTCGAACTCCACTCGCGCGGAACCGCCGCGATAGACCGCCCGCGTGATCGTGCCGTCGAAGCCCGCACCCTTGCCCTTGACGGCCTCGATCTGCGAAGCCCGACAGCAGATGCGCGCATTCTTGCGGGGCTTCTCGCCCTTGCGGCAGCGCACGACCAGTTCCTGGCCGAGCACTGTCACCTTGCATTCGCCGCCCTTCTCCGCCGTCTCCACATCAGCCGGCAACACCATGCCCTGGGAGATGAAGGAGGCGACCATTTCATTGGCCGGCTCATGATAAAGCTCGCGCGGAGTGGCAAGCTGCATGAGCCGGCCATGGTCCATGACCGCAATGCGGTCGGCCAGTGCCATGGCTTCCGCCTGGTCATGGGTGATGTAGAGGATCGTCGTTCCCGTGCGTTTGTGGAAATCGGCGAACTCGTCCTCCATCGAGGCACGCAGATGCACATCGAGATTGGCGAGCGGTTCGTCGAAAAGCACCAGGCGCGGTTCGGCGACGAGACAACGGGCAAGCGCAACGCGCTGGCGCTGACCGCCCGAAAGGTTGGCCGGGCGACGGTCGCCATATTGCTGCATGTTGACGAGTTCGAGAGCGGCCGTCACGCGCGCCTCCCGTTCGGCCTTCGAAACGCCGGCAACCTTCAGCGAGTAGCCGATATTCTCTTCCACGGACATATGCGGCCACAGCGCATAGTTCTGGAACACGATGCCCACCCGACGCTTTTCCGGCGAGATGTTCATCTGCGGCGTGGAAACCTCGCGGCCACCGATGTCTATCTTGCCACCCGAGACGGTTTCGAAGCCGGCGATCATGCGCAGCAGCGTGGTCTTGCCACAGCCCGAGGGGCCAAGCACGGCAAGGAACTCGCCATCAGCAACCTCAATGGATACGTCGTCTAGCGCCTTGGCTGTTCCGAATGTCTTGGTGACGTTCTGGATGCTCAGTCCCGCCATGGAAGAACTCCGTCTGGTAGTTTGTTTGCAAAGAGGCTGGCGAGCAGCATCAGGAGGAAGGTGGTGGCGACCATGATGGCGGAAACCGCCGCCGCATATTTGGAATCGCCACCCTGTTCGAACGAGAAGATGACAACGCCAATCGTCTCCGATCCGGACGACCACAGAAGCGCCGACACCGTCAGCTCGCAAAGTGCGGTCATGAAGATCAGCAGGCCGCCGGCCATCGCCGCGGGGGCGATCAGCGGGAAGATGATGGTGCGAAGCCGCGTGAAAAGACCCGCACCCGCCACTTGCGCGGCTTCCTCCAACGCCCGGTCGAGCTGGAAATAACCCGTGACCGTGGGCCGCACGGCGAGCACGAGGAAGCGCGCGAGATAGGCGTAGAGAATGATCCAGACCGTATTGTAAATCTGGATGCCTGTAATGGGCATGGGCTTCAGGAACAGAAGCAGCGAGGCAATCGCCAGCACCACGCCGGGAAGCGCATAGGGCAGTTCCACAGCAAGATTGAGCATCTTGATCCAGCGGTTCTTGCCCCAGGCGATCACATAGCCGAGCGGAATAGCGACGAACACGGCGAAGACAGCTGCCGCAGCCGACAGATACATGCTGTTCAGGAATGCACGCCGCGCCGCCACATGCTCGAAGATCACGAAGCGATAGTTTTCCAGCGTTGCCGTATCGGCAGACAGCGTCACGCCATAACCGCGCACCAGGGAAGTGAGCACGAGACCGACCAGAGGCAGGACGAGGATGATCGCGATCAGAACCCACATGCCGATCTCCATCGGCACCCGCCACCGGCCAAGCTCATAGGGCGTGACGGAAAGCGAGGTGGAGGTGATGCGGAAATCGCGGCGGCTGGAAAGACGATCCTGCAATACGATGCCGATCATGGCGATGATGCCGATCAGGACCGAAAGGAACGCGACCTCGGAAAGGACGGCGGGACCGCCTCCGGCAAGGCGCTGATAGATAAGGGTCGGCAGGACGAGATAATTTGCCGGGATACCCAGGAAAGCCGGGATGCCGAAATTGCCGACGCAGGACACGAAGGTCAGTGCCGCAGCGCCGACGATGGACGGCGTCATGAGCGGCAGGATGATGGTGAAGAGAACCCGCGCCCATCCGGCGCCGCTCGACTGCGCGGCTTCAACCAGCTCGCGCGGCAGTTTGCGCATGCCGGCGCGCACGATCAGGAAAACCAGCGGCGCGTACTGAATGCCCAGCAGAAAGACGATGCCCTCGGGCGAATAGAGCGGATTGCGTGTACCGAGCGGCGGCGCCATGCCCAGCATGTTCAAAAGCGGGCTTGAAGGCCCGAAAAGCTGTAGCCAGGCCAGAGCCGTCACCTGCGGCGCGATCATCAGCGGCGTGACGAAGCACAGAACGAAAGCCTGTCGCTGACGCACATCCGTGATCGAGACGAGGATGGCCACGGCGACGCCCAGGACGAGCGCGAACAGCGTGCCGCCCAAGCCCACGGCAATGGTGTTCCAGGTGGCGACCCATGTCGTGTTGCTGACAAGCCCCTTGTAGATCACGTCGACGGAAAGGCTTCCACCAGGCAGGATGACTTCCTGAAGAAGCCGCGCCATCGGCAGGAGCGAGAAGATGACGATGAGCGCGACGATCATCGTTGTCAGGGCCAGCTCCTGGCCCTGACGTTCCTTGCGAGTTGCGGACATTTATGGGTGACCTCAGCCGCCGAACATGGAGGAGAATTTCTCCTTGTTGGCACCAATCTCCTCGACCACCTTCTTGACGTCGACGGACATGACTTTCACTTCCGTGCCTTCCGGCAGCCAGTCGGGACGGCCGACGGACGGCTTTGCCGGCAGGTAACCCTGCTTCAGCGCAAGCTTCTGGCCGTCATCGGAAAGAATGAAGTCGACGAACTTCTTCGCAACATCGGCGTTCTTTGCGGTCGACATGATGGCCACCGGCTCGGTGACCGCCGTCACACCTTCCTCGGGGAAAACGAACTCGATCGGGGAGCCGTTCTTCTTGGCATTCATGGCCATGAAGTCGACGAGAATGCCGTAGGCCTTTTCACCGCTGGCGACCGACTTCAGCACAGCGCCATTGCCGCGCACGCTGACCAGGCCGTTTTCCTTCAGCTTCTCGAAATAATCCCAGCCGAGATCGTCGCGGTTGACGAAGGCAGAAAGGAGATACGCGGCCGCACCCGAATAGAGCGGGCTCGGCATGATGGTGAGATCCTTGTAGGCCTCGCCAGCGAGGTCGGACCAATGCTCCGGCTTCTCGGCAGCGCGGGTGTTGTAGGCAATGCCGGTGGTGATCAGCTTGGAGCCGAAATAGGTCTTGTCAGCGTCATAAGCCGAGGTCTCGAAACCTTCCACATTGGCTTCGGGATAGGCCATGAGCCGGCCATCCTTCTTCAACGATTCCATGCTGACGGCGTCTGCGATCAGCAACACGTCCGGCTGCGGGCTGCCGGCGGCGAATTCGGCGGCGAGCTTCGTCAAAAGGTCGCTCGTGCCCGAGCGGAAGATCTGCACCTCGACGCCCGGATTGGCCGCCTTGAACGCGTCCACCGTGGCCGCGGCATCGGCATCCGGCTGCGACGTGTAGAGGACCAGGTCCTCGGCAAAGGCCGGCGCGAAAGCGACGGATGTGAAAAGAGCGGCCGCAAGCGCGACCGTGCGGGTGCGTGTTTTGTTAGCCATCGAAATGGACTCCTCTGTTTGCATCTTCCGACGCGATGCGTGTCGGAACTCCTCCCGTGCATGCGCAGTATGACAGGCACGTAACAAATGCGCCCGATTATTGAATATGAACATATGTATTTCGTCAATAACAAAAGAACGCAATAAAATTTCGTCGTTTTCCGCTTAAAGTTCACAGCTGAACAGCCCGGCGATGCATCGTCGGAGCCCGGTCCACAGGCGATGAAAGAGGGAATCAGCGCCGTGCCCAACAAGGCGAAGAAGAAAAAGAAGGCGAGCGAACCCGCGCTCTCTTCTGCAGATATCAATGTGAAGATGGCCTGGCTCTACTATGTTGAGGGCCTCACGCAGGAGCGCATCGCGAGCCTGCTCAATGTAAGTCGCATGAAGGTGATGCGTGCGCTGGCCGCAAGCGCGGAAGACCATATCGTCGTCACCACGATCAATGCCGACACGGTCGAACAGGTGGCGCTTGAGCGGCAGCTTGAGGAACGCTGGAACCTGCAAAGCGCAATCGTCGTACCGGAACCCGACGAGAGCAAGAACCTGGAACGCGCCATCGGCCATGCGGTCGCGCGCTACCTCGAGGAACAGCTCAAGGACGGAATGACGCTCGCGATCGGCGGCGGAGCGACCCTGCATTCAAGCCTTGCCTTCATGGCGCGGCGGGACCTGAAGGAGACGACGGTCATCGGCCTGGTGGGTGCCCTGCCCCATTCGCAGTGGATCAACCCGTCCATTGTCGCAACCAAGGTGGCCGAGCGTTTCAAGGTCGACAGTTTTCAGATCACCGCGCCTGTCGTGGTGGACGATCCGGAACTGCGCGACCGGTTATGGGAGCAACCGTCGCTGCGCGACGTGCGCGAGCGCGCGGCACAGGCAGACATGGCGCTCCTCACCGTTGGCGAGGTCGCGCCGAGCGCGACCATTTTCCGCTATGGCATCGTTCCCCCCGCCCTCATCGAACCGCTGCGCGAGAAGGGCGCTGTCGCCAATATTCTGTGCTTCTTCGTTGACAGCGCCGGTCGCCTTGTCGATCACGAAGTCAACCAGCGCATCATGGCCATCGACCTCGACACGGTGGCAAGGATTCCGCATGTCATCCTGGCTGCCGGCGGAGGGGCGAAGGTCGATGCCATACTGGCGGCGCTGCGCACCGTTTCCGCACAGGCCCTCATCACCGATGCGGCAACCGCCCGCATGCTTCTGGAAAAAGCCGGGAACGAAGACTTCTGAAGCATACAAAATGAAACTGGCGCCGGATGCATCCGACGCCAGATAAAATCATCGCCTTGCGAAATGGCTAGAGCGCCGTGCGTCCTCTTGGACGCACAAAGGACGCTCAATCTTCTTGTTTTTCCGCATTTATGCGGACGTCAGGTGATTCCACCTGACTGCAAAATGCTCTAGATAAACCCGCGCTCGCGCATGAAATCGTCGAGCCCCACATGCGTCATGGCCTCGAATTCACGAATGGCTTCGCGCATCGCCCGGCGTTGCTCTGCGATCAAAAGGATGACCTGGCGCATCTCGCCTGAAATGCCAAAACGCTCCCACCGGTCCGCCAGATGGGCGGGCAGACCCGCCGCGGCGCAGAACGCATCAATGCTCTGATAACCGAGATCGGAAACGAGAGCGCGTGTTTCCTCAGGCGTGGAACGTGGCTCCAGCGCGTGATCGTGAAGCCGCTGGGCCAATAAGCGGATATCGGCCGGATGCGGTGCATTTTCCAGAACCTTGCTGAGCAAGGATGGAACTCGGGCAGGCTTTTCGCTTTGCATGGCAATCTCCAATCGCCCCGATCATAAGCCGGGAAAGGGCAGCGCTCAACGATAAAGCACTGCCCTCATTGCAAAGGTCAGGCCAGCGCGCGTGACAGCACCGCGACGCGGCGCACGATCACCAGATCAAGTAGCATCACACACAAGAGCGTGATGCCCACCAGCGGAAAGAGCAATGCCACAAGAAGCATGACGGTTACCGCCCCTTTCCACAGCGGAAGATCGGCAGGCATGGGCGGTGCCGCAAGGCGCATCACCTTCGACGGCCTTCTGATCCACCACATGGCCGCACCGCTGATCGCAAGAAAGATGACTGACAGGCAGAACAAGGTGTTGAGCGCAATGTTCCAGAACCCGAGATCACCCTCGTGAAATGCGATGCCGACGGCCATGGCCTTGGCCGGCAGCGAATAGTCGGCAAAGCCAACCTCCGCGAGGACATTGCCCGTATACTGGTCCACATGCACCGTGCGGTCGGATGCCGGATCGGTGGAATCGTTGCTCATGGAATCCTGTGTCAGCGTCCAGACGCCCGTTTGTCCAACCGGCGTCGCCACGCGAAAACGCCCCTCGAAACCCATAGACCGACCGAAGGCCACCATGTCGTCGAAGGTGAAGGGCGCCCTGCCCGGCATGCCAGCGCGCCCGGCCTTCGAACCGGAGGCAGGCATTGCCGTCTGCTCCAGGCCCCAGGGCACATCCTTGATGGCGCCGTGGTTCATCGAGGCATGCGTCAGGTCGGAAAGGGGCACATTGTTCCACTTCTCCGCCGGAAACGTGCTCCAGGCCTGAACGAATTTCTCGCCCCAGACACCCGCCCAGGACATGCCACTCAAGAGGAAGGCCACCAGCAGGAGCGAGATACAAAACCCGACCGAGCGGTGAAGCGCCTTCCAGCGAAGCCGCCCGGGCACCTTGAGGTCGGGTATCAGCGCCTTGCGCAACTCCCCTGGCCTGCGCGGCCACCACAGATAAAGCCCCGTCACCACGAGCACGATGCCGAAACCGGCGGCAATCTCGATCAGCCGATCCCCCAACGTGCCAAGCAGTAATGTTCCATGAATATCGGAGGCGAAATCATACCAGCCCGCCTGCCGGTCCCAATGTCCGAGAATCTGGGCATTGTATGGATCGACGGCGACCATCGTGCCCTGCCCGTCCCTGTCGAGGCGGAAGATCGCCGCCCGATCCGCCGCCGGCGGGGCGATATATTCCACCACCCGGCTCCCGGGGAACATGACGTGGGCAGCGGACGCCTGTGCCAGAACGCTGGCCGGTTGCCCAACGGCCTCGACGGCGATTTTCTCCCCGTCGCGCCCATCGATGGCCGATATCCAGAGCATGATGAGCCCCGTAACCGCGAGCATCACCAGAAACGGAGCCACATAGAGCCCGGCATAGAAATGCCAGCGCCATGCGGCCATGTAGAATTTGCGCATTGCAGCGCCCGGCTGCCGGGCATCGGCAGCCGGTGAAGATAATCCAGTCATGATTTTCCCCCTTCAGGCGCCTTCGATCAGCCGCTTCAGCTTTTCGAGCATCGAATCCTGCGCCTCGCCATAAGCGAGCGTACCGACGAAACGGCCGTCCTTGTCCATCAGATAGACGGACGCCGTGTGATCGATGGTGTACTCGCCATCATCGGTGGGAACCTTCTTGTAATAGACGCGATAGGCCTTGGTGACGGTCTCGATTTCATCCTCGGTTCCTGAAAGGCCGCGGATGCGGTCGTCGAAGCTGGATGTGTAGCTGGCCAGTTCCTCCGGTCCGTCGCGCTCCCAATCCACGGAGACGAACGCGTAGTTGAGCTTGTCCGCTTCCGGGCCAAGCTTGTCGATCAGGCCGGACAGCTCGAAGAGCGTGGTCGGGCAGACATCGGGGCAGAAGGTGAAACCGAAGAAGATCGCCGTCGGCTTGCCGAGGAAATCCGCTTCCGTGACTTTCGCGCCAGCCTCGTCGGTGAGTGTGAAGGGACCGCCGATGGCGGCAGTCCCCGAGCCCTGTCCAGGCCCTCCCAGGGGCGCACGATCCATGGTCGCGATGGCAACGATGGCGAGAACCACCGCGAATATGCCACCGGCCAATGCGCCCAACTTGCGGGGTGACATCAGTTCTTTCCTCCGCCCATCTTGTGGCCCTGTCCTGCCGGCCCGGGCGCGCCGGGCGGTGCAACGGTCATTTCCACTTCAACCTGCCCCGCCTTCTCGAATGTCAGCGTCACGGGAACAGGCGCATCTTGCGTGATCGGTTCCTTCAATTCCATGAACATCACATGCAGGCCGCCGGGCGCAAGCTTCACCGTCTCGCCTGCCGGGATATCGATCCCTTCGGGCAGATGACGCATTTTCATCACGCCATCGGTCATCGACATGGTGTGCAGTTCGACCCGGCCGGCAATGCCCGCCTCCGCGCTGACAAGACGGTCGGCCTCGCCGCCTGTGTTCGTGACGATCAGGAAACCGCCAGCCGCCTTCGCCCCGGGTGGGGTTGCGCGGGTCCAGGGGGCTTCGATTTCAAGCTTGCCGAGCGTGTAGTCGGCGGCAAAAGCGGTGGTGGCGGCAAGCATCGAGACAGCCGCAAGAACATGAACAAGATATCGCATATCATTTCTCCAAATGCGTAGGGTCCGGCTGCGCGTGCAGCCATGAAATACCCGGCTGCGCGTGCAGCCATGGGTCAACGTCAGATGGAGAAAGTCGGGGGCCCTCGCGCTTCGGCAAGCAGGCCACGTGCGCCCGGATGCGCTGGCGCCACGCGTTCGGGCCATGTCCGGGCCAGCAGCAGTGTGACGGGGCTCTCAAGAGCCGGTGTCGTTGCGCCAAGCGCGGGGGAAACGGCACAGCCCGCCTGGCACAGCGCCGTGCAGCAATCATGCGCGGTGCGCCCGTTTGCCGGAAGCCCGTCCTCATCTGCCTGCGCACCATTGTTGGTGCAAAGCACAAAACCCGGAACGGCCCCGGAACCGGCCATCGCCCCTTGCGAGAAGGCATAGGCGACACCCTGGAAAAGGACGGCGTAGGCCAAGAGGCAGGCCAAAAGACCCGCCACGACACGATCCCGCAAGAGCTCCCGCATCATCCTCATATGCAAGCGGTGCCACAATTTCCGATGGAAGTCACTGCGACGAATGCTTCAAATGAATGATATTATTTCCTCCCCAAGCGAGCCTATAATCCCCTGCGACGAATGTGATTTAAGGATCGCAATCGCACAGGAGAGAGCGCGAAAAGATAATGCACTCCTTCTTTTCAGATGATTCCGATTGGGGGCAATGTCGTGAGCCAGCCAGGCCAACCGCTTTACGAGCAGATCAAATCGGTCATTGAAAAGCGCATTCAGCAACAGGAATGGCCAGCCGATTTCCAGGTTCCGGGGGAAGAGACCCTGGCGGAAGAATTCGGCGCCTCGCGCCTCACCGTGCGGCGCGCCCTGCGCGAGCTGCAGACGGAAGGCATGCTGGTTCGCGTCCAGGGGCGCGGCACCTTCGTCATCGGACCGCGCATGCAATGCGCCATTTTCAATCTTCAGGATGTTTCAGAAGAAATCGAGGAGGGCGGCGGCGTCCATCTCAGCAAGGTCATATCGCTCGAAACCCTGCCTTCGGATAATTCCCTTGCAAATCTTCTTCCTGTCGGTCCGGATGGCAGCGTCTATCATTCGCGCCTCCTGCATCTGGAAGACGGCACCCCGATCCAGCTCGAAGACCGTTTCGTCAATGC
Organism: Nitratireductor indicus C115; assembly: GCF_000300515.1. Lineage (GTDB taxonomy): Bacteria > Pseudomonadota > Alphaproteobacteria > Rhizobiales > Rhizobiaceae > Nitratireductor > Nitratireductor indicus. Next base: position 118,501 of record NZ_AMSI01000004.1, read on the forward strand.
GGCCCTGGCGCCCGATTACATCAAGCAGGATTTTACCCGCATAACGCCGCACGCCTACCTTCTGGGCGCAACCGAAGTTACCTTCGTCGACAACACAATCCGCGCCATCCGGCCCGACGAGGAAGCCCGCGCCCTTTTGCAGGTCGACGCAAACCAGCCCTGTCTGCTGCTCGACCGGCGCACCTGGTATGGGGATATTCCCGTCACGCGCAGCCGCTTCCTCTATCCGGGCGACCGCTACCGGCTGCGCAGCTCCCATGAGGCGAGCGCAACCCAGGGCGCACCCCGCCCGGCCGTAACACCATCGAACGCATCGCGAAGAATTCGCTAGAGCGGCCTAGAAATCTCAGGCAGCGGTCGAGGCCGTGATCTCGATTTCCACCTTCGCGCCGGCGGCCGGTATCTGGCAGATCAGCATCGTGTTGGTTGGACGTATATCTGCGAAAATCTCGCCCAGCACCGGCGTCACCGCCGCTGCACTCGCCTGATCGACCACATAGACCCGGCACACGACTGCGTTCTCCAGGCTCGCCCCCGCCTGCCGCAATGACGTATCGATTGCGGCAAGGCAGTTGCGCGCCTGTTCGTCCGCCTGCTCGGGAAAATCTCCCGAAACCGGATCACGCCCGGTGACGCCGGAAACATGGATTGTGGAGCCATCCACGACGGCCCTGGCGTAGCCGGCGATATCCTCGGAGGGCACACCGGCAAATATACGGTTTTTCATGACAATCTCCCCTGCCGTGCCCGATGTCCGGGCACGGCGGTTGCGGTTCAAGGATCTGGATTGGTGACCGGTGCTCAGGAGCGCAGTACGCGCCGCAGGCCTGCCAGCCGGTCAATGATGACGATGGCCAGCGCCGAAAGAAGGATCAAGGAGCCCGCCAGTGCCGCCGCCACGGCATCGTATTGAAACTTGATATAGGAGAAGAGTTCCACCGGCAGCGGCGTCCAGCCGGGCGGGGCCAGGAATACCGAGATCGGGAAGTCGTTCCACGACAGAATGAAGCAGAGGGCAAAACTCGAAACAAGCCCTGTGCGGATGACCGGAAGCGTGATCGAAAACAACGTCCGGATGCGGCCTGCACCAACGATACGCGCAGCCTCCTCATAGGACGGATCCAGATTGTGCAGGCTCGCCGTCAGGATTCGCAGCGCATAGGGCATGATGTGGATCGTGTGCCCGACCAGCAGCGGCAGGAGACCCGAACCGTAACCAATCCGCACGAAGTAGATATAGAGCGCAAGGCTGAAGATCGTCGTCGGGATCAGAAGAGGCGACATCAGGATAATGTTGAGCGCCGCCTTGCCTGGGAAGTTGTTGCGCACCAGAGCCATGGCGGCAGGCAGGGCAAGCACATTCGCCAGAAACGCAGCCGCTATGCCGAGGACGAGGCTCACTCCCATGCCGCGCAGGAACGTTTTCGAACTCCATGCGGCCCTGAACCAGTCGAGCGTGAACCCGTTTGGCGGCAGGATGAATTCTCTCGGATTAACCGCCACGACTAGCGTTACCGCGATGGGAAACACCAGAAACGTCATCATGAGAAGCGTGATCAGCCGCAGCGCGGCCGTGCCGAAATCGAAACGGATCACCGCTTTACCTCCAGTCGATTGAGGATGAGGCGACCGAAGAATACGGCCATTCCCATGAGGATCATCGCATTCACGGCAACCATGATCACCGACAGGGCCGAAGCGAACGGCAGATCGTTGTTGAGCAGAGCCTCGCGATAGACGACCAGGCCGATCATCTGCGTGTTGCTGTCGCCGATCATCAAAGGCACGGCGAAGGCCGAGAAATTCAGTGCGAACACGATGACGATTCCGGCATAGAGCCCAGGCATGGTCAGGGGGAAGACGATCTTCCAGAAGGCCGTCCAGCGGCTGGCGCCGACATTGCGCGCCGCTTCCACCAGAAACGGGCTGATACGCTCGATTGAATCGAGCAGAGACAGCACGACATAGGGCGCACCGATGTAGACGAGGAGGATCACAACCCCCTTGATGTCCCACATGTAGCGCACGGGCTGGTCGTAGACATGCAGCGCAATCATCAGCGAGTTCAACAACCCGCCGCCACGGAAGATCACGATCCAGCCATAGACGAGCGTCACCAGGCCGATCAGAAGGGGCGCCATGATCAGTGCCAGCAGGATATTGCGCTGGAGACCGGCGGTCCGGGCGATGTAAAGCGCCACGGGATAGGCGCAGACCACCGAGATCGCGGTGGCGATGAGCGCGATCCTGATCGAGAACCAGAGCGTATTGATCAGGTACCAGCTATCGCCCAGAAAGCGCGTGTAATTGTCGAGCGTCAGCGCATCGACGATATAGGCTCCTGCCTCCAGCTCGTTAAAGCTGGTGCGCACCACCCAGAGCATTGGGAAGGCGACGAAAACCAGCAGCGCTATCAGCGCCGGCGCAAGGGGTGGAAGAACACGGCGTATCATGTCAGCCCTGCCCTTCCTGCGGAATGATCCGCAGATGCTCCGGCAGGACGCAGATCCAGACCTTGGCACCCGTCTCGACGAAATTGTCGAAGTTGTGGACTTCCGCCCGCAAAATCTCACCGCCGTCGAGCCGAACCGAATACCGCAGCACCGCGCCGAAATATTCCGACAGGATGACCTGGCCCGACAGGACATTCTCTCCGTCGACGGGCTTTGTCGTCAGTGTCACACGCTCCGGCCGGATCAGCGCACGCACCTCGGCACCCGGCGTGACGGCGGTCTTTGCGACGGCACGCAACACCTGGCCGGATCGCAGCCTGACCCCCATCGATCCGCCATCGACACCGACGGCCGATCCTTCCAGGAAATTGGTTATGCCCACGAAGTCCGCCACGAAGCTCGTGGCAGGGTTCTCGTAAAGCTCGTAGGGCGCGGCGACCTGCTCGACCCTGCCCTTGTTCATGATCACGACACGATTGGAGAGAGACAGCGCCTCCTCCTGATCATGCGTTACATAAAGCGTCGTCATCTTCATGCGCGCCTGCAGCTCCTTGAGCTCGCGGCGCATGGTGACGCGAAGAGCGCGATCCAGATTGGAGAGCGGCTCGTCCATCAGAAGAACCTGCGGCTCCAGCGCTAGAGCCCGTGCAAGCGCAACGCGCTGCTGCTGCCCGCCCGAAAGCTGGCGCGGCAAACGGTCCTCATAGCCCGAAAGGCCCGTGACGGAGAGAGATTCCGCGATTTTCTCGCGGATGAAGGTACGGCTCTTCCTCCGCAGCTTCAGACCGAAGCCAACATTCTCAGCCACCGTCATATGCGGCCAGAGCGCATAGTTCTGAAAAACGAAGCCCAGTTCCCGCTTTTCAGGCGGCAGATGGGTGACGTCGCGATCGTTGACGCGCAAGGCACCGGCGGTCGGTTCGACAAACCCCGCGATCATCCTCAGCGTGGTGGTCTTGCCGCAACCGCTGGGGCCGAGCAGCGAAACGAACTCGCCCTGGGCGACATTGAAGGAGACATTGTCAACGGCAGTCGTCGCGCCATAGCGCTTAACGACACCGGAGACCTGAATTGCATCATCGGACATGGCTGCGTTTATCCCGGCAATCCGGGTCCTTGCGGAATATCGTGTAGGGCATGTGAAACCGGTGGCCCGCCTCGCGGGCCACCGGATGTTAGCCGATTAACGCTTGGCTTTCTGGTTCAGGCGCTGCTGCCAATCCGCCTTGTTGGCCGTGATCTTTTCCTGATCGGGCAGGAACAGACGGCCGAAGGCTTCGTTGCGCACAAGCAGTTCGCGATATTCGAAGTCCTCGGGCACCTCGGCATTCTTCACGGTCGGCGCATAGAGATTGCGTGTGGCGAAGGCCACCTGAACCTCCGGGCTCAGGATATAATTGACGAAATTCGCAGCCATATCCGGATCGGTCGCATCCTTGTGAATGTTGACGCTGGTGATCAGCGGGAAAGTGCCTTCTTCCGGGCGCACGAAGCTGATGTTCTTGGCCCCCTTCGACAAGAGATCCTTCATGCGGCCGGTGGCCAGCATGCCAAGTGCGGCGTCGCCGGTTTCGAACAGGGAGACCATCTGGCTTTCCACGTCGAGCATGCCGATCAGGTTGCCGCTCTTGATCAGCTCCGCCATCCGGTCGATGCCCGGCTCCATATTGTCGATGCTGCCGCCATTCTGCTCGGCCTTCATCACCATGAGGCTGAGCGTGGGAATGTGATCGACACCGTAGATCACGACACTGTTCTTGTAGTCCGGGTTCCACAGATCGTCCCAGCCGGCCGGCGCCTTGGAGAGCTTGTCGGTGTTGTAGGCCAGGACGTAATCGCCCACATTCGCAAAGATCGTATCCTTGGAATAAATGGCGTTCTCATAGAGATTGGCCATGTTGGGAATCTTTGCCGGGTCCAGGGGAAGCCAGAGCCCCTCCTTTTCGCCCGCGATCGAGTTCAGAAGCGTGTTCGTTACCACATCGACCTGGCCGAGACGCGCCTTGATCAGGTGATCGGGGCTAGAGCCAACCACCCATTCGATCTTGCAGTTGTACTGTTCCTCGAACTTTGCCGCTACGGATTCGTAGGTGGCCTGATAGCTGCCGCCCCATGTGGTGACGCGCAGCATGCAATCGTCGGCAGCGGCCATTCCGGTCCAGGAAACCGTCAGGGCAAGCGTTGCAAGAATATGTCTGGTTTTCATCGTTAACTCCTCTGGGGTGATAAAATCGAACGGAGGCTTCCGCCCGACCTCGCGCCGACCCGGTTCTGCGCCGGGTTCGGCAAATCGGTGTACGCGCCGGGTGCCGTCAGGCTCCTCCCTTTGCGCGCGCCTTCGCCTCGCGCCTTGCACGAAGATCGCTCAGCGAATAACGGCAATGGATTGCTTCGGGATCGACCACCATCTCGAGAAGCGCCGGCTTGCCGGAGGCGAGGCAGCGCTCGAAGGCGGGTGCGAATTCCTCGGTCGTGGTGACGCGCTCGCCGTGAGCGCCATAAGCCCTGGCAAGCATCAGGAAATCCGGATTGACGAGATCGGTGCCATTGGCCCGCCCTTCCAGCCGGTTTTCCTCGTGAATGCGGATCGTGCCGTAAAGCCCGTTATTGTAGAGCACGATGATGACATTCGCCCCGTACTGAACGGCGGTCGCCAGCTCCTCGCTGCTCATCTGGAAACAGCCGTCGCCAACGAAATCGATCACCACCCGCTCGGGATGGGTGAGCTTGGCCGAGATCGCCGCCGGCAGCGAGTATCCCATCGACCCGCTGATCGGGCCCAGCTGCGTATGCAGGCGATAATGGGGGAAATAACGCTGGCTCCATGTGGCATAGGCACCGACACCATTGGTGACAATGGCATCCTCGGGCAGACGATCCCGCAGCCAGGTCATCAGGCCCGGCAGGTCGATCTTGCCCGGGCAAGGCTGTGGCACGCGCTCTTCCATCAATGTTGCGCGAAGCTTCGCGCTCCATTGTCTGTGTTGCTCGCGCGGGGTGGCCGGATAATCCGCAAGTGCCCGCGCGCAGGCCTCGTTGTCCGCGACAAGAGCCAGGTCGACCTGGAACACCCGGTTCAGATCGCCGTCGCCCGCCATCACATGAACGACCTTCTGCCTTGGGTGCGGAATGGAAAAGAGCGTGAAGCCTTCCATATAGCCCGCACCGATGGTGTTCACGTCGCTCAATGCATCGTTGAGCATCAGGATGAAATCGGTCTCCCGGATATGGGCCAGAAGAGCCGGGTTCGAGCCGATTCCAATCTCGCCCACATAGCAATCAAGCCGATGATCGATGATGTCGCGCCGTCGGAAAGTGGTCACGACCGGCAAGCCAAGGGATGTCGCAAACCGCTGAATGCTCTCACGCGCGGCCTCGCTCCAATCCGAGCCACCGACGACCACCAGCGGCTTTTCCGCCTCGGCCAGCATGGAGAATATCTGCTCCAGGTCTTCCGCGCCCGGCGTTCCGGCATGGGAAGGCTTGGCCGGACGGACCGAAGGCGCAACCTCGCTCCGTTCCTCCAGAACATCTTCAGGAACCACCAGCACCACCGGCCCCTTGCGTCCGGAAAGAGCCGTTGCCCAGGCGCGCTGCACGAATTCGGGTATGCGCGTCGGATCGTCGATCTGCGCAACCCATTTCGCCATCGGCGCGAACATCGTGCGAAAATCGTAGGCCATGAAGGCCTCGCGCTCGAGGATCGAACGCTTCACCTGCCCCACGACCAGAACCATCGGCGACGAGTCCTGAAAGGCCGTGTGAACCCCGTTCACCGCATTGGTGGCGCCGGGGCTGCGTGTGACGAATGCGACACCCGGCCTGCCGGTCAGCTTTCCATGTGCCTCGGCCATCTGCGCGGCACCATTTTCATGACGGCAACTGATGGTGCGGATATCCGGGTGACGGGTGGACAGCGCATCAAGCGCCACCAGAAAGCTCTCACCGGGCACATGATAAACGATCCCCGCTCCATTCAGAGCAAGTTCGTCGGCAAGGATTTCAGCGCCTGTTCTCATCATTTCACCTGGGTCTCAGCCGATGACAAAGGGGTTTGCGATCTCTTCAGCGGTCGAAAGCCAGACAGCCTTGGTCTGCAGATATTCGTAGATACCCGCCACGCCGTTCTCACGGCCGATACCGCTCTTCTTGTAGCCGCCGAAAGGCGTGGTGTAGGAAATATCGCGATAAGTGTTGACCCAGACACTGCCGGCCTCCAGCTGCTCCGACATCTTCAGCGCAAGCCGCATGTCGGCGGTCCAGACGCCTGCCGCGAGGCCGAACTCGCTGTCATTGGCAATGGCAAGCGCCTCTTCCGGCTCATCGAAGGGAATGGCGGCCAGGACCGGCCCGAAGACCTCCTCGCGCGCAATACGCATATCGTTGTTTACGCCCGCAAAGATAGTCGGCTCAATGAAAAAGCCATCGTTGCACTCTTCCAGATCGGGACGCTTGCCGCCGAGGATAAGTTCCGCCCCCTCCTGCCGCGCGATATCGATATAACCGAGTACGCGGTCATACTGCATCTTGTTGGCGATCGGACCGATCTGGGTCTCGACCTTTCGCGGATCGCCGACACGCGCCGTCTTCGTGAAGGCGGCGAGCTTTTCCAGGAAACGGTCGTGCACGGACCGATGCACGAGAAGGCGCGAACCGGCGATACAGGTCTGCCCCACGGCACCGAAAATTCCACCGACCACACCACGCACGGCATTGTCGAGATCGGCATCGGCGAACACGATGTTCGGAGACTTGCCGCCGAGCTCAAGGCTCACCCGCTTAACGTCCTTTGCCGCGAGCGAATAAAGGTAAGAGCCGGTCTTGGTGGAGCCCGTGAAACCAAGATGCCGGGTCAGTGGATGCGTTACGAGCGGCTCCCCGACTTCCGGGCCATAGCCCGTCACCACATTGATGACGCCTTCCGGGAAGCCCGCCTTCTCGACCAGCTCCATCAGTTTCAGCGCCGTTGCTGATGTCACTTCGGCGGGCTTCATGACCAGCGTGTTGCCCGCCGCGAGCGCAGGTGCTGCCTTGAGCGAGAAAAGAAGAAGGGGTGCATTCCACGGCACGATGCCGACGCACACGCCAAGCGGCTCATGGCGCGAGAAGCTCAGTGCCGGTTTGTCGCAAGGGTGAACCGTGCCTTCGATCTTGTCGGCATAGCCGGCATAGTAATGATACCACCGCGGAATGTAGCGGATCTGATGCTTCATCTCCTCGAGCAGGCGGCCATTGTCGCGCACTTCGATCGCGGCGAGCTCGTCCGCATGCTCCTCGATTAGCGTCGCAAAACGCTGGATGACGCGGCCACGTTCGGTCGGGTGCATCGTTCTCCACGGCCCTTCGGTGAAGGCGCGATGCGCAGCACGAACGGCCCTGTCGGCATCTTCCGCATTTCCGCGCGGCACCAGCGCCCAGGCCTTGCCGGTAAAGGGATCGACTGTCTCGATATAGCTGCCGGAAGCGGGAGGAACCCACTCGCCGCCAATATACATGGACAATTTTTGCAAGCCTTCAGCCGACATGATCGCTCCCTATCGCAGCATTGGAACGGGAGAGACCAGAAGCCTGGAACAGGATCGCCCGCCACCATTAATGTGTTTTCATATAGGAAATGATATTCATTACCTATGTCAAGCGATATCTTTTATCATAGCTCTGTCATCAAAATTGCACATAAAATAATCACAACCCGATTTTCATCCGGCAAATGCGGTCAAAAAATAGGCATCATTGGCCCGAAAACGCCCCTGCATGGCGTTTAGAGCTGGGTCTTTGCGCAAAAACGCCAAAACAGCCTTGATTTCGAGCGAGATATGATATGTGAATGCAGCAAGGCAATAATGATATCATTTTGGATATAAAAGTGCAGTCTGATTTACCCCTCTATGAGCAGATCAAGAGCGTGATCGACCGGCGGATCGAAACCGAGGAGTGGCCCGCCGACTTCCAGCTTCCTCCCGAGGATGAGCTGGCAGAGGAATTCGGCGCCTCTCGTCTCACGGTGCGGCGCGCGTTGCGCGAGTTGCAATCCGACGGCGTGCTTCTTCGCACCCAGGGCCGGGGCACCTTCGTGATCGGCCCGCGCATGCAATGTGCGGTCTTCAACCTGTCAGACATCTCGGAGGAGATCACACTCTCCGGCGGGGCGCACACCTGCATCGTTCTGGAACATGAAATCCTCGACAAGGAAGGTTCCGGCCGCAACATGCTCCAGCTGGCTCCCGGTGAGGCGGTCTATCACTCCCGCCTTCTGCACCTGGAGGACGGCACGCCGATCCAGCTGGAAGACCGTTACGTCAACGCTGCCGAAGCGCCCGATTATATCGATCAGGATTTCAGCCAGAACACGCCGCATGCCTGGCTTTTGCGCGAGACGACGGTGACCTCTGTGGACAACACCATCCGCGCGATCCGCGCCGATGACGAAATCCGCCAGCACCTGCAGATCGATGGCAGCCAGCCCTGCCTTCTGCTCGACCGCTACACCTGGCGGGACGGGATTCCCGTCACCCGCAGCCGCTTCATCTACCCCGGCGACCGCTACAGGCTTCGCTCGACGCACGAAGCGCGCACCAATCGCATCGTAACCACCCCCCGCAAGGGCAGATAGGCTGCCGCAAAGCGCCCAACAGGGAGCCCACAATATGAGAGAATTCGTTCGTAAACTGCAGGAACGCGGCGACCTCCTGGTCGTCGAGCGCGAGGTGGATCCGGCTCACGAGCTGGCCGCCGTCACGCATCTTGCCCAGAAGAAATGGGCAAAGCCCGTCATGTTCACCAATGTGAAGGGCACCCGCTTTCCGGTCGTCACCAATGTCTACAGCACGCGCGAGCGGCTGGGCGAGGTGATCGGCATCGACGCCGGCGATTTCTGCCGGCAGTGGAGCCGCCTTGCCTCTCTCGGCAGTTCGGAAATGAAGGAACCGCTCGTTTCGGCAAGCAACCTTCCCGAATATGAGGAGGTCAAGCTCTCCGACCTGCCGCTGATCACCTATTCGGACCGGGATGGAGCGCCTTATTTCACCTCGGCGATGTTCATCGCAAGGGATCCCGAAACGGGGGTGGGAAATCTCTCCTATCACCGCTCCATGTTCATCAGCGACGACGAGCTGCGTTGCCGTCTCGCACCGCGCCATCACCTGACGATCTATCACGAAAAGGCCGAGAAGATGGGCAAGCCGCTGGAGGCTGCCATGCTGATCGGCCCGCCCGCCCACGCCTTCCTGACCGCGGCCGCGCCGTTGCCTTATGACGTGGATGAGCTGGAGGTTGCGGCCCGCCTGCGCGGACGCCCGATCGCCATGCGCAAATGCAATCATATCGGCCTTGAAGTGCCCGCGGAGACCGAGGTGGTGATCGAGGGACGCTTCCTGCCCAACGAACGCCGTCCGGAAGGACCCTTCGGCGAGTTCATGGGCTATTATGTGCCCGTCGGCCCCAACGCCGTTTTCGAGGTGCTGGGCGTGACAGTACGCAAGGATGCGCTCTTCCACTCGATCCTGTGCGGTTCCCCCGAAGAGGTGCTGACGCTGGAGCTTTCGGTTTCGGCCAATATCTACCAGCGGCTCAGTGCAGCCCTTCCCGGCATTGTCAACGTCACCTGCCAGCCATTCGTGAACCATGCCATCGTGCAGATCGAACCCCAGTTCGAGGGCCACGCCCGACAGGTCATGCTGGCGACCATCGGCGCCGAACCGATATGGGCCAAGCAAATCACCGTCGTCGATAGTGATGTGAACATCTACGATATGGACGATGTTCAATGGGCGATCCTGACCCGCTGCCGCCCCGACAAGGACATGATGATCATTCCCGAGACCCCGTCCTTCTACCGTGACGAGGCGAAGGATCACTGGGGCAGGCTTCTGGTCGACGCCACCAAGCCCTGGGGACGCGAGGAGGAGTTCGAGCGCAAGCGGCTACGTATGGTGGATGATATTCGCCTTTCCGACTGGTTCGAAGGCGCCTGACCATGGGCAAGCGGCGGCTGATCGTCGGCATCTCGGGCGCTTCCGGCGCGGCCTACGGGCTGCGCGCGCTCGACCTCGCAAAGGCGGCGGATGTGGAAACGCATCTGGTGGTGAGCCGCTCGGCGCTGCTCACGCTCAAGCAGGAACTCAACCTGCAGAAGACCGATATCGAGAAACGCGCCGACGTTGTCCATTCGCCCGCCGACATCGGTGCCACCATCGCCAGCGGGTCCTTCCGGACCATGGGCATGCTGATTGCGCCCTGTTCGGTAAAGACCATGTCCGAGATCGCAACCGGCGTCACCTCGACCTTGATGAGCCGGGCAGCGGACGTGGCGCTGAAGGAGCGGCGTCGCCTCGTTCTCATGCTGCGTGAAACGCCCCTCCATCTGGGACATATCGAAACCATGGCGGCGCTTACCCGCATGGGTGCTATCCTCATGCCGCCGGTTCCAGCACTTTATGCCAGGCCAAAGAGCATTGACGAGATGATCACCCATTCAACGGCCCGCGCTCTCGATCTCTTCGATATCGATACAGGCGCTATTCGCCGATGGAACGGGCTGAAGGACAGCCTTGCCGGAGAAACCGCATGACACCGCCCGCCACCCCGCCCCGCGCGATACACGGCACCATGATCGGCATCATCGTGCTCGACACCGGCTTCAGGCGCCTGCCCGGCGACATAGCCCATGCCGATACATGGCCCTTTCCTGTGCAGTTCAAGGTGGTGCGCGGCGTGCGCCCGGCCGATGTCATCGAAGGCGACCCACGTCATTCGCTGAAAGCGTTTCGCACGGCGATTGACGAGCTCGTCACCCTCGGCTGCACCGCAATCACGACGAGCTGCGGGTTTCTCGCTGCCGTGCAGGATGAGCTTGTCCGTCATTCACCGGTGCCTTTTCTCTCCTCCGCTCTCCTGCAAATTCCGATGGTGCAACGCATCCTGCCCGCTGGAAAGAAGCCGGGCCTGATCGTTTCCGACCCGCAGGCGCTGAGCGAACGTCACTTTCACGGGGTCGGTGCGACAGCCGGGCTGCCGATGGCTGCTCTGCCCATGAACGGAGTGCTTCTGAGCAATATGCGTGAGCACGCAACCGAGGTGGACGCCGCTGCGCAAGAAGCCGAGGTGATCTCCACGGTGGCGGAACTGCTTGCCGACCATGAAAATGTAGGCGCGCTCGTTTTCGAATGCGCAAACCTGCCGCCCTACTCGGCCGCAGTTTCCCGCCACTTCGGCCTACCCGTTTATGACATCGTCACCCTGGTTCACTGGATACACCTGTCATTGGTACCCCCGGACTATCCCCGATGACACCCGACAGCGACCTGATCGTCATCGGTGGGGGATTGATCGGCTCTGCCCTCGCCTGGGGCGCCCAGCGCAAGGGCGCGCGGGTTACCCTGCTCGATGAGGGTGACGTCGCCTACCGCGCCTCGCGCGGCAATTTCGGTCTTGTCTGGCTGCAGGGAAAGGGGCTTGGCCACCCCGACTACATGCATTGGTCCATAAAAGCGGGGCAGCTTTGGCCCGAATTCTCCGCAACCCTCTATGAAGAGACCGGCATCGATACGGGCTGGCGCGGCGGAGGCGGATTGCATTTCTGTCTCTCCGAGAAGGAAATGGAAGCGCGCCGCCACCTCATCGCCCGGTCGCGCGAAGAGGGAGCAGCCATCCGGATAGAGCTTCTTGATCGGGAAGCCCTCAGCGAAATTGCGCCTGGAATCGGGCCCGAAGTCTGTGGCGCATCGATTTCCGACCTCGACGGTGAGGTGAGTCCTCTCTTGACCCTTCGCGCCTTGCAGAACGGGTTTCGAAAGCATGGCGGCAGGATCGTCGTGGATTTCACTGCTGAACAGGTTCGCCGCAACCGGGATGCAGGCTTCATTGTCAAAAGCGCCGATGGCACGGAATTCTCCGGGCGGCATCTGGCCATCGCCGCCGGCCTCGGTGCCAACCGGCTGGCCGCGCAGCTGGGGCTGGAGCTCGGGCTTCGGCCCGAACGCGGCCAGATCGTCGTGACGGACCGCATCGCACCCTTCCTCCGGCACCCCACCAACATGATAAGGCAGACACGGGAAGGAACGGTGCTGCTCGGCAGTTCCCATGAAGATGCGGGCTTTTCCACCGGCACGGACATGGAGACCGTTTCCGGGCTTTGCCGGGCGGGAACCCGGCTCTTTCCCGCCTTGCGCGCCGCCCGGTTGGTGCGGGCATGGGGCGCGCTGCGGATCATGAGCGCCGACGGCCTGCCGATCTATGACGAGGCCCCGGATGCTCCCGGCGCCTTTGTCGTCACCTGCCATAGCGGGGTCACGTTGGCCAGCCTGCATGGGCTCGAGCTGGGCCCAGCGCTGGCGGAAGGCCACCTCGGTCCGGCCCCTCGTTCCATGCGGAGTAAGCGCTTTGCCCTTCAGACAGCTTGACGACGACCTTTCCCGAGCCGATGCCGGAGAATTCATGTTCGAGGGCCGTGCGATCCCCTTTCGTCCGGGCCAGTCCCTGGCGGGCGCGCTTATGGCGGCGGGGGTCGTGCATTTCCGCAGGACCCCGGTCTCTGGCAGCGAACGAGGCCCCTGGTGCCTCATGGGAATTTGCTACGAATGCCTGCTGCGTGTCGACGGCAGCGACAACCAGAGGGCATGCATGACCGCAGCAAGGCCCGGAATGAAGACCGAACGCCAAGACGGTGCACGGCTTGACGCCGCGGGAGAACAGGCATGACCGCGTGGGATGCTATCGTCATCGGCGCCGGGCCGGCGGGGATCGGCGGAGGGTCCGTTCTCGCCGAGAACGGCGCACGGGTTCTGGTGGTCGACGAAGCGCCCGGACCGGGTGGCCAGATCTGGCGCGGTATCGAGACCGTGCCCGATAGCCGCGCGCTTCTTCTGGGCCCGGATTATCTCGCCGGCAAGGCAGAAGCCGCCCGGTTGCGTGCCAGCGGCGCGCATCTCGCCTTTGAAACCAGTGTCTGGCGCGCCGAACCGGACGGAACCGTCTGGCTAAGGGACAACGAGGGTATTCGTCAGGAGCAGGCGCGCCATCTCCTGATCGCCACCGGGGCGATGGAGCGCCCCGTGCCGCGACCGGGATGGACACTGCCCGGCGTGACAACAATCGGCGGTCTGCAAATCCTGCTCAAACGCGAGGGCCTTCTGCCCGACGGCGAACTCGTTCTGATCGGGACCGGACCGCTCTTCTATCTTTATGCCGCGCAGTGTCTGGCGGCAGGCAAACGCGACCTGACGCTTCTGGACACCGCGGCGAACGGTGCACTGTTCGCCGCACTGCCCTCTCTCCCCGCGGCGCTGACGGGTCGCGGCCCCGCCTATCTGGCCAAGGGGCTTAAACTCCTGTGGAAGCTTCGTCGGGCCGGCATCCGCTTCCATGCCTGCCCGCAGGATCTCCGTATCGAGCGCGATGCGGATGGATTGCGGGTCCGGTTTCGCCGCAACGGCGCGCTCCACAGCCTTTATGCCAGCCATGTGGGCCTGCATGAGGGTGTCATACCCGAAACCCATATGGTCCGCTCGATGGGCTGCCACATGGACTGGTCGCGGGAAGGCGCCGCCTTTCATCCCAGACGCGACAACCGCCTGCAAAGCTCGATCGAGCGGGTGTTTGTTGCGGGGGATGCGGGCGGTATCGGCGGCGCGACGGTCGCATTGCTGGAAGGGCGCCTTGCGGCTCTGTCCATTCTCGAGGAGCTCGGCCGCTCCGTCGACCCGCTGCTGCGCGAGACCACCCGGCGCACGCGCCGAGCGCATCTCTCCGCCCGGCCTCTGCTAGACGCGTTATACCGCCCGCAAGACGCCCTGCTCTCTCCCGCCGACGAGGTTGTCGCCTGCCGCTGCGAAGAAGTGACGTGCGGTGAAATCCGCGCGGCACTGATGGCCGACAGTGCCGGTCCGAACCAGGTGAAGGCATTCCTGCGCTGCGGCATGGGACCTTGCCAGGGGCGCACGTGCGGCATGACCCTTACGAGCCTTGCAGCCGCAAGCAGAAACCTCACCATGGAAGAGGCTGGATATCTGACCGTTCGGCCTCCCCTTCGGCCCGTCACTCTCGGCGAGATCGCCGACCTTTACTGAGAGGAGAGTGACTGTCATGCGGGAAGATATACTCAAACCGCAGGGCAACCCGGCGGCGTCTTCAATCTCACGAACAGGAATTCCATCGGATCGGTGCGGCTGGTAAATTCCTCACCGTTTTCGAGCGACAGCGCATCGAAACGGTCGATTGTCAGGGGTTCCCCTCCAGCCTCGATTTGAGCAGGCGTGTTGAACACCGCCCAGCCGCTGCCCGTGGCCGCGAAGACCGCCCCCGTTGGCAATGACCGCCGTTCCATCCGGTGCGCGCAGACCCCGCGACGCGTCATGATGTTGAGGTCGATGGTTGCCCCTCCGGCATTGCGGCTGGAAATCTTCCATTCGCCTGGAAAGGGAAAGGGCGCACCACCGGGAAAGAGCTTGACCGTGCTCCCGTCCGGCAGGTCGAGCGCCAGTCCCGACCCATCCAGAAGCGCTATCGTGCGGTCGATGCCGGCGAACTCGGAAAAGGCACCGTCGGCCTCGACATGGGCGATGGATAGCCGCCATTCGAAACTGCCGACGTCGCTGCCTGGCGGGAAGGCCGCCACCTCTTCGGTGAGGCCCTGCCCGTTCTTCCAGGCCATGCGCTTGTAGTCGCTCCGGCGCACGATTCTCATGACGACACTCAGTTGCCGAGGATCGCCGGCAGACGCAGGCCCTGTTTACGGGCCCAGTCGAGCGCGATGTCGTAGCCTGCATCCGCGTGGCGCATGACACCGGTTGCGGGATCATTCCACAACACACGCTCGATACGCCGCGCGGCGTCATCCGTTCCATCGCAGCAGATCACCATGCCGGCATGCTGGCTGAACCCCATGCCGACGCCGCCGCCATGGTGCAGCGACACCCAGGTTGCCCCGGAAGCCGTGTTCAGGAGGGCGTTGAGCAGCGGCCAGTCGGACACGGCGTCGGAGCCGTCCTTCATGGCTTCCGTCTCACGGTTCGGCGAGGCGACGGAGCCGGAATCGAGATGATCGCGCCCGATCACGATGGGGGCCTTCAACTCCCCGCTCCTCACCATCTCGTTGAAGGCGAGACCGAGACGGTGCCGGTCGCCGAGACCGACCCAGCAGATGCGTGCCGGCAGGCCCTGGAATTCGATGCGCTCTCGCGCCATGTCGAGCCAGTTGTGCAGATGGGCGTTGTCGGGCAAAAGTTCCTTCACCTTGGCGTCGGTCTTGTAGATATCCTCCGGGTCGCCCGACAGGGCCGCCCAGCGGAAGGGGCCGACACCCCGGCAGAACAGCGGACGGATATAGGCCGGCACGAATCCCGGAAAGGCGAAGGCATTCTCCAGCCCTTCTTCCTTGGCCATCTGTCGGATGTTGTTGCCGTAGTCGAGGGTGGGAATGCCCATGTTCCAGAAATCGACCATGGCCTGCACATGCACCTTCATCGAGGCGCGGGCAGCCTTCTCGACACCCTTGGGATCGCTTTCCTGCCGGGCGCGCCATTCGGCGACCGTCCAGCCAAGCGGCAGGTAGCCGTGCACCGGATCATGCGCGGAGGTCTGGTCCGTGACCATATCGGGCTTTACGCCCCGCTTGACCAGTTCGGGAAATATCTCAGCGGCATTGCCGATCAGCGCGATGGACTTCGCCTCGCCGGCTTTTGTCCAGGCATCGATCCGCGCGAGCGCCTCGTCCAGACTGTCGGTCTTCTCATCGACGTAACGCGTGCGCAGGCGAAAATCGGCGCGGGTCTCGTCGCATTCCACGGCAAGGCAGCAGGCCCCCGCCATCACCGCCGCGAGCGGTTGCGCGCCGCCCATGCCGCCCAGACCGCCGGTCAATATCCATTTGCCCTTGAGGTTGCCACCGAAATGCTGGCGGCCAGCTTCCACGAAGGTCTCGTAGGTGCCCTGCACGATGCCTTGCGCGCCAATATAGATCCACGAACCGGCGGTCATCTGGCCGTACATGGCCAGGCCCTTCCTGTCGAGTTCGTTGAAATGGTCCCAGTTCGCCCAATGCGGCACCAGGTTCGAGTTCGCGATGAGCACACGCGGCGCATCCTTATGAGTGCGGAAAACGCCGACCGGCTTGCCCGACTGGACAAGCAGCGTTTCCTCCTCGCTCAACGTCTTGAGCGTCGCCAGGATACGATCGAAATCGTCCCAGGTGCGCGCGGCGCGCCCGATGCCACCATAGACAACCAGCTCATGCGGGCGTTCGGCGACATCCGGGTCGAGATTGTTCATGAGCATGCGCAGCGGCGCTTCGGTCATCCAGCTCTTTGCATTGAGCTCATTGCCGCGCGGCGCGCGGACTTCGCGTTCATTGTGACGGGCATTGTGACGGGGATTGCTCATGGTGTCAGTCCTCTTGGCGTTTCAGTTCCAACGCGGTCCGTTCGACGCGTTCGAGAAGAGTTTTCAACGGCGCGCGCAGCCGCTCGGCGCCGGCAGGGTCGTAGTCGAAGGGCACGGTTTCGCTGGCGAGGTAGTTGACCTGCGCGAGCTCCATCTGGATGGCGTGCACATTCTCTTGCGGATGCCCGTAATGACGGGTCGTCCAGCCGCCGCGAAAACGGCCGTTCAGCACATGAGTGTATCCCTCAGCCTGTTCTGCCGCTGAGACCACGACAGCTTCGAGCGCTGGATCGCAGGTGACGCCGCCATCGGTGCCGATGTTGAAATCCGGCAGGCGGCCTTCGAACAGAAACGGGATCAATGAGCGGATCGAATGGCAATCGTAGAGCACGGCAATGCCATGGATCGCCCGGACCCGCTCTATCTCCGCCGCCAGCGCCTCGTGATAGGGGCGGTGAAAGGCATCGCGGCGGGCCATTATCTCGGCTTCATCCGGCGCCTGACAGTCCTTCCAGATAGCGTTCCCGTCGAAATCGGTCATCGGCACCAGTGTCGTGGTGTTCTGGCCGGGATAGAGGCTCACGCCCGCCGGGTCGCGATTGGCATCGACCACATAACGATGGAAACCCGCCCGCACCGTGGTCGCATCCGGGAGAAGGCCTTCGTAAAGCCGGTGCAGATGCCAGTCCGTATCGGCCAGAAGCCGTCCATTGTCGTTCAGCCTCTCCCAGATCTCCGGTGGAACCTCGACGCTGGTGTGAGGAAAACTGAGAATGACGGGTGAAGAACCGCGGGAGACTGCAAAAACGCCGTCCATCTCAATCCTCCAGCGCGGGCAGAAGGTCCGGTCCGATGCTGGCGGTTAGCGCCCCTGCAGCCACGAGACCGGTGGCAGCGGCCAGATCGGGAGCCATATAACGGTCTTCATCGAGGCCGGGAACGGCTTCGCGCAGGCAGGCGGCGGCCTTCTGCAACAGGGGACTGGTGGTCAGTGGCGCGCGCAATTCCACGCCCTGCACGCCGGCAAGCGCCTCGATGCCGATGATGGCGAACAGGTTTTCCGTCATCTGCAACAAGCGGCGCGCGCCATGGCAGGCCATGGACACATGATCTTCCTGATTGGCGGATGTCGGCGTGGAATCCACCGAGGCCGGATGAGACATCTGCTTATTCTCGCTCATCAGCGCGGCTGAGGTGACCTCAGCGATCATGAGGCCCGAATTCAACCCTGGTTTGCGGGCAAGGAACGGGGGCAGGCCGTAGGAGAGCGCCGGATCGACCAGAAGCGCGATGCGGCGCTGGGCGATAGCCCCGATCTCGCAGATGGCGATGGCGATCTGGTCGGCGGCGAATGCAACCGGTTCGGCGTGGAAATTCCCACCCGAAACCACGCTCTCGTCGGACAGGACCAGCGGATTGTCGGTGACCGCATTGGCCTCGATCTCCAAGGTGCGCCCAGCCTGGCGCAACAGGTCGAGGCAGGCGCCATCGACCTGCGGCTGGCAACGGATGCAATAGGGGTCCTGCACACGCTCATCGCCGTCGAGATGGCTCTGGCGGATTGCCGACCCATCGAGCAATGCGCGTAGCGCTGCCGCCGTGTCGATCTGGCCGCGATGACCGCGTAGCGTGTGTATGTCGGCGGTAAATGGAGCGGATGAACCCATCGCTGCATCCGTCGACAAGGCGCCTGTGATCAACGCCGCCTGGGCAGCCCGATGGGCGCGGAACAGACCGGCCAACGCCAGGGCCGTCGAAGCCTGCGTACCGTTGATAAGCGCAAGACCTTCCTTAGCGGCAAGCACGACCGGTGCAAGACCGGCGCGCTCAAGCGCAGCACTTCCTGAAAGGCGCTCGCCTTCGAAAAAGGCTTCACCCTCGCCCATCATCACGGCAGCGAGATGAGCGAGCGGGGCCAGATCGCCCGATGCGCCGACAGACCCCTTTTCAGGGATCAGCGGTGTCACCCGCCTTTCCAGCATTCCCTCGATGAGGCGCACCAGATCGAGGCGCACACCCGAAGCTCCCCGCCCAAGGGAGATGAGCTTCAGCGCCATGATCAGCCGCACGATGTTCTCGGGCAGCGCCGCACCGACGCCGCAGCAATGCGACAGGATCAGATTGCGTTGCAAGGTTGCGGTATCGGCTGCATCGATCTTGATCGAAGCCAGTTTTCCGAAGCCCGTATTGACGCCGTAAACCGGCTCGTTGCCCGCAGCGATGGCGGCGATGCGAGCCGCCGCCTTCTCAATCTGGGTATCGAAACCGCGGTCGAGGACCGCGTTCTCGCCGGACCAGTAGATGGAAGCCAGATCTGCAAGGGGGACGGTGCCGGGGTGAAGCGTGATGGTCATGTTGCTCTTCTCGGTTACAGGGTGGCGTCACGGCCAGCGCGGATACGCGCATGCAGGGGATTGAAGCCGATGCGGTAAACCAGTTCGGCGGGTTCGGAGATATTCCAGACTGCAAGGTCCGCTGCCTTGCCCGCTTCCAGAGTGCCTATCTCGTTAAGCTTCCCAAGGGCGCGCGCCGCCTCGCGGGTAACGCCGGCAATGCATTCCTCGACCGTAAGGCCGAAGAGGGTCGCGCCCATATTCATGGTGAGCAGCAATGAGGTCAGCGGCGACGTGCCCGGATTGCAGTCGGTCGCCAGGGCGATATGGGTCCCGTGCTTGCGGAAAAGATCGACCGGCGGCTTTCTGGTTTCGCGAATGAAGTAGAAGGCGCCGGGCAAAAGCACCGCGACGGTACCGGAATTCGCCATGGAGGCCGCCGCCGCCTCGTCCGCATATTCGAGATGATCCGCCGACATCGCCTTGTAGCCGGCAGCGAGTTCCGCGCCATGCAGGTTGGAAAGCTGGTCGGCGTGCAGTTTCACCGGAAGATCGAGCGCCCGCGCCTTATCGAAGACAAGCCGCATCTCATCGGGCGAAAACGCGATGCCCTCGCAAAAACCATCCACCGCATCGACAAGGCCTTCCGAATGCGCGGCCTCAAGTCCCGGCAAAACCACCTCGCGCAGGAACGCGTCGTTGCGTCCCTTGTATTCAACCGGCGTTGCGTGGGCGCCGAGATAGGTGGCGGCAATCGCCACATCGCGCACCGAACCGAGTGTGCGGGCCGCACGCAGCATCTTGAGCTCGTCCTCGACGGTCAATCCGTAGCCAGACTTGATTTCGACGGTGGTTGCGCCTTCGGAAAGCAGCGTATCGAGACGCGGCAGGCTTTCGCGCACCAGATCGGCCTCGCTTGCCGCGCGGACATTGGACACCGAGGAAACGATGCCGCCGCCCGCCCGTGCAATCTCCTCATAGGAAGCGCCGGCAAGCCGCATCTCGAATTCGCGTGCCCGATTGCCTGCATGAACCAGATGCGTGTGGCAATCGATCAGGCCCGGCGTGATCCAGCGCCCCTCGCAATCGATGGTTTCCGCCCCCGCCAGCGTTTCGGACGGCAGCTCCGCCATTGGCCCGGCAAACAGGATGCGGCCATCGCGCACCGCGACAGCGGCCTTTTCCACGACGCCCAATCCGGCAAGGCGCGGGTCCAGCGTTGCTAGCCGCGCATTGCTCCAGATGCAATCGCCTTTCGCCATCGTCACTCCTCCGAGACAGGTGTTGCTTCAGCGTCGTATTGCTATTATGTATATACTTAATCAAAAATGGCGCAAGCCAAAAGTCCGATGAATTAGCCGGGAGGCCGCAATGACAGTGATCCATGCCGAAAATGCCCTTCTGCCGGACGGCCTTGCCCATAAGGTTCGCGTCGTCTTTTCCGCGACTGGCATCGAAAGCGTGGAACGGGACGCAGCACCGCAGCCCGGCGATGAGCGTCACCGCTTCCTGCTGCCCGCCATGGCCAATCTGCACAGCCATGCGTTTCAACACGCCATGGCCGGTCTTGCCGAACGGCGCGGGCCCGGCGCAGACAGTTTCTGGAGCTGGCGCACGGAGATGTATCGCATCGCCCTGTCGATGGCGCCGGACCAGGTCGAGGCTGTCGCCGCCCATCTTTACATGGAGATGCTCGAAGCAGGTTTTTGCCGCGTCGGCGAATTTCATTATCTCCATCACGACAGGGACGGCAGCTCCTATGCCGACCCTGCCGAGATGGCCGAACGCATAGGCGCAGCAAGCGCCCAAACGGGTATCGCACTGACCCTTCTTCCCGTTTTCTATGCGCATTCCGGGTTTGGAGGAGCAGAACCCGCTGACGGCCAGCGACGCTTCATTCACACGGTCGATGCCTTCGAAACGCTCATGGGACGTGCGCGCACTATCGTTGCAGCACTTCCCGGCGGCGTGCTTGGCGTTGCGCCGCACAGCCTGCGCGCCGTAACTGCGCAAGAGCTTGGCGAGGTGCTGCCGCTTGCCCAGGGAGGGCCGATCCACATTCATGTCGCCGAGCAAGTGAAGGAGGTGGAGGACTGTGTGGAATGGTCGGGATTGCGACCGGTGGAATGGCTGTTCGAGCATGCCGCTCCCGACGCACGCTGGTGCCTGATCCATGCCACGCACATGACCGATGCCGAGACCACCCGCATGGCGCGCAGCGGCGCCATCGCCGGCCTTTGCCCTATCACCGAAGCCAATCTGGGCGACGGGGTGTTCCCGGCCCCCGCATTTCTGGAAGCCGGCGGCGCATTCGGCGTCGGCTCAGACAGCAACATCCTGATCTCGCTGACCGAGGAACTGAGAACGCTGGAATATTCGCAACGGCTCTTGCGCCGCGCGCGCAATGTCGTGGCCGAACCCGGTCAATCGACGGGGACAAACCTGTTCCAGCGCACCACGACAGGTGGCGCACAGGCACTGGGAAGCGTGAGCGGCATTGCGGCCGGCCATCCCGCCGATCTGATTACGCTCGATCTCACGTCGGTTGACTATCTGCCTGGGGAACGCGTCCTCGATCACTTCATCTTCGCGAAGGGCATTGGCGTGGATAGCGTCTGGGTCAGCGGTAGCAAGAAAGTGGAAGGCGGGCGGCATCGCAACCGTTCAGTCATCGTGGAGCAGTTTTCCCGAGCCATGAAGGCGCTTGCCGGATAAGGGGCTATTGCCGGTGTTGAGCGCCAACCGCTGGCAGATTTGCCGTTGCCATACAGGGGCGAGACTTTCCACCCGGCTGCAAAATACCGTAGTGAATGCTGGGCAGAGGAAGAATCGGGATCACGTGGCGAACCGCAGCGGCAAGGAAGCAACCCTCCATCAAACGATCCTGAGCGAGATCGAAGGGCGCATCGTATCTGGCGAATGGGCGCCCGGTTTCCGCCTCCCCTTCGAAATGGAACTGGCGGAACAGTATGGCTGTTCCCGCATGACCGTGAACAAGGTCATGACCCAGCTTGCCAATGCGGGTCTGATCGAGCGGCACCGCAAGGCGGGCAGCTTCGTGCGCCGCCCGCATGCACAATCCGCCGTCATGGAGATCCACGACATCGAGGTCGAGGTGAACTCGCTTGGCCTTCCCTATGCCTACAAGCTTCTTGCCCAAAGGAAACGCAAGGCGAACGCCGAAGACAAGAGCCTCATGAGCCTGCCTGCGGCAACACCGGTCATGGAATTGCTTGCGGTTCACCGGGCTGGCCGCAGACCCTTCTGCGTCGAGGAACGCCGTATCAATGCCCGCGCGGTGCCCGAGGCGGCGGAAGCCGACTTTTCGCAAACGCCGCCGGGTCAGTGGCTGATCGCACAAGTGCCGTGGAGCACGGCCGAAAACCGCATTCAGGCTGTTGCGGCCTCTCCCGAAATAGCGCGGCACCTCGACGTGCCGGAAGGCACCGCCTGCCTGTCCATCGAGCGGCGCACCTGGAGCCCCGCCGAAACAATCACCTTCGTACGGCTGACCTATCCCGGCGACGCCCACACACTGGTTGCCCGTTTCAAGCCCGCCCAGGGAACGGCCTGAACCGCTCCAGAGATATATGGAGGATGCCAAACATGCAGGAAGCTGCTCCCCCTCAACTCGATCTCGACGGTGAAATCTGGCGTTTCGCACTCGAATTCTACGGTGCGTCCGGCGTTTCGGAAACCTGCCTGCGCCTGCAGGATGAAGCCGGCCTCGATGTCGTCGCGGCGATCGTCATTCTTTACGCTGAAGCAAAACTTCACCGGCGCCTGACCGCCGGTCAGGTGCAGCAACTGCAATCCGATATGAAGAGCTGGCGCGATGAAACCGTGCTTCCCTTGCGCGATCTGCGCCGGCGCCTGAAAGCACCGCCTTCCAGTTTTCCAGCCGCTGAAACGGAAGGCCTGCGCAATCTGATCAAGAAAGCCGAATTGCGTTCCGAGCAAATTCAGCTTGCCATGGGCGAACACTGGCTCGCCACCCTTCCCGCCCTGGAAGGACTGGCCGTGGAAGCTGCGCTTGGCCTGCTTCTCAACCCATCATCCGGCACCCTGCCGGACGATGCCACGACACTGATCGAACACCTGGTGAAGGCAGCCACGAAAGCAGCCTCAGGCAGCTGACGCCGCCGCTATCGCTCTTGAGCCGATACGGAGACACCCGCCTCGCGAAGCATGATCTCCGATACATCGAAGCTGTGATCGAGCTTGCCGTCATTCTCAGGCTTCGGCGGGCATTCGACACAGGCAATGCCCGACTGGATGATAGCGCGCGCGCAATCCGCGCAGGGAAACCGGTTCACGTAGAGCGTGCATCCGGCCAATGCGGCGCCGGACCGCGCCGCATTGTAGATGGCGTTGCGCTCGGCATGCTCGATCCAGAAGAACTTTTCGCCGCTCGCCCGGTCGAAACGGCGATCATCGCCGGACGAAACCCCGCGCGGCAGGCCATTATAGCCCGTCGCGCGGATCTCGTGCCCCGGCCCGACGACCACGGCTCCAACCTTGAAGTCGCGATCTTCGGACCAGCCGGAAACCTGGTCGCACAGCCCCAGAAAACGATGGCGCCATCCCTCGTTGCCCGATGCCTTGTCGATCATCGCCGTCATCCTGCGAAGACGTAGGCGGTCTTGACCGTAGTGTAGAACTCCGCCGCATAGCGTCCCTGCTCGCGCGGTCCGAAGGACGACCCCTTGCGGCCGCCGAAAGGCACGTGAAAATCGACGCCGGCCGTCGGAAGATTCACCATCACCATTCCGGCCTGGGATTTCCGCTTGAAGGTGCGTGCGGCTTTCAGGCTCGTCGTGCAGATGCCCGCCGAAAGGCCGAATTCCGTATCGTTTGCCACGGCCAGCGCCTCGTCGAAATCGCCAACCTTGATCACCGATCCGCAGGGGCCGAAGATTTCCTCACGGTTTATGCGCATGGAATTGTTGGTGCCAAGGAAAAGGGCGGGAGCCTGAAAGAAGCCGTTCGTCGCAAGATCGAGCTGTTCGCCGCCGATCACCTCTGCCCCTTCTTTCCGGGCAAGCTCGACGTAGGAAAGGTTGGACTGAAGCTGCTTGCCATCGACCACCGGGCCGATCTGGGTTTCGGGAGCTAGCGCATCCCCCACCTTGAGGGCCCGCATGCCGGCGACCAGTTTTTCCACGAACGCATCGTGAATGCCCGCTTCGACGATCAGCCGCGAGGACGCGGTGCAGCGCTGGCCGGTGGAGAAGAACGTGCCGTTCAGACAGGCAGCGACCGCCACGTCGAGATCGGCATCGTTGAGCACGACCATCGGGTTCTTGCCACCCATCTCCAGCTGGCTTTTGCGCTTCATGCGCCCGCAGACTTCGGCGATGTGGCTGCCGGTCGGCACCGACCCGGTGAATGAGAGGGCATCAATGTCGGGATGCGTGACGAGCGTTTCGCCCACCACCGAGCCGCGGCCCATCACTAGGTTGAACACGCCGGGTGGACAGCCGCATTCATCGAGCAGGCGCGCAATCACATGAGCGCAACCCGGCGTGAGATCGGCGGGCTTGAGAACGACGCAATTGCCGTAGGCAAGCGCCGGTGCCGTCTTCCAGGCGGGAATGGCAATCGGGAAATTCCAGGGGGTGATCAGGCCGACCACGCCGACCGGCTCGCGTGTAACCTCGACATCGATATCGGGGCGTACCGAAGCCTGCAGGTCGCCGGCGACCCTGAGCGCCTCGCCGGCAAAGAACTTGAACACCTGCGCGGCGCGCAGGGTCTCGCCAATGCCCTCGGCGAGCGTTTTGCCCTCCTCGCGCGACAGAAGCCGGCCGATTTCCTGCGAACGCTCGGCGAGCTTGCGGCCAACGGCCTCGAGCAGATCATGACGGGCCTGCGGGGTGGCATCAGCCCAGCCGGGAGCCGCGGCCTGCGCCGCCTCCACCGCCCTTTCCGCGTCGGCGGCGCTGCCCTGCGCATAAAGACCGATCACCTCGTCACGGTTCGACGGATTGCGGTTCTCGCCATAGGCGTCGGCGCTGACCCACTCACCGCCGATCAGGTTGTCGTGCTTGTCCATCTCGTTCCTCCAGTTCAAAGCTCTTCGGCGATGCGGTCGAGAGCATCACGCGAAGCATTGCCGAGCGCCGCGAAAGGCGGAAGGACACGGCTCCATGCGGCATCGCCGGAGCGCTTGCCGACCAGATATTTTACGGCCGGAACGAGCGGGTGCGCCGCGATGTCGGATCGCAACCCGGCGATCCGTGCGGCAAGGCCGTCCCTGTCTCCCTCAACCATGAGGCTGGCGCAGAGCGGCGCACTGACATTCACCGTCGCGGAAATACATCCCGCGAAGCCCGCTTCGTCGGCCTGCGCCAATGCCGTTTCGGAACTGGGGAAGACCTTCAGGCCCGGCACGGTTTCGACAAGCTTTCGGCAATAGGCGAGATCGCCTGAGGAATCCTTGATACCGGTAAAGCGGCGTGGGTTAGCCTGCACCAACCGTGCAACCACGTCCACCGGAATAGGCACACCCGTCATCTGCGGGAAATTGTAGAAATAGACTTCGATCGGCGTGTCGCCGAGAGCCTGGTCAAGTGCCTGATACCAGGCGACAAGGCCGTCATCGCTTACCGGCTTGTAATAGAATGGCGGCAGAACGAGAGCCACCCGATACCCCAGCTCCGCTGCGGTGAGCGTCAGGTCGAGCGTATCCTCCAGCGCCGGCAGCCCGGTGCCTACCATCAGCTTGTCGGGGCCGAACGCCTCCACCGCCCAGGCCATGACCTGCTTGCGTTGCGCCACCCCAAGCGAATTGGCTTCACCGGTGGTGCCCAGCACGTTCAGTGCATCGCAACCATTGGCCAGCGCCCAATCGCAATGTTCCAGAAAGGGCTCCTTCAGGGCCGCGCCATTCTCGTCCACCGGTGTCGGAACGGCAGCTACTATGCCTTTCATGATATTTTTTCCTCGACTGTTCTTCTTGGGAAATCGCGCACTACGGGATGATCCTTAATCGGTGCGTCGCCGCGGCGCCATCCGCCAGGTTCAATGAGTTTTCCGTCCAGATCGTAAAAGACGTCATTGTTGATGCCGATAAATGCCTCGTCCGCCCCGCTCACCTCGTCGGCGTAGCGGATCGCATCGACGGGGCAGATGCTTTCGCACATGCCGCATTCGATACATTCCACCGGGTGGATGTAAAACATCCGCTCGCCTTCATAGATGCAGTCGACAGGGCAGCTTGTGGTGCAGATGCCATCCTTGATGTCGATGCATTCGCTCTTGATGATCAGAGGCATTGCACCTCACTTTCCCTGCCAGACGGGAGCCCGTTTCTCGCGGAAGGCACGCACGCCCTCATCCTGATCTTCCGACAGAAGTGCGGCGGTCAGCTCCGGCGTCTGGAGCGCGCGCGCCTCACGAGGCGAAAGGTGCGCTGTCTTTCGCAGCGTCGCCTTGATCGCCTTTGTCGAAAGGGGCGCGCAAGCCAGGATGTCGGCCACCCATGCATCCACTTCCGCATCCAACGCCTCGGCAGGCACGACCGCGTTCGCAAGGCCGCAAGCGGCAGCCTCGGCCGCACTCATCATCCGGCCCGTCAACATCAACCCGGCAGCGATATTGCGCGGCACGAGCCGCTGCAGCGCGACCATGCCGCCATCGAGCGGCAGCCGCCCCACCTTTGCCTCGGGCAGCCCGAACCGCGCCGTGTCGGCAGCGATGACGATATCGCAGCCCAGCACCATCTCCAGACCGCCGCCCAGCGCCAGCCCGTTGACCCGCGCGATGACCGGCACCGCCAGGCTCTCACGCAATGCGATGCCGCCGAAGCCATTCGGATTCTGCCGCGCCCAATATTCGAGCCCGGAAAGCCCGGATCCGGATTTGAGGTCGGCGCCCGCCGAAAAGGCGCGCTCTCCCGCCCCGGTCAGCACGACGCAGCGGATGCGCTCGTCCTTTTCGATCTTCTGCCAGATCGCTTCCAGAGCCCTTTCCGTCTCGGCGTCGACAGCGTTCATGCGCTCCGGCCGGTCGATGGTTACCCGCGCCAGATGGCCATCGATGTCGAAACATACACTCATTCCGCTGCCCTCGCCGCTTGTTGCAGGCCGAATTCATCGATCACCTCGCGGGTGTGCTCGCCAAGGCGCGGCGGCGCATGACGCAGCACCAGCGGAGCATCACTCAGATGCACCGGCGAGCCGATGACCCTGAGCGGCCCGAGCACGGGGTGATCGAAGTCGAGCAACATGCCGTTGATCGCGGTCTGCGGATCGTCGAGCGCTTCGCCCAGCGCACGCACCGGCGCGCAAAGCAAATCCTGTTCCTCAAGACGCGCGATCCAGTGAGCGGTCGTATCGGTGGCGAAGACCTCGCGGAAACGACCTTGCAGATAGGGCTTACTGGCGCGCTGGCTGGCCAGGTCGGGATACTCGCCCGACAGATCCTCGATACCGAGCGCTGTGCATATGTCACGCAGGGGATTTGCCTTGAATGCCCCGACCACGACCAGAGCCCCGTCCGTTGTGTCGAACACGCCGGTGAGCGGCATGGCGGCCCAGTTCAGCACCTCGCGGTGCTTGCTCCACTGCGCGGCCTCCTGCATCTGCATGGCGATCATGGAATCGTAAAGCGAAACGGAAACCTTCTGGCCATGGCCCGTCTTTTCACGCGCCAGGAGTGCCGCAAGAACGCCCTGCACCAGATGCATGCCGGCGGTGTAATCGCACAGCGTCGTGGGATAGATGGAGCGCGGAATGGACGGGTCGGCCGTCTTTTCCATGACGCCGCTCATCGCCTGGGCAAGCACGTCCTGCCCCCCCTTGTGGGCATAGGGGCCCTTTTCGCCGAACCCCGTGCCCGACGCGCAGATGATGCGCGGGTTGATCGTCTTCAGTGTCTCATAGCCGAAGCCGAGCCGATCCATGACGCCGGCGCGGAAATTGTCGACCACCACATCGGCCTGGCGCACGAGATCATAGACCATCTGTTTGCCAATCGGGGACTTGGTATCGATTTCCATCGACCGCTTGTTGCGGTTGAGGGAGGAATAGACGGCGTTGTTCATGCCCTGCTCCGACCGCTGGTCGAAGAAATGGCGCGAGAGGTCGCCGGCGCCGGGCCGTTCGATCTTGATGACGTCGGCTCCGAAATCGGCAAGCATCTGCGTGGCGCAGGGGCCGAGCATGACCTGGGTGAAGTCCAGAATGCGGACTCCGGAAAGGGGAAGAGTATCGGTATTCACGTTGGTGTCCTTCATTCGGCTGCGACGTTTTCAACGAGTGCATTGGCAGACGGAACGTCGCCCGGATCGGCGCCCTGCGCGCGCATGCGCTTCTGGATGGTCGCGACATCGGCATCGCGCAGCGCGCAATTCTGTTCCAGCGCCACCGCAACGGCGACGCCGGCCGCCTCGCCCTGCGCCATGCAGGGCGGGATTTCGCGCGAAAGCTTCTGTGCCTCGCTCTCGACGGAATAGTGACGCCCCGCCACGATCAGGTTATCGACCCCCTTGGGCAGCAGCGCCCGCAGCGGCGTATAGTAGTCGCGGCCACGGCATACGCTGTCGGCGAAATGGCGGCGCGAGCGCACATCGTCGCGCGTGACCACATACTCGCCCTGTAGGAGCCGCGTCTGGCGAACGCCGATCTGTTCGGCAGCGCCCAGCATCTTGGCGTTCTCGAAGCCCGGCAGGTTGGCCCGCACGAAGGGCAGGAGGTTCATCATTCGCGAACGGCCTTCCACCTCGGCAGCCAGCATGTCCTCCGGCGACAGCCCGTCATAGCCCGGCATATGCGGGCAATTGCACCACACGATGCCCGGCAGGGGCGTCTTCAGCCACCACATGCCCCAGGCCCCGCCGATGACCCGGCGCACCTGGCGGTCGAGCGCCTTGTATTCCTCGGGGTTCTCATATTCGAAGGCTTCCGCCCTGGCGGTATCGACGTCGCACAGGCGGAACACCGTCGTGACGATATATTGCCCGGTCAGGAACGACGCGCCGGCCGAGGACGCGACGTCGAGATCGCCGCTGGCATCGATCACCATTTTGGCGCGGATTGCCTGACGGCCAAGCTTGGTCTGGCAGATCACGCCGGTCACGCGGCCATCCTCCACCAGCGCCTCGGAGAACCAGGAATGAAGGCGCAGGTTCACTCCGGCCTCGCGCACGAGATCAAGACTGACCCGCTTCCAGCAATCCGGGTCGAAGGCAACGGCATGGATGATCGGCTGCGGAGTGCCGGTCTTGTGAAAGTCGATGCACCCCCAGCGGGACCATTTCTTCCACATCTCCCAATTGGTCAAGCATTCCTGAGGTGGCGGGTAGACGGCGCCATCCTGCGCGGCCATGCGGTCGACGAACTCGCTGACGATGCCGGTGGTGACAATCTCGTTGCCGTCATTGACCATGTCGTCGAGAACGAGAACCATTCCGCCCGACGCCATGCCACCGAGGTGATGATAGCGTTCCAGAAGCGTGACGGAGCAGCCGTTGCGGGCTGCCGACACGGCTGCGCTCAGACCGGCCGGGCCGCCGCCCACAACCACGACGTCGCAATCGGCGACGACCGGAATCTGCTCGCTGCGGTTCAAGGAAATATGCGTTGTGCTGGTGCTCATTTCGGCGCACTCCTCCCGTTGGGCCGCCTTGCAGCGGCCCGGTTTCAGTTCGAATTGTCGCTTCTTCTCAGGCTGCGCTCACCACCGCACCACCAGCCGTTCGGCAATCGTCACCGCCGCAAACAACAGCACCGACAGGCCCGATGAGAGGAACACCGTGGCGTAGAGCAGGGCGGAACGGAAATTGAAGGTGGCATCGATGATCAACGCTCCCAGTCCAAGGTCCGCTCCCACCCATTCGCCGACGATGGCGCCGATGACGGATGTGGTGGCCGCGATCTTCAATGCCGAGAAAAGGAACGGCAGCGAGGACGGCAGGCGGATCTTCCAGAACACTTCCGACTTGGAAGCCGACAGAATGCGGGCGAGCTCGAGCGCCTGCGGACTGACGGCCTGCAGACCGCGCACCATGTTGACCAGCGTCGGAAAGAAGCAGATCAAGGCCGCGATCACCACTTTCGCCGTTAGTCCCGCGCCGAAGATCAGCACCAGGATCGGCGCAATGGCCAGGATCGGGATGGTGTTGATGAACACGGCAATCGGAAAGAAGGCGCGTTCGGCCAGCCGGCTGTGCACGAAAGCAACCGCGATCAGAACCGCGGCCAGATTGCCCACGGCAAAGCCCATCAGGCTTTCATAGAGCGTCGGCCAGAAATTCCGCATGAGCTGCGGAAACTCCTCGACCAGGGTGGAGGCCACCGCGCTGGGGGTCGGCGCGATGTAATCGGGCACACCGAACACACGGACACCGGCTTCCCACAGAAAGATCAGCGTCGCGGCGGTCGCCACCGGCGTGGCAATCGCGACGAGGCGGTTTCTTCGTGCCGCCGCGATCTCGGCGGCTTCGTCGCTTGCAATGACATTCAGCGTATTTTCGACAGCGGTCATCAGCACGCCTCCAGCAGCCCGCGCAGATGCGCGGAGTAGCGAGTGAACTCTGGCGTATCGCGCTGCGCAATGCTGCGCGGATATGGCAGATCGATATCCACGATCTCGTGCAGCCGGCCCGGATGCGCCTTCAGCATCAGCACCTTCTGGCCCAGAAACACTGCTTCGGGGATCGAGTGGGTGACAAAGAGGATCGTCACCCCCGTCTCTTCCCACACCTTGAGAAGCTGCAGGTTGAGATGGTCCCTGGTCATCTCGTCGAGCGCACCGAACGGCTCATCCATAAGGAGCAGTTTCGGTTTGCACACCAGAGCGCGGGCAATCGCCACACGCTGGCGCATGCCGCCAGAAAGCTCGTGCGGCAACGCATGCTCCCGGCCTTTCAGCCCCACCAGTTCCAGAAGCTCCATCGGGCTCTTGTCGCTGACGGGAATGTCGATGCCGCGGCTACGGCCGATTTCGAGCGGAAGCTCGACATTCTTCAACGCGCTGCGCCAGGGCAACAGCGTCGCATCCTGGAAAACGAAGGCGAATTCCCGCGCCAGGCGCGCGGCCTCCGTTGTCTTTCCGAAGACCGAGACCTCGCCCGCCGCCGGCGGAATGAGGTCCGACACCAGACGCAAAAGAGTCGACTTGCCGCAACCGGACGGGCCGAGGATGGAATAGAAAGCGCCTGCCTCTATCTCCAGGCTGATATCCTGGATGGCCGTGAACTGGCCGAACTTGACCCAGGCATTGCGCAGGCTCGCTGCAGGGACCTGGGTTCCTGCAGCTGCATTCAGGGAAACGGCGTCCATCGGATCAACCGACCTTCGGGCGGACGTCGGCGGTCTTGTCCAGAATGTCCAGCGTCATGATATCGTCGACCGCCGGCGCACCCTTTGCGAACTGGCCGAGACCATCATAGGTGTCGATCTGTGCCTGCCAGTTCTCGCGGGTCATCACACCCCAGCCGCCAGCCTTCGTTTTTTCGCTGAATGAGTAACCGACGACGAGCGGCACGGCCTTGAGCTCGCTTTCCTTGTCCAGGTTCGGCAGGCGCTCGACCAGATAGTCGACGGCCTGTTCCGGATTTTCGCGCACCCAGCCCCATCCCCGTGAGATGGCGCGGATCATCCCCTCAACCTTGTCGCCATGCTCGGCCAGCACGCCGTCCGTGGTGTAGAAGGGATTGGCATAAAGCTGGATGCCGGCATCCCACAGCGTCATGTCGACCCGCTCGTCGCCGAGCACTGAAAGCGCGTTGATGTTCGTCTTCCAGCCGGTGATAGCGTCCACCTGCCCGGTCATCAGCGGCGCCATATCGCTGCCGATCACCTTGAGCTCGACCTGATCTTCCGGAATGCCGTTCTTGGCCAGGAGCGCACGGAACAGGATGCGGCCGGTCGCCTGGGTGCCGATCGTCTTGCCGATCATATCCTGCGGCGTCCTGATCGGCTTCTTCTTGAGCGAGAAATATGTGTACGGGTGCTGCTGATAACCGACGGCGATGCACTTGATCGGAATGCCCGCCGAGCGCGCCAGAAGCAAGGAAGGGCTTGAGGAGACCTGTCCGAGATTGGAGCGGCCGGAGGCTACCGAGGCGACGCCATCGATATTGGGGCCGCCTGAAACGATTTCGAACTCCAGACCTTCGTCGGCAAAATATCCGAGCTTGTCGGCGGCGATCTCTCCGAGATTGCCGTTGCCGGCAAGCCAGCCGAGCTGCATCGAAACCTTGAACTTGTCCTGTGCGGTGGCGCGCGAAATGGTCACGAAGGTTCCCGTACCCGCCAGGCCGGCGGCAACGCCCATGGTCTTGAGGAGCGAGCGACGGCTCACGCCTTTGGAAATTGCATGTGACATATGCTGGTCTCCCGGTTCCAACGATTGTGGTGATGGGCCGGCTGTTCCCCTTGCCGGCTTCCATTACGAACAGTAGAAGGGACTTGGCCGATGCAAAAAGTGCAAAAACATGCTAACAGTGAGGCATATTTTGCATCACCCCATCCCGGAGGTCCGCCGTGCATTCCAACTTCCTGCGCTACTTCGACGAAGTCGCCCGGCAAGGCTCGATCCGCAAGGCTTCGGCGATCCTCAACGTCTCCTCGACAACGGTCAACCGCAAGATCATCAGCACCGAAAACGAGATGGGTGTGCGCCTGTTCGAGCGGACGCCCGAAGGCGTGACGCTCACCGATGCCGGCGCTATCGTGCTCGAACATTGTCGCAAGACGCTGCACGATTATGAGCGCACGAGAACGCTTCTGGACGATATTCGCGACCTGCGCGCCGGGCACCTGAATATCGCCGCCATCGATTCCGTGACCTATGGCCTGTTGCCGCGCATTCTCCTGAGCTTCAACAGCATCTATCCGGAGGTGACCTATTCGATCACCACGGCGCAACCCGACGAAATCATGCAGGCGGTCGCGGACGGCTTGGCCGACATCGGCATTACCTTCACCTTCGATATGCATCCGGACGTGCGCGTCATCTCGGAGAAGACGGCCCCCATCGGCATCATCATGCGGCCCGACCATCCGTTCGCCGGGCGCGCCAACCTGACGATAGCCGACATCGCCGGCCAGAAGATGGTACGCACGGTCGATGCCCGCGGCCGCAACTCCATCATCGACCAGGCGATTTCAGGCATGTCGTCCGCCCTGTCGACCAATTGCTTCACGGACACACTTCATGTCGCCAAGCAGATGATCCTGGCCGGGCGCGGCCTCGGGCTCTATACGAAGATCGGCTTCTACGAGGACATCCAGCAGGGTACGCTGTGCTTCGTGCCTCTGATGCATGACGTGCTACTCAACCTGCGGATCGGCGTCGTCATGTCGGCTTCCTCGGGCATATCCCCACCCGAACGCCTTCTTGGAAACGAAATCCGGCGCGCGCTGGCCGAGCTCCGGCTCGATTCTTAAAGCGCGTCGCGATCTTTCAGATTCGCTCCCTGCACTTTAAGTTCTTGATCTCACGCATTTCATTTCTCCCTTCCGGGAGACATGCGTTAGGGCATTGCCCAGCCAGACCCGCCACCAGCGTTTCAAAGGAATGCGGAGGTCATAAAGATGAAGCTGGATGGCGTTACCATGAAACGACGAACCGATCTGACGGTATTCTAAACTCCACCCGACAGGACCATGACCTCGCCGGTCATGAAGCTGCAGGCATCCGAAGCAAGAAAGATCGCCGCCCCGGTCATCTCCGACGCTTCCCCGGCACGGCCCATCCAGTTCGCATTGTGGCAATAGGCGGCCCATGCCGCCGGATCGGCATTTTTTCGGTCGGCATTGCGATCCGTATCTATCAGCCCCGGCGCCAGTGTATTCAGCACAACGCCGGTGCCTGCATATTCACGCGCCTGGCTCTGGATGATGTTATGCTGGGCTGCCTTGGTCGCCGCGTAAGCCGTTACCACCGGCTTGGGTGCAATCTGATTGATCGACCCGATGTTCACCACCCTGCCCCAGCCCCTCCTGGCCATGCCCGGCAGACAGGCCTGCAGCATCTCGACCGTGGATCGGAGGTTCACGGCGAGCTGGAAATCGAGATCTTCCGATGTCAATCCGGCCAGGGACGCGTTCTTCTGGGCCGACGCATTTACAACCAGAATGTCGACAGGTCCTGC
The DNA here is from genome assembly GCF_000300515.1 of Nitratireductor indicus C115. GTDB lineage: Bacteria > Pseudomonadota > Alphaproteobacteria > Rhizobiales > Rhizobiaceae > Nitratireductor > Nitratireductor indicus. The sequence continues at coordinate 152,766 of NZ_AMSI01000004.1, forward strand.
AACCGCCTCAGCCGCCGCGATCAGTCTTGCTCCGGCGCCAGGTTCCGAAAGATCCGACGCGACGGCGTCCGCCCGCGCGCCCTGCCCGCGAAGGCGCTCCGCCTCAGACTCCGCCCTGTCCTGCCGCGTACCGTGGATGACCACATGGGCCCCCGCCGCCGAAAGTCCTCCGGCTATGGCCGCTCCGATACCGCGGGTCGAACCGGTGACGAGTGCGACGCGGCCATCGAGCCCGAAGATATCGTTCAATGCCATCTCAGTATGCATCCTCTTCCAACCGCTTCGGCCCTGCACGGAATGGCGGTACCGGCAAACCGCTCGCGCCTGGCCGACAAGCGAACACCCCCCCCGAAAGCGGCGCCTCGGCAAGTGTACTTGCGGGCAGTCGCGTGCGGGCCGTGGTGATAAAGAGCGTTGCGAGGTCATCCCCGCCGAAGGTCACGCTGGTCGGGCGAGGCACTGGCAGGTCGATCGTGCGATCCAGCTTTCCATCCGGCCGGTAGCGGTTGATCCGCCAGCCATCCCAGATCGCGCACCAGACATATCCCTCACTGTCGACTGTCAGACCGTCCGGTCGTCCGTCATCCTCGGCGATACGCGCAAAAACGCGGCGGTTTTCCAGATTGCCTTCCCCAGGATTGGCATCATAGGCATAGATGACCCCTGGAACCGTATCGACAAAATAGAAGATGCGCCCATCCGGGCTCCATCCAAGCCCGTTGGACACCGTCAAGCCGGTTTCAAGACGTGCGGCCTCGCCATCCCGTGTTACCCGATAAAGCGAGCCTGTCGGCCGGCTGGCGTCCATGCGCATGGAACCGACCCAGATCGCACCGCCCGGCCCCACCTTGGCATCGTTCAAGCGGTTTTCCCGAATCTCGGCTTCGGGATGAACGAAAGGCCTCATCTGCTGTCGTTCGAAATCGAGCCATTCCAGCCCATCCTGCGAGGCCACGAGCATCGCTCCGTCCGTGGCCGGGATCACCGCGCTCACCAGCTTCCCCGTATTGCAGACCTCATTCACACCCGTTTGAGGATCGAAGCGGTAGACAGCAGGATGCAGGATATCGACCCAGTAGAGACGCCGGGCTTCCTGATGCCAGACAGGCGCTTCTCCGAGTTGGGCACCCCAGGGCAAAACACAGTTGAGGTTCAACGCCGGATCTTCCGTTCCCGACCTGGGCCGGGGGCGGGAACTGATCGCTATCGCACCGGACGCACCGGTAATGCGCCTTGCCGCAGCCATCAGCTCCCTCCCCACCGGATGAATATGCGCCGTATCCAGCCGCTGGGAGGGCCCCAAGGCAACGAGCGCACCGATCGGCTCCCCATTCCGCCCGGCGATCATGGTTGCGACCGAATTCACGCCCTGGAGATGCTCTTCATATGAAACAGCGTAACCGCGCGCCCGCGTCAGCGTCAGGTCGGCTTCAAGCCCCGCGGCGTCCCCGATGGTATGGGGCGTAAAGGTCTCGAATGTCTGTTTCTTCAGAAGGGCACGCACCATCGCGGGCTCCTGCCACGCAAGCAGCGCCTTTCCGGCCGCCGTGCAGTAGACTGGAACACGGCGCCCCGATTCGACGCGCACGCCAAGTCCATCCGGGGAGCGCTCATCCAGATACTGCACCTGCCCGTCGGACAGAACGCAAAGTGCGACCGTCTCGCCCGTCTCCCGCGTGAGCCGTTCCAGTTCAGGTCGCGCGGCCGCGGCCAGATCGAAGCTTTCCCACACCCGATGCGACAGTTCGAGGAACCGGGGCCCCAATGCATAGGTGCCGCGCTGTTCGTCCTGCCGCACCAGGCCGAAGGCGATCAACGTCTTTAGAATGCGGGCAAAGGTCGGTTTTGGCATGCCCGACAACCGCAGGAGATCGGCGAACCGCAACGGCATATGCGCATCCGCGACAAGATCCAGAAGCGTCAGCCCCTTGGCGAGTGCGGCTGCCCCGGCGGGCACATCTCCATGCTCGTCATTCATTGCGCCAGCCGCTTTGTCCTTACCTCGGCGGCCTCTTGCAGCATCCGGTCGATTGTCCATTCCGGTTTGAACCCCAGCCTTTCGCGGATCTTCCTGTTTGACGTATGATAGAAAACGCCCGCGCCGGGAAGATCGACTTTGACAATCGGCAGGCCTGTGATCTCCGCCATCCTGGCCAGAAGGGGTTCGAAATCGACCGGATCGGTGGCACCGAGATTGAATATCTCCCCGGCTGCCGCCGGATGGGTCATCGCCAGCAAGATGCCTTGGACCATATCGCGGGTGTCGGTGATGTGCATGCGGAACGGCCTGCCCTGTTCATTGCACGCCAGGATATGCGACGGCCTTCCCGGATCGGCGGCACGCAACAGATCCGCCACCTTACTGTTTCCGAAGTTCTCCTGTTGGCGCACACGCGGACGCAGGAAGAAACGCGGGCCTGAAAAGAAGCTCTCTTCGTCCAGAAGTTCCGAGGCATTCTGCGTATGGGAAAAGCGCAGAATCACAGTTTCCATGCGGCCAGCGCGCTGGTGAAAGCAAACAAGCTCCTCTCCCAGAAGCTTGGTCAGGCCATAGGGCGAATTTGCATTGCGAGGATGATTTTCATCGATTGGCTGGGAGATCGGTGCATTCTCGGGATAGACCTCGCCCGAACTGGCGAAGACGAAGCGCCGCACGCCGGCTCCGGCGGCGGCATCCAGAAGCACACGCGTGCCCTCCACATTCGCCGCGAACATTTTTGCCTTATCCGCCGGAGCCCAGGACATAAAGGCACCGAGATGCAGCACCGCATCGGCGCCCGCAGCGGCGACCTGGGCTGCGGCAGCGTCATCCAGAAGCCCCACGGTTTCGGAATAACCCGCGGCTTTACGCCCCGATGCACGAGCATCGAGGCCCATAACCTCGTGTCCCTCGGCAAGCAGCCGATCCACGACAGCGCTGCCCACTCTGCCCGAAGAGCCTGTGACAAGTATTTTCATGACCGGATCGCCCTTTCGGTCTTTGCATCGAAAAGATGGAGATCTTCAGGATTGAAGGAAAGGGTTAGCTCCTCGCCTTCGGCGAGCCCTCCTGAATGGCTGACCCTCGCGATCAATCCCTTCGAGTTCTCGTCCGCATCGTCCCCATGGATGAAAGCCTGCTGGCCACCATCGAAGTAAACGTATTTCTCGGAACCCAGGCTCTCAACGAGACTGGGGCGCACCGTAAAGGACACGGCTCCCGTGCCCAGCTGCAGATACTCCGGACGCAACCCGGCAATGACAGGTGTGCCATCTTCAACGGTCGCGGCGACCGCGACGCGCTGGCCGAAGATTTCCACCGTGCCGTTTTGAACCTTCGCCCGCAGGAGATTCATGCCGGGCGAGCCGATAAAGCTCGCCACAAACAGATTGTCCGGGCGCTGAAACAGCACGTCTGGCGCCGCGATCTGCTGAATCTCGCCGTTGCGCATGATGACGACGCGATCGGCCATCGTCATTGCTTCCACCTGGTCATGGGTAACGTAGACGGTGGTAACGCCGACCCGCTTGTGCAAGGCACTGATTTCCGCCCGCATATGAACCCGCAGCTTGGCGTCCAGATTCGACAGCGGCTCATCCATCAGGAAGGCACGGGGCTCGCGCACGATGGCGCGTCCGAGCGCCACGCGCTGGCGCTGGCCGCCCGAAAGATCCTTCGGCTTGCGGTCCAGATAGGCATCGACGGCGAGTGTCTTGGCAGCGGTCTGCACGCGGGCTTCGATATCGGTTGCCGACATGCCGCGCATCTTGAGGCCGAAGCCGATGTTCTGGCGAACCGTCAGGTGCGGGTAGAGCGCATAGTTCTGGAATACCATGGCGATATCACGGTCGCCGGGCGCCAGATCGGTCACCTCGCGGTCGCCGATGAATATCTGGCCGTCCGAAGCCGGCTCCAGACCCGCCAGAATCTTGAGCATTGTCGACTTGCCGCAGCCGGAAGGTCCGACGAGAACGAGGAATTCGCCGTCCTCGACCTCGAGCGAGAAAGGCTTGAGGACTTGCAACGCTCCATAGCTCTTGGAAACGTCCTTGATGCTGATATGGGCCATTCTATTTCTCCGCGCCGGCGGTGAGGCCACCGACGAGATAGCGTTCCAGGAAGATGTAGATGAGCATGATCGGGATCGCGACGAACACAGCGGCAGCAGCGACCTCGTTCCATTCGGTCGTGTATTCACCGCGCATCGTGGTGATGCCGAGATTGGCGGTCCAGCTTTCCGGTGCATTGACCAGGAAGGTGCGGGCATAGGCATAATCCGCCCAGCTCAGAACGAAGGCATAAAGCGACGTCGCGGCAAGGCCAGGCGTGGAGATCGGCAGCACCACGCGAAACATCGCGCCGAGGGGCGAGCAGCCATCCACCATCGCCGCTTGCTCCAGCTCGCGCGGAATGGTGTCGAAATAGCCTTTCAGCATCCAGGTGGTGAAGGGTATGATAAGCGTCGAATGCGCGATGACCAGCGACCACAGACTTCCGATCAGGCCGATCTGCCGGAAAATGGCAAACAGCGGGATTACGAGCAAGGTCGCAGGGAGCATCTTCGCCGTCAGGATGAAGATGCCCATGGACTGTGAGCCGCGCACCGAAAAGCGTGACAATGCATATCCCGCAAGCACGGAAATCACCATCGACAACGAAACCGAGCCGAGCGCCGCCAGCGTCGAGTTCAGAAGCCAGGTCGGAATCGGCCGTTCGGCCCATACCCTGCTGAAAGTCTGCACCTGAGGAACTTCCGGCCAGAAATTAGGCGGCAGCACCGTGAGCTCCGCAGTGGTCGAAAGCGCTGTGACCAGCAGCCAATATACCGGAAACAGGATCAGGACCACGGCGAGAACGACGGCGGCATAAAGCACGAGGCTTTGAAGTGGAGTTCGTTTCATGAGCCAGCTCCCGTCAATACATGGCCTTGGAACCGCGGCCGAGCATGAGAAGGCTGGCCACGATACAGATCACCAGCGTCACCACACCAACCGCAGAGGCATAACCGAAATTGAAGAACCCGAATGCCTGATCATAGGTCATGATGGAAAGGGTTTGCGTGGCCTTCAGCGGCCCCCCTTCAGTGAGGGTCTTGATGATCGAAAAGTCGCGGAATACCCACAGAACCACCAGCACCAGCGTGACGCCCAGAACCGGCATCAGCAGCGGTAGTGTGATCCAGCGAAATCGCTGTATGGCGTTGGCACCGTCGACCCGTGCGGCCGCATAATAGTCGGACGGAATCGACTGCAAGCCCGCGAGCGTCATGATCGAGACGAACGGGAAGCCCTTCCAGATCATCGTCATGGTCACCGCCCAGAATGCGGGGCCCGGCGTGGAGACCCAGGCGATCATCCGGTCGGTCAGTCCGAGCTTGATAAAAAGCCAGCCGAGAAGACCGAAAGATGTGTCGAATATCCGCGCGAAGATCACCACAGCGATGATTTCAGGCACGGCCCAGGGCAATGCGATGGCAAGTCTGGCAAGTGTCCGTCCACGGAAGCGGTTGTTGACCAGCAATGCAGAGCCCACACCGACGATCAGGCTGCCGATCGTCACGGTAACAACGAGCTTCAGCGTGACCCAGCACGCCATCCAGAACTCTTGCGAAGAGAAAAGCTTGCTGTAGTTGGCCACGGTATAAGGCGCATGCTGGCCTGGTCGCGGCAACTTGACGTTCTGAAGGGAAAGATCGATCGACATAAGAAGCGGGTAGACGACGATCAACCCGACCAGCAGGACTGCCGGTGCCAAAAGAATATATCCGAGAAGATGCTGGCGGCTTGGCCGCGCCAGATCGAGGAGCTTCCTCCGCGCCATCTCTGTCTCCTTTGGGATAATGCAGGAACGGTGCGACCGGCCTCTTATGCGCGATGCGAAGACAACGCGCCATTCGAGGCCGGTCGCTCTGCGGGTTCAGCCGTTCTGAATTGCTTCGGCTTTCTGCTGCATGGTCTTGACGACATCAGCCGGATCAAGATCTTCGATCAGCATGCGCTGGACCTCTTCCTGAACCATTTTGCCGAACTCGTTGTACTGCAATTCCAGCCCCGTCGGAATGCGATCCACACCAGCGGCGGACGCCTCGTTCATCGTCTTCAGCAAGAGATCGAAATGCGGCACATCCGCTTCCACGCCGCTTACATCAGCCTTGGGACTGGGCGGCGTGTTCTTGCCGACGGTCGCATATTTCGACTGCCATTCGGGCGACATGACGAGCTTGATGAAATCCCATACGAGTTGCTTTTCCTCATCGGGAATTTCGCTGGGCATGGCGATCACGTTGGACGACCCACCCAGCGGTGGATGGAACGGCGGCTCAGCCACCACGGTTTCATCGGCAGCCGCGCCCTGGACCATCGTTCCGTAAAGCCAGGGACCGTCCAGCCGCAGCGCGATCTTGCCATCGGAGAAGAGCTTGCGAATTTCGCCAGCACCCATATCGATGGGCGTCAGCCCTTCCTTCACCACTGTTTTCCAGCGGGTGAGCCCTTCGACCATCTGCGGCGTATCAATGGTGATCTTTCCCTCCTTGTCAGTCCAGTATGCACCGACATCGAGGAGGTAGCTCAGCATCTCGGTCAGATACTGGCCGGCCCCACCCTTCGTTTCGTGCCCCGTGCCGTACTGATCAACGAGGCCGTCGCCATTGAGGTCTACGGTGGTTTTGCGCGCGACATCCAGGAATTCCTCCCAGTTCGTCGGTACAGCGAGCCCTGCTTCCTCAAGAATGCGCTTGTTATAGGCCATGATGAAGCCGAAATAGCTCAGCATGACGCAGGCCGTATCGCCGTTCCAGACGCATTTGTCCTGCCCGGCCCAGCCGGTCATGTCCACCCCGTCCTTTTCAAGCCAGGGACCGAGATTCTCCAGCCAGCCATTCTCCGCGAAGGTCTGATATTCGAACGAAGCCAAATGCACGATCTGCGGAGGCTGGCCGCCGGCAAAAAGTGTCGTCATCGTATCGCTGTAAGCGCCGCGCTCCACTTTGGTGAACTCGATTTTCACTCCAGGGTGGCTTTCCTCAAAGGCCGCGATGGCGCCTTTCCACCACTCACCGAGACCGCCATCGTCCACCTGCCAGGAGATGAATTTGAGCGTCGTGTCGGCAAAAGCCGGCACGATAGCCGTCGCTGCCATGAATGTCGCGAGCGCTGTGGCGCAGCACCCGCGCCTGAATAGCTTTGTCATGTTGGTCTCCTCCTCTGAAATCAGTCAGATTTTCTGCATGAGCCGTTCAGCTTCTTGCGAAGGTCGAACTCCCAGGCCGCCTCCCTCCGGCAGCCGGTAATATCCGTCCGCGCAATCCATACTTCCCTCCAGCAGTCGCCGGTTCGGCTCGAAGATCGAATGCTGGAATTCATGACAGCGCAGTGTCGGCAATGCAGCGCTGGCGTGCAGGCTGGCTGCGAGAAAAATGCCGGTGCCAATGGTCGCATGCGGGATAACGTCCATGCCGCGCTCAGCCGCGATATGGCCTATCCGCGTGAAATTCGTGATCCCCTTGTGCCCCATTTCCGGCTGCACGATCGCGATATGGCAGCGATCCATACGGTTCAGCAAATCCCATTCCGTGCGCCATTCCTCACCTACTGCAACAGGGACGGTGCTCTCATCGCAGACACGGGCAAGCGCCGCCATATCTTCGGTTCTGACCGGCGCTTCAGCGAACCAAAGACCATGCGGTTCCATTTCGCGGATCAGGCGAAGGGCCGTCTCGGCATCCTGGTTCCAGTGCATGTCCGCCGCAATGCGTGCTTCGGGACCGAGCGCCGCGCGCAGCGTTTCGAGCTCCTTGGCGGGGCCATCGTCAGCGACCGGCGTCGCGAATTTGAATGCAGTAAATCCCCGGTCGGCCCAGTGCAGGGCAAGTTCCGCCCGTTCCGGCCGCGTCGCTTTGGGCAAACCCGAAACATAGGCCGGTATCGGCCTTGTCCTGCTACCACCAAGCAGCTCACAGACCGGCTTGCCGGCGATCTGCCCGGCAATATCCCAGAGCGCGATGTCGATGGCCGCGAGCGCATCTACATAGAAGCCGCCGGTATAACCTCGCACACGCATCAGATCGTAAAGATCGTCGTAGACCGCCGAAGGATCGGAGGGATCCCGACCGATGGTAAAGTCGGCCAGAAGGTCGTTGATGATCGCTGCGACCGCACCGGGTGCGACGAGCCCATAGGTCTCGCCCCAGCCAACAAGACCGCCCGCGGCTTCAACCCGTACAAGTATGCTGCGGTCAAAGGTTGGATAAACTGTCCGATTGCCCTTGCGGACGAGATAACCCCTGGCATTTGGCTCCTCGCCCGGCCGGGCGACCCCGAGATAGGGCACGTCTCTCGGCAAGGTCAGGCTGAAAACCGTGACGGATGTGATCCTGTCGCTCATGCGCCCTCCATTTCCGGAAGAGGGTCTGCAATTCCCAGAGCAGCGAGATTGGCCTCGATATCCATACGCACACTTGCATCGAGTTCGGGCGTCGGCGCGCGCACGCCTATGGTTTCCAGAGCGCCGCGCCGCATGAGCACATATTTCGTAAGGCGCATCCGATAGACAGCCTGCAGGACGAGAAGCGGAAGCGTGCGTACATAGATATCGCGCGCCTCGTCCTTGCGGCCCGCACGCCAGGCACGGTCCATCGCCACATGCTCAGGCGCAAGCTCGAGCGCAGGCATGGCAGCACAGGCACCACGGGCATACTCGTCCAAAATGTAACGCGCGCCGCCGCCTCCGAACACGCCAAGCAAATTGTCCGGGCGATGCTTTAGGATATGCGTGATCGCAGGCCCCGCCGGCAAGGTTTCTTCCTTTACATAAACAACCTGCCGCACCGCGCGAACCACTGCAACGATGGTTGCCGGGCTCAGATCGGAACCGCGCGGCGCTGGCGCATTCTGCAGGATGATCTGTGCATCCGGCAGCGCTTCGGCGATTTTAGACATGAAGGCGATGACGGATTCCACCTCACCTCCTAGCGCGTTTGGCGGCTGGATCATGAGATGGTTGATGCCAAGTTCTGCGGCCGTCTTGCCATGTTCAACCACTTCCTCCGCCGTTGCGGCACTTGCGCCCGCGATGACGGTCGTCCCCTCTCCCGCTGCATCCGCAACGGCTTTCAGAAGCCCTGACCGTTCACCCCGCGCCAGTGTTTCCACCTCACTCGCAAAGCCTGGATAGACGACGCCCGCCACCCCGGACCTCACGGCAAAAGCAACAAGACGCGCCAGAGCAACGGCATCGGCTGAACCATCCGCACGGAACGGTGTCGGCAACACGGGGAAAATTCCAGTCAGGGTCTGCATCATTGTTAGTCCATAATATGAGACTATGTATTACTAATTGACACTACATTCATGCGAGCAGTATGACAAGTCCGAAAATCGCAGCCGCCGTTTCGGCAGGAGGGAAAGCCGCATGCAGCCGTCACCACGCAAATCCGCCGCGATCATTCTCGATTGGGGCACCACCTCGTTCCGAGCGTTCCTTCTGGCCGCAGATGGCAAGGTGCTCGACAGTCTTGAAACGAATGACGGCATCCAATCCTGCACGGACGGCGCATTCGAAGCGCTGCTGATGTCGCGCATAGCCCCCTGGACAGCCAGCAACGGCGCCTTGCCGGTGCTTGCACTCGGCATGATCACCAGCCGCAATGGCTGGATCGAGGTCCCATATGTCTCCTGTCCCGCCACCCTTGCCGATCTGGCCGGCGGAACACGAAAGATCACCCTGCCGAACGGCGCACCGCTTGTGTTTCTGGCCGGTCTCAACGATCCGGGGCGAGAGCCTTTTCCTGATGTCATGCGCGGCGAGGAAACGCAGATACTCGGTTATGGGCTCGACAGGGATGCAACGGTCGTCCTGCCCGGCACCCACAGCAAATGGGCCCGGGTTGAGAAAGGCCGGATTGCGGGCTTCCAGACATTCGTGACGGGCGAAATCTTCAGTCTTCTGTCAAAACATTCCTTCATCGCCCGAAGCGCAGGCGATACTGCTGGCGAGGCCGATTGGGCGGCCTTCGACCGGGGCGTGGCGACGGTCGCTTCGGGCAGCGAACAGGCCAATGTCTTCCTGTCCCTGATCTTTTCGGCTCGCACCGGCATGCTCGCGGGCCAGCTGAAGCCCGCTGAAATCCTTGATTATGTCTCCGGGCTTTTGATCGCACACGAATTCCATGAAGCTATGACGGCGAACTGGTGCATCAGCGGGGGCGAGATCGGCATCGTCGGCAATGACGGGCTGAACACGCGCTATGCGCGCACCGCCAAAGCCTTCGGGCTTGGCGTTCGCGACGGCGGCGAGATAGCTGCTATCCAGGGCGCCTTGCAGATCGCGGCAACGCTCGACCTTCTGGGAGAACCCGCCCGATGATGCAGGATTACATGAAAGAACTGCCGCTGATCGCAATCTTGCGAGGATTGACGCCCGATCAGGCAGTGGACGTGGGGGAAACGATTTATGACGCGGGCTTCCGGATCATGGAGGTGCCTCTCAATTCCCCCGACCCATTTTCCAGCATCGCGCTTCTGGTGAGGCATTTCGGCGAGAGAATGCTGATCGGCGCAGGCACCGTCACCTCGGCGGAGGATTGCCGGCGCGTGGCCGAAGCCGGGGCCAGGCTGGTCGTGGCCCCGAACACCGATGCCGACGTGATCGCCACTGCCCGTGCGGCCGACATGATCGCCGTGCCCGGAGTGGCCACACCAAGCGAAGCCTTCGCGGCAATACGCGCGGGCGCGAATGCGCTGAAGCTCTTTCCTGCCGATGCGGTAGGGCCTTCGGGCGTGCGCGCCTGGCGCGCCGTGCTGCCTGCAAGATTGCCCCTTGTCGCCGTCGGCGGTGTGGGACCCGACAATATGGCTGAATGGCGTAAGGCGGGCGTCGACGGCTTCGGCATCGGCTCCGCCCTTTTCCGCCCCGGCATGACAACCTCGGATATTCGCCGCAATGCCGACGCCTTCATTGCAGCCTTCCACACCGGGAGCAGCCGCTGATGCATACCGAGACCTTCGGGTATATGCCTTCCGGCGAAAAAGTCTCCGTCACTGCATTGCAAACCAAGGATTTGCGCGCACGCGTGATCGGCTACGGCGCGGCCCTCGCCGACCTGCAATTTCGCCATGTCGACGGTTGGCGCCGCGTGGTTCTGGGTCTGAAGACCCTGGAAGACTATAGGCGCCACTCGCCGCATTTCGGCGCGACAGCCGGTCGCTATGCAGGCCGAATCCGCGATGGCCGCGTGAAGATCGGTGGCCAGATCCATCAACTGACCCGCAATACCCCCGACGGACATCATGTCCATGGCGGCACCTGCGGCTTCGGAAAACGCAACTGGACGTTGGCCAGCTGCACGGAGACCAGTGCAACCTTCGCACTCATCTCCCCCGACGGAGAGGAAGGATATCCGGGACAGCTTAACGCGCGAACCACTTACCGGCTCGCTCGCAACTGCCTCGAAGTCGAGCTGGAAGCGACGAGTAGCGCAGCCACCCCCGTCAACTTGCTGCACCATAGCTACTTCAATCTCGACGGTGAGGGCACAATCGCAGGGCACCGCTTAAGGGTCGACGCCGAACGGCGAGCGGAGGTTTGTGCAGCAGGTCTGCCGACGGGCGCATTTGTTCCTGTCGATGGGGCCTATGATTTCCGCAAATTCCGTTGTCCGGACCCCGCCTACGCCTATGACACGAGCTACCTCCTGAACGGCGAAACCGGCACATGCCGGCCCGTGGCGGAACTCGTTTCTTCCAGTGGCGACCTTCGGATGGAAGTCTGGACCAACGAACCAGCGCTGCATTTCTATGATGGTTCGAAGCTCTCCGTTCCGGTCTCGGGCCTTGACGACCGCCTGTTTCATCCAAGATCCGGGCTGTGCCTGGAACCGACCAGGATGAGCGACGCACCCAACATGCCTGGCTTCCCGAACACGATCCTTTCTCCGGGAGAAACCTATCGCCAGATAAGCCGCTTCGTCTTCGCGGCTTCATAAAACGCAGGCTTTATTCCAGAAATCGGCTCACTTCGACGCCGGTGCCGAGCTTGGAGGTTCGGACATGAAAGAGCTGCAAACGCACCCTCCACACAACAGTTGACCAGCATCGCCGTAGTGACGGATGCGCCATACGGCAGAACCCGCCGTTCGAGGTGTCATAAGAGTTTCACGGAGCAGTCAACCAGCTGTCGCAGCCATCTCCTATCCATACGCAGCAATTGTGATTGCACAGGAGACGGAAATGACACCGAAATTGCGAACCGCACTCGCCCTCAGCCTGTCTACTCTTTGCGCGACCACCGCATCCGCCCAGGCGGAGGTAACGGTCCAGTTCTGGCACAGCTTCAGCAAGGGCAACGAAAAAGCGCTCGAACAGATCATCACGAATTTCGAGGCGGCCAATCCCGACATCAAGATCGACGCCGACTTCATCGGCAATTACAACGACATCGTGACCAAGCTGCAGGCGGCCATTCCAGCCAACCGCGCGCCGGACGCGGTGATCATGGAAGTCACGCGTTACGGCCTTTTTGCCGATCGCGGCGTCTTGGCCGATCTGACGGGCTATCTCGACGCCGACCCGCTCAAGGAGCAGCTGTTCGACTTCGCCCGCAAGGTCGGAGTCTATAACGGCAAGAACTACATCATACCCTTCAATTCCTCGACGCCGGTCCTTTACTACAACAAGGATATCCTCACCCGTGCCGGCTTTACCGAAGAGCCAGCGCTGAAGACCTATGACGACGTTCTCAAGGTCGCCCGGCAAATCACCGAGAAGCTTGGCAGCGAAGGCATCTCGGGTGTGGCTGCGCCGGGCCAGTTCGCCCGGTGGGGCCTGGTCATGGACAATGACAGCAATCTGATCGACCCCGACAGCAATGAAGTACTGCTCGATGCACCCAACACCATCGAGGCTTATCAGTGGATGGCTTCGCTCGTTCATGAACACAAGGTCGCCTCGCCCGACGGCGTGACCGAGGAAGACAACGGCCGCGACGCCTTCTGGGCAGGCAAGGTCGGCATCATGTTCAACTCAACGGGCAACTATACCCAGTCGCGCAAGGCTCTGGGCGACAAACTGGCCGTCCGCCCGATGCCCTGCAACAAGGTCTGCTCCGTGCCGATCGGGGGCGCGGGTATCGGCATCCTCTCCTCTGCCAAACAGGAAGTGAAGGACGCGGCGTATAAATTCATCAGCTTTGCCGCTTCGGCCGAATCCAACGCCATCTGGTTTGCCGGCACCGGCTATATGCCCATCAACAAGGGCGCCGCGCGCCAGCCCGCTGCCGCGGAAGCATTGAAAACCCAGCCGGGTATCGACGTCGCCATCGAGCAGCTCGAATTCGCGCATGGCCGCCCGCGCCCGCCGGTCGTCACGTGGATGCGTTCGAGCGAATACGACCAGTGGCAGGCAATGGCACTCGGTCAGCGTGATGTCGCCGAAACGCTCAAGGCCTTCGCCACCTCCACGCGCAATGAGTCCCAGCGCCTGTCGAACTAGACGGCATCCTCGCAGATGAGGCTCCGGCGCTCGCGCCGGGGCCGCCTTCTCTTTCCGGACAGACCCATGCCGCGCAAATTCACACCCTATCTCTTCGTTTTGCCCTTGATCGCGTTCATCGTGGTCTTCACCTACATACCGATCCTCACGAGCTTGAATCTCAGCGTTCGCGAATGGGATTTCCTTTCGCCCGACAAGCCCTTCGTCGGATTTGAAAACTACCGGCTGCTGCTGGATTCGCACGAATTCTGGAACTCCTTGCGGGTGACAGCCATATTCGCGTTCGTTTCCGTTCCGATCAGGCTTGTCCTGGCGCTCCTGATCGCGAGTTTCCTGGTGCGCGAAACGCTGTCCGCTCGCATTCTGCGCGGAGCACTGTTCCTGCCGTTCGTAACGTCCACCGTCTCGATCGCGGTGATCTTCTCCTGGGTCTTCTCCACCGATTACGGCATGGCGAATGCGCTGCTGCGGGCAATCGGCGGTGAAAAAGTTCCCTGGCTCCAGGATCCGGCGATTGCGCTCTGGGTGCTGATCCTCGTCAACACCTGGAAGCAACTGGGCTACGACGTCATCATCTACATCGCCGGACTTCAGGCCATTTCGAACGAGCTTTATGACGCGGCCGCCGTCGACGGCGGCGGACGCCTCCATGTTTTCCGGCGGGTTACCGTGCCTCTCGTCATGCCCACGACCTACTTTCTGCTGGTCATCTCGGTCATCGAGGCCTTTCAGATATTCACCATCGTGAACGTGATGACCCATGGTGGACCGGCAGGCGCAACGGACATGCTCGTCAACATGCTCTACCGGACCGGCTTCACCCTCTTCGACATCGGCAAAGGCTCGGCCCTGGCGGTGCTTCTGTTCGCGATCCTGATCACCCTGGCATGGATCAAAGCGCGGGTCATCGGAAGGAAAGTGCATTATGAAGCCTGACAATCCCCTGGTCACGGGACTGGCGCTGGTCGCTGGCCTGATTTTTCTATCGCCCGCACTCTACTCGATCTGGATGTCGTTCCAGGCCGCCGATGCGTTCTATGCAGGCAAGCTGAAATTCACGCTGGACAACTATGCCCTCGCCATCGGCCAGTATCACTTCGCCCGCTACCTGCTCAACAGCATCATTGTGTCGGGCCTGGTGACCGTCATCGGAATCACCCTCTCCACAATGGCCGCCTACGCCTTCGCGCGCTATGAGTTTCCCGGCGGCAACTTCCTTTTCGGGGCGGTCATCGCCACGCTGATGATCCCAAGCCATATCAGCCTCATCCCGAACTATCTCACGCTGGCTAAGGTCGACCTCCTCGACACCTATGCCGGTCTCATCCTGCCCGCCATCTCCAACGGGTTCGCCGCCTTCTTTCTCAGGCAATATATCCGCGGCATCCCCCGCGCCCTGGATGAGGCCGCCTATATGGACGGCGCCCGACCCTGGCAGGTGCTCTGGCGGGTTATCGTGCCAATCGCCAAACCGGCCATTCTCTCGATGGGGCTGTATGTCTTCATCACCGAGTGGAACAATTATATCTGGCCGCTCGTCGCTGTAGGAAAAGAAGACCTCTACACGCTTCAGATCGGTCTCGCCCGTCTCTACCGGCTCAATCCGGGCGAAGGTGGCATCGACTGGCCGCTCGTGATGGCCGCCTCCACCATTACCATCCTGCCGGTCCTGATCGGGTTCGTCCTGATCGAGCGGCATCTCGTGCGCGGCATCACGATGGGCGCAGTCAAATGATCATGAAAGCCAAGGAAACCACATTGACACGGATCGCATCTCATCGCGGCGGAACGCTCGAATTCGGAGACAGCACGCCGGCCGGTTTTGCCGTAACGGCGAGGATGCCGCTCGAAGAGGTTGAGTTTGACCTGCATCCCACGCTCGACGGAAAGATCGTTGTCCACCATGACCCGACGCTGAACCGAACAACCGACAAGGTGGGCGCGATTGTCCAGATGACCTGGCAGGATGTCCGCGCCGCGACCATCGACTTTTCCCGCGGGGAGCATCCCCTGCTTCTGGAAGAACTCTGCGAAATCTATACCGATAGTCCCGTGCAATTTCGCTGCGAAATCAAGCCGGGCGAAAACGGCGGGGCCTATTGCGATTTCGTTCCGAAGGTCATTGCCGGGCTTGACGCCTGCGGGCGACTGATGACGACCAACTTCTCCTCGTTTCTGATGGAAACGCTCGACGAAATCGCCTCGCATACCGACCGTCCGCGATTGTGGCTCCTCAGCCCGCCGGTGCTGCGGCAGCTTGGCTCGAACGCCGTGATCGAACTTGCAACTGCACATTCGGTCCCGGAGATCGGCGTTCACATAGACGACGCAAGCGCGGCACTCATGAACAAGGTCACCGCCGCCGGTCTCGATTTCGGCTGCTGGGCGGCCCATTCAGCCAGCCAGATCGACAAGGCGCTGAACCTCGGCGTCAAGGTGTTCACCACCGACCGCCCGAGCCTGGCGATCTCAAGGCGGGAGAAGCAGTCAAGCGAAGGGCGACCGGCATGAGCAGCATCGTTCTTCAAGATATCCGCAAGTCCTACAAGAGCGGCCCCGAAGTGCTGCATGGCGTTTCGATGGACATCGAGCCGGGTGAATTCATCGTCATCGTGGGCCCTTCCGGATGCGGCAAATCCACCCTGTTGCGGCTCATCGCCGGGCTGGAGCACTGCTCGTCCGGCACGATCTCCATTGACGGAAAAACCGCGAACGACCTGCCCCCGCAGGATCGCGATATCGCCATGATCTTCCAGAACTATGCGCTCTATCCGCATATGACGGTGCGTGAGAACATCGCTTTCGGGCTGGAATTGCGCGGCATGCGCAAGGCCGAGCGCAATGCACGTGCTGAAAGCGTTGCCGAAACCCTGCAACTGACGCCTTATCTCGACCGGAAGCCGGGCGCGCTTTCAGGCGGGCAGCGTCAACGCGTCGCCATGGGGCGCGCCATGGCCCGGAATGCTTCGACCTTCCTGATGGACGAACCGCTTTCCAATCTGGACAACGCATTACGCGTGGCCATGCGCACCGAGATCAAGGAGCTGCACCGCCAGTTGGGGGCAACGATGATCTACGTCACCCATGATCAGACGGAAGCCTTGTCGCTTGCGGATCGCATCGCCGTGATGAAGGACGGGCATCTGCTGCAGTTCGCCAGACCGGAAACGATCTACGATCGGCCGCAGAACCGTTTTGTCGCAAGTTTCCTCGGCATGCCGGCAATGAATTTTGCCCCCGCCGGAAAACTGCCCGGTCTGGAAGCCGCCGGGGATGCTATGGTCGGGCTGCGCCCCGAAATTCTCAGTGTACAGGAACAACGGCCCAATGGGCCGGCCGTCAACGCCCGGCTGCTTTTTTCCGAGATGACCGGCTCCGACACTATCCTGCATTGCGATACGCCCGCCGGCCGCATGACGGTCACCGCCACCCGCAGGGCAATCCCCGAAGGAAAAAAAGAACTCTGGATCGGCTATGACGCGAAGGATGCACTCTTCTTTGCCGCCGATAGCGGCGCGCGGATCGAACCATCGCTCCAGGATTGAGGCGAGGCGCGTACAGCTCTCGAAGACAGCCACTGATGGACAAGACATTGGAACACCCGAAATTTCTGGGCGACCTCGTCGCGCAAAACTCCGCCAAATTGACGGAGGCGGATGCACGGCTTCTCGACATTCTCATGCGCGACCCGATACGCGCAGCAATGAACAATGGAAAGGAAGTCTCTCTCCTGGCCGGCGTTCATCCGGCATCCGCCGTGCGACTGGCGCGCCGGCTGGGATTTTCAGGCTATCCGGAATTCCGTTCCTACCTGCAATCCAATCTTGTCCGGGGCCATGGGGAAGACTTCGACAATCCGGCTGCGCGCATCGCCGCGCGGCTGGTGCGCGCCGAGGAGGGCGAGCTTCTTTCAACCATACTGGACAGCGAAATTGCGGCACTTGAACAACTACGCAACAGCGTTTGCGACGCCGATATCCGCGCATTCTCGAAGAGCCTGCGGGATGCGCGTCGGATTTTCATCATGGGCCGAAGCCATGCGACAAGCCTCTCGGCGTTGATTGCGTTGCGCCTCAGGCGATCCGGTTATGACGCTGTTGATCTGGCCGCTGCGCAGGGGCAATTTGCGGAAACCGCCATGACCATGAGGGAGGACGATGTGGTCTGGCTGTTGTCTTTTCGCAAGCCCGCGACAGTAATGGTCGACCTGAGATGCATCGCTGCGGAGAAGGGCGCTACAACCTTGCTGCTGGCCGATCCGCACGGCGCCCGCATCAACCCGGCACCCGATCATCAGATTGCCGTGTCGCGGGGCGGTGCTGGTCAGTCCCAATCGCTCGTCGTGCCGATGACCATCGCCAATACGATCATTCTCGACCTTGCTGCGATCGACAATGGGCGCTCGATGCAGGCCCTTGAGACCTTCAGAACATTCAGAGACAGCCTTCCGGCGCGGCTCGACCGATAAGGGGATCGAATTACCGGCTTCGGCCCAAAACGCCGGCGGCATTGCGCTTCCATCGCATTACCCATGACGATTTGATCGGTATCAATGCCTTTTGCACACCGCCGTTCATTTTTGGGTGCCAACCATGAAAGGGCCCGCCATGGCGGAAAATCTGATCGTTTGCAGCCATTGCGCCAGCGTCAACCGGATTGCTGAGACCCGTCCTGCCTCATCCGCGAAATGCGGCAAATGCGGCCGCAAGATTTTCGAGGCTCATCCGCAGGACGTGGACAGTGCGACATTCAAACGGCATCTTGCACGCACGAGCCTGCCCGTCCTCGTCGATGTGTGGGCGCCCTGGTGCGGCCCGTGCCGCATGATGGCGCCAGCCTACCAGGAAGCCGCCGGCCAACTGGAGCCCTTCGTGGTATTGGTCAAGCTCAACTCCGATAAGGAACAGGCACTTTCCGCCGAGCTGGGCATTCGAGGCATACCCACCATGATCCTGTTTCAGCACGGTCGGGAGATCGGGCGGACATCCGGCGCCATGTCAGCAGGCCAGATCGTGCAATGGGTTCGCGGACGGCTGCCCGCAACGGCAGCCTGACCTCCCATGGACGCCCTTCTTGCCCGCCTAGGTCTGGCGCTTGCCATCGGGCTGCTCGTCGGCCTCGAACGCGGCTGGAGGGAGCGCGATGCACCGGATCGAAGCCGCACTGCCGGCATCCGAACCTATGGTCTGTCAGGATTGCTCGGCGGCATCTTTGCCGCACTCGCGGAGACATTCCAAACCGCCTCGGTCCTGATCGCCGGATTCCTCGCCTTCACGGCCGTCTTCGCCATCTACAAGGCGCGGGAGGCGGCTCATGATGAGGATTTCAGCGTTACTGGCGTGATCGCGGGGCTCGGCGTTTTCGCGCTCGGAGCGCTGGCAGTCTCCGGGGACCATCTGGCTGCGGCCGGCGCGGGCGCCGCGCTCGCGGGCATTCTGGCGAGCAGGGACGTCCTGCATCAAGTGCTGAAGCGCCTGACATGGATAGAGCTGCGCTCGGCGCTCATTCTGGCGGCGATGACAGCGATCGTGTTGCCGCTTCTGCCCAATCGCGCGCTCGATCCCTGGGGCGGCCTCAATCCATGGGAAATCTGGTTCTTCACCGTCCTCACGGCTGCTATTTCCTATCTTGGTTATGTCGCCACACGGATTTTCGGCACCACCCGCGGGCTGATCGTCAGCGCCGTCAGCGGTGCGGTGCTTTCGTCGACCGCCGTCACGCTTGCCCTTGCCCGCATGGCGAAATCAGGAGGCGATGCCTTTCCGCTGGCGGGGGCGGCTTCACTGGCGGCCATGGTCTCCATTGCGCGCGTATGCCTTGTCGTGAGCATCGTGGAGCCCCGCGTATTGGGCTCCATGGGCCCGGCGGCACTGGCCGCCGCAATCGGCTTCGGAGCCTGCGGCGCATTTCTGCTCAGCAGACCGCAAGGCGAAACGGGCGTCGAGATGCCGGCGCGAAGCCCCTTCGATCTCAGCGCGCTCCTCTTGTTTGCATTCCTGTTCGCGGTCGTGGCGACAGCCAATGCCGCTTTGGCGGGACAGGCCGGCGCCCGCGGCCTCATTGCGACCGCCGCCATTTCCGGCTCGTTCGACGTAGATGTCGCCGTGCTCAGCACATTGCGCCTGGTCGGCGCTTCCGCGACCGCGATCACCGCCGGCCAAGCCGTCCTTGCCGCCGTCGCCACCAACGCGCTTGTGCGGTTCGCACTGGCATTTGCCCTGTCTCCTCCCCGCTTCTGGCTCGCACTTTTCGGCGCGACGGCAGTTGCCCTCGCTATGGGCGCATCGATCTTCTTCTTTGTTCCTTCGTTCTGATGCAGGCCTTCCCATGCCGGGGACCCGGATCAGTTTCACCGCGCCTCTTTCACCAAGCCCTGAAGCGCTGCACGGGTTTCTTCCGGAATAGGGCACGGCCGGCGCGACTTCGCGTCCACATAGACGTGAACGAAAAAGCCTTCCGCCGCCGCAATATCCCCATCGTCGGCAAACAGGCCGATTTCATAACGCACCGACGACGCGCCGAGCCTTGAGACCTTGAGCCCGGACGTTATGACCTGAGGATAAGCCAATTCCGCGTGGTAGCGGCAACCGGTCTCCACCGCGAGGCCGATGGACGCGCTGTTCTTCACGTCGAGCAACCCGTTCCTGATCAGCCACTCGTTCACGGCACTGTCGAACAGAAGATAGTGCACGACATTGTTCAGATGGCCGTAGACATCATTGTCGTTCCAGCGCGTGGTGTGCTGGCGGAAATGCACGTAGTCGGCGCGAGTTCCGGGCGGCGCGCGCATTCACCAGGCTTCCGAATAGATGGCCAGAGCGTCGGCCTCGGTCACGGGACGGGGATTGTTCACCAGCAGACGCTGCTGCTTCATGGCCTCGGCCGCCATACGCGGCAAGGCTTCAGCAGGTATCTCGACGTCACGAAGGCGCGGCGGCATCTGCAACTTCCCGATCAGGCCCTGCAACGCCACAACGAAGGCCTCGGCGCGGCTTTCGTCCGGCACATCGGCCAGATGCGGAAAGGCATCGGCCGCGATCTCGGCATAAATGGGGGCCGCTGCCGGAAGGTTGAAGCGCAACACCGCGGTCAGCACCAAGGCATTCGAAAGTCCATGCGGAATATGGAAGATGCCCCCGACGGGATAGGCAAGCGCATGGACCGCAGCAACCGGCGAATTGGCAAAGGCCTGCCCGGCCAGCATGGAGCCAAGCAGCATCGCCTCGCGCGCCGCGACATTGCCGCCATCCGAAACCGCCGTCTCGATATTCGCGCCGAGCAGCCGAAGCGCCTCACGGGCCAGCATGCGCGAGAGCGGGTTGTTGTTGGCATTCGCCGAGGCATAAGCCTCAATGGCGTGCACCATGGCATCGACACCCGTCGCCGCCGTGATCGAAGGTGGCAGGCCGAGCGTCAGCTCGGCATCCAGAAGGGCGATGTCGGGAAGGATCACCGGGGAAGACACACCGCGTTTCTCCTCGCCACCGACCGTCAGAATGGCAACAGGCGTTACCTCCGATCCGGTACCGGCGGTGGTGGGTACCAGAACCAGCGGCAAACGCGGCCCGCGTGCATTGTTCACGCCCCAGGCATCATCCAGGGGCTGGTCGGACCCCAGAAGGAGCGCCGCCACTTTCGCTACATCCAGCGAAGACCCTCCACCGAAACCGAGCACCCCGGTCGCACCTGAGGCTCGGCCCAGTTCAACCGCCGCCATCAAAGTGGCGACGGAAGGATCCGCCTCGACCGCATCGAAAACGGCAACCTCGTGCCCGGCCTCCGCGAGTGCGGCGATTGCCGGTTCGGCCAGGCCCAGCCTTCGAAGACCGGGGTCGGTGACCAACAACACCCTCTCCCCCAGAAGGTTGCCTGCGTGCCGGTCGATCTCCCTTGCTGCGCCTGAACGGAAGAGGATGGATTTGGTCGTATTGAAAACGAAGGGGTTCATGTTTCCTCCCATGGCCTGCTCTGGAACGCCGGCAATTCCCCCGCATCTTACCCAATAGCTGCCGGGGAGAAACAAGACGTTTGGCGGGCGCGCATGGCTGCCTAAGCCGCCCCGCCCGCCTTTGCCCGCCTGCGGCGCGCCACTTCATAGGCAACCGCGCCCAGAATGGTGATTGAAATCATGATGAGGGCAAGCGCATTGACAGCCGGCGTCAGCCCGGTGCGCACCTTGGTGGCGATGAAGACGGTGAGCGGTGTGTCGAAGCCGCGCACGAACAGGGTGGTGTTGTAATTCTCGATCGACTGAAGAACGGTGAGAAACGCGGCCGCGATCAGCGCGGGCTTGAGGAAAGGCAGCAGGATGCGCCGGAACACCATGAACTTCGAGGCGCCGAGACCGAGTGCCGCCTCTTCCTGCGTGCGATCGAAACGCTGCAGACGTGCGGCAACCATGAGCATCACGTAGCAGATGATGAAACTCGCCTGGGCAACGACAATGAGAAACACACCGCCCCCAACCCCCAACTGCCGCCACAGGACGAGCGTGGCGATGCCGATGACCACACCCGGCGTGAGCAGCGGCGAGACCATGACGGCATAGAGGAAGCCCCGCGCACGCGCATGCAGGCTGGTGAGTATCAGCGCCGCGGCGGTCCCGACCGGCAGCGCGATGAGCACGACAAAGAAGGCGACAACGGCGGAAGTCCAGAGAGACTGCCACATGGCACCATCCGACCACAGTTCGGAGAACCATCGCAGCGTCGTGCCCTGCCACGGCGTCACCGTTGGGAACCGGCTCGTGTTGAAGGTTGCGGCCCCCATGA
The DNA here is from genome assembly GCF_000300515.1 of Nitratireductor indicus C115. Classification (GTDB taxonomy): domain Bacteria; phylum Pseudomonadota; class Alphaproteobacteria; order Rhizobiales; family Rhizobiaceae; genus Nitratireductor; species Nitratireductor indicus. The sequence continues at coordinate 175,004 of NZ_AMSI01000004.1, forward strand.
TTGCAAGCGGCGCGAAAAGATAGACGAAGAACGCGATCAGGTAGAACCCGAAGAGGGCGCGCGAGATGCGGTCGGCAGCACTCATTTCGCCACATCCGTCAGGTTCACGCGCGCCAGTTTCAACGTCACCAGCACCACGGCCAGACAGAGCACCAGAAGCACCAGCGCATAAGCGGCGCCGCGGTTCCAGTCGCCGCCTTCGAAGAACCAGTTATAGATGATCTGGGTGAACCAGCGGCTGCCGGGCGCGCCGAGCAGCGCCGGGGCGACATAGGAGCCCGCTGCCAGCATGAAAGTAAAGACACAACCGGTGGCGATGCCTGCCTTGGCATGCGGCATCACCACGCGCCAGTGAATGCGCCAGGTCGAGGCCCCGAGATCGCGAGCGGCCTCGATCTGGGCTTTTTCCAGGCTTTCGACCGCATTGTAGATGGGAAACAGCATGAACAGGATGTAGGCATAGATCATGCCCGCCAGAACGCCGCCATTGCCATACCAGCGCACCGGCTCATCGATGAGGCCGATGCTCAATAAGAGTGCGTTGAGCGGCCCGCGGAACGCAAGCAGGATGTACCATGCGAGCGTGCGCAGAACCTCGTTGACCCAGAACGGTATGGTGAGCGCGATGAGTGCGACGGCCGTCTGGCCCGGCGTTGCATGCTGGGCAAGCCAGTAGGCCAGGGGATAACAGACGACGAAGGTCGCAAAGGCCACGAAAGCGCTTGCCCATATCGTCTTGAAGAAGATTGACCGGTGCACGGCCTCGTTGGCCAGATAGAGCACATTGTCCAGCGAGTAGACATCGTTCGGCCCGCCGATCTGAGCCGGGGGCAGGTTCGGCCGCAACGCGTAATCGATCATCATCACGTTGGGCGCGAGCACCATGCCCGCGATCCACAGCAGCACCAGCGCCAGGAAGATCGTGGCAAGACCGCCCCCGAACCTTCGGTAAAGCTCAGCCATCGGCGAGCACCACCGCATGACGCCGGTCGAAAGCAAAGGAAGCGCGTGCACCGATGGACGGCGCATCGGAGAGCTTCGTGCTCGATATCGACGCCACCAGTTCGGACCCGTCGTCGAGCCGTCCATGGGCAAGGGCGAAAGCCCCCTCGAAATCGATGCGCTCCACCGTGGCGTCGAGCCTGTTGTCGCCACCCTTGGCGGAAACGACCAGCGCTTCCGGCCGCACATAGAGCCGGGCCGCCTGCCCCGCCGCAACTCCGGGCCCCGCCTTGCCATGCATGGCGCCGAGACTGGTTTCGACGGTTGCGATGCCGGATGCGAGGCTCGTCACCTTTCCCGCAAGCGCATTGGTTTCACCGACAAAGCTCGCCACGAATGACGTGGCCGGATTGTCGTAAAGCTCTCGAGGCGCCCCGACCTGTTGCAGAACACCGGCGCTCATCACCGCGATGCGGTCGGACATTGCAAGCGCTTCCGACTGGTCATGGGTGATGTAGATGAAAGTGACGCCGGTGCGCTTCTGCAGGGCGCGCAGCTCCGCGCGCATATGCTGACGCAGTTTCAGATCGAGCGCGGAAAGCGGCTCGTCGAGCAAGAGCACCTGCGGCTCCACCGCAAGCGCGCGGGCTATCGCCACGCGCTGCCGCTGCCCGCCGGAAAGTTCGCCGGGCATTCGTTCGCCGAACCCCTCCAGCGCGATCAGTTTCAGCAGCTCATCCGCCCGTTTGCGGCGCTCGGCTTTTGAAACCCCACGTGCCTCCAGGCCGAAGGCGATGTTCTCCCACACCGTCATCAGCGGAAACAGCGCCAGCGATTGAAAGATCATGGCCGTCGGTCGCTGGTCGGGTCCAAGACCCGCCATATCGCGTCCGCCGATGACAATCTGTCCCTCGGAGGGTGTCAGGAAGCCTGCAATCATCCGCAGGATTGTGGTCTTGCCGCAACCGGATGGGCCAAGGATCGAGAAGAACTCGCCGCCTTCCACGGTGAACGAAACGTCGCCCACGGCGCGCGTCTGGCCGAAGGTCATGCCGACCTGATGCAGTTCGACGGAATGAGACATATGCCCTCTCGGAGGTGAGGAAGGGGCAACAGGCCGCCCCTTCCGGGAAGTGATCAGGCCGAGAGGAACCGATCCTGATATTCATTGCGCTTGGTGACGTACCAGCTTTCCTGGATCGGCCACCACCAAAGCTTGTCGAGCGCATCGCCCGGATAGGCGGCCGCGAAAAAGGCCTTCGCCTCGTCGGAAAGGAGATCCGACGCCCCCACCGCGGTCGAATTGATCGAGGTGGCGTTGGAATACATGGCGCCGGCTTCCGGCGTCAGGAACCAGTTGATGAACGCATAGGCCTGGTCGATGTTCTCCGCGCCCTTGGGTATGGAAACGCCTTCCATCCAGGCCAGCGCGCCTTCCTTCGGTGCGATGAAACCGATGGGCAGACCTTCCTTGGAAAGGGCAGCGCCAGTCGAATCCCAGGTCTGGCCGATGGCCGCGCCATTCACGCGGAAAGCGCCCTGCGCTTCATTCTCGTTCGACCAGAACTGAATGATGTTGCCCTTGCGCGCAATGGCCTCGGCGAGGATGACGTCGAAGATTTCGACCTGTGCTTCCGGGCTGCCGAACGCATCGAGCAGCGGACGGGGTAGCTTGCCTTCGGCTTCCAGCCACAGGCCGAGACCGACAAGGCTCGAGTGACCGCGCACGGTCGCCTTGCCCGCCATCTCCTTCTTCCAGATATCGCCATAGGAAGCGGTGCCATATTCGAGCGGCGCCTGCTGCTTGTCGAAGGCAATCGCCTCGGTGCCCCAGTCGGTCGGCACCTGATAGCGCTTTCCGTCAACCACAGCGCCGTATTTGGCAGAATTCGCCCAGGCGCTCGGCAAGCATTTCGCTACCTCGATCTTGGCTTCGTCGAGCGGCTGGACCAGACCGAATTCGACGTAATTGGGCACACGGTCAACCGTCGGCCAGATGATGTCGAAACCGGCGCCATTGTTGGCGCGGAGCTGGTTCAGCAATTCGTCATTGGTGCCGTAGGGCGTGTATTTCGCCTTGATGCCGGTCGCCTTTTCGAACGCAGCCAGCATCTCATCATTGATATAGCCGGCCCATGCAAAGATATTGACCGTGCCGGAGGAGCCCTGCGCAAAACTTGTGCGGGACACAAAGGGGGCAGCGAGCGAAAGCCCGGCCACACTTGCCGCGCCCTTGAGAAGCGCGCGTCGCTGGAACGTCATGAAGGATCTCCCTGTCAGATTGCGTATTGCCCGCGTTTATTTTCGCTATGATACAGTTCGATGACGATCCCGCAATTATATTGATGAACGATGCCTGGTCCGCAAGGAATGTGATTCGCCGGCTAATATACAGGCCGAGATGTTCTGGCGGGCGTCTTGCAGGGGGCGGGAATTCCGGTTTTGCAAAGGCGTTTACTCCGCCATACGGGCTTCAGGGCAAACCCGTATGGCGGGGAAATTTCCCTGGGATTGTTATTGCGTGATTTCGGGCTCTACCAGCTTGGCCAGTTTGCGCAGCGATTCCTGCCAGCCGAGATAGCATGCCTCCAACGGGATGATATCCGGCACGTTTTCCTGGACCACCGTCATCTCGGTGCCGACGGAGACCGCCTTAAGGGTGACCGTCACCTTCATCTCGCCCGGAAGGTTGGGGTCGTCGAACACATCGCTGTAGATGAGCAGTTCGCCGGGAACGAGCTTCAGATAGGTGCCGCCGAAGGAATGGCTCTGCCCGGTGGTGAAGTTCCGGAAAGACATTCTGTGCTTGCCGCCCTCCCTTGCCTCGAGCTCGTGGACCGTACAGGTGAACCCGAAAGGCGGAATCCAGCTTGCAATCGCATCGGGCTCCAGGAAGGCGCGGTAGACCTTTTCAGGCTTCGTGGCGAAAACCCGGTGCAGTTTGACCGTGTTCGGCATGATCGTCTCCATTCATTGTTTGTCGCGGTGCGATATCGCCGCGGATCGCGGTTATTCCGCCACGGCGGCTTCCAGCGCCGCTATGTCGATCTTCCTCATGGTCATCATCGCTTCCATTGCACGCTTGGCCTTGGCGCGATCCGAGCTCGTCGTCAGTTCCATCAGACGCCTTGGCGTGATCTGCCAGGAGAACCCCCACCGGTCCCTGCACCAGCCGCATGCATTCTCGGTGCCGCCGTTTTCGACGATGGCGCTCCAGTAGCGGTCGGTTTCTTCCTGATCTTCGGTAAGCACCATGAAGCTGACGGCTTCATTCGCCTTGAAATTGGGGCCACCGTTCAACCCTATGAAAGGCCGGCCCAGCACGGTGAACTCGACAGTCAGTTCGGTGTCTTTCGTGCCACCGGGAAAATCGGTCGGCGCCGCATTCACCCGGCTCACCCGGCTGTCGGGAAAGGTGGCGGCATAGAAGGCGGCAGCCTTGCTCGCCTCGCCATGATCGAACCACAGGCAGTTTACGATCTCAGTCATGTCTCGTCTCCTCGGTCTTCGATGTGTGTCCGGGTCTTCACAGCGACCCGGCTTTCACAGCTGATACCTCTAGGACGAAGCTGACGCACATTTGCCGACAGGCCAATCGCAAAGGTCGGAATTTTTTTGAAAGCCGGTCGTTCCTCCAGCTTTCACGCCTACGATTTTCGCTGTCGAATGCTTGCCTGAGAATGACTGACACCGCGAACCGCGGGCTATATGTGCCTGCCGGTTGCGGCCTGAAGCCGGGACCACACCAGCCACGCAATGGCCAGATCCGCAGTTGCGTGTCCCTGAAAAACGAAGAGTGCCCTTTGGGCTTCCGATACCCGACCCGGATGAACACCTCCGGCCAATTCCGACAGGTCGCAGTCTATCCTCATCCCCGGCTTCATCTCGATACCGTGATGAAGCCGGCTATCGGTCGCCATGCAATCGAAAACCTTGAAGCCACCCGGATGCCAGGAACGACCGATATCCACCGCCGCGACGAAGACGCCGGGCGCCAGATTCGACGCGTCCAGAAAGGGCTCGAAACCCGCGTTCATGGGAACCGTGGTGACGACGATATCGCTCTCGCTCAGAAGCCGCGCGGGGTCGGAACAGACCTTGCCTTCCAGCCCAAACGTGCCAGCAAGGTCGGCCAGTCGGCGGGCGGATTGCTCCGATCTGCTGTTGCAAAGCACCACCGCCAGACCTGGAAAGAGATCGTGCATTGCTTCGAGATGCATGCGGGCCTGAAGCCCGCAACCGACGAAGCCGATCGTCCTGCTGTTTTCCCGGGCGAGAAAACGTGCTGCCAATGCGGACATTGCCGCCGTGCGCAATCCCGTCATCGCATTCGCGTCCATGACGGCAAGCGGTGCGCCCGAATTGAAATCGTTCAGCACGGCCAGCGCGTGGATGCCGGGAGATGGGTCCCCCGCCCCGCGAGGCGCGACGCCGAGCCACTTTACGACCGCCAGATCAAGCTCCTCACAGGCCGCGCACATGGCCTGGAACTTGTGCCCCGGTGCAATGTCGAGAGACGTTTTCGGCTTAACCCGAACATGTCCCGCGTGCTGCAACCGATAAGCATGCGAGAGGGCATCCCGCGCCTCACCCGGCGTCAGGCCAAGCCGGCGAAGCTCTTCCTCGCCGATAAAGAGTGGCTGCGCGCCGATCACCGGAAGCGTTCCGCTTCATAGGGATTCGGGTCGATGGCAGGATGCCCGCCACCACAAAGATCGGCAATGAGCCTGCCCGTCATCGGCGCCATGGTGATGCCGCTATGGCCGTGTCCGAAACCATAGATGATATCGGGAGACAGGCGCGATGGACCGATGCAGGGAATGCCGTCAGGCGTCGAGGGACGATTGCCCATCCATCGATCGATGACACCTTCCTCCAGTCGATCCGCCATGGCGGGAAATGCCCGTTCGAGATGCTTCAGGAGGATGTCGGCGCGCCGCCAGTCAGGTTCGGCACCAAGGCTGGCCAGCTCCACCTGCCCTGCGATCCTGAGGCCTGCCTGCGTCCGCGTGAAAACCATCTTCCCATCCATCATCATGACGGGATGGCGCGGGCCGCCTTCGATATCCGGCACCACCACATGGTAGCCCCGCTCCGCTTCGAGCGGCACCCTGTCACCGCATTGCAGTGCAAGATCACGCGCATTTATGCCCGCCGTCAGGATGGCCCTGCCGCAATCGATGTCGCCCTGATCGGTTTTCACGGCGCGCAGCCGGTTCCCCTCGAACCGGAAGCCCGTCGCCCGCCCCCGTTGCAGAACCGCGCCTCGCCGGGCCGCGCCTTCGACCAGACCGGCAATAAAGGCCCCGGGATCGGAAAGATTTGCACCCGCACGAATGTAGACACCGAACCGGTGATGCGCTCCCAGCCCCGGCTCGAAGGCGTGCAGCGCCTCGCCTTCCAGCTCCTGCCACTCGATGCCGTAGCGCCGGCGCAGCCCCCAGGCGAGGCCGTCGGCCTCGTAGGTTGCTCTGTCGGGGTAAAGGAAAAGATGCCCGTCATGCCTGAAAAAGGAAGCGAGGCCGTTTGCCTCCGCGACCGCCTCGTAGCGCTGCAATGCCCCCTGCGTCAGCGCGTGGCGGAAACCGGCCGTCCGTTCGATCTTTCCGACACTTGACCCCGCCAGAAGGAACCGGGCGAGCCATGGCGTCAACGCGGGAAGATGAGACCAGCGAATGGCGAACGGACCAAGGGGGTCCATGAGATAGCCCGGAACCTGCCGCCACAGGCCCGGGACGGAAACCGGAAGCAGCGAGCTTTCCATGATCCACGCGCCATTGCCATAGCTGGCGCCCTGCCGCCCGCCCGGCTCTTCGGCATCCAGAATGATGACGTCATGACCATCCTCGAGCAGTTCCCATGCCGCAAACGCGCCGATGATGCCGGCACCGATGACAACCACCTTCCGTGCATCGCCCATGGCACCCCTCCAGTTCAGGCCGGCTGCCGGCTCAACGCATCGCGCAGAAGCGCGAGATCCCGATAGGCCTCCTCCAACCGGCCGATCTCGAAGCCGCCGGCATGGGCGAAGCCAACCCGTTCGAACGCCGCTTTCAGCCGGCCCGTGAAATGCGCATGCTGACCGTCCAGCACCAGACCGTTTTTCGCCTCGAAGGCGTGGTTCCACGAAATGGCTTCTTCCCGGGCGAGACCTTCGGGGAGATCCAGATGCAGCTTTCCCGCTTCGAGCCGCACCGGATATCCGCCGGGCAGGCCGCCCGGTCCCGGCACATGCCCTGCCCAGGGCCGGCCCGCCGCGTAGGCGCAGATCAAAGTCACACCCGAGGCCCCGGAGACCTCGATCGCCGGTTCGGCGGTCAGCTTGATCGAGGCAAATGCCTCGAACACATCCGCAACCTCCCGGCCGTCCAGAAACACGCGCGGTGGCGTGGCCCCCGCCCTGCGCTCGCGCGGCAAGCGCCATGCGGCAAGGTTCTGATAATGGGCAAGCACGCGCAGGCGCTCCGGGGCGTCAGCCCCCCGGGCGCCCGCAAAAACATTGGAAAGGATTGCCACATTGCCTGTGCCGCAAAGCACGTCATGCCCAAGCGCCTGGATCATGGCATTCACCACGTCTGGAAAGCAGCAATTGATCAGGGCACTCCTGGGGGAGTGTTCGCTGATCGCCTTGCCGACCCGGCTCGTCAGCAACGCCTGAAAAATGGCCGTTGCGCTCAAGCCGCCTTCGGCCACCAGCGCCGTCCAGGCATTTCCGGTATCGGAAATGACCGAGGAGGTCTGTACGGACGCGGCCTGAACGACGATCTTCGGCCGGGTCTGAAGGATCATGCGCTCCGCTGCCCCCTCCTCGAGCAGGTCCACCTCCATGGTCGAAAAGGTGGCGGGGCGCGAAAACATCGAGGCGCGCGCGTTGCCGGCCGTCCTCAGCCAATCCAACCGGTCACGGTTGCGACCGGCGATCACGACATTGACCGGCTCCGGCGCTGTCGAGGCGATGTCAAGCGCGATGCGGCCTGCGAAGGCGCCGGTTCCCGAAATCAGGACATCGGTCTTGAATGTGCCGCTCATCATGCGCGCTCCCTTTCCGCCATCCGGTCCCAGCAATCATCGGTGGAACCCGGCAGCCTGTGCTTCATGATCCGTTGGCTGGGGGTGCGGTCGAACGCCTTCACGAAGGCGATGTAGCGCGGCACCTGGAAGCCCGCCAGCCGTTGGCCCAGCCACGCGCCAAGCGCATCTGCGTCCGCTACCGCGCCCGGCTTAAGCTGCACGAACAGCTTGATGTCCTGCTCGCCCACATCGGTGGCCACGCCGATCATGGCACTGTCTTCCACATCGGGATGCTGTGCCGCCACATGCTCCACCTCCCAGGACGATACGTTTTCACCGCGGCAACGCACGCTGTCGGATTTCCGGCCGTGAAAAAACAGATTGCCGCCGGCATCCCACGAACCGACGTCGCCGGTACGAAAGCCCTCTGGGCGAAGCGCTTTCGCGGTCGCCTCGGGATTGCGGAAATAGCCGGGGAAGATGGCGCCGGGAACGGACGTCGTGATGACGATTTCCCCGCGTCCGTCGAGTATTTCCTGGCCGCTATCGTCAAGCAGGCGCACGTTGAACCATGGCATGGGCTTTCCGACAGAACCGACAAGGCCGGTATCGTTATAGGTCGTCAGGCTCGACGCCTCGGTCATGCCGTAGCACTCCCTGATATGAATGCCGAACCGCTCCTCGAAGGCCCGCCAGACTTCCCTGGCGCATCCCCCTCCCCACGCGATCCGGACATTATGGCCTCTGTCGAGCGGCGATGGCGGCTGCTTGAGCAGGATCTGGATGACACCGCCGAGATGATGAATATGCGTGGAACCGGCTGCGCTGACATCCTGCCAGAAACGGCTTGCGCTGAAGCGGCTTCCCAGAGTGAGGGTAACCTCGCGCACCAGGGGCAGGAGCAGGGTCTGCGCGCCACCGATATGATAGAAGGGCTCCCAGACATAATAGTCGTCGCCGGGGCGTGGCGCCGAACACAAGGCAACCGCTTCGGCGGCAAGACGCAGCATGCGATGGGTCACGATCACGCCCTTCGCCGGACCTGTCGTTCCCGAGGTGTACATGATGGCCGCCGCGTCATCGGGCAAGGGTAGGGCCTCGTCGAATGCGACGGTGCCAGCGGGCAGGTCGCGCTCGCGGTTTGTGATGACCGGGACGCCGCTTGCCGCCCGGCAGCCGGCGATCAATTCGGCGAACTCCTCATCGGCGACGATCAGGGCAGGATCGCTATGGCCGATGATATATTCCAGCCCCTCTCCCTTGAGAGCCGCATTGACCGGAACCCACACATTACCGGCACGGGTGATTGCATAGATCATGGCCATCGCGAATGGGCTGTTGCGCATGACCACTGCGATGCGGTCGCCGCGCTTGACGCCCTTTTCGCGGATCGCCACCGCCAGCAGGGCAGAGGCGCGTTCCAGATCGCCGAATGAGACCGCGGCACCCTCGTGCCGGGCGAATATTCTTTCCGGACTGTCGGCCGCATGCCGGCAAAGCAGGTCGATGAAACCTTCTGACATTTGCATTCTCTTACCTTGGGTATCTCAAATGACGTCTTCCCCGCTACCCGGCAGCAACCGTCCGCGCCTCAGCGGCGCAGACGGTCGGCAACGAGCAGGATCGCGGTGACGATGACAAGCACCACCACCGAAACGGCAGCCAGGGTCGGATTGAGTTGCAGGATCATGTCGTCCCACATCTGCTTTGGAAGCGTGGATTTCAGCCCGCCGCTCACGAAGATGGCGATTGTCAGTTCGTCAAAGGACGTGACGAAGGCGAACAGGAATGCCGAAATCACCCCACCGCGGATCAAGGGCACGGTGATCAGGCGCAGAACCTGAAACCGGCCGGCGCCAAGCGAGGCGGCGGCCTGATCGAGACGCCAGTCATACCCCTTGAGCACAGCGGCAATCGCAACGAAGGTGAAAGGTATGGAAAGGACCGTGTGCCCGATCACCAGGCCCAGATTGGTCGCCACCAGCCCCATCTGCGCGAACAGATAGAACAGACCGACCGCGATCACGATGCGTGGCACGATCATCGGCGCCAGCATGAAGGCGAACACGACACCGCCGAAACGCGAACGCGAGCGGGCGATGGCGAGAGCGGCAAACCCGCCGATCACCGTGGCGGCTATGGCTGTTGCGAAGGCGACACCGAAAGAACGAACCGTCGCGGAAATCCAGATCGGCGAATTGAAATAGAGGCTGAACCAGCGTGTGCTGTAGCCCGGTGGCGGAAACTCCAGAAAATCTGAGCTGGTGAAGGCGATCGGGATCACCATCAGCGTCGGCACCACAAGGAAAAACACGATCAGCGCGACATAGGCCGGCAGGAGCCTTCCGCGGCTTTTGCCAGCAAAGCGGTTGGTCACCGCCGATGTCGCCCATGCGAGCTTTTCCAGAATGGCAAAGCCGAAACGGCGGGTCCAGGCGGACGAGGTCTTGTCGGTCGTGCTGTTCCCCGCCGAAAGCGATGCCAGGCCGAAAAGATGATTGTAAATCCAGCAGGCGATGAGGGCCGACACAAGCAGCATGGTCGCAAGGACCCCGGCAAAAGCCCAGTTCACCAGTTCCTGCACCTGAATGATGATCAGCTGCGCCAACATGGTCTGTTGCCGCCCGCCCAGGAAGGCGGGGACGATGAAAAAGCCGAGCGACGTGATGAATGTGAGGAGACCACCTGCCGCCATTCCGGGAATGGACAGCGGAAAATAGACCATCCAGAAGCGATGCGCGCCATTGGCGCCGAGCGTGCCGGCTGCTTGCGACAGGCGCGTATCGATGCCGCTCATCACGGGCATCATCGTGAGAACCGCCAGCGGCATCATCGCATGCACCATGCCGACGATTACGCCGAACTCATTGTACATAAGCGGCAACGGACCATCGATGATCCCCGCACCGCCCAGAAGACGGTTCAGCACGCCCTGGTTGCCGAGCAAAAGCATCCACGCGAAAGCCTTCACCAGATAACTCGTCCAGAACGGCACCAGTACCAGCAGAAGCATCTGATTGCGCCGGTTCTCCCTGAGCTGGGAGAGCCAATAGGCAAGCGGATAGCCGAGAAGCAACGAGAAGAAGGCGGTCAAACCCGCGATCCGGAACGTGATGATTAGGATACGCCAGTACACCTCCGTGTGGAGGAGGCGCGAATAGTGCTCCGCAGTCAGATTGCCGGTGTCCCCCTGAACGCTCAGGAAAAGAAGCCGGCCCACGGGAATGAGGAAGAAGACGATCAGGAACGCTATCGCGGGCGCGGCGAGCCACAATGCGTTGGCGCGCAGACGGAGGTTTCGTGGCGAGGCGGAAAGGCTGGCGGCAGTCATGAAACAACCACCGCAACATCGATGGGCCAGTGATAGGTGAGGGAATCGCCGAGCGCCGGTAGCGTTGCTGCCGGATCATGGCGCACCGACAGGGTTTCACCGTCTTGCAAAGTCAGTACCAGACGCGTGTCAGAGCCGACATAAATGATTTCCGTGACCGTTCCGGTGATGTCGTTCTCGCCAGCTCCCGCCGGGCCGGGACGCAATTGCTCGGGCCGCAGAACGAGCCCGGCCTTGCCATTGACAAGCGGTCCGCAATTCTCCTGCCGCGCCTCGAAGCTGCCATTGGAATTGGCCACCACGATACGGCCGTCGCCGGCATCGGAAACCTTGCCGACGAACAGGTTCGAAAGCCCGATGAAACGGGCGGAGAAAATGCTCTTCGGACGCGAATAGATTTCGCGCGGCGTGCCGATCTGCTCGACGCGTGCATGGTTCATCAGGCAGATGCGATCTGAAAGGACCAGCGCTTCCTCCTGATCGTGAGTCACATAGATGACGGTGGTGCCGAATTCCCGATGCAGCCGCTTGATCTCGAATTGCATATGCTCGCGAAGGTTCTTGTCGAGGGCGCCCAGCGGCTCATCCATGAGAACGACCTGCGGGCGATAGACGAAGCAACGGGCCAGCGCGACGCGTTGCTGCTGACCGCCGGAAAGTTCACGCGGGAAGCGATCCCCGTATTGTTCAAGCTGCACCTTCGCCAAGGTCTCGCGGACGCGTTCGCGGACCTCGCTCGCCGGCGTTCCACGCATCTTCAACGGAAAGGCTATGTTCTCCCCGACTGTCATGTGGGGAAAGAGAGCGTAGTGCTGGAACACCAGTCCCATGTCGCGCCGATGTACGGGCGTTGCCGTCTCGTCGCGGCCGTCCACATGCAGGGTTCCCGTGGTCGGTTCGGTCAAACCCGAAATCATCTGCAACAGCGTCGTCTTGCCTGACCCCGAGGGTCCAAGCAGCGTCACGAATTCCCCCGCATCCACCGTAAGGTCGGTCGGCTCCAGCGCGACAACCTCACCATAGCGCTTGCCAAGTCCGCTGATCTTCAGCTTCGGCTGCACATTTGTCGTGTCCACATTCACCATCGTTCATCCTGAATAGGTCAAGGCGCACGCCCGGGCTCGGGCGTGCCCATGCGCGACCGGCGCAATGCTTGCCGGCCGCTCACCAGAAGCAGATGCTAGATCAGAAGCCAGGCGTTGAAACGCTCGGTCACATCCGCACGGTTCTCGCTCCACCAGTCCTCGCTCGCCAGCCGCATCTGCGAGATGTTCGCGGGCGCGGTCGGCAGAACCTTGGCGCGTTCCGCATCGATGCTGTCATAGGCTTTCTGGTTCGTGGGCCCATATGCGAGCTCGCTCGTATAGAGCGCCTGCTGTTCAGGCCGCGTGCAGAACTTGACGAATTCGCGCGCGGCGTCGGCCTTCGGATTCCCCTTGGGAATGCCCCAGCCCTCAACCGAATAGAGCCCCTGGTTCCAGACCAGTTCGGCCGGCGCTCCGCCATCAATGGCCGCCTGAAGGCGCGCGTTCCAACCGGAAATCAAGTCCACTTCGCCGCTTTGGAGCAGCTGCGTCGATTGCGCGCCACCTGTCCACCACACGTCGACATGCGGCTTGATCTTGTCGAGGCTGGCAAAAGCCCGATCCAGATCGAGGGGGTACAACTCTTCAAGCGGCACACCGTCGGCCAGAAGTGCCTGCTCCAGCGTGTCGATGGGGTTCTTGCGCAGGGAACGGCGCCCCGGGAAAGATTCGACATTCCAGAAATCCGTCCAGGACTTCGGCCCATTGTCCTTCAGCTTGTCCGTGCGGTAGGCAAAAATCGTCGAATAGACGTCCGTGCCCACGAAATTGGAGAACAGCGCTTCCTTCATCATGCCCGGAGCATCCGCAGCCTCCACGCCGGTCGGCTCCAGCAGATCCTGTTTTTCCAGGATCATCCGTGCCGAGAGCGTGAGGGTGCACACATCCCAGATGAAGGTTCCCGTCTCGACGATCGATTTGAACTGCGCCGTCGGCTCGGCCTCGCGGGCCACATTGGCAATCGTCATGCCGGTTTCCTTTTCGAAAGGCGCATAGAACGCCTTGCGGAAAGCCGGGCTGAACGGACCGCCCGGGTCGGCCACCGTAAGAGTGGTCGACCCGTAGGCCGGGCGCAGGATCGCCGGTGCGGCCAGTGCCGCGCCTGCTCCCAGAAGCACGGTACGGCGGGTCAAAGAGATGTTGTTATACTTGTTCATTTCGTTCCCCTTTTTTCTCCAGTTAAGCAGGTTTTTGCGCTTCAGGCCCTGCGTTTTGCGAGAAACGCCTCCATCATGCGGGCGGGCTCTCCCGTGGCATAGGCTTCGCGCTGGATGCGAATGCCCGCACTCAACGCATCCTGCAGGCCCGCTTCCGTCATCTCGCGGAACCGCTGACGATCAAGCCGCATCGCCACGGGCGGTTTCGATGCCAGTTCCAAGGCAAGCTTCGTGGCTTCTTCGGCCACCTTGTCCTGCGGAACCAGCCGGTTGATGAGACCGATCCGCTCGGCTTCGTCCGCATTCATCAGGCGGCCGGTCAGCGTCAGGTCGATCGTACGCGCCATGCCCAGCATTTCCCGCATGATCCACGGGCCGGTCGTGCTGGGAATTCCGGAGTTGATCTCCGGCTGCCCCATGCGCACGCCGGCGTGCCCTATCCGCAGATCGCAAAGCAGGGCGACCTGGAACGCCGAACCCGCCGCGACACCGTTCAATGCCGCAATGATCGGCTTTGAAAGCGTGCGGAAGCGGACATAGAGCTTCTCCCATTCGCCGATCCAGACCTCCGCGCGATCCGCATCAAACGTCTTCGTCTCGTTCAGGTCCTGCCCGGCGCCAAACGCACGGTCTCCCGCTCCGGTCAGGATGACCGCACGGACCGCGTCATTGTCTTCGGCTTCCGTCAACGCATCGATCAGCTCTTCCCGCATGGCCGCGTTCCAGGCGTTCAGAACCTGCGGACGATTCAGCGTGATTTTGAAGACGGGACCCTCGACCTCGGTGAGGATGAATTCGCGCATTCGCTGCTCCCAACTATTTCTATGCAATAATTATTATTGTATTTTGAATGGAATGTTTTCATTCTGTCAAGCTCGCTTCCCGTTTTTTGCCGAATGGGCTAGAGGGCCTATTCGGCATCCGCACCGCGTCCGGTCGAAATTCGACGTCTGGCAAGAGGACCCACCCTGGTGACAAGCAGAGAAAAACCATCGAAGACCGACCCGCTGATGGTGCGTTCCGTCGAGAAGGCCTTCCGCGTTCTCTCCGCATTCAACGCGGAGCGTTCCACCATGAACCTGTCGCAGATCGCGGCAGAGACCGACCTGGACATGAGCGCGGCGCAACGCTTCACACACACGCTCGTGAAACTGGGATATCTGAACAAGAACCCGACAACGCGGCAGTTCGAGCTCAGCGTGAGAACGCTTGATCTCGGCTATCACTTCACGCGCGCCAACCGGCTGATGGAAAGAGCGCTGCCTTATCTGCAGCACCTGAGCAAGGAAACCGAGGAAACGGTGAACTTGACGATACCGGACGGCACTGAGGTGGTTTTCGTCTCACGCTTCCTCAGCCGGCACGTGCTCAACACCGATGTCATCGTGGGGACCAGGCTTCCTGCCTACTGCACGGCACCCGGGCTTGCCATCCTCTCACGACTGCCCGCCGGGGAAGCAGCAGCCATCATCGAGGCTTCGGACCTGCGCCCCTTTACGCCACACACGGTCTGGGACAAGACGCAGATCGAGGCACGAATCGTAGAGGCCGGCCAATCCGGCTTTGCCGTCGCATGCGAGGAAATCTATCATGGCGACGGCTCCGTTGCCGCAGCCATCCTCGATACGGTCGGCCACCCGATTGCCGCGATCAACATAGCGACATCGCTGGCGCGCTACACCCGCTCCGAACTCGTCGAGCGTTTCGCCCCGCTCGTCGTTGCCGCCGCCAGGTCCATCTCGAAGCTGTGAACGCGCTCTATTGACAATCCGTCGATTGCATTCAATCATTTTCATAACGATAATAATTATTGCAATACGATAGATATGTCTTCCAGCGACCGAGCTGCGGCCAGTGACGTTCAAAGTGACGCTCAATTCGTAGCGGTGGGGCGCCGCAAGGGTGCAGCCATACGGTTTCGCATCGACGGACACGCCATATCGGCCCATTCGGGAGAAAGCGTTCTGTCTGCCGCGCTCCAGAGCCGTCACATATTGCGCCGTTCGGAATTCACTGGGGAGCCGCGTGCCGGCTTCTGCCTGATGAGCGCCTGTCAGGATTGCTGGATGTGGAGCGCCGAAGGGAAACGCCTGAGAGCGTGTTCGACACCGATCACTTCCGGTCTCGATCTCTACACCTCGCCGCCGACGCACCTGAAAGGAGGCAAGCCTTGCGCCAAATCCTGATCATAGGCGCGGGGCCGGCCGGGATGAGCGCCGCCATGGCATTGGCGGAAGCCGGCATTCGACCAATCGTGATCGATGAGAACACTCTGGCTGGCGGGCAGGGATTTCGGCAAACCAACCCCGACATCGATCTCGATGCCGATGCGATCTACGGACGCGAATACGGCAGATACCGAGATCTTCATTCCAGGTTTCGCAGCTGCCTCGACAAGATCGACCATCGTTCTTCAACGCTCGTCTGGGCCATTCACGACCGAAAGGCGCACACGTTCAACGACAAAGGCTTCTCCGAAATCGCCTTTGACGGGCTTATCCTTGCTCCCGGCGCCACCGACAGGTTGATGCCCCTCCCCGGCTGGACACTTCCCGGCGTCTTCTCGCTTGGCGCCGCTCAGGTCGCGCTCAAGGACCAGGGCTGCTTTATCGGTCGCCGGATCGTGTTTGCCGGCAGTTCGCCTCTGCTCCTTCTGGCCGCCCTGCAATACCACAAACTTGGCGCACGGCAGCTTTGTGTGCTCGATACCACCCCTTTGCATCACAAGCTCCGCGCCGCGCCGGGGCTTCTCAATTCCGGCCGGACTTTCCTGCAGGGCCTGTCCTATCTGTGGGCTTTGAAGAAACGCGGCGTGCCCATCCACAATGGTGTCGAGCTACGGGAAATCGAAGGGCAGGACCGGGTGACGGCAATCCGCTTTTGCGATGCGTCGGGCACCGAACACCGTCTGACCTGCGATGCCGTTGCGCTCGGATATGGGCTGCGCGCCGAAACGCAGCTGGCCGAACTTGCCGGTGCCGATTTCCGGTTCGACCACCGCCTTCGGCAGTGGCTGCCAAGGGTCGACGAAAACGGTCGCGCCGGTGACTGCCTGTATATCGCCGGCGACGGCGCTGCGACCGGTGGCGCGTACGCCGCCATCGCCAGCGGCACCCTTGCCGCCACGGCATTGCTGGGCGAACTCGGCATGTCGCAGGCGGGCAAGAACGGAGCGCACCTTCAAACTCAGGTCGGCAAACTGCGCAGGTTCCAGCATCATCTAGCAACGGCTTTCCGCTGGCCCCATGAAACCGCACAGACCCTGCCCGGCCATACAATCGTCTGCCGTTGCGAGAACGTAACAGCGGACGACATCCGCACAGCGGCCACACAGGCGTTTGGTCCCGTCGAACTCAACCGCATGAAAGCCATAACGCGCTGCGGCATGGGCCGTTGCCAGGGGCGCTTCTGCAGCGCGGCGCTTGCGGAAATCACCGCCGCGGCCTGCGGCAAGCCAATCGACGCCGTGGGCCGGTTGCGCGCTCAGGCGCCGGTGAAGCCGGTGCCGATATCCACCACGGAAACCGCTCTCCGATGACGCAGGAAACAGAGACGATCATCATTGGCGGCGGTCTGATCGGTGCGTTCACCGCTTATTTCCTTGCCCGTGAGGGGCACCCGGTCACAGTACTTGAGAAGGGTTTCGTGGGGGCACAATCCAGCGGCGCAAATTTCGGCAATCTGCGCCTTCAAGGCCGCGATCCGCGCCAATATCCACTCTCCCTCAGGGCGCAGGCCATCTGGGAGGCATTCGAGACGATCGCCGGGGAGAGCTTCGAATATGATCGCACCGGTCATCTCTACATCGCCCGGAACGAAAAGGAACTCGCCAAGCTCGAGCACCACGCCGAGATTGCACGGCAACACGGCCTCGACATCGAGATGCTGGCAACGGCAGCCTTGACACAACGCTTTCCCTATCTGGCCACCGACACGCTCGCCGCCACCTTCTGCGGCCGCGACGCGACCGCCAATCCGCGGCTCGCCACGCCGGTCGTCATGCGCGCGGCGCTTCGGCTCGGCGCAAGGATCGTCGAGCATTGCGAAGCGCTTTCAACCGTGTACACCGGCTCGCGCTTCGAGGTGGAAACCGCGCAAGGACGGTTCATGTCGAAGACTCTGGTCAACGCGGCGGGTGCCTGGGGCGGTGCTATCGCAGCGCATTTCGGCGAGCCGGTGCCCGTGTTTTCCGCAGGACCGCCACAATTCGTGACCGAGCCATTTCCGCATGTGATCCGGCCTTCCATGCAGATGGTGAACGGCAGCGTGATCTTCCGCCAGATACCGAGGGGCAATGTCATTGTTGCAGGCTATCCGCGCACGGCCAGCGAGGCGGATGGCAATCGCACATTCGTTCCCCCCGGCAAAACGCTCGCCGGAATGGAAGCGCTCGGTGCCATCGTTCCTCTCCTGCGGGATGCGCATGTCATCCGCGTCTGGTCGGGCGTCGAGGGTTATCTGCCCGACATGCGCCCGGTCATCGGGCCAAGCCGGACCCAAGACGGGCTCTTTCACGCCTTTGCCTGCTGCGGCCACGGATTTCAAATCGCTCCGGGAATAGGCGCCGTGCTTGGCGAACTGATCCGCACGGGACAAACGAATACGCCGATTGACGCCTACGATATCGCGCGCTTCAGGGACCAGGTGCCCGACAGCGAGAAATTCATCCAGGAATTCGACAATCGGGCAATCATCCCTGCCGCCAGATAAATGAGCATGGCTATCCTGGCGGCTTCAGGCCTTGGCGATCCTGGTGCGAAATCGCTCCGTGCCCCGCTCTATATGATCCAGCAGATCAGCGGCGGCCCAGTGCCGCTCCAGCGGATCGTAATCCACCACCCGGGAATGAGCGCTCGCGAAGGTTCCAAGCCGCAAATGCCAGAGCTTGGCGAGCTTGGGATACCCCATTCCTTCCGCCATGCCGGAAAGAGCCAGAAAGACCGCGAGATCCCGCATCAGCTCCGTGTCCTCGTCCCTGTGATCGTACATCCAGGCATAGAGGTCGGGATGGAAATTGCCGAACACGCCGCCGAACCCGCGCGAGCCCGCACGCATGGCGGCAAGCGCAATCGCCGCATTGGCGTTGACGATGGCAAAGGGCGTGCCGGCCGTCATCGCGGCCCTGCGGGCTACCGTCGGCAGATCGCAACTGACATCCTTCAAGACGGCGAAGCGGCCAGTGTCCATGCACAGTTTCAGCTCATCGTCGCTGAGCAGGCGGCGATAAGGTGCGGGGCATTCATAGAGCCCGAGCGGCAAATCGGCGGGCAGAGCCTTCATGATCGCTTCGAGCGCATGCCGGAACGCCTCGGAACCTGCATTTTTCGGGTCCAGCCTGTTGGTCACCAGAACCAGCGCATCGACGCCGGTTTCGGCCATGGCCTTCAATTCGACCAGCTGATCCTCCAGCGCCTCTGAGATGTGCCCTGAAGCAATGACGGGCAACCGCCCCCGCGCGAACTCCAGCGTATGGCGCGCCAGGAGAACGCGCTCTTCAAGGCTCAGCCTCTGCATTTCGCTCGACTGGCACGCGGCGAACAATGTCTGCGCGCCGCCTTCGACATACCAGTCCGTCAGTCGCGCAAGCCCATCCTCGTCGATGCGGTCCGCCGGTGTGAATGGCGTGAGCATCACCGGCACGAGACCGTCAATCCTGATCTTCATTTCGCGTCCATCTGCAGGTTTCATTTGCCACGCTATATGATACGAGATGAAATTGGAATAGGATTCCAAAAACGGAGGAGAAGCATTTTGAGCGTGACCCGGTGGGAGGATGACGCGTCGGTCTGGACCGGCCCGTCCTATGTGGATCAGGCAATCGCCTATCATCCCGATGTCAGTTCGGCCCCGGTCGCAGGCCGCATCATCACCTGTGTCGACGTGGTTGACTGGGATGGCGACGGCGGTCGCGATCTGCTCCTGTCCAGTTGGGACACCTGCTATGAGGGCCGCGTCTTTGTCTATCCACAGATCGGGACGAAACCGGATGGCACGCCGATCCTGGGCGGCGAACAGATTGTCGAGGGCGTGCGTGGCTATGTCACCGCCGTACGCGATGGCGACCGCTTCCATCTCCTCTCCGTGTCGCGGATGCGCCGGCAGATCTATCTGTTTCCCAATACCGGCACCGCGCGCGAGCCGCGCTTTGGTAATCCGGTGGTTCTCGATCTCGAGGCGGACTGGGTCAAGGGCAACGAATATTTCCACATGGCCCGCTTTCACGATATCGACGGCGACGGCGTTCCCGAACTCGTCGTGGGCACCGATTCATGGGACGATTACTGGCCGAACGGCCTGGAATGGAACGATGTCGGCTATCGCGCCTACGATGCGGCGGGCCGCTGGCTGGGCGGGCCGCTGCGCGGTTTCCTATATGCCTTCAAGAACACGGGAACGCTGAGCGCACCGGTGCTCGGGCGCGGCAGACCGGTCCTCGGGGGAGAGACCCCGCTTGAGGTCTACGGGCAATGCGCGCCGGCCTTCGGAGATTTCACCGGCGATGGGCGCGACGCAGTGATATGCGGCGAATTCTGGAACATCCTGCACTTCGCGCGCCAGACCGGGCCCAGCGCCTTTGAGCAGCCGAAGCTGGTGGCCGATACCGCCGGCGCTCCGGTGCTTCTCGATCAGTGCATCCATCTGCCCTGCGCCGTCGACTGGGACGGCGACGGGCGGCTCGACATTCTGGTCGGCGCCGAGGACGGCTATGTGACATTCCTCCGCAACATAGGCACCGGCCCCGATGGGCGACCGGCCTTCGAAAAGATCGGGCGCGTGGAAGGCGTTGAGCCCTCGATACATGCCGGCGTCCTGCCCTCGCCCGCCGCCCACGACTTTTCCGGCAACGGCCTGCCCGACCTCGTGGTCGGCAACAGCACCGGCGAGCTTCTATTCTACGAGAATCTCGGCCCGCGCGAAGCACCGGGACTTGCACGGGAAGTCATGATCGAGGCGGGCGGAAAACCGGTGCGCATCGCCGCCGGCCTGACGGGCTCGATCCAGGGGCCGTCGGAAAAGATGTTCGGCTATTCCTGCCCCACGATTGCCGACTGGGATGGCGACGGTCTGCCCGATCTTCTCGTCAGCGACGTCAACGGCCACCACAATTTCTACCGCAATGACGGAGGAAGGGTGCCACCGCGTTTCGAAGCGCCGCGCCCGCTGACCTGGCAGGGCAAGCCGCTGAAGACGGTCTGGCGGGTGCGCCCGGCCGTGATCGACTGGCTCGGCGACGGCCAGCTTCATTATCTCGCGCTGGATGAAGATGGCGTGTTGTCGGATTTCCGCCGTGCGTCCGACACCGAACTTGCCGATAAACGGCATCTGCGGTGGGAAGACGGCACCCAAATGCGCTTCACGCAGGATGTCGGCGGCGGTCGCGGACGCGTGAAACTGTGCGCCGTGGACTGGACCGGCGATGGCCGGATCGATCTCGTTATCGGTACGCATGCGCGCGCCTCCGTGCCGCCCGGTCCCGCCGGCCAGCCGCGCAACACGACCGGTCAAGCAGGCATATTCCTGCTCAAGAACATCGGCTCCAACGCTGAGCCGGCTTTCGCCTTCCCGAAGGCGTTCAGGTTTCGCGGCGAAACGATCCAGATGGCGATGCATGTCGCCTCCCCCGAAGCCGTCGATTGGGACGGCAGCGGCAAGCTCGGCCTGCTGGTCGGCGTGGAAGACGGCAGTCTGGTGTGGCTGAAGCGGGATGACCTCTCATGGTAGCCCCGGCCCTGGCAGTCAACGGATCGACGAAGATCATGGGCGTGATCGGGGACCCGATCGCACAGGTGATGACCCCGACGACGATCAATCCGATCTTCGCGGCCCGGGGGGCCAACATCGTGTGCGTGCCGCTGCACATAGACGCCCGCGAGCTCGACACGGCCTGGGCGGGCCTCAAGGCGCTCAGAAATCTGATCGGTTTCGGCATCACCCTGCCGCACAAACAGGCGGCACTGGCGCTTTGCGACAGTCTCGACCCGCTCGCTAAACGGGTCGGGGCGGTCAATCTCGTACGGCGGGAAGCCGACGGCACCTTCAGGGGTTACCAGTTCGACGGCAAGGGCTTCGTGCGCGGTTTGAAGGCACAAGGCCACACGCTTTCCGGCAGCCATTGTCTCATGGTCGGTGCAGGCGGCGCGGCGATAGCGATAGCCTTCGCCCTTGCCGAGGAAGGGGCCGCTTCGCTGACCATTGCCAACCGCACCCGCACAAAAGCCGAGGAACTGGCAGACGCCGTGAACCGCGCGATGGGCCGATCCTTCGCGCGGGCCGGAGACCCGCGGCCCACGCCCGGAGAGATCATCATCAACGCAACTTCGCTCGGCCTTTCCGCAAGCGATCCCCTGCCCATCGACGCGAGCCTTGTGGACGAAACGATGCTGGTCGCGGAGGTAATCGCCAAGCCTGAAGTGACGCCGCTGCTTCAAGCCGCGCACGCCCGCGGCGCACGCGTCCATTCGGGCATTCACATGATCCGCGGGCAGGTCGACCTCATTGCCGCTCACATAGCCGAAGTACAGACGGACAGCTGAAATCAGAGCGGCGTTCCGGCCTCGCACCCGGCCGCAAAGCCCGCGATCAGCGCGATCTGCGCCTCGAGCATGTCGCGGCCATCGCTTGTTGCAGCCCCCCGCTGGCGGGCGAGCTTCAGAAGTTCCGTATCCCGCGCCAGCGCTGCGATGTCGGCCACCAGCATATGCGGTCCGACCCCATCGAGATCGACCGGGAAAGCATCCGTGGATTTCAATCCGATCGGCGTCGCGTTGATCAGCACGTCGATACCCGCGAGACCACCGGAAGCACGCTGCGCGACCGGTTCTTCCAGCACACGATTGACCATGCCGATGGTAAATTCGACTGCGCTCTCATCGACATCGATCACCGACAGCCGGCCTATCCGTTCGCCGGCCAAAGCGTGGGCGATGGCGCGTCCCGCGCCGCCGGCACCGACAAGCAGCACCGATGCTCCCGCAAGGCGGCCCCGGTTGCCGGCCAGCCCACGCACGAAGCCCAGCCCATCGAAAAGCGCGCCATGCATGGAGCCGTCGCCCCGGCGCTGGATGGAGTTCACCGCACCGACAGCGGCGGCGGCAGGGGTCAGCTCATCGCACAGGCGAGCGGCCGCGATCTTGTGCGGCACCGTCACGCCGATGCCCGCCACATTGTCCATCGCCGCGAAAACACGCCAGGCGGCCTCGAAATTCTCGCGGGTCACATGGAAAGGGACGGCATAGAGATCGACGCCCTTTGCCGCGAACATCGGATTGATGAGGGTGGGTGTCTGGACCTGGGCCACAGGATCGCCGAACACCGCATAGATGCGCGAGGCGCCGCCCAGATTTGGAATGGTGTCGCTCATGATCTCGTCATCCTCCCCAAAAGATGCTCCGGCATCGCGCGAGAGCCGTATCGAGGACAAGGTCGGGGTCTTCCGCCCACCATCGATCCGAGAATATCTCGATCTCGACAGGACCGTCGTAGCCGGCAGCCCGGACCTGACGCCACATTCCGGCCAGGTCGATGATGCCATCCCCCATCATGCCGCGATCGCGCAGGACATGCTTCGTCGGCACCAGCCAGTCGCTGACATGGAAACCCAGTATCCTGCCGGCGGCACCGGCGCGGGAGAGCTCCGTCTCCAGGCGCTCATCCCACCATATGTGATAGGCATCGGCCACGATGCCGATCCCCTCGCCCAGCTGTTCGCAGATGGCATTGGCGTGACTGAGGCTCAGGATTACCGCGCGGTCGCCGGCGACCATGGGATGCAGCGGCTCCAGCGCCAGCGTCATCCCCACAGAGCGCGCATGATCGAGAAGCGCGCCGATCGCATCCTCGGTCTGCGCCCGTGCGCCGGCGAGATCACGGCTTCCCTCAGCGAGACCGCCGGAGAAAACCAGAACGTGGTCCGCCGCGAGTTCGGCGGCCATGTCCACGGCGCGCCGCGCACGGTCGAGACATTCCGCCCGACCGGCGGCCCCCGCCGCCAGAAGCGGCCCTGCCCGGTTGAAACCGAACGTGGAGATGCCCGTGCGGGAGAGCATCCTGCGGGCCTCTTCAAGCCCGGCCTTGTCGACCTCCTCGCCCCACAGGGACGCTCGCGACAAGCCACGCGCGGCGCATCCTTCAAGGAAAGGTTCAAGCCCCCATCTCTCGCGAACGGTCGCTTCATTGAAGATGAATTCGGGCGATTGCAGCGCTTCGACCATGATGCTGCGCTAGAATTTGTAGACGCCGAGCTTCTCGAAAATCCGATAGATTCTTTCGGCGTATTTCGAGAACTCGGGATACTCGCCCAGATGCGCCGGGCGCGGGCGCGGCAGATCGATGATGATTTCTTCTACAATCGTGCCAGGGCTCTTCGACATCACCAGAACGCGATCCGACAGACCCACGGCCTCCTCGATGGAGTGGGTGATGAACAGCACCGTTTTGCGTGTCTCCAACCAGAGCATTTCCAGATCATGTCGAATTTGCGTGCGCGTGATCGCGTCGAGCGCGCCGAAAGGCTCGTCCATCAAGAGCATCGAGGGATCGTGAACCAGAGCGCGCGCAATCGACACGCGCTGGCGCATACCGCCGGAGAGCTGCCACGGATACCGGTTTTCCGCGCCAGAGAGACCGAGCCGTGCGAAGAGAGCGTCAGCACGCTCCCTGAGCGTGGCCCTGTCGAGCCCCCGGATCTCCTGCTGCAGCATGACATTGTTGATGGCAGTGCGAAAATCCAGAAGCAGGTGGTCCTGGAAAACAATGCCTATCTCTGAAATGGGGGCGGTGAGCGGTTTCCCGTCAATCTCCACCGTGCCGGCGCTCGACGGCTCCAGCCCCGTCACCAGAAGCATGGTCGTGCTCTTGCCGCATCCTGACGGGCCGATGATGGAGACGAACTCCCCCGGCTTGATATCCAGATCGATGGGCCCCAGCGCGTGAAAGGCATTTTCTCCGCTGCCGAAAACCTTCGTCAGCCCGCGCGCGTTGATAGAGGCGCCCGCAGCGCTCGCGCCACCGACCGGATGCACCAGACCGGAAGAAGTTCGGGCTTTCATGTCTGCCATGGTCATGTCCATCATTGTCGCTTTGTCCGGGTTCAGTGTCTGGACCACGGCATCAGCCATTGCCCGATAATGCTCATCGCACCGTTGAACATCAGCGCCACGATCGCCGCGGCCACCAGCCCGGAGAACATCAGCGTCATGTCCATGAATGCCGAGGCACGCACGATCATGAAGCCCAGCCCTTTGTTGGAGGCGATGAACTCGGCGATGATGACGCCCTCGACCGCCTTCACCACGCCGATCTTCATGCCCGAGAAGATATGCGGCATGGCGGCCGGCAGCCTGACCTTCCAGAAGGTCTGCCACGGGTTCGCTCCCATGGACCGCGAAATATAGAAGAGCCTGCGGTCGACCAGCCGGAAACCCGACATGGAATCGACCAGAACCGGAAAGAAACTCATCAGGAAAACGATCAGCGCGGCAACCAGCGGGCCGATGCCGAACCAGATGATCAGGATGGGTCCGATCACCGTCTTGGGCATGATGTTGAGAAACACGATAACGGGATAAAGTCCCCGCTCCAGCGCTCCGACCGAAACGATTGCCAAGGCCAGCGGGATTGCCACCAGCACGCCAAGGGTGAAGCCCTCCACGATTGTAAGGGAAGTCCAGAATGCGTGGCCGGCGATCAATGCCCTGTCCGTATAAAGCCGCACCAGGAAATCCGATGGCTTGGGCGCAAGCCATACGGGCACTTCGAAGTAACGAAGGGCGGCTTCCCACAATCCCAGCAGCAACAGCACCGCCACCGTCCCAATCAGGACGGAAGAAAAATACGAGCCACCGAACGCCGCCATGAGACGGGCACGCGTGCCGGATTGTGCTGGCACCATGGCAGAAGCTGTTTGCGACATGCCTACGAAACTTTCCGCGTGAGATTGATGTCCGGGCGTCTTGCACGCCCGGACAGGATCCTGCGACCAACCAGCCTCAGGGGCAGGTAACCGGCGTTTCCGGCAAATAGTCGAGCGTATAGTAATCCGTCACCGGCTTGGTGCCGGGAAGGTTCATCGCCGAGGTCATGACGCTGTACATCTTTTCCCAGGTCTCGGCGTCCGTCACGCCGATAGCGTCACCCGAACCGCCGGGGCAGACCGATGCGAAGCTGAACTTTGCCGACTGAAGGAGGTTCTCCTTCGAATGCGCCGTCTCCGGGAATATCTCGAGCAGAGCATCAACTGCCGCTTCGGGGTCCTTCATCGCTTCCTGCCAGCCCAGCGCCGTCGCTTCGACAAAACGCTTGTAGACATCCGGATTGGCCTGGAGCTTGTCCTCACGCGCCACCAGGGCGAGGCTCGCGATGGGAACGCCGTTGTTGTAGAAGTACATATTGCCGGCCTCGATACCCTGGGCAGCGAGCGGCACCACGATGTTCTCAGGCGTCTGCGACACCGCATCGACCTGCTTGGACGTCAGAAGGCCGATAAAAGCACTTTCCGCCGCCGAAACGATCTCCACCTGGGACTCCTCGATGCCGTTGGCACGCAGGAAAACCGGAATGAGCGGCAGCATGGCCGACCCCGGAGACACCGCCAGCTTCTTGCCGATGAGATCCTTCGGTTCCTTGATGCCGGAATCGGCCAGATACTGGATGCCGAACTGGCCAGACTTCCAGATTGTCGCGATGATCCTGATTGGCGCGCCCTGCGCGGCGACATTGAGCGTCGCGCCCGTGTCGGCATAGCCGAGCTCGGTCTGCCCAGTCGCCACAAGCTGCGCGGCCACGGCAGATCCGCGCCCCTCGGTCAGGGTGACATCGAGATCATGGTCCTTGTAGATGCCCTTGGCCTGAGCCACCGCGAATCCGAGATGCGCGGAATCGGCCGTCCAGTTCATCTGCATCTGGAGCTTGTCCTGCGCCAGCGCGGGAACGCCTCCTGCAAGCAATGCGAACATTGCCCCCGCCGCCACATGCCTCAATTTGAACTGCATTCCTTCCTCCCTTTGTTTTTTCGTGATGCTTGTTCCTCGATCACGAACCGGTCAGCGCCGCCGCCAGGGCAGCAATGTCCTTTCAGCCAGTTCCATCCCCCAACTGAGCAAAACGCCGATCATCGAGCCCACCACGAGCACCGCGAAGATCAGCGACGTGTCGGAATCGTCCATTCCCCGAAGAACCAGATAGCCAAGTCCGTTCTGCGAATTCATCCACTCCACGACGATCACCACCGTGACCGCGATGACGACCGTGATCTTGAAACCGGAAAAGATGCTTGGCGCGGCGGACGGCAGCTCGAAGAGGCGGAATGTCTGCCACCACGAGGCCCCCACCGAGCGGCTCAGATAATACTGCCGGGGGTCGATGGATTTGAAACCGGTGACGCTGTCGACCAGGATCGGAAAGAAAGTGATCAGCGCGGTGAGCAGGATTTTCGGAAAATCCGCGAAGCCGAACCAGACCAGCATCAGCGGCGCAAGCGTGATCTTCGGCAGACCCTGGATGAAGACGACGAGCGGATAGAGCACCTGCTCGGCGAGCCGGAATTTCGCGATCAGATAACCAAGCACGACGCCGGGAATGGCGCCCGCGACGAAGCCGTAGATGATCAGTCGCGTCGTCACCAGCGCATGGTAGCCCAGCCTCTGATAATCCTCGACAATGCGCGACAGGAATTGCGACGGTGCCGGCAACACGTAGATCGGCACATGGAGTGCCCTGACCAGCACCTCCCAGATCAGCAGCAGGCCGGCGAACCAGAGGATCGGTTCCAAAAAACGCTGCAAGATCGGAATGCGCCGCATCGCCCGTTACCTCAAACTTCCGCAGGTGCCTGCGGACGCGGTGCCGTCACAGCAGGCTGATATCCGCGCTGGCGACTTCGCAAAGACCAGATTTCGGCAACCTCCACGGCAGCCTTCTTGAGAGCGGTCGCAAGCTCCTCGTAGCGTTCGGGCGTGATCCGCACCAGGGGACCGGCAACGCTCATCGTGCCGGCGACAGGCGCATCCGGCCCAACCCCATTGAAGAAGGGCACCGCCACGGCACCCGTCCCAGCCTCTGCCTCCTCGATGGAGGTGCCATATCCACGCTCACGCGTTTCGACGAGCCGCGCGCGAAATTCGTCGACATTGGTCGCGCTATTGGGTCCCAGAGGCCGGCGCGCGCCGAAACCGCGGGCGCAGACAATGCGCAACGCCTCGGATTCCGGAAGCGTGGAGAGCCAGGCCTTTCCGTTGGCCGTGGCATGCAGAACGATCTCCTGCCCCATCTCGGGATCGTAGCGCAGGCCCGTGACGGCCCCCTGCGCACGGGCGACCCAGACGAGATCCTCGCCCTCGACAATGGCCAGCCGGCAATATTCACGCGTTTCGCGTGCCAGCTTGTCCAGAACCGACTGGACCACATCGGGCACCGCACGGACATCGAGATTGCGGAAGGCAAGCGTGCTCATGCGAAGCGAGAGTGCATAGCGCTGGGTTCCGCTGTGCTGCAGTACCCATCCACGCGAGACGAGCGTCGTCAACGTGCGGTGAACCGCACTTGCCGGCATGCCCAGCCGGTTGGCGAGATCCGTCAATTCGATCGGTTCGCGCTCGCCGGCAAGCGCCTCCAATATCGTCAGACAGCGGTCTATTGCGGCAACGGTCAACCATTCCTCCCTGGTCAGAACAGAATATACAACAGCTAATTCCAAATTGGAATAGGATTCCAATTTTGATGAAATCATATGAAAGGCGAGCCTATCACATCAACGCCCGGTCAGGCGCTTACAGGATCGGTCGATGAGAATGAAGGCGCGTGCCATAATGCCAATGCGGCGAAGGTTCCGGCAGGTTTCCGATCCGGATCGAACGGTTGCTTCCGTGTCACCGTTTTCGGCCTCGCTGCCAGGACGCGCGGGGTGCATGAGGAGCGCACGGACCAAGCATGAGATTCAGCCATTGCAAATAATAGACCGAATAGTCTATTATTTTCCCGAGCAGCAGCATCCTTGTTCTCGTTTCCCCGAAAGGCATCCAATGTTCCAGGCAATCCTGATTGAAAAGAGCGAAACGGGGCAGATGGCCCGCCTCACAGAAGTGGACGAGAAGGACTTGCCGGAGGGTGATGTGACGGTTCGCGTTGGGTGGTCCACTCTCAACTACAAGGATGCCCTTGCCATCACCGGCAAAGGACCGGTCGTCCGCCGGTTCCCCATGATACCGGGTATTGACCTTGCTGGCGTAGTCGAAGCTTCGGACAATCCGGATTGGAAACCGGGCGACAAGGTCGTCCTGAACGGTTGGGGTGTCGGCGAAACCCATTGGGGCGGGCTCGCGAAGAAAGCCCGTCTGCGCGGCGACTGGCTCGTCCCGCTGGAACCCGCCTTCACCACGCGCCAGGCAATGGCGATCGGCACAGCCGGCTATACGGCAATGCTCTGCGTCATGGCTCTGGAACGCCACGGCGTGTCACCGGGCGAAGGTCCGGTTCTTGTCACGGGCGCTGCTGGCGGTGTCGGAAGTGTCGCGGTCGCGCTTCTATCGAAACTCGGCCACGAGGTCGTAGCGGTCACGGGCCGCGAGGAAGAAACCGATTATCTGAAGCGGCTGGGCGCTTCAGATGTTCTTCCACGTTCCGAATTCACCGAGCCGGGCCGCCCGCTCGCGAAGGAACGATGGGCCGGCGCGGTGGATGTGGCCGGCGGGCAGGTGCTGGCAAATGTCTGCGCGTCGATGCGCTATCGCGGCACGGTCGCCGCGTGCGGACTTGCTGCCGGGATGTCGTTTCCGGCCACGGTCGCCCCTTTCATCCTGCGCGGCGTCACGCTGGTCGGCATCGACAGTGTCATGTGCCCGCAGCCGGAACGCCGTGAGGCATGGCGGCGGCTGGCTGTGGACCTCGACACCGCCTTGCTTGAAGGTCTCTGCCAGACCGTAGAGCTTGCCGAATGCATTCCTGCGGCAGACCGCTTGCTGGCAGGTCAGGTGCGCGGTCGCGTCGTGGTTCCGCTCGAGGGCGGCGAATAAGCAGACCTGCCCTTTTGCCGGCTTCACCGTCCCGTCATCCTTCCCAGGGAGTTTTCCATGTCAGCGAATGATCTGCCCATCAGCCGCTTCCCCGTTCCCAGCCTTGCCGATATGCCTGCGGATATTCGCGAGCGCATCGAGGCCGTACAGGAGAAGTCCGGCTTCATTCCCAACGTGTTTCTGGTCCTGGCGCACCGCCCGGATGAGTTTCGCGCATTCTTTGCCTATCATGACGCACTGATGGATAAGCCCGGCAATCTGACGAAGGCCGAGCGTGAAATGATCGTCGTAGCGACCTCCAACATGAACCAGTGCCAGTATTGCGTCGTCGCGCATGGCGCTATCCTGCGCATTCGCGCCAAGAACCCGCTGATCGCGGACCAGGTCGCCGTCAACTATCGCAAGGCGGACATCACGGAGCGGCAAAAGGCAATGCTCGACTTCGCGGTAAGGGTGAGCCAGTCTGCACAGCTCGTCGGCGATGCCGATCTGGAGACCCTGGCAAAACACGGCTTCAATGAGGAAGACGCCTGGGATATTGCCGCGATAGCAGCGTTCTTCGGCCTCTCGAACCGGCTGGCGAACGTCACCAGCATGCGCCCCAATCCGGAATTCTATGCCTTGGGGCGCGCATGAAACCGCAAGCGAGGCCATGAACGACGCCGCTGAAGACAATGTGAACCGCGCCACCTCGCAGGAGCCATTTGCGCCTCGCCGCCGGGGACGGCCGCCGCGCGCCGAAGCCCGTCTTGCCGATGCGCGCGAGCGGCTGTTGCGCGAAGGCGTCGCGATGTTGACCGAGCGGGGTTTCAGCGCCGTGGGTCTTGACGAGATCTTGTCCGCTGTCGGTGTTCCAAAAGGCTCATTCTATCACTATTTCGGTAGCAAGGCGGAGTTCGGCCTGGCATTGATCGACGCCTACGCCGCCTTCTTTGCCAACAAGCTCGACCGCTGGTTCCTGGACGAAACCCTTTCTCCGCTGGCCCGCCTTGGAGCCTTTGTCGAGGACGCGCGGGCGGGCATGGCGCGCTACGGCTACCGGCGGGGTTGCTTGGTCGGGAATCTCGGGCAGGAAATCAGCGCGCTGCCGGACAATTTCCGCGAGCGCCTCAACAGCGTCTTCGTCGATTGGGAAGCAAGGACCGCGCTCTGCCTGGAAGCTGCAAAGGAAGCCGGAGAAATCGACCCCGAAGCCGATTGCGCTCGCCTTGCCACTTTTTTCTGGATCGGCTGGGAAGGCGCCGTGCTTCGCGCAAAGCTCGAGCACAGCCCAGCTCCTCTTGAGCGCTTCGCAAGCGGTTTCTTTGCCCTGATCAAGCGCCCGTGAGGCGAGGAAACGTCTTCGGCGAACATGCGGCTGTTCTCACCCAGCCGCCCGGTCAGCCTGAAGAAGGTTCACGACCAGCTCCGAAATCCTCCGGCCGCGCTGCATAAAAGCGCTCGGGCGCGGCCCACCGGTCGGGCAGATGCGCCTCGCCCCAGCGCGCGAGTTCCTGAAGAGCGGGAAGCAGTGCGGCACCTCTTTCGGTCAGCGCATAGACGCCCCGGTTGGACCCGTGACGCGGATGCACCCGCACGATGAGACCAGCCGCTTCAAGACGACGCAGGCGCTCCGCAAGAATATTGGTCGATATCTTTTCCGGAGCAGCAAGAAAATCCGAATAGCTGGTCGCGCCAACCACCATCGCCCGCAGCAGCAGCAAGGACCATTTATCGCCGACAATGTCGAGCGTAGAGGCAATGGGGCATCCGGAACGATAATGTGTCATGGCCGCATTATGGATTCTTACTTGCATTTTGCAAGTAAGAACGGATAGATTGATGGCACACGGTGGAGGAAAAGCGATGTTGCCTGTCACGTCCCTGGTTGCCGCCGGAGCGGCAATCGCGCTGATCGCATTGAGCATCTCCGTCAGTCTTCAGCGCATGAAGGCAGGCGTGGGACTGGGCTTTGGCGACAATGCAGCTCTCATGCGCCGAATTCGTGCCCAGGGAAACTTCATCGAATATGTGCCGCTTGCGCTCATCCTGCTTGGCCTGGCGGAATATCGCGATGCATCGACAGCCCTGCTGTGGTCGATAGCCGGGCTTCTGGCGGCAGGCCGTATCCTCCATTTCATCGGCATCATGAGCGGCAAAACAGCCATCCGGGCGCCAGGCATGCTGGGAACCTATGGTGCCCTCCTTCTGGGGGCAGGTACGCTGCTCTTCATGTCTTAGCTCAAGACCGCGCCCCGACCTCCAAGACAGGCGCCCTGTCTTGGAGGAAGATAATCACCCGTAGTTCCAGATCACATCGCGGCGAATGTGTGCAGGGCCGACACATCGTTCGGATTGATCAGGTCCTTGCTGACCCAGCCTTTCAGATCGTATTCCGACATGCAGCGGCGCGCCATGTCCTGCAGGATCTCCAGTTCGCCCGTCGCCTGCGCGGTCAGAAGCGTCTCGATCCGCAGATTGTCCTGATTGCCCGCGTAATTGCGCTCGTAAAGCTCGTGCCGTCCGCCGAATTCGGAGCCTATTGCATCCCACAGAAGCTTCAGCAGCTTCACGCGGTCGATGGCCGCGTAACCGTTCGAGCCGCGCACGAAACGGTCGAGATAGGGCCGGATTGCCGGGCTCTCGAAATCCGCAGCCGAAGACGGCAGATAGATCAGACCGGACGCGACATTCTGCTCGATCAGTTCCTTGATGCGCGGATAGGCGAGAGGCGCCAGAACCCGGTATGCGAGGCCATAATTCACGTTCGGCAGATTGTATCCGTCCGTCCCCTGCCAGGGTATCGGCGATTTGACCATCGCGTCCGCCAGCCCATGGAAGGTGTTGCGCCAGGCCAGCGCCTCGCCGACCGCCGCCTGAACCCCGCGGAAGGAAGCCGATCCGGTTGCATCGACCGCCATGGAAAACAGTCCGGCGATGAAGTCGAGCTTCACCGCGAAGCGCGACACACCGTGAAGCGTGAAGCGCGGCACGAAACCGGAGGCCGGGAAAAAGGCATTCACCTTCTCAGCATCGCCATAGATGAAGATGTTTTCCCAAGGCACCAGCACCTTGTCGAAGACGAGAATGGAATCATTCTCGTCGAGCCGGCTGGAAAGCGGATAGTCGAAGGGGCTGCCCATCACGGCCGCCTGAGCCTCGTAGGACTGGCGGGCGATGAGTTTCACGCCCTCGGCCCCCATGGGCACCGTGAAAATCAGGGCAAACTTCTTATCCTTGATGGGAATGCCGTAATGGGCGATGAAATTGTAATGGGTGAGCGCCGAGCCGGTGGCCACGACCTTGGCACCCGAGACGATCACCCCCGCATCCGTTTCGCGCTCCACATGCATGAACACATCCGCCACTTCCTCTATCGGGCGATCGCGATCGATCGGCGGATTGACGATGGCATGGTTCCAGTAGTCGAGTCGCTGCTGCGTCCGGTCGTACCAGCTGCGGGCATTTCCGGCATATTCACCGTAGAAGGCAGAATTGGCCCCGAGCGTGCCGAGAAAGCTTGCCTTGTAATCGGGTGAACGTCCCATCCAGCCGAATGCGGGCTGCTGCAGATCCATGATCGCCTGCTTGGACTTCACCAGATCCTCGGACGTGCGCGAACCGAGGAAGAAGGGGTGGGTGAGCTTGCTCGAGCCGTTGTCGCAGGGAACGCCGATCTCAGCCGCATTCTGGTGAAAGCGGTCATACCATCGCGCAACCATCCGCGCCGAATTGCGAAAGGCCGGATGCGTGGTCACATCCTTGACCCGCTCGCCATAGATGTAGATTTCGCGGCCATCACGAATGCTCTCGAGAAAGGCATCGCCGGTATAGGCGTCCGTAATCGCGTCAGCGTTGACGTTGATCTGATCCAAGGTTTCCTCCCATGCTTGATCGAAGGGAACTGTCTCACCGCCATGCTTCTTTCATAAGGTATCGTGCCTTACCTGCACCGGCATTGCCGCGAACAGGCTTCTTCACCAAGCTGACGGTATTCGGTCAATGAGCCGCGAGCGTCGGGAAGGAGGAGTCCGGATGCGAATACAGTCTTCGCACACCCAGAATGCCGGGAGTGCGTCCACCGGCGCATGCATCGCCATAGGCGCCTTCGATGGCGTTCATCTCGGCCACCAGGCCCTCATCGAGACGATGCTGCGCCGCGCCAGATCGCGTGGCGTGGCCGCTCTGGTTCAGACCTTCGATCCATTGCCCAAGGTCGTCTTTGGACGCGAACGCCCCATCGGCACACTGGCGGAACGCAAAGCCCGTCTTTATGCCCTTGGCGTTGACCGGGTGCATGTGGCGCATTTCACACCCGACTACGCCGCCAGATCGCCGGAAGCCTTTCTCGACGATCTGGAAGCGCTTGACGTCAGCGAGATCTTTGTTGGCGAGGACTTCCGCTTCGGACGAGGCCGGGCCGGCGATCTCGAACTGCTGGCCACGCGCTTCAAGGTGACGACCGCCGACTGCGTGACCTGTTCGGACGGCGAGCGCATCTCATCGACCCGCATACGCCATCTGCGCGCCAGCGGCAGGGCCGGTGCCGCCCGTGCCCTGCTCGGACTTTTGCCGGGGGCCATCGCCCTTGCCCGCGATACGGCTTCCGCTCCCATATCTCCCCTCACCCCGGAGACGTTGTCATGACCACAATGGCCCCGACGCTCGACGCGCGTGCATTCCGCAACGCCTGCGGCGGCTTCAGCACCGGCGTAACCATCATCTCCACACGCTCCGGCGAGAACGATCATGCGATGACGGCCAACGCGTTCATGTCGGTTTCGCTCGATCCGCCGCTCATTGCCATTTCCCTGGCCAACACGGCCCGCATGCTCCCAAGACTGCGCGCTGCCGGAGGCTTTGCTGTCAGCGTGCTGCGGGCCGGAATGGAGGACATCGCCTGGCATTTCGCCGGCAGGACGAGAGCCGGCGGCCCGCCGCCCTTCACCGAACTCGCGGGCCTGCCGACCATTCGCGACGCCGCTTCCACCTTCGTCGCCGACGTGCACAGCGAAGTGACGGCGGGCGATCATGTAATCGTCATCGGCCATGTCCACACCATGCATTGCGACCCGCAGGCCCGGCCGCTTCTGTTCCATAGCGGCCGTTTCGCAAATCTGCCCGAAACGGCCTAGAGCCAGAGGCAAACGATGAGCGCCGGGGACGCCACAATCAGCGCACAACCCTTCGAGATGCGACGCCTGCGCTATTTTCTGGCGGTCGCTCGTGAGCTGCATTTCGGGCGCGCCGCCGACCGTCTGGGCATTGCCCAGCCGCCCTTATCCCGCATGATCGCCCAACTCGAACGCGATCTCGACGTGCAGCTTTTCGACAGAAGCCGCAGCCAGATCGCGCTGACGCAGGCAGGCGAGCTCCTGAAAACGCGCGCGAGCTATATCGCGGAAGAACTGGAGCGCGCGGTGCGCGACGCCCGACTGGTCGGCAAGGGCAGCTCCGGCGTGCTGCGCGTTTCCTTTGTCGGTTCGGCCACGCATGGCCCCTTTCCCTCGCTCATCAAGCGCTTTCGCAGCACCTATCCGGAAGTCGATCTGCGCCTGAGCGCGATGAACAATGCCGAGTCCCATGAACAGCTGATCACCCGCGCCATCGATGTGGCCCTGGTGCGGCCGCGCCTGGACGACGCCACATTGCGGCAATTGCTTTTCGTCGAGGAACCGCTGGTAGCCGCAGTGCACGAAAGCATCGCGAAGGACCTGGGCGGCTCCATCCGCCTGGCCGCATTGAAGGACCACCCCTTCGTGCTGTTTCCGCGCAAGCCGCGCCCCTGTTTCGCCGACATGGTGCTGGAACTTTGCGCCACCGCGGACTTTCAGCCGCCGGACATTCTCTGGGCACCCGACTATCAGACAGCGATCAGCCTTGTCGCCGTTGGCGAAGGCATCTCCATCGTGCCAGCCTGTTGCGAAGCAGCGCACCGACCCGGCATCAGCTTCTGCCACCTCGCCGACGAGGGCGCGCGCACACAACTCTCGATCTGTGCCCGCACGGACAACCAAAGCCCGCAGGTGTTCAAGTTTCTGGACTTCGCGCGAGGTTTCGCACGCAGCATCGCCAATGGCCAGCCACCGGTATGATGCAGTGCGGTATCGCGTCAGACCTGCCGGGTATTAGACAACCGGCTGCCGTCCGTCGACAATCCGGCCATCAGCGCATTTGAAAAACGGACGTGCAGTGACCACCACCATCGACCATATCGAGAGCATCATCATCGACGTACCGACCGTGCGCGGTCACGTCCTTTCGATGACGACCATGATGACCCAATCCGTGGTGCTGGTGCATATCCGGTTTTCGGACGGCTCGGAGGGCTGGGGAGAAGGCGCCTCCATCGGCGGCCTCTCCTACGGCCCCGAGAGCGTCGAGAGCATCAAGCTCGCCATCGACACCTATATCGCACCTATTCTGCTTGGAAAGAATGGCGACCGTATCGCGGATGCTTCCGAGCTGATGTCGCGCGCGATCAAGGGCAACCACGCCGCGCGCTCCGCGGTGGAAACCGCGCTCTGGGACGGGCTTGCCCGTCGTCTTGGCGTCTCTGTCGCCCAGCTCTTCGGCGGGCGCATCCACGACCGATTGCCGGTTGCCTGGACACTTGCCTCCGGCAACAGCGAGACCGATATCGCCGAGGCAGAGCGCATGATTGCCGAGCGCCGGCACCGCGACTTCAAGCTCAAGATCGGCAAGCGCAAGGTGAAGGACGACCTCGCCCATGTCGCGGCAATCGCCCGCGCGGTCGGTGATCGCGGCACATTGCGGGTCGACGTGAACCAGGCCTGGAACCTGACAGAAGCCCGCTACGGCGTGAGAGGATTGCAGGAGATCGGCTGCGTGCTCGTGGAACAGCCTGTGCCCCGCGATCAGCTCAGCAATCTTCGCGCCCTGTCCTACGCCTATGAAATCGCCATCATGGCCGACGAGGTGCTGCAGGGTCCGGCCGACGCCATGCGCGTGGCAGCCGACCGCAGCGCCGACGTGTTTGCCGTCAAGGTCTGCCAGTCGGGCGGGCTTGCGCCAGCGGCGCAAGTGATCGCCATCGCCCGCGCTGCAGGAATAGAGCTTTACGCAGGCACCATGCTGGAAACCGGGCTGGGCACCGCCGCAGCCACACAGCTCTTTGCCACCGTTCCGGAATTGCAGTGGGGCACGGAGCTTTTCGGCCCGTTGCTGCTGACGGAGGAAATCCTGCTCGATCCGCTGGATTATGCCGATTTCTCCGTCGCCGTGCCGAAGGGCCCCGGCATAGGAGCCGAGCCCGATCCCGACAAGCTCAACTTCTACCGTCGCGACCGCCCCGGAATGCTTAAGGCGGTCAGCGCCACCTGAAACAGGTGCGGTTGCCTTTCGCGTAACTTCTTCAAACGACCTTGCGGGCAACCTTCTGCGCCAGCGTCACGAAATTGTGCACGTGGACGCCCTGCTCGTCGATGCGATGGTTGACCGAGATACCGGTATGCGCCTGCATGCCGCCGATCTTGAGATAGCGCACGCCATTGCGCTGTGCGGTGCCGACCGAGGCGGGCACCAGCGCCACCCCTTCCCCAACGGCGACCAGCGCTATCGCAGTCTGGAAGTCCATGGTGAAGATTCGTCTTGAGGTGTCGGCTCCCACACTTTCGCAGGCGGCGATGACGACATCGGCGAAGGATGGCCGGGGATATTCTGGATAAAGGATAAGGGTCAGCGGCCCGAGATCGGGCAGCGAGACTGCATCATGCGAGGCGACGAGCGTATCCGGAACAGCGAGAACCAGCTCTTCCTCCACGAGTTTTCTGGTGACGATCTCACTGTCGTTGAGAGACGGCCGCGCAATGGCGATGTCGATATCGCGGCGGATGAGGGCGCGTTGCAACTGGGCATTGTTCATCGGCGCCAGCGACAGATTGACCTCCGGATAGGACATGCGGAACGATTTGAGGATGGTTGGCAAGATGCCGTATGTCGCCGAGCCGACAAAGCCGATGCGCAGCCGCCCCTCCGCGCCCTGACCGATGCGGCGGATTTCCAGCTTGATGTCATTCAGCTCGGCCAGAAGCGCCGAACCGCGCTCGTAAAACCGCTCTCCGGCCTGGGTCAGCGAAATGGCATTGCGTCCGCGATTGATCAACTGGGCGCCGAGATCGCTTTCGATCTGTTGTATCTGGCGCGACAAGGGCGGCTGCGCCATGCCCAGCCGTTCGGCAGCGCGCCCGAAATGCAGCTCCTCCGCCAGGGCGATGAAATATTCCAGCTGCTTCAGATTCATTGCCCCTCCCGCAATCTCGCCGTCGCTCACCAATGCGTAGCGCAAGCGCATCGGGGATTGCCAATGCAAAATGCCGCGCCCCGGAAAAGGACGCGGCATGGAGCGCGTTTTCGGATGAAGGGCCTATTCGGCCGCGATCCTCTGCTCGTTTACCTGCGGCTTGAGCGTGAAGTCGAAGCGGACATAAAGATCGGTATCGTCTTCCGCCCGGCCCGGCAGGAATTTCGCGACGAGGCTGTTCTTCACCGCAAAGACCGCGTCTTCATCCAGCCAGGCGCTGTCGGCATCGAATACCTGGCTGACCAGCGTGCGGTAGCCGGGCTTTGCAAGTATGAAATGAAGATGCCCCGGGCGGTTCGGGTGATGTCCCATATAGCGGATCAACTGGCCCGCAGTCTCGTTGTCCGGAATCGGATAGGGAACCGGGCGCACCGCACGTAAGGCGAAATGACCACTCTCGTCGGTCTCGAAACGGCCACGGAGATTGTACTCCGGCTGATCGGGATCGTGGTTTTCGTAAAGGCCGTTCGGGGCATCCTCCCAGATGTCGAGCGTGACACCTTCCAGCGGCTTTCCGTCCGTGTCGGTGATATAACCCTCCACCAGAATGCTCTCTTCGCCCTCGAAATGCTTTTGCACCGTGGATGCACCCTTGGGCAGCACCGGTGGATTTTCGCGATAGAATGGTCCGAGAACGGTGGATTCGCTTTCCTCGCCTTCAATCGGGTTGCTGAGCATGTCGACCAGCACCTCGACGCCGAGAATATCGCCGAGCAGAATGAACTCCTGGCGCTTGTCGTCGCAGACCTTGCCGGCCCGGGCCAGAAAATCGCATGCCTGGAGAAACTCGTGATGCTGCAGTTTCACCTCACGGCAGAAGCCGTGAAGGTGCTGGAGCAGGGACGTCATGATTTCGCGTTGGCGCGGCGAAACATCGCCATGCCTTCCAAGCGATTGAATTACTGCATCTGTTACATTGTCGATGGTTACGTTGCGCATGTCTTTCCTCCCGGTGAGCGACAGGGGAGCCCTGCCTGCTCCCCGAACCGATCCCACTATCCACGCCCGCAGCGCCGGGCCAATGCGCCGTCCGGTATCGTTCGATACCCCTTTGCCCTCCGGTATCAGCGCGCACTTCAGCGAACATCACCCATGGGCCGCTCGTGCCGAAACAGCATATCACGGCCGCCTCCGATCAGGGGACCGGAGACCGCACGGAGAAAGCCTTGTCGGCGCTGCCTGTGGCAGCGCCCGACTTTATGAAGCGGCCCTGGACAGCACTGTCACTGACCCGGAAATCAGAAGAACTCTATGAGTTTTGCGTGATCGTGAAGCGGTTCGGGATCGCCCGCATAGACGACGCCTCCCGTTTTAAGAACCATCACCCGATCGGCTATGGGGAGAGAGTATTTGATGTTCTGCTCGACAATGACGATGGACGCATCGAAACGCGCCTTGATTTCGGCAATGGATTCCATCACCCGGCCCACCAGATTGGGAGCAAGGCCGATGGAAGGCTCGTCGAGGATCAGGACGCTCGGCCCATGCATGAGCGCCATCCCAATGGCGAGCATCTGCTTCTGGCCGCCCGAGAAGGTGCCCGCCACCTGACCTGCCCGGTCCTTCAGGATAGGGAACATGTCGTACACGTCTTCCAGATGCTTCCGCGCGCGCTCGGAGGACGGCTCGACGAATGCTCCGAGTTCGAGATTGTCGCGAACGGTCAGGCTCGGGAAGATGCCGTGCCCCTGCGGCACGAAAGCGATACCTTCGGCCACGTTGATCGCCGGGTTGCGCCCCGTGATGTCGCGCGTCGCATAATGCACGGTCCCCGCCATTGGCGCATTGAGGCCGAAGATCGCCCGCATCAACGTCGTCTTGCCGGCTCCGTTGTGGCCCAGCACCAACAGGGTCTCGCCCTTGGTCAGGGACAAATCGATGCCGTGGATCGCCTGCTTCTTGCCATAACCCGCAACCAGCCCGCGGGTTTCGAGGATCGGCTGTGTCATTTGAAATACCTTTCGGCAAGCTCTGGATCGGACATCAGTTCGGCCGGGCTTCCCACCGCCATTGTGCGCCCTTCATCAAGGAAAAACACCTCGTCACAGATGCCCGTTATGACATCGAGATTGTGCTCGATGATGCAGATTGCCTTGCCGCGCTCCGCCAGCCGCCGCAAGACGGGGAGGATTTCGCGCAACGTCGTCTGGTCGAGACCAGACATCGGCTCGTCGAACAGAAGAACTTCGGCGCCGGTGGCCAAAAGGCGCGCAACGACGAGAAGCTTTTCTTCCGCGTAGGAGAGATCAGCGGCGGTCTCATGCGCCTTGCCATCGAGTTCCACGAAACGGAGTATCTGCATGGCGAGCGCCGTATTTTCCCGCTCCTGGGCACGCACGGTCAGCGGCTTGAGAAACAGGTTCGAAATCCGGTGCCCCGCCTGGTTCGGCAATGCGACCACCACATTCTCGATCACCGTCATGTTCGTAAAGAGCCGCAGGTCCTGAAATGACCGGGCGACACCCGACGCCACGAGATGGTGCGGCTTCTTTCCGAGAATGCTTTTGCCGCGCAGGTCTATCTGCCCGTCGGTTGGCTTCAGAAAGCCGGTCAGAAGGTTGAACGCCGTCGTCTTGCCCGCGCCATTGGGGCCGATAAGCCCGGTGATCCTGTGGCTGCGCAATGCAATGGAGAAATCCGAAATCGCCGTGATGCCACCGAAACGCTTGCATAGATTGCGCCCCTCGAGAACGGTCTCGGAAGTGGCTCCGGTCTCACCGTCGAGCAGCTTTGCGGTATCGGCCTCATCCCTCTCCGCATCGGTCTGGACAAACATGGCTTTCTTGCCGCGCAGCTCGGGCAGCAGGCCCTGGGGCCGGAACACCAGAACCGCCATCAGCACACAGCCATAGATGATCAGCCGCATCTTGTCGGCAATATCGACGGGCATGGGGAGGAACTTGAGCAGCTCCGGCAGCACCACAAGAATTGCCGCTCCCAGAACCGCGCCGCGAAGGTTCCCCGTCCCCCCCAGAATGACCATGGCGAGGATGTAGATGGTTTCGTTGATGGAGAAACTGTCCGCGCCGACATAAGAGAAATAGCGCGCGAAGAGCGAACCGGCCACGGCGGCAAGCCCTGCCGAGATCGCGAAGACGGACACTTTCATATAGAGAATGTCGAGGCCGACCGACTGGGCTGCGGATTCATTCTCGCGCATGGCGCGCAGCGCTCGTCCGAAGGGTGAGCGGGTGAGACGCCAAGCAACCCAATAGCAGGCCGCAAGACCAAGCATGGCGGCAATGAGGAACCGCGCCGGCGTGTCCAGCGCGAAGCTCCCGAAGGAATAGGTCGGAACGCCGCTGATGCCGTCCGTTCCGCCGGTGAGCGACTTCCAGTTCACGATGACCTGCAGGACGATGACCTGCAACGCCAGCGAAACGATGACGAGATAATGCCCGCTGACACGCAGGGCAGGCACCGCGATGACGATGCTCAAGAGCGCCGCAAACAGGATTGAAGCGATGAGCGGGACGGGAAAGGGCAGCCCGAGCGTCGTGGTCAGGATCGCCGTCGTATAGGCGCCGATGGCATAGAGCGCGGCATGCGAAAGCGCGAACAGGCCTGCGAAGCCGACGAGCAGGTTGAAGGAAGTGGCGAGGATCGCGTAAAGGCAGAAGAGCACCGCGACGTGATAGATATATTCCATGATTGCCGGGCCCTTCGCTACTTGCGCGCCATGCTGAACAGGCCTTGCGGGCGCAGCATGATCATCAGGAACAGGACGACGAAGGAAATCGAGCCCTGCCACTCGGTGGGGATCTGCCAGAGGCCGAGGCTTTCCACGAGACCGACCAGATAACCGCCGGCGATCGCCCCGCGCAGAGACCCGACCCCACCGACAATCACCGCGACAAAGCCCATGAACACAGCTGCAAACCCCATATGCGTGCTCGCGCCGTCCTTCAGGAGAACCATCACGGCCGGCACCGCCGATATGGCTGAACCCAACGCAAAGACGATGATGGA
Source organism: Nitratireductor indicus C115 (assembly GCF_000300515.1). Lineage (GTDB taxonomy): Bacteria > Pseudomonadota > Alphaproteobacteria > Rhizobiales > Rhizobiaceae > Nitratireductor > Nitratireductor indicus. The sequence goes on from NZ_AMSI01000004.1 coordinate 216,808, forward strand.
CACCTTCAGCGTGTCGATGCCGATCACGCGGGCCATTTCCGGATCGTCGGTCATGGCGAGAATGGCGCGGCCATAGCGCGTGCGGCGCAGAAAAGCCCCCAGCGCCACGGCGATGACGACAAAACTCACAACCTGCCAGACATGGATCGATGTGAAGAAGACGGGGCCTAGAAAATGCACGGAACTGTCGACATCAAGAGTCCGCACACCCGTTCCGAACAGGACGCCCACGAGATTTTCCAGGACGATTGTCAGGCCGAGCGAGGCAATCAGCGGAATGAGTGGCGGCGCCCCGTTGCGCTCCAGCGCACGATAAAGGGTCAGATACGAGCCCGTTCCCAGGAGAGCCGCGACAAGAACCGCACCCGCAATGCCCACGATGAGCGGAAGCCCCATGCTTCCCGATATGAGCCAGGCCGTATAGGCGGCAAAGGTGACGATCGGCCCATAGGCGAAATGCACGATACGTGTTGTCGAGAAGATCAGCCCGAAGCCGAGCCCCAGGAGGGCGTAGTGGCTGCCGTTGATCAACCCGTTGGCAAGCAGTTGCAGGAACAGGTCCATTTGGCTCTCTATCGATGAACAGGAAACATCTGGCCCCGGCGCCGGGTGGTCCAGCGCCAGGAACGACCGGCCAGTGCCCGATCAGTTGAGCGTGACATATTCGACGAACTTGCCTTCGCCGTTCTCGACCTTGAAAATCGCCACGCGCTTCTTGGCAACGCCATTGTCCTGATAGGTCATGGAGCCGCCATAAACGCTGTCGAAGGTCGGGTTCTCGCGGATCGCCTCCGCCAGTTTGCGCCCATCCCAGTAATCGCCACCCTTGGCGCGGGCCCGGCGGATCGCCTCCGCGAGCACATAGACGTTCTCGTAGTAATTCGCCGCATAGAACTCGGCCTTCTCGCCGAAGCGCGCCTCATAGGCATCCGCGAAACGCTTCGACCAGGGATAGTCGTCGGAGGGGATGAAATAGTCCGAGGCGTATTCGTAGCCCTCGGCATATTTGCCGGCGATCTCTTTCACGTCGCCGGTGTATTCGATGCCGATCAGGGGCACATCCACGCCGAATTCGCGCAGCTTGCGAATGCCAAGCCCGCTCTCCGGGCTGAACAGCCAGAGGCCTACCCAGTCAGGCCGGGAAGCGCGAATCTTGGCCACCTGGGTATCGATATTCGACGCGCCGAGTTCAACGAACTCCGTGGCGACAACCTTGTGCCCCTCCTTCTCCCAGTAGGGAGCGGCAGCGGCCACGACACTGTCGCCGGCATCGTTCTTCCACACGAGTTGCGCCATGTCGCCAAGGCCTTCCTTCTTCGCGCGCTGGACAGCCGCCAGACCGAGGTCGGAAGCAAGCGAGCGATTGTGAAACATCATGTTGGTTGCGCCCACCAGCGCCGCGCTCGTACCGCCGCCGTTGAGCAGCAGAATGCCCTTCTCATCGGCGATAGGGGCGATTGCCAGCGTTGGCGGAGAAAAGGACGTCAACACCGCCTTCACGTCGTAGATGTTGATCAGGCGGTTCATCGCGGAAACGCCTTCCTTGGCGATACCGCTCTTGTGATCCTCGATGATGACCTCGAGGGGGATGCCCTCAATGCCGCCCGCCTCGTTGATTTCATCCACGGCAAGCTGGATGGCGCGGCTCATGACCTTGCCATACCAATCCGCCTTGCCACTCATGGCGAGTATGGCGCCAGCGCGATACTTGTCCGGGTCCTTCGGCGCATTCTGCGCCGCCGCGCTTCCCCCAAAGGCAACGGCCGTCGCCGCAATAGCGGCTGCTATCAGCTTTCTCATAATGGCTCCTCCCAAAATGTTCGACTAGCGAACATATGTCCATTTAACAAACCGGACGCAACTTTGCAACCCTGCACCGGGCGTATAGGACGATCCGGCGTCGCCGTTGAGAGCCGGTCGGAAGCGAAAGGCAGATCGGAGAGCAGGCCGGGACAGGCGGGAGAAGCCCGCCTGCCCCTACCAGTTCATGGTTCTGGACAGCTTTTCGGCGGCAAGCCGCAGTTCGGGGAGGAAATTTTGCTCCAGGTCCTCCACGGAATGACGGGCCGTGGAGGTCGAATTGTTGAGGGCAGCCACCACGCGTCCGTTTTCGCCGATGATCGGAACCGCGATGGAACGAATGCCGATTTCCAGTTCCTCGTCGATTACGGAATAGCCGCGCTCGCGCACGCGCCCGATCTCGGCCACGAAGGCTTTGCGGTCGGTGATGGTGTGCGGCGTGAGAGGGCGGAGCGGGTACTTGTCGAGCCAGCGCTCGAGCTTGACGTCGGACAGCCCGCCAAGAAGAACCCTGCCGATGGACGAGCAGAACGCCGGCAGCCTCGTGCCGTTGACGATGCGCGAGGAATAGATGCGCCGCACCTCCACCCGCTCGATATAGACGATCTCTTCCTCATCGAGGATGCCGACGGACGCCGATTCGTCGACACGCTGGGTGAGCTCCTGCAGGATGGCCGCGGAAGCGTCACCAAGCCCGAGAGGCGTCATGAAACCATTGGCCAGCCCCAGGATCTTGGGCGTCAGCCAGAAGTGCTTCCCGTCGGAATCGAGATAATGCAACTCCTTCAGCGTCAGCAGAAGGCGCCTGGCCGTTCCCCGCGTCAGGCCGGTCAGTTTGCCGGCATCGGTAAGCGTCAACCGACCGCGCTGACGCACCGAAACTGGGTCGGAATAACATTCCAATATGCTCAGGCCGCGCGCCACGGCCTCGACGAAATCCGAGCTCTGCCGGATTGTCTCCTCGCCTTCCTCGTTGCCATCCGGGCCGGTCATCGCGCCTTCCACATCTTGAGCCCGGCGTGGTCGCAAGGCCATGCATTCTTCTTGTCCCGCTTCCCTGGGTGGGGAAAGCGCCAACCTATCGGGCAGGTTCCTCGCCAGCAAGTGCCACCCCAGCAGGTGCCCCAGCAAGTGCCACGGAGCACCGTCGTTATCAACCCGCTTGACAGCACCGTCTCATGCCTCATATTTTGGACAAATGTTCGCTGAACGGACATTAACACTGAATTTGCAGCGATGAAAGGGCCGCGTCGGGCGGTCGGGAGCGATATATGATCGACAAGCTGGCGGCCTCGGTCGCCGAAGCCCTGACGGGCCTGGAGGACGGAGCGACATTGCTGCTAGGAGGGTTTGGCGCCGTCGGGCAGGCCACGCATCTGATCGAGGGCGTGATCGAGACCGGCGCCCGCGACCTCACCGTCGTCGCCAACAATGCCGGCTATGGACAGGTCGGCCTTGCCCGCCTGCTGAAGGAAGGGCGTGTGCGCAAGCTCATCTGCTCCTACCCGCGTATCGCCGGCTCGACCATTTTCGAGGAACTCTACAGCGCTGGAGGCCTGGAGCTCGAACTCGTGCCGCAGGGCACACTGGCCGAGCGCATGCGCGCCGCAGGCGCCGGTGTCCCGGCCTTCTTCACTCCCACGGGCGCAGACACGTCCCTTGCGCGCGGCCGTGAAATCCGCCGCTTCGGAAACCGCGATTGCGTTCTTGAGGAAGCGCTTTACGGCGACGTGGCCCTGATCGAGGCCTGGGAGGCCGACCGCTGGGGGAACCTGACATATCGGGCCGCCGGGCGGAACTTCAACCCGGTCTGCGCCATGGCCGCACGCCTGACCATCGCCCAGACCCAGCACCTGCGCAGGGACGAACCGCTCGACCCCGAAACGATCGTCACGCCAGGCATCTTCGTCGACCGCGTCGTGCACCTCGCCTATGGCGACCCGATCACCTGAGGACAAGCAATGGCCACCGCAACAACCGAATGGGTTCCGCTCAGCCGGCACCAGATCGCCGCGCGCATCGCGCAGGACATTCCCGAGGGCTGGTATGTAAATCTCGGAATCGGGGTCCCGACCCTCGTCGCTGATAACGTGCCCAAGGAAAGGGAGGTCGTTTTCCACTCCGAAAACGGCATTCTCGGCATCGGGCCGGCCCCGGAAAAGGCGGATCTCGATCCCTGGCTCATCAATGCGGGAAAGGAATATGTGACGCTTCTTCCGGGTGGCTCCTTTTTTCATCACGCCGACAGTTTCGCGATGATCCGCGGGCGTCATCTCGACCTGTGCGTGCTCGGCGCCTACGAGGTTTCGTCGCGCGGCGACCTGGCCAACTGGGCGCGCTCCGACGATGACACGGCCCCCGCCGTCGGCGGGGCAATGGATCTCGCCGTCGGTGCGCAGCGTGTCTGGGTGGCGATGCAACATGTCACCAAATCTGGCGAGCCACGCATCGTGGAAACCTGCCGCTATCCCCTTACCGCCCGCGCCTCCGTTACCCGCATCTACACCGATCTTGCGGTTCTCGACGTGACACCCGATGGACTGCAGGTGCGCGAAATGGTGGCGGGACTTTCACTGGAAGCGCTACAGGAAAAGACTGCCGCACCATTGCGATTGGCGGCGGACCGCTGAACCACGCAAATCGCGGCAAGGGAGGACACCATGAGTGATTTTGAACAGCGCCTGCGCAGGATCGAGGACCGGCAGGCCATTGCCGAACTGCGCGCGCACTATTGCCATGTTCTCGATGACAGGAACTGGGAGCAGCTTGCGCAGCTCTTCACCGAGGATGGAGAATTCCAGGGGCTGGCCCATGTCATCGGCCGCGACGCGATCCTGCGCTTCTTCCGCGACACCGTGAGCGGAATAGCCGAAGGCTTCTGGCATTTCTGCACCAACGCTACTGTTTCTCTCGATGGAGACCGCGCCACGGGCCGTATCTCCATGCAATATCTGTCGGTGAAGAAGGGCGTGTCCTATGTCTCCGCGGGCCACTATGACGACGAGCTGACCCGTGAGGGGGGCATCTGGCGCTTTCGCAAACGCAAGATCACCTTCTACTATTTCGCGCCCTTGTCCGAGGGTTTTACCGGTCGTCCGACATACATCACCCCGGAAGGAAAGCCTCTTGACCCGGCGCTGCTGGCGGCGGAGGTGACCCGATGATCCTCAGCCGCACGATAGGCGATGCCCGCATCACCAGCGTGATCGAATATGCCGCGCCGACGCACGATCCCGCCTTTCTGTTCCCGGACCTGCCGCAACATGAACTGGATGCGCTCGCAGACGCGTTGACGCCTCATCATTACGTGCCTGCAATGAACCGGCTCATCATATCGATCCGCCTTTGGGTCCTGCAGATCGATGACAAGGTGATCGTGGTCGACACCGGCGTCGGCAATGCGAAACCACGAGCCGCCGCGCGCATGGACCGCCTCAACAACCGCGTCCCGGAATGGCTGGAAGCCGCCGGGGCCGGGTTCGATCGGGTGACCCATGTACTGCAGACGCATCTGCATATGGACCATACCGGCTGGAACACGGTGCCCGGCAAGGATGGCAACTGGCTTCCAGCCTTCCCCAATGCGCGCTACCTGATGCCCGCGCGCGACTTCGCGCATTATGAAAACGCGCTGCGCCAGGGCCCGGACGCGGTGATGGACAGCAGTTGGACCGACAGCGTCCTGCCGATCGCGGATGCGGGACTGCTCGATCTCGTTACCGAAACGACGGGCCCCGCCGCCGGCTGCCTGGACGTCGTGCCCTTGCCCGGCCACACGCCGGGCATGGTGGGCTATCGCCTTGAAACCGGCGGCGAGGAAATCCTCTTTTGCGGCGACGTCTTTCATTCTCCGCTGCAAATCCTCCGGCCGGAGATCAACACGGCCTATTGCGCCCTGCCCGACATTGCCCGCCAGACGCGTGCCCGCGTACTCGATGAAGCGGCAGAGCGCGGAACGCTGCTGTGCCCGATGCATTTCGGCGCGCCGCATTGCGGATACATCCGCCGCGAAGGCCAGTCATATCGCTTCGAAGGGTCCGAATGGCCCGCACTGACCCTTCCGCCAATCCGTTGATGGAGCACTCGATGCCCGATTTCATGAACGACGCGATCGACCATGGCGAAATCCGCGATGCGGTGCGCAAACTCTGCAGCCGTTTCGACGGGGAATATTGGCGCGCGCTCGACAGGGAAATGGCCTATCCCACCGAATTCGTCGCCGAACTGACGCACTCCGGCTTTCTGGGCGTGCTGATCCCCGAGGAATATGGCGGCTCGGGCCTCGGCCTTTCGGCAGCAGCGGCGATCATGGAGGAAATCCAGCGCTCCGGCTGCAATGGCGGAGCCTGCCACGCCCAGATGTATGTCATGGGCACCATCCTGCGCCATGGTTCGGAAGAACAGAAAAGTCACTGGCTGCCGCAGGTCGCCGAAGGCAAGATCCGTCTTCAGGCCTTCGGGGTCACCGAACCGACGTCCGGCACCGACACGGCGGCGCTGCGCACGGTCGCGCGCCGCGATGGCGACCATTGGGTGATCGACGGCCAGAAAATCTGGACGAGCCGCGCGGAACATTCGGACCTGATGGTTCTGCTTGCGCGAACCACGCCTATAGAACAATGCGCCAAGCGTACGGACGGGCTGTCGGTCTTTCTGGTCGACATGCGGGCAGCACTGGGCAACGGGCTCAGCATCCGCCCCATCCGCACCATGATGAACCATGCCACCACCGAGGTCTTCTTCGACAAGCTGCGGGTTCCGGCGGGCAATCTGGTCGGCGAGGAAGGAAAAGGCTTCCGCTACATCCTTTCCGGCATGAACGCCGAGCGCATTCTCATCGCTTCGGAATGCGTCGGCGATGCGAAATGGCTCATCGAGAAGGCGCGCAACTATGCCTGCGAGCGAACGGTTTTCGGCCGCGCCATCGGCGCCAACCAGGGCATCCAGTTTCCCATCGCCCGCGCCTACGCGAACATGCGGGCGGCCGAACTGATGGTGCGGGAAGCGCTGCGCCGCTACGAGGCCGGTGAGAACCCCGGCGCGGAGGCCAACATGGCAAAGATGCTCGCCGCCGACGCCTCCAACGAGGCGGCCAATGTCTGCATCCAGACCCATGGTGGTTTTGGCTTCGCGGAGGAATACGACGTCGAGCGCAAATTCCGCGAAACCCGGCTCTACCAGGTCGCCCCGATCTCCACGAACCTCATCCTTTCCTTTCTCGCGGAGCATGTACTTGCCATGCCCCGCTCCTATTGAAGGGAACCGCTGCCATGAAACGTGCAGCCATCGTCGCTCCATTGCGCAGTCCCGTCGGTGCTTTCGGCGGCGCACTGCGGCCTGTTGCAGCCGAGGTTCTGGGCGCCACGGTCGCCAGGGCGGTTGTCGCAAAGGCTGGTCTCGATCCTGAGCGCATAGACGATGTCGTCTTTGCCCAGTCCTATGCCAATTCGGAAGCGCCCTGCATCGGACGCTGGATCGCGCTGGAAGCCGATTTCCCGATTGAAGTGCCGGGCATGCAGCTCGATCGTCGCTGCGGCGGCGGTCTCCAGGCGCTCGTCACCGCCGCCATGATGGTGCAGACCGGCGCCGCCGACGTGGTGCTGGCCGGCGGCGTGGAATCGATGAGCAATATCGAGTTCTACACGACCCAGATGCGCTGGGGCGCCCGCGCGGGCAACACCCAGCTCTATGACCGGCTGGACCGTGGACGCGAGCGCTCGCAGCCCGAAAGACGCTTCGGACGCATCTCCGGGATGATCGAGACGGCCGAAACACTTGCCCGCGAGAACAACATCAGCCGCGGGGACGCCGATGCTTACGCCGCCCGCAGTCAGCAGCGAGCGGCGACAGCCTGGGCAAACGGCCTGTTCGCCGACGAGGTGGTCCCCATCAGCGTGCCGCAACGAAGAGGCGAGCCTGTGCTGGTCGAGCGGGACGAGGGCGTACGCCCCGAAACGACGACGGAAACGCTTGCCCGTCTGCGCAGCGTGGTTCCCGGCGGCACCGTGACCGCAGGCAATGCCGCCCAGCAGAACGATGCCGCCGCCGCCTGCCTGGTAGTGGCCGAAGACAGGCTGGAAGAGCTCGGGCTCACACCGATGGCCTATCTGCGCGGCTGGGCCGTAGCAGGCTGTGACCCGGCGCGCATGGGGCTCGGCCCGGTGCCGGCCGTCGCCAGGCTTTTCGCCCGCACGGGACTTGGCTTCGACGACATGGACCTGGTGGAACTGAACGAAGCCTTTGCGGCTCAGGTCCTGTCCGTTCTGAAGGGCTGGAACTGGAACGATCCCGACCGTCTCAATCCCAACGGTTCGGGCATTTCGCTGGGGCATCCGGTTGGTGCGACCGGCGTCAGGATCGCTGTGAGCCTCCTCCACGAACTGCAGCGCCGGCAAGGGCGCTACGGGCTCGAAACCATGTGCATCGGCGGCGGACAGGGCATGGCGGCCATCTTCGAAAGGGCCACATGAGATGAAACGCGCCGGCAGGGAAATTCCCCTCGACCAGCTTCGCATGGCAGATTTCGTGCGCCGTGGCGATATGGTCGTCTGGCCGCAGGCCGGTGCGGAGCCATTGGCTCTTACCGGGATTCTCATGCGCGAACGGGCAGAAATCGGCGGCTTTCGCGCTGGAATCGGCCTCAGCCTGTCGGAAACCCCCGCACCCGCCCACGCGGATTTCGTGGAATTCGTCTCCTATTGTGGAAGCGGCACGAACACCACGCTGGCCCGCGCCGGCCTGCTGGAAATCCTGCCTGTCCCCTACAGCCGTTTTGCGGAAGCGCTTTGCCCGGTCGACGTGCTTCTGCTGCATATCGCCCCCTGCGATGCAGACGGACATTACACACTCGGGCTCGCCGAGGAATATATCGCCCCGCTCATCGCATCTGCGCGCACAATCATCGCACAGGTCAATGACCGGCTACCCCGCATGGCCGGCGGACAGGTGCTTTCGCGGGAAGACATCGATATCCTCGTCGCCTCCTCGCATGCGCCGCTCTGCCTTCCCCCGGCGCGCGCCGGAACCGTGGAAACCCGCATTGCCGGACATGTCGCGGCGTTGGTTGAGGATCGCTCGGTGCTACAGGCTGGACTCGGCAAACTGCCTGAAACGATCCTCGCCGCCCTTGCCGACCGCCGCGATCTCGGCGTTCATTCGGGCGCGCTCGGCGACTGGCTCATGACGCTTACGCAGGCAGGCGCTCTGACCAATGCAGCGAAGGTCCGCGACACCGGCGTCAGCATCGGCGGGCTTTTGATGGGAGGTGAGGCTCTCTACCGCTTCGCGCATGAGAACAAGGCCATTCGTCTTGCTCCAACGAGCTACACCCACGACCCGCAAATTCTGGCTGCTCACGACCGCTTTGTCGCCGTGAACTCGGCCCTGGAAGTGGACCTCACGGGGCAGATCAATGCCGAGACCGCCGGCGGCATCTATGTCGGTGCAGTCGGCGGGGCGAGCGAATTTCTGAGCGGCGCTCATCGCTCGCGCGGCGGCTTGCCCATCGTCGCACTGCCCGCAACTGTCGCGAAGACGGGAGCACCCCGCATCGTCGGCACTCTGTCCGGTCCGGTCAGCACACCGCGCAGCGAAGCCGGCATCATTGTAACCGAACATGGTGTGGCCGATCTTAGAGGCCGCTCCCTGAAGGAGCGTCGCAGGCTGATGCTGGATATCGCCGCCCCCGAACATCGCGCTGCGCTCGACCGCGCGGCCTGAAACTTTCTGCAGTCAGGTGAAGTCGCCTGACATCCGCATAGAAGAGAGGTCGCCTGACCATGAATTTCGAAACGATCCTCGTCGAAAACCCCGAGCAGCATGTGGTGCTCGTCACCTTGAACCGACCTGAGGCACGCAACGCATTCAACACGCGCATGGCGGAAGAGCTCGTGGCGCTTTTCGAAGGCTTCCGGCTCGACCCCGTGGAGCCGCGCTGCATCGTTCTGACAGGGGCCGGCGACCGCGCCTTCTGCGCGGGCGGAGACCTCAAGGAACGCCGTGGCATGAGCGACGATCAGTGGCGCCGGCAGCATCTCGTGTTCGAACGCATGGCGCGGGCGGTGATCTTCTGTCCCGTCCCCGTCATCGCCGCCGTCAATGGCGCTGCCTTCGGCGGTGGCTGCGAACTCGCGGGCGCCTGCGATTTCATCTACGCCTCGCAGACGGCACGTTTCGCCCTGACCGAAGTCACGCTCGGCATCATCCCCGGCGCCGGCGGCACGCAGACGCTGCCGAGGGCCGTGGGAACGCGCCGCGCCAAGGAGGTCATTTTCACCGGTGAACCCTTCGATGCTCAGGCAGCACTCGAATGGGGCTTTGCCAATCGGGTCTGCGCGCCAGACACTCTGTTGCCCGAGGCTATCGCGACGGCAACGCGGATCGCCGCCAACGCGCCGATTTCCATCCGGCAGGCAAAGCAGGCCATAGCGCGGGGCTGCGAAATGAGCCTCGCCGACGGGCTGGCCTTCGAGATCGAGGCCTATAACCGCACGGTTCCTTCCGCCGACAGGCAGGAGGGCATCGAAGCCTTCAACGAAAAGCGCAAACCCCGCTTCAAAGGGGTCTGATTCAGCCGGGAGAATTGAGATGGCGGAAAAGGCATCGGTTCGCGAAGTGGGCCTGCGCGACGGTCTACAGCTTGCGAAGGACTTTCTGGACACACAGATAAAGCTGGAATGGGCGCGCGCAGAGGCGGCGGCAGGCGTTCGGGAAATCGAGGTGACCTCCTTCGTCCCGCCTCATGTCATCGCGCAGTTTTCCGACGCGGGAACGGTCGCCTCGACAGCGCTCACCATTCCCGGTCTGCTGGCTTCCGCGCTCATTCCAAACCTGCGCGGCGCGCAGACGGGTTTCGATCTGGGCGTTGCAAAGCTGAACTTCGTCTGCTCGGCCAGCGAAGCGCACAATCAGGCCAATGTCCGGCGCAGCACGGATGAGTCCCTGGCCGATTTCGACCGCATCATGGACGAGCGCAAGGCGCGCGGGCTTGACGGGAAGACGGCAATCGCCGGCGGCATAGCAACGAGCTTCGGCTGCACCATACAGGGAGCCGTGCCGGAAGAGCGGGTTCTCGCCATCGCCTCGGCCTATGCGGAAGCCGGCGCCGACGAGATCATGGTTGCCGACACGGTCGGCTATGCGAACCCGAACCAGGTCCGGCGCATTCTGGCCGCCGTCGTGCGCGAGGTCGCCCCCCTGCCGGTCGCCGCCCATTTCCACGACACACGCGGGCTGGGCCTTGCCAATGTCGTCGCCGCGCTCGATGCCGGGGTCAGATTGTTCGACAGTTCTCTTGCGGGGCTGGGCGGATGCCCGTTCGCACCCGGGGCGAGCGGCAACATCAACACAGAGGATTGTGTCTATCTGCTGGAATCGATGGGGTTCGATACCGGCGTTGATCTGGATGCGCTGCTGCGCCTGCGCGAAAGATTGCCGCAATGGCTGCCCCAGGAGAAGCTGACCGGCGCCATAGAGCGGGCCGGACTGCCGAAGACATTCGTTTGCGCACACGCCGCCTGAGCGGTGCCGAATTACTGGAGGACTACATACATGCCGCTGCTACACTGGTCTCCCCGCTCGCCCTATGTTCGAAAGGTCATGGTGGCATTCCATGAGAAGGGCCTCGCCGACACCATTCAAACCACACGAACCACGGCGGACCCCATGGTCCCGCATGAAGAATTGATGCTGGTGAACCCGCTCAGCAAGATTCCAACGCTCGAGCGCGAGGACGGTCCTCCCCTTTGGGACAGCCGCGTGATCATGGAATGGGCCGACAGAACCGGAGAAAGCGGTCCCCGCCTCTTTCCGGAAGCGCCGGAACAGCGTGAAATCGCACTGCGCGACGAAGCGCTCGGTACGGGCATGCTGGATATCGCATTGCCATGGCTGGTGGAGCTCTATATGCGCCCGCCCGAACAGCGCTCCGAAATCCAGATCGCGGCCTGGCGCAGAAAGCTGGCCAGTACCCTCGACTGGCTCGAAAGCCATATCGCCGAAATCGATGCCCGTTCCTTCGATGCCGGGCATCTGAGCATCGGTGTGGCCCTTTGCTATCTGAATTTCCGGTTCTCCTCGGAGGGCTGGCCGAACAACCGTCCCACGCTTGCCGCATGGCACGCCCGTTTCCGCGAGCGGCCTTCCGTCATCGCCACCGAATTTCGCGACGATCCCCGCCCGCAAGCCGCCGGCTGACGGCCAATCGCGATTTCACGCGCCCGACTGGGCGGCATGAAGCTGGCGATACCGTCCATCCGAGGCGACGAGAACGGCATGATTGCCCTCCTCGACAATGCGGCCGTCTTCCACCACCAGGATGCGGTCTGCATTGGCGATGGTTGCAAGCCGATGGGCGATAACCAGCGTGGTGCGCCCCTCGGACAGATCCGACAGGGATTGCTGTATCGCGCGCTCCGTTTCGGTATCGAGCGCCGAGGTCGCCTCGTCCAGGATGAGGATCGGCGGATTTTTCAGGAAGATGCGGGCAATCGCCAGACGTTGCTTCTGGCCACCCGATAGCTTGACGCCGCGTTCGCCGATCACCGTGTCCAGGCCTGAAGGCAGGGCCGCAATCACGCTTTCAAGCCGTGCGCGCCGCGCCGCCTCAAGAATCTCGTTCTCGCTGGCGTCCAGCCGTCCGTAGGCGATGTTCTCCCTGATGGTGCCCGCAAACAGAAAGACGTCCTGCTGCACGATCCCGATGTTGGAGCGCAGCGACTTCATCGTCATGTCGCGGATATCCATGCCATCAATGCTGATCGAGCCTTCGCTGACTTCATAGAAGCGCGGCAACAGCGAGCATATGGTGGTCTTGCCGGCACCCGATGGTCCAACCAGGGCAACCGTTTCCCCCGCTTTCACCGCAAGGTTCAAGCCGGATAAAACCCGCCGCCCGGTTCCGTAGTCGAAGGCCACATCGCGATAGACGATATCGCCCTTCAGACGGTCGACGACGCCCGCTCCCGGCCGATCGGCGATATCCGGCTCCGTTTCCAGAAACTTCCGATAGCGTTCGAAGCCGGCGAGCCCTTTCGGATACATCTCGATCACCGTATTGATCATGTCGAGGGGGCGAAAGAACACATTGACCAGGAGCAGGAAGCCGACAAAACCGCCGGCGGTCAGCTCGCCATGGACGACAAACCACGCTCCGACCAGCATCACCACCACCTGCACAAAGCGCATCGACAGGTAGGAAAGCGATATGGACGCCGCCATCACCTTGTAGGCTGCAAGCTTGGTCGTCAGGTAATTTTGATTGTTCTCGGCAAACAGCTTGCGCTCATGATCCTCATTGGCAAATGCCTGGACCACGCGAATGCCCCCGACATTTTCCTCGATGCGCGCATTGAACTCGGCGACGCGACGATAGATGGCGCGCCATGTCCGGGTCATGCGGCTTCCATAGTAAAGGGTGATGAACGCCGACAGGGGCAACACCACGGCGGTGACCAGCGCCAGCGGCACATGCACCCACAGCATCAGAACGAAAGCACAGATCAACGTCATTACGGCTATGAACAAATCCTCGGGACCGTGATGCGCGACTTCGCCGATCTCCTCCAGGTCCTTGGTCAGACGGGCCACCAGATGGCCGGTCTTCTCATTATCGAAGAACCCGAAAGACAGTTTCTGCAGGTGATCGAAGGCCTTGCGCCGCATCTCGGTCTCGATGCGAATTCCAAGCATGTGCCCCCAATAGGTGACGATGACACGCAAGGCCGCATTGACGAGATAGACGAGCAGAAGCCCCGTTGCGGCAAGCGCTATCAAACCGAGCTGGCCCGTCGGCAACAGCCGGTCGATGAACAGCGTGACGGCAATGGGAAAGGCCAGTTCCAGCATCCCGGCCACAACCGCGCTGGAGAAATCGAGCCAGAACAGGCCGCGATGCGGTCTGTAGTAAACTGCGAAACGTTTGAGGGTGTCGATCATGCTTCTTGCCGGAGGTCAGGATATGGGAATGCAGCACTCAAAGCCCTGGTCATAGACCGTGGTCAGCGCTTGCTCCATTGCTCGAATGCCGAAAGTGTGTGCAGCGCGCTCTGGATCGTGGGCGTGGCGACCTGGGCGGAGTTGAGGAATATGATCTGGTCCTCCTTCGCCACCCGCATGAACCGGCTCCAGCCGGGAGCGATGGCATCGAGCCGTGCACGTATGCCTTCCTCGCTCTGGTCGGTGCTCATATAGCTGTTCATGACGACCAGAAGATCGGGGTCGAGACGAGCGAATTCCTCAGAGCTCAGCGGTACCGCAAAGCCGCGCCCCCTCGCCGGTTCGCTGGTAACGCGGTCTGCCCAGTCATATTGCTTGTAACCCAGATCGCGGATCGCCTGTATCGCGCCCGAGACATCGCGCACCGCACTGATCTGGTCGAAGACGATGATCGCGAGATAGGTTTTCTCGCGCGGATCCTCCGGAAGACCGGAGCGGACCTCGTCGACACGCTCCATATAAGAAGCACGCTTGGCCTCGAACACCTCCGAACGACCAAGGACTTCGGCCAATTGCTTCTCGATGGAAAACCCTGCTTCGCCCACCGACATCGTCGCCTGAAGGTAGACAGGCGCGATCTCCGAAAGGACATCGGACTGGGCCGTTTGCTGACCCATGCCGACGATCAGATCGGGTTTCAAAGCGCGCAGCTTCTCAAGGTCGATGTTTCCCACGGGGCCGATCCCGCCGATACGCAGGGACGGATCATCGCCAAAGACGCTTTTTATGAAATCGACATCATAGATGCTGGCTCCATTTTCCGCCCGGCCATAGACCCCAACCACGTCGAAACCCAATTCGATCAGAGGCAGGGCAATGAGCGCCTCGTGCAAGGCAACGATGCGGTTGGGCGTATCGGGTATCCGCAAGGTCCGACCGGCGTCGTCGACAACCTCGCGCGACTGGACCGCAGACTGGACCGCAGACTCGGCCACGGCCAGGCCACCGCTCAGCAACAAGACCACGACAGCCGTCATGAGCTTTCTCATATCCGTTTCCCTTATTGGCGCCGCATGCGGCGCATGGCGCGCAAGCGCAGTGTGAGAATGAACATCGGCACACCCAGCATGACGATGGCGAGACCGGTCGGCAGCGGGATGTCCCCCGCAAAGGCGCGCGTCATCATGTCTGCGCATATGACGAGCAGGGACCCGACCGCCGCAGAAAGGACCAGCCTGCCCCGGCCCGATGTCGGGCTTATGAAGTTTGCGAGATGCGGTGCCATCACCCCCAGGAAGGCAAGCGGCCCGACAGCGGATACGGCCGCCGAAGTCAACAGAACGGCGGTGACGAGAATGACGGGCTTCGACAAGGGAAGATTCTCGCCCAGCGACATCGCCATCTGATCGCCCATGTCGTAGCTGCGCAGCGAACGGCCAAGCAGCAGAATGGCCGGCACACCCAGGGCGAACCATGGAGTGAAGGTCGCAAGGCTGTTCCAGGAGGAGCGGAAAAGCGACCCGGCCATCCAGTCTGCCAGAGCCAGCGAGACTTCAGGCGGCGTGTAGAGCACCAGGACTGAGGTCACCGAGGACAGGGTCGTCTCGACCGCAATTCCCATCAGGAGGATCGCCATGCCGCCGGCATTTCCACGTCCCACAAGCAGGAGCAACAGGATGCCCACCGCGAGACCGCCGCCAAGCGCCGCCAACGGCAAAACGCCCTGCGGCATCGTCGGAAACAGAACGAAGATCAGCATGAGCGCCGTCATCGATCCCTGGCTGAGCCCCAGCAGTCCGGGATCGGCCAAAGGGTTCTGCGATAGCGACTGAAGCATTGCACCGGTCAATGCGATCGACCCGCCGACCAGCACCCCCATCAGGATACGCGGCAGGCGCACCTCCCAGATCGCAAAAGCCAGATCGCCGCCGCCCGGTCCACGCCGCAGCGTAGCCGCAGCATCGCCAAGCGTTATCGGCGTGGTGCCGACGGTCAGTGAAACGATTGCCGCAATCAGTATTGCAACGAGAAGACACGCAAGCGTCGTCAAGTCCCCGACGCGAATCTGGAGGCCGCCGGAGAGCCTCACGACACGACGACCGTCGAGTGCCCGGGCAAGGATCATCGGCTTGCCTCCCTTACGCCAGGCGACAGGTAGTAGCGTTTGACGATGATGGCGAAGACGAGGCCACCGAGCAGATCCATCATGATGCCGGTGTGCAATATGTGCGGCGCGAAGACTGTTCGAGCGGCCAGATCGGCAAGCAGGCAGATCGCAGCGCCGATCAGCGCATTTGCCGGCAAAGCGCGCGCAAAGGATGCGCCGACAAAGGGGCGCACGATATGGGGCGTCACCAGCCCGACGAAGCCGATAGGACCGCAAATGGCAACAGCCGAACTGACCGACACCACGACGGCACCAACCGATATCCAGGTGACCCGCGAAACATCGACACCCGCCGAAGCCGCTTTCTCGCGGCCGAATGTCACCAGCGTCAGGGGTCTGGCAAGCACCATGAGCAGGCCAAGCCCCAGCGCGCCGAGCCACCAGAAATCCATCAGGCGCTCGACATAGACATGATTGATATTGCCCGACGCCCAGCTCAGAAAATCGCTGCGGCGCGACGGACTTGCCAGCATGATGGCATTTGCGACACTTCCGTAGAGCATCGAGAGGACGGCGCCCGACAGGATAAGCGCCAGACCGCGCGGGTCCTTCGACATGCCGGTCATGCGGGTCACGAAAAGACAACTCACGAAGCCGAACAATCCGCCTGCAATGGCAGCAACGCCCTGCCATTCCATGGGCAGGTTGAAGATGAATGCCCCCACGATGACAAAAAGCATCGCCCCGGAATTGATGCCCAGGATGCCCGGCGAGGCAAGCGGATTGCGCGTCAGCCCCTGCAGGACAGCGCCGCCGCAAGCCATCGTCGCGCCCAGAAAGACTGCGATCAGCGCGCGCGGCAAACGCTGATAGACGACGACGAAATGATCGTAATCATCGGCATCGAAGGCAAGCAGCGCTCGGACAACGCTGCGCAGATCGATGGAAGTCGCGCCGAATGCGAGGTTTGCAAGCAGGGCTGCGAGCACAACCGTCGCACCGGCCAGCATCGCGGGATAGCGATATCGGATCATGTGACGACGTCTGTCCTGTTTCGCGGCAGGCAGACCAGACGCTCGTCACGGATGAAGACGTCGGCATCGAAATCGAAGACCCGGCGGACATTGTCGGCGGTGATCGTGGTTCTTGTGTCGCTGTGCGAGACAACCTTTCCATCGTGCATCATCACCACCTCGTCCGCGAATGCAGACGTCAGGTTGAGGTCGTGCAGAACCGCGACGATGGTCTTGCCACGCTGCGTCAAAGACCGGATCAGGGCGAGGATCGCGTATTGATAGTGAACATCAAGATGATTAACCGGCTCATCAAGCAGGATGGTGTCGGCATCCTGTGCGAGGATCATGGCTATCCAGGCGCGTTGACGTTGCCCGCCAGACAGCGCGTTGACCGGCTTCGAAGCCATGCCCTCAAGTCCGACAGTGGCAAGGGCATCCATGAACAGGGCACGGTCTCTTTCGCCCGGCCCGCCGAACAGCGAATAGCGCGCATAACCGCCGAGCTCGACCAGTTCACCGAGCGTGATGTAGTCGGGGCAATAATTTTCCTGCGGCAGATAAGCCACCCGTTTCGCCAATTCCCTTCTGCCGATCCCATGGAGCGGCGTATCGTTCAGCAATACGCTTCCCGACGATGCCGGAAGAAACCCCATGATCGCCTTGATGAGGGTCGATTTCCCGCACCCATTCGGGCCCACCAGCGCCGTGAAACGACCGTCGGCGAATTGAACCGACACGCCGTCAACCACAGGCTTGGCTGAAGGAGCATAGGAAACAGTCAGATCGTTGCAGGTAAGCAGGGGCACGATAAATCCGGTTGGGTCCTGGTTGCGACGGTCATCAGGGAACAGCGCGGCTTTCGTTTCACGAGGCGGTCACCACCTGCGCTATCGGGCAATGCCCGCGCAGGGCGCCTTCGCGATCCGGGCCATCTCTCCAGTATGGCCCGGCGTGCAACATGCCTCTCCCGACGGGGTCTAGAAATCGACACGCATGCCCGCGCCGAATGTGCGCGGTTGCACGATGCTTGCGCTTATGACGCTGCCGCGCCCACCGATCGATGTCGCTGCCCTTTCGTCGAAAATGTTCTTCACGTAGCCGAAGATCTTGATGTTGTCTTTTGGCCGGTAGGACATGTTCACATTCGCGACGGTGTATGGCTCGACCGCATAGGCGACGGTGTTTGCGTCGTCGGAGAAATAACCGTCGACATGACGGATATTGCCTCCGAAATTCCACCGCTCCGTGATGTCCCAGTCGAAGCCGAAGCCGATCATGTAGCCGGGCGACTTCGCGAATTCGTTGCCCTCGAAATCAGCGCTCGAATCGGTGAACTTCGTGATCTTGGTACGCAGCAAGCCAAGCGAGCCGTTGAGCCGCAGGCTGTCCGAGACGCTCCACGTCGCACCCAGTTCGACACCATAGGAATGCGCGCGATCCGCATTCAGCGTCGCGCTCGTCTGCAGGTCGAGTTCGGGAATATAGGTCCGCGAATAGCGATGCGCATCGCGGAAATCGCTGTAGAAGAGATTTCCGGTAAGTATGAGGTCGCCGTCGAGCAGGCTGGCGCGGCTGAACAACTCGTAATTCCAGACCGTTTCCTTGCGGAAGGGAACGAACATTTCACGCGTCGTGTCGAGCGAGACGCCGCCCGGATTGTAACCGCGATTGACAAGCGCACCGACCGTCAGATCGGGCGTGATATTATAGGACACCGAAATCTTGGGCAGTATGTCATCGAAAGTGCCGTCGAAGGAGACGGGAGTTCCCGCATAACTTCCCGTACGGGTCATCGTGTCGCGCTGATAGCGAAGGCCGCCGGTCACGGACCATTTGTCGGTCAGTCGGTAGGTCAGCTCGGAATATATGCCAAGGCTTTCCTTGCTGTCGCGAAAATCGATTCCGCCCAGGAAGTGCAGCGCTTCGTCTGCCTTGACATTGCGATAGAACGCGCCGGCGACGCCCGTCAAACGACCGTCCATCGCTTCGAAAGTGGCCCGGGTCTCATTCGAGAAATCGGTCTGGTCGATCTCGGCAGAGCCATTGTCGGAAGGATTATAAAGCCGGCGGATATCCGACACCGAATACTGCGTCTGGTTGAACAGCGTGACACCATTCTCCATCTCGTAGCTCAGATCCAGAATACCTGTATCCGTCTTGTTGTCCCAACTGACGACCGCAGTCGAATTGCTTTCATATCCGTTGAATGGATAGGGGATGGATTCCGACTGCGGACCGTTCGATTCAGTATGGCTGTATGTGAACTTCGCCTCCAGGCCGGGGATCGCCGAGGGCTTCCATAACAGTTTTCCCCTGCCGTTCTTCACCGAGATATTGGGGTCTGCGTCACCCGGATCGAAGGCGGGGTTCACGAAATCGATAATGCTGTCACGACCGTAGAAATCGAGCGCCAGACGGCCGGCAAGCTCATCCTGAATAAGCGGGCCGGAAGCCATCAGGGAAAGTCGCCGCCCCTCATTGCTGCTCACGCTGCCCTGGATGGATGCCTCCGGCGTCCATGTGGGGTCGTTCGTGTTGATGATGATCGCACCGGCAATGCTGTTTGCGCCTTGAGAAGTGGTTTGCGGCCCACGAAACACTTCCATCGCGCCAACATCCCACACCGACGTGTCGCCGAAATAGAGCTCGTTGAAACTGATATATCGCCCATCAACATTGATCGTGGCACGGGGAACGGTCCCCCCGTAAAATGCGGTGGCGCCCGTGTTCGGCCCCTCGATTGCCTGACCGCGTATCGTGCCTGCTCCAACGGTGTTCGGCACAAAGACATTGGGAATGTCATTGAGAACATCCTTGGCGGTGTTTTCCTGCACATTCTTTTCAAGCTCTTCCTCCGTCACGACCGTGACCGAAGAAGCGGTGTCGAAAATGCTGCGCACCATGCGCTCGCCCGTGACCGTAATCGTTTCGAGCACCGTGGCATTCTGCTGATCCTGCGCGGATGCAGTAAGCGTCAAGGCAGCAAGGATGGATAATCCGCTCGCAGTGCGCAGCAGAAGATTGGAAGAAATATGTGACATGAAGCCCCCAGGAAATCGGCTGTATACGCTGGCTGGGACTAGAGCCTTGGCTTGCTGAATGTGCTTTAATTCCACATTGCAAAATGGATTCCAAAAGTCAACTTTAAGACATGGATATACGATGCCGAAGCGGCGACTGTATCCGTTCTGCAACAGGTTTGACGGTCCGAGGAGGCATGATATTGCGTTCGAATGCGGGATACAGGGAGGAGCCGGATGGTATTTGAGACGATGGCGCCTCCGGGAGAGCCGGCTGCCAATCCGCTCTACGAGCGAGCGATCCGGAGCCAGTCCTCATGACCCGCGATAAAACGGATACAGAGAGAACGCCGCACTCTCCGGGACGCTCGGGCACTATCCAGTCGGTCGCCATTGCAAGCCGGTTTCTGAAGGTTCTTGCAAGCGCAAGAGGACCGATGGCGCTGAGTGAGGTCGCCAAGGAAACCCGTACGGGTGCATCGACCGCGCATCGTTATCTCAGGAGCCTGATTGCCGAAGGATTTGCCGCGCAGGATCCGGCCAGCGGCCGCTACGATCTCGGCCCGGCCGCACTCGGCATCGGCATGGGCGCGCTCCGCAGGATCGAGCCGGTGGAAGTGGCTGCCCGGCATATGAAGAAGCTCGCTGGGTCTCTCGCCGCAAGTGCCGGGGTCGCAATCTGGACGGAGCGCGGGCCGACACTCGTCCGCTGGTATCGCAGCGCCTATTTCTCGATCAGCACGGTCATGCTCGGGGATGTCCTTCCGGTGGACAACAGCGCCTGCGGGCTGGTCTTTCAGGCCTTCATGACGCCGAAGATGGTGGATGCCGCCCGACAACAACAACCGGCAAATTTTCGCGGCACACAACCCGACGCGGCAAGGCTGAGCTTCATCCGCCAGGCAGGTGCCGCCGAGCTCAATGAACACCTGTTTTCATCGCTCACCGGCAAAGCGGCCGCCATCTTCGATGCCCAGGGCGAAATTGCCTGTGTCGTGACAACGGTGTCACTCATCGATGCCGCACGGTCTGAGGAGCACTTCAGCCTCTTGGTCGAAGCCGCCAATGCGGCCTCGAAAGAGTGCGGCGGCACCGCCTGAGCAATCTCAGGCAGCATCGCCCTGCACCCTATCCGATACCCAGATGCGCGCCCAGGGAGGAGCCCTCATATTCCTTGCGGAACAGCCCCATTTCGCTCAAGCGCGGCATCAGCTCCTCGAAGAAGAGCTGCATCGATCCCCAAGAACCGCCAGGCAGCGAAATGAACCCGTCGATGGCGCCCGCCTCGTGCCACGTCACGATATCCTGGATGACATCGTCAACGGTGCCGACTGAAACCCAATGTGCCGAACCGACCACTTCCGGCCGCGCTAGCAATTCCTCGATGGTGGGTTCGTTCTCGGCGATAAAACGGCGCAACAGGTCCGCATGAGTCCGGCTGCGCACCGGCGTCTGCGGGTCGGGCAGGAAAGACGCCATGACGCGATCATCATCATCCATCTCGCCAATGTCGAGACCAATGATCGACCGGACGGATTCGACGCGCTTTTCGCGTCCGAGATGCGCATGTCCCAATCGATGCAGTTCGCGCGCTTCCTCCCGCGTCCGGGCAAGGAAGAAATACAATCCCGGCAGCACACGAATATCGTCGGGAGAACGCCCCTTCTGCGCGGCGCGCCGACGCAGGTCACCGCGCAGCTCGATGCCTGCCGCCAGATCCGGAATGGCGCCGAAAATGGCATCGGCGACAGAGGCGGCAAAATCGCGACCCGCATCCGAAGCCCCGGCCTGAAACAACGGTATCCGGCCGGCCGGATGCGCAGGAATGGCGAGCGGCCCACGCACCGAGAAAAACTCACCCCGATGGTCTATCGGAGCGGCATCGCCGCCGAACTGATTGCTGTTCCAGAGATCGCGCACGACATCGGTGAATTCGGCCGCACGGCGATAGCGCACTTCGGGGGACGGCAATGGCTCGTCGCTGAAATTCTGCGCGCCATCCATCGAGGTGACGATGTTCCAGCCGGCACGCCCATTGCTCATCCAGTTAAGCGATTGGAGCTGGCGGGCAACCTGATAGGGAGGGTTGAACGTGGTCGAGGCCGTGGTGACAAGGCCGATCTTGTCCGTCTCCTGCGACACGGCGGCAAGCATCAAAAGCGGGTCCAGGCCCACAGCCGCATTCTCCGGCGAAGCCGGCTTGTCGGTCCGCGACCGCTGCCCCGCACCTGAAGGCGGACCGCCCGTGAAATCGGGTTTGAAGACGAAATCGAGCTTGGCGTTCTCCGCCATCTTCGCCAGCTCCACATTGAAGCCGATGGTTCCCTTCCTGGAAGCTTCCGCATCCGCTTCATCCAGTGGCCGCGTACCCTTGCGCCATGTGGCAGTCAGGCTGAGGCCAATCGTCAGATGTCGCGATCCCATGGTTTGCACCTTTCTCGTTCAAATGAAGCGGGCGGCGATTTCATGAAAACGCAAACCCACTCGATCTCTTTGTCTTTCCCGGCTTTCAGGAGCAGCAGACGATCCCGCCCGATCGCAACTCGATCGCCGCACCGCCGCTGGAGCCGAAGGGTTTTCTGCGCAAGGCAAAGCGGAACGGGATGGGAGTGCTTAATCCTCGACGTGGTCGTGACCGCCGATGCGGCCCGGCCGCCAGTAGCCTTCCGAGGAGATCCGATCACGGGTGAAACCGCGCTCGATCAGGTGGTGGCGCTGCGAGCGCACATTGCTGGTTTCGCCTATGAGGTAGGCGTGGCCATTTCCTTCCGGAAATTCAAAGCCGGCGATGCGGTCGAGCATGATTGAACTCGGGCCGGCGTCTCCACCTGGCCGGTGTATCCACTCGATCTTTGCGTCCGCGCGGGTCGATAGTTCCTGCTCGTCCTCGCTCCCCGAAACCTCGATGAAGGCAAAGGCGCGCGCACCCGCCGGCATATCTTCCAGAATATGCAGGATGGCCGGGATGCAGGTCTCATCGCCGCAAAGCAGGTGCCAGTCTGCCGAGGGCGCGAATACGGTGCGGCCACGTGGACCGCGCGCGACGATCTCGTCGCCAGCCTTTGCGCTGCGTGCCCATGTCGGAGCGGGCGTGTTCCCATGCAGGACGAAATCCACCGCAAGCCGCTTTGCGGCCTTGTCGAGTGAACGGATCGTGTAGTCGCGACGGCCCGTTTCTCCATCCGGCAACGGCACCTGCATGACCAAAGCCTGGCCCGGCCTGTACTCAAATGTGTCGAGATTATCGGCGGTCAGCACCACGCGACGCATGCGCGGCGCAATGTCGAACGTTTCGATGACGGTGAATTTCCACTCCGCCAGATTGGGGCGCCGTGGAGGTGTTAAAGCTGAAGCGGTCATGAAGGATGCCTTGTGTGCTTGTCGCCGTCACCTCGGCGATACGGCTGTCGAACAGCATTATCGATAGCAAGATCGATTGAAGTGAAGCCGAACGAACAGGCATACGCCGCGCGCTCTGGCGGACGACATTTAGCACCCGTATTTTCTCGGTCAAGATAAGTTGATATTAAATATCATATTTATGTCGACAGATGAGCGGCGGCATCGCCTGACATCCGCTGAAATGCCGAGAACCAGACGTCCGGGCGCCGGGCGCCCAACAGGAAGCACGGCGCCCGGACGTTCAGGCGGTAACGAGCTTAGAGAGAAATCTGCGGCTGCGTTCGTCCTGCGGTGCGTCGAAGAACCGGTCAGGCGGTGCGATCTCCACAATCTCGCCGGCTTCCATATACACCACCAGATCCGCGACCTGCCGTGCAAAGCCCATCTCGTGGGTAACCACCACCATGGTCATACCACCCTCGGCAAGATCCACCATCGTATCCAGAACCTCGCGGATCATCTCGGGGTCGAGAGCGGATGTCGGCTCGTCGAAAAGCATGATCCGGGGCTGCATGCACAGGGCGCGGGCAATCGCAACACGCTGCTGCTGGCCTCCCGACAACTGCCCGGGATATTTGGTCGCCTGATCGAGTATGTGCACCCTTTCGAGATATGCGTGCGCGCGCTCCACCGCATCGCGACGGGCTGTCTTGCGGGACAGCACCTGCGGCATCACGCAGTTTTCCAGAACAGTCATGTGCGGGAAGAGGTTGAAGTGCTGAAACACCATACCGGCCTCCCGGCGAACCGCATCGAGATCGCGCAGATTGTCGCCCAACTCGATCCCGCCGATGCAGATGCGGCCACCGTCATGGCGCTCAAGCCTGTTGAGACAACGGATCAGCGTGGATTTTCCGGAACCCGAAGGCCCGCAGATCACGACGCGCTGTCTCTCCTCCACCGAGAAGTCGACGTCACGCAGTGCATGGTAGTTGCCGTAATATTTGTTCAGCCCGCTAACATCGATGGCGAGGGTCATGAATGGCTCCTTGCAGTGAGGTCCGTTTCGATGTGACGCGAATAGGCGGCGATGCCGTAGCAGATGACGAAATAAATCATCGCAACGAAGAGATAGGCTTCCGCCGAAGGTGCAGGCCACATCGGATCTGTCGCCGCGCTGCGAGCAGCGCTCAGCATGTCGAACACGCCGACGATCAGAACCAGCGAGGTGTTTTTCACCATGACGATCGCCGTGTTCGTGAGAGGCGGGATCACCTTCTGGATGGCCTGCGGCAACACGATGTGCCAGATCGTCCTCCAATAGGGGATACCCAGCGCCTGCGCCGCCTCGGTCTGACCGTAGGGCAGGCCCTGCAATCCACCACGGATCACTTCGGCGAGATAGGCCGCGGCGAAGATCGTCAGCGCGGCGAGCGTCCTGCCCAACTTGTCGATGTTCCAATCCGGCGGCAGGAACAGCGGCATGAGGATCGCTGCAACGAAAAGCAGACCGACCAGAGGCAATCCGCGAACCAGCTCGATAACCAGTACGGACAGACCCCGCGTCACGGGTTGTGCGGATCGCCGACCGAGCGCCAGCACAACCGAAAACGGAAAAGCGAGACCCAGCGAAAGAACCGCCAGAAGCAGGGTCACCGGCAAACCGCCCCATTTGGAGGTCGGCACGGGAGGAAGTCCCATCACGCCACCACCCATAAGAACAAGCATCACGGCAATGCCCGCTGCCCAGACGAGCAGGAGACGCGCACCCCAGAAGCGCGGCGAGAGGGTCAGCAGAACAAGCGCCATGATCAGGACGATCACGATCACGGCACGCCACTGTTCCTCCGGCGGATAAAGACCGAACAGGATCAGCCGCAGCTTGGCACCGATGAAAGCCCAGCAGGCACCGCCGGACTGGCATTCTGCGGGTGAAGCCACGGTCCAATGCGCGCGGATCAAAGCCCAGTCGATCACAGGAACGAAAGCATAGATGATCAGAACCGAGATCAATGTCAGCGCGATGGAAAGCCTATCCCCGAACAGAGTTTTCACAAATCCGGACAAGCGGGACTGCCGCTCGGGAACCTGTGTCATGGAGCCGCCAGTGTGCAGGCTCGTGAAGGTGGTTTTCTCGGTCGGCATCATCGTTCCACCAGCGCAATGCGCGCATTGAAGTAATTCATCAGGGCCGAGACACTCAGTGAAATGGTCAGGAAAACGCCGAGCATGATGAGAATGCTCTCAAGCGCCTGCCCGGTCTGGTTGATGACAGTATTCACGACCAGGCCCAGTTCGGGGTATCCCACGGCAACAGCAAGGGTCGTGTTCTTGACGGTCGACAGATATTGCGAGGTCATCGGCGGAACGATGACACGCAGCGCCTGCGGCAGGATGATCCTGAACATGATGTGTCGCTCGCTCACGCCGAGCGCCCGACCGCCCTCCCATTGCCCCTTGCCGACCGCTTCAATTCCGCCACGAATGATCTCTCCGGTGAACGCAGTGGTGTAGAGCGTAAGTCCGATGATGATGGCGGAGAATTCCGGCGACAAATACAGGCCACCGCGGAAATTGAGGCCATGGAGTTGCGGCGCCTCCAATGCAATGGGCCGACCCGCCAGAAGCCAGACCAGCACCAGGGCAGGAAGGAAAATCGCAAATCCCCAAAGCCATCTGCGCAATCGACCCTGACCAGCGGCCCAGTGGCGCAGGACTATCAGCAGCACCAGTGCCAGCAGAACCGCAACAGCAATCACGGTTCCACTGCCCGGCCCCATGACAAGCCCCGGCGCATAGACGCCGCGTAGCGACAGATAGAGTCCCGGCAGAGGGTTCAGCGCCTGCCGTACGGGCGGGAAAAGGGAGGTCGCAACGCCGTAAAAGAAAAGCAGCTGCACGATCAGCGGCACATTGCGAAACACGGTCACGTAAATTCCGGCAAGGCGCGACAGAAGCGGATGGCCGGAAAGGCGGGCGAGGGCCAGAGCCAGCCCGCCGATCGTTGCAAACAGGATTGTGAGGAAAGAGAGCCACAACGTATTCGCCAAGCCGACGACATAGGCCCAGAAAAAACTGTCCGATGGCGAATAGCGGAGCACTGTTTCGGAAATGGGGAATCGCGCCGGACGTTGCAGGAACTCATATCCCGTACGGATCCCCCGCTCCGCGAGATTCTGGACCGTATTGCCTCCGATCCAGAACAGGAGCCAGATCAGGCCGCCCAGGAGGACCGCCTGGAAAACACCGTTTCGCAGGCGGTCGGAATACCATAGCTCTCTCAACATGGCGCTACTGGAAAGCGAGTGGCAGCATCAATCCGCCGTTCCTGTAAAGCGCGTTGTAGCCGCGTTCGAGTTTGAGCGGGCTGTCCTTGCCGACATTGCGGTCGAACAGTTCGCCGTAATTGCCGAGCGCCTTGACGATCCGATAGGCGAAATCATCCGTCAGGCCGAGCGCCTTCCCGTTCCCCGGATCGGTGCCGAGGAAGCGGCGAATCCGCGGATCCTCGCTTTTCATCATCTCGTCGATATTGGCCTGTGTGATACCGAAATTCTCGGCCGCGATCAGTGCCTGTACTGACCACCGCACGATATCCATCCACTGGTCGTCTCCCTGGCGAACGGCCGGCGTCAGGGCATCAATGTATGGCGTGGCCGGAAAGATCACATAGTCGTCCGGCTTGTCGGCCATGCTTGCCCGAACCGATGCGAGAGCACCGGCATCCGTGATCAGCGCATCGCAGCGTCCTGAAAAGAATGCCTGTCGCGCAGCGGAGGTGTTATCGAAGATGACGGGCTTGAGATCGAGATCGTTCTGGGTGGAAACGTCGTTGACGACCACCTCCGTCGTGGACCCTGTCTGCACGCACACGGAGGCTCCCGCCATATCCTCGACTTTCGTGATGCCGAGCGCCTTCGGCATCATGAAACCCGTATATTCATAATAGTTGGGCTGGGTGAAGTTGATGCCATTGGTGTCGCGCTGAAGGGTCCAGGTCAGCGTACGCGGCAGCATGTCGATTTCACCGGTCTGAAGCGCCGGTATGCGCTGCTGGCCGGAAAGAGGCACGAAGTCGACGGCATCCTTGTCACCCAGCACGGCAATGGCCACGGCCCGGCAGGTCTCGATGTCGAGGCCTCGCCAATATCCGTTGCCATCCGGGGCACCGAAGCCGGGCGTTCCCTGACTTGCGCCGCATATCATGCGCCCGCGTTCCTTCACGGTTTCCAGCGTCGTCTTGGCGAATGCGGGAGCCGTGCCCAACAGTCCGGCCAGGGACAGCGCGATTGCAGCGTATTTCCTGCAGATGCTCATTTTATCTCTCCTCTGATCTTTGTTCTTTTTCATCTGGTTTCGGGAACGCGCGCACATTCGCGCGCATCCGGTTTTCAGGCCTGCGTGAGAATTCCAAAAAAGCGGTTCAGGTCGGAGCGCAGATCCTGCGGATCTTCGAGACCGATGCTCAATCTCAGGATCGTGCGGTCATTGCGCGGATGCGCGGTGGTGCGGTGAGCCGCCACGCTCATTGGCGCGATCAGGCTGCGGGTCCCTCCCCATGAGGCGCCGATGGCGAAGACTTCCAGCGCATCCAGCGCCCGGTCGAGCCGCGCTTGCCACTCTTCAGGCAACACCACGGAGAAGAGGCCGCTCGCCCCCTTGAAGTCGCGTTGCCACAATGGATGTCCGGGGCTTGAGGGAAGCACCGGCGAAAGCACTTCTACGGGATAGGATGCATCGATTTCCCGGGCGATTTCGCTTGCGACCTTTCCTGAATGAGCCAGTCGCACGGCCATCGTTTCCAATCCCCGCAGCACCAGGGAAACGGCATCCGGTGCGGTGTGATATCCCATCATTCGCATGACGTCGCGCAGCTTCTTGCGCAAGGTGAGATCGTTGACTGTCACCGACCCCATCAGAATGTCGGAGTGGCCGCTGGGATATTTCGTCAGCGCCTGCATGGAAAAATCGATGCCATGCGCCAGTGGCTTGAACAAAAGCGGCGTAGCCCAGGTATTGTCTATGCCCGTGAGAATACCGCGTTCCCGGGCAATAGCCGCGATGGCAGGGATATCCTCGATCTCCATCGTCGTGGAACCGGGGCTTTCGGTCCAGATAAGCTTGGTTTGCGGACGGATATAATCCCCGATCCGGGCGCCGGCTCCCGGCGGGAAAGTCGACCATTCGATGCCCAGAACGGACAGAAAATTCTCGCATAGGCCGGAGACCGGAGGATAGGCGGTCTCCGTGACCAGCACGTGATCGCCAGGCTTGAGAGCGCTCAGGAAGATCGCCGCGATGGCAGCCTGCCCCGACGGCAGGATAACCGTCTTCACGCCCCCCTCAAGCGCAGTCAGCTGTGCTTCGAGGACGCGCTGGGTGGGTGTCCCGTGCATTCCGTAGGAATAACTGTCGAGGTCGCGTGCGCCGCGCTTCGAATAGCTTTCCGCCGTGTCGAACACGATGGTCGAGGCCCGCTGCGTCGGCGGGCAGAGCGAAGCGAACTCGCTTTCATCGACGAAGGGATGGTGAACGGTAAGGGTCGCGTCACGCATGGAATTCTCCGGTTCTTGCCTACCGGTTGTTGCATGATGCGGCTAATAGAAATACTGATATAAAGACATAGTTCTATGCGTTAACCTGATATGAAGCATCGACAGATCGAAGCCTTCCACACGCTCATGATCTCGGGATCGACCGTGCGTGCGGCGGAAATCATGCAGATCACCCAACCGGCCGTGTCGCGATTGATCGCGGAGCTGGAGCATGCGGTGCAGTTTCCGCTGTTCGACCGGGTAAGGGGGCGGTTGGTTCCCACGCGGGAAGCCCGGCTCTTCTTTCGCGAAGTGGATGCTAGCTTCCGGGGGCTCGATCGAATCCGCGCGGCGGCTGCGGGTATCCGTGACTTCGGCGAAGGCAGTTTGCGCTTTGGCTGCTTTGCTGCGGGAAGTGCGAGCATCGCACCGCGTGCGATCAGGGAGTTTCGCAAGCTCTATCCGGAGACCCGCGTCACCTTCCACGTGAAATCGTCGGCCGATATTCGCAATGGCATAGTGGATGGGCAATATGATATCGGCCTGGCAGCCGACGAGATCGACCGTTCCGGGATCGATCTGCAGGTCTTTGGAAGTTACGCCGCCGTGATCGCCATGGCTCACGATCACCCGTTGGCCCGGTACGAAAAGCTGACCCCCGAGATACTGGGAGAAACCCCTTTGTTGGGCCTCGTCCCGGAAGACCGTGCCCGCCAACGCTTTGACAAGCTTCTGGAGGAACTGGGAGTAACACCTCGCTACGTTCTTGAAACACCCAATTCCGCGACGATCTGCGCATTGGCGGAAGAAGGGGACGCCGTCGGCATCGTCAACCCCGTAGTGATCGCATCCTTCAAGGGACGCGACGTGACCTTCCGGCCATTTGAACCGAAGGTCATGTTCCGCTCATTGCTTCTTTATCCGGCGGCGGAACAGAAATCGCGACTGATCCGAGAATTCACCAGGGTGCTCCTGGAACAGAGGTGAAGCTTCAGGCGCTTCACTTCCCGTTCACCCCAACGGACAGACCGAAGGCCGGATCGGCCAGCGGCGAACGGTTCCCGTGAAAATCCGGCAGAACATGCAGCCGGGCGGCAAGCTTATATCCTTCCCCAGCGCGCCTGAAGCGGACTGGGCGCCCTCACCGAACCATCATCCCGGCAAAGCCGCCAAGCACGCCAAGCGCTCCGCCATGGGCATCAATCAGCCCGGCACCGACCCTGCAGCGTTCCGTGAGACCAAGAGCGCCCGCTGCATTTGTAGTGAGTGGTCCAAGGCCCAGGCCGACGGGGCTTGCCTGTTCCGGTAATTGCCCACGTTCAAGCATATCCGGGATGCCGACCGTTTCAAAAAAAATCGTCCTGCCAACCGGTCTTCTCATGCGCAAGATAGGTCCATTTGCGGGTCAGTGTGCATTGCGAACGCGCGAAGGAACCCGATGCTTTCCAAGTCAGGAAATCGGCAAGGTCAAAAAATAACGGACCGCGCTCCAGCATTAGGCAGGTTTTGCTTCAGCCACATCAGCCTTGGCGTCTGCATCTCCGGCGACATGACGCCACCAATATAGTCAAGCACACGCACACCGTCGCAAGGCCGACATACTATTTGCCTCCACAGTTACAATCCTCACCGTCACCAGCTCTACGCCGCGTTTGCCATGCCAGTGATCGCTCGTTCGCGGAAAACCCGGCCGATGCCGATCAGGACTGGGCTGCCACCAACGGGGACAAGATCTTCCGAGGCGAGCCGGGCGAGATCGATGGTTATCAGCGACTGCTCCGGGCGGCCGACGGCGAAGGCGATCGCCACTGGCGTCTCGGGAACAAGCCCGAAATCGATCAAGCGTTTGGCAATCTCTCCTCCTGTCCTCCCGCCCATGTAGAAGATCGTCGTGGCGGAAGGATCGGCCAATGCACGCCAGTCCAGATCACCGGGCAGCCCGCCATGGCGTGAATGGCCGGTGACAAAACGCACGGATCTGGCGCGGTCGCGATGGGTCAGGGATGTGCCAAGGGCAGCAGCCATGGCACTCGCAGCCGTGATGCCGGGCACGACGTCGATCGCGATCCCATGCGCCTGCAACTCGGCGATCTCCTCTCCGGCGCGGCCAAAGATCATGGGGTCTCCCGACTTCAGCCTCACTACGCGCTTACCTTCCCGGGCGAGCTTGAGCATCAGGGCATTGATGTCATCCTGCCGACAGCTCGCCCGTCCGCCACGCTTGCCGACAAGAATGCGCTTCGCCTCCCGGCGCGCGAGTTCCAGAACATCGTCCGAAACGAGATCGTCGAACAGGATCACATCCGCCGCCTGCAGCGCGCGCACGGCCTTGAGCGTGAGGAACTCGGCATCGCCGGGCCCCGCCCCCACGAGGACGACCGTGCCGACCGAAGCCTGTCCGGCACCGGCAATTTGCTCGACTTCACGGGCAACCCCTTCGATGTCGTGTTCCGTGGGGGCCGCACGGAAGGCACGGTCGACGAAGGCTTCCCAGAAGGCACGGCGCGGCGTCCCGGGTGCGAGCCTCTGCATCACCGTGGCGCGCACGCCTGCGGCAAGCTCCGCCCAAGCGCTGAGAAAAGGCGGAAGCAGCGTCTCGATGCGCCGCCGTATCGCCTGTCCCAGAACCGGTGCCGCCCCCGCCGTGGAGACGCCGACGACCACGGGCGAGCGGTTGACGATAGCGCCGAACTGGAACTGGCAGAAACGCGGCCGGTCGATCACATTGGCCGGCACTCCCGCGGATTGCGCTGCGTCAAGAAAGCTGGCGGCTTCACCATCATCCTCGGCATCGCAAATCGCAATGGCCGCATCGAGGAGGTCATCCCTCTCCCAGGGCCGACGGTGAAGGATGAAGGACCCGGCGGAAGCACCTTCTCGCAGAAGATGCTCGAACGTATCGCAAAAGGTCTCCGCATGGACATGCACCACCGCGCCACTTGCCGCCAGAAGCTCTGCCTTCCACGCGGCCGCTGCCGTGCCGCCCACTACGACTGCCCGTTTTCCCGAAAGATCGAAGAAGACCGGAAGGACTGCGAGCGGCGCCATGCGCGTCGGAGACTGCTCACTCGGCTGCCTGGAGGCGATGTGCATCGATAATCTCCTTGATTTCTGCGCGGCAGGAGCCGCAATTCGTTCCGGCCGACAGTGACCTGCCGACAGCCTCAACCGTGGTGCAGCCTGTTCGCACGGCTGCGGCGATCTGATTGATGCCGATCCCGAAGCACGAGCAGACCGTGGCGCCTGCATCCGGGCGGGCTGTCTTGCCCCTCCCCGCGACCACGAGGAAGCGCGAACGCGGGTCCGCATGGCTTTCTGAGAACTGTCCGGTCACCCATTCCCGGGCGACGGCGACGGGGGTCCGGGAAAGATAGAGAGCGCCAAGAAGCCTCGTGTCTTCGAAGGCGGCCATGCGATGGTCGCCCCGCCGGGCGTCGCGATAAGCAAGGATCTCGGCGCCATCGTCGTTTCGGCCCAGTTCCAAGAGGCGGCGGAAAAAGGTTTCATGCTCCGGCATCTCTTCCCTGACAGCTAACTCGATCCGCCAGCCGCCATCGGCACGCGCCAGCGCCCAATAGTCCAGGCCTTCTGTGTTCGGTCGCCGCGCACAGATGGCGAAACCGTAGCAACCCGCCTCAAACCGTTCGAGGCGTATGGGGACATTCTTGGAAGCCGGCTGCCCCGAAAGCGGGTCCGTCACCGGAGCAACCAGCGCACACACGCGAGCGAGCGCTGCGAACTCAGCAGTCCAGTGCATCGGCACGAAGACCGAACCAGGCCTTTGCCTTGCCGTGACGAGCGCCCGCACCACCGCGGCGCCATGCCGGCTCTCGACGCGAACCAGGTCGGCGTCGTCGATAGACAGCCGGGCGGCATCCTCCGGATGAATCTCGGCGAAGGGCTCGGCCATATGCGCCGAAAGGCGCGGGCTCTTTCCGGTGCGTGTCATCGTATGCCAGTGATCGCGCACACGACCCGTGTTGAGGGTCAGTGGATACGCCTCGTCGGCCATGGCGGCACCGGACGGACGGAGCGCCACGAAACGCGCCCTGCCATCAGCAGTGAAGAACCCTCCGTTCGTAAAGAAGCGCTTCTGTGCCGGCTGCGCTCCCCGTCCCTGGGGCCATTGGAAGGGTCGCAGATCCCGATAGTCCGCGTCGGGCACATCCTGATAGGCTCCGATGTCGAAATCGCGCTTACCATCGTTCTCGAAAGCAGAAAGTGCGGCGTGTTCCCGGAAAATGTCGGCCGCGGTGCCGTAGGCAAAAGCCTCACCAAATCCCATTCGTCGGGCCACTTCCGCTAGCTGCCACCAGTCCGCACGCGCCTCGTCGGGAGCCGGCAGGAAGGCGCGCTGTCGCGAGATACGCCGTTCGGAATTGGTAACCGTGCCATCCTTTTCACCCCAGCCCGTGGACGGCAGTTTCACGTCGGCATGGCGGATCGTGTCGGTCTTGGCGACCACATCCGAAACCACAACGAAGGGACAGTCCCGCAATGCCTGCGCCACCGCATCGGCATCCGGAAGACTGTCTACGGGATTGGTCGCCATGATCCAGATGGCCTTGATCCGGCCGTCGGCGACGGCGTTAAACATCTCCACGGCCTTGAGGCCGGGCTTGTCCGCCATACGCGGCGCGTTCCAGAAACGTTGGACGAGGGCCCGGTGCCCGGGATCTTCGAGCGCCATGTGCGCAGCCAGCATGTTGGCAAGCCCGCCCACTTCCCG
This sequence comes from Nitratireductor indicus C115, assembly GCF_000300515.1. GTDB lineage: Bacteria > Pseudomonadota > Alphaproteobacteria > Rhizobiales > Rhizobiaceae > Nitratireductor > Nitratireductor indicus. The sequence continues at coordinate 250,290 of NZ_AMSI01000004.1, forward strand.
CCCACCCATGGCATTGGGCTGCCCGGTAACCGAGAACGGGCCCATGCCCGGCTGCCCCAGGCGTCCCGTAGCCAAATGGCAATTGATGATCGCGTTGACCTTGTCGGTCCCGCGCACGGACTGGTTGACGCCCTGGCTATAGACCGTGACGACTTTTTCCGTGGCGGCGAAGAGACGATAGAACGTCTTCATATCTTCTCGGGCAAGCCCCGTTTCTGCTGCGACCCGCGCTCCGTCGAAACACGCAGCGGCCGCAAGCGCCTCGTCGAAGCCGCTCGTATGCGTGTTGATGTAGTCTCCATCGGTCGCGTCCGCCTCAAAGAGGTGACGAAGCAGGCCGCTGAAGAGCGCCGTATCGCCATCCGGTGCGATCGCGAGATGCAGATCTGCGATACCGGCGGTCGCCGTGCGGCGGGGATCGATCAGAACGACCTTCATCGAAGGCCGCTTCTCCCGGGCAGCGGCAAGCCGCTGATACAGGACCGGATGGCACCAGGCGAGGTTGGAGCCCGCCAACACGACGAGATCGGCAAGCTCCAGGTCTTCATAGGTGCCAGGCACAGTATCGGAGCCGAACGCCCGTTTGTGGCCGGCGACCGACGAGGCCATGCACAGGCGCGAATTGGTGTCGATATTGGCGGCGCCGATAAAACCCTTCATCAGCTTGTTGGCGACGTAATAGTCCTCGGTGAGGATCTGCCCGGAAACGTAGAAGGCGACCGATTCCGGACCGTACCGGTCGATGGTCTCGCGAAAACGGTCGGCCACCGTGCCAAGTGCATCGTCCCATGAGACCCGCCGCCCGCCGATCTCGGGATGAAGCAGTCTGTCGTCGAGCGCCAGCGTTTCGCCCAGCGCGGATCCCTTGGAGCATAGCCGGCCGAAATTCGCGGGATGATCGGGATCGCCGGCGATCGCCACCGAGCCATCCGGCTGCGGCGCCGCCAGGACTCCGCAGCCGACACCGCAATAGGCGCAGGTCGTGCGAATGGTCTCAGCCATGGTCGCAGCTTTCCGCAATCGCCGATGCGGAGCCACAGGGCAGCGCCAGAAGGATCCGCTGGCCTTCCAACCGCACCGCAAACGTCGCCGTGCCACCCTCGTCCGCGCCCTGCGCCCTGCCCGTTTCCAGCGAGATGACCCAATTGTGCAAGGGGCAGGTGACACAGCCGTCGTGAACGATGCCCTGGCTGAGCGGCCCTGCCCTGTGGGGACACTTGTCCTCCAGGGCAAACACCCGGTCATCGGTCGTGCGGAACACCGCGATGGTCATGTCCCCGTTCCTGACGCAGCGTGCGCCGCGCTGCGGAATGTCGTGCAGCGTGCCGATCGGCACCCATTCCTGTCCGGTCATCCTCATCATTCGGCCGCCTCCAGGGACAGCGTCGCCATCGACCTGAACTCGTGCTTGTCCTTGCCGGAGGCACGCTCCGACCAGGGATCGACCTGGGCGAATTTCTGGGAGAAGACGAAGCGGTCGAAATAGGCCTTGCGCCTGTCCGCATCATCCATGATCTGGCGGCGCACCTCGTCGTAACCGATGCGCTTGGCCCACTTGTAGATGCGCTCCAGATAATGGCCCTGCTCGCGATACATCTGGACAAGCGCAACGATATGCTCCAGCGCCTCGTCCTCGCTCCTTACGAGGCCGAGCTTCTCGGTGCCCTTGATGTCCAGGCCGGCCGCCCCGGCAAAGTGGATCTCGAAGCCGGACTCCACGCAGATGACACCAACATCCTTGCAGGTGGCTTCAGCGCAATTGCGCGGGCATCCCGAGACCGCCATCTTCACCTTGGCCGGTGTCCAGGATCCCCACATGAATTTCTCGATGCGAATGCCGAGGCCCGTCGAATCCTGCGTGCCGAAGCGGCACCAATCGGAACCGACACAGGTCTTCACGGTGCGCAGACCCTTTGCATAGGCATGTCCGGAGACGAAGCCCGCCTTGCTTAGCTCGGCCCAGACCGCAGGCAGGTCCTGCTTGCGGATGCCCAGCATGTCGATCCTTTGTCCTCCGGTGACCTTCACCGCCGGAATGTCGAACTTGTCGACCACATCGGCGATCGCCCGCAACTCGGCGGACGACGTCACCCCGCCCCACATACGCGGTACCACCGAATAGGTACCGTCCTTCTGGATGTTGGCGTGCACACGTTCATTGATGAAGCGCGACTGGTAGTCGTCGGCGTATTCATCGGGCCAATCACTGACGAGATAGTAATTGAGTGCCGGGCGGCATTTGGCACAGCCGCACGAGGTCTTCCACTCCAGTTCCTGCATGACAGCGGGTATGCTCTTCAGTCTCTTCGCCCTGATGAGCCGGCGAACGTCGTCATGCCCGAGATCCGTGCAACCGCAAACCGGCGTGACGGCGGCCGGATTGTAGGTGTCACCGAGCGTCAGGGAGAGAAGCTGTTCCACAAGCCCCGTGCAGGTTCCGCAGGAGGCGGACGCCTTGGTGTGGGCGCGGACATCGTCCAGCGAGGCCAGTCCCTTCCCGGCGATCGCGCCGATAATCGTGCCCTTGCATACGCCGTTGCAGCCGCAGATTTCCGCATCATCCGGCAAGGCTGCAACGGCCGCCATAGGGTCCAGTTGGGCCCCTCCCTGAAACGCTTGGCCGAAGATCAGCGTTTCACGCATATCGGAAACGTCCGTGCCCTTCTTGAGCATGTCGAAGAACCAGCCGCCATCCGACGTCTCGCCATAGAGCACCGCGCCCATGATGCGGTTGTCCTTCAAGACGAGGCGCTTGTAGACACCTGCACTCGCATCGCGCAGGACGATCTCTTCCCGATCATCGGCCTCCGCGAAGTCGCCCGCGGAATAGAGGCTGACACCGGTCACCTTGAGCTGGGTAGCGGTCTCAACCGGCCGAAAGGCCGCGTCCTCTCTGACAAGCGCCCTGGCCGCGACCTTCGCCATGTCGTAGAGCGGCGCGACAAGGCCGTAGCAGATGCTCTCATGCTCCACGCATTCGCCAATAGCCAGAATGTCCGGATCCGAGGACGTCATGTGATCGTTGACGACGATACCCCGTTCCACATGCAGGCCGGCATCGGTGGCGATGCGCGTTTCGGGACGGATGCCGACCGCCATGACCACGATATCGGCCGGGTAGATCGTGCCATCGTCCAGAAGCACCGCTTCCACCCGCTCATCGCCGAGGATGGCCTTGGTCTGCGCTTCGGTGTGGATCCTGATGCCCCGGTCTTCAAGCTCTTTCCTGAGCAGATACCCTGCGGCGGGATCGAGCTGCCGCTCCATGAGATGCCCCATGAGATGCAGCACCACCACCTCCATGCCGCGACCGCGCAACGCGGCGGCAGCTTCCAGGCCAAGAAGGCCGCCGCCAATGACCACCGCCCTGGCATTCGGCTTTTCCGCCGCTGCTACCATGGTGTTGACGTCGTCGAGGTCGCGGAACGCCATCACGCCGGGCAGGTCCCTGCCCGCAACGGGAATGATGAAGGGCGCGGAGCCGGTGGCAATCACCAGCTTGTCGTAACGCGCTTCTCCCCTGGCGGTCAGGATGACCTTGCGCTTGCGGTCGATCTTCGTGACCGTTTCGCCGAAGCGGCAGGTCACGCGGTTCGCCGCATACCAGTCCGCATCATGGGTGACGATCTGCTCGAATGTCTTTTCCCCGGCCAGCACGGGCGAGAGCATGATGCGATTGTAGTTTCCACGCGGCTCCGCGCCGAAGAGTGTCACGTCGAAGGCGTTCGGCTCAGCCTCGAACAGATGCTCGAGCATGCGGCCCGAGGCCATTCCAGCGCCAACCACGACAAGTTTCTCAGTCATGATGTTCTTTCCGGTTTGTCAGGATGTGCTTTCAGGCCGGCTGCAAGGCAGCCCGACGTTCCATCCTGCGTATGGCAAGGTGCATCCAGCAGATGGAGACGGCGACGATGACGAAGAGGGCCATGAAACAGCTCGTCCAGAGGCCGGTGACATCGTTCAGATAGCCGAACAGCAACGGCAGGATGAAGCCGCCGAGACCACCGATCATCCCCACCATACCGCCGACCGCACCCACATTGTCGGGGTAGTAGACAGGGATATGCTTGTAGACGGCAGCCTTGCCGAGGCTCATGAAAAAGCCAAGAACAAAGACCAGCGCTATGAAAGCCCACGGACCGACAGCGAATTGGAAACTCTTGGGGCCGTCGATGCCCTGCACGACATAATTGGCTGCCGGCATCGACAGGATGAGCGTGCATGCTGCGGAGACCGCGAAGGTCCAGTACATCACCGTGCGCGCGCCGGCCCTGTCGGAGAGCGCGCCGCCATAGGCACGGAACACCGAGGCGGGCAGCGAATAGGCCGCGCCGATGAGACCTGCGGTCTTGATATCGAAGCCATAGACTCCGATCACATAGCGCGGCAGCCAAAGGGCGAGCGCCACGAAGGCGCCGAAAACGAAGAAATAGTAGAGAGAAAAGCGCCAGACCTGAAGGTTCTTCAGCGGCTCGAATTCGGAGGCGAAGCTGCGGCGCTTGATCTGCCCCGTGCGTTGAGCCCGGGTCACCGGGTCGTCGCTTGTAGTGAACCAGAAAACCAGCGCCATGATCGCAAGGGCGGCCGCCCACACCTGCGCGACGGTCTCCCAACCCCAGGCCACCATCACGAATGGCGCGGTGAACTTCGTCAGCGCCGCACCGACATTTCCGACACCGAAGATGCCGAGCGCCGTGCCTTGCTTTTCAGCGGGGAAGAAACGCGAGACATAGGCCACGCCGACGGCGAAGGAGCCGCCCGCCACACCCACGCCCAGTGCCGCAAGCAGCACCATCGTGTAGCTGTGCGCGAGCGACAGGAGAACGGTCGCGATCGCCGCCGTCAGCATCGTCGCCGTGTAGACGAGACGACCGCCATAGCGATCGGTCCAGATTCCGAGGATCATGCGCACGAGCGACCCTGTCAGGATCGGCGTGCCGACGAGCAGGCCGAACTGGGTTTCGCTCAAACCCAGCTCCTCCTTGAGGCGGATACCAATGATGGAAAAAATCGTCCACACGGCAAAGCAGACCGTGAAGGCGATGGTGGACATGGTGAGCGCGCGACGCGGTGTCGTCTCTTGCGTCGGCGTGGCTGGCTGCAATGCGGTCATTGGCTTTTCCAATCCAACTGCTTGAGCCTCATGAGAGGCATGGCTTTCGATAGAGAAGACACAAAAGAAAAAAGGCTGCCCGACGATCCGTCACGCCCCGCTAAGCGGATGCGAACCGACCGTCTGGCAGCCTTGCCTTGTGCGCCCGTCGTTGGACGCTTTCTTATCTTTGGTGTCCCCTCTGGACCCGCTTACTGCGATGCATCATCCATGCCAGTTTCGCTCCAACCGATCTTTGCTTTTTGATTTTAAAGAGTTAGCAAAAATCAGAAGGAGAAAAGCCCTTCGCATATGCAGCAGAATTCTGACTAATTCTGCGTCGTAATGCACCTAAAATAGGCAAATACTGAGGATGCCTAAATTATAATCCATCCACCAAAAGCCTAGCGGAAAGCAGACCGTTGGCTGGCGATATAGGCGTCGAGATGCACGGGATCGAAGATGGCACCATCGAAAAAGCCGTCCGGGCCGAGGACAAGCTGTCCAGCCGAAACGCCGACTGGGGTTGGCACGGCCAGCGCCCCTTCCACCTTCATGCTGGCGGCGGGCAGCGGCACGCCGAGCGGCTCCAGCGCGGCGCGGTAGATGTCGGGCCGGAACGACCGCCGTGCCGTCTCCGCGTTTTCAGCGCTGTGCGGCACCTGCCCCCAGCGCACCATCTGGGAATAGAACCAGAGCGCGTGGCTCTGCCAGGGGAAGATCGCCGCCTTTTGCGCGGGAACGAAAAAATCGGGAAACCGCCACGTCCCGCCGCCAGTCTCCAGCTCTCCATCGAGCGCCCCGCGCAGCAGCGCGGCGGGCTGGTTGAGATAGGCCGGGGCCGACAGGAGATCGGCCAGTTCCTCGTGGTTGTCGGCTTCGCCGCACCAGACGGAGGCGCGGTGCAGCGCCCGCAGGAGCCGCGCGAGCACCGCACCGTGCTCCCTCGCCCAGTCCGCGCGCACACCCAGCACCTTTTCCGGGCTCGACCGCCAGATCGCCGCCTTCACCGTGGCGATGTGCGCAAGGCCTGCGGCCACCGCCACGCTGTTCCACGGCTCCCCCACACAGAAGCCGTCGATGCGGCCGGCAGCCATCGCATCCGCCGTCAAAGGAGGTGGAACAATGAGTATCTCCACATCGCGCTCGGGATCGATGCCACAGCCAGCGAGCCAATAGCGCAGTTCGAAATTGTGCCCCGAATGGGGATGGACCACGCCGAAGCGAAGCGGGTCTTCGCCTTTTCGGCGCCGGGTCTGGATAACCCCGCGCAGAGCGGCACCTATCACGCCCGGATCGTCGGGCCTTGCCGCTCCCTCTCCGGCCATCGCGGCCCAGAGATTTCTGCTGACGGTGACGGCATTACCGCCAAGGCCGAGCGACATCGGCGCGATCAGATCGAGCCGCATGGGCGTCAAGCCGAGATTGGCCGCGATGGGCATGGGCGCCAGCATATGCGCCATCTCGAAATGCCCCACGGCTATGCGGTCGCGGATATTCGCCCAAGATGTCTCGCGCGCCAGAGTCAGAGCGATGCCCTCTTCCTCGGCAAATCCCCTCTCGCGTGCGGCAACGAGAATGGCGCTGTCGAGGAGCGGCAGGAAGCCGGCCGTGATGGAATCGCTGACGCTCATGTCCTTATCCTCCTCCAAGCAGTTCGGATGCAGTGATCAGGCTCTGCGCGATTTCCGAGATCTTGCGGTTCTGGTTCATCGCCGTGCGCCGCAGAAGCTGGTAAGCCTCGTCCTCCGAAAGCCCCTTGGAGCGCATGAGAATCCCCTTGGCCTTGTCGATGACCTTGCGGGATTCGAGCTCGTTACGGGCGTCCTCCAATTCACGCTCCATGCGCGAGAACGCGTTGAAGCGGCTGATCGCCATGTCGAGGATCGGCTTCACTCTTTCCTGTCTCAGCCCATCCACCACATAAGCCGATACGCCGGCATCCACCGCCGCCTCGATGGCGGCCTGGTCGGACCGGTCAACGAACATCGCGATCGGCCGCTTCACGGCGCGCGAGAGGTTGAACATGTTTTCGAGCATGTCGCGATTGGGATTTTCCAGGTCGATGACGATGACGTCCGGCTGCACTTCACTGACCCGGCGGGCGATGGCGTGGACATCATGAACCAAGGTCACCTGCCCATGACCGGCCTCACGCAGACCCGCTTCGATGATCGAGGCGCGGATCGTGTTCTCGTCAATGACCAGGATCGATAACTGCTTGGGCGTCATGCCGCATTTTTCGCGTATGCGTGCGAATTGTGCAATGCAAGATACGAAGGAAATGACTGTCCGCCTTTGGGTTCCTCGACCAGTCCTGCCGCCGGAAGTCCGACGGCAGGAGAGACGGAGCGAAATTCAGAACGGCAGCGCGCCGGCCCCGATCAGGATTCGGTGGGCGGCTGTAACACGTGCCGGGATCGGATAATTCCTGTTTGCCAGAATGACGACACCGATTTTCTTCGCAGGGATAAAGGCGGCATAGGCGCCGAAGCCATTCGTGGAGCCGGTCTTGTTGATCAGACCCGCTTCGCGCGGGTGCCTTGCGGGAGAGAACCACTCGACCTTGTTTGGCTTGTACGCGATCTCGGCGGAGTTGCCTGCAAGCACCTGCTTCAGGTCGTCCGGATCGTCATAGAGCTCCCACCCCAGCCCTTGGGTCATCGCGCCGACGCGATAATAGCCGGTATGGGTTGCCTTGATCGCGCGCCGCAAGGCCTCGTCCAGCCCCGCGCTGGTCATGTTCAGTTCCACGAAACGCAGGAGATCGGCGGAGCTCGTCTTGACGCCATAGGCCTCCGAATCCAGAACGCCAGGACCGACCCGTATGGGCTTTCCTTCCTTCGAATAGCCGAAGGCATAGTCCTTCATGCGCGCCGTGGGGACCCTGATATAGGTGTCCGGCAGCCCCAGCATGGGAAACAGCTTGGCTTCCATCAGTTCGTCGAACGGCTTGCCCAGACGCTCGGCCGCCAGGAAACCGAACAGGCCGATGCTGGGGTTGGAGTAGCGGCGATGAGTAGCCGGGGCGAAATCGGGACGCCAATTTCTGTAATAACTGGTCATGCCCTGCGCGGTCACATTGTCGGGAAACTGCAGAGGCAGACCTCCCGCCGTGTATGTGCCAAGTTCGAGAAGGCTGATACCGTCAAAGCGGGAGCCACGCAGACCCGGAAGATAATCGCTTGCGGGATCGGACAGGGACAAGGCGCCGACCTCCTGTGCGTAAGAGGCAAGCGTGGCCGTGAAAGTTTTGCTGATCGAGCCGATTTCGAAGATCGTTCTCTCCGAAACGCCCCGCCCGTCATCGCGCGAAGCGACACCGAAATTAAAAAAATAGGGACTGCCCCCAACAGTCACGGCGACGGCAACCCCAGGGATATCGTGCTCGTCCATGATGGGACGGACCACATCCTCGACCACGGCCCTGAGCCTCTCGCGATGTGCCTGGTTCGGCGCGCCGGCATACGCACAGGTGACAAACAAGGCCGCTATCCCCAAAACCGCGGGGATCAATCTGAGACATTTCACGACGAAGCAACTCCTCATACTGGTTTAAAAAAGGCACCCCTACAATTCGCCTGCCCCGCCATCGCGGACATGATCGAAATACGCATCTTGCGCCCCGGCGACAATTGACCATTATTTGGGACTGACATTAGAAAAATTAGGGCTTTGCATGGTTCGTCCCAATCTGCCGCTGAACGCGCTTCGCGCCTTCGAGGCTTCCGCGAGACATCTGAACTTCACCAGGGCAGCGATCGAGCTCTGCGTGACGCAAGCGGCGGTCAGCCATCACGTCAAGGGCCTGGAAGCCAGGCTCAACGTCACGCTTTTCAAGCGGCTGCCGCGCGGGCTTATGCTCACCCATGAGGGGGAGACCCTTCTGCCGGTCCTGCGCCGTGCCTTCGACCACATTGCCGGCACGCTGGAGAAATTCGAGAGCGGGCACTATCGCGAGGTGCTCACGGTGGGAGCCGTGGGAACTTTTGCCGTGGGTTGGCTGATTCCCCGCCTCGCAGAGTTCGAGAGCCGGCACCCCTTCATCGATTTGCGGCTCTCCACCAACAACAATCGGGTGGACATCGCAGCCGAGGGGCTGGATTATGCAGTGCGCTTCGGCTCCGGTGCCTGGCACGGCATAGAGGCGATACCCCTGATTGAGGCGCCGCTTTCTCCCCTGTGCGTCCCGCAGATCGCCGACCGCCTGTCCTCGCCCGCGGATATGGCGAAGTTCACTCTGCTACAATCCTACCGCGCGGATGAGTGGCCGCAATGGTTCACTGCTACAGGCCTGGGCCAGCCCGTGCCCACGGGGAGACGCATCGTTTTCGATTCCTCCCTGGCCATGGTGGAGGCTGCTCTTCAGGGCGTCGGCATTGCGCTCGCTCCGCCCTCCATGTTCTCGCATCTTCTGCGCAGGGAGATCGTCCACCAACCCTTCGACGTCACCGTCTCGTTGGGCAGCTACTGGCTGACCCGCCTTCAGTCACGCGTGGAGACGCCGCCTATGACGGCGTTCCGCGAATGGCTCGTAAGCGCCATCCACCCTGAACAGAACAAGACTTCGCAACTCCCGTGATGGAATGACGGCATGTCCGCCAAGGGCTGTGGCACCCCGCGCGGACCAACAGCACGCCACCCCCGTTAATACTTATTATTATGACAAGGAACGGTCCCGCACGCACGCCGACCCACGGATACCGAATGTCGGCTTGCAGCTCTTGACATATCGATAGCCATCTGGTTATCAATACAATCAATAACCATCGAGCTATAAATCAACCATGGAAAGCCGAGACCAACTTTTCAAGGCACTGTCCGATCCGACCCGGCGTACTCTCTTCGAGCGGCTATGCCGCGAGGGGGAGATGACTGTCGGGGCCCTGACCGCTCAAGCCGGCATTTCCCAGCCGGCCGTCTCCAAGCACCTTGGCGTTCTCAAGCGGGCGGGATTGGTGAGGGATTACCCGGAGGGCCGGCTGACTCGCTATCGCGCTGAACCGCGCAATCTCCTGCCGCTCATCGACTGGACACGGGAAATGGCGAACTTCTGGGAAGACCGGTTCGACGCGCTCGGCGATCTACTCAACAGGATGGACCAATGAACAACATGTCGAATGAGAAGAAAAAAGTTGTCGTGGAGCGGGAGTTTGCCCACGCCCCCGAAAAGATCTGGAGAGCGCTGACCCAGCCACACCTGATCGAGGAATGGCTCATGAAGAACGACTTCCACCCTGCCGTTGGCCACAGCTTCAACCTTTACGGCGAATGGGGAGGTATCCTCGACTGCGAGGTGCTTGCCCTCGATCAGAACAAGTCACTCTCCTACACTTGGAACTTCAAGCATGACGACCCTGTGTTCGATCTGCGCAGCATCGTCGTCTTCACCCTGTCTCCCTCAGGCAAGGGAACACTTCTGCGCATGGAGCAGACGGGCTTCCGTCCAGACCAGAAGCAGGCTTTCGGCGGCGCGCAAGCAGGCTGGAAGCAGTTTTTCGACAAGCTCGAAGCGACCCTGGCCCGTCTGGAACAGGTGTGACGGGAATATCGCAGATGCAGCACAAGAGGGGTGTCAGCGACACGCCGCCCCTTGATGACCTTATGGAGGAACCATTGAGCTGGAATGGACGTATCCGCCAGTTTCACCGCTGGACTGGCATTGTTTTCACGGCGACCGTGATTGCCAATTTCGCCACCATGACACAAGGCACGCCTCCTTCCTGGGTGACATACTCGCCCCTGCCGCCACTGTTTCTCCTGATGTTCTCTGGCCTGTTCATGTTCGGCCAGCACTATGTGAGCGGGAGGCGAACAGCTGTCAGGGAGGGGTAGAAGCAACCCCGGCCAACAGCCTCCCACGGCTTACGCTGCACATGACCCTAGCAGAGCCGGGCCTAACGCATGTCCTTATCCCTAAGCCGGGAACCGCCTATCCGACACGCGGGAGCTCCACGGGGCAGCCCCGCGATCAAGGCTCGCATGTGATCAGGGCCTGGTAGATTATCTCTCGATCAGCGGCGCGTCTGATTGTCGTAGCGGCATCGACCGAACGAAGCTGACGGGCAATGCTTGAGAGAAGTTTCAGATAGTGGCTCTGTTCACCGGACGGAGTCAGGATCAGGCAGACGATATCGACCGGCTCTTCGTCGATGGCGTCGAAATCAATCGGCATTGTCAGGCGGACAAGGAGCACGAACGGCAGGTTTATACCTTCTACCGATGCATGCGGGATCGCGATGCCGGCCCCGATACCGGTCGATCCAAGGTCCTCGCGGCTCTGCACCGCATTCAGAACATCACCCTCGACGAGGCCCAATCTGTCTGCTGCCGTTTCTGCCACGAATTTGAGGAGCTTGAATTTCGAGGGTACTGACACGTCAATGAGTACACCGTTCGGCTGCATGACCTCAGATATTTGCATAGATCTACCTGCTTCCATTCCTTTGCACGTCGCCTTGGGCCACATCCTCCCTTCCGATCTCATTCGGCTTCGCGCAGCCGGTATCCGACCCCCGTCTCTGTTGTGATGTATTGCGGTTCGTCAGGGCTCTGCTCGATCTTCTGGCGGAGCTGGCGCACATAAACACGCAGATACTGGACATCGGTCGAGCCGCCCCAGACCTGATTGAGCAAATGCTGATGCGTGATGACCTTGCCAGCGTGCTGCACGAGAACCCGCAGGATGTCGTACTCCTTGGGCGAAAGCTTCACCTCCTTTTCGGCGACCTTGACGATCCGCTTGACGAGATCGACGGAGAGAGCCCCGGTTTGGAAGATCGGCCGCTCACCCTGCTGCTGCAGCTTGTGGCGCAAGGCCACGCGAATACGGGCAACGAGTTCCTTGGTGCCGAACGGCTTTGTCACATAGTCGTCGGCACCGAGTTCCAGCGCCTTGACGATACCTGCCTCGTCTGTCCGGCTCGACAGGATGATGATCGGCAGCTCAAGCAGATCGTTGCGCCATTTGGCCAGAAGGTCGTGTCCCTGCATGTCAGGCAGGCCGAGATCAAGGAGGATGAGGTCGGGCTGTTCGCCTTCGGCCTTTTGCATGGCTTCCACGGCGTTGGTCGCTTCGACGATCGCGTAGCCCTCGGCTGTCAGGCCGACACGCAGCAACTTTCGGATCGGTGGCTCATCGTCGACAACGAGAATCCTGACGGTCGAATTGGTCATCACATTTCTTCCAGTTTTGGCATGTCGGCCGGAATTGGCATGCGCAAGGTAAAAATGGCACCGCTGCGATCCGTCCTGTTACTCGCCGTGATCGTCCCACCCATCGCTTCAACGAAGCCCTTGCAGATCGACAACCCCAATCCTGTACCGGCAAGGACGAGATCGCGTTTGCGGGCGCGATGGAAGCTGTCAAAGATCTTCTCCAGGTCCGAGGGCGGAATGCCCGGCCCTTCATCGAGCACCTCGATCATCATCCACTGCCCGTCCTCCCATGCCCGAACACGGATCGTGGTGTCGGGAGATGCATATTTCGCAGCGTTGTCGAACAGGTTGAACAGAACCTGCTCGAACAAGACAGGGTCCAGCCTCAGCATCGGCAGATTGGCGGGAATATCGGTGAGCACTTTATGCCGCGACATGATTTTGTGGGCCCGACGCAGCGCGGAACCGACGATATCGCCGAGATATTGCAGCGAGGCGTTGGGTTCCATCGCACCCGTTTCGAGCCGCGACATATCGAGGAGATTGGCGATGAACCGGTTCAGCCGCTCCGCCTCGTCGACAATCGTGGAGAGCATTTCGGCGCGATCCCCATCCGGCATCGCATTCGAATAATCCCGAAGCGTGCCGGCAGCCCCGAGGATGGCAGCGAGTGGCGTCTTCAGGTCGTGCGAGATCGAGGCGAGCAGCGCAGAGCGCAGTTTGTCGGCTTCTGCCGCAAGCCTGGCTTTGTCCACATCGGCGACGAGCTGAATCCGCTCAATGGCAACGGCCGCCTGATCGACCAATGCATCGAGCAGCCTCTGTTGCTCCGGTGTGAGAAGCGGACCGTCCTTGTCGTTGTCGAGGCCGATAACGCCGACGGGGGTTCTGCCCGTTATCAAGGGCAGATAGAGGCGTTTTGCACCCGGAAGCGTGTCGGCTCCGCGCCCGGCTGGATGATTGTGCTCCCAGGCCCAACGCGCTGCCGCAATATCGGCATCGACGAGTGTGTCATCTGGGGGATAACCAGCCCGGACCGCTACGGTCCCGTTTTCTGGGAGCAGAATGACAACGCGCAATTTGAGCATCGCCGCTATCTGGTGCGCTGCGGCCCAAAGCACATCGTCGAGCGTACTGGCTCCCGCCAGCTTCTTGGCAAAACGATAAAGCTCTTCGGTGGCGCGCGCACGCTGCCGGGCCGCCGCTGCCTGACGGTGCACGCGGGCAGCAAGATTGCTCGTGATAAGGGCTGCGCCGATGAAAAAAAGAAACGCGATCACGCTTTCGGGATCGCGGATGGTGAAGGTGTAAAGGGGGTCGAGAAAGAAGAAATTGAAGGCCAGCGCACCCAGCAGGGATGCAAACAGCGCAGGCCAAAGACCCGCCGTCGCCGCCGAGGCAAGCACCGCCATGAGGAAGGCGAGCGCGATGTTGCGCACGTCGAGCGCTCGCGAGAGCAATATGCCGAATGCGAGAGCCACGCCGACATAGCCGACGCTCCACAGATAAGGCCGAATCCGGAACCGGCGCGGTTCTACTCGCACCAGGCCTTTGCGCACCGTGTCCACGCGTTCCTTGCCAGAAATCACGTGAACGCTGATATCGCCGGAATGCCGGATGAGATCGTGGGAGACCGAGCCTTCCAGAAACTCCCGCCAACGCGACTTGCGCGACCTGCCCCCGATGATATGGCTGTAGTTGTTGTCGCCGGCGTAGCGCAAAAGTTCCTTGGCAACGTGGTGGCCTGGTACAGTGATGGCGTCACCACCGAGCTGTTCGGCCAAACGCAAGGCTGCAGCGATGCGATCCTTGGCTTCTTCCGACAGATTGCTCGACCGCGGCTCCTCGATATAGACGGCCGCCCAGGGGCTGCGCAGGCGGTCGGCTTGCCTTTTGGCGTAGCGGACCAATGAAGGCCCTCGCAGGTCGTCATCGATGCAGACCAGCACACGGTCACCCGCGCCCCACGGTCCCTCGATAGCATGCGCCTGCATATGACGCAGAAGCTGCTCGTCGACGCGTTGTGCCGTGCGGCGCAGTGCCAGTTCGCGAAGGGCGGTCAGGTTGCCCGGGGAGAAATAGTTCTCGATCGCTCGCTTGGCGGTCTTGGGGAGATAGACCTTCCCGTCGTGCAGGCGCTTGATGAGATCGTCGGGTGTGATGTCGATGATCTCGACTTCATCGGCCTTGTCGATCACCGAATCGGGTACCGTTTCGCGAACCCGGATGCGTGTAATCTGAGCGACAACATCGTTGAGGCTCTCCACATGCTGGATGTTGAGCGTCGTGTAGACGTCGATGCCCCGGTCGAGAAGCTCGAGAACGTCGAGATAGCGCTTCGGGTGCCGGCTTCCGGGGGCATTCGTGTGCGCCAACTCATCGACCAAGACGAGCTGGGGCTTCCTTTCCACCACCGCGTCGAGGTCCATTTCTTCGAGAACCTGGCCCTTGTACTCGACCTTCGCCCTCGGGATGATCTCGAGTCGGCGGACCAGCGCTTCCGTCTCCATGCGCCCGTGTGTTTCGACGACCCCGATGACGACGTCGTCGCCATCAGACTTGCGGGCGCGCCCCGAGATCAGCATCTCATAGGTTTTGCCGACGCCTGGCGCTGCACCCAGGAATATCTTGAGACGACCCCGCGTCTCCTGTTCCGCCTTTTCAAGCAGGGCATCAGGAGAAGGACGCTTCATCTCGTCTGCATGATCCTGAGGACTCATCATCAACTCCCAGCAATGGAGCGGCAGTCACCGGACTGCCGCTACCCCTTTTTATAACCTGTCGAGCACGAGGTTGAGTTCCAGAACGTTGACGATGCGTTCCTTGGTCAGAAATCCGCCCGGTGAGAAAGCCGCGCGGCGGATCAGGGACTCAAGTCGGGCTTTGTCCATTCCCCGCGCCTCCGCGACCCGAGCAGCCTGATACACCGCCGCCGCTTCCGAGATATGAGGGTCGAGCCCCGCGCCCGAGGCCGCAGCAAGGTCGGCGGGCAGCGGGTTTGCCGGTGTGGCGCCATAACGCTCCACGATCTCTTTGCCGCGGTCGGTGACCTTGCTGCTCGTTGGGGACAAGTTGCTGCCGCCAGCACCAGCGCCGTCATAGTCGACAGCCGAAGGCCGGGGCCAGAAGTATTCCGGCCTCGTAAAGGCCTGCGCCACCTGGCGACTGCCGATGATCGCGCCGTCCTTGCTGGTAATCAGCGAGCCGTTGGCGGTGTCCGGCGAGATCGCCTGAGCCACGGCCCAGACGGCGGTTGCATAGAAGGCGACACAGATCAGCATGGTCGCCGCTGCGATACGAATGCTTGCGAGGAGTGATTGCATGATTCTGGTCTCCGGATCAGTTCATGTAAATGAGATGCTCGGCGATCGGCCCGAGCGTTGCCGCCGGGAAGAAGGTGAGAGCGCCGATGACGACGATGGTGGCAGCGAGCATGGTGGCGAAAACGCCGCCCTCGACGCCGAGCGTGCCGCTCGATTCCGCGCTGCGACGCTTGGCCGACAACGAGCCGACGATGGCAAGCGGCAGGATGATCGGAATGAAGCGGGCGAGCAGCATTACGATACCCGTGGCGAGATTCCACGGCACGGTATTGTCGCCGAGGCCCTCGAAGCCGGATCCATTGTTCGCGGCAGACGAGGTGAACTCGTAGAGGATTTCACTGAAGCCATGCGGCCCGACATTGTTGAGCGTGTCAGCTCCCCAAGGCGTTGCCGCAAAGATCGCCGTGCCGCCGAGGATGAACAACCCGTGGGCGAGCAGCGCGAAAAGCGCGAACTTCACCTCCCGCGCTTCGACGCGCCAGCCCAGATATTCAGGCGTGCGGCCGATCATCATGCCGGCGATAAAGACGCCGACGACGATGTAGAGGAACATGTTGATCATGCCGACGCCGACGCCACCGAAGGTCGAGTTGAGCCACATGCCGATCATCGGCATCAGCCCGCTCATCGGGTTGAGACTGTCATGCATCGAGCCGACTGAACCGTTGGACGTCGAGGTGGTCAGGATTGACCAGAGCGGGCCGCCCGTCGGGCCGAAACGCATCTCCTTGCCCTCGAGATTGCCGACATTCTGTTCGATCGGCAGTTCGGCGAAAGCCTGCGTGGGAGCGCTCTCGAAATAGACGGCTCCCGTAATCTTGACGGCGATGAAGGCCAGCATGACAGCGAAGATGACGCCGGAATGGCGCATGCGCCCGACGATCCGGCCGAACATCCACACGCAGGCCATCGGGATGATGATGATGGCGAACATTTCGAGGATATTGGTCCAGAAGCTGGGGTTCTCCAGCGGATGGGTCGAGTTGGGGCCGAAGAAGCCGCCGCCATTGGTGCCGAGCTGCTTGATCGCCACGAACGCCGCCACCGGGCCCCGCGCGATGGCCTGCTGTACGCCTTCCAGCGTGGTCGCGATGGCCGCGCCATCGAAGGTCATCGGCGTGCCGCCCAGAACCAGCAGAATGGCGACGACGAAGGCGATCGGAAGCAGCACGAGGAAAGAGGCCCGCTGAACGTCGATGAAGAAATTGCCCAGCGGACGACCCGCCAGCCCGCGGGCCAGTGCAGCGAGCGCCGCGATGCCGGTGGCCGCCGATACGAACTGGAGCCACATCAGGCCGGCAAGTTGCGACAGGTAGCTCAGCGATACCTCACCCGAATAATGCTGGAGATTCGTGTTCGAGGTAAATGAGGCGGCCGTATTGAAGATCAGGCTGCCCTCCAGAACTGCTTTGCCGTCGGGGTTGAGCGGCAGATGCTGTTGCAGAGCCAGCAAGCCGTAGGTGACCACGAACATGACCCCATTGAAGGCCAGCATGGCGACCATGTAGTGCTTCCAGTTCTGGTCCTGCGCGGCCAGGGGACCGCCCACGGCCCGCATGGCTCGGGTTTTCCAGCCGGCAATTCCGGACGACGGATCGGCAGGGTCCATCGCCCATTTCATGTAACGGCCGAGCGGCCAGGAGATGAGCGCCGTGCCTCCAACGACGAGGACGACGAAGAGTATGGATTGTATCAGCATCGAATTGTCTCCGAGATCGCTGGAAGGTCAGGCCCGGTCGACGGCGTTGGTCATGACGAGCAGAAGCCCGAAGACGGCAAGGCCGAGAAGCAGACAGAAAATGGTCATGGGATGGGTTCCTTTGATCAGGCGAGACCGATGGCGGTGATGACGAGGTCGATCGCCTTGATGCCGATGAAGGGCACGATCAGGCCGCCAAGCCCGTAGATGAACAGATTGCGCTTCAGGAGCCCGTCCGCGCCGATCGCCTTGTAGGCGACGCCTTTGAGCGATAGCGGGATAAGCGCGATGATGATGAGCGCGTTGAAGATGATCGCCGACAGGATCGCGCTTTGCGGCGTGGCCAGTCCCATGATGTTGAGCCCGCTCAGTTGCGGATAAAGGGCGACGAACATCGCCGGCACAATCGCGAAATACTTCGCAACGTCGTTGGCGATGGAGAATGTGGTCAGCGCGCCGCGCGTCATCAGGAGCTGCTTGCCGATCCCGACGATCTCGATGAGCTTGGTCGGATCGGAGTCCAGATCCACCATGTTGCCGGCCTCGCGCGCGGCGACCGTGCCGGTGTTCATCGCGACACCGACATCGGCCTGGGCGAGCGCGGGAGCGTCGTTCGTGCCGTCGCCGCACATGGCGACCAACTTGCCCTTCGCCTGCTCTTCTCGGATCAGGGTGAGCTTGTTCTCCGGCGTGGCTTCGGCGAGGAAATCATCGACGCCCGCCTCGGCCGCGATGGCGGCGGCAGTCATCGGGTTGTCGCCGGTGATCATTACCGTGCGGATGCCCATACGCCGCAGTTCGGCAAAGCGCTCGCGAATGCCGCCCTTGACGATATCCTTGAGGTGAACGACGCCCAGAAGCCGCCCGTCCTTCACGACCGCAAGCGGCGTGCCGCCAATTTTGGCGATGTGGTTGGCAACCGCCTCCAGTTCCCGTTTGGCCTGCTCGCCAGCGCGCGGTGTTCCTGTGGTCGTTGAGGAGAGTTCGATGTGTTTGAGTACCGCGTCGACCGCACCCTTGCGGATCGACGATCCGTCGAAGTCGACGCCACTCATGCGGCTCTGCGCCGTGAATGGCACGAAGGTCGCGTGCAAGCTTTGCATGTCACGGCCACGGATGCCGTACTTCTCCTTGGCAAGGACGACGATGGAACGCCCCTCCGGCGTCTCGTCGGCCAGCGAGGCGAGCTGTGCGGCGTCCGCCAATTCCTGTTCACTCACGCCTTTGACCGGCCGGAACTCAGTCGCCTGCCGGTTGCCCAACGTGATGGTGCCGGTCTTGTCCAGCAGCAACGTGTCGACATCGCCGGCAGCCTCGACCGCGCGGCCGGACATGGCAAGCACATTGAACCGCACCAACCGGTCCATGCCGGCGATGCCGATGGCTGAAACCAGCGCACCGATCGTCGTTGGGATCAGCGTTACGAACAGCGCCACCAGCACGATCACCGGAATGGAGCCACCGGCATAGGCGGCGAAGGCCGGGATGGTTGCGGTCGCGAGGACGAAGATCAGGGTCAGCCCGGCGAGCAGGACATTCAGCGCGACCTCGTTGGGCGTCTTCTGACGCTCGGCCCCCTCGACCAGCGAAATCATGCGGTCGATGAAGGTCGATCCGGCGGCGGCCGTGATCTTTACCTTGATCCAGTCGGAGAGAACCTGCGTTCCGCCGGTCACGGCCGAACGATCGCCGCCGGATTCCCGGATCACCGGCGCGGATTCCCCCGTGATCGCCGCCTCGTTCACCGAAGCAATGCCTTCGATGACCTCGCCGTCCGACGGAATGATGTCGCCGGCTTCCACCAGCACGACATCGCCGACCTTCAGGATCGTGCCGGGCACGAGCTTGAGGCTGTCGCCGCCATCGGCCAGCAACTTGGCCTGGGTCTCGGTGCGCGAGCGGCGCAGAGAATCCGCCTGCGCCTTGCCCCGCCCCTCTGCGACGGCCTCGGCAAAATTGGCGAAAAGGATCGTGAACCAGAGCCAGAGGATGATCTGGAACGAAAAACCGAGATCGCCCGCGCCGGTGGCGATATCCTTCAGGAACAGGATGGTTGTCAGCACCGAAACGACGGCGACGACGAACATCACCGGATTTCTGGCGAGCGTGCGTGGATCGAGTTTTTTGAGTGCATCCCCGAGTGCGGGGATCAGGATGCGGGCATCGAAAATGCTCGCGGATTTCGACTGGCTCATGACTGACTCCAGCTTGATGTTTCTGATGACGGGCCTGGTCAAAGTCAGTCCCGCCCGAAAAGGCGGAAGAGGAGCCAGGCAAGCAGCACGACCACCGACATCGCCAGCGTCATGCCGAGGATGATGTCCGACACGCGGGGAGGTTTCCCCGCCTTCAGGAGGCCAAGCCTTGAATTGAGAGATCCGCGAACCTGTCCAAGCCACCTCCCGATGGTTCGCGCGGAGTGCTTCATCGGACTGGACTTTCGGTTGCTCAGAAGCGTTCCGGTCGCAAGAGTGCGCAGATCAGGTAGGCGGCGATGAACATCGTCACTCCCCCACCCAGAATATATTCGAGTGCCATTCCACACCTCGTCTTTCCGGAAGCTGCTGGTCTGCAAGACTTCCTGTTGCCTATATTCGCGCTCTGCTGCCTGCCTTGGCGGCAGAGAAGCGAAGTCGGCGGGAATATGGCGCAAGACCGCATAAAGGTTCGAGAGAGGCGAAGGCCCGAAAGAATAAAAATCTTATATGTATTTCAGGGTATATCGGTCGTGGAAGCGCCGGAAATGGCCTGTCATCTGCCTGGCACCGGTCGAGAACGCCGCGCGAATGATCCAGGCCAGGACAGGAATCCTGCACCTGCTATGCCGCCCATCGAAGGATCCTCGGCAATATGACAGGCAGCGTGAAGATCGCCTTCATGTCCAATCTCTGCGCGTCAGGAACGCAGAAAGCCTGCTCAGGCTTTCAGTCGCTCTCATCCATGGCAAACTTGAACACGCCGACCATTCCTAGCATGTCGGACACCATCCAACAGCCCTGCAATTGCAATGGGATCACGATCTGCACCCGCGGCCTGCCGCGATCGTTGGTCAGGCGGTGCTCCATACAACGAACAGTACGTGCCCAGGCGTCCAATAACACCGACTCGGCACGATGCCTGGTCGAGGTGATAAATCTTGATGACTGATCACCTTCAGACGTTGATTTGTACTTTCAATAGTGCGCTCAGACAATTTATCATCGCTCAATGAGCCAATCTCCAACCGATACCGCGACGATCAATCTGACCTTGGATGGTGACGGTCCGCCCTATCAACAGATCGAGCGCGCGATCCGCAATAAGATCCAGAGTGGCGCTTGGCCACCGGGACACCGCCTCCCGACGGAAGAAGAGCTGGCAGCGCATCTGGGTGTCTCCCGGTCACCTCTGGTGAAGGTGTTCAAGAACCTTGTGAACGCCAAGGTCATAACCCGCCGTCGGCGCCATGGCACCTTTGTCAGCGAGCGCAGCGACAACCATGCAGTCATCGGGATCATCGACATCCGCGAGACTATCGAGAGCGCGGAAAAAGATTACAGCTTCGAAGTACTGGAGCGCCGGATCGTGAAGGGCCGGGAATTCGACGTCTGGCCCGATGTCGATCCCGGCGAACGCCTTTTGTGGCTCTCTCTCGTTCACAAGGCCAATGGTGCCGGCGAGGTGTTTGAAGAACGCCTGATCCAGATATCCGTCATTCCCGAGGTGGAGAATACGTCCTTCCGAAATGACCTGCCCAATGAATGGCTCCTGGCACGGCTGCCGTGTACCCGGCTGATCAATACCGTCCGCGCTGCCCTGCCAGAGCGGCGTGTGGCCCATGCCTTGGGCCTGTCCGTCGGTGAACCTGTGCTGGTCTCCGAGCGTCGCAGCTTCGCCAACGATGATGCCGTCACCTGGGTTCGGTTGTCATTTCCCGGCTACCGGCATGAATTCACAGGAGAATTCAACCCTCTGCTTCCAATGGAAAACTGAGACCGGTGTTGCAACTATCCCATCAATCGGTCACTTCCTGGGCCAGGCCGACCAATGCATCGCCCGCCGAAGTCAACACAGGGAATCGGCGAAAGATAACAATCCCACCAGCCTCGAAACGGAGCGTGGATGGTGGAGACGTGACATCGTCAAACCCGTGCAGGTATCCTGCGATCTCTCCGGCGCGAACCTCTTGTCCGACCTGCACGCACGGCTCGAAAAGACCGTCCGCCTTGGCATAGATCGTGGTGGCTGGCGGCAGCATTCGCAGGTGTCGCACAATATCCGGCTTCGGCGCATCGAGGTCGGGCGCAATACCAAGGTTACGCAGCACACGACGCAGACCAGCCTCTGCGATAGCGACACCTCCCGGCGAAAGCCCAGGACCGCCGCCCAGTTCGGTCGTCATCGCCGCAATCCCATGCGCAGCCGCACAGGCATAGAGTGTCGTTTCACCACCCCCGCCCCGCCCATCGGTCAGCACGGTGTTGGGAGCCGCAAAACCAGCCAGAAAACTGTCGAGGCGCGCCGACTGCTCCGCCGTTCGGCCTCGATGCGCAAAGGCGACCGGAAGATAGTCGAGGGAACTGCCCCCCGAATGCAGATCGATGGCATAGTCGGCGAGCGGAAAAAGCACCTCTGTGACATATTGGGCAATCATCGCCGTCGGTCCGGAATCTTCCCTGCCGGGAAACAACCGGTTCAAGTTGCCGCCATCCAAAGGTGAGGTCCGGCGTCCAGCCAGAACTGCAGGACGGTTGAGCGCCGGCATCACAATGACGCGTCCCCGAATCTCCGTTTCGGCAAGGATCCGGACCAGGCGCCGCAGCACGATCTGCCCCTCATACTCATCGCCATGTGTCCCGGCGGTCAGCAAAAGTGTCGGGCCATCCCCGCCGTTGAAGCACAGCAACGGCACAGGAATCCAACCATAGGCGGAGCTATCCGACGACCACGGCACGCGGGCGAAATCAGACTGAAAGCCCGGCTTGTCGAAATCAATAGTTGTCCAAACCTGATTGCCCATTTCTCTCCCTTGATGTCTTTCGCCCGTTCCGCGGGCTGCTCAGCCACGCAGGGTTCGCACTTCGTCGAGAATACGCACCCAGCTGCGTATCCCCTTGTGGAGACGCAAGGTATCGTAATGTTCGTCCGGTGCGTGGATGGCATCGCTTGACAGGATGAAACCAAGAACGATGCAATCGATACCAAGCACGTCACTGAACATCTCGGCGAGAGGAATAGAACCACCGCTCCCTTTGAGGATAGTCGGAGTGGACCATTCACGCTCCATTCCCCTTGCAACCGCCTGAACAAAGGGGTTATCCGGTGACATGGCCACCGCACGGCTACCCTCGCTTCCCTCGAACTCGACGCGGCATCCTTCGGGCACCCGCGCTCGGATGAAGTGACGGAACTTTTCCCGGACATCCGCCGGATCCTGCCCGTCAACCAAGCGGAAAGATAGCCTTACGCTTGCCGAAGCCGGCAGAACAGAGCGCTCCCCAGGCCCCTGATTGCCACCGGTGATCCCGTTGAAATCCAAGGTCGGACGGCCCCAGATCGCCTCGAGCGGCGTATAGCCATGCTCAACCAGCCCACCGCGCAAATCCGCCGAATCCAGCTGATGCGCCTCCTTCGACAAGGCCTGCCATTGTGTGCGCAAATCCGCAGGAATTTCTTTCACATTGTCGTAGAAGCCGTCTATAGCCACACATCCTTCGCTATCGTGCAGCGCGGCAAGGAGACCCGACAGGATGCGGATCGGATTGACTGCAACGGCCCCGAAATATCCGGAATGCAAGTCAGGGTTCGGGCCAAACAGCGTCACCTTTTCGTGCAGAAGCCCCTTCAGCTGCGTGGTTACAGCCGGCTGTGTCGGCGACCACATATCGGAATCGCAAATGAAGGCGACATCGCAAGCCAGCTCTGACCGATAGGCCTCGATGAAAGCCGGAAGGCTGGCAGAACCGGATTCTTCCTCTCCTTCCAGGAGAATGGTGACCTGGCCGGGAAACCGTCCCTGTACCTCGCGCCAGCAACGCAACGCCTCGATGAAACTCCAGAGCTGGCTCTTGCTGTCAGAAGCGCCCCGCGCATAGATGCGGGTCACACCAGCCTCCTCCACCAGCTTCGGCTTGAAGGGGGAGTGAGACCATTGATCTTCATCCCCTACCGGCTGCACGTCGTAATGACCGTAGAACAACAGTCTCGGACCGGGATCGCTTTCCTCCGCCCGGGAATGGGCGAGAACCAGCGGGTGACCTTCGGTCGCAACCACGCGGGCCTCGAAACCCATGCTTGAAAGCTTCCGCTTCAGCCAGCCGGCAGCTTCCCCGATCCCGGCGGCGCCCGACGGATCGCTCGATATCGAGGGTATCTCCAGCAGTCTGAGGAATTCGGTGAGTGTCTGATCCCTATCCTGGTCGATGCGGGCAAGAACGTCTTCAATGTCAGTCACGGGCGTGCAGGTAGTGTTCACAGCTCAAACCCATAGTCACGCATCAGCGTTGCCCGCAAGGTTTCAAGATCGGCCCCGGTCGCCCTGTTCTCCTTTGGCGTACTGGGCTCTTTCAGACCCGTGGAGCAGCCCATCAGAACGACCGGTCCGTCGTTTTCAAACTCCTCGATCTGATCGAGCGCAGCCAGAGTGGCCCCGGAGGAGATTTCCAGCCACAGTCCGCACCTCCCCAATTTTTTGTGCGCTCGAAGAGCGGCTTCATCGTCTACCAGCAAGGAGAGCCCCCTATTTTGCCGGATGGCTGCAACGGGGCGATAGCCGTTCACCGTAGTGGCAGTTCCTAGCTGAACCGTCGGTCCGGCTTCGACGGTCACCGTGGACCGACCTTGCTGGAGCGCATGATGGACCGGGCCGCGTGCCGAAGGCTCGACCGCCACGAGGCGAGGCATGCGGTCGATATGCCCCAGAAGAAATGCCTCGCGAAAGCCTTTGTAGATGCCGTAGATCATCTCTCCGTAGCCGGTAGGCACAACGACAGCCGCGGGTGAGGCTCCATCGAGATCGGCCAGAATTTCATAAGCGATGGTCTTGTACCCCTCCGGTCCCCAGGGATGACCAGTATGGGCCGGCGTCAGGTTGCTGACCGGATAAATGCCGGGCAGCTCCGCCAGTGCACGCATTGCCGGCCAACGGTCATCGGCCGCCAGAAACAAAGGAAACGCGCCATAGCCGAGGATCATGTCACGAATGGCCCCGCTCACCTCGGGCATGGTCAGCACGATGCAGTTCAGCCCGGCCCGCGCCGCCATGGCTGCCGCCGAGACCCCATGATTACCCGACGACGCCACGATGATCGTCTTCGCCTCTTCGCAAAGCGCTGCGCTGATCGTGAACACATTGAGCCTGTCCTTATGGCTCCAGGTCGGATTGCGGCTATCGTCCTTGACCAAGATCCTGCGCCCCGACAAGTGCGCGGGGGCAAGGGCTGAAACATCCACCAGAGGCGTCCCCCCAACCGGCATATCGGCCTTCGGATGACGGGGTGGAAGCAACTCTTCCCAATCTGCCCAAGTGCTTTCGCGCCGGAAGGTGACATCCTTGACCCGTCCGTAATCGTAGTCCAGCTCGAGAGGGTATTGCATCTCCTCCGTAGCGCTTTCGGGGCATCCGCGCAGAAGAGCAGGAAGGAGTGGATACTCCGTTGCAGGCTCCGCCAGAGAGCGTTGGACGGTCGCGAGTGAGCGGGTTTCGAAAGGCAGGTTCATTGCAATCTTTCCACTGATAGAATT
The DNA here is from genome assembly GCF_000300515.1 of Nitratireductor indicus C115. Classification (GTDB taxonomy): domain Bacteria; phylum Pseudomonadota; class Alphaproteobacteria; order Rhizobiales; family Rhizobiaceae; genus Nitratireductor; species Nitratireductor indicus. Next base: position 275,284 of record NZ_AMSI01000004.1, read on the forward strand.
GACGGGGTTGGCCCGCGCTTGCAGGCGCGGTCACAGACGCTGTCTGGAATAGCCTCTTCCGGCCGCTATCTGACGACCTGCTCGAGGAACCTTTGCGTCCGTTCCTCCCGAGGCGCATCAAAGAATTCTGCGGGCGGCGCCTGCTCGACGATCCGGCCCTGGTCCATGAAGACGATCCTGTCGGCAATACCGCGGGCGAAGCCCATCTCATGTGTGACGCAGATGATCGTCATGCCGTCGCGGGCCAGATCGGCCATCGTATCCAACACCTCCCGCACCATTTCCGGATCCAGGGACGACGTAGGCTCATCGAAAAGCATGATACTGGGCCGCAGGCAGAGCGACCGGGCGATCGCGACGCGCTGCTGCTGACCGCCGGACAGTTGTCCGGGGTATTTCTGTGCCTGCTCGGGGATACGCACCTTTTCGAGTTGCTGCATGGCAATGTCGATGGCGACAGACCCGGGAACCTTGTGCACCCAACGCTGTGCCAAGGTGCAGTTCTCGAGAACCGTAAGATGCGGAAACAAGTTGAACTGCTGGAACACCATGCCGACTTTTTTGCGCACATCGTCCAGTGCGCGAGCCCTTTGCCTTAGCTCTTGCCCGTGCACAACGATCCGTCCCCGCTGAAAGTCCTCCAGCCCGTTGATGCAACGTATCATCGTCGACTTGCCCGATCCGGAGGGGCCGCAGACGACGATCCTCTCCCCCTGCTTCACCTTGAGGTCGATGTCTTCGAGAACGTGAAAGGACCCAAACCATTTGCTCATGCCGACGATCTCGATGGCAGGCGTGTGCGATGTATCGTTCATGGCAATGGGACCCTTGTCTGGCATGGGGATGGAAGCAGCCGCGCTCACGCCCTGTCCTCCGGCGCTGTGCCGCCGACGGCGACCAGATTGAAAAGCGTTGATAAGATCAGCCGGGTGATGACGACGATGCAGATGTAGATGCAACCGGCGATCAGAAGAGGATGATAGATGTCGAGCGTGCGCGCCCGGATCTCATTGGCGTAGCCCATCAGATCCATGACCGTGATGGTGAAGGCCAGCGCGGTGGACTTGCACAGCAGTATGACTTCGGTCGTATATGGTGCGAATCCGTTGCGCAGCATCGCTGGCAGGATCGCGACCCGAAATGTCTGGAACCCCGACAGACCCAGCGATCTCGCGGCCTCTACCTGCTCCCTCGGCGTCTGGTAGTAGGCCCCGCGGATGATTTCGGAGGTGAACGCCATTTCCACGAAGGCAAGGCAGATGATCGCGCACCAATAGGGGCTCGCAAACACCGTCCATAGCACCGTTTCCCGGATGAAGGGCAGCAGGGGAAATCCGTAGTAGACAACATAGAGGATCAGCAGCAGCGGCACCCCACGGATGCAGAACATCAAGCTCCAGATCGAGCGGGCCACGATCCCGGGAAAGCGGATTTGAAAGGCGGCGACAGCGCTCGCCAGAACGAAACCGATGACGAGGGCGATGACGAAGAGGCTGAGCGTCGTTCCGAGCCCCTGCAGAATCTCGAGGAGATAGTCGAGAAGCACACTCATCGCGCACCTGCCCTATCCTGCCGCACACGCTGCTCGAGATGTGCGAAGATTCTTGAGCAGAGAATGGCAAAGATCACGAAGATGGCGATGGCGATACCATAGAAGACAAAGGGCGCCCCGGTGGAGCGCGCTCCGATGGAAGCTGTTCGAACAATGTCTGGAATGCCGATGATGCTCAGTAGCGCGGTCTCTTTCAGGCTGATGAGGCAGAGCGACCCGAGATGCGGGATGATTTTGCGATAAACCTGCGGAAGAATGATAAGCACCAGCGACTGAAGGGTCGTGAACCCGAGCGAGCGACCGGCCTCGTGCTGCCCCTGCGGAATGTCTGCCCATCCGGCCCTGAACAACTCGGTTGCATAGGCGCCTAGCACGATCGAGGTGGAGATGACGGCGGGAACATACGCGCTGAGCCGGACACCCGACATGCCGGGCACCAGGTGCAACAGAGCCTGAATCGCACCGTCGAGCGTGTAGAAAATGAGGATCAGCAACAATATATCCGGCAGACTGCGGAAGACATAGGTGTAGAGGCTCACAAGCCCCGCACTGCCGCGAAATCCACTTCTGGCAAACAGCGTACAGAGTATGCCTATCAATATGCAGAAGAAGAAACCAAGTGCCGCAACAGTCAGACTTGTGCCGATTGCGCTGAGGAATTGTAGCCCCCAGCCGGATGCTAGGTAGTCAATCAAGAAAGTTCGCCCTTCCCGGAACGAAGGCAGGATATGGTCACGGTCGAACTTGCCGACTGTGACCGGGCTTCCTGCAATTGCAGGTGATGCCGCTCGGGATCAGGTTATTCGTAGACTGGAATGCCCCATTTTTCGGACAGCGTCTTCCAGGTCCCGTCTGACTTCATTTGGCCAAGCGCCTTGTTGAATTCGTCGCGCAAAGAAATGTCGTCAGGCCGGAACGCCATGCCGATCCCCTCGGAAACAGCGACTGGCTCCCCGATCTCTACAAGTTTTGGACCGTCGCCCTTATCGCCGGTAAATGGCTCAACATCGCCAAAGACAGCGTCCACGCGGCCGATCTTCAGGTCGGCAGTCAACGTGTCCATTGAAGGGTAAAGCTGCAGCTTGGTGTCCGGATAATTCGCTTCGATGAATTTGGCGTTCGTCGTGCCTTGCTGAACACCTACAATCTTGCCCGCGAGCCCTTTGGGCGTCACATCGAGCTCTTTCCCTTCCACAACGCCGAAGAACGAATAAGTGCGCGCATATGGTTCACTGAATACCACTGTTTTACGGCGCTCGTCCGTAATGCCCATACCGCCGATGATCACGTCGAACTTCCGAGCCATCAGCGCAGGTATGATGCCGCTCCACTCGTTCGTGACCCAGGTGCAGTTGGCTCCGATGATTTTGCAGATCGACATGCCGATATCGATGTCGAAGCCCTCCAGCGTGCCATCCGCTTTGGTCATATTGTAGGGCGGAAAACCACCTTCATTTGCCAGGACAAGATCACGCGCCGCAGCAACGGTCGCGCCAGACGATGCCATCAGGGCTGCAATCAGTGCGACATGAAACTTGGTTTTCATCAGCATTTCTCTCTGTGTTCCCATTTGTAGTTACAAATAGGATGTGATGAGAGAAGCTTTTTGTCAACGACGAATTTGCAGGAGCCTGAAGGTCGGGAAAATTCCAATTACCTATAATAATTCATGACCTTAAATGGACTTTGGGTGTACGGTAAGATCGCCGCTCAGACAGAATGATCACTGCGCCAGGGAACTTGGTGGCGACAAGGACCGCCGTCCCCAAGGGACAATTGCCACCCGAATCCGCGCGCACTAGATGGTGAGGAAGCCACGCGACAGGGTCGTGATCGGCTCGAAGCCGGTCTCCGTGACCAGCACCGTATCCTCGACCATCATCCCTCCCTCGCCTAGCCTGTAATAGGGCGTTTCGAGGCATAGGCACATCCCGGCCTTCAGCGTGGTGTCGTCACGGCCGTTTATCAGTGGGGTGTCGTATGACCGCAGCCCGATACCGTGCCCGCAATGCTGTCGCTGGTAGGTCGGAATCCCGTTGGCACGTACCGTATCGACCCCAATCTCGAACAGGTCCCGCGCTTTCACGCCCTCCCGGAGATGATGAAGCATCGCTTCCAGCCCCCTGAGCAGGGCGGCATAGATTTCCTGCTGCCTTGGGTCCGGTTTGCCAAATACCAGCGTACGACCAATATCCGACCAGTACCCGTCGACGGTGCAGCCCGCATCGATCCGGATCGTTTCTCCCTGAGCGATCGCCCGCCCGGTGGGATAAGCATCGGCCAGCGCTGACCGGGGACCCGAGGTAACGGAAACAAAGCGGGGGACGCCGCCCCCCAGCACCATGCTCTCGGTCATCATCGCCGCGAGGTCCCGCTCCGTCATCCCTGCATGAGTCGTCCCCAGAATTTTCGCGAACCCGGCCTCCACACATTCCGCCGCGCGTCGCAGGCGGACAACCTCCCCCGGCAGCTTCACCGCCCGACATGATTCAAGCAGCAGCGACACATCGAGCAATCGGCTTTCTCCATAAACCTCAGCGCAGAGGCGCCACAGCAGATCGTCATGCGAGCGGTCGACTCCGACCCGCCCCTCTCCCGGTTGAGCAGCGAGAGCCTCGACAAAAGCTGCGTCGAAACTCGCATGCGGCATCTGCGTCATAATGCTAGGGACACTGTCGTCGCGGTCGAAATAAAACTCGCCATATCTATGGATCAGTTCACCCCGACCCAGCGCCTCAAAGGCAGGTGCGGCGTCGGCTGCGCTGGTAACCAGCTCTGCGACATCACACCGGGCGAGAACAGCGGAACGATAAGTCGGTGCCAGGTCGTGAGCGATGCTGACATAGCCAGACAGGTAGGCCTTGTTCAGCGGATTGTCGGAGACGAGAAGCCGCACATCTGAAGGTAGCGCCGCATACACTTTGTCCCGCACCGCCTTCGCAAGCAATGCCATGCTCTTCAGTTCGCTCATTTTATCCAATCCGAATTGTCGCTGTTAAACCTCAAGGGTTCATCGCAGCGAAACAACGACAATTGAGCCCAATCACAAGGCTTATGACCGCTGCCTATTCGCATCCTCCGCCAATATGCCACCCTGTGACAAGTCGATTTACCCATCGATATTGCAAGGTTATGGTTACGTACGGCGACGAGCACGATATTTGGAGTCTTGTTCGGCGCCGTTGCGATCAATATCCCGACTTATCGGCCGAATTGGCAACCACGAGCAAAGCAAGATGCCTGATCGTAGCGAACACTGATGAAATAGCTCGCCGCATCCTACCGCATGGCATGTTGGAGTTCATCTATTGTGGTTCCGAGGAAGAGCCCGGTCTTGCTGGAGCGCGCAGTGAACTTGTGACAAAGTCCGCCCGCGGTTCTTATTAGTGCGATTGGATGAATACAGATTTCTGGCGCTCGAGGGTTCGCGGCGAAAACCTTCCGATCAAATCTGTACTCAAATCCGCGTTCTGAAACTCGATTGAATCGAGCAGTTTTCCTAGGAAATCCAGATTTGTGGGAACGCCCTCCACCCGCACCTGCGCCAAGGCCCGAGCCATAAGTTTCAGGGCCGAGATCCGGTCGGCCCCTCGCACGATCAATTTGGCGATCATAGGGTCATAGAACGGGGTGATGCTGTCGCCGCTGCGCACAGCATGGTCTACACGAAGATCCTCCGACGGCTCGGGCCAGGTGATCCTCGTGACTGTGCCCGGGGCTGGCAGGAAATTCTTTTCTGGGCGTTCGGCATAAATGCGGACTTCAATGGCGTGGCCGTCCGGAGCCGGATCGATCGTGGGCATCGCGAACGCGCCTTCGGTCTGCCGGAGCTGCCATTCGACGATATCGACCCCCGTGATCATCTCGGTTGCTGGGTGTTCGACCTGAATCCGGGTGTTCATCTCCAGGAAATGGAAAACCTGCTTTTCCACGTCGTAGATGAACTCCACCGTGCCAGCGCCTTCGTAATTCACCGATGCCGCGAGGTTCACCGCGGCCTTCTGCATGGCCGTGCGAACGGCGTCCGGAAGATCCGGTGCCGGAGCCTCCTCGACTACCTTCTGGTAGCGGCGCTGTACGGAACAGTCCCGCTCGAAAAGGTGTACTGCCGTGCCATCGCCAAAACCGAACACCTGCACCTCGACATGACGCGCCTTGGGGACATAGCGTTCCAAGTAAACCGTACCTTCCCCAAAAGACCTCTCGGCCATGGACTGAGTCGCTGCGACGACGCCCTCAAGATCGTCGGGGCGCTTGACGAGGCGCATCCCGATGCCGCCACCGCCAGAGGCTGCCTTCACCAGCAACGGAAAACCTACGGTGGCGCCTGCTTCATGCAATCCATTCAGATTTCCGACGGGGAAGCGCTGGCTTCCGTGCAAGATCGGAACGCCCGCCTTGTTCGCGATGGCCCGCGCACGATCCTTGTCGCCCATACTTGAGATGACCTCGGGCGCGGGACCGACCCAGAGCAGACCGGCATCCAGTACGGCTCTCGCGAACTCAGGGGACTCCGCAAGGAACCCATACCCGGGATGGATCGCCTGCGCGCCTGCTTTCAAGGCGGCTTCGATGATCCTGTCGGACCTGAGATAACTTTCGCGCGCAGGGGCGGGACCGAGGAGGGTCGCTTCATCAGCGGCCGCGACATGCGCGGCATCTGCATCCACCTCCGAATAAACGGCGACGGTTGCAATTCCCAGTCTGCGGCAGGTCGCCATGACGCGGCAGGCTATTTCACCGCGATTGGCCACCAGGAGTTTTTCGATCCGAGGCATATCGGTCCTTTCTTCAGGTCGTCAGCTTATGGTTCGGTTGAGCGCTGCCAGAAGCAGCGCCGAAGTCACGGCAAAGACGGGCGCAACAAGCAGGTTTCTGCTGACGATCAGTTCGCCCCGGGGAACCGCGCTGACCGAGGCAGTCACCATCAAAAGCAGACCCGAGTAGGAGATCATTGCCGCGGAACTCCAGCCCACCAGCGTGGCTCCGGCGAGCGCCAGGTCCGTAACGGCTCCATGCTTGTCCGCCAGCAGCGACATCAGAAGCGACGCAGAGACGATCGGATGCACGCTCAGTATGCCGAGGGTCATCATGGACAGGGGAACCAAGGCCAGAAGCAAGGGGGCGGGAAGCGTGTCCAAACCCAGATTTGCAACCGCCATGTCGATGGTCACGCTATCGCGCAGGACTAGTCCGAACATGAACGCAAGCGCGACCACGGCAACCTCCGGCCCGATTACGAGGATGCGGTCAAGCGTTACGCGCCCCACGTCGCGGAGGTGGGAAAGGGCATTGCCGGCACCCCGGCCAGTCAGGATAAGGATCACGCAGAGTGGCGGCAGTGCGAGACAGCTTGCCTGCAACGTCGAGAAATCTCCGGCGTTGCGGAGCACCGTGACCGAGACTCCCGCCACGAGTATGATCGGGACAAATCCACCAAGTGCCCGAAACGCGCGCCCCGCGGTCGAGACCGGACCTGCCGCGTGCAAAGTCGCAAGCGCAATCGCCATCCCGACCCCCGACAGGACAAAGCCGACGGCCATCAGAGACCACAGCGGAAGATGCGGGAAAAACGCACTGACCACGGCAATCGATACGAAGAACGGCGACCAGTTTACGGCCAGCGCGGTTCCGGAGAGCGCCGCGACGGCATCCTCACGCCGTTGTCCCGCATTTTCGACCCCTGCGAAGAGGGGAGAGAGAATGGCAACCGCACCCACGGTCATCACGGTGCCAAGGACGCCTGATCCGACCGTCATCCAGACAGGGCGTGCAGAACCTGACTGAAGGCTCAGGGCAGAGCGGTAGCGGTCGACACGAGGGTCTCGTTCGGAAACGCTTCGCAGCATCTGCGCCGAGGCAACAAAAGCCCCGAAGACGATCGTCTGAGCAAAGACGGTTGGAAAAGCCCAGAGATTGTCGTCCAAGATCAGCAAGAAAGCGGACGCGGCGACCATACCGACACCAAAGAGCCGGTCGCTGTTTCGGGCGTTCAGGAGGCTGCCTGCCGCATAGATCGCGAAAACCGATGCAATCGCGAGGGAGAGCCACTCTGCATCCAGAACGAAGGAAATCAGAGAAAGCGGCCACAGGAAAAGAATCAGGCGGCCCATCGACTCTACCGGCGTTCGGCGACTGCCTGACCTGCCGCGCCGCTGGACACCGCCAGCCATTGCCTGACGACGACAGTCGCGAGCGCCAGAAGCGCGATCAGATCAGTCACAACGTGATTCGCGACAACCGAAACTCCGGCCAACGCCAGGATCGCCGACACGTACCAGTGCACGGGCTGCCGGTAGAAGCGGCCGGTGGCGATGGCGAGTAGCATCGCAGCGACCAGGCCCATGACCGCAGAGGAGGCGATCTCGTACCATGTCCCTTTCAGCAATACCCCCTCACGGTAGATGAAGAAGAACGGTAGGAGGTACTTCATGGTCGCAAGCCGCATTGCATCGATGCAGATCGGCCACCAGTGTTCCCGCGCGATCACGGCGGCAGTGAACACTGCCGTGCAAACCGGAGGCGTTAAGGCGGAGAGCAGCGCTGAATAGAAAACGAAGAAATGCGCCGAGATCGGATCGATGCCGAGCCGGATCAGGGCTGGTGCGGCGACCGCCGCCGACAACAGGTACGCAGCAGTGGTAGGCATCCCCATGCCGAGTACCAATGCGACGATCATGGCGAAAACGACGGCAAGAAGCTGAAAGTTATTCTCGTTGATCATCATGATCGTCTCGGTGAGCTTCACGCCCACCCCCGTCAGCCCGATAAGAGACAGGGTGATCTGCGCGCAAACTAGAAGCGCAAGGATACTGACGATCCCGGAAGCAGCCGAGTTCACACCCTCAAGCAGGCTGCAGAAGCGACTCTTGAACGAGGACCAGCTATATTCTCCGAGGAGAAGGAAAAGCGTGACATTCGTCACAATGCCGTAGAAGGCAGCCAGGCTTGGAGTGCGTCCCGTGAACATCGCCCCGAGCGTGACCACCAACGTCAGTGCCAACGGCAGGAAACGGCGCAGCGCGAAGACCTCCTTCCAATGCGGCATTTCTTCGACCGGGAAAGGCTTCATCCCCTCGCGCCGCGCCTCGATATCGATCGAAAACCAGACACAAGCGAAGAACAACACCGCGGGGATGATCGCTGCATAGGCGATCATCGTGTAGGGAACCCCCAGCAGCTCAGCCATGATGAAGGCTCCCGCACCCATTATGGGAGGTGTGATCTGCCCGCCGGACGAGGCTGTGGCCTCGACCGCTGCGGCAAAGCGGGGCCGGTAGCCAAGCCGCTTCATGGCCGGAATCGAGAAATTCCCGGTGGTCGCGACATTCGCCACCGCCGACCCATTCAGCATACCCATGAATGCGCTTGACGCCGTAGCGACCTTTGCGGCACCGCCTGGGCGCCGCCCTGCGACAAGCAGAGCGATGTCCATGAAACTCTGGGCTGCACCGGTGGAGAGGAGAACCGCGCCAAAAATGATGAAAATCGCGATCAATCCGGCGGACAAGCCGGTGACCTGCCCCCAGATTCCTTCGGTTCCGAGATAAAGATACTCTACAGTATACTGCAGATCGAAGCCGGAATGCCCCCAGCGTCCAGCGATGTGATTTCCGAAAAGCGTGTAGAGAAGCGTCGCCACGGCGAGAAGGGGTAACGCCACCCCGGTGCTGGAATAGGCAACAAATGCAACGAGGATCATGAGAACGAGAGCGCATGCGATCTCGAATGGAGTTGCGAAAACCGCAAAGGATTCAACGAGACGCGTGTCCTGGGTGACGATGTAGAAACAGGTTCCTCCAACCACAACGGCAAGAACAAGCCGCACCATCGCACCGGTGCGCGTCGACAGGAAATCCGAGAAGGGACCGCCGAGCTTGTCGAGCGTCAGGTAAACCATGATCAGGGCAAGCCCGGTGTGACCCGAACGCTGAACCAGTGGCGGGAATGGACCAAAGCCAGCAGTGTATATCTGGAACGCGACCAGCAGCAATCCAACGACCATCGCAAGCTTCGACAGATCGAACGGCTTGCTCTCGCGCATCGTATCCAACTTGGAAGTGACCATTTCACGGACTTTCAGGATCGAGGGAGAGAGGGACGGCGCCCCGACCGCGCGAGGCGCCGCTGCGCCATCATTCCATTTCGGGCGGAATCAGGTTCTCGGGCACCTCGACACCCCGCGACCGATAAAACTTCACCGCCCCGGCATGGAGAGGGATGTTCACCAGCGCCACGCTGTCAGCCACCGGATCGAGCTTGCCGAAGCTTGGGAACGCGGCGATCTGCACATCCGTGTGATCCATGATCAGGCTCAGCATCTCGAACACCTGCTCGTTGGTCATCGCCTCGGCCGTGGTGAATTCGCCGATGACCTGAACAGGTGCGGTGAAGCCGGGATAACCGCTGACTTCGCCAGCCTCGTAAGTCTCGAAGCTCACGAAGGGTAATTTTTCCTGGATCGATGCGACCTCATCCCTGGTGAAGCTCAAAAGCCGAAGCGGTATCGACGCTGCAATCTCCATTGTGGTGCCGTCCAGCGTGCCGCGACCGCCCGCCTTGACGTAGCCAATGGTCCGGTTGTCCCGGACCGCATCCGTCGCATCCGACAGAGCGAGAAGCTGGTAATCCGGCTTGATGCCCAAGGTGTCGAGCATCTGCATGACGAGCTGCTCGGTCGCGGAACCGCGTTGTCCAGGCGTAAATGGCCGCCCGGCGAGTTCAGAGAGCTTGGTGACGCCACTATCCTCGCGCACCACCCAGGCTTGCGTCGAAGGCGAATGCACCCAGAGGGCGCGAAGGTTTGGCATCGCGTTTCCTTCGAAATCGCCCAGCCCGGCATAGGCCTGATAGATCGTGGCGTAGGTGCCAAGACCGAAGTCGATCTGATCGCGCGCCAGACGTTGCAGATTCTCGACAGCACCGCCGGTTGCGACCACCGTGACATCGAGCGCATCGGTGTTGTCGTTTATCGCCTGGGCCGCCGACACGGCATAGGTGTAGTGAACAGAACTCAGTGCCGTGCTTCCGTAAGTCAGGCGCTCCTGCGCATAACTTGTCGATGCCGTCAGCAGCAAACCGACAACAGTTGCTGTCGCAGCTTTCCCAAATGCGTTCATGTCTTCTCCTCCCATGAAGTGTTAGTTGGACTGCAATCCCGGCAAACCGACGACTCCACCTCCCTCCCCGGAGACTTCGTCAGGGTGTGAAATTGAATGTTCCTTTCGGTCCGAGGTCGTGCCCGAGACTAGTACCCGCCAATTCAACCAGCCGGCAAAGGATCGGGCGAGTTTCCCTGGGATCGATGATCTCCTCGATTGCGAAGGCTTCCGCGCTCCTGAAGGGCGAGGCGAGTGGGCGCAACCGCGCCTCGATCTCCTGTTCTTTCGCACCAGGGTCTTCGGCAGCAGCAATTTCCCGCCGGAATGCGGCAGCCACACCGCCTTCGATCGGCAGGGAGCCCCATTCGGCAGATGGCCAGGCCATCTTATAGTCGACACCATTCTTGTTGCAGGTCGCCATGCCCGCCATGCCGTAGCACTTCCGGATCACGAGAGTCGTCGTCGGCACCGTGAGCTGCGCGGCCGCGTGAACCACACGCATTCCTTCCAGCAACGTGGCATGTTCCTCCGCATGGCGGCCGACCATGAAACCTGGAACGTCCACCAGGAAGATCAAAGGTATGCGGAAGGTATCGCAGAGCTGCATGAAACGAATCTGCTTCCGCGCCGCCTTGTGATCGATGGCACCGCCATAGAACATCGGATTGTTCGCGACGATGCCTGTGGGACGTCCGCCAAACCGGGCAAGGATCGTATGCACCGCCTTTCCATGGGTGGGCTGGATCTCGAAACCCGAGTCTCGATCGGCGATCATCCGAACCAGCCGACGCATGTCGAAGGCTTGCCGGCGGTTCTTCGGAACCAGGCTCGCCAATGCGTCCTCGCAACGATCGACAGGATCATCGCAGCCCGTGACCGGGGGCAGTTCCCAGACGTTCTGTGGCATGAAGGACAGAAAGCGTCGTATCTGCTCGAAGGCCCCTTCCTCGCTGTCGGCTGCATTGTGGATGGTTCCAGCCATGTCAACTGCGACATGGGCACCGCCGAGTTCTTCCTTGTCGATGTCCTGCCCAAGTGAGCGTCTTACCACCGGGGGACCTGCCGCGAATATCTGGCTCTTGCCGCGAACCATGATGGAGAAATGCGACAGGATCGCGCGACCCGCGGGTCCGCCTGCCGCCGTACCGAGCACTGCGGAAACGACCGGCGAGCGTCCAAGGAGGGACACCGAACGCTCGAACCCGTGTACGCCGGGAAGCACCGCATGGCGGCGCTTCTCGATCGATGCGACCGACCCGCCAGCACCGTCGATGAGGTTGACCAGCGGCACGCGGTAATGAAAGGCGAAATCCTCGACCAGCCCCCCCTGCCCGCCCTTCCGGCGCGGCGCACTGAAGGTCGTACCACCACGTACGGTAAAATCCTCACCACCGACGGCGATGGTACGCCCGTCTATCGCGACGGTTCCGCAGACGTAGGGCGCGGGTGTCACGCCGGTCAGGGTTTCGTTGTCGTCGTAGTGACCGGCTCCGGTCAACTGCGCCAGTTCGTGGAAACTGCCCATGTCGGCGAGGCGGTCGATGCGTTCCCTGACGGTCAATCGTCCTGCTGTGTGCTGACGATCGACCGCAGCCTCGCCACCCTGCTTCAATGCCTCTGACCGACGGAATTCCAGTTCCTCAAGGTCAGAGCGCTCCAGGCAATGTCCTGCCGGATTTGTGTCCATGACACTCATGACCGGATAACGCAGAGGACCGCGTCCTCGTCGACGGCCGTGCCCTCGGCAATCGTCAAGCCCTCGACCGTTCCGCTAGCGGCGGCGGTCACCGGGATTTCCATCTTCATCGACTCGAGGATCATCAGCACGTCGTCTTCAGAGACCTGCTGGCCTTCCTTGCACTCAAGCTTCCAAACGGAGCCTGTGACAGGAGAGGTTACATCGGTGGTTGCCATTGTCTTGGCCTTTCGTTCTCAAGTCTGGTTCTTCGGCGTATGCCACGGCTCAATATGTCGTCGGCCAGCAAGCCATCTGGTGTCGCCCGACCCCAGCGGTTGGCCGCATCGTATGAATCTCGAGCATTTCCAGCAGGTAGGTGCGGGTTTCGGTTGGCCGGATGACCGCCTGGACCGCGTTCATTTCCGCGAGGCCGAAGACTGTGGAATCCTGCTCCATTGCCGTCCGGATGCGGTTGCGTTCCTCGCCACTGGCATCCCGCCCCCAGGTCACGACATCGACTGCGTAATTCGGGTCCATGAAACTGACCTCGGCGCTCGGCCATGCCGCGACCGCGTCGGAGTTCATCCCGCCTCCCATGTTCAGATAGGCCTGACCGTAACTCTTGCGCATGATGACCGAGAGCTTTGGCACGGTGCAGAGTTGGAGGGCCGACATGAAGTTCATGATCTTACCCGGCGCCTTTCGCCGCTCGCCTTCGATGCCGATCACAAAGCCAGGGGTATCGACCAGCATCACGATCGGAATATTGAAGGAATCGCACATCACCAGGAAGCGGGTGATCTTCTCGCAGGCATCGACGTCCAGCGCACCCGCCTTGAACATCGGGTTGTTGGCCACGAAACCCACGCTTTGACCACCGAGCCGCGCAAGCGCGGTGGTCGCGACCTTCCCGAGCCGTGGCTTCAGTTCGAAAACACTGCCGGGATCGGCGATCGCCTCGACGACCTTTCGCACGTCATATCCCTGGCGGCGCCCCTTCGGGACAAGCAGATTCATACGCGCCGCGGCCGCGCGGATATCGTCGCTGCCCTCGTCTGGCGCTTCCAATCGCGGCGGCGCCTCGTTGGCATGGGACGGCATATAGGACAGGAACCGCCTGATCTCCTCCAGCGCCTCTTCATCCGTGTCGACCACTCGGTCGATCAGACCCGTCCGGTCGCTGTGTAACTGCCATCCGCCGAGGTCTTCCGGCTCCACCGTCTGACCGATGGCGAGGGATGCAAGGCCGTGACTTGCGACCGCGAGAACCGCCCCTTTTCTCATGACCGCAAAGTCAGACAGACACGTATACCAGGCAGACGACCCAAAGCATTGTCCCAAAACCGCCGCAGCCCAGGGTGTCTTGCGATCACGAATATATTGAGTGGGATCATTGCCGAGCATTGTTCCCATTCCCCGCGCGCCCATGTTGTCGGGCATCCGGGCGCCGGAGGATTCGCCGAGAAACACAATCGGCATCCCACGCTCCGTAGCTGCACGCTTGACATGGCCGATCTTGCGCATGTTGGTCATGCTCGAGGATGCACCCTTGACGGTGAAGTCGTTCGACACGACCGCCACCGGACGCCCTCCAACGCGTGCGAAGCCAGTCACCTTGCCGTCCGCCGGAGTGGTCGAGCGATCCTCGGCGCGTGTCGAAACCCCAAGTTGGCCGATCTCGCGAAAACTGCCTTTGTCGATAAGGTGCTCGATGCGCTCCCGCGCGTTCAGGATGCCTTTGTCCCGGCGTTTCGCAAGTTTCGCCTCGCCTCCCATGGAGAGTGCGGCCCTTTCGCGCCGGGTGAGTTCCTCCTCGATCGGATCCGTCTCCACGCCATGTAGAGCGATCTCGTTCATTTGCTGCCTCCCGCATTTGCATGAGCAAGGACTTCGGTCGGCTCGACACCGGCGATCTCCTCACCTGTATAAAGAATTTCGTCATCGATCAGTCGAGCGATCTCGGTGAGCGAAAGGCCCAGGTCCTTTTCCAAAACCGACAACGTGTCCGCACCGATGGGTCTGCCGGGCCAATCGATGCGGCCGGGCGTTTCAGACAGCCGGGGCACAACATTCGGCATGGCGACAGGCCCGAGTTCATCATCCTCAGCCATCGCGATGGCGCCACGCGCCGCATAATGCGGATCTCCGAAAATGTCGCGCATGTCGAAGATGCGGGACACCGGCACGTTGACGCCCTGCAACACGGCCTCGACCTCGGACACCGACAAACGCGACGTCCACTCACCAATCAGCTTGTCGAGATCGTCCTCATGTTCGGAACGTGCGACTGGGTCGGAGAAGCGCGGATTCTCCATCAGTTCCGGCTGTCCCATCGCACCGGCCAGTCGACCGAACAGAGAGTTCGTGATCGCCGCGATGTGAACATATCTCCCATCGCCGGTGGGATAGAGCGAATTAGGTGTGTTGTCCGGCAGACGCGGGCCGGCCCTTCGTGCGACCACGCCGAGCTGCTGGAAGGCCGGCACATGCGGCTCCATGAAGCTGAACGCAGACTCGTACAACGCTGCATCGACAATTTGTCCGCGCCCGGTCATGTTTCGCGACAACAGGGCCATGGCCGCGCCGAATGCGCCGTATAGCCCGGTAATGTAATCCGTGAGCGACACCGCAACCCGAGCCGGCGGCCTGTCGGGATCTCCAGTGATCTCACGCATCCCGCTCACCGCCTCGCAGACCACGCCATATCCGGGGCGTGCCGAATAGGGTCCGGTCTGCCCATAACCGGAAATCCGAACCATGATGAGGCCGGGATTGGCCTTTGAGAGCGTCTCATAGCCCAGGCCCCAACGTTCAAGGGTGCCGGGTTTGAAATTCTCGACGACGATGTCCGCCTTCTCGCACATCGAAGCGACAAGCGCGCGCCCTTCCGGTCGCCGAAGATCGATCGAGACGTTGCGCTTGTTCCTGAAAATCGACGCCGCATAGAGTGATCGACTGCCATGGCGCTTGCCCATGGAGCGCACCGCGTCGCCGTCCTTCTGCTCGACCTTGATCACGTCGGCACCGAAATCCGCAAGCAACCGGCCGCAGAAGGGGCCGGCAACCGTAGAGCCTAGTTCGATAACCTTGCAGCCCTGCAACGGGCGGTCGGATGCGATCGGCGCCTCGGTCATTTCGGAATGCGCTCCCCTGTTTCCTCCCTGGCGCAGCCGAATATCGAAAGCGCCTTCGAGGCAAAACTTGACGAATGTCGTCACAACTGTCAACAATTTAAATTACAAAAATGTCGCCTTAAAAATTGAACGGAAATGGCGTGGTGATCGGAATTCCTTCATTCGGCGCTGCAGACGTCCTGCACCCAGCGCGCAAGAGGCCCGCATTTCTGGACGTCGAAGATCTTGTCTACGAGGTCGATGGAAACCGTGTTCTCGACCGGATGAATATCCACTCATCGGCCGCGCGAATTGGACTGATCGGCCGCAACGGCTCCGGCAAAAGCACGCTTGCCCGGCTTCTCGGCGGTTTACTGGAGCCATCCTCAGGACGGGTGACCATCGCGGGATTGAACCCATGGCACGACCGCAAGGGGGCTCTCGCCACCATCGGCATCCTGTTTCAGAATCCCGACCGCCAGATCATCTTCCCGATCGTCGAGGAAGAAATTGCCTTCGGCCTTCGCCAGCAAGGGCACAGCCGCGAGGAAGCAGAACGCCGGACAGGGGAAATCCTCGCCATCTTCGGCAAGACGCACTGGAAGGATGCCCCCATCTCCTGCCTTTCGCAGGGACAAAAGCATCTGCTTTGCATGATGTCGGTTTTGGCCATGCGTCCGAAACTGGTGATCGCCGATGAGCCTTTCGCCGGCCTCGATATCCCGACGCGTCGTCAGATCAAGCGCTATCTGGAGATGTCTGAATGCGGGATCATCCTTGTGACCCACGATCTTCAAGACATTGCGGACTACGACGAAGTGTATTGGCTCGATCGGGGAAAGCTTCTGGCCCAAGGACACCCGGATGACGTGCTGCGTTGTTATTCCAAAGAAATGAACCGGCAGGGAGAATCTGATGATATCGCCATTCTCGCCGGTTGAGTCCCGGGCCCACGAATGGCCTGCATTCTCCAAGCTTCTGGCACTCTGTGCCCTGTCCACTGGTCTGTTCTTCACCGACAACGTTACGGTGCTTTTCGCCGCATTCGCCTGTACCGCGCTCGTCTATGGGATCGCAGGCCCGGCCTTTCTGCGCACAGCCCTGGTAACCCTTCGGACTCTTCTACCGGTCGTAGCTCTGGTTACAATCTGGCATGGAGCCACCGGAGATCCGCGGGGCGGCGCAGTCATCATCCTGCGAATGATCACGCTGGTCGTCTGGGCCAGCGCCTTTACGATGACCACGCGACTCGGCGAGATGGTCGAACTGGTTCGAAGCTGCGCAAAGCCTTTTGAGCGGATCGGCTTCCCTGTTGGAAGCCTCGGGCTGGCGATACCCCTGACGATCCGCTTCATACCCGTCTTCATCGCACGAACGAGATCCATGGACGAAGCCTGGCGCGCACGATCGGAAAGCCGCCGGAAATGGCGCCTCTTCCTGCCGCTTCTGCTGGCGGCGATGGACGATGCCGACGACGTGGCCGAGGCAATCCGCGCCCGCGGCGGAACAAACCCCTGAGAGAGAAAGAACGAACATGGAACGAAACATCGCCCAGATTTCGCTGTTCGCCGCACTGATCGCCGCGCTCGGCCTCATGCCACCGCTAATGATGGGATTCGGAGTTCCCATCTCCGCCCAGTCGATGGGCGTCATGATCGCAGGCACGATCCTCGGCGCCCGAAAAGGCGCCGCCGCAGCGGCCCTGCTTCTTCTTCTCGTCGCCATAGGTCTGCCGATGATGTCGGGCGGACGCGGTGGCCTAGGGGTTTTCGTTTCGCCAACCGGCGGCTTCGCGCTCGGATTTCCCTTCGCAGCCTGGGTAACGGGAAAGGTGGTCGAAACCTTGCCGCTCAAGCCGGTGGGTCT
Source organism: Nitratireductor indicus C115 (assembly GCF_000300515.1). Classification (GTDB taxonomy): domain Bacteria; phylum Pseudomonadota; class Alphaproteobacteria; order Rhizobiales; family Rhizobiaceae; genus Nitratireductor; species Nitratireductor indicus. The sequence goes on from NZ_AMSI01000004.1 coordinate 292,594, forward strand.
GGCGGCCGCGATAGGATCGGTCCTTGGCGGGGTCGTTACCCTCTATGCCTTCGGCATCGTCGGCATGTCGATAGTCCTCGACAAGACGCTGGCTGAGGCCCTTGCGCTCTCCATCGTGTTCCTGCCTGGAGATTTTGTGAAAGCTGGCGTGGTCGGGGTCATCGCCCAATCCCTCGCCCGTGTGTACCCGCAGGCCTTGCCTTGGTGCGATTCGAATACAAGGATATCCCGCCTTTGACCGCCTCAACCCGTTGAGAACGTCGACAATGTTGGCTACAATACTGACTCATTAGCTAGAGGAAATTGGTCATGTCGAGACAGGCGGAAGCCAGAACGATGTCTGTCGACGAGGTGGTCGATGCGCTGCGCCAGCAGATAGTCGACCATGACCTGCCGCCAGGCTCGAAGCTTCGCGAAACGGCTCTTGCGGAGTCGTTCGGGATTTCCCGCCCCAGGCTTCGAGAAGCCTTTGGCATACTTGAAGACCGCGGACTGATCGAACGCATCCGCAATCAAGGCGCGGTCGTCTCGCGTCTCACTGCCGACCAGGTAGAGGCCCTCTTCGACGTGCGCGAAGTGCTTGAAGCTCTTGCGGTGCGCCTTGCAACCCAGAACGCTCCCAAGGATACGTGGGATGATCTAAGCTATCGGTTCGGCGAACCGGCGCGGGCGGCCTTGGCCCGGAACGATATCAACTACTACGTAGAAGCAATCAACGCCTTCAGGAGCCAAACTGTCCTGGAAGCCCGTAACGAGTTCCTCACGCAAAGTCTCGACAAGCTTTATGACCGGACGCGGGTGCTTGTGCGCCGCCTCGTGCTTGTACCGGGGCGCATTGCCGCCGCACTGGACGAACACGAACGGATTCTCGATGCCATGATGGCCGGCGAAGCTGAGCGCGCCGAGGAACTGAAACGCGCCAACATCCGAAGCGCGCGGCAATGGTTTTCCGACTACAAGAAGTTTCTTCTTTAGCGAGCCCATACACGACTTCGCGCGACTGGGGGCGGGCCACCTTCCCACCCCTGCCAGAGAATGAGCCGCTCAAGCAGAGAGGTCGTCCTCGGCTCCATTCGGCACTTCGGCAAGGACATCAGAAAATACCTCAGGTTCCGAGCAGCGGGACAAGGCGGCAGGCAGCCGGAGCCGCCCGCCACCTATGCGTGATCAGAAGTCGAAATTGCCGATGTTTTCCTTGGTGAAGACGGTGCGCTCCGGTAGCAGAATGATGCCATTGCCTTCGGCTTCGTAGTCATAGCCCTGAACTTTGTTTGCCGAGACTTCCACGGTGCCGATCCCCGGAATCTCGAGCTTGTCGCCGACGTTCATCGGGCCGTTCTTCAGGACATGGTCGGCGACGTAGATCGAGATCTTGCCCTGCTGCGTGACGTCCCACAGGCCAAAGCGCTGGATCGTGCCGCGTTCTATATAGGGACGCATGACATTCGGCGTGGAGAAGCCGACGATGGTCACGCCCTCGGCCCGCTTCAGATTTTCGGCTGCCTGTGCAGCGGCCGGCAGGGCGTTAGCATCGGGCGCGATGATCGCGTCGAGGTCCGGGTAGGTCTGAAGGATACTTTCCGCCGTCTGCAAGGACTTCTGTGCATCATTATAGCCGTACTGGGTGGTAACGATTTCCCAACCAGGGTGCTCCTTCGCAATCTTCGCCTTCGCGGCTTCGGCCCAAGCGTTCTGATCGGTCACGGTCGGGCTGGAATAGAAGAAGGCAACCTTGGCCTTTTCCTTCGTCACGCCTTCGGCCGCCATATCGACCAGAAGTCCGCCGAGCTGCTCGGGCGTACCCTGGTTGATGTAATAGCTGCGGCACTCGGGGTTGACGTCACTGTCCCAGGTCATGACGAGTACACCGCGCTCCATGGCCCGTTTCAAGGCAGGGCAAAGGCCGTCCGGCGAGACAGAGGAAACGACAAGAGCGTTGTAGCCCTGATTAACGAAGTTGTTGATGAACTGAACCTGGCCGGAAACGCTAGGCTCGGTTGGGCCATCATAGGTGACCTTCGCACCCAGCTCTTCACCAGCCTTCGTCGCACCGGCACCACCGGACGTGAAGAAGCCGACACCCACGAGCTTGGGAATGAAAGCAATCTGGCTTTCGGCATGGGCCACACCAGAGGCGAGTATGGTGCCGGCTAAAAGCACCGCGCCCGCAAGGCCGGATTTCGTGATAGATTTGATCATTCTCATTCTCCTCCTGAAGTGACAGCCGCCCGGTTTTGCTTTTGTTGCCGGGCGACGGCGATGAAATCGGCCAGCATTGCGCTTCCATGACGCAATGCGACCGCGACAACCAGCAACCCTCCCGAAAGTGCGCTGGAAACCTGGCTGGGGACGCCGGCCGCCTGCAATCCCTGTTGCAGATAGCCAATGACGAAGGTGGCGATGAGGGTGCCGAGGATGGAACCCTGTCCGCCATAGATGGACGCGCCGCCCAGTACGGCGGCGGTGACGGCCGGCAACAGCGTCGCCGACCCCAGGTCGACGCGCGCGGAACCGAAATAGGCCGACATGACGAGGCCGGCGATAGCGGCGGAGACACCCGTGACGACATAGGTGATCGTCTGTACGCGGCCGACCGGGATGCCCGCGAAGCGCGCGGCGCTTTCCGATTGACCGGAAAGGAAGACAGCGCGACCGAAACGGGTGAAGTGCAGCAGAACGATCAGTAGGAGGGCAAGCACGAGGAAAAGCGCGAGCGGGGCCGGCAAGCCAAGGAATTCCGCGTAGCCGAACGCGTTGAAACTTTCCGGGAAATTGCCGATGCCTTCATAACCGCCAGCGCCGACGAGGCCGGAAGCAACCGTTGCGGTGCCCTTGAACAGATAGAGGCTGCCGAGCGTGACAACGAGTGGCTGGATCTTCGACAGATGAATGACCGTAGCATTGACGAGACCGCATAGCGCGCCGGAAACGAGAGCAAATGCGATCGAAAGCGGCAGCGGCAGGCCGTAAAATGTGGCGACGCCGAAGACGATGGCGGCAAGACCGATCACCGAGGCGAAAGACACGTCGATGCCACCGGAAATAATCACAAGGGTCAGAGGCAGGGCGACGATGCCGATCTGCACGAAATCCGAAGTGCCGTAGATCAGGTTCGTGAGGTTCAGGAACCGGGGATTGATGAAGCCGAAGACGGCGAGCTCCACGACAAGCATGGCAAGGAGTGCGGTCTCCCAACGGAAGATCAGCTTTTTCATCGGCCAGCCTCCACTGCCTGCGTTTTGGTTGTTTCAGCGGATGGGGCGGGGCTGCGTTCGTGCACGGCATAACGGCGCGCGCGGATTCGGCGGTCGACGATCTGACGAATGCGTCCGTCGAGCAGCAGCACCGACAGGAGGATCGCGCCTGCAATGAAATCGTTCCAGTAGGCCGGGATTTTCAGGAAGACGAGCGCGCTGTCGATCGAGGTGATGAAGATGACGGCGGCGGCGACACCCGCAACCGAACCAGTGCCGCCGAGCAGGCTTACCCCGCCGAGCACGTTCACGGCGATGGCTTTCAACTCGATGCCGTTGCCGGCCTGATTGGGAATGAAGCCGATCTGCGCAGCGAAGACGAGCCCGGCCAGCGCCGCGCAGATGCCCGTCACGATGAAAGCAGTGAACTGGACGCGTTTGACCGGCACGCCGAGATGGTGCGCGGCCTCACGGTTGTCGCCGACGGCATAGAAGTAACGTCCGAAGTGCGTCTTGCGCAGGCCAAGCCAGACAAGCACCATAAGAACGAGTACGACAACGGTGAGCGCCGAGAAGCCAAAGCCGAGATTGCCAGCCAGCGCCTTGAGATTTTGAGGCAGATCCTCGATCCAGCGTCCACCCGTCAGGACAAGCATGATACCGCGATAGAGACCTAGCGTGCCGAGCGTTGCCACGATGGAGGGAATGCCGAGATAAGCGACCATCAGGCCGTTGAAGGCGCCGGCGGCGGCTCCCGTCAGCAGGCAGAAGGCAATGGCAAGCGGCAAGCTGACGCCGGCATCGAGCGAGAGGCCCAGAACGGCCGCGCTGAGGCCTAGAACCGAGCCGCTGGAGACGTCGATATTCCGCGTCAGGATGACGATCATCGTACCGAGCGAGATGAGCATCAGTACAAGACTGTTGGAGACGACGACCGATGCGGTCGCGCCGGAGAGATAGCCGGGTGCAGCCGCGCCAATGGCGACATAGGTGAGCACAAGGACGACGAGGAGCGTTGCGACACGGTTGCGCGCAAGAAAGTCAAGCATGACGAGCCTCCGAGGCGCCGAAGGCGAGGCGGGCGATGGAGTCCACCGAGATATTGTCCGTCAGCTCGCCACCGGATTGCCCGAAGGCCATCACCTCAACGCGGTCTGCAAGCTGTTCGATCTCGTCAAAATCGGATGAAATCAAAACGATGGCGACGCCATCGGCTGCAAGCTTGCGGATAAGGTCGTAGATATCATTGCGCGCGGCAACATCGACACCTCGCGTCGGCTCGTCGAGGATCAGCACTTTCGGACGGACCGAAAGGCATTTTGCGAGCAATACCTTTTGCTGATTGCCGCCTGAAAGGCTGCGCGCCTCCTGGCCGGGATCGGCGCACTTGATTCCCATGCTGGACCGGAACTGGTTGAAACTCTTCCGTTCCGCGCCAGGCCGCAGGAAGAAGGGCAATCGGTGTACGAGATAGGACGAGACGTTCCAGAAAAGCGGCGCTTCCAGGAAAAGACCGTGCTGTTGACGATCTTCCGGCAGATAGACGAGGCCATGATCGATGCAGACGCGCGGCGACCGCCTCTTGAGATCCGCACCGTCGAAAACGACGCTGCCCGTCATCTGGGGGCGCAAGCCAAAGAGGGTCTCGGCAAACTCCGTGCGCCCCGCGCCGACCACGCCGGCAAGGCCGAGAATCTCGCCTGCCCTGACGTCGAGGCTGATATTGCGGAATCCCTCGCCGCTGAGGCCGCGCACGCTGAGACGTGGTTTGCCGATCTGCGAGATTTTACGGGCGGTACGGTCCTTGCCGGGCATTTCCGTGATCTGTACACGGCTCATCGCATCGATGATCTGGGCGTCACTATAGCCGTCGAGCGCCCCCGAAAGCACGATCACGCCATCGCGCAGCACACTGATCCTACTACAGATTTCACGAATCTCGCGCAACTTGTGCGAAATGAAGAAGATGCCCACGCCTTGGGCCTGGAGTTTGCGCACGCGTTGGAAAAGTGCACTGGTCTCGAAGGGAGTAAGGGCGGAGGTCGGCTCGTCCAGAATTAGCACGCGCGCATCGCGCACAAGACCGCGCAGGACTTCCACGATCTGGCGTTCGGCGATTTCAAGTGTGGCCGCCTGTGCGTCGAGATCAAGGGAAACGGAAAGCTCGGAGACGAGCTGCTCGATCCGCGACCTCAGCGCGCGGGGGGAAGCGGTAAGGCCAAGGCTGATATTTTCCAGAACGCTCTGGTTGGGCAGGATATGAGCTTCCTGCGGCACCAGGTAGAGACCGAGTTCCTGCGCCGCTGCCGGCGAGGCGTGAGCCAGCGCTTCCCCGTTGATTTCGATAGCGCCTGAATTCGCCGGGATAACGCCCGACATGATCTTCATGAGGCTCGACTTGCCGGCGCCGTTGCCGCCGAGAAGCGCGTGCACTTCTCCTGCCTGCAATGTGAGTGAAACGCCCTTCAGCACCGGAACGGCGCCGTAGGATTTCCAGATGTCCGTCAGCTTCGCGACCCTCCTGACCGCTGGGCCATCACTCATTCTGCACCTGTTCACATGTAATATCTGACACTCATGTGATCATAGTGATTGATGATCGTCAATACGCTCAGATCACCCGGTGCGGCACCAGGTCGAAATTACCATGTATTATGAGAGGCTTTTTGCTGAAAACCGAGGAATTGACGCGAGAAAGGATTTTTACCCCAACAACGCGTTGACGTATCAAAAGTTTTCTTGATATTCAAATGATCACAATTGATCGAAGGAAGCCTTTGGATGGCCTTGGACAACGGGGAATGGAGTTACGCCGACGCGGACGAGGAGATTCTCACACGCATCGCCTGGTATTATTATAATGACGGGCTGACGCAGAACGAGATCGGCGAAAAGCTCAACTTGTCGCGTATCAAGGTTTCGCGCTTGCTCGAAAGCGGTCGGCGTTCCGGCATCATCCAGGTACGGATCAATTCACGCTATCAGGGCTGTCTCTCATTGGAGCGGCAAATCAAGGAGCGCTACGGGCTGCTCGAAGCCTACGTGGTGCCGGAGCTTCCCGGTCAGGATCCGAGCGACCGGCTCGGTCAGGCAGCGGCGCAATTCCTCATGCAGCGCTTGCATCCGAACGATCTTCTGGCGGTTGGCTGGGGCGCAACGGTCTCGAATACGATCCAGCGGCTCGGCCACCTCGCCAACGAGCGCAATATCGGCCTCGTAAGTCTCACGGGCGGCGTTGGTACGTATGTCGATGGTATGCGTACGGCCAATTGGGGCAGCGGTGTGCATCTCGTGCCCGCGCCGCTCGTCGTCCGTGATCCGAATGTGGCGCGCAATCTCTCATCTGAACCTGCTGTCGCCAATTTGCTCGATATGGCGCTGAATGCCACTTACCAACTCGTCGGCATCGGTGAGATTTCCGCCACCTCCACAGTTGTCCGCTCCGGTTATGTCAGCCCGGACGAGGTTGAACCGCTGCGCCGCAAGGGCGCGGTTGGCGACATTCTCTGCCAGTTCTACAACGAGCGCGGCGAAACGCTCGACCTGCCGCTGCACGACCGGGTGATCGGCGTAAAGCTGGCGGCGCTGTCGCGTGCCGAAAAAGTCGTGGCGGCAGCCGGCGGCATCCAGAAGGTGCAGGCCATCCATGCGGCGCTTCGTGGAAAATTCGTCGGCATCCTCATAACCGATGAGACGACGGCTGCCGGCCTCATCGAGTTCAGGGACTGAACCATGACGACTTCCTATCTACTCGCCGTCGACGCCGGTACCGGCAGCGGCCGCGCCGTGATCTTCAACGAAAACGGGAACCAGATTGCGAGCGCGCAGCATGAATGGTGGCACAAGACCGATCCGCGCTTTCCGGGATCGATGGATTTCGACGTGGACGGCAATTGGTCACTGCTTTCGCGTGCAATCCGGCAGGCAATCGCCGAAGCTGGTATCACCGCCGCGGAGATTCGCGCCGTCAGCGCCACCAGCATGCGCGAGGCCTTTGTTGTCTATGATCGCAGCGGCCGCGAAATCTGGGCCTGCGCCAATGTCGATAGCCGGGCCGTCGCCGAAGTGCGCGACCTGAAACGCGACTTACCCGGCCTTGAGCGCGATCTTTATGCCGAGACCGGGCAGACCTTTGCGCTCGGCGCGCTGCCGCGCCTTCTCTGGTTGAAGCGGAATCTGCCAGACGTGTATGACCGCATCGATCGGATCAGTATGCTCTCCGACTGGGTCTTGATGCGCCTTTCCGGCGTGATCGCCAGCGACCCTTCGAATGCGGGGACGACGGGCCTCTACGGCTTAGCGAAACGCGACTGGTTGCCGGAGGCAATGACCAAGGCCGGCATGCGCGATGACATTTTCCCCGAAAGCGTCGAGCCCGGAACGATCATCGGACACGTCACTGATAAAGCAGCGGAAGAGACAGGCCTTACCGCCGGAACACCCGTCGTCATGGGCGGCGGAGACTGTCAGACCGGCGCTGCAGCGATCGGCGTCGTCAACGAAGGCGATTGCGCCGTGCTTGGCGGCACCTTCTGGCAGCAGGTTGTCAATGTCGGACCCTCGGTTTCCGATCCCTCTATGGATCTGCGTATCAATCCGCACGTCGTGGCGGGTCTCAATCAGGCGGAGGCAATCAGTTTTTTCGTCGGTATGGTGATGCGCTGGTTCCGCGACAGCTTTGGCGCGGAGGAAGTGGTCGCCGCAGGGCGAGGCGGAGATGCCTATCGTCTCCTTGAAGAAAAAGCAGCACGTGTGCCGGTCGGTGCCCATGGCATCATCCCGGTCTTTTCCGACGTCATGCACTACGGCAACTGGTATCACGCCGCACCCTCGCTTCTGAATCTTTCCATCGATCCGGAAAAATCCGGCAAGGCTGCAATTTTCCGTGCCCTGCAGGAGAACGCAGCCATCGTCGCGGCCCGCAATCTCTCGGCCATCTTCAAGCTCTCCGGCAAGACGCCGGAAAAGATCGTCTTCGCAGCCGGCGCATCCAAATCCGCCCATTGGTCGCAGATCCTTTCGAGCGCCACCGGCCTTCCGGTCGTCACCCCGGTCGTCAAGGAAGCAACCGCGCTCGGGTGTGCGGTTGCTGCAGCCACCGGTATCGGCCTCTACCGCGATTTCGTCGAGGCAGCAGAAGGCTGGGTACGCTGGGACGGTCGCTTCGAGCCGAATCTCAAGCACAAAGCGATTTATGACGAGGCGGGTAAGCGCTGGGCGCGGGCCTATGCGCTGCAGCGCCAGCTTGTCGACGAGGGTGTCACCACAGCCATGTGGAAAGCACCAGGCCTTTGACCTTTCAACCGAGACTTCAACACAACGGGAATTGAGACATGCTCATCCAAATGGTCAGCATCAACGTCAAGCAGGGCTATGCCGAAGAATTTCTGGAGGCGTTCCGCATCAATTATGAAGGTACCCGCCAAGAGCCAGGCAACCTTCGCTTTGACGTACTTCGTAACCCCGATGACGACCACCGTTTTGTCATTTACGAGGTTTTCAAGTCGTCGGACGCGCTCGATGAGCATCGCAAAACTCCGCACTATCAAGAATGCGTCCGCAGGATCGATCCGATCCTCAACGGCCCGCGCACCAAGACTTTCTACAATGTGGAGATGGCAGATTTTCTTGGTGCCTGAGTTCGCTGCGACAATCCCTGCTACCAGAACCGCAATTCGTATGGCACTAGGCGTTCGCTGCAACTCATCCGCCCCCGGCAATCAAGACTGATAGTCAAGGATTGCCAGCGGCATGCGATCAACGCGGCGTTGATAATAAACTATGAAGAAGTGCCCATAGCCAGCTCAGGAAGGTTGCGGTCGCCCCATCATCAGTCGCAGCGATTCGTATATCATAACGGTCTTGCCGTTCTGGTTTCGCACGCTGTTGCGTATGCGCACTAAGGTATCGCCGACGCTGTCGATGGCTCGACAAAGACACATCCACTGCCCGTGAACCTTGATGTAGGTCTCGTTCACATGCCACGGGCAGTCGGCGGACCGCTTGCAGCGGTTATCGTTACAGCAACACCTGCGAGGAGTGGACAACCAGCAATGGTTCGTCGAATGGTCAACGCTGACGCCGCGTTCAGCCATCATCTCCTTCAGATCCCGCAGACTCAGGACATAGGCCAGATACCATCGCACGCATAGCCGGATCACCGAGTGATCGAAGTGGCCACCTTTGAATATCATGAAACGCGCTTCCAAATGGGGTTGACCTCATGCCATCAGCGGGTTTCCGAAAAGTCTGCAACAGAACTTTCCCTGTCCGCCACCCAGAAGCAGTCGGACAGGAACCCAGCCCGATCCAACCGAGACGGTCAGTTGCGTCTCATTCAAATCGCAATGGTCGATAGCGACGGGCATCATTATATTGCAATATTTTGCAAATATATTAATTTGTTGCAATTGAATGCATAAATGAGATACGCCCACAAGCACTTGATTGACTGCCAGGGAGCTTAAGCAATGGGTGCGGATGCGGCGAATGGTAATGGGATTGGGGAAGCCACCTGCTTGAGAGAAATGGCGAATGCCCTGCGTATGCTAGCGGTGGATGCAGTGGAGAATGCTCAGTCGGGACACCCTGGTATGCCATTGGGCATGGCCGACCTAGCCAGTGTACTGTTTACCCGGGTTCTTAAATTCGATGCCGCTGATCCCGACTGGCACGATCGCGATCGATTTGTCCTGTCGAACGGCCATGGATCCATGCTTCAATACGGACTCCTCTACCTTTCCGGTTACCCGGACATCTCCCTTGAAGACATAAAACGTTTTCGCCAGCGTGGCTCCATGGCTGCCGGGCATCCCGAGTTCCGTCATCCACGCGGAGTGGAAACGACAACCGGTCCCTTGGGTCAAGGTGTTGCGAACGCCGTTGGAATGGCGCTGGCCGAGCGCATATTGAACGGGCGCTTCGGCGACAAACTGGTTGATCACCGCACCTATGCATTCTGTGGTGACGGTTGTCTGATGGAAGGGGTGGCGCAGGAAGCCATCTCGCTTGCCGGGCATTTGGGACTTTCGAAGCTGACCCTTGTATTCGATGATAATGCGACGACAATCGACGGGACAACGAGCGTCGCGACATCGGAAGATCACATCAAGCGTTTCGAGGCGGCGAACTGGGCCACGATCCGCATCGATGGCCATGATATGAAGGAGATCGAGAACGCCTTTGCATTCGCCGCGATAAGTGACAGGCCCACGCTCATCGCCGCCCGCACCCGCATTGGGTATGGAGCGCCGACGAAGGAAGGGAAGTCGGTGGCGCATGGGGCACCTCTGGGCACCGAAGAGGTTGCCGGATTGAAAGCCAGCCTGGGTTGGGAGACACCAGCTTTCGAGATTCCCGCCCCCATCCTGAATGCATGGCGTCTGGCCGGGCAGCGCAGCAGGAACTTGCGCCAAGACTGGTCGGAGCGCCTGTCAGCGTCGGGTCGTGGTGGCGAGTTCTCTGCGGCAGTGGAAGGCCAGCGGTCCGGTGATCTGGAAGCACACTTCACCGGGGCGATCGCGGCTCTGGTGGCCAACCCGGTCAAGGAGCCGGTGCGCAAATCAAGTCAGCGCGCATGCGGCCTCTTGCTGCGAGATCTGGAAGAACTCATCGGCGGTTCCGCCGATCTCACGGGGAGCGTTCTGTCCGCAGCCGAAACCATGCGACCGATCGTTCCGAACGACTACTCAGGCAATCATGTAAGCTATGGGGTGCGCGAGCACGCCATGGCCGCCGTGATGAACGGCATGGCGGCTCATGGAGGCGTTTTCCCTTATGGCGGAACATATCTGACGTTCAGTGACTATTGTCGGCCCTCATTGCGCCTTGCTGCCTTGATGCAGCTGTCTGTGGTGTTCCTCTTCAGCCACGATTCGATCGGCGTGGGTGAGGATGGGCCGACCCATCAGCCGATCGAGCAACTGGCTTCTCTGCGTGCTATCCCCGGTTTGAACGTGTATCGGCCTGCGGATGCCATTGAGGCTCTGGAGTGCTGGTATGATGCAGCAAATCGGAATGGTCCGGCAGCGATGGTTGTGTCCAGACAAGCCACGCCACAGGTGCGCACCAGAGCCGAGAACCATATGCCCGCCAGGCGCGGCGGATACGTGCTTTCGCCATCCGATGGGCCGCGTGACGCAACGCTGCTTGCCACGGGCACCGAAGTCGCGCTTGCACTCGCCGTAAAAGATGTCCTGCAGGTGGAGGGCTACAAGATTGCCGTGGTTTCCATGCCCTGCTGGGAACGTTTCGATGAGCAGGACAGCATCTATCAACGGGATGTTCTTGGAAACGCCGCACGCTTTTCGATTGAAGCCGGTTCACGATTTGGATGGACCCAGTATGTAGGTCATCGGGATCATGCATTCGGGATCGATGATTTCGGTCTCTCGGCACCCGGGCCGCAAGTGTTCGAAGAGAAAGGTCTGACGGTCGAGCCTATCGCGCGCCGGATAATGGAACGACTTACCCGGTCAGAGGCTGAGCAGACGCTGGCTTGACAAGCTGGCGCGATGTGCCGCGATAATCGCGCGGTAGGGGCGTTCCCTCACCGAATGACGTTAATCTTTGAATGCGGGCGCTATGTATCTGGGTATCGATCTGGGAACCTCGTCGGCAAAATTGCTGATCGTCGATGAGGCTGAACGCGTTCAACTCTCTGCGACGCGACCGCTCCAGACACATTACCCACGCCCGGACTGGTCGGAGCAGAATCCCTCCGACTGGGTGGATGCCGTGTTCGATACGCTCGCCGAGCTTGCCGCCGAAAAACCCCATATTCTAGCTGACGTCAGATCGATTGGCTTTTCTGGTCATATGCATGCCTGTTTGCTGCTGGACGAGGCAAACGAACCGGTCCGTCCGGCTATCCTTTGGAACGATTCACGCGCGGCAGCGATCGCTGAGCGCCTGAACGCGGATTATCCATATCTGGCGGATCAGCTTGGCGTTCTTCCCATGGCTGGCTTCACGGGACCGAAACTGGCCTGGCTCGCGGAAAACGAGCCGGAAACATTTCAACGCGCAAGGCGGCTTTCGTTTCCAAAGGACTATCTTCGCTTCAAGCTTGTGGGTGAGCATGCGACCGATCCCTCCGAAGCCGCCGGCTCCTGGTTGTTCGACGAACAGAATCGAAAATGGTCTCAACCGGCCATCGAGGCTTGTGGTGCACGCCAGCTTACATTCCCGAAAGTTTGCGAATCCGCCTCCGTTGCGGGCGTTCTGCACCTGGAATTGGCCTCCCGCTGGAATATGCGTGACGATGTGCAGGTGGTTGTCGGCGCCGGCGACGTTGCAGCGGGGGCCGCCGGTGTGGGTGCTGTCTCTCCCCGGAAGGGATTGATCTCGATTGGAACGTCAGCGCAGCTGTTGACCAGCCATACAGCCTATGCTCCCAACACGCTTCAAACGGTTCACGCCTTTTGCCATGTGCTGGAAGGCGTCTGGTTCAATATGGCCGCGGTGCTGAACGGAGCAAGCGCATTGGGAGCGGTTGCCCGTTGGACAGGCCATGCCGAGCGCATGGGCGCGATGCTTGAAACCGTCGAAGCGCATTACACGGGCCCGTGTGATGTACTTGCCCTGCCATATCTCGCAGGTGAACGCACCCCTCACAACGACGCGACAGCGCGAGCGGCCTTTATTGGCATGTCTGCCGAAACCCGAGCGCATCACCTGGCTCAAGCCATGATGGAGGCTATCGCATTCTCTCTGGCAGACGGGTTGGAGGTGCTGGGCGGCGGCGGGAAGTCACCGACATCGTTCATACTCATCGGGGGCGGTGCTCGCTCACCATTCTGGGCGCAGATGATAGCCAACATTCTTGGCGTAGTGCTCGAAACCAGCGATGTTTCAGAGATGGGGCCTTCATTTGGCGCCGCACGTCTGGCGCGGTGCGCTTTCCAGACGTCGATCACCCTGGAACACTTCAAGCCGCCAGTCGCGCGACACAGGTTCGTCCCCGATGCCCAGTTGCACGCCGCCTATCAGCCACGGCTGGAAATTTTCAGGTCCCTCTACCGTTCTCTGAAGCCTGAGTTTGCCAAACTTGCATCTTCAGGCCCCTAAATTTAAGTCCGATGGTGAACCGCCGGAGGATCGGGTTTGAAACGGTCAGGCTGGCACCATCATCAGTGATCCGGAGTCTGTGATGCCGCGCCCGCCCAGGAATGAAGCAACCGTCATCAAGATAGCCCAGATGCGTTATGACCAGGGCCTCTCTCAAAGCGAGATTGCCGAGAAACTAGGCGTGTCCGTCGCCACTGTAAGCCGGCATCTCCAGATCGCCATGGATCATGGCATCGTCGAGATTCGGGTGGCTGAGAACCTCCATCGCGATACCAGTCTTGAGAAAGAGCTGTCCCAGGCCTTCCAGCTGCGTGACGCTGTTGTGGTGATCAACCAGTACGGAGCTTCCGAGACCAGCCGTGTACTGGGCAGCGCCTGCGCGCGGTTTCTTTCGCAGAACATGCACCGAGGCGACATAATCGGCGTTTCCAACGGCGAGACCGTGGCCTCCGTTGCAGCCGAGATGCGAAGGGCCAAATCGAGGGATCATCAGGTCGTGACGTTGATAGGCGGCGTTGGAAAAGCGGAGGAGCCCACTCACACGGCACAGATTTGCCGCGCATTCGCAGATGCCATCGATGCCAAGGCGCGCATTCTGCCGTTACCGGCCGTAGTGGAGAGCAGCGACATTGCTCTGACGCTTAGAAGCACGGACGCTTTCCAGGACATCAATGGACTATATAGTTCGATGAGCATGGCACTGGTCGGCATCGGCTCGCTGCACGCGGCATCGTCAAGTGTACGCGACGGCTTGTTTACCCAGCAACAATTCGCCGACATCGAGAAGCAGGGTGGGGTCGGTACCATCTGCGCGCGCTTCTATGATGGCGAGGGGCGCGTTCTGAAATCAGGCCTCGAAGAGCGAACCCTGTCGATCTTCCTGGACCAGTTTGCCCAGATACCGATGCGCGTGGGTGTGGCCTACGGTGAAAGCAAGGTGGTTGCCATTCATGCCGCCGTCAGGGGAAAGTTGGTGAACGTATTGGCAACCGACGAAACGACAGCCCGAGCTCTGCTTCAGAATCCTAAATAAATGCAAATAATTACATTTATGTAATTCATTGCAAATATTGCCGTTTAATCTAGGGTGTTGGGACCAGAGAATGCTCGACATTTCTCGAGCGGGTTTGTTTCCGGGCGGGTGGAGCGTGAAGCCTGGCAGACAAGAGGACAACCCGCTGTCCCGACAAATGTTCGGGTGCATGAAGCTGGTGCACGCGGTGTGATTACTGCGGACATTGCATTTATGAACCGGGAGGATCTGTGATGAATAAGACGAAGCTTGGAATTGCAGTGCTGTTTTCAGCAGTTGCGTTTGCGCCTTTGAATGCGCAGGCAGCTGACATATCTGCCTGCCTGATCACGAAGACCGATACCAACCCGTTTTATGTCGCCATGAAAAACGGTGCGATGCAGAAAGCGGAAGAACTCGGTGTGGAACTGAAGACCTATGCCGGACGCATCGACGGTGACAGCGAAAGTCAGGTCTCGGCCATCGAGGCGTGCATTGCCGATGGGGTGAACGGCATCATGCTTACCCCGTCTGACACGCGTGGCATCGTACCGACCGTGAAGAAGGCGCAGGATGCCGGCATTCTGGTGCTTGCGCTGGACACGCCGCTGGATCCGATCGATGCCGCCGATGGTACGTTCGCGACTGACAATTTTGCTGCCGGAGAGGCCATCGGCACGTGGGCCAAGGCATCGCTTGGCGATGATGCCGCGAATGCGAAGATCGGCCTGCTGAACGGGCTGGTCAGCCAGTCGAGCGTCGGGGTCCTGCGCAATCAGGGGTTCCTTACGGGTTTTGGTATCGATCTTGAAGACCCGAACAAATGGGGTGATGAAACCGATTCCCGCATCGTCGGCAACGATGTCTCGCAGGGAAGCGAACAGGGTGGCCGCACGGGCATGGAGAATCTGCTGCAGATCGATCCCATGATCAACCTGGTCTACGCGATCAACGAACCCGCCGCAGCCGGTGCCTATGAGGCACTGAAGGCACTCGGCCGGGAGGGTGATGTCATGGTGGTGGCGGTTGATGGTGGCTGCCCGGGTGTCAAGAATGTGAAGGAGGGGGTCATCAACGCGACCGCGCAACAATATCCGTTGCGCATGGCATCTCACGGTGTCGAGGCCATCGTCGAATGGGCGAAAAACGGCACGAAGCCCCAAAAGACCGAGGGCAAGGATTTCTTCGATACAGGCGTTAATCTGGTGACGGAAGAACCCGTTGACGGGCTGGAATCGATCAACTCCGAAGAGGCTGCCAAAATCTGCTGGGGCTAAGGACTGCTCTGTCACTCAAAATGGTCACGCGGTTCGATATCGAACCGCGTGACGGCTCGACTCCCCAGGCGGCAGATAGCTTGATGACATCGCACGATTCTACGCCGGCAGGCACAGCAATTTCGACGAAAACGGCGGATCGCGAAAATGCCCCACTTGCCGATCTCACGACATTCGGCCGAGGCAGACAGACTCTGCTCGACCGGTTTCAGAACCTCGTTCACGCGCAGCCGGCAGCGATACCGCTGCTTGTTCTAATCCTGGCCATTGCAGCCTTCGGCCTGTTGCTGGGAGGAAAATTCTTCTCCGCCTTCGCCCTGACCCTCATCCTGCAGCAGGTGATGATTGTAGGAATTGTCGCCGTGGCTCAAACGTTGGTCATTCTAACCGCCGGCATCGATCTATCGGTTGGTGCGATTATGGTGTTTTCATCCGTAGTGATGGGGCATTGCACGTTTCGCTACGGTATACCGGCAGAGGTTGCAGTGGTGATCGGCCTGGCAACCGGCGCACTTTGCGGTGCGGTGAGCGGTATGCTGGTTTCACTGGTGCGGTTGCCACCATTCATCGTCACGCTTGGAATGTGGCAGGTCGTCCTTGCGAGCAATTATCTCTATTCATCCAATGAAACAATCCGCTCGCAGGATCTTGCTGAACACGCACCGCTTCTCCAGTTCTTTGGCGAAAGCTTCAGGATTGGCGGCGCCGTTTTTACCAATGGCGTGATTGCGATGGTACTTCTGGCAGCGTTCATACATTTCGTGCTGAACAACACAGCCTGGGGGCGTCACCTCTATGCCGTGGGCGATGACCCCGTGGCCGCTCAACTGGCAGGCATAAACACCCGCGGTGTGTTGATATCGGTCTACACGGTTGCAGGCCTGATTTGTGCTTTTGCCGGATGGGCGTTGATCGGACGGTTAGGTTCCGTCTCTCCGACCGCGGGGCAATTCACCAATATCGAATCAATCACCGCAGTAGTGATCGGCGGCACCTCCTTGTTTGGTGGGCGCGGAAGCGTGCTAGGCAGTGTCTTCGGGGCATTGATCGTGGGTGTGTTCTCGCTTGGATTGCGCATGCTTGGCACCGACCCGCAATGGACATATCTGATGATCGGAGCTTTGATCATTATCGCAGTCGGTATTGACCAGTGGGCCCGGAGGATGGTCGGATGAGTTCCGCAGACACCATTCTCTCCGCGCGAAATCTCTTCAAACGCTATGGTCGGGTCGTGGCAATGAACGGTGCCGACTTTGATCTACTTCGTGGAGAGGTTCTGGCCGTCATCGGCGACAACGGCGCCGGCAAATCTACTCTCATTAAGACGTTGTCGGGTGCGACCGTCCCGGACAGCGGTGAAATCCTTCTCGACGGCCAACCTGTCCATTTCACAAATCCTCAATCTGCCCGTTCCGCAGGCATCGAGACCGTTTATCAGGATTTGGCTCTGTCCCCTTCGCTTTCGATCGCCGAGAATATCTTCATGGGACGGGAACTGCGCAGGCCCGGGCTCCTGGGGTCTGTCTTTCGAATACTCGATCAAGCGAAGATGAACGAACGTGCCCGGAAGGAACTCAGCGATCTCGGCCTCCTAACGATCCAGAATATCATGCAGCCTGTGGAGACGCTTTCAGGCGGCCAGCGACAAGGTGTTGCCGTTGCGCGTGCAGTAACGTTCGGTTCGAAAGTGGTCATTCTTGATGAGCCAACCGCAGCCTTGGGGGTAAAGGAATCCCAAAAGGTGATCGACCTCATCAAGGACGTTCGGGCAAGGGGTATCTCAATCATCCTGATCAGCCACAACATGCCCCACGTTTTCGAGGTGGCCGACAGGATTCATATCCATCGGCTAGGACAACGCTTATGTGTAATCGATCCTACACAGGTGGGGATGTCTGATGCGGTCGCTCTCATGACAGGCGCAAAACAGCCTCCAAATGAGAAGACGTAAGTGGCCCAAACGAGAATGAAAACCCAGCAAATTGCCTCTGCTTTCTGACGCTTTTAGGGGTCCGACATCAGCGTCAATGAGACAATTTTGGCTTAAGGACTTCTGGCTCATCATAGCCCTTCAAAGAGCGAAGATGAGACGGAGAACCGGGACTCGGAAGGAGCCGGCAGAAGAGAATATCCCCATCGTGCTGGAAGGCTTGCGCGGTGAGGAGTCGATCACCCCATTGTGCCGGCGTGAAGGCACAGCTGAGTGTCTATATTACAATTGGTCGAAAGAGTTCCTCGAAGCCGGCAAGAAAGATCAGCCCCTGATAAATATGACGACGAGAACGGCGCAGAACACGATATCGCAAACCCTACGAATCCTGGTGACATCCGGTCGGTTTTCGGGTTTCATCCAGCGAGAGCCTTCTTCTATCATCGGCACACCTCGTAGCGCTCCGGTACGCATTCTTCGATCGTAACCAGCAAGTTCGGCCAACGGCTCCGTTCAGGTGAAATTGATCACTCTGCGCAGCCGTACGGTAATTTCGGTCACATTGACTGTGCCTTCGTGGTCTCCTGCCTTGGTGCGATCAACCCAGCGAATGGATCAAATGGGTGAAGCCTGCAATGTGGTTTCCACTCCGAATGTTTGTTTATTGCGCTGACGGCGCCCTACCCACGAAATCCCGGATGCCAAGTACCTCATAGCGTGTTTTCCCAGCTTTGGTCCTAAGTGGAGTATAGTCTGTTACGGACAATCATCAGCGCCAGCAAGTTTAGGCCTTCAGGCCCAGTCGATACGAAGCTCCGCCCATAGCCACCTCAGGAGGGCTGTGGGCGCCCCATCATCAGCCGCAGCGGTTCGTATATCATAACGGTCTTGCCGTTCTGGTTTCGCACGATGTTGTGCGCGCGCGAGACCACAGTGTCCCTTGCTGTCGCGGTGCACGTCTGTCACCTCAATCTCAGCCTCGAGCATGGTACCGGCCACCACTGGTCCCTTAATGTCCATCGGTGTGCCAAGAAAGGTGAGCCCAGTCTCTTGCGCCGTCGCATTCAGGGCCAATCCTTCGGCCACCGCGAAATCGAGCGCGCCAGAGTTGACCATCGTCGATATCGAACAGATAGGCAGCCACCGCGCCCGAAGGTATATCTCCTAGCGGCGCAGCGTCTGGGGGCCGGCTCAGCCCCGGATCCTGCCAGTCTCGCAGGTGCAAAGTCTCGGCGGTCTGCGCAAACCGAGCGACGCGGTTCCGGAAAGCGGTTCAATCGCTCTCCGTTTCGATCGATAAAGCTTCGGCCCGCATGGCCTGCCGGCTGAGCAGTCCCGCATCCTCGAGCGCTTCGATGTCGGGCAGGTCGCGCAGCGACTGCAGGCCGAAGGCGGACAGGAAGTGTTTTGTTGTCACATAGGTGTAGGGCGCGCCGGGTGTCGGGCTGCGTGGGCCGGAGGCGAGGAGACCGGCTCCGCGGAGCGCGGCGATCGTATCGCGACTGACCTCCCTGCTAAAAATCTTCGACAGCTCGCCGCGCGTGATGGGCTGGAAATATCCCACCGCCATCAGCACCGTCGCCTCGAACTCCGAAAGTGCCGGAGCGGCGCCGCGCGTGGGCGCGGCGGAGGCACGGATGGTGTCGGCGAAACGCGTGCGCGTGCGATGCTGCCAACCGCCAGCGACCGCGACGAGTTCATAGGGCCGCCCGCGCAGCTCTTCCTGCAGATCGTCGATCAGAAGGTCGAGGCTGCAACCGCGACCGACCACCCGCGCAAGCGTCTCGCGCGACACCGGTTCGGCCGAGGCGAAGATCACCGCCTCGACGCGCAGAATCCATTCCCGCCAACGCAGTTCCGGCGGCAGGTCCGCAAGCTCCCGATCATAAAGACGTTCGTCACCCGCATCAGGTCCCGTTCCTGACCGAGGCTTGGCTGGGCGCGATCCGGTCATCGTCACAGCCCATAGATCCGGAAGGAGGAACGACCGGAGAGCTCGCGCACGGCTCCGAGCCCTTGCAAGCGGTCGAACAGTCGCGTCGCCGCCCATCGCGACAGATTACTACCAGGGTCCGATGCGGGCATGGCGTCCTCCTCGAGCAGCTTTTGCAACACGGTGCCCGCACCCCTCGTCCGCACCTTCGGCGCCACAGCGGCAAGCTTCTCGGCGCGCCGTCCGATCTCGCCTGCGCTCCGCAGGGCATCCTCCGTCGCCTCAACCAGGGCGAGACAGACGGCCCGCGGGAAGGCGGGTTCGCCTGGATGCACACGGCCCCTGCCCCCGACTGTGCGGAACGCCGGGCCGTAGCGCGCCGCCATCAGCAGCGGCACCGGTCTCTCCCAGTTCAGCATCGCGGCAAGCAGGATATCGGCGAGTGCCCAGGCAAGCGGCTCCGCATCGGAACGGTCGCCGTGGATCGCCGTCACCAGTTCTGCCGCGGCAAAGGGCGCGGCACGACCGGACTGTAGTGCTGCGTCGGCGTGGTCGACCGCCATGGTCAGTGGGTGGCTCCATGGCAAGCCCAGCAGATCGGCCAGCTCGGCAACGGCCTTCGCGGAGAAGCCAGTTTTCCGACCCGCCAGCCTTTTGTAAGCCAGAAACATCCTGCCCGCCGGGCCGGGATCGGCGTCCGGCCCCGTCAGAAGCACGGCGTCGCGAAGCGCCGCTTCATCTTCCATGCGCCCCATCAGTCGCACGGCCGCTGCTGCGCATTTCAGGGCCTGACGGGATCGCCAGCAACCGGCCCAGGCGAGATCCATCCGCACCAGATCATCTAATGATTTCAACGCCGCCCCGACGACGAAGGCAGCATCTGCCTCGGCAATCTCGGGTTCGCGCGGCGAAGCCCATCGCGGAAGCCGGGCAGCTGAGGCAACGGGGCTGGCGATTACTGCAAGGGGCGAATCCATACAATGGATGATAAATCAGATGTGCGGTTTTATCCAGGTATCATCCCCAAAACCGCACAGCTTGTCTTTATCAAAAAACGAGTGATAATCTTGCATTATCGTTCATTATGGATCATGCGGGAAATGACCTCATTCGTCGACCAAAATCACCCCGACAAGGCAGATCGACATGCAGAACGATCACAGGACACGCAGCGTCATCTCGACGATAAAGCCTCGCGATTGATGATTTCTGAATCTGGAGGCGACGACGATCTACCCGATATCATCGGTATCGTGATGGAAATGGGTCGCACCGGCGCTTCCTCTCGACCCCAAGGCGGCGATGACGGCAGCCATTCTCCTCTTCCGTCGCAACCAGATGCATCCCCACTTCCCGATCACCTGGAAAACCTCGCGGGCCGGGCACGGGGATATCTCGAAGCCGCGAGTTCTGCCAATACCCGTCGTGCCTATTCCGCCGATTGGAAGCATTTTTCAACCTGGTGCCGCAGACAGGGGCTCGGGATCATACCCCCCTCCCCCCAGACCGTTGGGCTTTACATCACCGCTTGCGCCTCCGGTGACAGCGGCGGGAAACCCAATTCCGTGTCCACGATAGAGCGCCGTCTTTCCGCACTTTCGTGGAACTATTCCCAACGCGGCCTGTCGCTCGATCGCAAGGACAGGCACATCGCCACCATCATGGCGGGAATTCGCAACACGCATGCCGTGCCGCCCCGCCAGAAGGAGGCGATCCTGCTCGAGGATCTGGTCGCCATGCTGGAAACGCTCGACCGGGGGTCCTTGCGCGGCCTGCGCGACCGGGCGATCCTGCTCATCGGTTTCGCCGGCGGCCTGCGCCGATCCGAGATCGTCGGCCTCGATATCGGCCGCGACCAAACGGAAGACGGCCGCGGTTGGATCGAAATCTTCGAGGAAGGACTTTTGGTGACCCTGCGCGGCAAGACCGGCTGGCGCGAGGTCGAGATCGGCCGTGGATCGACGGCGACCACCTGCCCCGTCACCGCGCTCGAAACCTGGTTGAAATTCGCCAGGATCGCGCATGGTCCCCTGTTCCGCCGCGTTACCGGAAAGGGACGGCAGGTCGGTGCGGAACGGCTGAAGGATCAGGAAGTGGCCCGGCTCGTCAAGCGGACGGCACTTGCGGCCGGGGTGCGCGGCGATCTGCCCGAAAGAGAGCGGGAGAAGAAGTTTTCCGGCCATTCCCTGCGCGCCGGCCTGGCCTCCTCCGCCGAGGTTGATGAACGCTATGTGCAGAAGCAGCTCGGACATGCTTCCGCTGAAATGACCCGAAAGTATCAGCGCCGCAGGGACCGCTTCCGGGTCAACCTTACAAAGGCATCCGGGCTTTGAAATCCCCCTCCCCTGCCTTTCCGTCCCGGACAAATTCCAGACTTCATCCATCAATCCCGTGAATCGGACCGTCCCGACCGATTCACCAAATCCATTGGACGCTCGCCCACGCCTTCGGGAAAGATCGGGTCATGATTGAAAAAAACTCATGTCGCCTGTTCAAGCGCATCGATCCCGAGCGCAATATGGCTCGTTTCTACACGCTCTCCGTGGAGCCGACATTGTTTGGCGATGCCGCGCTTGTACGCCAATGGGGGCGGATCGGCACACGCGGGCAGTTGAAGATCAACCTGTTCGACACCATGCCGGCTGCCGAGGAAGCCCTGTCGCGCCTTGCTGCCCGCAAATTGCGTCGTGGCTATCGCGCAATCTAAGGCATCATGCGGAAAACAAGGAGATGGGTGTCCTTTGTGTGTCCGAAAGGGCGAGGCGGCTCCTCACAGCCAGGAAGCCGGCGTTCTGGGAAGCCGGTGCTCCGGATCGATTACCCGCAATTGCGGACCTTCCTCACCGTTCCAGCGCCACAGGGCCACGCACTGCCCGCCCGGTGACATGAAAGAGGGATAAACAACCCCGTCAAATCCCTGCTCCATAAGCTCTTCCCGCGCCCTGTGGCTGCCGGGCATCCGGCCCGCATCCATGTCCGCCCGCCATTCGCACTGATGCAGTTCATCTGAAAAGCCAAACTCTGAAAGCCGGGCGGTGTCCGTAAGATCCACCAGTCTGGCTGCGGAAAGCCGAAGCTGTGCAATCAATGCCGGGTGCTGCACAAAGCCCTGATTGTATTCGGCCCAGGCCGTCGACATTTCGCGTGCGGCATAAATGGCTGCTGCTCCGACAGGATTCCAGCGCCCGCCGAAACGCCGCGCTCCCTCTCCCGAAAGCGGTGCATGCGCCCAACGCGGCACATAAGCCCGCCAGAGTATCTCTTCCTGCATGTATTCAGGCATAGACGCCCGCGCGCACAGCCTCCAGATAGGCCAGCACCTTGTCGGACTTGCCCTCGCTCACCAGATCATAAGCGGTCTTGCCCGCCCATCCCGGGATTGGCTGATGCTTGAACCATATGACGGCTCGGTGCTCCTCCCCCGCCATTTCCGCCGCCATCGCCAGTATGCGCACAACAGGGCTGAGGGCCTGATCCACCTTGCGCTGACCGGATTTCGCCGTCAGCGTATTGCGGGCAACGCCGATCAACCGCGCGAGCTCTATCATGGTAACCCCAAGAAGCTCCGAGACCCGTTTGGCCGAAAGAAAAGGCGTTCGCTCATCAGCGAAATGAGCCGCCGCGAAATCGAGGTCTGCCGCCGTCATCTCATCTCTCCCGCATACGCAGATTGAGTATAAAATGAGCTCAATTTGAACTCCACTGCGTCAATTTATGCGCAGAACATGTCATTTTCAAGCCGATCTTCCACGTTCTCCATGCCCGACGGCCTTCTGACGCGCAGAAAGCAGCGCATTGAGCATGGGCTTCACGGAAAACGCACCGCCCTCGGCCCGTTCTGTCAAACGCCGCAGATAACCACCTGGCGACCGGATTGCTTCTGCACGCTCCAAAATGGCCGCAATGGTGATCGCGGCATTGACTTCGCCCATCCGGGACCGGGCTTCCGCCCAGGCATCCGGCGAAACCCCAAGCATGGAACGCACTGTTTCCGCAGCTTTCATGAAATCGCGCCAATCGCTCAAGCCTCCCGGCGCATAATCGCGGATTTGCGGACACGCCGATGTCACCAGATCAAGGGGCATTGCCGGACCTCGGTCCTGATCCGACCTGTCCGCCTCACCCTGTTGGGAGCTGGCAACAGTCGCTTCCCTTTCAGATTTGGCCGCAGCTTTCGCTTCAAGTTTTTCCTTGCTTTTTTCAGATAGGGATTCTGGGTTTGAATTATGAATATGGCGCTCATTTTGATCGTCATTGGCGCTCATATTTCTATTTTCAGACTTATGTTCTTCTGCCTCGCGATACTGCATCTCCGCTTCTGAGAGTCCGTCGAGATAGGCCTTCTCGATCTCGATCCTCAGGCTGGCCAGCGCATCGCGGCGTTCCTTCAGCGTCTCCCAATCCGTATTGCGGCCAAGTCTGCCGGAGAGCCCTAGGAAACGCTCGGAGAAACCCTTGAAGGAAACCGCCCTGCCCTCATCTTCTGCTGCCTGAATGATGGCAGCGATATCGCGCAGGTGGATCGTCACCTCACTGCGCAATGCTCGCAAAGCCTTGGCATGACGCCGTGCGTCGGCCGCATAAGTCTCGATCTCGGCGGCACGCATGACCAACGGAGCCAGATCGAAGCCAAAGGCCGCATCGATCCTGCCATCCTCGCTACGGGTGGCGTATCGCTTCCCGTTGGCGCTGTCACGGCGCAGAATGAGACCCGCATTCACGAGAGCCGCCAGATGGCGCCGCAGCGTCGCCGGCGCCATGCCCCGCGCACGCAGCGACAGTTCGGCATTGGATGGAAATACGATCAGATCCGTGCTTGGATCGAGCAAACGCTCCGTGCTGAAGCTCACCAGTGCCTCCAGCACCACAATGGTCCGATCAGCCAGACCGAGCGCCAGGCGGGCCTCCGTCACGGCTCGCAGAAGCTGCCATTTGTCCACCGCGCTGTCAGCGCCGCCACGGCCCTGCATATCCTTTGCGTCGAACGCAGCTCGGGCGCGGCGAACCTGCTCATTCACTAGAAACTGGGCACGCGCCAACCCTTTCCCGCCGAAGGGCGAGATTGCAAATCTCTCCGTCATCGTCTCACCTTTCATCAGGCAAGAAAAAGACACCCACCGGAACACACCGGTGCTTGACATTGAACGATGGAAGTGATTCTTTCAGACTGCTACATCGAAAGGGGCTTCCGGAATGGTGACGTTCTGGGGGCCTTTTTTCTTGCGTGTTTTTCCTTTTTTCTCGTCCTCTTCAAAGGGCCGAGCGGCCCAAAAACATTCAAGCGTCCAACGGCTGCTCCGTCTGACAGCCTGCCGTTTCAGCCGCGTTCCTTCTCGAAACGCTCCGCCAACTCAGGCAGAAGGGCTGCGACATAATCCGCGAACCCCGGCCTCACTTTTTCATCGAACTCCATCCGGGGCTTTTTGCCGGAAATAACATGCGCCAGCGGGCGTCCCTTGCGGTCCGCCACAAGCGTTGGCTTGGATGCCTTTCCCTTTACCCCGGCCTTGCGTTCTTCACGTTTCGCAAGCCGCTCGAACAGCATTCCGAAACGTTCGTCGGAGCTGGCGGCACGGAAAGCATCCGAGTGGATGACATCCTGCGCGATCACAATAGCAGCATCGTCCTGGAGGAAATCGGCCAACAACATCCAGCGCGGGCGGCCGGCCTTGGGCGCGGGGCCGATAGCGCCGGCGATCTGCGCCGGCACGGCATCTGCGACCTGCAGAAAGCGCGTCATTTCCGCCTTGTGCAGTGACAGAGCGCGCTGAACAACGCCGCGCTCGAAACCGTGACGGATGAGCGCTGCAGCAAAGAAAGCGCGCTCGATAAAGGAGAGATTGCGCCGCTCGGTGTTTTCCTTGCCCTGCGCCAGCACGAGCTGATTGTCATCGAGCGCGCGCACGATTGCCTGCACGGGGCGCGCAAGACGCGCCGCCGCTCGCACACGGCGATGACCGTAAGCGACCTGGTAGCGGCCATTCGCGGTCGGATGCGGGCGCAGGAGAACCGGTACCTGCTGCCCGTTTTCCCGCACGCTCTCGACCAGCGCAGAAAATTCTTCGTCACCGTCGTCTTCGCGGCTCAGGCGGTCGCGCACCAGAGAGGGATCGATCAGGTTCGGATCGATTTCCACGACGCGCTCACCCTTGGCCAGCGCATCCTTGAGCGCGCGCGCATCCTCAACCTCGCGGCTCATGGACGACAGGGAAAGCCCCATCGCCTTGACGGCGCCGGAGGCCGTCCGCGAGGTTTCAGAAACAACAGGCCTGGGCGTTGCTTTCGTTTCCGGGGCCGGCTTCGCCATCGGGGAGGGCGCTTCATCGCCCGGCACCGGCGCTCCACCAAACAGGGCCTTGAGGTGATCCTTGCGCTTGCTCATGCGCCGTCTCCCGCCTCATTGCGGCCCCAGGCCTCTTCGATCAGGGTCTCGATCTCATCGTTGACAGATGTCAACGCCTCCATGGCGCGGTCATAGGTGGACCGGGTGAAATTATCCCGCCCGACTTCGTAAAGCGTCTGCTTGGTGAGCCCGGCATCGGAAATGGCGGTCGATTTCACCATCGGCGCGGTGAGTACGCGCGACCCGAATTGCGAACGCAGGAATCCCACGATCTGTGTTTGCGGCCCGTCATTGGGCTCGTATCGCGTCACGAGATAGCGCAGGAAATCGAAATTGAGCGTTCCGCCCGCAGAACGCACGACCGACAAGAGATCGGCAGTCATGTAGAGAAACTGGCTCATGGAGGCGACATCGAGCATCTGCGGATGCACGGTCACGATCACGGAGGTGGAAGCGCACAGGGCGGACAGCGTCAGGAAGCCGAGTTGCGGCGGGCAGTCAATGACCACGACATCGTAATCGTCGGCGACAGAGGCCAGCGCCCCTTGGATGCGTGCGAAGAAAAAATCATCCGGCGTGCTGCCGGGGCCGCGCTCTGCCAGCATGCGCGGCGTCGTGTGTTCAAACTCGTGCAGCTCGAGATTGCCGGGCACGATATCAAGCCCGTCGAAATAGGTTTTCCGGATAATATCGGAGAGCGGCCTGCGCTCCTCGTCATAACGGATTGCGCCATAGAGCGTGTCATTGCCCGACAGGTCGATTTCCGGCTGGTACCCGAAGAGCGCAGACAGCGAGGCCTGTGGATCGAGATCCACGGCAAGCACCCGATACCCCGACAAGGCCAGATGCTGAGCCATATGGGCGCTTGTGGTGGTCTTGCCGGAACCGCCTTTGAAATTGGTGACGGCGATCACCTGCAGATGTTCCTGCTCGGGATTGCGCCATTTCACATAGGAGCGGGCCTTCGAAAGATTGCCCTTGGCGCGCGCCTGGTCCGCCAGATAGTGGCGCAGCGCATTGATATCGGCAAGCGAGTAGAAGCGGCGACCGCCCACCCCCGTTTCCGGCTGAGGCCCCTCGCCGGCGATAGACAACTGCCTCAGATAGCCATCGGAAACACCGATCAGCCGTGCGGCCTCGCCGCTCGAAAAGGTCCGCAATGTCTTCTGCGCGGCTGGCGGAAAGAGCCGGTCACGCATGACGCGCAATTGCTCGGACAGTTGCGTCGCATCCGCCGCAATGGCTTCATCTGCCGGCAGCACCCTTGGCGCCCCCGCCTGATCCGCAGCCATATCCATCACCTTGTCCAAGCCACGCTCTCCACTTTGTTCGCCGGCCATATCCGTGCCCAAATCCATGCCCAATCCATGCCAAGCCGCTCCTTGCATCCAGCCCTTTCCTGCGCTCGTTGACAGCTGTCAACGAAACGCCCCATGCCGCTAAGCGCCATGCAGAGGCCCATGCCAGGCAGACGGATGCACGACAAAAGCATACGATCCGACGAACCGAAGGGGAGGGTAACCCGATTCGCTGCCCGACGGCGAGTAGCCTACGCCGTGGGGCAAAGATACGCTCTCCAAGCGGACACACTGCATGTGCGGCGCAAGTCGCTCGAAACCGCTAGTAACATCTATAACATGCGGTTACGGAAAAAACGTGCAATCGCCGACAGCACCGTTACTATTGGCCCGAGGACGCCCATCAACGTCAAGAAATTTTTGGTTAACAAAGGGTTAACGCGAGCGGCCTACATCGCGATCTTCCGTATCATGGCGCCCGAAAACGCCATGTTCACAACCTCTTAGGCGCCGGCATTCCGCAAGAACGCTTCGAAGGCAGCCGCCAAACATTTTTCCCGAGCCGCCCCAAGATCAGCTCAATCGGGGTTTCAAAACAAAACGGTTGCGTCAGGGGAGGCTAGAATCATCACATGCCCCAAACCGGGCTTGCCAAGTACCAGCCACTCCTGTCCATTCCCCAGGCGCATCACACAGGTACGAATACGGCCGCTAAGCTCGGTCCCTCCTATCAGCACCAATGTCGGGAGATGCTGCGATGAAAACGATCACCAAACTCTGGCAGGCGAGCCTTGTTGGCGCTTCGGCCTTCCTTCCCTTGCAATCGGGGGCATCTGCTTCCGAAAGCCGTGTGGAAGCCATAACGCTGTCTTCCGGAGGCCTTGCCGAGGTCAACCGCAGCGCACGCGTCAGCGGCAACGAGACGGTCGAAATCGAGATACCGCTCGAACAGGTCGACGACATTCTGAAAAGCCTCGTCGTACGCGACCCCTCCGGCAAGGTCGGCGGTCTCACTCTCGACGGTCTGTCCCCGGTCGAGGAAACATTTCGCCGTCTTCCCTTCGGCCCCGACACGATGGGCTCTCTGCCGGACCTCGCCGCCTCGCTTCAGGGCGTCAGTATTCGCGCGACATCCGGCGGGCGCACGGTGGAAGGCGTGGTGCTCGGCGTGGGGTCCGAACGCCGCGGCTCCGGCCCGGAGGCCTCGATTGAGCGCATTTTGTCCGTCATGACAGGGGAGGGGGGTATCGATGTACTGAAGCTCGGAACCGACACCACACTGGAAATTCTGGACGAGGCCATGCGCGAGAAACTGCGCGAGGCAGCAGCGGTGAGCGGGCGAGGGCGTATTGACGACATGCGGCGCATCGCCATTTCGTTGTCCGGCAAAGATGGGCGCGATATCGCTCTTTCCTATGTGGTGCCGGCTCCGGTGTGGAAAACCGCCTACCGCCTCGTTTCGGGTGCGGATGGCCAGGCGCGATTGCAAGCCTGGGCAATCATCGAGAATGCGACAGGCGAGGATTGGAAGAATGTGGCGGTCACGCTGTCTTCCGGCGCACCGGTCACGCTCTCCCAGCGGCTGCATCAAAGATATTGGCATCAACGACCAGAAATCCCGGTGACGGCGGGAGCCACGACCCCGCCGCGCCCCGACAACGCAGCCAGCATCAACGCCGACATGAGCGCCGACGCCGGCGGCGGCGCAATGCTCCAGAAGCGGATGCGCACCGCAACTCCAGCTTCCGCTCCTGTTTCCGCCGAGATCATGACCTACGCTCCGATGGCCGGGGCACGCGAACAAACCGTAGCGCAGGAAGGACAGACAAGCGCCAGCTTCCGCTTGCCCGACCCGGTCAATCTGCGGGCGGGACAGACCTTGTCCATGCCCTTCATCGATGCGGAGGTTCCGGCAGAACAGGTTTCCCTTTTCCAGCCTGAGCGCGGAGAAGCACACCCGATTGCCGCCCTGCTTCTTGAAAACGGCACGGGCGCGAGCCTGCCTCCGGGTATTCTCACCGTCTATGACGGACGTGACGGCTATGTGGGCGACGCCCAGCTCGCCGGCATCCCGGCAACGGAAAGCCGCATGGTCAGTTTTGCCGCCGACCGCAAGGTGGAAATCGCCTCCGACACGAAACCGGAAGAGGCGGTTACCCGCATCCGGGTCGTCGACGGGGCACTTCTCGTCACCAGCCTCTCGCGGCTTGTCACAACCTATTCCATCAAGGGCGCGGCGGATGGAGCTCGCACGGTAATCATTGAGCATCCGCGTCAGAACGGCTGGCGCGTGGTTTCCGATGCGCTTTCCAGTTCCACACCGACGCATCACCGTCTGCGCGTCGAGATCGGCGAGGGCGCCAGCAAGGATGTCGTCGTCACCGCCGAGCAGGATCGCACGGACCGGTTTGCTCTTGTGGATGCCGGCGCCGACGCGCTGCTGAGCTGGTCCGGTGCGGCGGCAGATCCCGAAACCGCTTCCAAGCTCGCCGAACTCGGCGAATTGCGGCGCAAGGCCGCCAATGCGCAGAACGAACTGCGGGATATCGAGGACGCGATCGAGCGCACCGCCGATGCCCAGGGCCGCATTCGCGACAATCTTGCCGCCGCTCCCGCCGACAGCGCGCTCGCCAAGCGTTATCTGGGGATGCTTGAAAAGACGGAAGACGAGATCGCCGCTCTCACCGGCCGGCGCGACGAGATGGACGTCCTGCGCAAGCGGTTCGAAGCCGACGTCAGCGCTTTCGTTCGCGATTTCTGAAAGCGAAGGGTGGGGACTGAATTTCCGTCCGCACCAATCCTTGACTGATGGCGCACCGCCTGCCTACCGGCACCTTCTCTCCCGAGTGAGGAGACGGTTCCGGTGGGCGCGATATCAGCATGGATTATCTCCAATCGTCACGAAGCAGCTTCATCGCGCGCCCGTTCCGGCCCTAAAACCTGCTGAGCGCGCCCGCCGCCTCGCTCGCCAGCGGAGCAAAGCGACGACAAAACCCTTCCGGTTCCCATTCGCTGAGAGAACCCGCGATATGGATCGCACCCAGGGGCGTGCCATCCGGCGCCAGAATGGCTGCCGCCAGCGCCACCTCGCCTTGCAGGACTTCCTCCATGGCCAGCGCGTATCCGTTCTGACGGGCCTCGCGCACCTTGGCGCGAATACCTTCGGGATCCGTGATCGTCTTTGGCGTGATCTCGCGTCTTTCCGAACGTTCGATGATTTCGTCCACTTCCGCATCGCTCAGATGCGCCATCACGGCGCGCCCGCCCGAGGTGCAGTAGATCGGCACGCTCTGACCGACCAAAGTCGCGAAAAAGGTTTCCCGCTTGCTTTGCAGCCGCGCCGCATAAACCAGGCGCAGCCCGTCACGCAGGCTGAGGTCGACACGCTCGCGCACATTGCGGCGTAACTCCAACAGGACAGGAGAGGCACGCGCCACCAACGGGTTGAGGCGCAGATAATCGCGCGTGTGATCGAGAATTCGAATGCCCGGCACGAAGCCCCTGTCATCCGCGTCGCGCTCCACATAGCCAAGCTGCCTGAGCGTATGAACGACGCGTTGCGCAGCACTGCGTCCCATGCCGCTCGCGGTTGCGATCTCGTTCAGCGAGAGCGGACGACCCGTATCGTGGAAGGCCGACAGAACCTGCATGGCGCGGGCTACTGCCTGCACGAACAGCGGGTCGTCTTCATCCACATGGCTGGCCGGGCGAACGCCATATTCTGCACGCTGAACATAACTCAAGCGACGTCTCCAAAAACCGTTTGACACATCAAGCGTACCACACTTATCGTAAATACGATACAAATGTATCGCTCAGCGATACTTTCCAATTTGCCTTGTCATCCCATCTTCGAAACCGGTCTTTCGAAGTCTGTTCTTTGCGAAGCGGTAGCGTCCGGATGCCTTTATGCGTTTGTGCAGGGAGAAAGGTATGAGAAAGCGGGTCGCGCTGGCCGGTTTCCTGCATGAAACGAATACCTTCGCACCGACGAAAGCGACCTATGCGGACTTCGTGCAGGGTGGCGGTTACCTGCCGATGTCGCGCGGACAGGAAATTCTGGAGCGTTGTCCCGGCGTCAATCTCGGCATTTCCGGCGCTGTCGAGCATGCGGAAAAGGCCGGCTGGGAGATGGTTCCCATTCTGTGGACAGGTGCAATTCCTTCCGCCCATGTGACGCGCGACGCCTATGAGCGGATCACTGCGGAAATCGTAAACGGCATTGCCGCGGCGGGCCAGCTGGACGGCGTATGCCTCGACCTGCATGGCGCGATGGTGGCCGAACATCTGGATGACGGCGAGGGCACATTGATCGCCCGCGTACGCGAGGTCGTCGGTCCCCAGGTGCCGATTTCCGTCAGCCTGGACCTCCACGGAAACACGACCCGACTGATGGTCGAGCAGGCGGACCTTCTGGTCGCCTTCAGAACCTACCCGCATGTCGACATGGCCGAAACCGGCCGGCGGGCTGCCGAAGGGCTGAGCCGCCTCATGGCGCGCGGAAAGCCGTTCGCCAAGGCGTTCCGCCGCCTCCCGTTCCTCACCTCCATTCCATGGCAGTGCACATTCATCGAGCCGGCAAAGAGCCTTTATGAAGAAGTCGCCGCTTTGGAGGCTGGCGACATCGCCAGCATGTCCTACTGGATGGGCTTTCCCGCCGCCGACATCGAGGAATGCGGGCAGACTTTGCTTGCCTATGGCGAGACACAGGCTGCGGCCGACAAGGCCGCCGACCGTTTGCATGCCAGCATCATGGCCCGTGAAGGGGATTTCGCCGGAAAAGCCTACGCCCCGGACGAGGGCGTTCTCGAGGCGATGCGTATTGCGGCGAGCGCCACACGGCCCGTCATCATTGCCGACACGCAGGACAATCCCGGCGCCGGTGGCGATTCCAACACGACAGGCATGTTGCGTGCGCTTCTGCGCAACGGCGCCCAATGCGCGGCCATCGGCATGATGGTCGATCCGGCGGCCGCGCGCGCTGCCCATGAGGCAGGGGAGGGGGCGGACATAAGCATTGCGCTGGGCGGCCAGTCGGCCATACCCGGCGACGCACCCCTTGAAGCCACTTTCCGCGTGGAAAAGCTTTCAGACGGGGACCTTCACGCGACCGGCCCGTATTACGGCGGCACCCATATGAATGTCGGCCCCTCCGCCTGTCTTTCCATCGGCGGGGTACGGATCGTCGTGGCGACCCACAAGGCCCAGATGGCCGACCAGGCCATGTATCGCTTCGTGGGCATCGAGCCAACGGAAATGGCCATTCTGGTCAATAAGAGCTCGGTGCATTTCCGGGCCGATTTCGAACCGATCGCCGAAACCATTCTGGTCTGCACCGCACCGGGTCCCATGCCGCTCGATCCGGCCGCGCTGGCCTGGACAAAACTCGCAGACGGCATGCGCCTGTCACCGAACGGGCCTACCTTCGAGCGCATCCGCTCCCATCAGGCGATGGAGGGCTGAAAGAACAAAGCGCGGCAGGAGAACCGCGGGAACGACGTCGCAGAAAGAGTTCACACGTAACAAAAGAGGGAACATCATGTTGCGTCTTCAGGAGAGACTTCACCACGCAAGGGGGCAGCTTCGCGGAACCGCGTTCGCTCTCTTAGCAGGCGCCGCGCTCATGACCGGTGCAGGCACCGCCACACCGGCAATGGCCGAAGGCAAGACGATCACCGCCGTCATGCATTCGGGACTGCGCGTGCTCGATCCGATTATCACCACCGCGCACATCACCCGTAATCACGGCTACATGATCTATGACGTGCTGATCGCGGTGGACGAGAACTTCAAGCCGCAGCCGCAAATGGCGGACTGGACCGTATCCGACGATGGCCTGACCTACACCTTCACCTTGCGGGACGGATTGAAGTTCCACGATGGTGCGCCAGTCACTGCTGCCGATGCCGTGGCCTCGCTGAAACGCTGGGGCAAACGCGACAGCGGCGGACAGCTGATTTTCGATGTGACCGACAGCCTCGAGGCCGGCGACGACAAGACGATTGTCTGGAAACTCAAGAGCCCCTTCGGCCCTCTGCTCGACATTGTCGGCAAACAGTCGGCCGTTCCGCCATTCATCATGCCCGAGCGCGTGGCCAACACGCCCGCCGAAGAGGCCATCACCGGCTACACGGGTTCCGGCCCCTTCGTTTTCGTTCAGGACGAATTTCAGCCCGGCGTCTCGGTGACCTATAAAAAGTTTGCCGACTATGTTCCGCGCAATGAGCCGGCGAGCTGGATGGCCGGTGGCAAGAAAGCTATGGTCGATGAGGTGAAATGGGTGACGATGCCCGATGCTCAGACCTCGATCAACGCGCTCCTTTCCGGTGAGATCGATTATCTGGAACAGGT
This sequence comes from Nitratireductor indicus C115, assembly GCF_000300515.1. Classification (GTDB taxonomy): domain Bacteria; phylum Pseudomonadota; class Alphaproteobacteria; order Rhizobiales; family Rhizobiaceae; genus Nitratireductor; species Nitratireductor indicus. The sequence continues at coordinate 326,000 of NZ_AMSI01000004.1, forward strand.
GCAGATCGACCTTCTGCCGCTTCTGGAGAGCAGCGAGGATGTGAGCGTGGAGACCCGCGATGCCCTTGGCTACCAGACAATGGGACGTTTGAACTTCAAGCATCCACCATTCGACAACAAGAAGATCCGTCAGGCGGCGCTCATGGCGCTCAGCCAGGAAGATGTGCTCGGCACGCTGATCGGCAATCCGGACTACTACAAGGTCTGCGGAGCAATCTTCGGTTGCGGCACGCCGCTCGGCGATGAAACCGGCGCCGATACGCTGATTTCAGGCGGTGATACGGAAGGCGCCAAGAAGCTGCTGGAAGAAGCCGGTTATGACAACACGCCCATCGTGCTGATGCAGCCGACCGATGTGATCAGCCTTGCACCGCAGCCCGTCGTCGCCGCCCAGGCCCTGCGCAATGCCGGCTTCAATGTCGACATGCAGGCGATGGACTGGCAAACGCTGGTAACACGCAGGGCAAGCCAGGCCAAACCCGCCGAAGGCGGCTGGAACGTGTTCTTCACCAACTGGATGGTGCCTGAAATCAGTTCGCCGCTCATCAGCGCCATGCTGAACGGCCGCGGCGACGATGCTTGGTTCGGCTGGCCGAAGGACGACAAGATCGAGGAGCTGCGCGCAGCCTTCGTGGCGGCTGACACGCCCGAGAAGCAGAAGGAGGTGGCCTCCGAGATTCAGAAGCACACAATGGATGAGGTGCTCTACATCCCGCTCGGCCAGTATCTGATGCCGCAGGCGCGCAGCAACAAGCTGACCAACATGATCCCGTCGCCGGTTCCCGTCTTCTGGAACATCGAGAAAGCGGACTGACGACAATGCCCCGATAATGCCTCTGGCCGGCGGGAGGATATGCCGGCCGGAGGCACGCATCGCAAATCCGGTGCCGCGCCCAAGGCTTCCATCATGCAAGGATGGGAGGAGCCCGAGGGAAGGCGAGGAACGCTGCACCGCTTGATAACCAAGGCACGGGACCCATGCTTGGCTATATTCTCCGGCGCATATTGGCCGTCATCCCGGTGATGGCGATTGTTGCCGTTTTCGTTTTTCTTCTTCTGCGGCTGACGCCCGGCGACCCGGCGGCAATCATCGCCGGAGATGCAGCAACCCCCGCGCAGCTGGAACGCATTCGCACATCCCTCGGCCTCAGCGACCCGCTGCATGTGCAGTTTTTCACCTGGGCCAAACTTCTCTTCCAGGGAGATCTCGGCACGTCGCTGATCTCCAGCACGCCGGTCACCCAGATGATCGGCCAGCGCATCTGGCCGACGATCAACATCGCGCTGATGACCATCGTGCTGTCGGTTCTGCTTGCCGTGCCGATGGGTGTCCTGGCCGCATGGAGGCACCGGACATGGGTCGACTATGTGGTGATGGGTTTTTCCGTTCTTGGCTTTTCCATCCCCGTTTTCGTGATCGGCTATCTGTTCATTCTCGCCTTTTCCATCGAACTGCGATGGCTGCCGGTTCAGGGCTATGTCGCGCCGTCGCAGGATTTCGGAAAGTTCCTGGCGCGCGCCATACTGCCATGCCTGACGCTTGCCACCATCTATGTCGCGCTGATCGCACGCATGACGCGGGCCTCGATGCTCGAGGTCCTGGGTGAGGACTATATCCGCACCGCCCGCGCCAAGGGCGTGAAGGAAACGGTCGTCCTGTTTCACCACGCGCTGCGCAACGCGGCCGTACCCATCATGACGATTATAGGCACCGGGTTCGCGCTTCTCATCGGCGGCGTGGTCGTGACGGAAAGCGTGTTCAACATTCCAGGCATCGGCCGGCTGACCGTGGACGCGATCCTGGCGCGCGACTACCCCGTCATTCAGGGCATGATCCTTCTGACGAGCGCCATCTATGTCTTCATCAATCTGCTCGTCGATCTTTCCTACACGTTCTTCGACCCGAGGATTCGCTACTGATGGCTGCCAATCCACAACCCGCAGCCCGGCTGCAATGGTTCTTCGGCGCTATCGCGCTGCCAAGCGGATGGCGTGTCGGCGTCGGTCCGATGATTGCTGCAACCGTGCTCACGCTGATTGTGCTTTCCGCGTTGTTCGCCCCGCTTCTTGCTCCCCACGATCCACTCGCCATGGACGCGCTGCAAAGGCTCAAGGGCCCGAGCGATACCTATCCGCTCGGCACCGACGCCTATGGTCGCGACCTGATGTCCCGAGTGCTGACAGGAGGACAGATCTCGCTCTTCATCGGCATCGGGGCGGCCATCGTCAGCGTGGTCATCGGCCTGTTGATCGGCCTCGTCTCCGGCTTCTTTCGCGTTGCCGATGCGATCATCATGCGCCTCATGGACAGCCTCATGGCGATCCCCTCGATCCTGCTCGCCATCGCGCTGGTAGCGCTCAACGGGCCAAGCATCTGGTCGGTCATGGGTGCCATCACCATTCCCGAAATTCCGCGCGTGGTGCGGCTCGTGCGCTCCGTGGTCCTGTCGGCACGGGAGGAGCCCTATGTGGAAGCGGCCATGGCGCTCGGCTCCTCCATGCCGAAAATTCTCTGGCAGCATCTCATGCCCAATACGCTGGCGCCACTCATCGTGCAGGGCACCTATATCTGCGCCTCGGCGATCCTGACGGAAGCGATCCTGTCGTTCCTGGGCGCCGGCGTTTCCACGGAGATTCCCACCTGGGGAAACATCATGGCGGAGGGCCGGGTCTACTTTCAGATCAAGCCATCGCTGATCTTCTGGCCCGGCCTGATGCTGTCGCTGTGCATCCTGTCGATCAACCTTCTCGGCGACACCGCGCGCGACCTGCTCGACCCGCGGCTGAAGAAGAGGGAGGGGTGAGATGAAATTCAAATCCCGCAATTTCGACCAGGCGTCGAACGTCCTTGAAATCACCGGACTGACGGTGCGGCTTACCGGCAACGACAAGGCCGATCCGGTGCTCGACGCGGTATCGCTGAAGATCCGGCAGGGCGAGACCGTGTGTCTGGTGGGCGAATCCGGCTCGGGCAAGTCCGTTACCTCGCTTTCCATCATGGGGCTCCTTCCAAAGGGGGTCCTGGCAGCGACCGGCGGACACATCGAACTGGAGGGCCGCAACCTCCTCGAACTCAACGCACAGGCCATGCGCGACATGCGCGCACGCAAAATCTCCATGATCTTTCAGGAGCCGATGACCGCGCTTAACCCCGTGTTGCGCGTGGGCGAGCAGATCGGCGAGGTGCTGGACACGCATACAAAGCTGCCGGCACGCGAGAAGAAGGCACGCGTGCTCGACATCATGAACCAGGTGCATCTGCCCGATGTGGAGCGCATCTACCGGTCCTATCCGCACCAGCTTTCCGGCGGCCAGCGCCAGCGCATCATGATCGCCATGGCGCTCATCCTGGAGCCGCAACTCCTGATCGCCGACGAACCGACCACGGCGCTGGACGTGACCACGCAGAAGCAGATCCTGAGCCTGATCGCGGAATTGCAGGAAAAACACGGAACGGCCGTTCTCTTCATCACCCATGACATGGGTGTGGTGGCGGAAATCGCCGACACGGTGCATGTGATGAAGCTCGGCCGGATCGTCGAGCACGCCCCGGTGGAAACCCTGCTACGTGCGCCCAAGCAGGACTATACGCGGCAATTGCTGCAATCGGTCCCGAGCCTTTCCCCGCGCGCACCACGCGCGATGCCCGAGGGGCAAACCGTTCTGGCAGTGGAAGGGTTGCAGAAAGTCTACGGGGCGCACGGCGTCTTTTCGCGCCGCGAGCCCACCCGCGCGGCAAACGATGTGCGGTTTTCCATCCCGCGCGGGCGCACACTGGGCATTGTGGGGGAAAGCGGATCGGGAAAATCCACCGTGGCGCGGTGCATCATGCGGTTGATCGATCCGACGGAGGGCGAAATCCGTGTTGCCGGAAAGGAAATCGCCACTCTCACAAGGCGGCAACTGCGCCCCTATCGGCGACACATACAGATCGTATTCCAGGATCCCTTCCGTTCGCTCAATCCGCGCTGGACCATCGGCCGCAGTCTCATCGAGGGGCCCCTCAACATAGGCGAGGACAAGCAGGCGGCGCTGGCCCGCGCCGCCGACCTCCTGACCCTTGTCGGCCTGCCGGACGACGCGGTGCATCGCTACCCGCACCAATTCTCCGGCGGCCAGCGCCAGCGTGTCGCGATCGCGCGCGCCATCGCCATGGAGCCGGATGTTCTGGTGGCGGACGAGGCGGTCTCAGCGCTCGATGTCTCGGTACAGGCGCAAGTGCTGGACCTGCTCGACGAACTGCAGCAGAAACTCGGCATCGCCATTCTGTTCATCACCCACGACCTGCGGGTCGCGGCACAGATTTGCGACGAGGTTCTGGTGATGCAGCACGGTCATGTGGTCGAGCATGGCACAGCCGCCGAAGTGCTTTCCAACCCGCAGCACGCCTATACCCGCGCCCTCATAGAGGCAGCACCGGGCCGCTCATGGGATTTCGCCAATTTCAAGGAATTGCAAGGCGCCTGACGAAGCGCCGTAACCAACTTATAGAGAGGAAAACATGCCGGTCCTGCCCAAGATCAACGAGTATGCCGACGAGCTGACGGCGATCCGCCGCGACTTCCACGAGCATCCCGAAATCGGTTTCGAGGAAGTTCGCACCTCCGGCATCGTTGCCGACCTGTTGCGCAAATGGGGCGTGGATGAAGTGCATACCGGCATCGGCAAGACGGGTGTCGTCGGCATCATCAACGGCAAGCGCGAAGGCAAGCGCACGATAGGGCTTCGTGCGGACATGGACGCGCTGCCCATGCAGGAACTGACCAATCTGCCATACGCTTCCAAGAACCCCGGCGCCTTCCATGGCTGCGGCCACGACAGCCACACGACCATGCTTCTGGGCGCTGCCCGCTATCTTGCCGAGACGCGCGACTTCGCAGGCCGCGCGGTCGTCATTTTCCAGCCGGCGGAGGAAGGGCTCGGCGGGGCCCGCGCCATGCTGGCGGACGGGCTGTTCCAGAAATTCCCGTGCGACGAGGTCTATGGCATGCACAACAACCCGCTGGCCGAGCCGAACAAATTCGGTGTGAAGCCCGGACCGGCCATGGCGGGAGCGACCTTTTTCGATATCACCGTCAACGGCGTGGGCAGCCACGGCGCAATGCCCCATCACGCCCGCGACCCAATCGTGATCGCCACCGCGCTGGTACAGAATCTGCAATCCATCGTCAGCCGCAATGTGCAGCCGACACAACCAGCCGTTCTTTCCGTGACGCAGATCCATTCGGGATCGGCCTATAATGTCGTGCCCGACAAGGCGGTGATCTCGGGCACCATCCGCTATTTCTCCGATGAGGTGCGCGATCTGATCCACACGCGTCTCAACAAGCTCTGCAAGGGCTTTGCCGAAAGCTATGACGTGGAGATCGTTCCTGATCTGAGGCCCGTCTTCGATGTGCTGATGAACGATGCCGATCTCTCGGAATCCTATCGCGAGGCCGCCGCCGAAATCGTCGGCGAGGAGAACGCGACCATCACCAAAGAGCTGGTGATGGGCAGCGAGGATTTCGCCGACATGCTGCGCGCCGTGCCGGGAGCCTATTGCACGCTTGGGCACAAGGGTTCGGTGCCAGTGCACAATCCGGGCTTTCTCCTCGACGACGCCATGCTGCCGGTGGGCGCCAGCATCATGGCTCGCATCATCGAGAGACGGTTGGCCGCCTGAAGCCTCCTTCACCGCCGCGACAAGACGACTTCCCAACAGGACAAGCACCATGAATTTCCAGAAACTGCCCTTCGACACGGACACCATGCTCGCCGGCCTGAAGCCGTGGATCGAATGTGAGAGCCCGACCTTTGATCCGACCGCCGTCGACCGGATGGTGGACCTTGCCGCTTACGAGCTCGCGGCCATCGGCGCCGAAATCGAGCGCATTCCCGGACGCATGGGCTTCGGCGGATCGGTGCGCGCGCGTTTCCCGCACAGGGACTTCGGCAAGCCCGGCATCCTCATTTCCGGGCATCTCGACACGGTGCATCCCATCGGCACCCTGGAAAAGAACCCGTGGCGCATCGAGAACGGGCGCTGCTACGGCCCGGGCATTCAGGACATGAAGGGCGGCAATTATGTGAGCCTGGAAGCCATCCGCCAGCTCATCCTTGCAGGCATCGAGACGCCGCTGCCCATAACCGTGCTCTTCACGCCCGACGAAGAAGTCGGCACGCCCTCCACACGTGAACTGATCGAGATGGAGGCCCGAAAGAACAAGGTCGTTCTGGTGCCCGAGCCTGCCCGCCCCGATGGGGGCGCGGTAACGGGACGCTATGCCATCGCCCGCTTCAATGTGAAGACCTCGGGCAGGCCGAGCCACGCCGGCTGGGCGTTGAAGGATGGCCGCTCGGCCATTGCCGCCATGGCGCGCAAGGTGCTTGAGATCGAGGCCATGACCGGCGAGGACTGCACCTTCTCCGTCGGCGTCATCCATGCCGGACAGTGGGTGAACTGCGTATCCTCCTTCTGCGACGCGGAAGTGCTGTCCATGGCCAAGCGGCAGAAGGATCTGGACCATGGCGTGGAGCGCATGCTGGCGCTCGCGGGTGAGGAGAACGACGTCGTGATCGAGGTGAAGCGTGGCGTCACCCGCCCCGTCTGGGAACCGGACGCAGGCACCATGGCCGTCTACGAGCTGGCGCGCGATATTGCCGGCGAGATCGGCTTCAACCTCAGCCATGCCAGCGCCGGTGGCGGCTCGGACGGCAACTTCACCGGCGCTCTCGGCATCCCCACGCTGGATTCCATCGGAGTGCGCGGGGCAGGGTTGCATACGCTTGGCGAATATATCGAGGTGGACAGCCTGGTGGAGCGCGCGCAGCTCATGGCCGGCCTGCTGCTGCGTCTGAAATAGCCACGCAAGAGCGCCGTGCGTTCTCCTTGATGCATGGCGCTCGATCTTGGTTTCAGTACATTTCTGCGGGCTTCAGGTGTGTTTGCCCGACCACAAGCCGGTCTATCCAGGCAAACCATCGAAGCCGGGCGCGTCCTCCAGCCCGTTGTCCCAGGCCGCGCGACTGGACAGGCAGACATGCGCGGTCGGTCGCATATCAAGCGGAGTGTCGAGACAACCTGCCGGTACGACCAGCATGTTGCCGCCCGCTTCCTCGCGGGGCAGGGCGGATCCGCATTCGACGCAAAATGCCTTTTGATGCCGCGTTCCCGGCACGCGATAGGTCCTGACCACCTCGCCGCCCGACAGCCATCGGATCGAGGCGCGGGAGGAGAAGAGATTGGCAGCGTGGGCCGATCCGGTATCCTTGCGGCACCGGCTGCAATGACACAGGAAAAAATGTTCGAAATCGCCCTCGATTTCGAACTTGGCCGCGCCGCACTGGCATGAGCCGCTGCTCAACCTGGTCATGAATTCCTCCCTTTTCGAGCTATTCAGCAGAGCTCCGCAGAAGTTGCTCCGCCGCTTCGCCCGCGCTGCGAATATATGAGACGTCGTGGTGAACGAGCATGGTGGAAAACGCTCCGTCAAGGAGCAGAACCACATGGCGCGCCAGAAGCGGGGCGTCGTGCGGTTTTTCCACCGCAATCACCTCGGTCAGCCAGGCTTCAAGACGCTTCTTGTGCGCAGCGGCCCTCTTTACCGCCGGGTGGCCGGGCGTCTCGACGAGTTCGGCGGCCGTGCGCAGGAAGCCGCATCCTTTCCAACGGCGGTTGGCCGCGCCGGCTGCGATGTTCTCGAAGATCGCGCCAATCCTGTCGGCGAGCGTGCCATCGGCCTCGGCGAACCACTTCGCGAAGAGTTCGAGATTGGGCTGGTCCCGCGAGGCAAGATATGCGGCGACCAGATCGTCCTTGCTGCGGAAGTGATAATAGAGCGTCTTCTTCGTCACCCCTGCCTTTTCCGCAACGGCATCGACGCTGACGGCGCGGATTCCTGCGCCGTAAAAGAGGCGGCTCGCCGCCTTGACGATTGTTTCCCGTGTCCGTCCGGCATCTCTGGGCATGATCAAACTATACTGACTAGTGAGTTTATAGGCTGTCGGCGCGATGTTACCCCCGATGCGGTTTTTCGCAAAGCATATCGGAGGTTTCCATGTCGGACGGCACAGTGCTCTTTCAAAAGCGCGGCAAGGTGGCATTGCTCACCCTCAACCGCCCTGAAAAGCTGAATGCCCTGAACTACGCCACCAATGATCTTCTCATGCAGCTTCTCGACGGGATCGAGGAAGACCGGGAGATCGAAGCAGTGATCCTGACGGGAGCCGGCGACCGTGCGTTTTCGGCCGGCGGCGACATCCATGAGTTCTCGCAGAGTATAAGGCAGGGCGCAGACATCGCTGTTCGCGCCTTCGTGCGGCGCGGACAGGCGATGACCTCGCGCATGGAAGCCTTCTCGAAGCCCATCATTGCAGCCGTGAACGGCCTTGCCTTCGGCGGCGGCTGCGAAATAACGGAAGCCGTTCATCTGGCCGTCGCCAGCGAGCGGGCGCTTTTCGCCAAGCCGGAGATCAATATCGGCATTCCGCCGACCTTCGGTGGCACCCAGCGCCTGCCACGGCTTGCAGGACGCAAGCGGGCGCTGGAATATCTGTTGACCGGCGACCCCTTCGGGCCTGAGCGGGCTTTCGACATGGGGATCGTCAACCGGGTTGTTGCCCATGACGATCTGCTCGACGCCGCCTTCGAGCTCGCCGGTCGCATTCTGCGCCACTCGCCGCTTGCAAGCGCGCGCATTCTCAGCGCCGTGACACGCGGTCTCAATGCGACGATCTCGGAAGGATTGCAGATCGAGAGCGAGCAATTCGCCCGGATGGCTGCGAGCCAGGACGTACACGAAGGTCTTGCTGCCTGGATAGAGCGGCGCACACCCCTTTACGACGGCCGATGACGAGGTGGGGCGCAGCCGGACCGCATCGCATGACATGTCTTCAGAAGTCGAGCTGTGCCCCATCCACCACTTCCTTCATTACGAAGAAAGTGCGCGTCTGGCGCACGCCGGGCAGACCGATCAGCTGGCTGCCATGCAGGCGGTTGAAATCCGCCATGTCGCGGGCGCGAATCTTCAGGAAATAATCGAAATCGCCCGCCACCAGATGACAATCGAGGATGAAAGGCAGCTTCTTCACCGCGCTTTCGAAGGCAGCGAAACTCTCCGGCGTCGAGCGGTCGAGCACCACACCGACCATGACCAACGCGCCACGCTCCACCCGTTCGGGCGCAATGGCAGCATGCACACCACGGATATGGCCTGCCTTGAACAGGCGTTCGGTGCGGCGATGGCATGTGGCTGCACTCACCCCGGCGAGTCGCGCCAGATCGGCGTTGGAAAGCCGCCCATCGCGCTGCAAATGCCGCAGAATGCGCAGGTCGATCCTGTCCAGCCCTTCGCCTTCGGAAGATTCTTTCATTTTTCTGAAAATTATCTCTCTAATATATCGATATTTTACGCTACCTGTATGGTGTTGGAAATCAAAGCGCTAAAATATGAAAGCACATTCCGCATGAAATCCGCTAGCGTTCAAGGCAAGATCGCTCTTTGGAAAGGCTTGCCATGCTGGAAAAATTCGAACGCTATCCGTTGACCTTCGGTCCCACGCACATCGAGAAGCTGGAGCGCCTTTCGGCGCATCTGGGCGGCAAGGTGGAGCTTTACGCCAAGCGGGAGGACTGCAATTCCGGTCTTGCCTTCGGTGGCAACAAGCTGCGCAAGCTCGAATACATCGTGCCGGACGCCATTGCCTCGGGCGCGGATACGCTGGTTTCCATCGGCGGCGTCCAGTCCAACCACACGCGCATGGTGGCGGCGACCGCGGCGAAGATCGGGTTCAAGTGCAGGCTCGTGCAGGAAAGCTGGGTGCCGCATGAAGATGCGGTCTACGACCGCGTCGGCAACATCCTGCTCAGCCGGGTTATGGGCGCGGACGTCCAGCTGGTCGATGAAGGTTTCGACATCGGCATCCGCAAGAGCTGGGAAGACGCCCTGCAGGATGTGAAGGACAAGGGCGGCAAACCCTATCCCATTCCTGCCGGCGCCTCGGTGCACAAATATGGCGGCCTCGGCTATGTGGCCTTCGCCGAAGAGGTGCGCGCGCAGGAAGAGGAACTGGGCTTCAAATTCGACTACATCGTCGTCTGCACGGTGACCGGCTCGACCCATGCCGGCATGCTGGTGGGTTTTGCCGCCGATGGCCGCGCCCGTAATGTCATCGGCATCGATGCCTCCGGCACGCCGGACCAGACACGCGCGCAAGTTCTGGAGATCGCCCGCCGCACCGCCGGCCTGGTTGAGCTTGGCCGCGAGATCGGGGACGAAGATCTCGTGCTGGTCGAGGACTATGCCTATCCGGCCTATGGCGTGCCCTCGCAGGAAACCAAAGACGCCATCCGCCTCTGCGCCCGCCTTGAGGGCATGATGACGGACCCGGTCTATGAGGGGAAATCCATGCAGGGCATGATCGACCTCGTGAAGAAGGGCTATTTCCCGGAAGGCTCCCGCGTTCTCTACGCGCATCTCGGCGGCGTGCCGGCGATCAACGGCTACTCCTACGCTTTCCGCAACGGGTAGCCCAAGGCTGCGGGCCGGGTCGGGACCATCGCTCGACCCAGCCCATCCCCGTCAGACGATGCGATAGACTTCGCCGCTGCCGGCGTCGCGGTAGAAGTCCACCCGCTGGCCGTTCCAATGATAATCGATGTGCCGTCCCTGCGTGGGGTTTTTCGCCGTGTCGGGATAAAATAGGCCCGCACAGGCCCCGCCGGAAAGTCGCACGCTTGGATAGGCAATCCCTTCCGAGCCTGCTGCCCTGAGCCGCGCAGCCAGGGCCTGGCTGGCGCTGTAGTCGTTCGGCAAAAGAACATCGTCCCAGCCGCCCCCGCCAACATCGTGAAGCGAGGCCGAAACATCGAGCAGAATTTCCCGGAACTGCGAGGTCCATCCTGCAGCTTCTCCGGTCGCAGCCATGAAGCGGGCATGGTGGTGGATCGTCTCGAAAAGCGCCGTTTCGAAACGGTCGGCAATGTAGAGCACGCCGAAATGCCCGTCGCTGAAGCGGCTCGGCCTGTCGGGGCTGACATGGGTGAAGGGGGCCATCAGCCAGGTCGCGCCCTGCCCGGAAACACGCCGCTCCTCGGGCACGAGGTCGAGATTGCCGATGGTTTCCATTAGCCGTGGATTGGTCTTTTGCTCGGCGGCGATCAGAAGCGGCCAGTCCGCCGGGTCCGCGATGTCCTCGAAAAGATCGATGGGCGGAAAGGCGCTGCGAATGATGCGCACCGCGCCATGCCATTCGACAGCAGAAAGGGGAGGGATATCGGCTGCGCTCACCAGCCGCCCCGCTCGGCATCGAGATAGCGACGTACACGCATGAGATCGGTCAATTCGCCGCCCAGCATGATGTCGAGCGCCGAGCGACCTCCAAAGGCGGCATTGGGCTTGCCGATCCAGCCATAGGCGCGCTGCGGCTCTCGGAAGATCAGGCGCAGCGCCTTGTGAATGCCCATCAGATTGGAAAGCCTCGCCTTGCCGTCGCGGTCGATCCGCCCGATCTCTCCGGCCTTCCAGCGGCGGTAGGTGCGCAGCGGGAGATCGAGAAGCACCGCCGCCTCTTCATCGGTCAGTTCCCACAGCCTGAACAGATTGACGGCGGCACGGAACATAGCCCCCGCTTCGTCATCCGTGATGGGTGCAGGGCGGAAATCCGGCAATGTGGTGTCGACCAGTTGCAACGCCATGGCAGTCTCCTTTTGGCATTAAATAATACCAAGACTGCCAAATGGCAAGATCGTGTCAAAAGAGGTGGCGTTACCTCAGTTCAGAATGTAGGCGAGAAAGGGCGCAGCCAACACGTTGAGCAAGCCCACCATGACCATGACGAGACCGGCGATGGAGCCTTCTTCACGGCCGATCTGATGGGCCTTGGCCGTGCCCGCGCCGTGCGCGCCAACCCCGAGCAAGGCACCGCGGGCAAGCGCCGACCGGATGGGCAGGAACGACAGCATGAATTCGCCAAGGATCGCACCCAGAACACCGGTCATGACCACGAACACCGCCGTGAGGTCGGGCACTCCGCCGATATCCTGCGAAACCTCCAGCGCAAAGGGTGTGCTGATGGAGCGCGGCAACAGGCTGAGCCGCAAGGTGCCGTCGAGACCGAGTAAGGTTGCAAGCCCCCACCCGCTAAGGATCGCCGTGGCGCTGCCGGCCACCATGCCGATGAGCAGCACCGGCCATTGTCTGCGGATAAGCGCCCTCTTCTCATAGATCGGGACAGCGAAGGCGACCGTGGCGGGGCCTAGCAAGGTTATGAGCCAGCCGGCACCTCGCATGTAATCGCCATAGGAGGCATGCAGGAACAGCACGATCATGATGAGCGCTGCGGGAGTGACGGCAAGCGGCATCAGCCACCAGTACGGCCAGCGGCGGTAAAGGCGCTTGGCCGTTAGATAAAAGCCTATGGTCGCCGCCGACCAGAAAAAGCCCTGAAAGAGCGGGTTACCCCAGGAGAGGCTCGACGCGATCATCACGCTCTCTCCAGCGGTAGCAGAGGTCAACGGTTAGAGCCGTGACACCCATGACGGCAATCGTACCGCCGAGAATGACGAGCAAAATCTTCAATCCAAGCAAGCCCAGCAGCTCCTCGTGATCGACCACGGCCAGGACCGCCGGCACGAAGAAGAGAAGCATCTCTGCCAGGAACCATTCCGCCCCGCGCTTCAGGCTGAAAAGGCTGAGCCGGTGGCTTGCCAGAAGCAGAAGCACGAGGATCATGCCGACAATGCCGCCCGGCAGGGGAAGTCCGGTCAGTCGAACGACCGCCTCGCCCAGCAGCCAGAACAGGATCAGCAGAGCGATCTGCACAAGGCGGCGGTTGTGAACGCTGCGACGAAAGCGAAGGGAAAAGGCGCGGGTCGTCATGAATCAATCTCCTGCGCAAACATATGCTGCATCGCAACATGATCAAAATGACTTGTTTTCATACAAACTATTCTGATATCGAATATCGATGGAATTCAGAACCATGCGCGCTTTCGTCGAGGTGGTTCGCCAAGGCGGCTTCTCCCAGGCCGCCAAGGCGATCAACGCCACGCAATCCACCGTCAGCAAGGCGGTCAAGCAGCTAGAGGAGGAGATCGGTGTGCCGCTGCTCGACCGCATCGGCCATCGCAGCACGCTTACCTCAGCCGGCGAAATCGTCTATCGGCGCGCAGTGCGAATGCTCGCGCAACGCGAGGAACTGTTCGTCGAGCTCGACGATCTGCGCGGCTTGCGGCGCGGCACATTGCGGCTGGGTCTGCCGCCCATCGGATCGAACCTCTTATTCGCACCGCTTTTTGCCAAGTTCCGGCAGCGTCATCCGCATGTGGATATCCGGCTCACGGAGCACGGCAGCGACCAGCTTGAGGAGATCCTGCGCGCAGGCGAGATCGACCTTGCCGGCTCGCTGTTGCCTGTCGCCAGGGATTTCGCCTGGCAGGCGGTGCGGCGCGAGCCGCTTGTGGCCCTCCTGCCACATCGTCATCCTCTGGCAGAGCGCGAGCAGATCACGCTGATCGATCTCAAAACCGTACCGTTTCTTCTTTTTGAAAAAGGGTTCGCTCTGAACCGCATTATCCTGGCCGCATGCGCCCGCCATGGTTTCGAGCCGCAAATCGCTGCGCGCAGCAGTCAGATCGAGTTCATTGTCGGGCTGGCGGCGACAGGTCTGGGCGTCGCATTCTTTCCCCGCCTCATTGCCGAGCAGCGCCATCATCCCGGCGTGCGCTACGTGCTTCTGGCGGAGCCGGAGACCGATTGGAGCATGGCGATGCTTTGGCGCCGCGATTCTTATCTTTCTTATGCCGCAAAGGCGTGGCTTACAATCGTTCGAGAGTCTTATTCAGGAGAATAGATTTGTAGAAATTGTTCAATATTTAAGCAACAATTATTATATACATAACTTTTATTTAAAAAAATAATTTAAGATCACCATGAAAATGAAATCGATAGTCGTCGCGGCACTTGTATCTGCCGCGCTTGCGTCAATGGGCGGATATCTTGCGATACAATTTCGCACCATAGCGCCCACCCACAAGGCTCTTAACGGCAATGCGTTGCAACCTCTCATTCCGGTGCGCGCCTTTTATGCAAATCTTGGCGACAACTGGAATTACAGCCCTTCCCACGACGGCTCCATGATCGCCTGGTATGCCTACAGCTGGGCGCAAAAGGTCATCAATATCCGGCGCAAGGATGAAGATGCTCCTTTTATTGTGATCCCAGCGCAAAACATCGACCTCTTCACCTGGTCGGCCTATGATCAAACCCTGCTGGTGCATATGGACGGACGCCAGTGGCGGGTCGATCCCATGAATCCCGAACGGGAAGAGTGGGTAGACGTGACACCCCGCGGCTTCAACCACAGTTGGGCCATCACCACGCCTCGCAGCCCCGAGGAGCTTGTGGTCGTCTCCTCCAGCGATCGAAACCCGGCCTTCTCCGATCTCTACACGGTACGGCAGGACGGAGGGGGCAAGCAGCTCCTCGCTCAGAACACCGGCAATATCCTGCAATGGTGGCTCGATGCGAACAATGTTCCCATTCTGCGGCTCGACCGCGAAGAGGATGGCGCAAGCCAGCTTATGACCCGTTCCTCAAACGAGGACAGCTGGCGACCGCTGATCAAAATCGACCGCCGTGACAACTTCACCCCTATCGGCGTACCAAGGCCGGGTGAAGCTTTTTATGCGGCCTCGGATCGCGGCCGCGACAGGCTGGCGCTGGTCTCGGTGGATCCCCAAAGCGGAACGGAGACCGAGATTGTCGCCTCCTCATCCGAAACCCTGACCGGCGCATGGCTGTTCAACCCCTGGGAACACCGGCCTGACATGCTTCTGATGGGGGATGCCGGCACATCCTTCGTGCCGCTTACACAGAATGGAGAAACGGCAAGGCAGCTCCTGACGAAGGATGCGGGTTCGGTTGCCGCCGAGTTCGCGAACTATGCCGCGCAGGGTCGCTTCGTCGTCGTCGCTCGATCACTGCAAACGCAGCCCTATGAGAATTTTCTCTATGACTTCCAGCGGAAAACAGCCACGAAGCTCGGCGAGAACCCGCTTGCGGCCTACGCCAACGACCTTCCGCGTAAGGTCTCGCTGTCCTTCAAGGCGCGGGACGGTATGGATATTCCGGCCTATCTCGTGCTGCCGACCGGCGTCCGGGCGTTCTCACTGCCGGCAGTCGTCATGATTCACGGTGGGCCGGCAGAGCGTTTCGAACCGGGCTTCGACGTGGAAAGCGCATTTCTCGCCAATCGCGGCTATGCGGTTTTGCAGGTGGATTTTCGCGGTTCGACGGGGCATGGGCGCGCCCATCAGGAAGCCGGTTACCGCCAAGTCGGTAAAACCATGCAGGACGACATCGTGGACGCGGCCCATTGGCTGATCGAAGAAGGCATTGCCGATCCCAAGGCGATTGCGGTCATGGGAGGAAGCTATGGCGGTTATTCCGCAGCCCTCGCCATGACGCGGGACCCCGGTCTGTTCAAGGCTGCCATCGTGGAATCCGCGGTTCTTGACGTGCCCTACCAGATGCAGAACAACCCGTATGCCTGGGGCCTCAACCGGGACGAGGCCGAGCGCTATTTCGGCAATCCCGAAAACCCCGCCGACCTGAAAGCAATGGAAGCCGTGTCACCGCAAACGCAGGTCGACAAGGTGCAGGATGCAATCCTCCTTTTGGCAGGCAAGGAGGATCCAGTTGTGGGCTTCGAACAAAGCGAAGAATTCGCGCGTTCATTGAAAGCCGGAGGCAAGTCCGTGGAAGCCGTTTTCTTCGAAGGGGAGGGACACACGATTTCATCTCTCCCGAACAGGATCACACGCGCGCGTCTGATCGAGGATTTCCTGGCAGAGCATCTGGGCGGGCGCAGCAGTGGCTTCGACCTTGCCGAATGGTACGGACGCTGGATCGAATGAGCCCGTCTCCGATGTTCTTCAGGCGATGCGCAGCTGCGTCTGCGGGTCGAACAGCACCGCCTTGTCCAGATTGAAGGCAAGGCGGGCCTTCTGCCCGGCGATGATCGGTGCATCCGCACGAAGGCGGGCGACGATCTCGCGCCCACCAATGCGGGTCACTGCGAATGTATCCGAACCGGCTGGCTCGATAACCTCGATGTCGCAATCAAGCTCGCTCACATGGCGCGCATTGCGGTCCGCACTGTCGGGGTCGGTCAGGGCTTCGGGACGAATGCCGAAAACCACCATCTCCCCCTTGCGGGCAGCAAGTTCAGGAACGTTCTTTGCATAAGGCAGAACAAGCGGCGCGCCCTCGTCACGCTTCATGACAATGGCAACATCCGCCCCATCCGCATCGAGCGTCGCCGGGATGAGGTTCATGGAAGGCGAGCCCATGAAATCCGCGACAAAGAGATTGGCCGGCCTGGCATAGATTTCCGCAGGCGTTCCGAATTGCTGGAGAACGCCATCCTTCAGCACGGCGATGCGGGTTGCCAGCGTCATCGCCTCGATCTGATCGTGGGTCACATAAACGATTGTCGTGCCCATGCGCTGGTGCAGGCGCTTGATTTCGGTGCGCATATCCACGCGCAGCTTCGCATCCAGATTGGATAAGGGCTCGTCGAAAAGAAAGACCTGCGGCTCGCGAACCAGCGCCCGCCCCATGGCAACGCGCTGGCGCTGGCCGCCGGATAACTGGCTGGGCTTGCGATCCAGGAGCTGTCCGATCTGCAGCGTTTCGGCAACGCGCGCAATCGCCGCATCGCGCTCGGCCTTGGCAACGCCGCGTATTTCCATGCCAAAGCCGATATTCCCGGCCACCGTCATGTTGGGATAAAGCGCGTAGGACTGGAAAACCATCGCGATGTCGCGTTCGGACGGGTGCAGATCGTTCACCGATCGCCCGTTGATGCTGATCGTGCCGTCGGTGATGGTCTCAAGCCCGGCAATCGTGTTGAGCAGCGTGGACTTTCCGCAGCCCGACGGACCGACCAGAACCAGAAAGCCGCCTTCCTCAATTTCGAGGTCGATCCCTTTCAGCACCTCGACCCGGCCGAAGGACTTTTTCAGCTTCTCGATCTTCAGAAAAGACATGGGCTACCCCTTTACGGCGCCGGCCATGAGACCGCGCACGAAATAGCGTCCGGAGACGATGTAGACGACGAGGGTGGGAAGTGCGGCAAGGATCGCGCCTGCGAAATGGACGTTGTATTCCTTCACGCCTCCCGAGGAGGAAACGAGATTGTTCAGCGCAACCGTCATCGGCAGGGAATCGAAATCGCCAAACGAAACGCCGAACAGGAAGTCGTTCCAGATGTTGGTGAACTGCCAGATCACCGTAACGACGATGATCGGGGCCGAGGAGGGCAGCAGGATGCGCCTGAATATCTGGAAGAAGCTCGCCCCGTCGATCTGCGCGGCACGCACGAGCTCGGTGGGGAAGGCCGCATAATAGTTGCGGAAGAACAGGGTGGTGAAACCGAGACCGTAGACCACATGGATCAGGATCAGCCCCGTCGTGGTTCCGGCCAGACCCAGCATGCCAAGAATGCGTGCTGCAGGAATGAGCGCGATCTGGAAAGGGATGAAGCAGGATAAGAGGATCAGCCCGAAGATGACGTCATCCCCGCGAAAGCGCCATTTGGTGAGAATGTAGCCATTCAGCGCGCCCAGGACCGTAGAAATCGTCACGGCAGGCACCACCATCAGGACGGAATTCAGGAAATAGGGTTTCAGGCCCGTCGGCTGCACGCCGATCTGCGCGCTCGACCAGGCCTTCGCCCATGGTTCGAGGGTAAACAGCGTGGGCAGGGAAAGCATGTCGCCCTGACGGATTTCCTCAAGCGGCTTCACCGAGTTGACCAGCATCACATAGAGCGGCAACAGGTAATAGACGGCAAAGAGGATCAGCACGCTGTAGAGCAGCGCCCGCAGGAGTTTGTTGGATCGGCCCGCCCCGGCCATACGGTCCGCACTCATCGCTGCCTCCCCGGCTTCAGTTCCGAATAGAGATAGGGCACGATGATGGAAAAGATCATCACCAGCATGATGATTGCAGACGAGGCGCCGATGCCCATCTGGTTGCGGGTGAAGGTGTAGGAATACATGAAAGTGGCCGGTAGCTCCGTCGCCTGTCCCGGGCCTCCGCCGGTCAGCGCGACCACCAGGTCATAGGATTTGATGGCGAGATGCGCGAGCACCACGAACGCCGACAGGAAAACCGGGCGCATCATGGGGATGATAATGCGTCGGTAGATGGTGGCGTTCGATGCGCCATCGATCTGCGCTGCCTTGATGATCTCACTATCGACACCGCGCAAACCCGCGAGAAACATGGCCATCACAAAGCCGGATGACTGCCAGACGGCGGCAATCACGACCGTATAGATCGCCAGCGTGCGGTCCTTGATCCAGCTGAACTCGAAGCCCGTCCAGCCCCATTGATGCATGGTGTTTTCAAGGCCGATGCCGGGATCGAGAAACCACTTCCATGCCGTGCCCGTGACTATGAAGGACAGGGCCATGGGGTAGAGATAAATGGGTCTCAGAAACCCTTCGCCGCGTATCTTCTGGTCGAGCAGAATTGCCAGGAACAGGCCCAGTACCGAGCAGATGACAATGTAGAGCGAACCGAAGATCGCAAGATTGCTCAACGCCCGCCACCAATGCCGCAGGCCCCAAAGCTTCGAATAGTTCTCGAAGCCAACGAAGCCATAGGACGGAAGCATGCGCGAATCCGTCATCGACAGGTAGAAGGTATAGAGAATGAACGCGTAGACGAAGATCAGGATCAGCGCCAGGCTGGGACTTAACACCAGTTTGGGGATGATGTGCTGCAGGCGATTGCGGTTCATGGGCTGTTTCCGGGGACGGGGTCGCACCCGATCCCATCCCCTGTGGCCTCCATCTTGTGGCGCGGGAGCGCGGACAGACAAGCCTGCCCGCGCTCGCTCGCAACCCTATTGCGCGGCGGCGACAGCGTTCTTCAGTTCCTCGACCGCTTCCTCGGAGGTAAGCTCACCGTTGAAATGCTGCGTGACCACGTCGTTGATGGCGTTCTTCACCGCAGCCGGGGCACCGTGGCCATGCGCCATGGAGCCGAAGAGCGTGCCGCTGGAATTGGCTTCGGCCAGATCCTTCATGCCCTTCTTGCCGCAATCGTCAAAGGCGTCGTTCGGCACGTCGGTGCGTGCGGGGACCGAGCCCTTGACCACGTTGAAGGCCGACTGGAAGACCGGGTCCATGACGGCTGAGGCCATCATCTTCTGCGCTTTCTGCTTGTCCTCGCCGACCTTGAACATGACGAACTGGTCGGAATTGAAGGTTACCGCACCCTGCGTACCGGGGAAGCGGATGCAGACGAAATCCTCACCGGGCTTCTTGCCGGCCTTCAGGAATTCACCCTTGGCCCAGTCGCCCATCATCTGCATGCCACCCGAACCTTCGATCACCATGGCGGAAGCAAGATTCCAGTCCCGGCCGGAGAAATTGTCATCCACATAGGTGCGCAGCTTCGCCATGCGGTCGAAGGCTTCCTTCATCTTGTCGGAGCCAAGCGCTTCGGGATCGAGATCGTTGAGGGCGGATTTGTAGAAATCCGTGCCGAGCGACAGAACCACCGCCTCGAACACGGTCGCATCCTGCCAGGGCTGGCCGCCATGGGCGAGCGGGGTGATGCCATTTTCCTTCATCTTGTCGAGAACGGCGATCAGCTCGTCCCAGTTCTCCGGCGCCTTGCCGCCGGCTGCATCGAGCGCGGCCTTGTTGATCCACACCCAGTTGGTGGAGTGGACATTGACCGGTGAAGCGATCCAGTTGCCGTCATATTTGGAGAAGCGCTGCAGGGCGGCCGGCACGACATCGCCCCAACCTTCCTGATCGGCCACGTCGTTCAGGTTCGCGACCACACCTTCCTTGGCCCAGTCGAGAATGTCGAAACCCAGCATCTGAACGGCGGTCGGGGCGTTGCCGGCCGTGACGCGCGCGCGCAGTGCGGTCATGGCGGCTTCACCGCCGCCGCCAGCAACCGGCATGTCCTGCCAGGTCACGCCCTTTTTCTCCAGGTCTTCCTTTAAGACGTTCAGCGCCGAAGCCTCGCCGCCGGAGGTCCACCAGTGCAGAACCTCCACCGTGTCCGCAGCAACTGCGTTGCCGGCGGTGACGGAAAGCATGGCGGCACACGCCGCAAGCGCGGCGACTTTACGAGTGATCATGATAATCCTCCCAATGGGATCGCTTGCTCCTCTGCGATCTATCTATTTATAACGTTATAAATCCGGGTTAGGTCAATCAGATTCTCATCCGGGCAGCGGGAGGAGACAAGGCATTGATTATAAATGTTTTATCTGTAAATCAGTCCTATCGGCCAGTGGCCATTAGACTAATTTATAACGATTGAAATGACAAAAACCGACCAATCCGGGCACGGACCATCAGCCGGAACGGCAGGCAGCGAGACAGGACCGAAGGGGGTGAGGGAGCGGCCGACGCTGCGCACCATCGCCGAACTGACGGGGCTGGCCGTAACGACGGTTTCACGCGCGCTTCTCGATGCGCCGCAGATCGCGCTTGAGACGCGCCAGCGTGTGCAGCGGGTTGCCCGCGAAGTCGGCTATCAGCCGGACCGGGCGGCGCGCCATCTGCGCACCGGTCGCACCAATGTCATCAGCGTGGTGCTGGATCCCCATGACGAGTTGTTAGGTTTTTCGACGTCGATCATCCGCGGCCTGACACAGGCATTGCGCGATACCTCCTACCACCTCGTCATCACCCCGCATTTCGCAGAGACATCCTCCATCGAGCCGATCCGCTATATGCTGCGCAACCGCATGGCCGATGGGGTGGTGTTCTCGCGGACCGAGCCTTTCGATCCGCGCGTCGAACTGCTTCTGGAAAATGACTTTCCCTTTGTTTCCCACGGCCGCACGCTGATGGGGAAGACGCATCCCTTTGTGGATTACGACAATGCAGCCTTTTCGCGCCTTGCCGTGGAGAGACTGGTTTCAAAGGGCAGGCGACGGCTGGCCCTGATCCTTCCCCCGGAGCGCTTCACCTTCCATCGCTATCTGCGTGACGGGTTTCTGGAAGCCGTTCATGCGGCAGGTGTCGAGTGGGAGTTCCCGATCGAAGTCAATCTCGATTCCAGTTCGGCGGAGCTCTATGCCTGGTTGCGTGACCGACTGGAACACAGATCCGCCCCCGACGGTTTCGTCTGTGCGGGCGAGGTGTCGGCACTTTCTATCATGGCGGCGCTGACTGACCAGGGCATCACCATCGGTGAGGATGTCGACCTTGTGGTCAAGCAGACGACCCTTCTCTACGACGAGGTGCGCCCGCGCATCGATGCCGTCTACGAGGATATCGCCCAAGCCGGCGAATTGCTGGGACGCCTGCTTGTCAGGCGGATCGCCGGTGAGGATCTCTCCGGCCTGCAACATCTGCAACAGCCCATACCGCGCTTTGCCGACCTGCCGCACGGCGCCCGCTCGGCTCTTCGAACGAGCTGAGCATCGCGCAGCCGCGCAAACGCCGGAATGGCCCACGACTGAGAGACTGCCGCAAAGGGACCTCCCTTGCAGAACGTAAACGCTCTATCTTTCCGCTTCCTGCATTGATGCGAACGTCAGGTCAGCCCACCTGGCTGCAAAATACTCTAGCCCCCGGCCGCCACTCCGCAGCAAGTACCGTCGGCTTCATCCAGAAGCTTGCGCAAGGCATTGATCACCGAAGTGGTGTCGTTATCGTCCACCACCTCGATGTTGAGAAGCTGCATGGCCCTGATGCCGTGAATCGCCAGAAGGGCGATCATGGCGAGTTCCGGAGCATTCGTTTCGGCCTTCATGCGCTTCAGCACTTCGCATTCATAGTGCTGGACAGGTTTCAGGAAGTTTGGGTTTTCGGCAAGAGCTGCAAGAAGCCCCGTTGGCGGCGGCTCACAGCGCATGCGTTCCTGATCGAACAGGTCGATATAGGCCCGCGCGACGCTGTTGCGTGCACCAAGGGTTTCCAAAGCCTTCTGCCGGTCCTGGAAACAGACATGTTCCTGATTGACGAACTGCTCCACGGCAGCTTCCAGAAGCCTGGCCTTGCTGGAAAAATGGTAGAGCAAGCCGCCCTTGGAAACACCGGCGCGCGCGGCCACGGCTTCCAGGGTGATGTTGCCCGCGCCAGATTCCCTAGCAATCTCGGCTGCGGCTTCGAGTATCTTCTCTCGCACACTCAGGCGGTTCTTATCATTCATTATCATTCCACCTTGACATTACCGTCCGGACGGTACAGTAAAGCGGCGTTTCATTGCAAGGCCCATACGCGGCCATCGCGCGCGCAACCCAGCAGTCGCCATTTGCGCCACATCTGACTAGACTGGTTATTTTTTACGCCTTCGGGGTACTGACGATATGATCAAGCGTCTTCTTATCGCCATCGTTCTGCTTGCGCTCATCGCAGGCGGCATAGTCGGCTTCAACCTGTTCCGAGACAATGCGATCGAACAGTTCTTCGCCAACATGCCTGCTCAGACGATGACCGTTTCCACGGTTACGGTGGAAAAGAACAAGTGGAATCCAACCATCGAGGCAATCGGCACGGTGAATGCCATTCGCGGCGTCGACCTGACGGTGGAAGCCAACGGCATCGTGACGGAGGTCCTGTTCTCGGCAAACCAGAAGGTTGCCAAGGATGAGCTGCTTCTGCAGCTCGACGACCGGGTGCAGCAAGCCGATCTGGAAGCACAGCGCACCCAGACCGAGCTCAACAAGACCACGCTCAAGCGTGCGCAGCAGCTCCAGGAGCGCGGCGTAGGCTCGAACGTCACGCTCGATGAAGCCCGTGCTGCGGCCACGGCCTCCGAAGCGCAGGTCGAGAAGCTGCAGGCCGTGCTGGAGCAGCGCCAGTTGCGCGCGCCCTTTGCCGGCACGATCGGCATTGCACGTATCGATGACGGCCAGTATCTGACGCCCGGCACAATCGTGGCCACCTTGCAGGATCTCAACACGATGCGCGCCGACTTCACCGTGCCCGAGCAGCAGCTCGGCTATCTGAAGATCGACGGCCCCATTCGCGTGACGGTCAACGACCAGGACATGGAATTCGCCGGCAAGATCGTGGGTATCGATCCGAAGATCGATCCGTCGAGCCGTCTCGTGTCCGTGCGCGCAGAGATCGCCAACCCCGAGGGACGCCTGACACCCGGCCAGTTCGCACGGGTGAAGGTCGAGCTTCCCGAGGAGGACGGCATTATCGCCGTGCCGCAGACGGCCCTGATCACCAGCCTTTACGGCGATCACGTCTTCGCCGTGCGCGAGGTCAAGGACAAGGATGGCGCTTCGGCCGAGGCCGAGAAGAAGCTCGAGGCACGTCAGGTCTTCGTTACGGTTGGCCGCCGCGTCAACGGCGACGTCGAGATCATCAAGGGGCTGGAGTCCGGTGACATCGTCATTACTGCCGGCCAGAACCGCCTCTCCAACGGAACGCCCGTGAAGGTCGACAACAAGGTTAATCCGGCTGCCGATCCAGCTGAAAGCCCGGCAGAAAACGAGGCCGGGAAGGCCGAGGCAGACGCCAAATGAGTTTTTCCGACATCTTCATTCGCCGGCCGGTTCTTTCGACCGTGCTCGGCCTCCTGATCCTGCTGCTCGGGTTCCAGGGTCTGTTCAATCTTCAGGTGCGTCAGTATCCGGAGGTCGAGGAGACCGTGATCACCGTTACGACGGTTTATCCCGGCGCCAGCGCAGACCTGATTCAGGGCTTCATCACCGCTCCGATCGCGGCTGCCGTCGCCACCACGGAGAATGTCGATTACGTCACCTCTCAGAGCCGTCCTTCGTCGAGCACCATCAGTGTCCAGATGAAACTTGGCTCCAACCCCGACGTTGCGTTGACCGAGGTCATGTCCAAGGTCCAGCAGGTGCGCAGCCAGCTGCCGGAAGATGCCGAGGATCCGACCATCGTCAAGGGCACGGGCATGCAGTTCGCCACCATGTATCTGGCGATGCAGAACCCGAACATGTCCGATGAGCAGCTGACCGAATATATCGACCGCGTCATCCGTCCCCGCATGTCGACCATTCAGGGCGTTGCGGATGTGCAGTTGATCGGCGCGGCTGAATATTCCATGCGCGTGTGGATCGACCCGGTGCGGCTTGCCGCCCGTCAGCTGACCGCCGCCGAAGTGCTTGCCGGTATCCGGGCATCGAACTTCCTTGCCGCTCCTGGCAAGACGAAGAACGAATATGTCGCCTATGCGATTGCCATGGAATCGACCCTTCAGACGCCGGAAGCCTTCGGTGCCCTGCCGATAAAGGCGTCGGGCGACGAAGTGGTGCGCCTGCGCGATGTGGCAAGCATCGAACTGGCTGCCAAGAGCACTGACACGATCGTCAGCATCAACGGCCAGTCGGGCACCTTCCTGGGTATCTTCCCGTCGCCGGCCGCCAACCCGCTGGACATGGCATCGGCGGTGACCGACGAGCTGCCCGCCATTCAGGCGAGCTTGCCCGAAGGCATGACCATCGATCTGATGTATGACGCAACGGACTCCATCAGCGCCTCCATCGAGGAAGTCTTCAAGACGATCATGGAAGCGGTGATCATTGTTATCTTCGTCATCCTTCTGTTCCTCGGTTCCTTCCGCTCGGTTCTGATGCCGATCGTGACGATCCCGCTGTCGCTGATCGGCGTGTGTTTCGTGCTGTTCGCGCTCGGCTACTCGATCAACCTTCTGTCATTGCTCGCCATGGTTCTGGCCATCGGCCTCGTGGTGGACGATGCCATCGTCGTGGTGGAGAATATCCACCGCCATATCGAGGAAGGGTTGACCCCACGCCAAGCCGCCTTTGTGGGCATGCGCGAAATTACCGGCCCGGTCGTCGCGATGACGATCACTCTTGCCGCCGTGTTCGCGCCGCTGGCATTTACCGGCGGTCTGACGGGTTCGCTGTTCCGCGAATTCGCCATGACGCTCGCCGGCGCAGTGGTGATTTCCGGTATCGTCGCGCTCACCATCACGCCGATGATGTCGGCGCGCATCCTGAAGGCAGGCGAGGGAAGCCGTTTCCAGCATTTTGTCGACACCACCTTCGAGCGGCTGGCCAATTTCTATGAGAGGCTTGTCGGTGGTTCGCTGAAATATCGGCCTGTAACGGTTCTGATCGTTATCGTTCTGATGTCGCTGACCGGCTTCATGTTCATGAAGACCTCCAGCGAGCTGGCGCCGGAAGAGGACGAGGGCGTGCTGTTCTCGCTCGTCAACGCGCCCTCCTATGCGACATCGAAATACACCGAGCTCTACACGACGCAGATGCGCGAACTCAGCGAGGATATTCCCGAACTGAAGACGCAATTCTCCATCGTCGGCTTTGGTGGCGCCACCAATTCGGCCATTGCCCTGTGGGCCTTCAAGGACTGGTCGGAACGCACGCGCTCGCAAAAGGAAATCCAGCAGGATATCCAGGCACGGCTTTCCAATGTCGCGGGCGTGGAGGCTTTCGTGTTCGCACCGCCTTCGCTGCCGGGAACGGGCGGCGGATTGCCGATCTCCGTGGTCATCCAGTCGACCGGCGATTCAAGCCGCGTCTACGAGGTGGCCGAAAAGATCAAGGCGGAAGCCCAGGCGTCCGGCCGCTTCATCGTCGTGCAGAACTCGCTGGCCTTCAATGCCCAGCAGGTGACCGTGACGGTGGACCGCGACCGTGCTGCGGCGCTGAACCTGCCGGTGAGCGATATCGGAACAACCCTCGGCCTTCTGGTCGGCGGTTCCTCCATCGCCGAGTTCGACCGCGATTCCAACAGCTATGACATCATCATGCAGGTTCCGGAGGAATACCGGAACAATCCGGAAAAGCTCGGCGAGTTCTTCGTGCGCAGCGCCACCGGCGAGATGGTGCCGCTGTCGGCGGTGGTGAACATCACGACCGAGGTGACCGCCTCGGCCATCGAGCAGTTCAACCAGCTCAACTCGGCAACAATCTCCGCACTGCCTCTGCCTGGCGTTTCGACTGGCGATGGTCTGCAAACCATCGTCAACATCGCCAACCAGCAGATTCCCGACGGCTTCTTCATCGAGTATTCGGGCCAATCGCGGCTCGAGGTGGAGCAAGGTAACACGATCCTCATTGCCTTCGCGCTCGCCGTCGTCGTCATCTATCTGGTGCTGGCGGCGCAGTTCGAGAGCTTCCGCGATCCGTTCATCATCATGATGACCGTGCCCCTGTCGATCTTCGGTGCCGTTCTGCCGCTCAACATCGGTCTGTCGACGCTGAACATCTATACTCAGGTCGGTCTGATCACACTCATTGGCCTGATTACCAAGCACGGCATTCTGATGGTGGAGTTCGCCAATCAGCAACGTGAGGAGCACGGCCTGTCGCGTATGGAAGCCATTATCGCATCGGCCAAGGTTCGCCTTCGCCCGATCCTGATGACCACGGCAGCCATGGCGCTCGGCGTTGTCCCGCTGATCACGGCATCAGGCGCCGGTGCGGCGGCGCGCTTCTCGATGGGTCTCGTGATCTTTACCGGCCTCATCATCGGCACCATGTTCACGCTCTTCGTTGTGCCCATGTTCTATAGCTTCATCGCCCATGAGCATGTCGCACAGGAAGAAGATGATATACCGGTGAAAAAGACACCGCCGGCAACGGCGGCAGCGAGCGAGTAACCTGCCCCCTCGCGAAAAGGCCCCGCACAAGTGCGGGGCCTTTTTCTTTGCGGTCCTGGGCGCTGCACTCATTTTTTATGTTTTGGGGCAACCGGAATTGATCCGGCTTTCCGATGTTCGCGGATTTTTCCGCCACATTGTTCGGTTCCCGTGCGGGCAGGGTGATCCTTGGGGGGCGGGTTCAAACGCATTGGAAGGAAAGGAAACGCCATGATCTACCGGAGAAAGTCACGCACCGTCGCAGTCGCATTTGCCATGGCAACAGGCGTAGCCTTCATCACGCCGGCCGTTGCCCAGGATGCGGCCCCGCAGCCGGCACCTGCCGCGCCCGCGCAGTCCCCCAGCCAATCTTATGACGACCAGAAGCTGGAAGCCTTCACCGTGGCCTTCCTGGCCGTGAGTGACATTCAGCAGGAATATTCCTCGAAATTCCGCCAGGCACCGGACGACGGCAAGAAGCAACAGATTCAGACCGAGGCCACCCAGAAGATGGAAAAGGTGGTGAACGACACCAACGGCATATCGGTGGATGAGTACAACCAGATCATTCAATCGGCTCAGACCGACGAGGCTCTTGCACAGAAGCTCAACGGAATGATCGGTCAGGCTTCCCAGCAAAAGCAATAGACTCTCAAGCGCCGTGCGCCCTACCGGGCGCACAAAGGGCGCTCTGTCCTTTAATTTCCGGGTATTCATGCGGGTATCGAGTGGTTCTCCCCGACTGCAGAATGCCCAGGTCCGCAAGCGCTGATGGGTCGGCGCCTCACGAGGAGACATTGCCCGAATGCCGACCCTGCGGTTGCCCTGACGGTTCGCCGCAAGACGGAGCTTCGCATTCCGCGGCGTCTCTGTCGAGATAGCGAAGCTCTTTGCGGGCTAATTATGAACCGGCGAACTTTTTTTTCGGAGAGAAGCCTGCAGTTCTGCAGGCATGGGAGGATGCACGGAGCTCTAGGCTCCAGACTCAATTGATC
>NZ_AMSI01000005.1 GCF_000300515.1 Nitratireductor indicus C115
TTCGATTCCGGGCGAGGCCTCCATTTTCCCAATAGAAAAATATTTTCAAGATCTTGGGCGCAGCCAGCCGATACGGCAGCGCCCGGAAAATGACCCGTAATCGAACAGGCGGTCACGTATTGCGATCCTGCGCATCCTTTTGGCTGGCATTGGCCAGCGCCAGAGTGTTGAGCACCGAACGCAACTCCGCGGGCCGAACCGGTTTCGTCAGCACGGGAATGGAGGCGTCGTCCAGTTCAGCGCGCACTCTCGCCTCGTCATGGCCGGTCATGACAAGCGCAGGGACGCGCCGCCGGACCGATTCGCGAACCATGGAAATGCAATCCGCACCCGTCTGACGGTCGCCCAGATCAAAATCGGTAATGACCATGTCGCAATCGGCCGGCACGGGCGGGGGGGCCGCCTCGGCCTGCACGATACATCCCCAGCGTTTCAGCATGGCGGCAGTCGCGTCGAGCACTTCCCGATCATCGTCGACCAGCAGAACCCGCACGCCCGACATCGCACCCGGCGCCGGATATGCGGGGGCAGTGTTCATCTCTTCAAGGCGCGGCGCCTCGACAATGTCGAGCCCGCCTATGGCAACGCATGTCCCCCTGCCCTCCACCGAGCGCAGTTTCACCGAAAGCCCGAGCAGCTTCACCAGCCGGTTCACGATCGTGAGCCCGAGGCCGACACCTTCGATGTCGCGATCCCCGCGTTCACGCACCTGATAGAATTCATCGAAGACCCTCGCGAGGTGAGCTTCGGGAATCCCCGGCCCCGTATCGTAGATTTCGATCACAAGTTTACCGCTCCTCCTGCGGCAGCCGATAAGGATCTTGCCATCGGGAGCGTATTTCAGGGAGTTTGTGATCACATTCTGCAGGATGGTGGAAAGAAGAACGTCATCCACCCGGATATAGCTGCTGCACGGGACGAGCCTGATCGTCACATTAGCCCATTCGGCGGCCTGCGAATTCCTCTGTTTCAGTTCATCGAGCAAAGCACCAACGGCAACCTTGCGCCCATTGGGTTTCACCTTTCCGCTATCCAGCGTCGAGATATCGAGAAGCGAGCGAAAAAGGCGCATCAGGCTCTGCAGGGAATGGTCGATATGCTCGACCATCTTGCGCTCCTCCAGACCGAGACCTGCATCGCGCAGACAGGCAATAAAAAGGCTTATGGCGTGGATCGGCTGACGCAGGTCATGACTTGCCTGCGCCAGGAAACGTGATTTTGCGACATTCGCTTCCAAGGCGACGTCACGGGCGCGCTGAATCCGGCTCAGCAGCACGAATACATAGGCCGGCACCAGGGCACAGGTGAGAAACAGCGTCAGAACAAGAAATGGCTCTCCGCGCCAATACGCATTGAACGCCCAGGCAGTGGCCAGCGTGGCAAAGGCACAGATGGTGGCGAATAGCAGGGTGCGGGGGCCATACCGGATCCCGTTTCCCACGGTTACCCATAACACGAACGCATAAACTGGCAGCGATTGCGGTCCCGTCATGCTGAGGGTGTAGGCCATCGCCGCGTAGTCCAGCGCCATTGCGCAGGCGCGTCTGGGAAGGCTTCGCCCGGGCCGCTGCAGCACCCACATGAACAACAGCCATGAGGAAATCAGATAAAGCGGAATGATGACGGCGATCAGCTCCGTCAGGGCCCAGGGCCGTTCGGGCGCCAGAAGAACCGCCAACACCATGTAGATGGCGACCACCGGGCCTGAAAAGAGCCTGGAAAGCGCCTGCCCCCTCTCGGGATCATAGGTCAGGTCCTCGGGATGAACGAAAGTGCGGTTCACCCAGGTCTGCAGGCCGTTCCAGGAGGCAATTCCGCCTGCGTCAATAACGCCTTCCTGTTTCATGGAGCTTTTTCCTCTTTGGATCACCGGTGCGGAAATCCTCATCGCCAGGCCCTTGCGAACGCATCGCGCCGGTCTACCGGGTTTCGCATTCAGGCCGTCACAGTCGGTCCGATGGGGACATCATCCTCTCCTCATGGACCTGCGCTTCTCATCTCCTATGACATTTGAGGCGATTTTTGCCTGCAAACCGCGGCTCCATAGGCGTTATCCATAGTAATATTGCCCTGTCGAACGCCCTTCATGGCAAGAGTTGGCGACCTCAGGTTAAAAACGACACTCATCTTGAAAGTTGCATATCTTGAAAGCTCAATGCTCTCAATGAAAGTGCCATCCTTAATAATATGATGAGTTGTAAATAAGCGTGCATTCGGATTGCCAATATATGCGAAGCCTGTCGAAGGGGGGATTTGATGGAAATCGTAAAGGGCAGACATTTCGAAAACGCGCGCGTCGATCTTACGGGCAAGGCGTGGCCAGGATGTACGTTCAGGAATTGCACGCTGATCTGGAACAAGGGACCTGAGACGGACCTGGCAGACAGCAAACGCCTGGGAAAGAACAGACTGGAAGGCGACGGCTGGCCACTCGAATGGTTCGAAGACTATCTCGACTACCCGGAATAGGCCGGCGACCGGACAAAGAACCCGAAGGAAACCGGAAATTTCACCTCTTCAGCGCAGCATCACTTCTGATTGCGGCGGTTCCACCACACTGCGAGCTTGCGCCTGCGGCGGCGCACCGAAGCAAGATCATAGGACAGAATCAGAAGCCCGAGCGGTATCATCCAAAACCCCAGAACAGGCAGGAAGCCGAACATTCCAAGGACCACCAGAGCGCCGCCTGCGCACAGGCGTGCGGGACGCGAACTGGGAATGCGGAAACGGCGCCCCATCAGAACGACGGATGGCTGATCGTCGCGCTCGTCTTCCTGCGATTCGTCCCGCATCAGCAAACTCCGTTTCACACATGCACTTCACATGCGACCCAACGCTTGCTTTCCCACAGGAACAGAGTCATTCGGGGCGCCAATTGTCCCTTGATATGCGTGCTGACTTGCACGAAAGCGAGGCATGTTTGGGCAAGAAGTCAAAAAAAGTGAAATTGGCGCTTTGCAAAGCCGAATTCGGTTTGCTATAGGCACGCTCACTTGCAAGAGCACAGGCATTCCCCGGTAGCTCAGCGGTAGAGCAACCGGCTGTTAACCGGTTGGTCGCTGGTTCGAATCCGGCCCGGGGAGCCACTTTTCTTTAGAAAAGCGAATTTTCTCAATAGTTTCAGGGCATAAGAGTTCCTTCCGGTCCACATTCAGGTCCACCGGAGGTACACAATGGGGCTTGTTTTGAAACACATTGTCCACACCAAGGCGGGGACGATTCACTACCGTCGAAGGTTTCCAAAGGCCGTTGCAGACATAATTGGTCAGGGCGAGTTCAAGCGCCGCCTTGGCGAAACCGAGCGAGAAGCACTTCGGAACTACCCGAAAGTCAACGCCGAGTTTGAACGCCTCGTCAGAAACGCCCGCGCCCAAACGATTCTGCCGACCACTCCGCTTGAGGTTCATCGCGAGGCGGAAAGGCTGGCGCGTGAAATGGCTCAGGGTGTCGTGTATCTAGGTGACGAAACGCTCTCAGCGAGCGACCCCAATGCTGCGGACATCATTCGGGACAGCATCTTCTCATCACACAGGACTGACGAAGAAACCGGCGAACCCGTCGGCGTCCCCGACGTGGAAGCCCGCGCAATCAGTTTGCTTGTGAATGGTGGACAACTCGCCCGCCCTGCTCCGACGCTCGAAGACGCGCGCCGCCTATACGTTCAAGAGCGGATCACCGGGGACATCAGCGAGGCCAAAAAAGTCGCTCGCCTGAACCTTGTGATTAAGCACATGAAGGCCGCGTCGGTTGGGAGTGACCGCCGCCTAGACAGCCTCACAAGGGACGATGCTCGAAGCGTTCGCGACTACATGCTGCGCGATCTCGACATGTCCCCGACCACCGTCCAGCGCTATCTAAACGATGTTCGTGCAATGGTCAGCATCGGGATAACCGAGCTAGGCGTTCGTGATGCAGTCAATCCGTTTTTGAACTTGCCCGTTCGACACGACGTTGCGGCGGTTCACCAACGCGACCCCATTTCAGATAAGTTGCTCCCGCTTCTCCGCGCACGAATTTCAGAACACGCCGGAGCCGATTTGTGGGCGGTTTGGCGAATTGTCGAAGGAACGGGATGCCGATTGGGCGAGGTGACCGGGCTGCTTGTATCGGACGTTTCGCTAGACAGCGACATTCCGCATTTCACTTTGACCCACCACCCCCACAGACGCCTCAAGAACAACGGTTCGGCCCGAAACGTTCCCCTGATAGGCGAAGCGCTGGAAGCCGCTAAGGAGGCCGTGGAGGCCGCTGGAAAGAGCCCTTATCTGTTTCCTCGTTATGGTCGCGTACGCGGCGCAGATGCGGCGTCGAAAATCCTTATGAAGCATATCCGAACGGTAACTGACGAGCGCAAGATTGTGGTTCATTCGCTACGGCACCGGATGGAAGACTGCCTTACGCGCGCCGGGGTCAGCGAGTACGATCGCAACCTTGTCTTAGGCCACTCCACGGGCAGCATGAGCGAACGTTATGGGAGTGTCGGGGCGCACCTTGAGGTGGCCGCTAGGGCATTGGAGGCTGCCTTGGTGGATTAATCGGCCAAGGAACAACCCCCGCCAGCGGCTGGATGCGAAATAGCTTCCTCAGCCTTTATTTTATCCCCAGATCAACTCCCGCCTTTTTGGTAATCGCTCCAACGCTGTTCTTCAACCAACAGTCGTTGGTCTTTCGAACATAGGAGAAGGCCCTGCACATATCGTCTCTCAAGCACTCTGCGAAACAACCTATGAAAGTCTGTCCTCGGGCTCTCCGATAATCCCGGCCCGAAATATCGAAGCCCGAATGCACCGAAATTGTGCTCGTGTAGACATCGCGGCTCTTGGTCCCGGCAATGCTTGCCAACGCGTCCTTGTTGCGGACCAATAGAGCCGCATCGTCCTTTAGAAAGCAAAATCGGACAGCACGATTGTAAGTTACCGCCTTGCACGCCGGGTCCTCAATACATGCAGATCGGCATTGACTGAAAGAGACGGATTTGAGGGTCGCATAATCGAAGCCAATGACATCGTATCCCGCTTTATCAACGAACGCCCGCTTTGGGCTGTATGGCTCTGGCTGCGGCAATGAAACGGGCGCATCTGCGGGGGCTTGTGGTTGCTCCGAAACCTTCGGATTCTGGCTTGGCTCGCCGTAGCACAAGATTTTGAAAGTGGAAGGCGACACTCTTTCCGCCAAGTCCGCTGTAGATAACTCAAGCTCTGAACCGTCGGCGCTCTCATAGGCTATGTTCCGCGCTTCTAGAAACAGTCCCAGAACGCTGCCCCTGAGAGCAAAATTCACGTTCTGAGGAACGGTGCCCGTTTGCGCAATCACTCCCAATCCCAGGGTCGCGGAATTAACCCCCAGAACCACCCCAGACCGATCTACTAACGGTCCCCCGGAGTTCCCCGGCTGAATAGGTGTCGAGATTTGCAGATAGCGCGTGTCGTTTCCCATTCCGACAAGGGAGTTTATGTTGCCGGTGGTTATCTTCACGCTGTCGGACAGGATTTGCGATAACGGATAGCCTATCGCTGCCACGTCTTCACCAAGGCGCGGAGCTTGGCGTCGTGGAGGCTCCCCGCCCGCTCAATCAGCTTAATGGCCTTGGTCGAGTACCGTGGAATATCCATCAGGGACGGGAGAGGTTTCCCATCAGCGCCCTTTCGGCTCCCCTCAAGAAGCGCCCGTGCCAAGTCCTCTCGGCCCTGTTCGGCGTACTCCTCGGCAAGCGCGAATAATGTGTCGTTCTGCTCCTGCCCGGACAACCCAAGGAAGTCCCGGTTGGATGCCGACTTGGCGAAGATGATCTCTGCCGCCTCTTGGGCCGACAACCTAAAGAACAACGAGAGAGACGACATGAAATGAACAAGACAACAATCAAGCGGCCTCCAATCGAGCGCTACACAGACCCCTACAACCGCCCTTGTGTGCGCGTTCCGTTGAACCGGCAGGGAACCATTTGGGCGACGGTGCTTGAAGCCGATTATCGGCGCATCAGCGAAAGTGGCGATTTTGCCGATACGTGGCACGTCAACGGGAATGGGCGAGGGCGCGACGGAGAGCTTGCGCAGGAGCGGAAGTATGTCCGCGTTCATCGCCGTCGTGAGCGATTGAAACAGGCAACCGTCTCAAGGCTCATTCTACGGGCCGGTTATAGGCAGGTTGTCGAAATGATCGGGACTGATTGGACCGACCTCCGACCCGAGAACTGGCGGATTGTGCCGGGGAAGCGCGGGAAAGCCAAACGATGAGTGGCGGAACCTCCCATAGAGAGAGCGCCCCCGATCACCGAGCGGTGGTTGTTCGGTTGCGGCGAGTGCCGGTTTGCACATCGCAAAAAGAAAGACCCCGCAGCGTGTGCCGCAGGGCCTAAAAGGGGCGCGTTCGGAAGAATCACGCCGCAATTTCGGGAGGTCTGGATCAAGGCGGGGTAGCGACGAATGTCCGTCGCAAAAAGTTCATCTTCCCAGATGGTACATCACAAAAAATCTTGGAAGACTGATAGGCTCGCACACTGTTGCAATTATACAACACACACACAAACCGGAAAGCTGGCCGCGAACAACCAAAGGAAACCCCGCAGGGTCTCGCGGCGATGCTCAAGCGGCCAGCTATCCGGGCTGTGTCAAATGATAATGATGCACGGGTATCTAATGGTAGGGGGTAATTGCGAAATCGGAGTGTGCTATCTTGTAGCAGGGGGTAATTGCGCGCCCCAACAAACAAGAAAGGCCCGAGCAGACACCCGAGCCAATCTTCATTCCGCCAAGGCGCTGCACTACTCCGCCCGCCGCCCGGCGCGCACCCGCCCGAACCGATCAACTGTCCGGGGAACCTTCCGACGCTGGATAGGCAGTGAAAGCAATCCCAAGCGGGCACGATACAGGGTTGCGGATGGCTTCCGCCCTTTGCGCTTCCTCCGCTCCATGTTAGCGCCCGCCTGTCCGGTCCACGAAACAATCCCGCGAAAGGTCTCCACGCAGATGCTCCGGCAGGGCATTGTTGAACTCCAACGCCTTCATGATGCCCCAACGGAAATAGCTCATTACTTCGGGGTCGCTGATCTCCGCCCCTTGGGCAATCAGAGAAGAAGCGTGTTCAAGAAGGTCCGCCGCGTGGCGGAGAGCGTACATACTGGTCCACGCCTCCTTCGATATTCCCGAAGCAATGGCCGTAGACGTGAATGCCTTCTCGGCTGCAATCAGGTCGGCAAGGCTGGCTGTACCGGCAGCAGTGAATGGGCTTGCTCGGTGGGAAAAATACGCCCCTGAATGTTCTCGAACAGGGTAAGCCCCGTCTCCTCCTCCACCTGGCGCACCGTCTTGCTGATGGCAGGCTGCGAGACATGCAGCATTCTCGCGGTTTCGGTTACCGAACCGGTCTTGCAGACCGTCTGGATCACCTTCAGCTGCCGAATATCCATGAAACCTCCATAACCAGCGGTTATGGATTCATGAAAAGATATTCATTGTCAAGAAATGAACTGCACACTACCGTGATCAAAGAAAAATAAAACAGGGCGAATAACCCTGTATTCGCGGGAACATAAATAAATATCTACAAGAGAAAGTAGGTATTTCGTGCGCTATCATATAGAAAATGGAATTGCCCATTTTGTCTTAGACAATGGGAAAATGAATGTTCTTACGCCTCAGGCATATAAGGACTTCTATTCTTTTCTTTGCGATTTCGAAATCGATCGTGAAGCCCGTGTAGGAATATTTTACGGGGCCGGCTACGACGAAGGCCGCTCCTTTTGCGCCGGCGACGACATCAAAAACAAATATCGACCAAAACGAACGCGTCAGGAAGAGCTTGAAGCCTTCCTCTTCCTCCATCAGGACGAGGGGGACACGCCGTCACGACCGGGCTGGGAAGAAGATGTCTATCGCCACCGGCGCTACAAGCCGATCATCGCGGCGGTGAGCGGATATTGTCTTGGCGCAGGCATGGCCTGCATGCTCCAGCACAGCGATATCCGCATCGCTGAACCCGGAGCGCGTTTCGGCCTGCCCGAAGTCTCCTTCGGGGCTGCTGGCCTCTCCGGTGTTACCCGGCTTGCCCGCCATATCGCACCGGCCGATGCGGCCTGGATCGCCCTGACGGGCGAATTCGTGCCGGCGGAAGAAGCAGCGCGGATGCGCCTTATCAATGAAGTGGTGCCCAAGGACAGGCTGCTGGAGCGTGCGGCCGAAATTGCCCGCCTGATTGCCCGGCATCCGCCGACGGCGGTGCGGGTGGAGATGGAGGCGCTGGAGATCGGCCAGACAATGGACCGCCACGATGCCGCACGCTTCGGACAGCAGCTCTACAAGCTGCATCGCACCAATTACGAGGGTTACGGCTCGGAAGAGGGCTTCTTCGCCGGTCGCAGCAAAAAGAAGGACGTTTGACGTGACATTGATGGAGAGGATTGCCGAAAGCGACGAGGCGTTCCGCCGACGGGTCGAGGCCGAGCCCCTGCCCTGCAATCTCGGCGCGCTGCTCGACCAAGCGGTCGAGCGCTTCGCGGACGATCCGGCATGGGTGTTCGTCGAGCAGGACCTGCCGGCGCTGTCATGGCGCGATCTTTCGGAACTCGTGTCGCGCTCGGCAAACGCTTTCGCCGCCATGGGTGTGCGCAAGGGATCGCATGTGGGCGTGATGCTGCCGAACATCCCGCAAAGTCTTGCCGCCTGGCTCGGCCTCGCCCGGCTTGGCGCGCGCATGATCCCCATCAATCCGGGCTACACGCCCGATGAGCTGAAATACTGGCTGACTGACGGGGACGCGGAATTTCTCCTGATGGACGGAGCCAAGTTCGACACGTTTCTGGCCGTGGAAAAGGATGCCCCTCTTCTTTCACGCGAGCGCATGGCGATCTGGGGCGATCCAATCGACGGTTTCAAGCATTGGCAGAACCTTCTCGATACGGCATCGCCCAGCTTCAGCGAAGGCGAGACGGTCGATATCGATGACATCGTCAGTATCCAGTACACCTCCGGTTCGACCGGCTGGCCGAAAGGTTGCCTCCTCTCGCATCGATACTGGATCGTCTGCGGCAAGGTGGTTTCGGAGATGTGGCCGGGCCTCAAGCGCATCCAGTGCGACCTGCCCTTCTACTACATGGGACCTCTCTGGCGCTTCACGATGGCCGCGTTTCAGGGGGCTGCCCTCTACGTTCCGCCCGCCTACAGCCTGTCGCGTTTCCGGGAACGCGTGCGCGACTATGAATACGACATGGCGTGGATGACGAACCCGGTCGCCATGCTGGAACCGGCCCCCATCGAGGATGAGCACAAGCTCACCATGATTGCCACCTTCGGTATGGGCCCCAGCCTGCAATCCTCCATCGCCGGGCGCTACAAGGTTCCGGTTCGCGATGCCTTCGGGATGACAGAAATCGGCTTTGCCATCGGTTGCCGGCTCAATGACGACCGTTCCGTGGGCATCGGCACCTGCGGCAAGATACTGCCTCTGCGTGAGGGAAAGATCGCCGATCCTGAGGGCAATGAACTGCCCGATGGCGAAATCGGGGAATTGTGCATTACAGGCCCCGGCATCCTGCAGGGATATTACAAGAAGAAAGAAGCTACCGACGGCGCCTTCCATGGTCGCTGGTTCCGCACAGGCGATCTCGCGCGCCGCGATGCAGATGGCTACTACTACATCGTCGGCCGCATCAAGGACATGATCCGCCGCAGTGCGGAGAACATCTCCGTAACGGAGGTGGAAAGCGCCCTCTCGACCCTAAGCGAGATCGAGGACGTTGCCGTTCACGGCGTGAAGGACGAGAAGCGCGGCGAGGAAGTGAAGGCATGCCTCGTCCTCAAGGAAGGCAAAACGCCTCAGGACCTGCCACCCGAAGCCGTCCTCGACCATGCTCGCGGGCATCTCGCGCGCTTCAAGGTGCCCCGCTACATCCAGTATTACACAGTGTTCCCGCGCACGGGTTCCAACAAGATCGCCAAGAAGCGCCTGCAGGACGGCGAGGGACAGGTGTTGACAGGAACCTTCGATGCAACAACGGGCGCATGGTCAGAACCGCCCTTCGGAAAAGCGGGAGATGCGTGATGGATCATCTCGTGCATACCTTCGAGGAAAACGTTCTCACGCTGACCCTCAACAGGCCCGAAAAGCTGAATGCCCTGACACCCGATATATACAAGGCGCTTGGCGACCTCATCGAGGAAGCGAGCGGCAAGGATGATTGCAAGGCAATCGTCCTGAAGGGAGCCGGCCGCGCGTTTTCCTCGGGTTTCGATCTCAAGCTCGAGGTCTCGCATCGCTCGCACGCGCAGAAACTCCACACGCTGCAGAATGTCGCAAACCGGCTGCGCTGGGCCATATGGCGCTCGCCCAAACCGGTTGTGGCGGCGATCCACGGCTACTGCCTCGGCGGCGCCTTCGAACTCATGCTTCCCTGCGATTTCACGATCGCTTCGGAAGAGTGTCAGCTCGGCGAACCGGAAATCCTGTTCGGTGCCGGCCCTGCCTTCATGATGGTGCCGTGGATGACTGGGCATAAACGTGCCAAGGACGTTCTTCTGTCCGGTCGCAGGATCAGTGCCCGCGAAGCGCTCGACATGGGGCTCGTCACATCCGTCGTCGCATCCGGCACGCATGAGGAAGAAGCGGAGCGCCTGGTCAGGACGCTGTGCGCCATACCCGCGCCCGCCATCGCCATGAACAAGCGCGGCATAAACCGCGCCTATGAAACCATGGGCATGGGACCGCATCTGGAAAGCTGGGCGGAAAGCACGGCTTATCTCGGCTATGTGATCGAGGAGGAAGGCAGCGAGTTTCAAAAGATACTCGAGCGCGAAGGCACGAGCGCGGCGCTCAGGTGGCGTGAAAACCGTTTTGGCTCCGGAAAGGACAAGGCGTAATGCAGGTTTTCCTGCGACAGGCCATTCTGGGCATTCTGGTCGTTCTTTCGGCGCTGACCCTGACCTTTATCCTGGTCCGGCTGAGCGGCGATCCGACCAGCATCATCCTGCCGCAGGATGCAACCGAGGCGCAGCGCGCCCTGCTGCGCGAGCAGCTCGGATTGAACCAGAGCCTGGTGACACAGTTTCTTTCCTACCTTGGAAACGCGGTGACGGGGGATTTTGGCAAATCCTATTTCGATTCCGAATCCGTGACCTCCATCGTCATGCGCCACCTGCCCAACACGCTGGTTCTGGCCGGTGCTTCCCTGGCGATCGCCTGCCTTTTTGCCCTGCCGCTTGGCGTGATGGCGGCGGTTTGGCGCGACGGTCCCGTGGATCGCTTCGTGCAGGTCGCCGCGGTCATCGGGGCTTCCATGCCCTCCTTCTGGGTGGGATTGCTTCTGATCCAGGTCTTCGCCGTCGGCCTCAACCTCTTCCCGACCTACGGGACAGGTTCTGCGGCGCATCTTGCCCTCCCTGCCCTGACGCTCGCCATCTATGCCTTTCCGAGCCTTGCCCGCCTTACACGCTCCTCAATGCTGGAAGTATTACCGCAGAGCTATGTGATGGCGGCGCGAGCCAAGGGCATGCCGGAAAGCCGTGTCATCAGCCGCACCGTTCTGCGCAACGGCATGGTTCCCGTGCTCACATTGCTGGCGCTTGAAATCGGCAATCTGATCGGCGGTGCCGTGCTGACCGAAACCGTCTTCGCCTGGGAGGGGATCGGCCGCCTTGCCATTACCTCGATCCAGCGGAGAGACTTCCCCGTGGTACAGGGCGTCGTGGCCTATGTGGCCGTCGGCTTCGTGATCGTAACCTTCCTCGCCGAAGTCGCAATCCGCTTTGTCAATCCGCGGCTGAGGCACAAGTGATGGCGGCGATGGCGCGAAAGCTCACCTCCTTGCGCGGCAGTCAGATCATCGTGGCGCTGGCCCTGGTCTTTCTGCTGGTTCTGGCCGTGATGGCGGTGACAGGCGACCTGATGGCTCCGATGAACGCCGCCCGCCAATCCCTGAGAGCCCGTCTCATGCCACCCGGTTTCGAGGGGCGGCAGGGCATTCACTGGCTGGGTACCGATTCGGTGGGCCGCGACATCCTTTCCCTGATCGTGGCAGGCGCGCGACCGGCCATTCTCGTCTCGGGATTTGCCGTCGCGCTCGCAGCGCTGTTCGGTGTGTCGCTCGGCAT
Organism: Nitratireductor indicus C115; assembly: GCF_000300515.1. Classification (GTDB taxonomy): domain Bacteria; phylum Pseudomonadota; class Alphaproteobacteria; order Rhizobiales; family Rhizobiaceae; genus Nitratireductor; species Nitratireductor indicus. The sequence continues at coordinate 12,081 of NZ_AMSI01000005.1, forward strand.
GTTTGCCGGTTATCGCGGCGGACGCATGGGCGGATTGCTGCTCTACATTACCAATATCCAGCTCGCCTTTCCCTTCTTCCTGCTCGCCGTAACCATCGTCGGTATCATGCGCCCCTCGATCCCCCTCGTGGTCTTCGTGATCGCGCTCGGCTGCTGGGTGCCTTTCGCCCGCATCTCCTATTCGGAGACAATGCAGGTGGTGGAGCAGGAATATATCGAGGCGGTTCGCGTCATGCGCGGCGGGACAGCCCGCATCCTCCTGCGGCACGTCCTTCCCAATATCCTGCCCAACATATTGGTGCTCGCCACCTTCGCCCTTGGAACAGCGATCGTCATGGAGAGCGGGCTTTCCTTTGTCGGCCTCGGCGTGCCGACCAAGACGCCTACCTGGGGACGCATGCTCTCGGAAGGGCGCGACTACATCAGCACCGCCTGGTGGCTGACCTTCTTTCCCGGTCTCGCAATCTTTCTGCTCGTCCTGTCGATCAATGTGTGCGGCGAACGGCTTCGGGACATTACGGACCCAAAACAAGCAGGCAAACAATAACACCGCAAAGGAGAATGAAATGGGAGTGCATTCTAGAACCCGGGCACGTTTCACAGCCCTTCACGGAACACGCGCGGCGATGCTTGCCTTCGGGCTCTCGCTCACGGCAGCCCCGTTCTCGCTGTCCGATGCGCTGGCGCAAACCGCCACCGCCCGTATTGCTCTGAGCGGCGGCCTCGACCGGCTCGATCCTTCCATGAGCGCCAACGGCACCGATCTCGTGGTGATGTCGCAGATTTACGAGACCCTTTTGCAGATCGATCCGGCAACGGGCGAACTGAAGCCGAAACTCGCTGAATCCTATTCGGCCAAATCGCCGACGGTCTGGGAAATCAAGCTGCGCAAAGACGTGACGTTTCACGATGGAACGCCGCTGACGGCAGCGGATGTGAAATACACGCTCCAACGCCTTCTCGACAAGGATCTCGGCTCGCCCCACTATTCGCAGCTCACCAGCATCAAGGAAGTGCGCGCCGTCGACGACCATACCGTCGAAATCGAGACGGAGACGCCCAATCCCGTCCTGATGCGCCGCATGCAGCCGATCGGCGGCAGCGGACGCGTGTTCATCGTTTCCAAGGCCTATTTCGAAAGCCACACGCCAGAAGAACTGATCAACCAGCCCATGGGGACCGGTCCCTACAAGCTGGAAAGCTGGCAGAAGGGCAATTCGCTCACGCTGGCGCGCAACGAAGATTACTGGGGCGAGAAGCCGGCCATCGAAAAGGGTATCTTCACCTTCATTCCCGAGAACTCCACGCGCGTGAATGCCCTCCTCCAAGGTGAAGTGGACGTCATTCAGCGCCTGCCCATCTCCGATGTGGAGCGGGTCAAGCAATCCGATAACGCCCATGTCGTGTCGAGCCCGAACGGTCTCGTTCACACGCTGCTCCTGGATTCCAGCAAGCCGCCCTTCGACGATATCGATGTCCGCAAGGCCTTTGCCCATGCGCTCGACACAGAAGACATGGTGGACGGCCTTCTGGGAGAATATGGCCGTGTGCTTGGCGTCCCGCTTGGGCCGAATGCCGTCCAGTTCGACGACACTATCGAACCCTATGCATACGATCCCGACCTTTCGGAGAAGCTTCTCGAAGGCAAGACGCCGATAAAGCTCGACACCTTCACCTCGGACGGGCGCTATGTGAACGACCGCGACTTCTATCAGGTCATCAATTCGCAGCTTGACCAGGTCGGCTTCGAGATCACCCCACAGACATTGGAATGGGGGCGCTTCATCAACATGATGCAGAACCGCAGCGGTGGCCCATTCTACATTATCGGCTGGGACTTCGGCGAAGGCGATGCCAGCAAGATGAACTCCTTCCTGCAATCGAGTTCGGCGCTTTCGGTGACGCAGGATGCCGAATATGACCGGCTCGTGGCTGCTGCGGGACAGGAACCGGACGACGCCAAGCGCACGGAAATCTGGAAACAGGTGCAGAAATATGTGCACGACCAGTATTTCATCGCCGCTGTATGGCAGGCCTCGTCCCTTTACGGCTTCTCCAAGAAGCTGGATTGGACCGCGAATTTCGGGGAGAATCTCGCTCTCTCGGAATTCAAGCTCTCCCAGCAGTGACGGTCGGCGTGACCCTTCCGCCCCCGACACCCACGCTCCGCGTCGAGGACCTGAACGTCTCGTTCAGGTCCCGGGCGGGCCATGTGGACATCGTTCGCGGCGTGTCCTTCGACATTGCCAAGGGCGAGGTGTTCGCGATCATCGGGGAATCGGGCTCCGGCAAATCGACCGCCGCCCAAGCGATCATGGGGCTTCTGCCCGATCATGCGCGCGTGAGCGGCGGCCTGCTGCTTGGCGGCGAAGATATCGCCCATATCTCCGCCCGCGCGCGGCGGCGGCTTCTGGGACAACGGATTTCCTTCATCAGCCAGGATGCGCTTTCCGCCCTCAACCCCTGCACCACCGTCGGCTACCAGATCGCCGAGGTGATGATGGTGCATCGCGGAACACCGCGCCGCCAAGCCATGGAACGGGCGGTCGAGCTGCTTGCGCTGACGGGAATATCTGCGCCCGAGGAACGGGTGAACCACTATCCTCATCAATTTTCTGGCGGCATGCGGCAAAGAGCGCTCATCGCCATGGCGCTGGCGCTCGAACCGGAACTGCTCATCGCCGATGAGCCTACCACGGCGCTCGATGCAACCATCAAGGCACAGATACTGGAGCTTCTGTCGTCGTTGCGCGCCAGGTTCGGCATGTCCGTTCTGCTCATCACGCACGACATGGGGGCCGTCGCGCGGCTCGCTGATCGGCTGCTCGTGATGTATGCCGGCAAGGCGGCCGAGGTCGGCCAGGCAACGGACGTGTTCGCCGCGCCGCAGCATCCTTACACGCGTGCGCTGCTGCGCTCGATGCCCAGGCTCGACCGGCCCGGCGAAGCGCTGGTTTCCATTCCCGGAAGCCCGCCCGTTCCGAGCAACCCCGTCGCCGGATGCGCCTTCCATCCGCGTTGCGAGCAGATGGGCGAGGTTTGCATGAGGATCGCACCGGAGGAAGCGCTCCTGCGGGACGGACACCGGGTTGCCTGCCACTTCGCTTCGAGGGAGCCAACCGATGCATGAACCTTCAGGCAACGGCATTCCCCTTCTCGAAATCAGGGATCTCTCCAAAACCTATTTCATAGGGCAAGGGCTTTTCAGAGAGCCTGTCGAGCTCAATGCGGTGAGCGGCGTGTCGCTGCGTCTCGATAAGGGCCAGACGCTCGGCATTGTCGGTGAATCCGGCTGCGGAAAATCCACGCTTTCGCGCATGCTTGCCGGGACGACGGGCGCCACGTCCGGCAGGATCCTGCTGGAAGGCCAGGATGTGACGAACCTGCCCGAACGCCAGCGCAACAAGGCACTGCAACATGTGCAGATGGTGTTTCAATCGCCCTACAGTTCACTGAACCCGCGCATGAGGATTGCCGATATCGTGCGTGAGCCGCTCGATGTGCACCGAAGGGACCTTTCCGCGAAGCAACGCGGCGAGCGCGCCCTTGAAATGCTGGAGCGGGTGGGTATCGGTAAGGAGATGGCGCAGCGAATGCCGCATCAGCTCTCCGGCGGTCAACAGCAGCGTGTGGGCATCGCACGCGCGCTGATATCGGATGTGCGGCTGGTAATCTGCGACGAACCTGTCTCGGCGCTCGATGTCTCCGTGCAGGCGCAGGTGATCAACCTTCTGCGCGAACTGCAAACCTCCCTGCAGGTCTCCTACGTGTTCGTGTCGCATGACCTTGCCGTTGTCGCGAATATCTCCGACCTGATCGCGGTCATGTATCTTGGCAAGGTGGTGGAATACGGCCGGGCGCAGGACGTCCTGCAATCGCCACGCCATCCCTACACGCAGGCCCTGGTCGACAGTGCGAATGTGCCCGACCCGGCCCTGGAGAAATCCCGCACGCCGCGCATCCTGAAGGGCGAAATTCCCAAACCTACCGACCCTCCCTCCGGATGCCGCTTCCGCACCCGTTGCTGGATGGCACAGGAACGCTGCGCTATCGAACAGCCGGAGCTGAAACAGCGCGACGGCTCCCCCCAGTCCGTCGCCTGTCATTTCGTTTGAATCAAACCCGCAAAGAAAACGCACCATGAGCCCAACGCCTTCCGACACTCCAAAACCAGACAGGATTTCATGGTGGTTCCAGGAGGCACTTCGCCATGACGGTTCCGCGCCTTCCCCGGCCCTGGAAGGGGTTCAGCGCACCGATGTGACAATCGTCGGCGGTGGCTTCACGGGACTTTGGACTGCCCTTCTCCTCAAGGAGCGCAAGCCCGATCTTGATATCGTGCTCGTGGAAGCAGGCCTTTGCGGGTCGGGCGCCAGCGGCATGAACGGTGGCAAGGTTCATGGCTATTGGGGTTCCCTTGGAACGCTTGCCGCAAATTTTGGCGCCGACGCTGCGCTTGAGGCTGCAAAACTGGGAACGCTGGCGCAGGACGCGATCAGGGTCTACGCCACCGCTCACGGCAGAGACATCTGGTGGCGCGAGGCCGGCAATATCCGGGTCTCCACTTCCGATGCGCAGGATATCAAACTGCAGGGCGTTGTCGCGGCAGCCCGCCGTCTCGGCGTTCCAGAAACAGCCGTCGCGCTCGACAAGAAGATGCTCGACGAGCGCATCCGCTCACGCGTGTTCCGGCAGGGCATCTATCTGCCTGAAGGAGCCAATCTGCAACCGGCCCGCCTGGCGCGCGCGTTGCGCCAGAGCTGCATCGAAGCCGGCGTCCGCATCTTCGAGAACACGACCATGACCGGCATGGAAGACGGCGGACCATGCATCGTGCGCACCGCCCGCGGCGAAATCCACTGCGACCAGGTGGTGCTCGCCACCAATACGGGGCTTGCCGGCCATGCGCTTGCAAGCGGTCATATCGCCGTCTTTTCCTCCTACGCGGTGATGAGCGAGGAAATTCCCGATCTGCACGACAAGATCGGCTGGGATGGTGATGAGGGTCTCGCCGATCTGCGTATGTTCGTACACTATTTCCGCAAGGCCGAAGGCAATCGCATCCTGATGGGGTCTGGCTCCGGACCCATCGCCTATGGTGCGCGCTATCTCGATCCCGTGTTGAGCGAGGACATGGCATCGGCTGGACGTGCTGCGGCCGCACTTTCCCGCCTCATGCCCGGCCTCGGCAGACCACGTATCGAAAAATCCTGGGGCGGCGGGATAGACATCTCCGCCGACCGGCTGCCCTTCTTCAAAAGTTCGGCGAACCGGCGGGTGCATGTCGGTTGCGGCTATTCAGGGCACGGCGTCAATGCCACTCGGATCGGCGGCGAATGCCTGAGCTCGCTTGTTCTCGGAGAGAGCAACCGATGGACGAACTCTCTGTTCTGCCGCCGCGATGTGCCGCGATTTCCGCCCGAGCCCTTCCGAACCGTTGGCGGCAGAATGGTCCGGGCTGCGATCCTTTCCTGCGAGGAGGCGGAAGATCTCGGACAGGAACCGGGGCTTGCCGCACGGTTTGGCGCGTGGCTGCCCAAGGCGCTGAACATCAAGGTCGGAATGCGCTGATCTCGGGAGGGTCAGTCGCTGGATATAGCGGCCTTCAACCGAACGATCTCGGACAGGAGCCGGTCGCGCTCGGCTTCCAACGCAGCGATATCGCGTCCCTGGGCCTCTTCCTCGACCCCTTCGACAATCGCCTTCTTGACCTCGCTATTGAGCTGAGGCGTGCCGAGCGATGCCCAGCGGCGCTCCTGGCTCGGGCCGAGGTGATCGAGATAATGGGCAATGCCGCCCGCACCGCCTCCCAGATGATATGTCATGTGCGGCCCCATGATCGCCCAACGCAGCCCCGGTCCATCGCTGACGGCGGCATCGATGTCCGCGACGCTGGCAATCCCCTGCTCGACCAGCGAGACAGCCTCGCGGTAAAGCGCGGAGGAGAGCCTGTTTGCAATGTGCCCGGGCGCCTCACGCTTCAACACGATGGGCCGCCGTCCGAGTGAGCGGTAGAAGGCGCAAGCGCGTTCCACGACGGCATCGTCCTCCCCGACGATCTCGACAAGCGGCAACAGATGCGGCGGATTGAAGGGATGCGCCACGATGTGGCGATGTTTCCTGGCGCAATCGGCAACGATGCGGCTGCGCAGAAGCGCAGACGTGCTGCTGGCGACGATGGTCTGCTCGGGTGCAAGCGCATCGATGCGGGCAAGGAAATCGCGCTTGAAGGCCTCGTTCTCAGGCGCATTCTCCTGCACGAAATCGGCGGATCCGACCGCCTCCTCAAGATTTTCGGTGAAGGACAGCGCGCCATCTCCGGCAAGGCCGAGTTCGGCAAGCTGCGGCCTGGCGCGCGCGATGAATGCCATCAGTCCGGCTTTTGCTCCAGGCGCCGGGTCGGTCGCGACCACATCATAACCGCCAGCCAGAAACAAAGCGGCCCAGCTTGCTCCAACCGTGCCGCACCCAACAACGGCAACCGTCCTCACCATTTCTCGTCCTCCAGTCCGCATTGCATCGCTTGGCGCCATGCTTACGCGCAAAAGGACGAAAGCGGGAAGCGCAGGCTCCCCGCTTTCGTCTTCTTATTCGCCGTAGGGCAGCCAGATCGTCTTCACCTGGCAGGCGCGGCGCAGAAATTCCCTGCCCTGCCCCTGTTTCGGATCGCGCCAGTCGCGCAGCCTTCCATTGTCGGACCAGGTCGATTTGAGGTTTCCGGCGGAGGCTTTTTCGACCATCGCCGATCCTTCCTCGCTGCCGCAATACCAGAGCGCTGCAACGTCATCGTGTTCGGCCAGCGTTCTGGCGAGTACGTCGCGATCACCCGTCAGGAGGTTGACCACGCCGCCAGGAATGTCAGAGGTTTCAAGCACCTGATAGAGACGCGCGGCAATCAACGGGTGGCTTTGCGAGGCCACCGCGACAACGCGGTTGCCGAGCGCGATGGCCGGCAGGATCAGCGACAGGAGCGACAGAAGCGGTGCCTCGTCGGGCGCCACGATGCCCATGGTTCCGAAGGGCTCGTTGACGGTCATGGTCACGTGCCGCGATTTCGTCGCCGTCACCGCGCCGTCGAATTTGTCGACCTGGGCCGCATACCAGAAGGCGCGGCGGATCGTCAGTTCCACCTCATCCTCGGCTTTCGGGCTTGCGCCGGAGGCGGCCAGAGCAGCAGCGAACTCGGCACGCCGCTGGCTCAAATTCTCGGCAAGGAAATACAAGACCTGCGCCCTGTTGTGGCCGGTGACATTGCCCCAGCCTGTTGCCTTGCCCGCCGCTTCGACGGCGTTGCGCACATCCTTGCGGTTGGCGAGGCCCGCCTGGCCGATGGCCTGGCCGGATTTGCCAATCACCGTATAGCTCTGCCCGCCGTCGGCACGCGCCTGCTTGCCGCCGATATAGAGCTTTGCCGTAATGTCGATCTCGGGCAGGTCGGCCTTGCCCGTGAAGGGCTGCACCTGCGGAACAAGTGTCGGAGCCGGGCGCGGCTTGCCTTTCTTGTCGGCGGGAAGCGCCAGATATTCAAGCATGCCGGAGCGCCCGCCCTCGCGTCCGAAACCGCTCTCTCGGTAACCACCGAAGGGAGCTGCCGCATCGAACATGTTGGTGCCGTTGATCCACACCACACCGGCCTTCACCCGCGCGGCAAGCTCGATGGCGCGATTGACGTTTTCAGACCAGACGGAGGCCGCAAGCCCGTAGCGCGTATCGTTGGCGAGCGCCACCGCCTCACCAAGCGTGCGAAAGGTCTGGGTGGTGGCGACGGGGCCGAAAATTTCGACCTGGGAGACAGTGTGGGACGATGCCGTGCCGGTGAAAAAGCCGGGGGCACAGAAGGCTCCGCGCTTTGGCAGTTCGACAGGCGCGACATTCAACGTCGCGCCCTCGGCCTTGCCGGTTTCAAGAAGCGCTTCGATGCGGGACAATTGCTTCTTTGAGACCACGGCGCCGATATCCATGGTCTTGTCCAACGGGTCTCCGACGCGAAGGGTCTTCATGCGCTGCGTGAGCTTTTCGAAGAAGCGCCGAGCAACGCCTTCCTGCACGAGAATGCGCGAGCCCGCGCAGCAAACCTCGCCCTGATTGAACCAGATCGCATCGACGACGCCTTCCACCGCACCGTCGAGATCGGCATCCTCGAGCACGATGAAGGGGGACTTGCCGCCGAGTTCCAGGCTGAGCTTCTTGCCCGATCCGGCAATCTGGCGACGGATGACGCGGCCCACATCGGTGGAGCCGGTGAAGGCCACCTTGTCGATGTCGGCATGGCCGGCAATCGCCGCACCCGTCTCGCCATCGCCATGAACGATGTTGACGACGCCTGCGGGAAGCCCGATCTCCACCAGAAGCTCGGCGAAAGCCGAGGCCGTCATGGGTGTCAGGTCGGCGGGCTTGAGCACCACCGTGTTGCCGGCGGCCAGCGCCGGCGCCACCTTCCAGGCCAGCATCAGGAGCGGAAAATTCCACGGAATGATCTGGCCGCAGACCCCGACCGGGGTGTGATCGGGAAACTCGTCATCGACAAGCTCGGCCCAGCCCGCATGGTGATAGAAATGACGGGCGACGAGCGGAATGTCGATATCGCGCGTCTCGCGGATGGTCTTGCCATTGTCCATGGTTTCAAGGACGGCGAAGAAACGCTCACGCTTCTGGATATGGCGGGCGATGGCATAGAGATAGCGGGCGCGCTCGAAGCCCGAAAGGGCGGCCCATTTGGGAAGGGCAGCGCGTGCGGCGCGAACCGCTGCATCCACATCGGCGGCGACGCCCTTCGGCACCCGGCCGATCACCTCTTCCGTTGCCGGATTGACGACCTCGATCAGGTCGTCGCCAGGGGCGGTGAACCTGCCATTGATGAAGTGGCCGAGGCCCGCGGCGCGCTCATCGAGCCAGGCCCTGACCTCTGAATTGCTTTCGGGAGCGGGACCGTATTCCATGGTCTGCATGATGTCCTTGATGGAAGGCATGGTCTATCCTCAGGCCAGCGCGTGGCGATTGGCGGCCGAGTAGCGGCCCGTGACATGGTGTTCGAGCTGGCGTTCAATGTCGCCGAGCAGCGAGGAAGCGCCGATGCGGAAGAGATCGGGCATCATGAAACGCGTTCCCAGCTCCTCCTTGATGAGGATCAGCCAGTTCATGGCGTCCTTCGCCGTCTTCAGGCCGCCGGCAGGCTTGAAGCCGACCATCTGGCCCGTGCGCTCGCCATAATCACGCAATGCCCTGACCATGGTCAGCGAAACCGGCAATGTGGCATTCACATCCTCCTTGCCGGTGGAGGTCTTTATGAAATCCGCGCCGGCCTGCATGGCCACCATGGAGGCCTTGTAGACATTGGTCAGGGTCTTCAGATCGCCGGTTGCCAGAATGGCCTTCATGTGAGCGTCGCCGCAGGCTTCGCGCATGGCCTTCAGCTCATCGTAAAGAGCCGCCCACTCGCCCTTAAGGACATGTTCGCGGGTGATGACGATATCGATCTCACGGGCGCCCGCTTCCACCGCATAGCGAATTTCGGCAAGCCTGAGCGGCAGCGGCGAAAGGCCCGCCGGAAAGCCGGTCGCGACGGAAGCCACGGGAATGCCGGAACCTTCGAGCGCGCGGACCGCGTGGGGCACCATGGTCGGGTAGACGCAGACCGCCCCGACGGTGAGCCCTTCGACGCCCAGCGCCTCCAGAAGATCGGCCCGAACCGGCGCTCTTGCCTTGGCGCAGAGCCTGTTTACGCGGCCTTCCGTATCGTCGCCGGCAAGCGTGGTCAAATCGATGCAGGAGACGGCGCGCAGAAGCCAGGCGGCCTGCCATTCCTTCTTGACCGTTCGCCGGGTGGGCAGCGTGGCCGCGCGACGCTCGGCCGCGCTGAGGTTCACCTCATGGCCCTCGAACCAGTCGAGCGTGAGGGGCGTGCCCTCCGGGCGGGGAAAATGATCTGTCATTTCGAAATCCAGCATTTGGCGATTGGTTCAGGCCCGACCGCGACGAATGTCGATGAAGCGATTGAGCAGGATCGCGGCGACGATGATAAGGCCTGTCACGGTCATCTGGTAGAAGGAGCCGAGGCCAAGCAGATTGAAGATGTTGCGCAGGACCTGCAACAGCATCACAGCGAAAAACGTGCCGAGAACCCCGCCCCTGCCGCCGAAGAGCGAGGTTCCCCCCAAAACCACAGCGGCGATGGCATCGAGCTCCAATCCCTGAGCCGCCGTCGGCTGGCCAATGCGCAGGCGCGAGGTCAGAAGAATGCCGGCCAGAGCGCTCATGATGCCCGATACGGTGAAGACCATGACCAGAATGCGCGTGGTCGGAAGACCCGAAAGGCGCGATGCTTCCGCGTTGCCGCCCGTCGCGTAAACGGATTCGCCGAACACAGTGAGGCGCAAAAGGGCGCCGGCGGCAATGCACAACACGATGAAGATCAGGCCCATGGAGCTGATCTGGAGACCGGGCAGAACCGGCACCATTGTGGAGGAGATCGCGCCGAAGCCCTGCGGCAGTCCTGAAACCGGCACGCCATCGGTCATGAGATAGGTGATGCCCCGAAACGAGACCAGACCGGCCAGCGAGACAATGAAGCTCGGCACCTCGGCAAGCGCACTGATAAGGCCAATCGTGGCGCCCGCAATCGCGCCGGCCAATATGGTGATCGCGATTGCCGGCATGATCGGCATTCCGTCGGCAAGAAGCACGGCTGCGAGCATGCCGCACAATGCCACCACCGAACCGACCGAAAGATCGATATTGCCGGTCAGGATGACGAAGGTCATACCGATGGCGACGACGCCCACCACGGCTGCCTGCTGGAAAAGGTTGGCGATGTTGGTGGCCGTCAGGAAGTTGGGTGACAGGGTCGCCGCAATCGCCACCACGACCAGGAAGATGAGGATGAAGTTGTATTCGATCGCCAGATCGATGAGGCGGCGTCCGGGGCGCCGCGCGGGCGCTGCTCCCGTCACGGTCTCAGTCATGGTGATGTTCTCCAAGAATCTGATGCTTCAGGATCGTGTCCTGATCGGTGGTGGCCGGGTCGAAACGCGCAATGTTGCGCCCCTCGTGAAAGACCCAGATCGTATCACAGGCCGCATAGAGTTCCTCAAGTTCCGAGGAAGCGACGATGACGGCGGCGCCATTGGCGGCTAGTTCGGAAACCAGGCGGTAAAGATCGGCCTTGGCGCCAATGTCCAGCCCCCGCGATGGCTCGTCCAGCAGAAGCAGATCGGCACCCTTGATGATCCATTTGGCGAGCACGACCTTCTGCTGGTTGCCGCCTGAAAGCTGGATCACCTTTTGCTCCGGCGCGCCATATTTGGTCGAGAGCTGCTTTAGAACCGGTTCGGTTCGCGCCTTCAGGTCGCCGTGACGCGCCCAGAACCGGCCCTGCATGGTGGGCAAGGTGGCGTTGCGATAGATTGGCGCATCGAGAATCAGCCCCTCCGTCTTGCGGCTTTCCGGCACGAGGCCAAGGCCAGCGCGGATCGCATCCCGCGGCGTCCCGGGTGCATAGCTCCTTCCATGCAGGATCATCTCTGCCTCGCATTGCTGCGCGCCGAACAGCGAGCGCAGGAACGAGGTGCGGCCCGACCCATTCAGCCCGGTGAGGCCTGCGATCTCGCCACGGCGCAGCTCGAAACCACGAATGTCGAGTCCTTGCGGACCTTTAAGCCGCTCGACGCTCAAGACCACCTCGCCGGTGACCGGCGGACGCTCGCGCCGCTCGACGAAGGCCCTGTCACGACCCAGGATCGCCTCGACCAGCGCACTGTCGGGAGTGCCATCGACGTCGAAGGTCTCGATGGTGCGCCCACCGCGCAGGACGGTGACGCGGTCGCCGATCTCCCGCAATTCGCCAAGCCGATGGCTGACATAAAGGATCGCCACATCCTGTGCGGTCAGCTCGCGGATCACGCGGAAGACGGCTTCCAGCTCGGTTTCATTGAGGGCAGCCGAAGGCTCATCCATGATGATGACCTTGGCGTCGCGCGTCAGCGAGCGGGCAATCGCGGTGAGCTGCTGGTTGGCGATGGACAGACTTCCGACCCGGTCGTCGGGCGAAAAATTCGCTCCCACGCGGGCCAGCGCCTCTACGGCCCTCGTCCGGCGTGCACGCTTGTCCAGGAAGCCGAAGCGGGATGGCGGATGTCCCAGAAACAGATTTTCGGCAACGGTGAGCTGCGGCACAAGATCCAGTTCCTGATAGATCATCGAGATTCCGGCCGCCGCAGCCTCGACCGGCGCGCGGAAATTGACCTTATGTCCCTCGATGCAGATTTCGCCACCCGACGGCGACAGAGCGCCGGCGATCAGCTTCAGGAAGGTGGACTTTCCGGCGCCATTGGCACCTAGAAGGCAGTGCACCTCGCCCTTGCGCACGGAGACGGTTGCCTGTTCCAGCGCCACTATATTGGGCGGAAAGCGCTTGGAGAGATTTTCGATCGTCAGCAAATCCGCCATCAGGCCGCCTCCTCGAGTATCCGGCGGGCCGTACCCTCGTCGGTCACGAGATCGGTGACATAGCCTGCGCCGAGGCAGGCAGCGGCGATCAGGTGCTTGTCCTCCCCCGCCGCGACACCGATGACGCGCTCCTTGCGCGACAGCGCCTCGAGCCGCAGGCCGATAGTGCGGTCATCAAGATGCGTGTCGGCGATGCGGCCCTGCCGGTCGACGAAACGGCCCATGATGTCGCCCACCGAATTGAGCTTGCGCAGCCGGGCGATGTCGTCCTCGTCCAGATAGCCGGAGCCGAGGAGAACCGACTGGTGTGTCAGTCCGCCAAGGCCGAAGCAGAGGACGGGCGCCTCCTCGGCCAGGGTCAGGACACGTTCGATGATCGGGTCCTGCTCCAGCGCATCGCGCGTGGAGCGCGACCCCATGATCGCCGGCACCGGCAGAAGCGTGGCGCGACCGCCAGCGGACTGGGCGAATTCCTCGGCCACGGCGGAATTGCGGCTGGTCGTTGTGGTGAGCGCGGTCGATCCATTGACGAGGACCACGTGAAGCCCCGGACACCAGTCTTTGGGAAGAGCACGCGCCACAGCCGCCATGGTCCGGCCCCAGCTCACGCCCATCAGAGCCGGTTTTGGGCTCAGGCTGACCAGATGCTTGGCGGCCGCCTGGGCGACACTGTCGATGATGAGGCTCGGGTCCTCGATATCTCCGGTGGGGACGACGATCACCTCACGCACGGAGAAGCGACGCTGCAGCTCCACCTCGAGCGACGTGCGCCTGCCGCCGCGCGGCGTGATTTCAATGCGAACGATACCCCCTTCCTTCGCCTCGGTCAGGAGCCTGCCCACCTGCCAGCGGGTCAAACCCAGTTCGGATGCGATGTCGGACTGCGTGCGGTCGAGGTCGTAATAGAGCTTCGCCACCTGAACCATCAGATGGTCACGTTGCTCATTGATCGGCAGCCGGGCGGCGTAGACGTTGCGTTCAGCCATGCTCACTTCCCCTCCCGGCCCATCTGACGGTAAGCGAGCTGATGCAGCACGGGACGCAGTTCCTCCGTCGCTTCGCGATAAAGCGGCAGGGTGCGCGCATACCATTCCGCCCTCTCGGGACGCGGCTCCAATCGACCGGCAGGCGCTACACAGGCCTTTGCCGCAGCCTGAAGGTCGGAGAACACACCGATTGCCGTAGCGCCGGCAACCGACGCGCCAACCAGGGAAAGATTGTCCTCTCGCGCGACTTCGACGGAGATGCCGAGCGCATCCACCGTAGCCTGCAGCCAGGCCGGATTCTTAACGATGCCGCCGGCCATCATCACGCGCTCGACCGGAATGCCCCTGCCCGAGAGGACCGAAAGAATGTTCGCCGAGCCGAGAGCGATGGAATCGATTGCCGCCGCGTAGACATCAGCTCGCGTGTGGCCAAGCGTCAAGCCGAGCAGCGCGCCGCGCAGGGCTGCGTCGCGATAGGGTGTACGATTGCCCATCATGTAGTCGAGGCCCAGAAGCCCTTCGGCCCGCGCCGGTGTGGCGGCCACGTCATCGATCAGCGCGGCATGCCCCTTCCCGTCGAGGCCGAACATCTCGCCCGTGAGCCAGTTGAGCATGGACCCCGCGGCAACCTGACCGCATTCGACGAGCCAATGTCCGTCCGTCAATGCGTTGGGATATGGCCCCCAGAAACCGGATACATCGGCTTCTTCCGCCAGTTGCACCAGCTGGACGATGGAGGTTCCACCGATGAACAGCATGCCACCCGGCTCGACCGTGTCCGCTCCCAGGATGCCCATATGGGCATCGATACCGCCCTGGGCGACCACGGGACAATTGCTCAGGCCGAGTTCTGCAGCCATGGCCTCGCGCATCGGAGCGATGACGCCGCCGACCGGCACGATACGCTGCGGCAGCCGTTCCTTCAGCTCGGGAATGCCCAAGGCCTCATATATCTCCGGCACGAAACGCTGTTCGGCGCTGTCGTAATTCCATTTGCAGGCCGCGTTCATGCGCGAGCCCACCCATTCTCCCGTGAGGTCGAAATTGACGTAATCGAGCGCTTCGCAGACCATTTCGGCCCTTGCCCAGACTTCCGGCTGATGGCGCTTCAGCCACATGGATTTGGGCACCAGCCATTCCACCGCGTCGGAGCCGCCGCAATAGCGCATGACGGGATGGTCGAGCGCAGCGGTCTCCCGCGCCTCGGCCTCAGCCCGGCAATCCATCCAGAGAAGTGCCGGCGCAATGGGCGTTCCATCGCGCAGACAGAGTGCGACCGTCGAGGCAGTCGTGGCGGTGCAGACGGCATCCACGGTCGTTGAGCCCGTCTTTTCAAGGACAGCGCGGCCGGCGGCACGCAAGGCGGCGCGCCATTCCTGCGGCGATTGCTCCGCCCAGCCGGCATGGGGATAGCGGGTGGCGTAAGGAGCGTCTTCCTGACCAAGCATCTGCCGCCGGTCGGTGTCGTACACCCCCGCCCGGACACCGCCCGTGCCGAAATCGAAGCTCAGTATGCGAGCCATATCAATCTGCCCTCCCTCACATCGCCGCCTGCGACAGTTCCCGGCCTCCTCGCCCGGAACCGCCCGTCACGGGCGGAACATGATCTTGGAGAAGAAGAAGCTGCGATCGGTGCGCAGCCGCTCGAACACGCCCGGCAGTTCCTCCAGCCCCAGTTCATGCGTGATCATGAATTCCCATTTCAGGGCGCCCGAGGCAAGCTTGTCCAGGGTTACGGTCCATTGCGGTCCCGGATAGGGAGCGCCGAAGGAATTCCATGATCCATGCAGGGAGACTTCCTGGCGCAGGAAATGCTGGAAGGCCGCGTTGGAGATCGGCACTTCGCCGACCGGAATGCCGATGAAGACCACATGCCCGCCGGGCGCAGCCAGCCGCACCGCCGCCTCGATGGAACTTGGATGCCCCGCCGCCTCAACGATCACGTCCGACAGGAGGTCCTTCGGCAGTTCGGCGCTCGAAAGGAATGTGTGGGTCGCGCCCGCCTGGCGCGCCAGATCGAGTTTTTCCTCCGAAACGTCGATGGCAACAACTTCCCTTGCCCCCATCAGGAGCATCCACTGAATGGCGAAGAGTCCGATCGGGCCGCAGCCGATCACTGCGCCGCGGTCGCCCATGCGCACACCGCCCGCTTTCCAGATCGCATGCAGAGCGATGGAGGCTGGATCGACCATGGCGGCCGCACGCGGGTCGCACCCCTCGGGAACCTTGAGGAGGTTTTCGACCGGCGCGCAGACCCATTCGGCATAGGCACCGTCGCGGCGCGATCCGAAATAATCATAGTTGCGGCAACGGGAGAAATTTCCGGTCGCGCATTGATCGCAGGTTCCGCAGGGCAGCATGGGCGGAACCGTGACGAGGTCGCCAAGCGCATAACCGCTCACACCCTCTCCGAATTCCTCGATGCGGCCCGAGAACTCGTGACCGCAGATGATCGGCATCTTGTGCGCGCCCTTGATGAGCATGCGCGGCAGGTCCGAGCCGCAAACCCCAACCGCATCCACGCGCAGAAGCACCTCGCCGGGTCCCGGAGCAGGCTTTGCCACATCTTCGAGACGAATGTCACCCGGGGTATGAAGGACGGCTGCGCGCATGAAAATCTTCCTCCTGAATAGGCCTGTCATCGCCTGCGACGCCGCGCCGGCGGCCGCATGCGCGGGAGAGAGGGGCGAAAGCGCCCCTCCCTCTTTGCTTGGGAGCTTTACTTGCCCAGAACCTGTGGGCGGTATTCGGCGAAGAGGGCCGAGTGCGGGAACTCGCCGACATTTTCCGGTGTCACCAGAGCAGTGCCCGCATCGACGAAGGAAGGCACGTCCTTGCCAGCAGCCGCTTCACGCGCAACCTGAATCGTCACGTCGCCCAGATATTGCGGATCGTTGAGCGCGGTCGCGACATATTCGCCACCCGAGCTCATGGTCTCCAGAGCCTCGGAAAGACCGTCGACGCCGGCAATCAACACGTCGTTGCGACCACTTTCCTTGAGTACCTGCAGAGCGCCGAGCGCCATGTCGTCATTGTGGGCATAAACCACCTTCACGTCGGCATTCGCCTGCAGCAGGTCCTGCATAGCCGTCACCGCATTGGCGCGGATATATTCGGCGTATGGCCCCTCGACGATGGTGTGGCCCGAGCCTTCGATGGCCGCATGGAAACCATCGCGACGGTCCATCATGACGGCGCCGCCCGCATCGCCCTGGATTTCGATGATCTTGGCGCCGCTCACGCCATCGGCCTTCAGCTTGGCGACAACCGCCTCGCCGACCAGCTTGCCCATCTGCTTGTTGTCGCGTCCCACATGGGCAGCAACCTTGCCACCATTGGTCGGCCGGTCGACGGTGATGACGGGAATACCGGCAGCCTCGGCAGCCTCAAGAGACGGCGCCACCGCATCGGGATTGACCGGGTTGATGATGATCGCATCGACGCCCTGAGTGATCAGGTCCTGAATGTCATTGTTCTGCTTGCTGACGTCGCCATTGGCGTCGAGGAAGACAAGCGTGTCGCCGGAAGCCTTGGCCGCAGCCTCTGCGCCGTTCTTCAACTGGACATAGAAGGGCGACTGCAGCGTGACCTGGCTGAAACCGATCTTCAGGCCTTCGGCATGGGCCGAGACGCCGGAGATTGCCAGTAATGCAATGGCGGAGGCCGCGCCGGTCAGGCTGGCCAGAAATGTACGACGGGTGTTCATGCGTTCCTCCCAAACAAAGCAAAAGACGATTGCCCTCCCGGCAATCAGCATTTGTGATATTTAGTCACTTCTGCTGCATTGATGACGCCATGAACCCGGTTTGCTTGTCAACTGAGGGGTTTCGAGATTTCACAAACACAGTTTAATGGATTGAATTAACTAGAGAAATTATGCCTTCAATCACCGATCAAAGCGCGGCAAGCGCTATCAGACGAGTTGTTCGACCATCATTGATCCCGCAAAGGTTGAGCATAAAACTCACATCTGTTGGATTGTGCACCGCACGGGCGGCGGAAACGTTCCGTCGCCACACTTTCCCCGCTCGGGCAAATCCCCTTTGCAAAAGAAAACGGAGCGCCGTTTCCGGCGCTCCGCGTTCGTCAGCCGCCCGTTGGAAGGGTCAGGATGCCTTCGAGGGTGCGGCCTGCGCCGAGATCAGCGCATCGCGCTCCACGATAAAAGATACGACAACACCGGCGACAAGCGCCCAGAATGGTGCGCTGATGCCCATGAGCGAGATGTTCGACATCGCAACTGCAAGCGCCACGAAGGCACCGGTCTGATTGCCGAGCGACCGCCCGAACGCATTCTGGAAAGCGGCCAGCAGCACACCGATCATGGCGAGACCGGCGACCGTTCCAATCAGGGCGCCGGGAAGCGACATGACCACCGGCACAGCCGCGCCGGCAACCAGGCCGAAAGCCCCGAAGAGGATACCGTTCACCACGGTTGCGGCGTAACGCCCTTCCTTGTCCTCGCCTGCCTGTTCCGAAGAGCAGATAGCCGTCATCGGGCCTGCGATGTTGGCATTGTGACCGCCCAGGAAGCCGGCGGCGATGCCGCCAATGCCCGAGATTATGGTCATCATGTTGATTGGAGGGCGATAGCCTTCGGCCATCAGCACGCCGGTCGCCTGCGCATTTTCAGCGCCGATGACGAGAAGAGCCAATGGAACGGAAATCGCCAGGAAGGCATCGAGCGTGAATGTCGGCGCGGTGAATTCCGGCATCACAAAGGCGATCTCGGCACTGCCGCCGCCAACCGATCCCGTCGCAAAGGCCGCTATGAGGCCGACGACGAAAGCAGCCAGAACGGGCGGGACGGTTTTCACGAAGCGCATCGACACGAAGAAGGCGACGATGGCGGCTCCGGCGATGATCGGCGCCGTGCCAAGCGCGGAAACCGCACCGGTTGCAAAGCGGATCAGGGCGCCTGCGATCATCGCCATCACGATGGGCATGGGCAGCCAGCGCATCACCTTGCCGATGAGGCCGCTGATGCCCAGAAGGAAGACGATGATGCCCGCCATGATGAATGCGCCCACGGCCTGGTCGAACGAGAAAGCGGCAAGGGACCCCGCCACAAGTGCCGCGCCCGGAATGGAATAGGCGCCCGTGACCGGCTGCTTGTAGCGCAGGGCCAGAAACAGGCTGATGAGCCCGCCCAGAAAATAGATCGCGAAAAGCCAGGCAACCGTCTGGCCATTGCTGAGGCCGGCCTTGTTGGCCGCGCCGATGACGATCAGTGCAGGCCCAGAGCAGCCGAAGATGGCCGCGACGAGACCGGCGCTTGCCGTCTTGAGATTGAGATATTTGAAGAGATCGCGCAGGCCGCTGGCAATGCCCGGCCCCGCTTCGATGATCTGACGCTTTTCCATGTCACTTCCTCCCTGGACTGGCAGGAGGCCGGCATTTTCCCGATTGCCGGCTCCCGACCCGATAAAACCGTCCGGCCGCCAGGCGCGGCTCCTTACGGTCAGCTGCCGATGAATTTCGGCGCGCGTTTCTCGTGAAAGGCGTTCACGCCTTCGCGGAAGTCGTCCGACGTGCGCAGACGGCTGTAGCAATGGCCCTCGAGATCGATGGCAATGGACAGGTTCGCGTCGTCAGTGTCGTTGAGCAGCTTCTTCGCCGTGCGCTGGGCGATCGGCGAGAAGGCGATCAGCTCCTCCACCAGGGCGTCGACGGTGCTTTCGAGTTCAGCGTCCGGAACCACTTCCGTTGCGATGCCCCAGTCATAGGCCTGCTGGCCGGTAATGCGCTTGGAACGCATGACGATGTGTTTGGTGCGGGTCACGCCAACCATCTTCTGAAGACGGGCGGAACCACCCGATCCCGGAATCTGACCCAGTTTCTGTTCCGGCAGCGCGTAAAGCGTGGTTTCGCTGGCGATGCGGAAATCGCAGGCAAGCGACAGTTCGAAGCCGACGCCGAAGCAATAGCCGCGATTGGCAGCGATAACCGGCTTGGAGCAGCGGGCTGGTGCCGCGATGTTCCAGGCAAGATGAGCCACATGCTCGGGCGTCGCCTCGAGGAAACCGCGAATATTGCCGCCCGAGGAAAAATGCGCGCCCGCCCCCGTCACAACGATCACACGCACCCGTTCATCGGCGTCGAGCGCTTCGAAAACGAGGCGCAGCTGATCGCGCTGGTCCATCGACACGACGTTGTAAGGAGCGCGGTCGAGCGTGATGTCGGCGCGCTGGCGGACAGCGTCCACCGTTACGGTGAAACCGTCGAGCTCGGCCAGGCGTGGATCGGCGAATTTCATTGTCTCAGCCATCTGAATGGAATCCTTTCGGTCTGCTATTGGGCGGTCTGGTCGGCTTCGAGCGGGCGCTCGGTGCTGTATTCGCCTGCGACGAGCATGCGGCGCAGGATCTTGCCGACCGGGGATTTGGGGATTTCGTCAACGAAGACGATGCGGCGCGGGCGGCGGAAATTGGCGAGGCCCGACGTCCTGCAATGGGCGTCCAGTTCTTCAGCCGAGACATTGCCCTTGCGCTTGACGAAAGCGGTGACGATCTTGCCCCAGCGCTCATCGGGCAGGCCGACCACGGCAACCTCCGCGACCTGCTCATGCAATGACAGACAGCTCTCGACCTCGACCGGCGAGACATTCTCGCCGCCGGTGATGATCATGTCGTCGACACGGCCCGTCACGAAAAGATCGCCGTCCGCATCGTAGAAGCCGGTGTCGCCGGTGAAATACCAGCCCTGGCGCAACGCCTTGGCATCGGCATCGGGGCGGTTCCAGTAGCCCTCGAAGGATTCGTCGCCCTTCAGATAGGCTATGATCTCGCCTTCCTCATCGGTTGCCGCGTGCTCGTCCGGAGCCTTCGCGCCAAGTTTCACGACCCGGATTATCTGGTTGATGCCGGCGCGGCCGGCCGACCCCGGCTTTGCCACCGCATTCTGTTCGATGGTGAAGGTGTAGATTTCCGAAGAACCGTAGTGATTGACGAAAAGCTCCGGCATGAACGCTTCATCGAGACGTTTCAGAAGGCCATCGGTCATGGAGGCGCCCGCAAAGCCGAGCTTGGTAACGCTCTTCACGCGCTCAGGCGCAAAAGACGGGTCGTGAATGACGTCATGGTAAAGCGTCGGCACGAGATAGAGATTGGTGATCTTCTCCGCTTCAATCAGCTCGATGGCGCGGGCCGCATTGAAGCGCGGCAGGCAGATGAAGGCGCCGCCCGTCAGCGAAGAGGAGATCAACGAGCGCACGCCCATCGTGTGGTAGAGCGGCATCACGCCGAGCGTGCGCTCTCCGTGGCGATAAAGGTTCTGCGCCACATGGGCGACAGCCCCTGCCCGCTCCGCGCGATGGCGGCGCGGCACGCCCTTGGGCCGCGAGGTGGTGCCGGAGGTGTAGAGCATCAGCGACCAGTCGCCCGCATCGGCGCGCGGCGCTGCGTCGGGCGCGTCGCCCTGCATCATGGAGACGAGCTCTTCCGCCGAAACAGAGGGCAACCCGGCTGCAGCGGGAGCTTCGCCGACCGCCTCACGCGTCATCTCCTCATAGAAAATCGCCCTGGCACCGGCATCGTTGATCGCGTATTCGACTTCATCGCCCTTGGCGCGCCAGTTGAGCGGCGTGACGATCAGGCCGGCGAACTGGCAGGCCCAGTGCAGGGAGGCGTTCTCCCAGCGGTTCATCATGAGGGTGAGGACGTGATCGCCCTTCTTCAGGCCCAGCCGGTCCAATCCGGCGACGAGCGCTGAAATCTTGCGATACCATTCAGCATAGGTTAGGCGCGTATCACCATCGACCACGGCCAGCGCAGCCGGGTCCCGGCTCACGCTCGCCAGAAAACTCGCTCCCAGATCAAGCATTTTCTTTTTGCTCCTTCCTCAATTCCTCCACGGCCGCCAGCGCGGCCGCCACGATGGTCGCGTAGCCGGTGCAGCGGCACAGATGTCCCGACAAGTGCTCGCGTATCTCCGCCTCGCTGGCATCGGGACGCGTGGTCAAAAACGCATCGAGCGTCATCAGGATGCCGGGCGTGCAGAAGCCGCATTGCAAGCCGTGCTTTTCGCGGAACGCTGCCTGCAGGACGGAGAGCCGGCCAGGCTGCGGCGCCAGCGCCTCGACCGTGCGCACATCCGCACCGTCGATCTGGGCAGCGAGAATGAGGCAGGCCCGCGCGGGTGCACCGTCCACCTGGATGGTGCAGGCACCGCAGACACCGTGTTCGCAGCCCACATGGGTGCCGGTGGCGCCAAGCTCGTGGCGCAGAAGATCGCTGAGAAGCATCCGGTTCTCGGCAAGCGCTTCCACCTGCCTGCCATTGAGGCGGAAGGCGACGCGGTGTCGGTTTCGAGCGGTCAGCTGCGGCATGAACGGGCCTCCATCACGGTTTCCCGGCCGAGCCGGCGCACGAGTTCGCGCCGGTAGCGCGCACTGGCATGCAGGTCGTCGCGGGCGTTGAGCGACCAGGCGATATCGTTGAGCGCGTCATCGAGTGCCCCACCATCCTCCTGCGGGAGATCGAAACGGCGGGGGTGATCGTCCAC
Organism: Nitratireductor indicus C115; assembly: GCF_000300515.1. Classification (GTDB taxonomy): domain Bacteria; phylum Pseudomonadota; class Alphaproteobacteria; order Rhizobiales; family Rhizobiaceae; genus Nitratireductor; species Nitratireductor indicus. The sequence goes on from NZ_AMSI01000005.1 coordinate 34,013, forward strand.
GCCGGCCACCGCAAGGCGGGTGGTTTGACCGTCGCTGACCGCGGCACAGGCAACGATGGCAAAGTCGCCATGACGCCTGCCGATCTCACGGAAAGCGTGGCCAGTTCCACGGCCCGCCACCGGAAAGGCAACCGCCTCGATCATCTCGCCTTCGGCGATGGCCGTGGACATCATGCCCAGGAAGAATTCGGCGGCAGGCACGGTGCGCCTCCTGCGCCGGCTCGCGAGCCTTACCGAACCGCCAAGTGCGATCAGCGAAAGCGGCAGTTCGGCGCTCGGGTCCGCATGGGCAATGGAGCCGCATACCGTGCCGCGCGCCCGCGTCTGCACATGACCAATCCAGCCGATCGCCTGCGACAGGAGCGGGAGTTTTTCGGCAAGCTGCGGCCAGGCTTCGAATTCCGCCTGTCGAACGCCGGCGCCGACGATCACCTCGCCCCGCTCCTCGCGGATCGCGCGCAGCGCATGGAGAGGCATGATGTCGATCAGGACCCCGGGACGCGCCAGGCGCATGTTCAGCATCGGCACCAGGGATTGACCTCCGGCGATGATGCGGGCGTCGGACCCTGCGCGGTGCAGTGTCTCGAGCACCTCTTCCTGCGTGTCGGGCCTCAGAAAATCGAATGCGGGCGGCTTCATGAGCGGCCTCCCAGCAGTGCCTTCAGGCGGGCGAGAATTCCGCCGCCGCCTGATCCGCCGCCGGCATGACGCGCCAGCGCCTGGAAGAATTGACCGATGACCACGCGCGCCGCGCCATCGAGAAGCCGTCCACCGACGGAGGCAACCTTGCCGCCTATGCCCGCCTCATAGCGATATCCCACAACCGTCTTGCCATCAGCGTCGGTCAGCGTGATGCGCCCGACGCCGCTGCCGAAGCCCAGCGCACCCTGCGTGGAACCGCTCAGGGTCACCGCTTCGGGCTCAACCATATCCGACAGCTTGATTTCGGCGCGGTAACGCCCCTTGACCGGCCCGACGCCGAGCGTCACATCGGCGCGGAAATGCGTGGCGCTGACTTTTTCGACGCCATGGGCGCCGGGGATGATGGCTTCCAGCGTGGCCGGATCAAGCAGCATCTTCCAGACCGCCTCGCGAGAAGCAGCAACCGTGGCACTGCCCTCTCCGGTCAGCTGGCGCTCGCCAGGTCTGGCCTTTGCAGGCTTCCGGGCCTGCGGGTTCGAAGAAGGCTTTTCCTCGCCAAAGATCAGATCGGCGATGCGGCCGGGGGAGAGCGGCAAGGTGATATCGGATGCTCCGGTCGCATCGGCAATTGCATTGGCAATGCAGACCGGCGTGGACATGCAATTGCCCTCGCCCACACCCTTGGCGCCCAACGGTGTGAAGGGAGACGGGCTCTCATAGTGCAGGATGACCGGTTCGGGCGTCTCCATCACCGTCGGCATGAGGTAATCCGCCAGCGTGCCGGACAGGAAAGACCCGTCTTCGCCATAGGCGTATTCCTCGAACAGGGCTGCACCCACGGCCTGCGCGAACGCGCCGCGCACCTGCCCCTCGACCATGCCGGAATGCAGGATGCGCCCGCAATCATGCATGGTCACATATTTGTCGATGCGCACCGCCCCTGTCGCCGGATCGATCTCAATGCCGCAGAAATCGAAGATGAAGCCGTGGCAGAGCGAGGAATTGATGCCGTCTACCGGTGTGGGCGCCTCAAGCTGTTCCGGTGTCCAGAAGACGGTTTCGCGGATCGTGTGGCCTATGCCATCGGGCAACGTTCCCGGTGCCCAATGGCTGGAGGCTGCGACACGGTTGAAGGAAACCGAGTTGTCCGGGTTGTTGCGGTCGAAGATGCGCCCGCCGGCGAATTCGACCTGCGCCGCCTCGACATTGAGCTGGCTTGCGGCGATTGCGGCCAGCCGCTCGCGGATACGGTCCGCGGCAAGCCGCGCCGTGCCGGCGACGGCTGCCGCGAAACGGCTTGAATAATTGCCAGACGCTATCGACCAGGCATCCCGACCGGTATCGAGTTCAGTGTTCACGCGTACTGCCTCGAAAGGCAGGCCGAGGCGGTCGGCCACCACCTGCGCCAGCACCGTGCGGTGCCCCTGCCCCTGTGGAACGGAGGCGACCTTGACGGTGACCGCGCCAAGCGGATCGATACCGATGGTGGCAACCGCCTGCGCGCCGTTCTTCGGACCGGCCTTGGCACGTTCCTGCGGCGTCAGGACCGTGGTGATATAGCCCATGTTGGAAACGCTGGGCTCGACGGCGGCAGCAAGCCCGATGCCGTAGAGCTTCCCCGCTTCACGGGCGCGTTTGCGCCGTTCGACGAGATCATCAAAGCCTCCGTCCTTCAATGCCGCCTCAAAGGCCGCAACGTAATCGCCCGAATCGAGCAACGCACCGGAAGCCGTGCGGTAGGGAAAGGCACCGGAGGGCACGAGATTGCGGCGGATAACCTCAAGTCGGTCGAGCCCCAACTCGTCGGCGATGCGATGCATCAGCCGCTCGAGCGGATAATAGATCTGCGGGCCGCCGAAACCACGGTTGAGACCCGTCGGTGTCTTGTTGGTCAGAACGACACGGTTGCGGATGGCGAGGTTGGATATCGCATAGGCGCCCGTCATGTTGCCGTGCATGCGGTACAGCGTGGCAGGCTCAGGCGCGCGCAGATGCGCGCCGCAATCCTCGATCTGATCCCAGGAGAGCGCCGTCACGCGGCCGTCGGGCTCGACGGCGGCCTCCAGCCGCGTGACGCGGTTGGTCGCCGAGACGGAAGCCATAAGATGTTCCAGCCGGTCTTCGATCCATTTGACCGGCCGGCCAGAGATACGGGCGGCGACCGCAGCAAGGATCGCATAGACGAACACACCCTGCTTGACGCCGAAGGAGCCGCCCGAATCAGGCGGTGTCCTGAGCCGCATCCGGTTGCCCGGCACCTTGAGCGCCAGCGCCACCACCGCATGGATGGAGAACGGCCCCTGGAAATTCGCCGTCACGTCATAGGCATCCTCGCCCGGATCGTATTCGGCGATCACGCCATAGGTTTCGATGGGCGTGCAGGAATTGCGCGGATAGGAAATCTCGACGGCGATCCGATGCCTTGCCTCGGAAAAGGCCTTTTCGGGATCGCCATAACGGAAGCTTCGTTCGGAAATGCAGTTGCTGCCAAGTGAAGGGTGCAGAAGCGGCGCTTCATCCTGAAGGGCCGCTTTCGGGTCCATCACCACCGGCAGGACGCCATAGTCGACCTCGATCAGATCGAGCGCGTCCTCGGCCAGATAGCGCGTTTCAGCAACGACAAGCGCCACCGGCTCACCCACATAACGCACCCGCTCGCGCGCCATGGGCCAGCATTCCACATTGGCCTTCACGCCAACGGTCAGGCTACGGGTCAGTGAAGCGACATCATCGCCGGTAATGACCGCGTGGACGCCATCGAGCGCCAGCGCCTTCGAAGCATTGATGGAACGGATTTCGGCATGGGCATGCGGGGAACGCAAAATGGCAAGATGCGCCGTGTCGCGGCGGGTCGGCAGGTCATCTATGTAGCGGCCGCGACCGGTCAGGAGCGCGGCATCTTCCACACGCGGCATCGAACGGCCGACAAGGCCGGTGCTTTCCTGATTGACGGACATTCACTCCTCCCCGTCCGACATGGACGGCCCTCATGGGCGTTCATGCGCAAGGAGAAGCGCGGCGACGATACCGCTAAGTCTTATAACTTACCCTGGAGTCTCAAATTCGCTCGTTCAGGCGGGTGACCCGGCGAAAAATGCTCGGGGACGATCCGGCATGGTCGTGGAAGAACCGGGAGAAGTGCGCAGGTACGGAAAAGCCGAGTTTCTCACCGATGGCAGCGAAGGTGTCCTCGCTCTCCACAACCTGCTGGACCGCGCATTCCAGCCTCTGCACGTTGAGAAAGACACGCGGGCTGACGCCCGTATTGTTCTCGAACAGACGAAAGAAATGGGCCCGCGACAGGCCGACATCGCGCGCCAATGCGTTCATGTCATCCACCTCGCCCGGCGCATCCTGAATGCGCCGCACCGCCTTCTGGATGCGGTAATCCATCATGCGGCCATCGGCGAGGCTGCGGATCGAGTTGGGCAGGCCGCGCCAGGCGGTGAAACGCTCGATGACGGCAATCATCAGCCGGCCGAGAAGCTCTTCGTGCACATGGGCATCCTGCGGGGCATAAATCATCGTGGAGGCGAGCAGTTCCGTCAGCCGCCTGATCTCCGGTGTGATCGCCCCGACGCTACGGTCGAAGAAATCGGGCGCATTGCTGGCAGCCCAGTTGGGGCGGAAATGCGCAAGCCAGTGCGGCTCGATATAAAGCGCGAGGATGACCGTTTTGGGCCGTTCCAGATCGTGCTCATAGGCATGCGGTTCCCACGCATTGATCAGAACCGCGCTCTCATCGGTAAGGCGGGCAATCCCGTCCTTGACCTGAAACTGGGTGTCTGCGCCCTCGACTTTCAAAAGGACATGGCAATGCGGGTGCGCGTGGCGCACCAGAGGGCGATCCATATCCAGAAGCGCGACACGCCCAAAGCGGCCTCTGGCAATGCGCAGAGCATCAGACATGGCTATAATTAGCCGGTCATTCGCAGAAAATGCAATTGAAAGCCGTCAAACGGCAAATTCAGGCGCGTTTCATGTCTTGAACGGCCCAGACAAGCCTCGATCTTGCAACAATGTTGCAAGCTTGTTTGCCGCAAGCATCATGTCCAGCCCCTGCTTTCCGATCAGGCGCTCGCGCTCTTCCGCGCTAGGACAAGCCACAATGGCTCTCCAGAAGGCAGACAAGACCTCCGCCTGTTCAGCAAGCTTTTCCGCATTCGTCCCATCGCCAGCGATGCGTGCAAGCTGTGCGGCGGACGTGCCGCCGATACCTGCCGGAACGTCTGTCCCCCCGTCCTCATATCCATCCGGGAGACTGCCCTTCAGGTTGACGACGCGGCGGTCTCTTATGGCCATGAGAATCTGGTCCACTGCCTGCCTGGCGCCCGCCACCCGCGAGGGATGATCCGTGTCGGCAGCGGCATGCGGCAGAAGTTCAAGCCTCCCGCCGAACCGCTCGACCAGCGAGAGATAGGGCAGCATCGGGCCCGAAAGCGCGCCGGTGGCGGCATCCTTGAAGAGATCGGCATCGATGGCCGCATGGGTGATCCTGCCTACCGCCATCGCCTCGGCAAGCGCCTCCACATCCACCAGCTCGCCACGGTCGTAATTGATGAGGACAGCGCCTTCGGCGAGTGCAGCAAGCACTTTTGCATCGACAAGCCCCGCATTGGCGTAGCGGCCCGTTTGCGCATCGAGATTGCCGAGCCCCACATGCACGGAGAAGACGTGAGCGCCCCGCGCGGCTTCAAGCGGGGTTTCGGCATAGACGAACCCCTCAGCCTCGATCCATTCGCGGTGATGGGCGCGGGCGTGCACCACCACTTCCATGCCAAAGGCACGCGCGAGCTTTGCCAGTTCGCGGCCGATATTGCCGTAGCCGACGATGCCGAAGCGCTTGCCTTCCAGCTTGGCTGTCGGCACGTCGCGCAACTGGCGTCCAGTGTCGAAATCGCCCGACTGCACCTGTCGATTGAGATCGGCGACCGGCAAGTCCGGCAGAACGCGCAGCACCGCCTTCATTGCCATCTGTGCCGTGGCGCGGCTGTTGATGCCGGGCGTGTTCATGAGCGGGGCCGTTCCGCCCTCACCGTTTCCTCCACCCCAGGACCGCGAACCCATATTGCCGGTGCCCGCGCCAATGCGCACGCCCCCCAGGGGAAAACAGGTCTCCGCCGGCAGAAAGGTTGCAGCAGCGATCACTGCGTCGTAGCGCCCGTCGCCAGCTTCCGCGATCAATTCCTCGCGGGTCGACAAATCCGGCAGGTAGAAAAAATGTACCCGGCCCTCTTCAAGCGGCCCCGCCGTGCCGAGCGGGCCTTCATGGAAAACACCGCCCCGTGCCTCCACATGTGCCTTCACCTCGCCATGATCGATCTTGCCATTGGCATCGAAAGCAAGCCCGATCAGATCGCAGATCAGGACCCGCGCCATGCCTGCATGCGGGAGAATGGCCGAAACCGTCATTTCACGTCTTTTCCCTTGGCGCATGCATTTCAGAGAAGACCGAACCACCAGGTGGCAAGCCCCAGAAACGCGAAGAAGCCAACCACATCGGTCATTGCCGTTACGAAGACAGCGGAGGCGACAGCTGGATCGGCGCCCACCCGGTCAAGCAAAAGCGGTATGAGGATGCCCGCAAGTGCCGCCACGAACATGTTGATGACCATGGCTGCGGCAATGATGCCGCCAAGATTCGGGTCCTGGAACCAGAGCGCCGCCACGGTGCCAATCAGGACCGCGAAGATGAGACCGTTGAGAAGCCCTACGCCCATTTCACGACGGATGATGCGGCCGGCATTGTAGATGTCGATATCGCGTGTCGCGAGCGCGCGCACCGTCACCGTCATGGTCTGCGACCCGGCATTGCCCCCCATGCCGGCGACAATCGGCATGAGAACGGCGAGCGCTACGATCTTCTCGATCGTTCCGTCGAAAAGCCCGATCACCGAGGCCGCCAGAAAAGCGGTCAGAAGATTGACCATCAGCCACGGCACGCGCGAGCGCGCGGCGGCCATGACACGGTCGGACAGTTCCTCATCGCCCACACCGCCAAGGCGCAGAAGATCCTCCTCCGCTTCCTGCTGGATCACGTCGACGACGTCATCGATGGTCAGAACGCCCACGAGCCGGTCGTTCTCATCCACAACGGCAGCCGACAGAAGATCGTATTTTTCGAAAATCTGCGCCGCCTCTTCCTGGTCCATCGTGGCGGGAATGGCATGGCGCGTCTCGCGCATGATGTCTTCGATCTTCGTCGTGCGGTTGGTGCGCAGGATACGGTCGAGGTCGACCGCACCAACCAGCCGGAAGGTCGGATCGATGACGAAAATCTGCGAGAAGCTTTCCGGCAGGTTCTGCTCTTCGCGCATGTAGTCGATGGTCTGACCCACGGTCCAGAACGGCGGCACAGCGACGAATTCCGTCTGCATGCGCCGACCGGCCGTCTCTTCCGGGTAGCCGAGAGAGCGACGCAGGCGGACGCGTTCCGTGAAGGGAAGTTCGGCTAGAATTTCATCCTGGTCCGCCTGATCGAGGTCTTCCAGGATGTAGACCGCGTCATCCGAATCGAGCTGCTCAACGGCGCGCGCCACCTGCCGATTGGGCAGGTTTTCGAGAATTTCGAGGCGGATCGCCTCGTCCACTTCCGTCAGGGCCGTATAGTCGAAATCGTCGCCCATCAGGACGACGAGTGCCAGACGCTGCTCGGGAAGCAGGGCTTCCAGAAGATCGCCTATCTCGGACTGGTGAAGGGAGCCGACATCCTTCTTGAGCGTCAGCGTGTCCCGGTCGGCTATGGCCGCGCCGATATGGGCAAGGAACGGCGCGGAAACGACGCCATCCTCATCATAAATCCCCATGTCGGGCGGAATGCCCGCATCGGTTCCGGCGTCGGTGTCCAGTCCTTCCGGCTCGCTCAATGGCAACTCCCTGGAACGGAAAACGGGTTTCGGATCGGCTTTCAGCCCTCCCCGGCAATATAGAGCCGCACGCGGCACTGCAACCGGTCGGCAAGGCTTTTCGCCGAAGAAATTCAAGTCACGGGGCCACGGGGCGCTTCCTTGCGACACAAAGCGCGCGGCAAGGCTTGCCGGCTGATCTTTCGGGGCTACATCCCTTCAAAAACCCGTCAGGAAAACCCTATGCCCCGCGCCAGAACACTCCTGCCCTTCCTTCTCCTCGTCATGGTAGGGGGACTCTTCATCGGTTATGTGACCCGCCCGGGAGAGTGGTATGCAGCACTCGCAAAGCCGGCCTTCAATCCACCCAACGCCGTCTTTGCCCCAGTCTGGACCCTGCTTTACATTCTCATCGCGATTGCCGGTGCACGCACCTGTCAACGGGCAGCTTCAAGCATGGCCATGCGTGCCTGGTGGCTACAGCTTGTGCTCAACTTCCTTTGGTCACCCATATTCTTTGTCGCTCACCAGATTCCGCTGGCGTTCGTCGTCATCCTGGCTCTTCTGGCAACGATTTTCGCCTTCATCCGCGATTGCTGGGACACCGACCGGCCCGCTGCCCTTCTCTTCGTGCCCTATGCGGCCTGGGTCGCCTTTGCAGCGCTGTTGAACGGATCGATCATGGTGCTCAACTGAAGCGAACATGGGTGGCGATAAACACATGCGATTACTACATTGTGTTTGCATCGGGAATTTGTGCGGGTGGCGCTTCGAATCACGGAGCATGAAGATGAAAGTCTTGGCATTAGCGATCTTATCGGCAGCGGTCGGCATTCACGCAGCAGCAGCCGACACCATTACCAAACCGCTCGACACCTGGAGTGCGCAGGACCAGCGTGCCGCGGATGCCGCTGAAAGAAGCCAGGAATTGCTCGATCGGGAGCATCAACGCTGGCGCGACCAGCAGCGGGATGTGAAGACCCTTTTGACCCCGCGCCCTCTCAAGCTGGAAGTTCCGATTTACAAGCCTCCTTCACAATAGACAGGAAGCGTCGGGATTTCCCAAGAAAGCCCATAGCCGGCTATTGCTTCCGCAACGTCAACCGTGTTTAATAATCCTAAAGGGAGTTACCTCATTCTTGGGGAGTGAGGTGGCTAAAAGCCTTTGATTGGGGGGACTTGCGCGCAGGCTGAATCGTTTCGGCCCCGTTGCGGTCTCGATGTTGAACGAAGGCGCCATGCGCCGTGTATCGAGAGTTAACGCGTGTTATATCTGTACGCGTATATTGGCAGCTGTGTGCTCATACTCGTTGCTGCGGGGCTCGCTGTGCCCTTTTTGGACGACCGAAAGTCCAATTCCCGGCGGGATTGATGTGAATTGCGGTGCGCATTGCTGTACCGGGGCCGTCAGGGCGGCCACCCCGTAACCGCACCAGCCCCCCTCTTGGCCGACGCCTTTATGCGCGCCGGCGATAAACATTATTTGTCTTATTCCTGTGAATATGGCGGGATAGATCGCGCTCATCGTGACTGCCTTTGGGGTCCTGCATGCGTGAAATCGAATTGAAAGTCCTCATCGGCGCAGAACGCGCCAAAGACCTTGCAGCGTTGCTTCCCGGCCTCGACATGATCCGGGGAGAGCCCCGGCAGAACGCGCTTCACAGCATCTATTTCGACACGCCAGAGGGCATCTTACGGCATGAGAAGATGGCGCTCAGGCTTCGTCATGACGGCGAGCGCTGGCTGCAAACCGTGAAATGGCGCGGACAACTGGCCGGTGGCCTTTCCAAAGCCGAGGAAGACGAACAGGAGATCGAAACCGACACGATTTCCTTCGAGGTTATTCAAAACCAGAAGTTACGCAAGAAAATCAAAAGACTGATCCCAGAGCCTCAGATTTTGATTCCGGTACTTGAGACAAAGATTCAACGTCACGGCTTCGATGTGGAATTGAACGGCACCAGAGCAGTGCTGGCGCTCGACAATGGGGAAATCCATGCGTCGGGAAAAAGCGCGCCTCTCCACGAGCTTGAGATCGAGCTTGTGGAAGGCGCCCCGCGCGACCTTTACGAGATCGCCCGTTTTCTCCTGCCCGATGGCGGCTTTCGGCCTTCGCGCTATTCCAAGGCCGCCCGCGGCTTCATGCTTCTCGATGAAGGCTGTATCGAGCCCGCAGTGATCCCCCGCAAGGCTTTTCCCGTTCCTCTCGACCCGGAAGAGAGTTGCGAAAAAGCGCTGCGTGCCATGCTGCGCGAGTGCTTCGACCAGCTTTGCGCCAATATCGAAGCGGTCCGGCTTCTTGAAGCGCCGGAGGGGCCGCATCAATTGCGGATCGGCCTGCGCCGCCTGCGAAGCGCCCTTGCCTTCGCCGGGGAACCAGAAGACGGGCAAGACAGTTTCGACCTCGAAAGCCTGCGCGAAGAATGCCGCTGGCTCGGCCGGGAAGTCGGCAGACTGCGGGACCTGGATGTGATCTGCACGCAGATAATCCCCCAGGAGGCGGCCGCCCACCCCGAAGAAACCGGTTTCGACCTGTTGCGCACAAGCATCGGCGAACAGGCGGGAGCGGTGCGCGGCATACTGCGCCTCATTCTGACCGGCCCCCGGGTCCAGGATCTTTTGATCACGCTTGCCCAGTTCATCGAGACGGGACGGCTGACGGGCGATGCCGGCGGGGAGCGCAGTTTTTCCGACGCTGCCCGCAAGGCCCTGAACAAACGCTGGAAGCGGGTCATACAGCGCGCCGGCAGGATCGACATGCTTGACCTCGAGCAACGCCACGCGCTGCGCAAGGAGCTCAAAAAGCTTCGTTACTCTCTTGAATTTTCAGCGCCATTGCTCCCCGAGAAAGCCACATCGCGGTTCCTGGGGAAGCTCCGGGCACTGCAGGTGGTGTTCGGCGATCTCAATGATGCAACCATGGTGGAGGCCCTCCTCACCCAGCCGCCTTTCAGGGATATGAAAGACATTTCCACGCAGCGCGCCATCGGCCGCATTCTGGGTGCGCGCCAGCACAAGGCGCAGGAAAGCTGGGACCATGCGCGCGAATTGTGGGATGCACTTATTGCCTGCAAACTTCCCTGGGATTGATGGGTGCGGCGGGGCGATCGAGCGTCTTTGCACCGCTTGATGGCTTGCAGGGCTTTCCCTGCAAGCTTGGATGCTGCTAGAAAATCCTTGGCGGGTGGACTGCCGTGCGCGCCGCACGGCGACCATCGAAAGGATAGGGAATGAACGAACGTTACGACGCCTATGCGGTCGCGATCATCGTAACCTTCGGGGCGATCATCATCGGTGGGCTGATGGCTGCCGCCATCGCGAGCGGCGAGCGCGACGCATTCATGTTCGCGCTTGGAGCGGCCACCGCCGCCTGGGCTGCCGGCTATGCCATGTTCTTCGACTGGGCCCGCAGCTTCATGGGCTTGATTGTGCTTTCCATCGCCATGGCAATCGCAGCAACCGTCATTCTCGCCTTTTAAATTTTCAGGAACGACGTATAGACCGGCAAGGCATCTTGCCATGGAAAGGATCAGGAAGATGGACGCCAAGAAAGCAGACCGCTAGGCCGCAACAGTTTTTCAAATTGTTGCGGCAGTCTGACCGGTTCCATCTCTTTTCCGGCTCTACAGGCCGCCGCCAAATGCCAATCATTTGAGCGGATTTCGTCATGAATTTTCATAAACAACGGCCCTGGCGCCACAGCCTGCCGGTGGCGCTTGCCTTGCTGGCTCCCTTCAACATTCTTGCTTCGCTTGGCATGGATATCTACCTGCCGGTGGTTCCTGCCATGCCCGTCATCCTCGGAACAACCCCGCAGATCGTCCAACTGACCCTCACGCTCTACATGCTGACATTAGGCGTGGGGCAGATCATCTTCGGACCACTATCGGACCGGTTCGGCCGCCGCCCCGTGGTTCTGGGAGGCGCGCTTGTCTTCACGACCGCATCCTTTCTTCTGGCCATCGCGGTTTCCCCCATGGCTTTTCTCGCCCTGCGCTTCGTTCAGGCGGTCGGCGCATCAGCGGCGCTGGTCGGCGTATTCGCCACCGTACGCGACGTTTATGGAGACCGCCCCGAGAGCGCGCTCGTCTACAGCCTGATGAACGCCATGCTTTCCTTTGCTCCAGCGCTTGGGCCCATCATCGGAGCTATTCTCGCTGAAAAGCTGGGCTGGCAGTCAATTTTCATCGCCCTTGGCGTTCCTGCGCTCATCGCCTTCATCGCCGCCCTGCCCGCCTGGCAGGAAACCCGGCCGGTAAAGACCGAAGCCCTGCGGGCAGGATCGTTTCGCAGGGTGTTGGGAAGCCCCGTTTTCTGGGCCTATACAATGGCATTCGGCACCGCGATGGGCACGTTTTTCGTGTTCTTCTCAACGGCACCGCGCATCCTCATCGAGCGGGCCGGCTTTTCGCAATTGGGTTTCAGCCTTGCGTTCGCAACGGTTGCCGGTGCGATGATCATCACTACCCGTTTCGCGAAGACCTGCGTGGAACATTGGGGTATTCCGGGAAGCGCTTATCGGGGCATGGCTCTTATTGCGACCGGCTCGGCATTGATTGCCGGCGGTGCTTTCGTTTTCTCCCCCTCGTTCACCAGCTTCATCGTGCCCATGTGGCTGATCGCGGTGGGGATAGTCTTCACAGGATCGGTCACGGCAAACGGCGCATTGGCCGAATTCAGCGATATTGCGGGAACGGCCGTTGCGCTGCATTTCTGTGTTCAAAGCCTGATTGTGGGCCTTCTCGGGACCTTCTTCGTGATCGGCCTGGGGAGCGACACAATCTGGCCGCTGGCTGCTTACGGTCTCTGCATGGCCGCATTGACCGCGGCAGCTCTCAAAGGCGTGCAGCGCTTTCAGTTACGACAGAAGGCCCGATGATTCTGGAGACCGGGCGATCCCAGTGGGGATCGCCCGATTTTGTGCCTTTTCCGCAGCTTTGGGCAAGCCAGCCAACAGATAGCTGAGACAGAAACATTCAACCTGTGAAGAATTTTGCGAAATCGCTCATTGGCGCTCTTGTGTCGCGAAATCCTATTTGCTACATGCCCGGTGCCGGTGCGAACCGGCCTTTCGTTGCGTGCGGTCGTGGCGGAATTGGTAGACGCGCAGCGTTGAGGTCGCTGTGGGGCAACCCGTGGAAGTTCGAGTCTTCTCGACCGCACCATCTCTCTCCCAAATCCTCTGTCTGTAGCTGCCTGTCTTTCGGACAAGCCGCTGGGTAATTCTCTCCTCCATGACAGTTTTTGCCAATGACGCTGGACCGCAACGCGGTTAATCGCCATATGTGCAGCTGAAGCATCTTGCACTTCGATGAAGCCATCCGAATTCTGGCGGAATGCCTGAATGCAAGGTGATGAAGCGCTCCTCATGGCTCCGCACGGGTCATGAAGCGTCGACATATTTGGAAACGGGACCAGCCATGAGCGAACGCGGCCAGATCGATACCGTTTTCCTGCCTCGCGGTGACCAGCCGCCGGTGGAATGGCGCATCGAACCGGGATTGACCGATTACGAGAAAGCCCTCGCCTTCATGGAAGAGCGGGCAGGCCTTATCCGGGAAGGCAAGGCGGGCGAACTTATCTGGCTGGTGGAACACCCTCCCCTCTACACCGCCGGAACCAGCGCACAGAGCGAAGACCTTCTCGACGCGAATCGTTTTCCCGTCTTCAAGGCGGGGCGCGGCGGCGAATACACCTATCATGGCCCCGGCCAGCGCGTGGCCTATGTGATGCTCGACCTGAAAACCCGGCGCGAGGATATCCGTGCCTTCGTCGCGGCACTCGAGGACTGGATCATCACCGCGCTCGCGAGCTTCAACGTTAAAGGCGAACGCCGCGAAGACCGGGTCGGCGTGTGGGTTGCCCGCCCTGAAAAGCCGCCGCTTCCCGGCGGACAGGCCGCCGAAGACAAGATCGCAGCAATCGGCATCCGCATTCGTCGGTGGGTCAGCTTTCATGGCATTGCGGTCAATGTCGAACCGGAACTGGCTCATTTCGGCGGCATCGTTCCCTGCGGTATAAGCGGTTATGGCGTCACCAGCCTGGTCGATCTCGGCTTGCCGGTGACGATGGAGGATTTCGACCTGGCGCTGAAAAACGCCTTCGAGGAAATTTTCGGTCCCGCCGAACGCCGGTAGCGTTATAAGCGCATAAGCGCCTTCCTATGCATCCTGCGTTCTCCCCAGATTTGGCCAGATTTGGCCAGATTCGGCCAGTTTCGATCGGGGCCGGCCTTCCCCGCGGGCCATAATATGCTCTACTCCCAGCGCCCCGGCGGATGGCTGCGCATCTCGTGGTCATCCTTCAGAGTTTCATGCGCTCTTACGAGCGCACCGCTCTCTTGTTTCCCGCATTCGTGCGGGCGTCAGGTGATTTCACCTGACTGCAAACTCTAGCGTCAAGGAGGATCGACAGTGCACTTATCGCAAAATCTGACATCGTTTGCTCTCCTGTCCAGCCTGCTGCTTGCGACCGGCAGCGCGCTTGCCCAACAGGCAACGGATGCCCATGCCCCCGAAGCCGCGAGCGGCATGGCCGAAAAAAGCGTCGTCCACGCCAAGACCCATATGGTTGCCGCCGCCAATCCTCTGGCCGCCGAAGCCGGCCTTGAAATCCTGCGCAAGGGCGGAAGCGCGGCCGACGCGCTTATCGCAGTTCAGACCGTCCTTGGCCTTGTGGAGCCGCAATCTTCCGGCATAGGCGGTGGGGCATTCCTGGTCTGGTACGATGCCGCAAGCGGTAAGCTCTCCACTTTCGATGGCCGGGAGACAGCGCCCGCCGCCGTCACGCCGAAGCTCTTTCTGGACGACAAGGGTGAGCCCCTCGCATTCTTCGATGCGGTGGTGGGCGGGCGCTCCGTCGGCACGCCCGGCGTCGTGCGCCTGATGGAAGCCGTGCACGAAAAGGCCGGCAAACTCTCCTGGGCCGACACGCTTCGACCAGCCATCAAGCTCGCGCAGGAGGGCTTTTCCGTTTCGCCGCGCCTCAACGCCCTGCTGGGCGAGGACAAGGGCAAGCTCGATCGGCAAGCTGTGGCACGCGCCTATTTCTACGATCAGGCCGGAGAGCCGCTTGCCACCGGCACGGTGCTGAAGAATCCCGACTATGCGCAAACGCTGACACTCATCGCCGAAAAGGGTGCGGACGGGTTCTACGCCGGAGAGGTCGCGGAGAAGATCGTCGCCGCCGTCAAGGCGCATGAAGGCAATCCGGGCCTGCTTTCGCTGGACGATCTTTCTTCCTATGAGGTCAAGGAACGGGAAGCCGTATGCGCTCCCTATCGGGGCCTCGATGTCTGCGGGATGGGACCGCCCTCCTCCGGAGCGCTGACCGTCGGCCAGATTCTCGGCATGGTGTCGCACTTCGACCTTGCGGCACTCGGCCCCGAAGATCCCGAAAGCTGGCGCATCATCGGGGATGCAACGCGCCTGGCCTTCGCCGATCGCGGTCGCTACATGGCCGACGCCGATTTCGTGAAGATGCCGGACGGGCTTCTCAATCAGGACTATCTGAAAGACCGTTCCAATCTCATCCGGCGCCCCACCGCGCTCAGCGCCGACGAGGTCAAGGCGGGCACCCCGCCATGGGATAAGGCCGAGCTGCGCATTGACGGGTTGAACCTCGAGCAGCCTTCCACTTCGCATTTCGTCATCGTGGACGATCAGGGCAACATCGCTTCCATGACCACTTCGGTGGAAAGCGCCTTCGGTTCGCGCCAGATGGCCGCCGGCTTCATCCTGAACAATCAGCTGACCGACTTCTCCTTCTCGCCTGAAGAGGATGGCCAGGCCGTAGCCAACCGTGTCGAACCCGGAAAGCGGCCACGCTCCTCAATGTCGCCCACCATCGTCCTGAAGGACGGCAAGCCGGTCTACGCGCTCGGCTCTCCCGGCGGCAGCAACATCATCCCCTATGTGGCCAATACGATCATCGCGCTGGTCGACTGGAAGATGAACATGCAGGAAGCAATCGACCTGCCGCATCTGACAAACCGTTTCGGCACCTATACGGTCGAAGCAGGAACCTCGGCTGAGACCCTCGAAAAGGATCTTGCAGCGTTCGGCTTCAAGACAACCGTTGGAGACCTCAATTCGGGCCTGCATGGCATCGCCATTCTTCCCGGTGCGCTCGAAGGCGCTGCCGATCCGCGCCGCGAGGGCGTCGCCCTCGGCGACTGAACTCAGGCCGCATTGACTGCCGGCGGTGGTTACAGTTCCACCGCCGGCTTTTCACGGCAGAGCTGGCCCGCTCGTTCAGCGCCCATGGCACTCCACGGCGCCAGAGCCGGCTTTCCGAATTTACGAATCGTCAACCCTCTTTCCCCTGCGTCAAGGGGTGGGCCAAGCTTGCCTTGACTTGTGAACATAAATAGAACATAAAGGGTTCATAAAGAGATCAGGAGGGAATTATGACCGATCTGTTTCAGGATGTCATCTCGCTCGTCGCCGTCAGTTCATTCATCATGGTCGCCGCCGTCTTCATCGGCGCGTTCTGATTTTCAATACAATTTGAGGCCATCCTCTCGCTTGTGAGGGCGGGCCGAAAGGCTGCAACCCAAAAGTGACGGGAAGGGTAAAGCAGCAGCCTTCTCCCAGAGCCCAGCGCGTGGCCTACACCATACGAGGTCCGGCACCGTGCAAGGTCTTTCGAACAGGGCCCGGTGCTTGGGATTTGATGCAGGCCTTAGAGCATTTTGCAGTCAGGTGAAATCACCTGACGTCTGCATAAATGCGGAAAAACAAAGAGATAGATCGGCTCAGGGTTTCCGTGAAACGGTGATGCCTTGAAGGGAACGACCTTGCCGCCATCAAGCGTGACCACGCGATCCATGCGGGCAGCAAGCTCATGGTTGTGGGTGGCGATCAAGGCTGCAAGGCCCGACTGGCGCACAAGCGCTTCCAAGGCATCGAACACATAGCTTGCCGTCACAGGATCGAGATTGCCGGTCGGCTCGTCCGCAAGCAGAACCCGTGGCGCATTGGCAACGGCGCGGGCAATGGCCACGCGCTGCTGCTCGCCGCCCGACAGTTCGGCCGGCCGATGGCTGGCGCGATGTCCCACACGCAGATAATCCAGTAACTGCCTGGCACGGGCGCTCGCCTCGGCAGGCGCCATGCCCGTGATCATTTGTGGCACCATCACGTTCTCTTCGGCCGAGAATTCCGGCAGAAGATGATGGAACTGATACACGAAGCCGATCTCGTTGCGGCGGATGGCGGTGCGCGCATCGTCTGAAAGACCGCCGCAATCGCGGCCGCCAACGATGACCTGCCCCGCATCCGGCGCTTCGAGTAGCCCGGCAAGATGAAGAAGCGTGGACTTGCCGGCACCGGAAGGCGCAACCAGGGCGACCATCTCGCCGCGCTTGAGCGAGAATTCCGCATCCTTCAAAATGGTCAGGCTGCCGCTTCCCTCCCGATAGCTGCGCTCTATTCCCTTCAATTGCAGGATTGGAGCCGCCATCAATCGTACCTCAGAGCCTTGACCGGATCGAGCCGCGAGGCGCGCCAGGCGGGAAACAGCGTTGCCAGGAAGGACAGGGTCAGTGTCATGACGACCACGGAAACCGTTTCCCCAAGTTCCATCTTCGCGGGCAGCTGGCTCAGGAAATAGAGCTCGGGATTGAAGAGCGTCGTGCCCGACAGCCAGGAGAAGAACTGGCGGATCGATTCCACGTTCCAGCAGATCACCACACCGAGGACCAGCCCTGCTATCGTGCCCGCGATGCCGATGGCAGCCCCCGTCATCAGGAAGATGCGCATGATCGCCCCGCTGGTCGCCCCCATGGTGCGCAGGATGGCGATATCATGCCCCTTGTCCTTAACGAGCATCACCAGACCGGAGATGATGTTGAGCGATGCGACGAGCACGATCATGGTCAGGATCATGAACATCACATTGCGCTCCACCTGCAAGGCGGAGAAGAAGGTGCTGTTGCGCTGACGCCAGTCAGAAAGCAGAATCGGACGCTGGGCCGCCGCCTCCACCGCCGGGCGCAATGTGTCCACGGCATCGGGATTGTCGACGAAGAGCTCGATCGACTGCACCAGGCCTTCCGCATTGAAATAGAGCTGCGCTTCCTCGAGCGGCATGTAGATGACGGAGGAATCATATTCCGACATGCCGATCTCGAAAGTCGCGGCAACGGGATAGGATTTGACACGCGGCGTCGTGCCGAAAGGCGTGATGTCTCCCTCCGGCGCCACCAGCGTAATCATGTCGCCGACGGACAGGCCGAGATTCTGCGCCATGCGGGTGCCGATCACCAGCCCCTCGCCGGCGGCGAAATTCACCATCGAGCCATCACGGATGTTCCTGGAAACCAGATCGAGGCGCGCGAGGTCTTCTGCCCGCACCCCACGCACGATGGCGCCCGTTCCAGCACCCGATGTGCCTGAGACCAGCACCTGTCCCTGGACCATAGGCATCGCCAGCTTGACGCCCGTAACGCCCTCTATCCGCTTTGCAACGGCATCGAAGTCGTTAAGCGGCATGTCGACCGGCTGAACGATCAGATGGCCATTGACGCCCAGAATGCGGGTCAGGAGCTCCGCCCGGAATCCATTCATCACCGCCATCACCACAATCAGCGTGGCAACGCCAAGCATGATGCCGAGAAAGGAAATGATGGCGATGACGGAAACCACCGTTTCCTTGCGCCGCGAACGCAGGTAGCGCCAGGCCACGAGCCTCTCGAAATGCGAGAACGGTCCAGCTCCCTTCGGAGCGGCGTCTCCCGGTGCGGCGGCTACCCCTGTGGTGGCGGCGTCGCTCATTTCCAAACCTCTCGGATCGTGGCCGGGCCGGGCCGCTTCATCAGGCGGCAGTCCCCGCCGGGTTGGCAGCGAGGCGGTTGAGGGCGGCTTCAAGCGGCATGGTCTCGCGCTCGCCCGTAGCGCGGTTCTTGATTTCCACCTCGCCATTGGCCACGCCGCGCGGACCGACGATAAGCTGCCAGGGCAGACCGATCAGGTCGGCGGTTGCGAATTTTCCGCCCGCGCGCTGGTCGGTGTCGTCATAGAGCACGTCCTTGCCGGCGGCCTGCAGCTTCTCGTAAAGCTCTTCGCAAACCCGGTCGCACTCCCCGTCGCCCGCCTTCATGTTGATCAGGCCTATGTCGAAGGGTGCCACGCTTTGCGGCCAGATGATGCCGTTTTCATCGTGGCTCGCCTCGATGATGGCCGCCAGAAGACGGCTCGGACCGATGCCGTAAGATCCCATGGACACGAAATGCTCCTTGCCGTCCGGCCCCGTGACCGAAGCGTTCATGGGCTTGGAATACTTCGTCCCGAAGTGGAAAATATGGCCGACCTCGATGCCGCGGGCAGAAACCTTTTCGGCTTCGGGAATGGCATCCCATGCCGCCTCGTCATGCATCTCGTCGGTCGCCGCATAGGGCGTCGTCCAGGTTTCGACAATACCGGCTATCTGGCGGTCATCGCCGAAATTCACGTCCGCCGAGGGCACTTTGAGATCGAGGAATTCCTTGTGGCAGAACACTTCGCTCTCGCCAGTGGAGGCGAGAATGATGAATTCATGCGAAAGGTCACCGCCGATGGGGCCCGTATCGGCACGCATCGGGATCGCCTGCAGACCCATGCGGGCGAAGGTGCGCAGATAGGCCACGAACATACGGTTATAGGCAGCGCGCGCGCCCTCATAGTCCAAGTCGAAGGAATAGGCGTCCTTCATCAGGAATTCGCGCGAGCGCATCACGCCGAAACGGGGGCGGACTTCGTCGCGGAATTTCCACTGGATGTGATAGAGATTGAGCGGCAGGTCCTTGTAGGACTTCACATAGGACCGGAAGATGTCGGTCACCATCTCCTCGTTGGTCGGGCCGAAAAGCATCTTGCGCTCGTGACGGTCGGTGATGCGCAGCATCTCCTTGCCATAGTCATCGTAGCGGCCGCTCTCGATCCACAAATCGGCCGACTGGATGGTCGGCATGAGGATTTCCTGGGCGCCTGCACGGTCCTGTTCCTCACGCACGATGGCGCAGACCTTGTCGAGCACGCGCTTGCCGAGTGGCAGCCAGGAGAAGCTGCCCGCGCCCTGCTGGCGGATCATGCCGGCGCGCAACATAAGGCGGTGGGAGACGATCTCCGCCTCACGGGGAGTTTCTTTCAGAATCGGCAGGAAATAGCGCGACAGTCGCATAGACGCATCCATTTGGTCGGCTCCGGGAGCCATGATCGGAATCAGAGCCGCAAAACGACCCGAGTGCGGCTTCTTAACCATTTCGCAATGGATTGAAAACCCGCAGGAACACCCTGTTTACGCGCAGGACCCGACGTTGGGGCGTTGCAGAGCAAGGCCTGCAGCCGTCAATGATAACAATGCATTTCAAACACAATTTTCCTCGTGACAATTCGTCTCAACTTGCTCTATGGTGCGCACCCATAACAAGAGGGTGAAGCTGAAATTCACCTTCATTGCGCGGTCAAAGTCTTGGGAGGATGCGATCCAGGCGCGGTTATTCGCAGCCGCCGACGATGATACGGTAAAGGATCGGACGCGTTGAGTTTAGCAAGGCCTTGAGCCTTGCATTTTTTTTTGCGCCTACAGCATCGGACGGCTTCAGGGTTTATCAGGTAAACTCGTATGCGCAGGCTATCGTGTAGTATCTGGCCTGCGTCTTCCCGTCCGGCAAGGCGACTGATTTTCCATTTACGGATACAATCAGCGATAAAACGCCGTGCTTCCTTTCGGATGCACAGTGCTCAATTATATGTTTTCCCGCCTTCATTCTGCTGTCAGGCGGCGTCATCTGACAGCAGAATGCTCGAATTTCAGTCGTAGCGCGGAACGATGCGTGGGATGTCGTCTATCGACAGGCCCAGGCCGCGGGTGAGAAAATAGAGAAAACCGAAGACAATCAGCGACACGATGGTGGTGCGAATGAGCGCCCGCAGCATATGTGGGCCACGCGGTGCACTCGCAGTCGTGCCAAGCGTCACATCGTCATCCTCGTCCTGGGTGCGCAGGCCGAACGGCAAGGTTGCAAAGAGCACCACCCACCAGATGATGAAGAAGACAGCGAAAAGCGAAACCCAGTTCATCGTTTCTCAGACCTGTTCTAGCTCGACCAGCGTTCCGGAAAAATCCTTCGGATGCAGGAAAAGCACGGGCTTTCCATGTGCTCCGATCTTCGGTTCCCCATCGCCCAGAACGCGCGCGCCCGAAGCCTTCAGCCGGTCACGGGCCTCAACGATATCCTCCACCTCGTAGCAGACGTGATGCATGCCGCCATCGGGGTTCTTTGCCAGAAAACCCGCAATGGGCGAAGCCTCACCCAATGGCTCCAGAAGCTCGACCTTGGTGTTATCGAGCTCGATGAAGACTACCGTCACCCCATGATCGGGCAGCGCCTGCGGCGCGGAGACCTTCGCGCCAAGCGTATCGCGATAAAGAGCGGTGGCGCTCGCCAGATCGGGTACGGCGATGGCCACATGGTTCAAGCGTCCGAGCATGAGATTATCTCGTCTTCTGTGCGGTGACGGGCTTCCCTTGCTTATTGCGTCACGAAGACCGTCACAACGGGCTTTTTGCCCCAGGCAGCATTGGCCGCATTGCGGACCGCGCGACGCGCGGATTCAGACACCAGATCGAGATCCTTGCGGCGGGCGCGCGGAATGCTGCGCACGGCGCCAATCGCCGCCTCCAGCATGATCTCTTCGAGCGGCGTTCCGCTCTCATCCAGTTCGGCAACGCCTATCGCGACGATGTCCGGATCGCCGTCCAGTTCGCGACGTTCGTCGAGAACGATGTTCACGGCCACGTGGCCCGCATAGGAGAGCTTGCGCCGGTCGCGCAGCCCCACTTCCTGATCCGTACCGATCAGCCGGCCATCCTTGAAGATGCGGCCATGGGGCACTTCGCCGACGATTTCGGCCTTGCCGGGAGCAAGACGCAGCATGTCACCATTGCGCACCTGGGCCACGTCGGGAATCCCCTCCATGGCGCCGAGCGAGCCTTGTGCGACCAGATGCGCCGCTTCGCCGTGCACCGGCACGAGAACCTGCGGCCGCGTCCAGTTGTACATCCGCCGCAATTCGCTGCGGCGCGGGTGGCCGGAAACATGAACCAGCGCATCGCCATCGCCGATGATGCGGATACCGCGCTCTATGAGCTGGTTCTCAATTTCCAGAATGGCCTTCTCATTGCCCGGAATGACGCGGGAGGAAAACACAACCGCATCGCCCGGCGCCAGGCTGACATTGCGCATCTCGTCGCGGGCGAGCTTGGCAAGGGCGGCACGTCCCTCGCCCTGGCTGCCCGTGCACAGGATCACCACCTTGTCGCGCGGGATCGTCTGGAATTCCTCCTCGTCGAGGAACCCGGGAAGTCCGTCGAGATAACCGAGTTCGGTCGCGACATCGATCACGCGCTTGAGCGAACGGCCAAGCACCAGAACCTCGCGCCCGGCGTCACGCGACGCCTCGGCAATCGAGCGGATGCGCCCGACATTGGAGGAAAAGGTGGTGACGGCCACACGCCCCTTGGCGGCGGCGATCACCTCGCGAAGCCCCTCGCCCACAGCTTCCTCGGTGGGCGATTCACCCTCGCGCATGGCATTGGTGGAATCGCATACGAGTGCCAGAACCCCCGCATCTCCGAGCGCGCGGAAGCGCGCCTCGTCCGTCTTGGGGCCAATGGACGGGGCCTGGTCGATCTTCCAGTCGCCCGTGTGGATCACGGTGCCGAGCGGCGTGGTGATCGCCAATGAAACAGGCTCGGGAATGGAATGGGCGACAGCCACTGCCTCGATGCGGAACGGGCCGACCTCGAAGGTCTCGCCAGCCCGGAAAATCTGAATGGGGACTTTCGGCGCATTGGATTCGGATTGGCGCTTCGCTTCCAGCAGCCCCGCGGAAAAGGGCGTCATCCAGACATCGGTCTGAAGGCGCGGCCAGAGGTCGAGCACCGCGCCATAGTGATCCTCATGGGCATGGGTGATGATCATGCCGCGCAGATTGTCGATCTCATCCTCGATGAAGCTGATATCGGGCAGGACAAGCTCCACGCCCGGCATATCCGGTCCCGGAAAGGTGACGCCGCAGTCGACGATGATCCATTCACGCTTGCCCGCCGGCCCGAAGCCATAGAGACCGAAATTCATGCCGATCTCGCCGACACCGCCCAGAGGGCAAAAAACCAGTTCGGCCCCTGCGGCCTGCTTGTTGGTGGTGGAACGCGCCATGGGTTCCCTTTCTCTCAATCGTCACGCGCCGATGCAACGGCGCCAAAATGCACGTCGCCGGCGGCGACCCTCAGCAATGAACCATCCGCCTCGCGGATCACGAAGCAGCAGGCTTCGTCAATGGTTTCGAAAACACCGCGAACCACGCGGCCATCAATACGAACGGACACCGGAGCACCCAAGCCTGCCGCCCGTTCCAGCCAGCGCTTACGTATGGCTTCCAGGCCGCGCCCACCGTTCCAAAGGCGACTGTTATCGACCCAGGCATCGGAAAGCGCAAGGAAGAGGTCGCCCGCATCCCCCGCAAATCCAAGTTTGCGCAGCGAGGTTGCCGGGTAAGGCACATCCTCGGGATGGGCCACCACATTCACGCCGATGCCGACGGCAATGGCAAACCGGCCATCCGGCAACAGGGCCGATTCAAGCAGAATGCCGGACAACTTAGCCCCGTCGGCCAGGACATCGTTCGGCCATTTGAGTTCGAAACGACCCGATTTCAGATTGCCGCCATCGGCGGCAACACCGATCCGCACAGTGGGCACGACGGCGGCAAGCGCATCAGAAAGCGCAAGCCCCGCGACAAATCCCAGCGTCGCGGCAGCCGCAGGCTGGAAAGTACCGATCGTCAGAAGCGTGGCCGCCAGATTGCCCGTCGGGGTCGCCCATTCGCGCCCGCGCCTGCCACGACCGCTTTCCTGGCGCGAGGCGACGATCCACAGATCACCCCGATCTCCTTCCCGCACCCGCTCCATGGCGAGTGCGTTGGTCGATCCAACGGTTTCATGGGCCTCCAGCCGGTAGCCCGCTGCGATGGCGGACGGCGCCAGGCGGAAGGTCGTCATGCCGTCAGAAGAACGACTTGGCGGCGGCCTCGGCATACCGCCCGACCGGACCACCGATCAGGACATAGAAGAGCACGAAGGCCCCCGAGAGCAGCATAACAAGGCGCAACTCGCCGGCCATGGGCTGGAAACCGGCCACCGGCTCGTCGAACCACATGATCTTGATGACCCGCAGATAGTAATAGGCGCTGACGACCGAGGCCAGAACGCCGATCACGGCGAGCGCATAGAGGTTCGCATCGATGGCCGCCAGGAACACGTACCACTTTCCCCAGAAGCCCGCGAGCGGCGGAATACCGGCCAGCGAGAACATCAGGATGGTCATGATCGTGGCCATCATCGGATTGGTGGCAGACAGGCCGGCCAGATCGTCGATCTGCTCAACATTGCCCTCGTTGCGGCGCATGGCAAGAATGACGGCGAAAGTGCCCAGCGTCATCACGAGGTAGATGAGCATATAGATCGCCACGCCGTGGATGCCGGCTTCCGAATTGGCCGCAAGACCGACCAGCGCATATCCCATATGGCCGATGGAGGAGTAAGCCATCAGGCGCTTGATGTTACGCTGGCCGATGGCCGCAAAAGCGCCGAGCACCATGGAGGCGATGGACACGAAGACGATGATCTGCTGCCAGTCGAGCGCGATCGGCTCGAAGGCGCCCATCGTGACGCGCACCAGAAGCGCCATGGCAGCCATCTTGGGTGCAGCCGCAAAGAAGGCGGTAACCGGGGTCGGCGCACCTTCGTAAACGTCCGGCGTCCACATGTGGAACGGCACAGCGGAAATCTTGAAGGCGAGGCCGGCAAGAACAAAGACCAGACCGAAGACGAGGCCAAGCTGACGCTCCGCCCCCGACAGGGAAGCCGCGATCACATCGAAGCCGGTGTTGCCGGTGTAGCCATAGACCAGCGAGATACCGTAGAGCATCATGCCGGACGACAGCGCGCCCAGAACGAAATATTTAAGGCCCGCTTCGGTAGAACGCGCGCTATCGCGGTTGAAGGCGGCCACCACATAAAGCGCCAGGGACTGGAGCTCAACGCCGAGATAAAGCGACAGCATGTCGTTGGCCGAGACCATCAGCATCATGCCGAGCGTGGCGAGCATGATAAGGACCGGGTATTCGAACTTGTCGAATTTTTCGGCCTTTGCAAAGCCGACCGACATGATCAGCGTAACGACCGAGCCGAGCACGGTCAGAATCTTCATGAAGCGGGCGAAGGCATCGCTCACGAAGGCCCCGCCGAAGGCGCGCCCGTCGGAGGGGAAGATCAGCATCAGCGCGATGACGGCAACCATCAGCGCAACGGCGAGACCGGTTACGGTGCTGTTTGCCCGCGAACCGGAAAAGACGCCGATCATCAAAAGCGCCATGGCGCCCACCGCCAAAAGCAGCTCCGGCATGGCAAGGATCAGGCTTATCGTCAGATCTGGCGTCATTTCATTTCGTCCGTTTACTGTGCGGCTGCCGAAGAGGCCGCTTCCCGCGCAGCGTCGGCTGCCAGGGACACGTTATTGACAAGCGCTTCGACCGAAACCGCCGTCGCATCGAGAATGGGCGCCGGATAGACGCCGAAGAAGATGACCAGAACCACGAGCGGGTAGAGGATCAGCTTCTCGCGGGCGGAAAGGTCGAGCAGGCCCTTCAGGCTTTCCTTGGTGAGCGCGCCGAACACCACGCGGCGGTAGAGCCACAGCGCATAGGCGGCCGAAAGGATCACGCCCGTCGCGGCGAAGAGCGCGATCCAGGTGTTGACCTCGAACACGGCCAGCAGCGTCAGGAATTCGCCGACGAAGCCGCTGGTGCCCGGCAGGCCGACATTGGCCATGGTGAAGATCATGAACACTGTGGCGTATTTCGGCATGTTGTTGACCAGGCCGCCATAGGCCGCGATCTCGCGGGTGTGCATGCGGTCATAGATCACGCCGACACACAGGAACAGCGCGCCGGAGACGAGGCCGTGCGAGAGCATCTGGAAGATGGCGCCCTGCACGCCCTGCTGGTTCATCGCAAAGATGCCCATGGTCACAAAGCCCATATGTGCGACCGACGAATAGGCGATCAGCTTCTTGATGTCTTCCTGCATCAGCGCCACCAGCGAGGTGTAGATGATGGCGACGACCGAAAGCGTGAAGACCAGCGGCGCGAGATCCATGGAGGCGACCGGGAACATGGGCAGCGAAAAGCGCAGGAAGCCGTAGCCGCCCATCTTCAGGAGAATGCCCGCCAGGATAACCGACCCCGCCGTCGGCGCCTCGACGTGCGCATCGGGAAGCCAGGTGTGAACCGGCCACATGGGCATCTTCACCGCGAAGGACGCGAAGAAGGCGAACCATAGCCAGTACTGCATGCCGACGGGGAAGACATGGGTCAAAAGCGCCGGAATGTCCGTGGTGCCCGCCTGCCAGTACATCGCCATCATCGCGAGCAGCATCAGGACGGAACCGAGCAGCGTGTAGAGGAAGAACTTGAAGCTCGCATAAACGCGCCGCTTGCCGCCCCACACGCCGATGATGATGAACATCGGGATCAGGCCCGCCTCGAAGAAGACGTAGAAGAGCACGATGTCGAGGGCGCAGAACACACCGATCATGAGCGTTTCCAGAATGAGGAACGCGATCATGTATTCCTTGACGCGGTGCTCGATGGCTTCCCAGCTCGCCAGGATGCAGAATGGCATCAGGAAGGTCGTCAGGATGACGAACAGCATCGAAATACCGTCGACACCCATGTGATAGGAAATGCCGGAGCCGAGCCATTCGCTCTTTTCGACCATCTGGAAACCGGGCGACGAAGCATCGAAGCCCGCCCAGATGAACAGCGACAGCACAAAGGTGAAGACCGTGGTCAACAACGCAACGTTGCGGATGTTGCGGCGCGCGCCGTTACCGTCTTCCCGGATCAGGAGAATGAGGAAGGCACCTACCAGAGGCAGGAAGGTGACCGTGGAAAGAATGGGCCAGTCGGTCATGGCTTAGAACGTGCCTCCAAGCATCATCCAGGTAACGAGAGCCGCAACGCCGATGAGCATGGCGAAGGCATAGTGATAGAGATAACCGCTCTGCAGCTTGACGATGCGGTTGGTCACATCGACCACGCGGGCCGAGATGCCGTCCGGGCCAAGCCCGTCGATGACAATGCCATCGCCCTTCTTCCAGAGAAAGTGGCCAAGGCGCTTGGCAGGGCGCACGAACAGGAAGTCGTAGGCCTCGTCGAAATACCACTTGTTGAGCAGGAAGGCATAGAGGCCGCTGAAGCGGCGCGCCAACGCCTTCGGACGCTCGGGCGAGCGAATATAGAAGACCCAGGCCACGTAAAGGCCGAGGAGCATCGCGACGAAGGGCGCAAGCTTCACCCACAGCGGAACGTGGTGGAACTCTTCCAGAATGTGGTTTTCCGGCAGGGTGAACAGGGCAGCTTTCCAGAAGTGCTCGTAATCATGGCCGATGAAGAACTCCTTGAAGGCAACGCCTGCAAAGAGAGCGCCAGCAGCCAGGATGAACAGCGGAACCAGCATGACGAGCGGCGATTCATGAACATGATGCATCACATCGGCCGAAGCGCGGGGCTTGCCGTGGAAGGTCATGAAGATGAGACGCCAGGAATAGAAGCTCGTGAACACCGCAGCGACGGTCAGAAGCACGAAGGCAAAGCCCGAGAAGTAGTTCTCTCCCGCAAAGACGCCTTCGATGATCGCATCCTTCGAGAAGAAACCGGCCGTGCCGATGACCGTCAGCGGAATGCCGACGCCGGTCAGCGCAATCGTTCCGATGACCATCATCCAGTATGTGGTCGGGATCAATTTGCGAAGGCCGCCCATCTTGCGCATGTCCTGCTCATCGGAAACGGCGTGGATGACCGAGCCCGAACCGAGGAACAGCAGCGCCTTGAAGAAGGCATGCGTGAAGAGATGGAATATGGCCGCGCCGTAGAAGCCCGTTCCAAGCGCCACGAACATGTAGCCGAGCTGCGAACAGGTCGAATAGGCGATGACGCGCTTGATGTCGTTCTGAACGAGGCCGACGGTCGCGGCGAAGAAGGCCGTGAAGGCGCCCACGAAGGTGACGACGGTCAGAGCCGTGTGGGACAGTTCGAAGATGGGTGACAGACGCGCGACCATGAACACGCCGGCCGTCACCATGGTGGCAGCGTGAATGAGCGCGGAGACCGGCGTCGGGCCTTCCATGGCGTCAGGCAGCCAGGTGTGCAGCGGCACCTGCGCCGATTTGCCCATGGCACCCATGAAAAGCAGAAGGCAGATGACCGTGAGGGCGGCCCCCTTGTCGAGCGCATAGCCGAGGAAGGTCAGAACCGCCTCGCCCGCTTCAGCGCCTTCGGCGGGCAGATAGGTAGCCGCATTGGCGAAGATCGTGCTGAAATTCACCGAACCGAAGAGCATGAAGAGGCCGAAAATGCCAAGCAGGAAGCCAAAGTCGCCGACGCGGTTGACCACAAAGGCTTTCATGGCCGCGGCATTGGCCGATGGCTTCTTGAACCAGAAACCGATCAGCAGATAGGACGCCAGGCCCACGCCTTCCCAGCCGAAGAACATCTGGATCAGGTTGTCCGACGTCACCAGCATGAGCATGGCGAAGGTGAACAGCGACAGATAGGCGAAGAAGCGCGGCCGATGCGGGTCATGATGCATGTAGCCGATGGAGTAGATATGCACGAGCGCGGAGACCGTGTTGACTACGATCAGCATGACCACGGTCAGCGTGTCGATGCGCAGCGCCCAGGACATGTCCAGGCTGCCCGAGGTGATGAAGCGCAGAACCGGAACGGTGAAGGCCTCGCCGCTGCCCATGGCAACCGAGAAGAAGGCCACCCAGGACAAAAGCGCGGCGATAACCATCAGGCCCGAGGTGATGTACTCGGACGCCTTCGCGCCGATCGACCGGCCGAAGAGCCCGGCAATCAGAAATCCGACGAGCGGAAGGAAAACGATCGCGTGATACATAACCCGGCTCTCAGCCCTTCATCATGTTGATGTCTTCGACGGCGATGGTGCCGCGATTGCGGAAGAAGACGACGAGGATGGCAAGACCGATCGCGGCTTCCGCCGCCGCGACGGTGAGAACGAACAAGGCGAAGACCTGACCGACCAGATCGCCAAGCACCGAGGAGAAGGCGACGAAATTCAGGTTCACCGACAGAAGGATCAACTCCACCGACATCAGGATGACGATGACGTTCTTGCGGTTCAGGAAGATGCCGAACACGCCGAGCGTGAAGAGGATGGCCGATACGGTCAGATAGTGTGCGATGCCGATTTCCAGCATGGTCAGATTCCCTCGCCCGTTTCGACTTTCTTGATCTCGATCGCCGTTTCGGGCGTGCGCGCGACCTGCGCGGAGATGCTCTGCCGCTTCACATTGGTCTTATGGCGCAGGGTCAGCACGATGGCGCCGATCATGGCCACCAGAAGCACCATGCCGGCGATCTGGAAGAAGTGGATGTAATCCGTATAGAGGATGTCGCCGAGAGCAGCCGTGTTGTGGCGCACATCGGCCGGCGGTATCGGCTTGGAGATGTCGCTGGCAAGCTCGGGCGCGAATGCATAGCCACCGAGCACGATGACAAGCTCCGCCGCCAGGATGATGCCCACCAGCGCGCCGACTGGCGCATATTGCAGCGCACCGCGCTTCAGCTCGGCAAAGTCCACATCCAGCATCATGACGACGAAGAGGAACAGCACCGCCACCGCGCCGACATAGACGACGAGCATGATGAAGGCGAGAAACTCGGCGCCCGTGAGCAGGAAGAGACCGGCCGCATTGAAGAAGGCGACGATCAGAAACAGCACCGAGTGCACGGGATTGCGCGCGGAGATGACCAAAAAGGCCGCCGCGACGGTTAGGAAGGCGAAGAGATAGAAGAAGATCGCCTCAAGTCCTGTCAGCATGGTTCCCTCGGTACCCTACTAGCCCTGGCCGGGTCGTGCCCGGCTGAGTGTGATCGCCCGGCCCCGCCAGGCAACGAATTCGCATGTGTCAGACGAGAACACTGCCCCGTCCGTGGTTCAAATCTTCACCGATACGGTGCGTCCAAGGCAATGTTGCGCGCCAGTTCCCGCTCCCAGCGGTCGCCATTGGCGAGCAGCTTGTCCTTGTCGTAGTAAAGCTCTTCGCGCGTCTCGGTGGCGAATTCGAAATTCGGTCCCTCGACAATCGCATCCACCGGGCAAGCCTCCTGGCAGAAGCCGCAATAGATGCACTTCACCATGTCGATGTCGTAGCGCACCGTACGGCGGGTGCCGTCGTTGCGGCGCGGGCCAGCCTCGATGGTGATGGCCTGCGCGGGGCAGATCGCCTCGCACAGCTTGCAGGCGATGCAGCGTTC
Source organism: Nitratireductor indicus C115 (assembly GCF_000300515.1). Lineage (GTDB taxonomy): Bacteria > Pseudomonadota > Alphaproteobacteria > Rhizobiales > Rhizobiaceae > Nitratireductor > Nitratireductor indicus. Next base: position 63,888 of record NZ_AMSI01000005.1, read on the forward strand.
CTCGCCGTTGGGATAACGGCGCAGCGCGTGTTCGCCACGGAAGCGCGGTGAAACCGGCCCCTTCTCATGCGGATAGTTCAGCGTCGGCTTCGGCGCAAAGAACTGGCGCATGGAGAGGAAAACGGCCCCCACGAACTCTTTCAGAAGCAGCGATTTTGCGGCTTGAGCGAGCGCAGACATGACTATTCTCCGGCGCGCGTGTTGAAGGGCAGCGACATGATCATGCGAGCCCCGTGATTTTCAGGAATGCCGCGGTGGCCACGACCATGAACAGCGACAGCGGCAGGAACACCTTCCAGCCAAGACGCATCAGCTGGTCATAGCGGTAGCGCGGCACGAACGCCTTCACCAGGGCGAACATGAAGAAGACCATGCACACCTTGAGCACGAACCAGATGATGCCCGGCACCCAGGTGAAGGGCGCGAAGTCGAAGGGCGGCAGCCACCCGCCAAGGAAAAGGATGGTGGTGAGCGCGCACATCAGGACGATCGCGACATATTCGCCAAGGAAGAAGAGCAGGAACGGCGTCGAGGAATATTCGATCATGTGACCGGCGACCAGTTCCGACTCGGCTTCCACCAGGTCGAAGGGCGGACGGTTCGTCTCCGCCAGAGCGGAAATGAAGAACACGATGAACATCGGGAACAGCGCCAGCCAATTCCAGTCGAGGAAGGTGTTCGGCAGGCCGAGCATGGTGCCAAGGCCATCGCCCTGTGCGAGCACGATGTCCGTCAGGTTCAGCGAACCGACCGTAAGAAGCACCGTCACGATGACGAAACCGATCGAGACTTCGTAGGACACCATCTGCGCCGCCGAGCGCAGCGCGCCCAGAAACGGATATTTGGAGTTCGAGGCCCAGCCGCCCATGATGACGCCGTAGACTTCGAGAGAAGCGATGGCGAAAACATAGAGGATACCGATATTCACATTCGCGATCGCCCAGCCTTCGCTGACCGGGATCACCGCCCAGGAGGCGATGGCGAGCGTCGCCGCGATCACAGGGGCCAGAAGGAACACGCCCTTGTTGGCACCGGACGGAATGACCGGCTCCTTGAAGACGAACTTGAACAGATCGGCAAAGGCCTGCAGCAATCCCCAGGGACCGACCACGTTCGGGCCGCGGCGCAGCTGAACCGCCGCCCAGATCTTGCGGTCGGCATAGAGGATGTAGGCGACGAAGATCAGCAGGACGACGATCAACACCACCGACTTCAGAAGGATCAGAAGCCCCGGAAGGACGTAGGTTGCGAAGAAAGGTTCCATGCGTCTCTACTCGGCCGCCTGTTTCATTTCGCCCCGCGCAAGCGCCGAACATTCGGCCATGACGGCCGAGGCGCGCGCGATCGGATTGGTGAGATAGAAATCCTTCACCGCGGAGGCGAAGGGAGCCTTGGTCAAGCGGCCACCCAGCTTGGCAGCCTTTTCCACCGCTGCCCCATCGGCCGGCGCAATCGTGTCGATGGCGGCGAAGTGGGGATATTCGGCATAGAGGCCGGCGCGCAGCGCATTCAGCGAATCGAATGGCAGCTTGTGGCCGAGCACGTCGGAGAGCGCCCGCAGGATCGCCCAGTCTTCCTTGGCCTCGCCGGGAGCGAAACCCGCCCGGTTGGCCATCTGCACGCGGCCTTCGGTGTTCACGAAGGTGGCCGACTTTTCCGTATAGGTAGCGCCCGGCAGGATCACGTCCGCGCGGTGTGCGCCGGCATCACCATGGGTGCCTATATAGACGGTGAAGGCCTCGCCAATGGCATTCATGTCGATCTCGTCAGCGCCGAGGAGGAAGAGCACATCCATGGCGCCCATCATGCCGGCGGCGTCCTTGGCGCCCTTCTCCGGCACGAAGCCGAGGTCGAGGCCGCCGACGCGGCTTGCAGCGGTGTGGAGCACCGCAAAGCCGTTCCACTCGGGCGAAACAGCCTTCACATTGCCGGCCAATTTGGCGGCGAGCCCCAGAACCGCGGCACCATCCGAACGCGACAGGGCACCCTGCCCCACCAGGATCATCGGGCGCTTCGCCTTCTTCAGAACGGAAGCGAATTTGTGAGTGCCCTCAACCAGCTCCTTGAGCGTCTCGGGCCCGGCGCCAAGCATTTCGTAGTCATAGCGCAGCTCGCCCATGTCGCCGATGACGCCGATGGGGAAATCACCCATGCGCCAGCGCTTGCGGATGCGCGCATTCAGTACGGACGCCTCGAAACGCGGGTTGGAGCCCACGATCAGAAGCGCATCCGCATTCTCGATACCCTCAATCGTGGGATTGAAGACATAGCTTGCACGACCGAGCGAGGGATCGAGCGCTGCGCCATCCTGGCGGCAATCGTAATTTGCGGAGCCAAGCGCCTGCATCAGCTTCTTGAGGGCGAACATCTCCTCGACGCTGGCCAGATCGCCGGCAATGGCGCCGATCTTTTCGGGAGCAGCCTTTGAAACGGCCTTTGCCACGGCGTCGAAGGCTTCCGCCCAGCTTGCCGGCTGGAGACGGCCATTGCGGCGCACATAGGGACGGTCGAGGCGCTGCGTGCGCAACCCGTCCCAGATAAAGCGCGTCTTGTCGGAGATCCACTCCTCATTGACCGCATCGTTGACGCGCGGCATGACACGCATCACCTCACGGCCGCGCGTATCGACGCGGATCGCGGAGCCAACGGCATCCATCACATCGATGGATTGCGTCTTGTTCAATTCCCACGGACGCGCCTGGAAGGCGTAGGGCTTCGAGGTCAGCGCGCCGACCGGGCAAAGGTCGATGACATTTCCCTGGAGCTCGGACGTCATGGCCTGCTCGAGATAGGTCGTGATCTCGGCGTCCTCGCCGCGGCCGATCAGGCCAAGCTCGGAAATACCTGCAATTTCAGTCGTGAAGCGAACACAGCGCGTGCAATGGATACAGCGCGTCATGATCGTCTTGACGAGCGGCCCGATATATTTGTCCTCAACCGCGCGCTTGTTTTCATGGTAGCGTGAGGAATCGACGCCGAAGGCCATCGCCTGGTCCTGCAGGTCGCATTCGCCACCCTGGTCGCAAATCGGGCAATCCAGCGGATGGTTGATGAGCAGGAATTCCATCACGCCTTCGCGGGCCTTCTTGACCATCGGCGTGTTGGTGAAGATTTCCGGCGGCTCGCCGTTCGGGCCGGGACGCAGGTCGCGCACGCCCATGGCGCAGGAAGCGGCCGGCTTGGGCGGCCCACCCTTCACCTCGACGAGGCACATGCGGCAGTTGCCGGCAATCGACAGGCGTTCATGGAAGCAGAAGCGCGGCACTTCCGCGCCAGCCTCTTCGGCTGCCTGCAACAGCGTGTAGTGATCGGGTACCTCGATCTCCGTGCCGTCAACTATCAGTTTTGCCATGGTCGCTGTCCGCTTACCTCTCGCCCCTTCCGGAGCAAAACTTGTATTTTATTCCGCCGCCACGAGCACCGGCCGGGCCTGGTGCGCGTTGCGGGTAAATTCATCGATGCGCCGCTCGATCTCAGGCCGGAAATGGCGCACGAGGCCCTGGATCGGCCATGCAGCCGCGTCGCCAAGGGCGCAGATCGTGTGGCCTTCCACCTGCTTCGTCACGTCGAGCAGCATGTCGATCTCGTGCTTCTGAGCCTGGCCGACAACCAGACGTTCCATCACACGCCACATCCAGCCCGTGCCCTCGCGGCACGGCGTGCACTGGCCGCAGCTCTCGTGCTTGTAGAAATAGGAGAGCCTGGCAATCGCCTTCACGATGTCGGTCGACTTGTCCATCACGATCACGGCCGCGGTTCCAAGACCCGAACGCAGGGCGCGCAGGGAATCGAAATCCATCGGCGTGTCGATGATCTCGGCAGCAGGCACCAGCGGCACCGAGGATCCGCCGGGAATGACCGCCAGAAGATTGTCCCAGCCACCGCGAATGCCGCCGCAATGGCGCTCGATCAGTTCGCGGAAGGGAATGGACATCTCCTCTTCCACCGTGCACGGGTTTTCCACGTGTCCGGAGATGCAGAAGAGCTTGGTGCCCTTGTTGTTCTCGCGCCCGAAGGAAGAGAACCAGGACGCGCCACGACGCAGGATGGTCGGCGAAACGGCTATGGATTCAACGTTGTTGACCGTGGTCGGGCAACCGTAGAGACCAACATTTGCCGGGAATGGCGGCTTCAGGCGCGGTTGGCCCTTCTTGCCCTCAAGGCTTTCGAGCAGCGCGGTTTCCTCGCCGCAGATATAAGCGCCGGCACCGTGATGGACGAAAACGTCCATGTCCCAGCCGCATTTGTTGTTCTTGCCGAGCAGGCCCGCATCATAGCATTCGTCGATGGCGCGCTGCAGGGCTTCACGCTCGCGAATGAACTCGCCGCGCACATAGATATAGGCGGCATGGGCCCCCATGGCGAAACCGGCAATCAGGCAGCCCTCGACCAGCGTATGCGGGTCGTGGCGCATGATATCGCGGTCCTTGCAGGTGCCAGGCTCCGATTCGTCGGCATTGACGACGAGGTAATGCGGACGCTCGCCCGGTTCCTTGGGCATGAAGGACCATTTGAGACCGGTCGGGAAGCCCGCGCCGCCGCGACCGCGCAGGCCCGAGGCCTTCATCTCGTTGATGATCCAGTCACGCCCCTTCTCGATCAGCCCCTTGGTGTTGTCCCAGTGGCCGCGCGCCATCGCGCCCTTCAGCGACCGGTCGAACTGGCCGTAGATATTGGTAAAGATGCGGTCCTTGTCAGCTAGCATGGCTTACGTCCCTTACCGCGGCTTCTTGCCGAAAACTTTGATGTATTCGGCTTCGCCGCCCTTGGCGAGCGCCTTGGCCTGTTTGACCCAGTCTTCACGCTCGATACGGCCGTGGAAGCTCAGATATCCGTCGACCCACTCACGCTCGGCCTTTTTCCAGGCCGCAACCTGAGCGAAGGTGAAAATGCCCAGATCGTGCAGGATGCCTTCGATCTTGGGACCAACGCCGGAAATCATCTTGAGATCGTCGGGTGTGACCGGTCGGGCAATGCCCTGCGGGCGGTTCTTGTCCTCGAGAGAAGGCTTGGCAGCCTTTGCTGCAGCAGCCTTCGCGGGGGAAGCTTTTGCAACAGCCGGAGCGCTCTTTGCATGTGTCTTCCTGGCAGGAGCCTTGCGGGCCGCGGCCTCATCGGTCTTCACAGGCGATGGCGATGCGACGGCCTTCGCGGTCTCGATGGCATCCGTCTTGGGCTTTGCCGCGTTGGACGGGGGCACCTTCGCAGCGCTCGCCCTGGCAGTGCCAGCAGCCTTGCCGCGTCCTTTGCCGGTGACGGCCTTTTCGTCGGTCAGTGCAGTCAATCCGCCCTTCGGAGCGGAATAGATGCGGTCGATCTGCGGGCCCGGCTTGACGGTGTCGCCCTTGCCCGCCTCGAAGGCGTCGATGATCTCGGAAAGGCGCTCGGGCGTCAGATCCTCATAGCTGTCCTTGAAGATCATGACCATCGGCGCGTTCACGCAGGCGCCCTGGCATTCGACCTCTTCCCAGGAAAGCGTGCCGCCCTCGTTCAGATGGAACGGCTCGGGATGAATCTTGCTCTTGCACAGGTCGATCAGTTCGCCCGCGCCCCGCAGCATGCAGGGCGTTGTGCCGCAGACCTGCACATGGGCGCGGGTGCCGACGGGCGCTAACTGGAACTGGGTATAGAAAGTCGCCACTTCCAGAACGCGGATCAGCGGCATGTTCAGCATATTGGCTACATGCTCGATGGCCGCGCGCGTGACCCAGCCTTCCTGCTCCTGCGCCAGCATGAGCAGCGGGATCACAGCGGATTGCTCGCGGCCCTTGGGGTATTTCTTGATCCAGCGCTTCACCTCCCCGCTCATGGAGCGGGAGAAGGCGAAGGAAGCAGGCTGGACGGCTTCGTCTGCGAGACGGCGGACTGACATTTATCTGTCTACCTCACCAAACACGATATCGAGGGAGCCAAGAATGGCGGCGACGTCGGCCAGAAGGTGACCGCGGCACAGGAAATCCATGGCCTGGAGATGGGCGAAGCCCGGAGCGCGCAACTTGCAGCGATAGGGCTTGTTGGAACCGTCGGAGACGAGATAGACGCCGAATTCGCCCTTGGGCGCCTCGACGGCCGCATAAACCTCACCCTCGGGCACGTGATAACCTTCGGTGTAAAGCTTGAAGTGATGGATCAGCGCTTCCATCGAGCGCTTCATCTCGCCGCGCTTGGGCGGAACGACCTTCCCATCCATGTTGGAAACGGGGCCGACACGATCCTTGCCGAGAAGAAGCTCGACACACTGACGCATGATTTTCGCCGACTGGCGCATTTCTTCCATGCGGATCAGATAACGATCGTAGCAGTCGCCGTTCTTGCCAACCGGAATATCGAAATCCATCTCCGGATAGCACTCATAGGGCTGGCTCTTGCGCAGATCCCAGGCAGCGCCCGAACCGCGCACCATGACGCCGGAGAAGCCCCAGGCCCATGCTTCTTCCAGCGTCACCACGCCGATATCGACATTGCGCTGCTTGAAGATGCGGTTGCCCGTCAGGAGATTGTCGAGATTGTCCAGCGTCTTGAAGAACGGATCGATCCAGTTGCCGATGTCTTCGATCAGCTTTTCAGGCAGGTCCTGATGGACACCGCCGGGACGGAAATAAGCCGCGTGCATGCGCGCGCCGCAGGCCCGCTCATAAAACACCATCAGCTTTTCGCGTTCCTCGAAGCCCCACAGCGGCGGGGTGAGCGCGCCCACGTCCATGGCCTGCGTAGTGACGTTGAGGAGATGGTTCAGGATGCGGCCGATCTCCGAATAGAGAACACGGATGAGCTGGCCGCGCCTGGGAACATCGATACCGATCAAACGCTCGACGCCGAGCGCGAAAGCATGCTCCTGATTCATCGGCGCGACATAGTCGAGCCGGTCGAAATAGGGCACGGCCTGCAAATAGGTCTTCTGCTCGATCAGCTTCTCGGTGCCGCGATGCAGGAGGCCGATATGCGGATCGACGCGTTCCACCACCTCGCCGTCGAGCTCCAGCACCAGGCGCAGAACGCCATGGGCCGCCGGATGCTGAGGGCCGAAGTTGATGTTGAAATTGCGGACGGATGTTTCAGGCATATGACGCGGCCCAACCTCTAGTCTTTCGCCTTCTCATCGCCCGGCAGCACGTAATCCGTGCCTTCCCAGGGCGAGAGAAAATCGAAATTGCGGAATTCCTGCCTGAGCTCGACCGGCTCGTAGACGACGCGCTTGAGATCGTCGTCGTAGCGAACCTCGACGAAACCGGTGACCGGGAAGTCCTTGCGCAGCGGATGCCCTTCGAAACCATAGTCCGTGAGAATGCGACGCAGGTCCGGATGGCCGGTGAACAGGACGCCGTAAAGATCGTAAATCTCGCGCTCGAACCAGTCGGCGGCGGGGAAAACTTCGACAACGGAGGGAACCGGCGTGTCCTCATCCGTAGACAGCTTGACGCGCACGCGCTGGTTCTGCCGCGGCGACAGAAGATGGTAGACCACCTCGAAACGTTTCTCGCGGGCCGGATAATCGGCGCCAGAAATGTCAATGAAGGCGTAGAACTGACACTGGACGTCGTTCTTCAGGAAATTGAGCACATCCACGATATCGCCCGCCTCGACCAGGAAAGTCAGCTCGCCATAGGCGACCACCGCATCCTGAATCTGCGCGTCGAGCTTTTCCGTGACGTAAGCCGCCAGGTCCTTCAGCGCTTCGCTCATATCCGCCTCTATCGTTCGATCGTGCCGGTGCGCCGGATTTTCTTCTGCAGGAGAAGAATGCCGTAAAGCAGCGCTTCCGCGGTGGGCGGGCAGCCGGGCACGTAGATGTCGACGGGCACGACGCGATCGCAGCCGCGCACCACCGAATAGGAATAATGATAATAGCCGCCACCATTGGCGCAGGAGCCCATGGAGATGACATAGCGCGGCTCGGGCATCTGGTCGTAGACCTTGCGCAGCGCCGGCGCCATCTTGTTGGTCAGCGTGCCCGCAACGATCATCACGTCGGACTGGCGCGGCGAGGCCCGCGGCGCGATGCCGAACCGCTCCGCGTCGTAGCGCGGCATGGAAATATGCATCATCTCCACAGCGCAGCAGGCAAGACCGAAGGTCATCCACATCAGGGAGCCGGTGCGCGCCCAGGTGATCAGCGCCTCAGAAGAAGTGACCAGAAAGCCCTTGTCGGACAGTTCGTTGTTGAGCCCCGTGTAAAACGGATCGTCCGCACCAACCGGATTGCCAGTGCGGGGATCTATGAGCCCCTTGGGCTCGGGTGCTATGAGCGTGCTGCCCTGGTTCAATCCCATTCCAGCGCTCCCTTCTTCCATTCATAGATGAAGCCGATGGTCAGAACCCCGAGGAAGACCATCATGGACCAGAAACCGAGCCAGCCGATCTCGCCGAAAGAAACAGCCCACGGGAAAAGGAAGGCGACTTCCAGATCGAAAATGATGAACAGAATCGCGACCAGATAGAAACGCACGTCGAATTTCATGCGCGCATCGTCAAAGGCGTTGAACCCGCACTCATAGGCCGACAGCTTTTCAGGATCCGGATTGCGGTAGGCAACAAGGAATGGCGCCACCACAAGCGCAAGCGCCACGACCAGCGCGACGCCGATAAAGATCACGATAGGCAGGTATGAACTCAGAAGCTCATTCATGGTCCGACTTTCCGTTGCCCGCCGCGGGCGAGGCTGCGTATCAAGGCCCGAGACCGGCCTTTGCGCTCTTCAGCCGAGGCGGCAAGGCTGGCTCATGTTGCAACGCGGCGAGGGTTAGCGCAGGGCGCTTGGCGACGCAAGTCAAACCTTGGCGAGATTACGGCATTGTGCGTCGCTTAGTCACCGAATGACGCAAATAATGCCTTTCGGCACCCCGTCCGTGCAGCATGTTTTCACATCATTCACGCCCCCACAGAATGTTTTATCCACTGTCAGGAGACTCACGCAACCGCCTTCGAAACGGGTGGCACCGCCTTGCAGCAGCGGTTAACTCTTTTTGAGCGAAAGGCACCAGAAGAGGCATGAACTGATGCGAGCAGACCGTTTGACATCCTCCGAGGTGCGGCGAATTGCCCTTGGCGCTCAAGGATTTGGCGACAGGCGGCCTGTTTCGCAGGTCGGACGCAATCATATGCGGCGCGCGATCGAACGCACGGGACTGCTGCAGATCGATTCCGTCAACGTGATCGCGCGCGCCCATCTCATGCCGCTCTTTTCGCGCCTCGGCCCCTACCCGCTCGATCTTCTCGACCGCGCACAGGGTCGCAAGCCGCGCATGCTGTTCGAATACTGGGCTCACGAAGCCTCGCTGCTGCCGGTGGAAATGCAGCCGCTGTTTCGCTGGCGCATGCAGCGGGCGGAGCGTGGCGAAGGCATCTACAAGGGGCTTGCTCATTTCGCACGAACGCGCAGCGATTTCATCGAAGCGCTCTTTCGGGAGGTTGAAATGCGCGGCCCCCTCGCCGCCTCAGACTTCGAGGGAGAAAAGGGCAGCGGCGGCTGGTGGGGATGGAGCGACACAAAACGCGCCCTGGAGTGGTTGTTCTGGGCCGGCCGGATTACCACCCATTCACGCCGACCCAGCTTCGAGCGTCTTTATGACGTGCCGGAGCGTGTATTGCCTGCATCGGTGCTCGACACCCCCACGCCTTCGACCGAAGAGGCCCATCGCAGTCTCCTTGCCCTCGCCGCCCGTTCGCTAGGCGTGGCGAGCGAGCAGGACCTGCGCGATTATCATCGGCTTTCGGCGAGCGACGCGGCGCCGCGCATTCCCGAACTGGTGGAAGATGGCACCCTCATTCCCGTCGAGATCAAGGGCTGGCGCCAGCAGGCCTATCTCCATCGCGACGCCCGCCTTCCCAGAAGAATAGAGCGTTCGGCACTGCTTGCCCCCTTCGATCCGGTCGTATGGGAGCGATCGCGCGCCGAGCGCATCTTCAGCTTCCGCTACAGGATCGAAATCTATACGCCCGCGCACAAGCGCGTTCACGGTTATTATGTGCTGCCCTTCCTCCTTGGAGACAGGATCGCGGCCCGTCTTGACCTGAAGGCGGACCGGGCGGGCCGGAAGCTTCTCGTTCAATCGGCACATCGCGAAAAAGGTGCGCCCGAACATACGGTCGATGCCCTGGCGGAAAATCTCTCAGCAATGTGCCAGTGGCTCAGCCTCGATCAGATCGAGGTAAAAGGACGGGGAGAATTCGACAAAATACTGCAAGCCCATCTGGAAAGCTGATTCCGCGGACCGGCCAGATCGGTGAAAGAGACGGCGCAGATTTGTATGTAGCTTTTGAATGACGAACGATTTCAGAAAAAATTTTTTCCGAATACAGGCGGATTTTCTCCTCCAACTGGAACGAATGCTTTTTCAGCAAGACGGATGTACCGATTTTTTTCTTTCTCAACTTCAATCCAAAGATGCAGACCCTGCAAGGCTTGATTCTCAAGGTTATTCGGGGCTTTTCGGATCGATGATCCAAATATAAAATACCTATTGCAACACCATAAGTTGTTGTGTATCGTCATTTTCAATGATAATCTTAGGTTGATTAAAAATATTTTTTGTAACCTTTGATTGCATAAATTGTATATACAAGTCTAATTTCCAGTTTATACTTTTTTTATTTCTCCTCCTGAATCCTTCTCACAGGGCTTGGGAGTAAGTGTTGTGAGAAGGAAATCCCTCTTCAGTTTTATCCGTAAGACAGACGGTGCAGCGGCGCTCGAATTTGCCATTATTGCCCCCGTCTTCTTCATGAGCGTCTTTTCGATGATTGCCTATGGCATCTATCTGGGAGCCGCGCATTCCGTTCAACAATTGAGTGCCGATGCGGCGCGAGCCGCCGTTGCCGGCCTATCGCTGACCGAACGGCAATATCTGGCGCGGAACTACATTCAGCAGTCGACGCTCAGACATCCGTTCATCAATGCGCAGAAACTCAGCGTGTTGACCACTGATGACCCGGCAAATCCTGGGCAATTCACCGTTACGCTGTCCTACAACGCGGAGGACCTGCCGATCTGGTCGCTCTACGCGTTCGCCATGCCGGACAAGGAAATCAAGGGCTTCTCAACAATCCGGCTGGGAGGGATATGACATGATGTTGCGTGTCCCCAAAGCCGTCAGCAAGCTCATTTCCGACCGCAGCGCCAATACGGCGACGCTCTTTGCCTTGTTCATGCCAATCATGATCGGCTGCCTGGCGCTCGGCGTGGACTATGGCAATCTGACACTTCAGCAGCGCAAGCTTCAGAAGACTGCGGATCTTGCCTCGATCATTGCAGCCGCCGATATCAAAAATGCAGAAAAGGCTGTCGCCCAATTCTTCGCACTGAACAATGAAAAGATTGCCGTCGAGACAAGCAACGGTCTTCTTCTTGGAAACGATTTGATCCCTCGTGAGGAATATGTCGCCGATGCGAAAGGCGGAATAGCGCATCTTATACTGGGCCGGTACTATCCTGACCCTTCGATTGATACGAATATGCGCTTCGTCGCCATGAACACGTCGCCGGATGCGGCCAAGGTCATGATACGCAAGGAGGGAGACCTCTATTTCGGCAAGATGTTCAGTTCCGCGCCGGAATTGAGCGCGGAAGGAACTTCATCTGCCGAAAAGCTTGCCGGCTTCTCGGTAGGGTCGCGCCTTGCAAGCCTCGACGGGGGCATTCTCAACAGCCTCCTCGGCGCCATGCTTGGCACCACCGTGTCGCTCAAAGTCATGGATTACGAGGCACTGCTCGATGCCGATGTGAATGTCCTGTCCTTCATCAATGTGCTGGCGACGAGGCTGAACCTGACCGCCCTCACCTATGATGAAATCCTGTCGACAGACCTGACGCTTCCGCAGCTCCTCTCGTCGATGCGCCTGACGAGTGGCGTGCCGCCGACCGTGCAAACGGTTTTGCGCACCCTTGAGACCATCACCTCGAAGGACAACCGCACATTCAAGCTGGAGCAACTCCTGAACCTCGACCCGAAGGGACCGCTGACGATTGCCACCGATGCCCCCTGGGACATGAAGATCGGAGCTCTGGAAATGGTGACCGCGGCGGTGGCGCTTTCCAACGGTACCAATCAGATAAGCATCAATACCGGGCTCAATCTTCCGGGATTGGCGGGCGTCAAGCTCAACATCGCCATCGGCGAACCGCCGGTCGGCACGCCGAGCCATGCACTTGCCCCAATCGGAACCGCCGTGCGCACGGCCCAGACGCGACTGACGCTGGAAGTGAGCGTGGACGGGCTTCAGCTTCTTGCCGGAACCAAGATCCGACTGCCCCTTTATGTGGAGGTCGCCCATGCGGAGGCGCGGATTGCCGATATCCAATGCAGCAACAGTTCGAAGAATAGCGGCACAGTGGCAATAGATGCCGTGCCGGGAGTGCTTGAACTTGCCGTCGGCGATGTCAATCCTTCGGTTCTGTCGAATTTCTCAGACGATGCACGGGTAACAAAGGCCGAATTGGTGAACGCCATCGGTCTCGTGAAGATTTCGGGAATGGCCCACACCGAGGCCAAGAACCTCTCGATTTCGCGGCTCAACTTCTCAAGCTCGGATATTTCGCAGGCACGCGTCAAATCGGTGTCGACAAAGGACATACTGAGCTCGACAACTTCAACGCTGATCAACAATCTCGATCTGGATGTGAAAGTGCTGACGCTGTCTCTCGGCCTTGAGCCCCTGTTGAAGGCCGCGCTCTCGGCGACTTTGGCAAATGTCACCGCTCCGATCGACACCCTTCTCTACAACGTGCTGGCGCTGGTGGGCGTAAAGGTCGGCGAGGCGGATATCCGTGTGACTGGCGTGAGTTGCCAGCGGCCCGTTCTGGTTCAGTAACAGCAGGTCCGCAACTCAGGCCCCCGCCCTTACGCGGGGGCTTTTTTTTGCGTTCGATCATCAGGCCGCGACAAGCTCGATATGCGGATGCTGGGCGAATATCTCGATGATCGTGTCGAAATAGGTCGGGCCCGAACCGTCATCGAGCGCAGCAAGCTCTTTTGCCATGCGCCGGGCATCGTAAGTCTTTGGTTGCAGCAGCTTCCGACGCAGGTGGGCGCGGGTTGCCTCGACACCAAGAGCAAGCCTGCTTCTTTCAATGTCCCGCCAAACGATCCGCACCGGCTTTCCCGCCTCGAGCGTACCAATGCCGCCGTAAAGCAGGTCGTTCAAGGCATCCAGGCTGGGACCGAGCTCCCAGTCCTCATTCGCCATGAAGAGGCGGTTGATCTCGTCATAGAATGACTGAATATCGCGAATGGCGTTGCCCTCTATCGTGAATGTCGCAGTCATTTCGGCTTCTCCGAATTCCGGCCTTGCTCGTCGAATCAAAGAACGACCGATTCGGCATAGCTTGCAGCACGACATGAAGAAACCGCGCGTCTACACTGAAAATCATGGGGATTTGTTGAAATGCCGCTTCGGCTTTTGCGCTGGCCACTTTCCAAGGCTTGGAAAGTGGCGCGAGTGACGGGGCTCGAACCCGCGACCTCCGGCGTGACAGGCCGGCACTCTAACCAACTGAGCTACACCCGCGCTTGAGGCGTTGTGCCGAAGCAGCAACGCGTCGTTGGGCGGTGAATTAGGCGGTTCTTGAGGTGCTGTCAAGCAGGGTTCGCACGCTTTATCAGACTTTGTTGCGATTAGTTTGAATGGCCCTGTGGAAACCGATTTTCGCTTGCGATCAGGCCGCGAACACCCTAAACGAACCGCTTGGAATGGGCGATTAGCTCAGCTGGTAGAGCGCTTCGTTTACACCGAAGATGTCGGGAGTTCGAGTCTCTCATCGCCCACCATTCCCTCGCCTGATCATGCCCACCGGATAGCCGGGACCAAGCCCGTCGTTTTTCCGACGCGCGCGCTCAGGCCTTGAGTTTTCATCTTCATGCGTGTGAATTACTCCGCATACGGGTGGGACCGGGGATGAAACATCAATCAGGACCTTGCACGGTCAACAGCCTGTGGGTCGGGCCGAGACTGGGGGTATTGCACACCGCGTGTCTGAATTCATTCCTGCGCCATGGGCACAGGGTGATCCTGCATGTGTATGAACCACCGCAGGACACGCCGACCGGGGTGGAACTGTTCGATGCAGCGCGCCTCATGAAACAGGATGAGCTGCGCCGGGAACACTGGAAACAGAGCTACGCGCTTTCCTCCGACATCTATCGCTATAGGATGCTGCAAGCCGATATGGGGGCGTGGATCGATGCGGATGTCTATTGCCTGCGCCCCCTGCCCGACACGGAATATCTCTTCGGTTGGGAAAACGACACGAGCATCAATGGCGCCGTGCTCAAAATGCCGGCGCAGTGCGCCTTGCTGCAAGCGCTTTGCAAGGCTGCGGAAGACCCCACCTTCATCCCGCCATGGCTCAAGCGCAGCCGCAAGGAAAAGCTCCGCTGGCGCAAGCGCCTGGGGATTGCAAAGCCAGTAACGAAAATGCCCTGGGGCACAATCGGCCCTATGCTGCTGACGCATCTGATTGCGGAAATGGAGCTCGGCGACCAGGCTCTGCCTATCGATTTCCTCTACCCGCTCTCCTACGGCAATACGAATCTCCTGTTCGAGCCCGGATTGTCGCTGAAGGACATCACCACGCATCGAACGATCGCGATCCATCTATGGAACTCGCTGCTCAGAAAGCGTCCCGTGCCCGCCCGGTCTCCCTTGGCTGAAATCATCGGCGCAGCAGGCGGGCATCTGGAGTGAGCAACGGGCATGGGCATTGGGGGTGGCAGCCCGCATGTGGGCTACCAAAACGCCCTCACAGCCCGCATCAAAAGAAAACGCCGTGCATCCACTTGAACGCACGGCGTTTCATCATACTGCCTGCCGCAATATGCGGACGTCAGGTGCTTCCACCTGACTGCACGGTGCCCTAATCGATATCCTCGACCTCAGCCCCCGCACCGCCTTCGATACGCTGGGACAGGGAAGCTTCCATGAAGGTGTCGAGATCGCCATCCAGGACGTCCTGCGGGCTGGTGCTTTCCACACCGGTGCGCAGATCCTTCACGAGCTGATAGGGCTGAAGCACGTAGGAGCGAATCTGGTGGCCCCAGCCGATATCGGTCTTGCTCGCTTCAGTCGCACTCGCAGCTTCCTCGCGCTTCTTCAGCTCTTCCTCATAGAGGCGCGAGCGCAACATCTCCCATGCGGTGGCACGGTTCTTGTGCTGCGACCTCTCCTTCTGGCACTGCACGACGATGCCGGAGGGAATATGCGTGATGCGCACGGCAGAATCGGTCGTGTTGACGTGCTGACCGCCCGCACCGGAAGCGCGATAGGTATCGATGCGTACTTCCGATTCAGGAATATCGATCGCGATGGTGTCGTCGACCACCGGGTATACCCAGGCACTGGCAAATGACGTGTGGCGGCGGGCATTGCTGTCAAAAGGCGAAATGCGCACGAGACGATGCACGCCCGATTCCGTCTTCAGCCAGCCATAGGCATTGCGCCCCTTGATGAGAAGCGTTGCGGACTTGATGCCGGCTTCCTCGCCGTCATGCATTTCCAGCACTTCCACTTTCATGCCGTGACGGTCGGCCCAGCGCGTGTACATGCGCAGCAGCATCTGGGCCCAGTCCTGGCTCTCCGTACCGCCGGCGCCCGCATGGACTTCCAGATAGGTGTCGTTGCTATCCGCTTCGCCGGAGAGCAGCGTTTCCACCTGACGCGCCGCGACATCCTCGCTCAGCGCCTTCAGCGCCGCTTCAGCCTCGCGCACGACACTGTCGTCGCCTTCTTCCTCGCCGAGCTCGATCAGCCCGACATTGTCCTCAAGCGCGGCGGACAAACCGCGCACGGCATTGATGCCGTCATCCAGCATCTGCCGTTCGCGCATAAGCTTCTGAGCTTCCTGCGGATCGTTCCACAGGTCGCCTTCTTCGGCGCGGGCATTGAGATAGTCGAGTCGCTTTACCGCCTCGTCCCAGTCAAAGATGCCTCCTCAGCAGGCTTATGGCCTGCTTGATTTCGTCGACAAGATTTTCGGTCTCCGCACGCATGGCAGATCAACACCCCGGATTAAAAGGATTGCTTTGGGTCAGACCCTGTGAATCGGACCGGAACATAAGAGGCATGCCCGCCGCTGTAAAGCAGGCATGCCGGAGATGACAGGGCGGGTCAGTAGAGCCCGCCGGCGCCGGAACTGATGGCGCGGTTGGCCTGCGGAGAGATGGCCCTGGGGCCGCCCTGGCCTTCCAGGTCTTCCATGCCGATCACCCAGTAGCTGTCGGCCGGACCCGTTCCGGGCTTGAAGGCTTCCATGATGACGCCAGGCTGCCCCGCGGAAGCCTGCATACCGGTCTTGCGATCGATGGGGATGATTTTCATGCCCTCGGGAACCTGGAAGTCGACCGGGCGCATGTCCTTCAGCGCGTTGGTCATGAAATCCTTGAAGATCGGTGCGGCAAGACCGCCACCCGTCGAGCCGTGCCCCATCGGGCGTGGCGTGTCGAAACCCATGAAGACGCCAACCACGATGTCGGGCGTGTAGCCGATGAACCAGGCGTCCTTTTCATCGTTGGTGGTGCCGGTCTTGCCGGCAATCGGGCGACCGAGCTCGGAAACCGTCACCGCGGTGCCGCGCTGAACCACGCCCTGCATCATGGAGGTGATCTGATAGGCGGTCATCGGATCGAGCACCTGCTCGGCATCGTCCACGATCTCCGGTTCGGCCTGCCCTTCCCAATCGGGAGCGACACAGCCCTCGCATTCGCGGCGATCGTGCTTGTAGACGGTCTTGCCGTAGCGGTCCTGGATGCGGTCGATCAAGGAGGGGGTGATCTGCCTGCCGCCATTGGCGAAGACGGCATAGGCCGAAACCATGCGCATGACGGTCGTTTCACCGGAGCCGAGGGACATGGCGAGCACAGGCAGCATCTTGTCGTAGATGCCGAAATGCTCGGCATATTCGGCAACGAGGTTCATACCCATGTCCTTCGCCAGGCGCACGGTCATCAGGTTGCGCGAACGCTCGATGCCAGCGCGCAGTGTCGAGGGACCCGCGGACTTGCCACCGTAATTCTTCGGCTCCCAGACACTGTTGCCCACCTGGATGGAAATGGGTGCATCCAGCACCACGGAGGCCGGCGTATAGCCATTGTCGAGCGCGGCAGCGTAGACGATCGGCTTGAAGGCGGATCCCGGCTGGCGATAGGCCTGCGTTGCGCGGTTGAACTGGGATTCGGCGTAGGAGAATCCGCCGACCATCGCGAGCACGCGGCCGGTATGCGGATCCATGGCCACCAGGGCTCCCTCGATCTCGGGCGGCTGGCGAAGCTGCCAAGAGCGTTCGGTGTCCTTCTTCTTTTCGACGAACACCACATCGCCGGGCTTCAACACATCCTCGATGGATTTCGCCTTAACGCGCTTGCCGTCGACCACATGGCGCATCGCCCACTGCATGTCCTCGGCCGCGATGGTACCGGTTTCGCGCGTTTCCGACAGCTTTCCGGAAATTTCGCGATCAGGCTTCAGGCCGATGGAAATCTTGCCATCCTCGGTGCCAAGCACCACGGCCAGATGCCACTCGGGCACGTCGCTCAACCCGTCAACCTCGCCAAGCGGAGCCCCCCAATCGCCGGAGACGTCAATCGTATTGACCGGACCGCGGTAGCCACGCAGCGTGTCGTAGCGCAAAAGGCCGTTCTGGAGTGCCTTGCGGGCATAGAGCTGCAGCTTCGGATCGAGCGTGGTGCGCACCGACAAGCCACCCTCATAAAGGGCGTCCTCGCCATAGCGGGCGATGATATCGCGGCGGACTTCCTCGGTGAAATATTCGCTGGCGAAAAGATAGCTGCCGCCGCGGCGCGGCTTCACATCGAGGCCGGTTGCCTTGGCCTTGTCTCCCTCCTCACGCGTGGCATAGCCATTGGCCACCATCTGATCGATCACCCAATTGCGGCGCTCGATCGCACGGTCGGTGTTGCGGAAAGGATGGTAATTCGAAGGCCCCTTGGGCAGCGAAGCGAGATAGGCGGCCTCGGCAAGCGTCAGTTCGTTGACCGATTTGTCGTAATAGGTGAGTGCCGCACCCGCGATACCATAGGCACCGAGACCGAAGAAAATCTCGTTGAGATAGAGCTCGAGAATTCGATCCTTGGAATAGGCCTGCTCGATGCGAAAGGCGAGGACCATTTCCTTGATCTTGCGCTGCATGGTCTGATCGGAGCTGAGAAGGAAGTTCTTCGCCACCTGCTGGGTGATCGTTGAAGCGCCGACAGGACGCCGGCCGGAACCGAAATTGCGCAGATTGGTCAGCACGGCACGGCCGAGACCCGTCACGTCGATGCCGGGATGCGTATAGAAATTCTTGTCTTCGGCAGAAAGAAACGCCGCCTTGACGCGGTCGGGGATTGCCTGGATCGGCAGGTAAAGGCGCCGCTCACGGGCGAATTCGGCCATGAGCTCGCCATCGCCCGCATGAACGCGGGTCGTTACCGGCGGCTCGTATTTGGCGAGCACCTCGTAGTCGGGCAGGTCCTTGGTGAGGTCGCTCACATAAAGAGCGATGCCGGCAGCCACCAGCAAGGCGAGCACAATGCCGACGCCAAAGAAATATCCGATCAGACGTATCATGCCCGCTCCAATTCATGCATCGCCACGCTGCCACCCGTTGCGCGCTGCGATGCCTTTCCACTCAAGTCGCGCAGGAGCGGTACCGTCCAGCCGGAGCGCCCCTGTCGCATTCAGCCGCCCGATAAGGACAGGCCGGTTGCCCAAAGCCCCCGCCCGGAGAACCCCGCCTAAGCCATGCGGCGCGGCCGGACACCCTGTAATGCGGAGGACCAATAATATCCCATGCTTTTGCCTCAGCCTTGTGGGCAAAATACGGCGATTGAATCGCGATTGTAACAGATCGTCATTAAACCACGTCACGTTGCAGAAACGCAACGGCTCCAAGGCAGTATAGGCACTTCAACCACCTGCCCCGGCCCTCGCCTTCGCGAAATAACCGATTGCGGTGACGATTGCATCCATTGTCTTCGATCTCCACGCCGGATCGCGCAGTTGCGCTTCATCCTTCTCATTCGAAAGATATCCCAGTTCAAGAAGAACCGAAGGGATATCGGGAGCGCGCAAGACGCGAAATCCGGCATAGCGATGCGGATTGTTGACCATGTGAAGCGTATGCGACAGCTCGCCGACCAGATTGCGGGCAAAGCGGATCGAGAAAGCGTGCGTTTCGCGGCGAATGAGCTCAACGAGAATATCCTCGACCTCATCCTTTCTTTCTTCCACAACCATGCCCGCGATCTCATCGGACAGGTTTTCGCGCGCAGCAGTGGCAGCGGCCTCCGCATCGGACGCCTTGTCCGAGACAGTATAGACCGTCGCGCCGCGCATGTTGCGCAGCCCGATTGCATCCGCATGGATGGAGATGAAGAGATCGGCGTCATGTTCGCGCGCGATACGCACGCGCTGATCCAGGCGCAGGAAACGATCCGCGTCGCGAGTCAGGACAACCTTGTAACGTTCTGTTTCTTCAAGTTTTTTCTTCAATTCCAACGCGAAAAGAAGCGTGATCGTTTTCTCGACCGTTCCGTTGATGCCGCGCGCGCCACCATCCGCTCCGCCATGCCCCGCGTCGAGCACGACGGTGAAGCGCTCGTCCTGCTCCACGGTATCGACAGGCGCCTTAAGCCCGGACGCATCAGCCCCACTCGCACTCCCGCCCATGCTGTTGCGCAGGGCAATATCGAAATCCTTGCGTGAAGCGGCCTTCAGGCCGATCATCAGGCGATATCCTTCGGAATTCTCGTTCTTGACGGTTTCGACGGCTTCTACGGCAAAAGGCCCCACTGTCCTGAAGACGATACGCGCCCGCTTTTCGTCCAGGGCGCCGTATTGAACCGCGCTTACAAGGCCGCGCGCTTCCAGCTCGCGCTGATCGAAAGCGAATTCAGTCTTCGGCAGGTCGAGCACGAGCCGATAGGGATCACGCAGCAGGAACCATCTGGCGCCCGGGTCACGATCGAAATGCATGACGATCCGCGTATATTGCTGATCGCCTGCCATCTTGTAGTCGAATGCCTTGAAGGCCTTGTCCTCGGCACGCGCGGAAAGCATGCACAGAAAAAGTGCGGCAAGGAGCGCCGCCATGAACATCGCCGTTCTGTTCAAAACCATGTTTCTCCGGTGCGTCGCCAGGGACATCGTCGAATCAGGGACCATTTGGTATGGAAAGGCGGTGATTTTGGGGCCCGAATCACTGCAGCACGGGTCCATAAGCTTCGCAAACCACATTGTTGATAGGCAATCAACAATGGCCTTCACGAAGAGGCCGACATTTTGCCCAGCACGGCTGCCGCAGGGGCAGCCGATGGAAATACGGGTTGCCAACGCATTTGCCAGAACATAAAAGCGTCTTGAATCATCGCGCTACTCGTCCTCAATAGTGTCCGCGCTGACACCGGCGATGAAAGATGGGGCGAACCATTTCTGCCGCCGCACCTCGCGCCGTCATATTGTGCACGAGCGGTGATTCAGAGGAATTTCTCAGGGTCCTTCCCCACGATGGAAGCTCTGACTTCAAGAAACGGTGGGTCTTAACACCTGCTGGCTCGCTGTGAGCAAAAGCTGGCCCGCTGCTCGGGCCTTAGTTGAAACGGTTCTGCCGGGCGATGTAATGGCTGCAGGCGCGATAGAGAAAAGCTCCAGACTAACATGCCCCGTTCATTCGGGAGCTCGGACTTTTTTCGCGCGGTTGCCGGCGCCAGCGGACCTCAAATTATCCGACACCGACAGTCCTTACGGCTTGAGGCTTTCGCGCGGTGCCGGGGAGACAAGAATTAATGCCGAACAAAATGCTTATAGACGCCTCCCATCCGGAGGAAACAAGGGTCGTCGTCCTTCGCGGTAACCGCATCGAAGAATTCGATTTCGAATCGCAAGACAAGAAGCAGCTCAGGGGAAACATCTATCTGGCGCGCGTAACGCGCGTCGAACCCTCGCTTCAGGCGGCGTTCGTTGAATATGGAGGCAACCGGCACGGTTTCCTCGCCTTCAGCGAAATCCATCCCGATTACTATCAAATTCCTGTTGCCGACCGGCAGGCCTTGATCGACGCAGAGGCAGAAGAGGCCAAGGCGGAAGACGAGGACGAGGAAAACGAAGCCCGTCAAGCCCAGAAGGGCGGACGCAAGCGGCGGCGCGCCAACACCAAGAAGTCCCCCCGCAAAGAAGCCGGCAAAGCCGATAACGGGGCCGACGACGAGGCAAAGGACGAGACCGACGGCGAGGACAGCCCGGCCGCCATCGCGGCAGAGGTTTCCGACGAAACGGTTTCTGAAGAAGTGCGCGAAGACGCCTCGGGTTCCGACGACAGCGCCGCCAATGGCAACGAAAACGGTGGCGACGACGACCATGTCGACACGGTCGGCGCGGAAGATGCGCTCGACGAGGCGCAAAACCGCCGGCGTCCGGCGCGCAAGAACTACAAGATTCAGGAAGTTATCAAGCGCCGTCAGATTCTGCTCGTGCAGGTGGTCAAGGAAGAGCGCGGCAACAAAGGCGCCGCCCTGACGACCTATCTGTCGCTGGCCGGCCGGTACTCCGTCCTGATGCCCAACACGGCGCGTGGCGGCGGCATTTCGCGCAAGATCACCAATGTTCAGGACCGCAAGCGGCTCAAGGACATCGTGCGCCACCTCGAAGTGCCGGAGGGCATGGGCGTTATCCTGCGCACGGCAGGCGCCAACCGCACCAAGGTCGAGGTCAAGCGGGACTACGACTATCTGATGCGCCTTTGGGAGAAGGTGCGCGGCCTGACGCTCGAATCGACGGCGCCCGCCCTCGTCTATGAGGAAGGCAGCCTGATCAAGCGTTCGGTGCGCGACCTCTACAACAAGGATATCGGCGAAATCCTTGTGGCAGGCGAGGAAGGCTATCGCGAAGCCAAGGACTTCATGCGCATGCTCATGCCGAGCCATGCAAAGGTCGTCCAGCCCTATCGCGAGGTCACGCCGATCTTTGCGGGCAACGGCATCGAGGCACAGCTCGACCGTATGCTGCAGCCGCAGGTGACGTTGAAGTCCGGCGGCTACATTATCATCAACCAGACAGAAGCTCTGGTGGCAATCGATGTGAACTCCGGTCGCTCGACCAAGGAACATTCCATCGAAGACACCGCGCTGCAGACCAATCTGGAAGCGGCGGAGGAAGTCGCCCGCCAACTCCGCCTGCGCGATCTGGCCGGTCTCATCGTGATCGATTTCATCGACATGGAAGAGAACCGCAACAACCGTGCGGTGGAAAAGCGCCTCAAGGATTGCCTGAAGAACGATCGTGCCCGCATCCAGGTGGGGCGCATCTCGCATTTCGGCCTTCTGGAGATGTCACGCCAGCGCATCCGTGCCAGCGTTCTGGAAAGCACGATGCAGCCCTGCCCCCATTGCGGCGGCACCGGGCAGATCCGCTCGGATTCCTCTGTGGCGCTCTATGTGGTGCGCTCCATCGAGGAGTATCTGCTCAAGGACGCACGCAACGACATCGTGGTGCGCACGCCGGCTGCGACGGCGCTCTATCTGCTCAATCAGAAGCGGGCCAACCTCATCGAGATGGAGAGCCGCTTCGGCGTTTCCATCATGGTCGAGGCGGACGATGAGGTGGGCGCACAGCATTTCGCCATCGTCAAGAAACAGCTCGCCGACAAATCCGCCCATGAGGCACCCGCCGCACCGGTGATTGCCCATGTGGAGATCGAGGATGAGGAGGAAGAGGCTCCCA
Organism: Nitratireductor indicus C115; assembly: GCF_000300515.1. Lineage (GTDB taxonomy): Bacteria > Pseudomonadota > Alphaproteobacteria > Rhizobiales > Rhizobiaceae > Nitratireductor > Nitratireductor indicus. Next base: position 86,592 of record NZ_AMSI01000005.1, read on the forward strand.
TTCCCGAGGTAAACGAAAACGAGGACGGTGAAGGCCGCAAGCGGCGGCGCAAGCGCAAACGCCGCGGCGGGCGCAACCGCAACGGCAACGCGCAGGCCGAACAGGCCAATGGCGATCAGATTGCCGAGAACACCGATGCCGAAACTGACGACGGCGAGGTTGTGGCCGCTTCACCGGCTGAAGATGGCGATGAAAACGCCGCTCAGGCAGAGGGCACGGGCGAGCGCAAGAAGCGTCATCGCGGCAAGCGCGGCGGTCGCCGCAATCGCCGTGGCGAACAGCAGGCCGAGACAACGGGTGAGACCGAAGGCGACGCCGCCGAAGGTACCGCCGAGGCAGGAGCCGAGCTTTCCGGCCAGTCCGATGAGGTGACCGAAACGGAAACCGCCGTTGCGGATGCCGCGAACACCGTGGAGGCTGATGCGCCGGTTGCCGCCGAGGTGGCAGCGCCCGAGGCCACCGAGGACGAGAAGCCCGCCAAGAAGCCGCGCCGGCGTACACGTAAGGCCGCAGCGAAGGATGAGGCGGGGGAGGCTCCGGCTGCAGCAGGAGAGACCGTGGCAACCGAGGCGGTCTCAGAAACGGCAGATGAGGAAAAGCCGGCCAAGGCCCCTGCCCGCAAACGCGCAGCACCGCGCCGCAAGGCGAAGGCGGAAGCGGAAGCCGAAACCAAGGCGGAGGTCGTGGCCGAGCCAGAGGTCGAGACAAAAGCCGACACTGCAGCGGCCGAAACCAAGGAACCAGCCAAGCTCGAGCCGGTGGTTTCTTCTTCCGAGTCTGCAAACGCCGATGCGCCGCGCAAAACCGGCTGGTGGCAGCGCAAGGGCTTCCTCTGAGGTCTGGCCTCTCAATGCACCCGTGGTGAACGGGGCATACGGAATGAAATGAACGGGACCGGCTCGATGAGCCGGTCCTTTTTCTTTCCGCAGCGTCCAAAGGCGCCGATCAAAACTCCATGATCGGCGCCTGTTTTGTCTTTCCAACGCCTTTTTGCTCGTCTACCTATCGGGCCATGTGGAAAAAATGGCCCCTCTTCCGGTTGTCTTCGTCCCGTTTTGCGGCGCTTTTTCTGGCTTGCGCGCATGTCTTCGTCTTTGCGGCGCCGCCGGCCGCCGTGGCGCAGCAACGTGTCGCCATCGTCCGCGATGCCGAGATCGAGGCGCTCGTTACCGAATATGCGCGTCCCATCCTCAAGGCGGCGGGGCTTTCACGCTCCGGTATCGACATCGTTCTGGTCAACAACCGCAGCTTCAACGCGTTTGTGGCCGGCCGGCGCATCTTCATTCACACCGGAACGCTGATGGAAGCGGAATCGCCGAACGAGATCATCGGCATCATCGCGCATGAAGCTGGCCATATCGCCGGCGGACACCAGGAACGGTTGCGCCAGCAGATCGCCCGGGCGCAGACCATGGCGATTGTGGCCGCGCTTGTCGGGCTTGGTGCCGGTGTCGCCGGCGCGGCCTCCAAGTCGGGAGACCTGGCGCAGGCGGGCGTAGGCATCGCTGCAGGCGGTGCAGAGATCGCGCGGCGCGGTCTGTTGAGCTATCAGCGTTCGGAAGAGGCAACCGCCGACCGCACCGCGATCGACTATCTCAACAAGACCGGACAATCCGCCAAGGGCATGTTGACCACCTTCCAGCGGCTCGCAGGTGGAATGGCGCTCGCCGGCGTGAATGTGGACCCCTATCAGGTCAGCCACCCCCTGCCGCGCGAGCGTATCGCCAATCTTGAGGAACAGGCCCGCAAGAGCCCCTATTTCGACCGCAAGGATCCTCCGGAACTGCAACTGCGCCACGATATGATGCGGGCGAAGGTCGCCGCCTATACCGAGGGCGCGCAGGCTGTGCCCCGCCTTTTCCGCAAGGATCCGAACGGCATTCCCGCACGCTATGGAAATGCGATCTCGACCTATCTTACCGGCAATCCGCGCGATGCGCTGAAGAAGGCCGATGCACTCATCTCGTCCATGCCGCGCAATCCCTATCTTCAGGAGCTGCGCGGCGATGTCCTCATCAAGCTCAACCGGGCCGAGGAGGCGGCGAACGCCTATGCGAAGGCCATCGCGCTTGCGCCTGGAACACCGGGGCTGCTGCAGGTCGGCTACGGGCAAGCACTGCTTGCGACCGGAAAGCCCACACTTGTGAAAAAGGCGGCATCGGAGCTTGCCACCGGATTATCGCGCGAACCCGAATTCGCCAATGGCTACCGCTATCTCGCACAGGCCTATGGACAGAGCGGCGATATTGCGGCGGCAGACCTCGCAACCGCCGAGGGGCATTTCCATTCGGGCCAATATCGCGATGCAAAAATTTTCGCGATGCGGGCACAACAGAAGATGAAGCGCGGCTCACCCGGCTGGCTGCGCGCCCAGGATATCGTTCAATACAAGCAGCCGCGTTAGGGCAGCCGCGTTAGGGGCAGCCGCTTTAGAGCTGATACCGATGAACCTTTCTGCCGCTCACGGCACACAGACTTGAAACCGTTTCTCACCAAGAACTGGAACCGAATATGCGAATTTCACAAAAAGCCGGCGTTCTCCTGACCGCCACCGCGCTTCTGGTCTCCCCGCTTTCCGGCGTTGCACAGTCAACAGCCGCCGAGCTGGACCGCGCTGAAGTCGAGACGATCGTGCGCGAATATCTGCTTGCCAACCCCGAAATCATGCTTGAAGTGCAGGATGCGCTTGAGAAGAAGCAGCGCGAACAGCAGGAAGTCGCGCAGCGCGCCGTTCTTGAAAGCGAGCGGGAAGCCATCTTCAGCAGCGCTTATGACGGCGTGATCGGCAATCCGGATGCGCCTGTCACCGTCGTCGAGTTCTTCGATTACAATTGCGGTTTCTGCAAGCGCGCCCTTGGCGACATGCAGGCTCTGGTCGAGGAAAACAAGGATGTGCGCTTCGTCCTGAAGGAGTTCCCGATCCTTTCGCCTGAATCGCGCGAGGCCCATGTGGTATCGATGGCCGTGCATGCGGCCGCCCCGGACAAATACGCTGAATTCCACCAGAAGCTCCTCGGCGGAGAGGCCCGCGCGAACGGCGAGCTTGCCATGCAGATCGCCACCGGCCTCGGCATCGATGAGACCGCCATTCGCGAACATATGAAGGATGCCAAGATCCAGGAAGTCTTCGGAAAGACCTACGATCTCGCCAACAAGCTGGCCGTGACCGGCACCCCGGCCTATGTCATCGGCAATGAAGTCGTCTTCGGAGCCCTGGGCAAGGCTACGCTGGAGGAGAAGATCGAGGAAGCCCGCGCTTGCCTGACGACGAAATGCTGAGCCTCTTTCGGCAATTTTCAGATGGCGCGTCTGCCTGACGATCGGAAACCGGCTTTCAACAAGCGCAATGCGCAATTGCATAATTTACAGCGCCTCTTGTGCGTCCTAAAGGACGCATGGCGCTGTAAAGTGCCTATAAGGCCTTTGTGGACAGAGCAAGAAGCCCCTTGCCATCTTTGCGACGCGGTCTAAGCCCTCTATAGAGGGCGCTTGATTGTGCCGCGCGGGGCCAAGGGGACTTTTATGGCAAAAACGGTCTTCATTCTGAACGGACCCAATTTGAACATGCTTGGCAGACGGGAGCCGGGTATCTATGGAGCCCTCTCTCTCGAGGCCATCGAGAAGATGTGCGCCGAAAAGGCAGCCGTGCTCGGCCTGGAGCCCGTGTTCCGCCAATCCAACCACGAGGGCGATCTGGTGGACTGGGTTCAGGAAGCCGGCGACAAGGCTGTCGGGGCGATCATCAATCCGGGCGCCTATGGGCACACGTCAATCGCGCTGCACGATGCGGTGCGCGCGGTCGATCCTCTCCCCGTCATCGAGGTGCATATCTCGAACATTCATGCGCGGGAGCCCTTTCGGCATCGCTCGATGCTCGCGCCCGCTGCAACAGGTATGATTTGCGGTCTGGGCACAATCGGTTATGTACTCGCGCTCGATGCGCTTGCCGCCCGCCTGCAGGGCTGAAAACAAACAGGACGAAAAAATGTCGACAAAAAAACCTGGCATCGATCAGCAACTCATTCGTGAGCTCGCGACGATCCTCAACGAGACGCAGCTGACCGAGATCGAAGTGGAGCAGGACGACCTGCGCATACGCGTCTCCAAGCAGTCTCCGGCAGCCGCGGTTCAGGCCTATGCGCCAGCGCCTGCCCCGGTTGCTGCCGCGCCAGCAGCGGCTGCGCCGCGCGCCGGCGACGAGAAGCCTGCTGCAGCCGATTCCAAGAATGCCGTTCCCTCGCCCATGGTCGGCACGGCATACCGGTCGCCGGCTCCCGGCGCCAACGCCTTCATCGAGATCGGCCAGACCGTCCGCGAAGGCCAGACGCTTCTCATCATCGAAGCCATGAAAACGATGAACCAGATTCCCGCGCCGCGCTCCGGTACGGTGACCGCGATCCTTTTCGAGGACGCGCAGCCGGTCGAATATGGCGAGCCGCTGGTCGTGATCGAATAGGCCGGGACCTCAGCGTATGTTTCACAAGATTCTCATCGCCAATCGGGGCGAAATCGCACTCCGCGTACTGCGCGCGGCCAAGGAGCTCGGCATCAAGACGGTGGCCGTTCACTCCACGGCAGATGCCGACGCGATGCATGTGCGGCTGGCCGATGAAAGCGTCTGCATCGGTCCCCCGCCCTCGCGCGAGAGCTATCTGAACATCCATCAGATTCTGGCGGCCTGCGAAATTACCGGCGCCGATGCCATTCACCCTGGCTATGGCTTCCTGTCGGAGAATGCCAAATTCGCCGACATTCTGGCAGCCCACAACATCACCTTCATCGGCCCCTCGGCCGATCACATCCGCATCATGGGCGACAAGATCACCGCCAAGAAGACGGCGAAGGATCTGGGTATTCCTGTCGTTCCGGGTTCGGATGGCGCGGTTACCGACGAAGAGGACGCCAAGCGGATTGCCGCCGATATCGGCTATCCGGTCCTCATCAAGGCTTCGGCCGGCGGCGGCGGACGCGGCATGAAGGTTGCCAAGACGGAAGCCGATCTTGCAGAAGCGCTTGCCACGGCGCGCAGCGAAGCGGGCGCCGCCTTCGGCGACGATGCCGTCTATATCGAGAAATATCTCGAAAAGCCGCGCCATATCGAGGTGCAGGTGATGGGCGACGGAGCTGGCAGGGCGATCCATCTCGGCGAGCGCGACTGTTCGCTGCAGCGCCGCCACCAGAAGGTCTGGGAAGAGGCCAATTCTCCCGCTCTCAACATCGAGCAGCGAACGAGGATCGGCGATACGGTCGCCACCGCCATGGCCAATCTCGGTTATTCCGGTGCTGGCACGATCGAGTTCCTCTACGAGAACGGCGAGTTCTATTTCATCGAGATGAACACCCGCCTGCAGGTGGAGCATCCGGTGACGGAGGCGATCACCGGGATCGACCTGGTGCATGAGCAAATCCGCGTGGCGTCGGGCGGCGGCTTGTCTTGCACGCAGGACGAAGTGCGCTTCGAAGGGCATGCCATCGAATGCCGCATCAATGCCGAGGACCCGCGCACCTTCACGCCCTCGCCGGGCACGATCTCGCATTTCCATACGCCCGGTGGTCTGGGTATCCGTGTCGATTCGGGCGTCTATTCGGGCTATCGCATTCCCCCTTATTACGACAGCCTGATCGGCAAGCTGATCGTGCATGGGCGCAATCGCGTGGAGTGCATGATGCGGCTACGCCGCGCGCTCGACGAATTCGTCGTGGACGGCATCAAGACGACGCTGCCGCTCTTCCAGGACCTCGTCGGCAACCCCGATATCGCCAATGGCGACTACGACATCCATTGGCTGGAAAACTATCTGGCGAAAGAAAACTGATGCCGTGACGGGCGGGCCTTGCCCGCCCTCCACCGGCCTTGCCTGCCGCCCGGTTGAAGTCCGGCCGAAAATGCCCACAAGCCGGTTTGTGCAATGACACGCCCTTTTGCCCCTGGTTACAGGATTCCGCCCGACCTCCTGCTGCGCGCTTATGCGACGGGCGTATTTCCGATGGCGGAGAGTGCTGACGATCCGGAAGTCTTCTGGGTGCGCCCCGAAACGCGCGGCGTCATCCCCCTCGACGCATTTCACATTCCCAAGAGCCTTGCCAAGACCATGCGGCGCAATCCTTTCCGCATCGCCTTCGACACCAGCTTCGAAGGCGTGATCGAAGGCTGCGCGGAAGAGCGGGCGGGCGCCGATGACACCTGGATCAACGAGCCGATCCGGGAGGCCTACAGCCTGCTCTTCGAAAGCGGAAATTGCCACACCGTGGAGGCCTGGACGGATGACGGGCTGATGGGCGGGCTCTACGGTGTCACGCTGGGGCGCGCCTTCTTCGGTGAAAGCATGTTCTCACGGCAGACCGATGCATCCAAGATTTGCCTCGTGCATCTGGTCGAGCGGCTGCGCGAGCGTGGCTTCGTGCTGCTCGACACGCAATTCACCACCTCGCATTTGAAGCGCTTCGGTGCCATCGATATTCCGCGTGCGCGTTACGAGCAGCTTTTACAGGAGGCCTTGCGCGGCGAAGCCCGATTCTGACGGCTGGCAGCGCCATGGAGAGGCTTTTTCAGCGCCGAACGCAAACGCGACCTTTGCACTCCTGCCACCAGGCCAGAGGCCGCTCCCACGCGGAAAACATCCCGGCGGGCTTATCGGGCTACGTCAAGCAAAGCGGGCCATTCCTCAAGCAGGGCCTTTTTAGCCCGAATGCCGGGGGAAACAGCGTCTCGCCGCTCATCCTGCGTCAGGCGGGCAAAGGCAATTCTCCTGCCCTCGCCTTCTGCCCATCCGACGAACCAGCCCCAACCGCGTGCATAATCAAAGCTGCGGTCTGCACGCCGGGGATAGGCGCCGCCCGTCTTGCCATGGATTGTCCAGCGTCCAATCCCCGTGCGCTCGACGATAGAGCGGGTCCGTTCGATGGCATTCTGCGTCACCGGGAGACGCCCGAGCACAAGCGCTCGCATGAAGGCAACCTGCTCTCCGGGCGAGACCTGAAGCGAAGATGCAATCCAGGCGCGGTCCAGACCGTTGTCGAACCCCTTGTCGCCGGAGAAATCGGCGTTGCCGTAGCCCATGGAGCGGGCGTAGGCGGACAGGCGACTTGCGCCAAGCTCATGGGTGATGCGCTGCGAGTACCACACCACCGAATAGCGTAGCCAGCTTTCCGGTGTCGTGTCCTTCTTCCAGTTCGCACCGCCCCAATCGGGATCGCCCGCACGGAAGGGCAGTCTGGGGGTTTCTGCGTCCTTCAGGAAGCCGCTGTCATACCCCATGACGGCCAGCGGTATCTTGAAGGTCGAGGCAGGTGTGGTGCGGCTTCCGCAATCGCCTTCTTCATGGAGAATATCTCCCGTCTCCACGTCGACCATGAGGGTGCAGACGGTACGCGCTTCGGCTTGCGCCGCGTGCAGGAGCGCCAGGGAAGATACGCCGAACGACAGAAGGAACTTCGTCATCGAGGTTTCCGGCAGCCTGAATTACTGGGTCTTTTCAGGTGGCGGTACGTCGGATTTTTCTTTGCAGGTTTTCAGCCACACATCATAGATCGGATGCTCGACCGCGTTCAGCCCGGGGCTTTCGGCGAACATCCAGCCGGTGAAGATGCGGCGAATCTCGCGATTGAGCGTGATCTCATCCACCTCGACAAAGGCGTCGGTGCGCTGTTCATCCGTCTCGGGCGAGGTATAGCAGACGCGCGGCGTGACCTGCAGCGCGCCAAACTGCACCGTTTCGTCCATATAGACGTCAAAGGAAATGATACGGCCGGTGATCTTGTCGATGCCGGTGAACTCGGCAACCGGGTTCTTCAGCCGCTCGGCCGAAGCCGGCAGGGAAGACGCCACGATCAAGGCAAGGGCCGATGCTGCGACGCGCCAGCCGGGGCGCCTCTTGCTCAGGGCTGAAGTCATGTGGTGCGACACCCGTCTCGTCCGATTTCTATCCGGGATAACTCGACGGATTCGCCGAGTCCATGCAAGAGCCCGAACTAAATCGCAATTGTGGCAAGAAAGACGGCAGGTTTCTGCTGCCAGTTTCAGTTGCCGGGCGTCCAGGCGTCGTATTCGCCGGTGACCCGCGGGCGTTCCTTGTCGCTCAGCACCGAACCTGTCGGATGATAGGCGGCCGGCGTGCCGGTGAGATTCGGCTGGTGCGGCTTCTGCCATTCATGCGGCCGGTAATTCTCGTTCACGGGTGCGACGTCGACACGGTGATGCAACCAGCCGTGCCAGCCCGGCGGCACCAGCGATGCGTCAGAAATACCGTTATAGATGACCCAGCGACGCGTGCGTCCTTCCGAGTCCTTGCCGCCCTCGAAATAGACGTTGCCGAACTCGTCCTCGCCCACGCGGGTGCCCTTGCGCCATGTGTGCAAGCGCGTGCCCAGTGTCTGGCCGTTCCACCAGGTAAAAAACTGAAGCAGGAACTTCTTCATGGCTTCCTCGGTTCGCTCGCTGTCATCATCCGATGTGGCTTCGATTGCGTTATGGCGTCCGTCCGGCCAGAAGGCAAGGCCGGAGATAACGCCTTACCCTCATTTCAGTTTCATCTTGAAACCCACATGGCTGCGGGCAAAGCCAAGTCGTTCGTAAAAGTGGTGGGCACGGTCGCGCTGGGCGTTGGACATGAGCTGGACAAGACGCGCGCCGGAGGTCCGCGCCACCTCGACAGCGTAAGCGATCATCGTCGCGCCGATGCCCTTGCCACGCATGTCTTCGCGGGTCTGCACGGCCTCGATGGTCATGCTGGTGCCGCCACGTCCGGTCATGCTGGTGATGAAAGTGGTCTGAAACGTGCCAACCACCTGCGCATCCAGTTCCGCCACATAAAGCGTGTCGCCGGCGCTCGCCGCGATGCGCCGGAATGCCGCAAGATAATCGTCATAGGCTGCCGGATCCGTCGTGTCGCCATGGCCCCCAAGTGCGTCCGAGGCAAAGAGCGCCACGATAGCCGGCACATCGCTTTCCCGCGCTTCACGAATGACAAGACCGTCAGCGCCTTCTTGCGCACGCCTCTCCATCAAAGGGTCTTTCCGTAGATCAGCGCAGGAAGGCTGCCGGCAGTTTGGTCCGCCGCGTCGGCGCGGCCCAGACGAGAGAAGCCGTTGGCCACGTAAAAGGCGATCGCCGAAGCATTCGCCTCCTCGACCTCCAGCCGGATTTCCCGGGCCTCGGGGAAGCTGTCCTCGATTTCGGCAAGCAGGGCGCGGCCTATTCCAAGCCTTTGCCTGGCGGGCAGGACGTAAAGTTGCTGAAGGTGCAGCGCCCCGCCCCCTTCGCCGCTGACCGCATAGGCCATGCCTGCGATCTCGCTGCCATTGTCTGCAATGACGAACTCGGAATTTGGCTGCCCGAGACGCGCTTCGAGCGCCTCCGGACTGTGCCAGCTATCCGTGATCTCGCCCACCCGCGCAGCGCCATAAATGGAATCGCAGGTGTCGTGCCAGGTCTCAACCAGCAGAGCCCGAACCGCCGGCAGGTCCCGGCGGCTCGCGGTGCGGATGAAATAATTCCCGGCGCTACTCATCGATGCCGAGCTTTTCCTTCACAAGCGCGTTGACGGCCTGGGGATTGGCCTTGCCACCCGTGGCCTTCATAACCTGACCGACGAACCAGCCGGCCAACGTCGGTTTTGCCTTGGCCTGCTCGACCTTTTCAGGGTTGGCCGCGATGACGTCGTCCACGGCCTTCTCGATAGCGCCGGTGTCCGTCACCTGCTTCAGACCGCGTTCCTCAACGAGGGCGCGCGGATCGCCGCCCTCGGCAAGAACGATTTCGAACAGATCCTTGGCGATCTTGCCCGAGATCGTGCCATCCTTGATCAGGTCGATGATGGCACCGAGCTGATCGGGCGTGACACGGGTGGTTTCAAGGTCTTCGCCCGCCTTGTTCAAGGCTCCCAGCAGATCGTTGATAACCCAGTTGGCCGCGGTCTTGCCGTCACGCCCTTCGGCCACCTTCTCGAAATAGTCGGCGGTGGCCTTCTCGGCGATCAGAACGGAGGCGTCATATTCCGACAGTCCGAAATCGCCCATGAAACGGGCCTTCTTGTCGTCGGGCAATTCCGGCAGATGAACAGCGAGGGCGTCCACATAGGCCTGGTCGAACTCGAGCGGCACCAGGTCCGGATCCGGGAAATAGCGGTAGTCATGCGCTTCTTCCTTGGAGCGCATGGAGCGGGTCTCGCCCTTTACCGGATCGAACAGGCGCGTTTCCTGATCGATCTTCCCGCCATCCTCGAGGATGGCGATCTGGCGGCGGGCCTCCGATTCGATGGCCTGGCCGACGAAACGGATCGAATTCACGTTCTTGATCTCGCAGCGCGTGCCGAATTCGCCGCCTGGACGGCGCACCGAAACGTTCACGTCGGCGCGCATGGAACCTTCGTCCATGTTGCCGTCGCAGGTGCCGAGATAGCGCAGGATGGTGCGCAGCTTGGTGAGAAACGCCTTCGCCTCGTCGGAAGAACGGATGTCGGGCTTCGACACGATCTCCATCAGTGCCACACCCGAACGGTTCAGATCCACATAGGACATGGTCGGGTGCTGGTCGTGCATGGACTTGCCGGCATCCTGCTCCAGATGCAGGCGTTCAATGCCCACCTCGATCTCCTCGAAGGAGCCATCCTTGGCTGGGCCGACGAAGACCGCCACCTTGCCCTCGCCCACGATGGGCTGCTTGAACTGGGAAATCTGATAGCCCTGCGGCAGGTCCGGATAGAAATAATTCTTCCGGTCGAAGACGGAGCGATGATTGATCTGCGCCTTCAGGCCAAGGCCGGTGCGGATCGCCTGCTTGACGCATTCCTCGTTGATGACGGGCAGCATGCCGGGCATGGCTGCGTCAACCAGCGAGACATTGGCATTGGGCTCGGCGCCGAATGCGGTCGATGCACCAGAGAAAAGCTTGGACTGCGACGTCACCTGGGCATGGATCTCCATGCCGACGATGATTTCCCAGTCGCCGGTGGCGCCGGAGATGAAACGCTTGGGATCGGGCGTGCGCGTGTCGATAATGGTCATGAGCCGTGCGGTCGGATTGTTCGAAAGGACTGCGCTTTCGCTAGACCAATCATCCCGCCGTGGCAAGCCGAGCGGCTTTATTCCGCCAGCTTGTTGCGCTATGAAGCGCCGACATTCGGAGTTTTTATGTCTACCAACAGTGAGTCCTGCTGAAGCCCCGACCTGAGGATCAGGATCGGGGCGAGAAAACCGCAAGCATCCGTGCCGGCAAAACGGCGCGGCGTTTTGTGTTGGCTTTTTGCCAACGGTTTTCCCGGGATTTCAAACCATGGACATTTCACGCGCGGAACAGCGCGTCCTGCACATTCTCGCGCAGGGCGGCCGGATCGACATCGAAAAAGACGATACCGGCCTCATCATCGATTTGAGTTGCGTCACACGCGAGGGCTGGCACCTTGCCTGCCTCGACATGACGCTCTTTCGCAAACTGAAGCGCAAACGCGCTATCAGATCGGTGAATGGCGGCCCCTACCGGATCACCAGACGGGGGCTCGAACTCGTGCGCTCGCAACCCGACAACAGGTAGGCGCATTTGCAGTCAGGCGGCAACGCCTGACTGCAGCAAACCTCATGCTCGATGAAAGCCCGGCTTCATCTCGCCGGAACCGGGGCGAAGCCGGACAGCCTCCTGTCTCAGGCGGTTGCGATATATGTGCGGATTTCTTCCGCCTCGCGTTCCGCTTCCTCGATACGCTTCTTGACCACATCGCCGATGGAGATGATGCCGGCAATCCGCCCATTGTGCTCAACGGGAAGATGACGGAAACGGCCGGCAGTCATGATCTGCATGACCTCGTTGACCGTGTGCGCCTCCTTGCAGCGTTGCACCTTCGCCGTCATGACCTCGGATACGGGTTGATCGAGAGCTTCGGCTCCATTGCGTCCCAATGCACGCACAATATCGCGTTCGGAGAGAATTCCCGCGATCAGGCCCTCCTCGCGCGTCACCACCACTGCGCCGATGCCGCGCTCGGCCAAGAGACCTGCGGCTTCCGCAAGGCTCTTGTCGGGGCTGATGGTCACAACATTGCGCCCCTTGGAATCGAGAATGGCCTTAACCGTCATGGCAGTTTCCTCCTCTTTCCAGACACAGGAATGTTGCGCCCGGAAATCGCCCTTGGCAAGCCTCCGAAGGGTGGAGAGTGCTGCAAAGATCGTTGATAAAGAGGATGTTAGGGCGTGATGGCCGGTGCAACCGGGAGCTATACCCCTATTCTGTCCGGGTTTCGCGCAGGTTCTCGTTTCGAGACGGCCGGTCGAAAAACTTGATCCCAAGGAAGCCCAGCAGAAAGCCGCCGATATGTGCCTCCCAGGCGATCTGCTGCGAATCAGGCCCTCCTCCGAAGCCCACTCCCGTCACGACATTGACCACCATCCATACGGCAAGGAACACGAGAACCGAACGTGAGGAGAGCACGAGGGAGATTGGCAGCAGGGGACCGTTGAAGGCCGGTTTGGATTGCCTGCGATCGACATAAAAGGCAAAACGCGCCGCAGCCCCCATCATGGCCGAGATGGCGCCAGAGGCGCCGACCAGCGGCGTTGCCGACGAAGGGTAGATGGCAAAATGGAGCGCCACAGCCGCCAGCGCGCCGGCGACCCAGAAGGCTACGAACCGGGCCGTGCCGATGCGGTTCGCCAAAGGCGAGCCAAAGGCGGCAAGCCATATCATGTTGACGAAAAGATGCGCGAGACTGCCGTGCAGCAGCGAATAACTGACGGGGCTGATGAACGCCGCCAAATCCAGCGCATAGGGGCCGGTGTAACGGATCGGCACGAATGCGAAGTTAACCAGGAGCCATATCTGGCCCTGCTCGTCGAGAAGCATGGCCTGCACCGCATAGATCGCGATGCAGATCAGTGCGAAACCGACCACGGCAGGCGCCAGGTTGAAAACGGGCTCGCGCCCTGCGGAATGATTGCGGCCGGTTTCTGGTTCCGGCAAGCCGTGCTGTTCTTCGCTCATGCCCTTCGGTAGCAGAGGATCAGGACGGAAAAAAGCCGCTCAGGATTTCTCCCGAACGGCTTTGGTCGAGCCCCCCTGGCCGATCTGTTGAAAGCGCGGCGCACTGCCCGTCGTCCCGCCTTTTCGGCGTGTCCCTGTGACCGTCACACTGCCACCACGCCGCAAGGCCGGCAATCTAAACCCTTTTTTAACCTTAATGATGCGTGCGCAGGGGCAAACGCCGCTCCTCTGGCACGCAATCTGCAGCCATCCACATGTCGCTATTGAAAACACCCTCGCCTGTTCGCCTATGGGACAGGCCCGGGCCGGAATCAGGGAGCCAAGAGGCATGAGACAGGATGGTTCTGTAACACTGTTCCAATATTGGGACAGGTTGCGAGGCAATCGGCCGGCGCCGAAGCGTACGGAGGTCGAGCCAGCCGACATCAAGATGCTTTTGGCCGATACGTTCATTCTGGAAAAGGATGCGCGTGGCGAAGCCGTGTTCCGTCTGGCAGGTACGCGGCTTTGCGCCATCTTCGGCAAGGAGCTGAAAGGCTTCGCCTTCGGTTCGCTGTGGTCGGGGCGTGACCGGTCCGTTGCAGCGAAGCTCGCCCGCAGCGCCTTCGACGCCAAATCGGTGGTCACCTTCTCCTTCGAGGGCAGGACGCAAAGCGGGGAACCCGCGAATTTCGAACTGCTGCTTCTTCCGCTCGATGGCGGCGTGGAAAGCCCCCGCGCGCTCGGTTCGATCATCGCCTGCGACAAGCCTTTCTGGCTCGGGACGGAACCGGTGGTCGACTGCCGCATCAGCTCGCTGCGCCTTATCGATCCGGATCGCGATCCAGTGTTCCTGAAAAACCGTCCGGCGATGGCCGTTCCTCCGCTCGCGCCGGAGCGGCGCTCCATCACCGACAGCCTGATCGAGCCAGGCCAGGGCCGGCGCTTCCGGCATCTGGTTGTGTTCGAGGGTGGGCGCACGGACTGAGCGAAGCCCTTACGGCTTGTTAACCGGCACAGCGTATTTTCACCCTGCTTTGTCAGCATTTCCGGCCCGCGCCGGGAAAAGGGTATGGAAAAACGATGGCGACGGCGCTCAATCCGGCTTCCTTGGGTAGCGAGAGACGCAACTTTCAGCGTGTGCGGGTCACCATCTATGGCCGCTACATGCTTGAAGACCGGACCGAGCATGCATGCCGTGTCACCGACATGTCGCCTGGAAACGTCTCGCTGATCGCCGAGCGCTCTGGCAGACCCGGTGAAAAGGTCATTGCCTATCTGGATCATATCGGACGCATAGAGGGTGTCATCACGCGAACCCATGAGAACGGGTTTGCCATGACGATCTCAGCCTCCGACCGCAAGCGCGACAAGCTCGCCGCGCAGCTTACCTGGCTCGCCAACAAACACGAACTGGACCTGCCGGAAGACCGCCGACACGAGCGCGTCGCACCGCGCAATCCCTACTGCATGCTGCGCCTGCCCGATGGCAGTGAATACCGCAGCCGCATCATCGACCTTTCCCTTTCGGGTGCAGCCATCGAGAGCGATATCCGTCCGGAAAAGGGAACATTGGTTCATCTTGGCACATTGCGCGGCCAGGTGGTGCGCCATTTCGAAGACGGTATCGCCATCGAGTTCGCCAGCATCCAGGACCGTCAGGCACTGGAAGCGGAATTTTCGCTTGCACAGGACGATTGACGCGCAGACAGTTTGCAGCGACCTGCACTGACGCACGCGGAACAGCAGAAGAATGCGGATCGTGCGCCCGGAAGAGTGTACGGTATGCTCTAGACGCCTAGTGCCTCTGCAAGCTCAAGAAAACTTCCAACAGAGATATCCCAGTCCTCCAGCGGAACAAGGTCACTGGTCTGTTCAGGTCCGTGTTCGCGAGGGCGCGCCACGAACGCCGTCTTCAGCCCGCAGCGTCTAGCTGCGGCAAGATCGCTATTGTGGGCAGCCACCATCATCACCTCGCCCGGCGACATTCCCAAGATGTCGACGGTGCGCAGATAAGCCTGCGGAGACGGCTTGCAGGCACCTGCGACTTCCGCTCCCAGAATCGCATCCCAGGGCAGGCCCGCGCGCTTTGCCATGTCCAACATCAGGATCACATTGCCGTTGGACAGAGGGGCGATGATAAAGCCGCGCTTCAAACGCTGAAGTCCGGCCACAGCATCCGGCCACGGATCGAGCCTGTGCCAGGCAAGATTGAGCGCAGCCAACTCATCTTCGGCAACATCCTCGAGGTCAATGCCCATTTCAGGAAGGATCGCCTCAAGATTCTCGCGATGCAGGACATCGAGGCGCGTAAAGGGCCGACGGCCGCTGCGCATCTCTTCCATGGCCGGTTGATAACGCGCCCGCCATGCATCGGCAAAGACGCCCGGATCCAGCGCATCCGCAGCATGCCGTTTCAGAAATTTCTCCGCTTCGCGGGCAACCCCGCCACGCCAGTCCACGACTGTTCCGAAGACATCAAACACCAGTGCACGGATATTCGCCATTCCTCGCTCCCCTCTTCGCGCAAATATTTCGCAAAAAACCAGTCTCGATCCGAGCCCTTCGAGCGCCCCTGAACAACCGTGCACAAAGGCTGTTGCGGCAAAACCGCATCCCTCTTCATACGCTGCGCCGCAATCACAGAACCATAGAAACCAACAGATGCAGGCTCAATCGATAAAATTTTATACAAATTCTATTCAAATAAAAATCAAAATAAAATCTGATTTTCTATTTGTTTTCCGAAAATAACCATACAATTTACGCCAATTTCTACTTCGGTATTTTGCCGGGAATAAATTCGCCCCTGCCATTGTCGCCTCAAACGGGGAGACATTTCGATGGGGACTTCAAAGCTCTTGCGGCTTACCGTTGGCGCTGCGGCAATTTTCGCCGCATTCGGGGCAAGCGCCAATGCCACGCCGAATTTCATGAAGACCGAGGGTCTGACAACGCAGCCTATCGGCCACTACGAACTTTGCCAGCGCTCGCCTTCCGAGTGCCGCCAGACCGCCAGCAGTCCGCGCCGCGTGGCACTCAGCCGCGCGCTCTGGAAAACGCTGATCGACGTCAACAACGCGGTCAATACCGCCGTTATTCCACGCACGGACCAGGAAATGTGGGGCGTCGAGGAATTCTGGTCCTATCCCGACGGATATGGCGATTGCGAGGATTATGTTCTCGAGAAGCGCCGGCTGCTCATCAAGGCGGGCGTGCCGGCAAGCAACCTGCTCATCACCGTCGTCCGTCAACCGAATGGCGATGGTCATGCAGTGCTGACCGTGGTCACGGATCTCGGAGATTATATTCTCGATAATCTGGAAGGACGCGTCCTTCTGTGGAGCGACACGGCCTACACCTACCTGAAACGCCAGTCGGCGATGAATTCGGGCAAATGGGTCAGCGTCAACGATGGCCGTGCCGTGGCCGTCGGCAGCGTGGGTACGGCTCGCTAACCAATCTCTCTGTCGCGGCGCGCAGCCCAAATGCCAAGCGCCGCGACCCTGTCAAAAAAGTTTCCGGGCCCGCCTTGCTCGATCGTTCAAGATCGGGATCGGGCCCGGTGCGGGACACCCGGTCGAGTCCCCACCTCCCCGTCCCCAAACGACCGGGTCAGGAGCCGGCCCATCCCCTGGGCCGGCTCCGCCTCTCAAGATCGGTTCACCGTTTCACGGAAACCCTGAACCGATCTATCTCTTTGTATTTATGCAGACGTCAGGTGATTAGGTGATTTCACCTGACTGCAAAATGCTCTAGTCAGGCGGGCTTGAGCTCTGCCTTGAAGCGCCGGGCATTATTCACATAGCTTTGAGCTGATTTCCTGAGTCCCTCGACAGCGGCCTCATCCAGTGTGCGGATAGCCTTTGCGGGGCTTCCGACAATCAGGGAATTGTCGGGGAAACTCTTGCCTTCCGTCACCAAGGCTCCGGCACCGACCAGTGAATTCCTGCCGATTTTCGCGCCATTGAGGACGATGGCGCCCATGCCGATCAGGGAATTGTCGCCAATCGTGCAACCGTGCAGCATCGCCCGGTGACCGATGGTGCAGCCGCGTCCCACGGTCAGGGGAAAGCCCATGTCCGTGTGCAGGACGGAATGTTCCTGAATGTTGCTGTCATCTTCAATATGAATCAATTCATTGTCGCCGCGCAGCACCGCACCGAACCAGATTCCCACATTGCGCCCCAACCTCACACGCCCCATGAGCGAAGCATCTGGAGCGATCCAGTTGCTGTCGCGGTCGTCGAATTCGGGGCTGATGTCGGCAAGCTGATAGATCGGCATATTTTCAATCCTGTCTTTCGGTTCCGGCCTGTCTTTCGGTTCCGGCAAACCTAGCGTATCGGCCCGAAAACCGGAATCGGCTTTCGGAAGGGAGTATGCGCACATTCAATACCCTACAGCCTCCGTTCTGCGTCCAAAAGGATGCACGGTGCTGTAGAGCACTTTGGATGCTTGCGCAGCAGTATTGGATTTTCAGACGGCGGCACTCGCAATCGCCGGTGTATTTACCGGGCATTTACCACGTTGCCGCAGGGTCAGGTTGAAACGAACCGTGTCAGTAGACGTTTCACGCGCATGATCTGCGCGACATAGCGTTGGGGGCGTGCGAGATGACGGCAGGACTTGAAATAGATGGATCGGAAACAAGACCGCAGGCGCTCAGGCCGCGCTTTGTAATACGCATGTTCCAAGCCTGTGTCCTACTTCTCCTATTGTCCATCAGCATTGCCTTTGGCGGGCGATGGTTCGGTGCCCAGCTTGCGGACGCCGGTCACAGCGAAGCGACCACGCTCCGCGAAATCGTTATCGGCAACAATGTGCTTTCCGTACCGGACAATGCCATCCGCTTCGCCGAGGCAAGGCATGATGGTATTGCACAGCGACTCGATCTTTATCTGCGATGGCCGAACCTTGAGGGATATAGCCGCGAAACGCGCAACGACTTCAACCACGTGGACAGCTCGAAACAGATCATCTTTCTCTCTTTCGAAGAACAGATGACCTCCCGCGACATGAGCAACCGTTTCGAGACCGTCTACTCCAAGATAATCGAACCCGGTCCCATCGAGGGACCGAATGGCATTTTATTCTACCGTTTCAAGCCGGAAGCAGGTTTCGGCGACGAGGTTCTCGCCGTAGGCCATGAAGAAGGACAGACCCTGCCCTTCGTCGCACGTTGCCTAAGCGGTGAAGCGGCACGGCAGGCGCTCGCCCCATGCGAGCGCGATGAGGTGGTCGGCAACGATATGAGCATGACCTATCGCTTCCCCGCGAGCCTTCTGGCCGAATGGCGCATGATGGAACATGCGGTGCGGGACAAGGCGTCCACCCTCATACGCGGCCCGCGCTGAGAGCTGTCACTTGTTGATGCGGACGGCGAACTTTTCCATCCGACTGCTGAACGGTCGAAAGAAAACCCGGAAGCCTTCGGGCTTCCGGGTTCTCAAGTGGTTCCCGTCATCGACACAGGCGGCATCCCTGGCAGACGGCCCGCTATCTCACAGGTCGATGTCGAGAATGGCCATGGAGAAGTTGTAGGAAAGCTCGCCCTCTTCCTCGTCTTTGAAGACGATGCCGAGGAACTCGTCACCGAGATAAACCTCGCAGGAATCTTCCTTGCGCGGACGCGCCTTAACGGTCAGGGCCGGATTCAGGGTGCGCTTGAAATAGGCTTCGAGTTTTCTGACTTCTTCGGGCTTCAAGAAACGTCTCCGCAGGCTATACAGCGCCGTGCATCCCTTCAGACACACGAAGGACACTGCAAGTGATTGAATTCACACACCGTGCTTTCCGAAAATCGATTCCGCTTTTCGCGCCGGTGCGTCAGGATCGAACGGGCTTCTGACACGAGCCCCGCTGCGATGTAAACCCTTGCCACGAAATATCGTCCTCCTGATGGCAGAAGGTCAACAGGGCATTTTCCGGCCCGCTTGGCGCCTATTCTTCACCGCGCAATATCTGGTCCATGGAGCGCGAGGGCTCGCTGCATCCCGATTCACCCACGACACGCGCGGGCACGCCCGCAACCGTCTTGTTTGCAGGAACCGGGGACAGGAGAACGGACCCGGCGGCAACGCGCGCGCAATGGCCGACCTCGATATTTCCCAGAATCTTTGCTCCTGCCCCGATCAGAACGCCATGACGGATTTTCGGATGCCGGTCGCCCGTCTCCTTGCCGGTGCCGCCGAGCGTCACACTATGAAGCATGGAGACATTGTCTTCCACCACCGCCGTTTCGCCGATCACGACACCCGTCGCATGGTCGATGAATATGCCCTTGCCCATGCGGGCGGCAGGATTGATGTCGGTCTGGAAAACCGCCGACGACCTGCTCTGCAGGTAGAGCGCGAAGTCCCTGCGCCCCTCGTTCCAGAGCCAGTGCGCCAGGCGGTGCGTCTGGATCGCATGAAAGCCCTTGAAATACAGCACCGGCATGATGAAGCGGTCGCATGCCGGGTCCCGGTCATAATAGGCCTGAATGTCGACACGCACATTGGTGCGCCATTCCGGCTCTTCATTGAGCATGGCATGGAATGTCTGGCGGATCAGATCCGCTCCCATATCGGGATGATCGAGCCGCTCGGCGACACGGTGAATGACCGCGCTCTCCAGATCGTCATGGTTGAGGATCGTCGCATAAAGGAAAGCCGCCAGAAGCGGATCATTGGCGACGGCCTCCTCCGCTTCGCTGCGCACGGCGCGCCAGATGGGATCGACAGGTTGCAGGCTATCCTGGCGGGAGCCGGTTTCCTGAACCGCTTTACGGACGCTCATGAAAGGTCTCCGGTCGGGCTTGAATCTTGCGTTGTGCAAAAACATACGCCAGAAGCCCTTTCGATTGAACCGAAAAAACCTTGATCATCATTGCAGGGAATTGATCCATGGCTGTCGAAAACGCTTCCGCCGAACACGGCTTCTCCGTCAGCGTGGACAATGGCATCGCCCATTTGACGCTGGAACGGCCACAAAAGCTGAATGCCGTGACGGCTGCCATGTGGCAGGCCCTTACAACAAGTCTCGAAGAGCTGAGCGCTGACGAGCGGGTGCGGGTCGTGATCATCAGCGGCGACGGTGGCAATTTCTGTGCCGGTGCGGACATCGCTGAATTCGAAACAGTGCGCCGCGATGCCCATACGGCACGCAACTATGAGGCGCTCAACGCGGCAAGCTTCTCGGCAATCCGTAATTGCGCGAAACCGACGATTGCAATGATTTCCGGTGTTTGTTTCGGCGGCGGTTTCGGGCTTGCTGCAAGCTGCGATCTACGCATCGCGGCGCCGGACGCACGCTTTGCAGTGCCGGCCGCAAAGCTCGGCCTTGGATATCCCGTCGAGGCAATGGCCGATATCGTGGCGTCCACCGGCGCGCAGATGGCGCGCTACCTGACCTTCAGCGGTGCACGGATCGACGCCAGGCGCGCGCTCGAATGCGGGTTTCTGCTCGAAATCGTCGACATGGATTCGCTTGTTCCTAGGGCACGTGAAATCGCCAACTCGCTTGCGCAGGCGGCGCCGCTCTCGATACGCGCCTCCAAGGCTTCCATCGCCGCAGCCCTTTCGGGGCGCCCCGAAGACACGATCCGGGCGCAGGAACTCGGCGACATCACCTTTGAAAGCCAGGATTACGCCGAGGGGCGAGCCGCATTCCGCGAACGGCGGCCAGCTCGTTTCATCGGGAAATAAGCCTCAGGCCGCCTGATCGCGGGCCAGGAATTTCAGGATTTCCGCAGCGAATACATCATTGCGATCACCGGCGACCATATGCCCCGCTCCACCAACATCCACATAGGATGCCCCAGGAGCAAGCGAGACGAATTCGCGCGCGTGCTCTTCCTGAACCAGTTCGGAGCGCATGCCGCGCACCAGAAGCACCGGCAGATGGAGTGCCGGAAGCCCCGCCATCAGCTCCTGCATCAGTTCTTCGGAACCCGAGTTGATGTTTGCCTCGCCCTTGATGAAGGCAGGGTCCCAATGCCAGCGGTAGCGACCATCGGCATCGCGGCGCAAATTCTTGCGCAAGCCATCGAGCGAACGGCGGGGCGCGCGGTTCGGAAGATAGGCGGAGATGGCCTCCGCAGCTTCCTCCAGCGTTGCGAACCCCTCTTCCATGCGATCGGCCATGAAACCCTGTATCTTGTCGACGCCGCGCGGATCGAGCCTCGGAGTTATATCGACGAGGATCAGTGTTTCGAGAAGCGGACCCTCGCGGCTTTCCGCCGTCAGGGCGGCAAGACCGCCCAGCGAAGCGCCCACCAGCGAGGGGCGCGCATGAAAGCGCTCCTCCACCTGCCTGATCAGACAAGCCGCATCGGCGCCGTAATGGCTGAAACCGTAATTGCCGCTTTCCACCCAATCGCTTTCGCCATGGCCGCGCTGATCCACCAGAACCGCCCGCATCCCCTGCCGCGCCACAGCCTCTGCCGTTGCGTCCCAGGCACGTCTCGTCTGGCCGCCGCCATGCAGAAAAATCACGGGATGGCCACCGCCATCCATGATATCGGCCGCGAGCCTGTTGCCTTCAGCGCCGGTGAAAAACGTGCCCTCAGTCTCGAGCAAGGGGATGTTCCTCCAGAAAAGCCAGCGCACGCGCCTTGAAGCTGCGGTCGCCCACGGCCAGCATATGATCTCTTTTCTCAATCGCAAATGCCGTACCGTCAGGCAACAGATCGGCAAGCCCCTCAGGCGAGCCCGCAATATCGTCGCGTGTTCCTACCGCAACGAGCGTCGGCTGCGCGATCCGCCGCGCATCGTCGGCGCTCAACAATTCCCGCGAAGTGGAGATGCAGGCGGCAAGCGCGTTTCTATCGCTCCTCGTCTGATCGGCAAATTTCCTGAACATCTGGCCGCGTTCGGAAACGATGCTTGCCGGATCGGGTGCTAGAAGCGCTTCGGCGATCTCGTCCCAATCGCCCACCCCCTCGATCATGCCCATGCCAAGCCCACCCAGGATAAGCGTCGCCACTTTTTCCGGGTTAGCCAACGCCAGGAAGGTAGAGAGGCGCGCACCCATCGAATAGCCCATTACATGGGCCCGTTCTATACCCAGATGATCGAGCAAGGCGGCAGCATCACTGGCCATTTTCGGAGGCGTGTAATCGGCCTTGTCGTGGCTTTTCGACGATTGGCCGTGGCCGCGATTGTCGAGCGCGATGACGCGGTATCCGGCATCTCGCAGGGTCTTCACCCAGCCGGGCGCCACCCAGTTGACGAAATGGGTGGAGGCAAAACCGTGGATGAGAAGGATCGGGTCGCCTGCGCCTTCGTCGATGAAGGCGATATCGAACCCATCATGGGAGAAAAACTTCATTGCAACCGCTAGCACACCGTGTGAACGCGGATCGGCCGCAGAACTGGCGACCGCTCCAACCTCGTTTCCTGAAACGGAGCGGAATGATATTCCGCTCCGAAACGTATCAACGGCCAGCGGGCGCCTCAATGCGCGGATGGCTCAGGCGGCTGCCGACCTCGATGCCAGTCTTCTGCGCGGTTCCCGCGACAAGTTCAAGCACGAACTGGGCCTCGACTCCTGGCGCAATGGCAGCCGTGGAGAATGGCACTCCCTTGCCGATCGCGCGTACCTTGCCACCCGCGTCTATGAAAAGCAGATCGAGTGCGAGCGGCGTGTTCTTCATCCAGAAGCTCTGGCGCCCCTCGGAGGGAAAAATGAACAGCATGCCGCGATCTTCAGGCATGGATTGCCGGTACATGAGCCCCCGTTGCCGCTCGACGGGTTCGTCGGCGATCTCGATTGCAAAGCGCTTTTCCCCCGAAACCGTTTCAATAATGAGCGGATCGGGATCGACCGGCAAGCGCATGACCGTCGTCTGCGCCAGGGCGCCAGCAGCGCTCGCAAGCAAGAATGCCAGCAAGAACAGAACACGCTGAAGACTGGGAAAAACCACTCTACGGAGCAGGAAACAGTTTGCGGTCGAAACCATCAAATCACATCCGGTCTGGTCACTTCCAAATTCGGGCACCCAAAGGTGGCACACGAAATTTGCACGCCGCGAAGCGTAAGGAAACCGCCATGCAGACTCAATGCGCGGCGTTCAGCGTCCCTTTATCCGGATAGATTTCGGCAGCCATAAGGCCCTTGTCGCCACGGCCGAAACGAACCAGCACGACCTGACCGGGGCGAAGCTCGGTCACGCCATAGCGCCTCAGGGTTTCCATGTGAACGAAGATATCCTCCGTCCCCTCACCGCGTGTGAGAAAGCCGAAACCCTTGGTACGGTTGAACCATTTGACGAGCGCACGTTCCAGTCCGCTTTCGGGCGTGACTGTGACATGGGTGCGCGGCGTTTGATCTTCAACCGGATGAACGGCGGTCGAAAGATCGATGGAAATAACCTTGAAAGCCTGCATGCCTTTGTCGCCCTGACGGGCCAGGCATTCGATGCGGGCCCCTTCGAGCGCCGTTTGAAAGCCATCCTTACGAAGGCATGTCACATGCAAAAGCACGTCGCCGTGCCCTTCCTCGTCGGGGAGGACGAAGCCATAGCCTTTTGCGACATCAAACCATTTGATCGCGCCGGAAATCTCGACAACTTCCCCGCTCTCCGCGGCATCGTCGGTAGACGTTGCCCGGTTATCCGCCCCGTATCCCCTGGTTGCAGAGGATTTGTCTTCCATCCCGACCTGCCTTTTTTCAAGCCCGCCCGACTCATTGTCAGGATTGAAGATAACATTTGCGCTTTGTGGCATAGCAAGACCCAGTTTCGATTTTCAACAAAAGGTGCAGATGCCGGGATTTGAAGGGCTTCAACAGCGCTCGACAATCCATTAACGGTCAAGGACACCGGATTGCGGAGTAGCTCCGAAGTACTGTTTACGTAACGATGAAAGCGAGGTGAAACATGCGTTATCTGCACACAATGGTTCGAGTGAGGGATCTCGACGAAGCTCTTGATTTTTATTGCAACAAGCTCGGCATGGTCGAAACGCGACGCACCGAAAGCGAGAAGGGTCGCTTTACGCTGGTTTTCCTCGCAGCGGACAAGGATAAGGAGCGCGGACAGCGCGAGAAGGCGCCTCTCCTGGAACTCACCTACAATTGGGATCCGGAGGACTATCAGGGTGGACGCAATTTCGGTCACCTCGCCTATGAGGTGGACGACATCTACGCGCTTTGCGCGAATCTCATGGACAAGGGGGTGACCATCAACCGGCCCCCGCGCGACGGCTACATGGCCTTCATTCGCTCCCCCGACGGCATTTCCATCGAACTGCTGCAGAAGGGCGAGGCCAAGGCTCCGGCCGAGCCCTGGGCTTCCATGCAGAACATTGGAAGCTGGTGATCTCCCAATGCCGGCGCAAGGTCGTATTTGCCTCCTCGCGCCGGCATGCTAACAGCACGTAATGAGATCATAATCCATAGTCATAATCCCTGGGGGAGACGCGCATGAAGGAAGTGCTTCTCGAACTGGAACGCCGCCGGGCCAATGCTCGCGAAGGTGGTGGCCAGAAACGCATCGACGCACAGCACGCCAAGGGTAAGCTGACCGCGCGAGAGCGCATCGAAGCATTCCTGGATGAAGGCTCCTTCGAGGAATTCGACATGTTCGTCGAGCATCGCTCGACGGATTTCGGCATGGAGAATACGAGGATCGCAGGCGATGGTGTGGTGACCGGCTGGGGCACCGTAAACGGGCGTACCGTCTTCGTCTTCGCCAAGGACTTTACCGTTTTCGGCGGTTCCCTCTCGGAAGCCCATGCCGAAAAAGTGGTCAAGGTGCAGGAAATGGCCCTCAAGAACCGCGCGCCGATCATCGGTTTCTACGATGCTGGCGGCGCGCGTATCCAGGAAGGCGTCGCGGCGCTCGGCGGCTACGCGGAGATATTCCAGCGCAACGTGCTTGCCTCCGGTGTCATTCCCCAGATTTCCGTCATCATGGGCCCCTGCGCCGGCGGCGATGTCTATTCTCCCGCAATGACCGATTTCATCTTCATGGTTCGCGACACCTCCTACATGTTCGTGACCGGCCCGGATGTGGTGAAGACCGTCACCAACGAGACCGTGACCGCGGAAGAACTGGGGGGCGCTTCGGTGCATACGGTCAAATCCTCCATCGCCGACGGTGCCTATGACAACGACGTGGAGGCGCTTTTGCAGATGCGTCGCCTGATCGACTATCTGCCCGCCTCCAACACGGCTGAACTGCCTGAAGTGGAGTGCTATCAGTCGGTGACGGAGAAGGATTTTTCGCTCGACAGGCTGGTTCCCGACAATGCTAACAAGCCCTACGACATCAAGGAACTCATCCTGAAGACCTGCGACGAAGGCGACTTCTTCGAGATTCAGGCCTCCTTTGCGAAGAACATCGTGACCGGCTTCGGGCGTGTGGAGGGTCGCACCGTCGGGTTCGTCGCCAACCAGCCCATGGTGCTGGCGGGTGTTCTCGATTCGGATGCTTCTCGCAAGGCGGCACGCTTCGTCCGGTTTTGCGACTGCTTCAACATTCCCATCGTCACCTATGTGGACGTTCCGGGCTTCCTGCCGGGTACGGCACAGGAATATGGCGGCCTCATCAAGCATGGCGCCAAGCTGCTCTTTGCCTATGCGGAAGCCACCGTGCCGAAGATCACCGTCATTACCCGCAAGGCCTTTGGCGGCGCCTATGACGTCATGGCCTCCAAGCACCTGCGCGGCGACATCAACTATGCCTGGCCATCGGCACAGATCGCCGTGATGGGCGCCAAGGGCGCGGTCGAGATCATTTTCCGCAAGGACATCGACGATCCGCAGAAGATCGCCACCCATACGAAAATGTATGAAGATCGCTTCCTTTCACCCTTCGTGGCGGCGGAACGCGGCTATGTGGATGAGGTCATCATGCCCCACTCCACCCGCCAGAGACTAGCGCGGGCGCTGCGCATGCTGCGCAACAAGGATCTCCAGAACCCCTGGAAGAAGCACGACAATATTCCCCTTTGAGAAGGGAGCGGCACGCTCCGTCCTCACGCGCATCCTAAAGTGCCCTTGTCCCGCCCGATCAGAAACTGCGCGGCGGGACGAACAGGCAGATCGTGCGCGAATCGTTCTTGCCCGCCACCGAACACCAGTGAAAGACCCCGTCAGGCGAATTCCGAATACGCTTGTCGCTATAGGCGATCACCTCGCCCGTCACCTGAATGCGGTAACCGTCCGGGATTTCGGAAATCGCGGCATCCTGCACCTCACGGCAATCGCGATCCGAACAACAGGCATAGGGATAGCGCCAGCCGGTTTTGGCCTCATGGGCAGATACCGACAAGACAAACGATAGGAGGATTGCGCTGGAAAATGCGGTGCTCGCCATTGCGCGCAAAATGGGAGCGGATCCTGAGCTGGACATCATCGTCTCCTCGGATCTCCTCCCGAGGACGATTGTTCTCCCGCATGGTTAACAAAAGCTTTACGACATTAATCGCATCTTAAGAGACTGGCGGTGAAACCTTGCGGTCGACACCGCGAGATTGACAAAGCCCCCTCTCCCGTTGTCGTCTGCCTCTCCCGAAACAGGCGCTGCGGCGCCACTGCAGGATCGACCTTTAAAATGCCGAAGACGGATATCGCCCGACGGGTCTACAATCACACCTGGAAGCTCGATCCGATCTGCCGCAGCCTGCTGGATACGGATTTTTACAAACTCCTGATGTTGCAGATGATCTGGGGGCTTTATCCGCATGTGGACGCCACCTTCACGCTCATCAACCGCAACAAAAAAGTGTTTCTCGCCGACGAAATCGATGAGGGAGAACTGCGCGAACAGCTCGACCATGCCCGCGCCATTCGCTTCAGCAAGAAGGAGATGATCTGGCTGGCGGGCAATACCTTCTATGGCCGCAAACAGATCTTCCAGCCGGAATTTCTGAACTGGCTCGCCGATTTCCGGTTGCCGGAATACGAACTCAAACGCGATGGCGGCCAGTACGAATTGAATTTCCATGGCCGGTGGATGGAAACCACCATGTGGGAGATTCCTGCGCTCGCCATCATCAACGAGTTACGCTCGCGCGCCGCCATGCGCGCGCTCGGCCCCTTCGCGCTTGATGTGCTTTATGCCCGCGCCAAGGCAAAGGTGTGGTCCAAGGTCGAACGGCTCAAGAAACTGCCCGACATAAAGATTTCGGATTTCGGCACCCGCCGCCGCCACTCCTTCCTCTGGCAGCGCTGGTGCGTGGAGGCACTGAAGGAGGGTATCGGCGATTCTTTCACCGGCACCTCCAATGTGCTTCTGGCCATGGATACCGACCTCGAAGCGCTTGGAACCAATGCCCATGAACTGCCCATGGTCCTGGCTGCGCTCGCCAAGAACGACGAGGAGCTGAGAGCATCCCCCTACAAGGTGCTCCAGGATTGGCAGAGCTATTATGGCGGCAATCTTCTGATTGTGTTGCCCGACGCATTCGGGACGGAATCCTTCCTGCGCGACGCCCCCTCCTGGGTCGCCGACTGGACCGGCTTCCGGCCCGACAGCGCCCCGCCCATCGAAGGCGGCGAGCGCATCATGGAGTTCTGGCGTCAGCACGGGAAAGACCCCAGGGACAAGCTTCTCATCTTTTCCGACGGGCTCGACGTGGATACGATCGAGTCGGCCTATCGGCATTTCAACGGCAAGGTGCGCATGGCCTTCGGCTGGGGTACCAACCTCACCAACGATTTCGAGGATTGCGCCCCACGTGAAATCAACGGGCTGAAGGCAATCTCCATGGTGTGCAAGGTAAGCAAAGCCAATGGCCGGCCTGCCGTAAAACTGTCCGACAATCCGGAAAAGGCGACCGGCGACCCCAAGGAAATCCAGCGCTATCTCAAGCTTTTCGGCGCGCAGAACCGGATGAGCCGGGCTGTTCTGGTGTAGAGCGACCGCGTTTCCATCGCAGGGCGGCAATCGCCGCTCGTGACCTCAGCTCTCCAGCATTTCCTTGACGACGGTCGCAAGCTGCTTGAGCGAGAAAGGTTTGGGAAGGAAGCCGAACTGTGCATCTTCCGGCAGGTTCTTGGCGAAGGCATCTTCGGCATAGCCCGACACGAAAATGAACTTGATGTCGGGTTGCACCTTGCGCAATTCGCCCAGAAGCGTCGGGCCATCCATTTCGGGCATGACGACGTCGGAAACCACGAGGTCGACCTTGCCTTCCAATTCGTGGAAGACCTCCAGCGCCTCGGTACCCGAACTCGCCTCATGCACTTCATAGCCACGCGAGGACAGTGCGCGAACGCTGCCCATGCGCACCGCATCCTCGTCTTCCACGAGGAGAACGCGCGCTGAGCCGGAAAGATCTCGGCTTTCTTCCTTGGCCTTGGAGCGCCCCTGCCCCTCATCGCCGCCATTCGCCTCGGAGGCAGCCTTTTCGGCCTCGGTCGGGATGTAGCGTGGCAGGAAAATGCGGAAGACGGTTCCCTCGCCGACTTCAGAATCGCAGAAGATGAAACCGCCCGTCTGCTTGACGATGCCATAGACCATCGACAAGCCGAGACCCGTTCCCTTGCCCACTTCCTTGGTGGTGAAGAAAGGCTCGAAGATCTTCTTGATCGTCTCCGCGTCGATACCCGTTCCGGTGTCCTGCACCTCAACCGCAACATAATCGGCGGGAATGAGCTCGCGATAGGGGAAAGCCGTGCATTCGGCAGCCGTGATGTTGCGGGTCTTTACTGTCAGGGCGCCGCCATTGGGCATGGCATCGCGGGCATTGACCGCCAGATTGACCACCACCTGCTCGAACTGGCCGATATCGGCCTTCACGGGCCAGAGGTCGCGGCCATGTTCGACCTTGAGCGAAATGTCATTGCCCACGAGACGGGCAAGAAGCATGCGCAGATCGGCAAGTACATCCGTCAGGTTCAGAACCTCGGGGCGCAGGGTCTGGCGCCGCGAAAAGGCCAGGAGCTGGCGCACCAGCGATGCCGCCCGGTTGGCGTTCTGCTTGATGTTCATGATGTCCGGAAAAGACGGATCGGACGGACGGTGGTTCGTCAGAAGAAGGTCGGAGGCCATGATAATGGCCGTGAGCACATTGTTGAAATCATGCGCGATGCCACCCGCAAGCTGGCCCACAGCCTGCATCTTCTGGCTCTGGGCCATCTGCGCCTCGAGCGCCTTCTGTTCCGTCGTCTCAACCGCGTAGACGATGGCCGCCTCCTCAGCGCCTTCTCCGCCGGCATGGTCCACAACAGGATGCACATAGAAGCGCACATGGCGCTCGGCATCGTCGGGCAGGACCGTGTCGATCGGCGCAATCTCGGCCTGACGCTGCTTGGCGCGTTCCAGAGCGGTTGCGAAAGCCTCGCGGTCACGCTCGTGGATCACGCTGTCGAGGCGGATGTGGCGCTCCACCGCGCCGCTGTCCACTGCTCTTGAAAAGAGCGAAAGGAACGGAGCATTGGTGCGCAGGATGCGGCCCGTCTGATCCACCGAGGCGATGGCCATGGGCGTGGAATTGAAGAAGCGCGTGAAACGGACCTCCGATGCCCGCAGATCGGCGGAAGCATCCTCCCCCTGGCTGCGGTTCAGGACAATGGTCCGCGTCGGGCCGGCCGAGCCGTCGCGCGTTGCGGTGACGCGGTGCATGAAACGAACCGGCAGCACTTCGCCGTTCATAGTGGAAAGGTCGAGATCGACGACCGCATCGCGCACCGTTCCCGGATCGGCGCGCACCGCATGGATAAGCGCCATGCCGTCGCCCGCGACGATCTGCGAAAGACGAACGCCGCCGGGCACGAAATTGGCAAGATCGATGCCCAACCATTCGGCGAGTGTCGCGTTGATATAGGTAACGCGGCCATCCGGGTCTGCCGCGAAGAAGCCCGCCGGAGCATGGTCCAAATGGTCGATGGCTTTCTGCAGATCGAGAAAGAAGCGCTCCTGCTCCGCCCGTTCCGTGGAAATATCGGCGATCTGCCAGGCGGAAACCGGCTGACGATGACCGGGCAGGTTGAAGACGCGGGCCCAGGCGCGATACCAGCGCGCGCCAAGCTCCGCGCCGGGACGGATGGAGCGGGAAAGGCGGAATTCACCGTCGCCCGTGCGGCCGTCGCGCAGCCCCGCGGCAAGACGTTCCACGACGGGGGCGGCTTCGGGATTGTCCGAAAGAAGCGCGTCCACGGTCTTCACATCGGCGACGGAGGTTGCTCCGGTCATCTGCGCATAGGCGTGGTTCGCATAGAGAATGCGCCCCTTGGCGTCGGCGACGACGAGCCCCTCCTCCATGGAATCCACGAAGGCACGAGAGAGTTCGCTACCGGCCGAACGCGGGGCGACCTGGACGAAGCCTATGGCGGTGGCAAAGAGAAAGCCCACGCCGATCATCGCCATGACGCCCAATATGCCGAGAAGCACCGGATCGCCCAGGCGCTCCTTGAACAGCGAGAAGACGATTGCCGAAACAGTCAGCACCAGGATGAAAATGACCAGACGCGTAATGGCGCCGGGGCGCGAACTCTGGTCGATGATAGGTGCCGCGTGGATTTGTCCGCCCGATTGCTTGGCCATGCGTCTTCCGTCTGTCGCGCCCAGTGGTTGCCGGGTTTCCACGCGGAACCGGCTTATTCGGGATATATCAGGGCCTCACACATCTGCAAGCGTGCGCCAGTAATGGAACGGCAAATAGAGCTTATTTCATCGGAAAACAGTTACACGGGAAAGGGATAAGCGGGCACGCGGGTTGCCGCACGGTTGTGCCGGGCATACTGTTGAACGATTGTAATTATCTCGGAGCGATTCAATGAACGCTTGGCTGGTGGACATTTTCGGAGAGGCTTACGCCCCCGCGGTCTTCTGGATCATTGTGCTGATCCTCGTCGCCATAGTGCTTTGGATCGTCCTGCGCCTGGCGCGTGGCGGTCCGGGGGGCACCTTCATTTCCAGCGGCAAGGGGCGGCAGCCGCGCCTTGCGGTGACAGATGCAACCCCGGTGGACAATCACCGGCGCCTGGTGCTGGTGCGCCGCGACAATGTCGAGCATCTGATCCTCATTGGCGGTCCCTCGGATATCGTGGTCGAAAGCAATATCCGTACGTCCGGAGGAGCAGAACGGCCCGAACCAGAATTTGCGCCGCGTGCGGCCTCGCCTCGCCCCGCACCGCCGCGCAGAGCGCCTCCAGCCGAGCCAACCCCGCCCAGGCCCGCACCCGAACCGCGCCCGGCGGAACCGCCGCGCATGCCGGAAGCCCCGGTGCAAATCGCTGAAGCGCGGCGGCCTGAGCCTCATGCGGAGACCAGAGCAGAGCCCAAACCTGCCCCCCGGCCTGAGCCGAGGTCCGAAACAGGATACGAGCCGCGAACAGCGCCTGCAGCCTCTCCGGCAACGGATACGGCGCGCAACGAGCCGGAGGTTTCCTTAGCGCAAGCTGGGATTCGTGCCGCGCCTGCGGCAGCGGCGAGCTTTGTGTCGTCACCTCAGCCGGAACTGCCTTCGACGCCAGCGATGAAGCATACCTCCACGCCGGTCGAGGACAGCAAACCTTACGCCGTGGCATCCTATGAGGAAGAGGTTGTGCTCGACGATCTGTCTGATGCCATCGATGCGGAAGCGCGCAACATCAACCGTTCCCACGAGGACACGCTTGAAGACGAGATGAGCAAGCTGCTCGAAGAACTCGGCAGTGACAGGAAACCCGGTCATTAAAGGGTTTTGACGCCTGAGGATCAACCGGTGCGCTTCCTGTGTCCGGTGCGGCGCACGTCGAATTTCGTGACGCAGGAGCATACGGCAGATGCGTTGTGCGTGGTTCGCCAAGCTTGCCCAGGATGAAGTGAAGACACAGATCTGGGCGAACTACGCTGTCTCCCATGCAATCGGGCGACGCGCTAACACATCCTCCGGTCAGGCGAAATCACAGCCAACACCCATAAAAAAACGCCGGGCTTGGCCCGGCGTTTCGCTAAACGGGTAATGGTGCGAACCATCAATCGTCACGATAAACCTTTTCCCGACGCTCGTGCCGTTCCTGCGCCTCTATCGAGAGCGTAGCAATGGGCCGGGCGTCCAGACGCTTGAGAGAGATCGGTTCGCCGGTCTCCTCGCAATAGCCGTAGGTTCCATCCTCTATACGCTGCAACGCCGCGTCGATCTTCGAAATCAGCTTGCGCTGACGATCACGGGCACGCAGTTCAATGGCGCGATCGGTCTCCGAAGAGGCACGATCTGCCAGGTCGGGATGGTTGGCGCTCTCCTGCTGCAAAGCTTCCAGCGTTTCACGAGCTTCCTTCAGAATCTCGTTCTTCCAGCCGATCAGCTTGGCGCGAAAGTAGGAGCGTTGCCGCTCGTTCATGAACGGCTCGTCCTCGGAGGGCACGTAGTCGGCATCAATGAGCTCATTCATCGAGTCACCCCAAGATGTTCTAACGCCGGCGCCTATATATTCGCGCCCCCCCGCAACCACAAGCGCAAAGCGGCACGGTTTCACGCTTTTGTTAAAGCTCATGGGAAAACGCACATAAGCTTTTCCTTGAAATCGAAATGCATATTAGGCTCATTCGGGGTCGCTTAAGACGATTTGCCGTTTCAAACGAGCAAAATGCCGGCTTTTTGGTGCAAAAACTGGTAACAGGGAGGATTTCCGCCGTGCACAGGCTTTTTCTTCTCAGGCATGCAAAATCCGGCTGGGCAGCACCCGGAATGACCGATTTCGAACGCCCGCTAACGGCTTCGGGTATCTCCGATGCGGAAGCACTCGGCCGACATATGCGTGATTCCGGCCTTCTGCCCGACCTTGTCCTGTGCTCGACCGCCAGACGCGCACGCGAAACGCTCGACCGGGTTCTCTCGGTTTTCGGCGAGATGACACCGCGCATTATCCATGATGAAGAGCTCTACAATTCCGATGCCGCACGCTATGTGGAAATTATTCGGGAAGCGCCCGAAAATGCCGCCTTGCTGGTCGTTGGACATAACCCGGTGATGGAGGATTTAGCCTTCGCGCTTCCCAGAGGCGGCAATGCGGACGCGATGCGGCTTGCATCCTCCGGTTTTCCAACCTGCGGCCTTGCCGTCCTGGGCTTTGAAAACCCGCTGTCGGAACTCCAACCGGGAACCGGCAGCCTCGAAGCCTTCCTGAGACCTGAACGCGTCTGAGTCATGTTTTCCAGACAGGACCGGCACCTGCGGAACGCAGGAACTAATGGGCTCTGGGCGTATCAGCCGATAACGCGACATGCTTTTACGATGCCCTTCAATCGCCAGATGAGTTTCCTATATGCAAGGCGCTGCATCTTTTGAGGAATTCGCCCGTTGGCATCGCTGACCACCTTCTCCGATGAAGCCCGGATAGCACTGGACACCCTGACGGGTCGAGCCGCCGGGATCGTGTCGCCATCGCTCAGGCTCGGCGTCACGGGTCTGTCGCGGGCGGGCAAGACCGTTTTCATCACCGCCTTTGTGCACAACCTGATCCATGGCGGGCGGCTTCCCATGTTCGACGCCCAGAAATCGGGGCGTTTGACCAAGGCTTATCTCGAACACCAGCCCGATGACACCGTTCCCCGCTTTCAGTACGAGGATCACATCGCCGCTCTCGTCGATGAAAGGATCTGGCCTGAATCCACACGGGCCATCTCCGAATTGCGCCTGACGGTCGAATTCGAATCCGCCTCCGCCTGGAACCGTCTCTTTTCGCGCGGCAAACTGTCTTTCGACATCGTCGATTATCCCGGCGAGTGGCTGCTCGACCTGCCGCTTCTCGGAAAGAGCTATGCGGAATTTTCCGCGGAGGCACTTGAACTTGCCACGCTGCCGGCCCGGGCAGACCTTTCGGCGAAATGGCGGGCCCTCACCGAAGGGGCCGAACCCGACCAGCCGGCGGACGAGATGACGGCGCGGCGGCTTTTTGAAGCCTTTTCGGCCTATCTCAAAGCGTGCAAGGCCGACCATCGGGCCCTGTCGACGCTTCCGCCCGGGCGGTTTCTCATGCCGGGCGATCTCGACGGATCGCCCGCCCTCACCTTTGCGCCGCTCAAACCTGCCGGAAAGGCCAAAAACGGCTCCCTGCATGCGATGATGGAACGGCGTTACGAAGCCTACAAGACCCACGTCGTGCGCCCCTTCTTTCGCGAACATATCGCGCGGCTCGATCGGCAGATCGTGCTTGTAGACGCCATGCAGGCCATGAATGCGGGCGCAGAGGCGGTGGCCGATCTCGAACGCTCCATCACCGAAATCCTTTCCTGCTTCCGGCAAGGACGCGGCAATCTCCTGACCGGCCTCTTCTCGCACCGGATCGATCGCATCCTGATTGCGGCCACCAAGGCCGACCACATTCATCATGAAAGCCATGACCGCTTGCAGGCCATCGTGCGGCGCCTGGCGGACCGGGCCATTGCGCGGGCCGACTTTTCAGGAGCCGCAGTGGATGTGCTTGCCATGGCTGCAGTTCGGGCAACCCGCGAAGGCACGGTAAAACAGGGCAAGGAAACGCTGCCCGTCATCATCGGCACCCCGCTTGCAGGCGAAACCATTGGCGGAGAAACTTTCAACGGTGAGGCGGAAACCGCCGTTTTTCCCGGCGACCTGCCGGAAAAGCCCGGACAGCTGTTTCAGGCCATGGAGCAACAGTCGCCGGAAGCACCGATACGTTTCGTTCGGTTTCGTCCGCCACGGCTGGAGCGCACCGCAGAGGGCGTTACGCTCTCCCTTCCCCATATACGCCTCGACCGGGCGCTGCAGTTCCTGATTGGAGATCATCTGGCATGAGCCGCCCGCCAGCCGCGTTCCCTATCGAGCCCCCAACGCCGGAACCTGAAGAAAAGCCAGCTGCGAAGCGCAAGCCCCGCGCCATCGACCCGCAGAAGGCGGTGGCCGTGCGCGTGGACCCGCAGGACTATTTCGAGGAGACAGATCTGGCCCTTGCGGAGCTGCCGCCAGTGCCGCCGCGCCGGCGCTCATGGCTTGCGCGGATTTTCTTCGGGGCTTTCGGTCTCCTGATTTCGCTCGCCATCGGCCTGTGGACAGATCGGCTGATACGCGATCTCTTCACCCGTGCCGACTGGCTCGGCTGGCTGGCGCTCGCGGCTGCGGGCATTGCCGTGTTCGCCCTTGCCGCAATCGTTGCGCGCGAGGCCCTGGCGCTGATGCGCCTTGCCTCGATCGAAGAAGTGCGGCGCGATGCCGACGACGCCATACTGCGCGACGATGCCAAGGCTGCGCGCAAGACGGTCGAGCACCTCACCTCGCTACTGGCCGCCAAGCCCGAAACCGCGCACGGACGCCGGACACTGGCCGGGCTGAAGGACGATATCATCGACGGCTCCGATCTCATGGCCCTGGCGGAAAAGGAGCTGATGGCGCCGCTCGATGCGCTCGCCCGCAAGCAGGTGCTGGACGCTGCCAAACGGGTTTCCGTGGTGACGGCTGTGTCGCCCCGCGCACTGGTCGATGTCGCCTATGTGGTTTTCGAGGCAGCGAGGCTTACCCGGCGTATTGCCGACATCTATGGCGGCCGACCGGGCTTTCTGGGCTTCCTGCATCTGGTGCGCAACATTCTGGCGCATCTCGCCGTCACCGGGTCCATGGCCGCCGGTGAGACACTGGTGCAACAGGTGGTCGGACACGGTCTGGCGGCGAGGCTTTCCGCCAAGCTTGGCGAAGGGGTTGTCAATGGCATGATGACCGCGCGCATCGGCATCGCCGCCATGGCGGCCGCCCGCCCCCTCTCCTTCAATGCCCTGCCCCGGCCAGGCATAGGAGACTTCCTGAAAGCGCTGACGAGCTTCACGGCGCAGAAGGCGAACGGTAAGGATCCCGAACAGCAACGGTAAGTCCCGGCTGAAGATAAAAGCGGCTCTTCGATTTGCCGGCGCGCTATGGTAGACAAAGCGTTAACCAATCTGCTGCATGGTTCTTGCAACCCCTGTCCGAATGAACTGGTGCCGTCTCGTCATGCTGAAAACCGCGCTGAAGATCGCTCTCGCCACCATCGCAGCCGCGCCGCTGGCCGGCCTTGCAACGAAGGCGGACGCCTCCGAGCGCGAGAAGGTGTTTTTCCAGTCAGTCGAAGGATCGTGGTCAGGGCCCGGCGAGATCGTCGCGGGTAAGTATAAGGGCACCAAATTCGTCTGCAATTTCGACGGCGACACGCCGCAGGGCGGTGTGGGAATGGCGCTCGACGGCAATTGCCGCGTGGGCGTTTTCACACAACCCATGAAGGCCAGCGTGGTTCGCGGCAAAGGCGGCTTCAAGGGCACATTCCTTGATGGGGCCGCCGGCAAGGGGCTCGATGTGACGAGCGGCAAGGTCATCGGCAATGACGTCATCTTCGCTCTCAACCGCTCCTCGCTCAGCGGCGCAATGCGCGCGCGCATCACCGGGCGCGATACGATGCAGATCACCATATCGGTGAAGGTCGAGGAAGAGATGGTGCCGGTGATCGGCATGAAGCTGAAGCGCGTCGATACGGGTGCGGTCGGCGCAATCGCCCGCGACTGAGCCTGACGCGCCGTGCATCTTTTCGCACTTGCATCGGATTCCTGAACTTCCTGTCGTCCGTGTTCAGGCAGCCCGCAAGCGTTGCGGCTGCCCAATGCTTCATTTCCACCAATCTTGCGGGCGCGCGACACGCTCCAGGCCGACTCGGTCAACGGTCTCCAGCCAGGACGCAATGCTGCGGCCCTCGACCAGCCGTTGCGGGGCCAGTTCCGCCAGCGGCTCCAGCACGAAGGCCCGTTGCGTCATGCGCGGATGGGGGATGGCAAGCCCCTCTTCATTCACCATACGATCATCGTAAAGCAGGATATCGATATCGATGGAACGCGGTCCCCAGCGCTCGTCGCGCACCCTTTTTAGGCTGCGCTCCATGTCGAGACAGGCCGCCAGCAGCGCATGCGGCTCCAGATCTGTCCGGATATGGGCGGCGGCATTGAGAAAATCGGGCTGGTCGACCTTACCCCAGGGAGGGGTGCGATAAAGAGAGGAAACGGCGACGACCTCGGTATCGCCGCGCCTATCAAGCATGCTCAAAACGGAGTGTATGGCAGCTTGCGGATTGCCGATATTGCCACCAAGGCCCAGATAGACGTCGTGCGTAGCCTTCATGCTATTGGGGCCAAACCACCGTCACCTCGACGTAGTCGAGAACGCCAGGGACTGGTGCGTTGGGCTTACGGATGGTGATTTCGGCACTGCTTATCTCGCGGAAACGCGCCGTTAAGGCCTGCGCTACCTCGAGCGCCAGCGCTTCTATCAGAAAACGGCGCTGGCCGGTGACGATCTCCTCGATCACCTTGAAGGCAACACCGTAGTCCACGGTGCCTTCGAGAGAATCATCGCTCAGTGCACGGCCTGGCTCGACCGTGAGCACAGCATCGACATAAAAACGCTGTCCGAGGCGCTCTTCTTCATCGTGCACGCCGTGACGGGCGAAGAACGCGCAATTCTGCATCCGGATTACATATTTCATCTGTTCCACCATCCTTCGCCCGAAGCATTGAGCATAGCATCGGCAACCTTCAGGGCATCTGTGTTCATTGCAACATCGTGCACACGGAAGGCGGCTGCGCCCTTTAGCCTCAGCGCGACACTCGTCGCGGCCGTTCCCGCATCGCGTTCCTCGGCAGCCTCGCGACCCGTCATATGGCCGACGAAGCGTTTGCGCGAGGTGCCCACGAGCAATGGAAAGCCCAGAGCCGACAATTCGCCAAGCCGGTTCATCAGCTCGATATTCTCATCCGCCTCCTTGGCGAAGCCAAAACCGGGATCAAGCAGGATCGCCTCTTCGTCAATACCGGCATCACGCGCGATTTCTATCGAACGATGCAGGAAAACATACTGATCCTCGATGACATCCGGCAATTTCTCCCGCTCCCGCCCCGTATGCATGATGACAAGCCCGGCGCCCGTTGCCGCGGCGACACGGGCAATGCCGGGCTCTCGCTGGAGACCCCACACGTCGTTGACGATGTGAGCGCCTGCGGAAACGGCAAGCCGCGCGGTTTCCTCGCGATACGTGTCAACGGAGAGGATTGCACCCGTTTCCGCAGCCAGCCTCTCGATAACGGGCAGGACACGATCCTGCTCTTCTGCTGAGGATACCGCTGCGGCGCCGGGCCTGGTCGATTCACCGCCTATGTCGATGATATCGGCCCCCTCGGCGATCATCCGGCGGGCCTGAGCGAGCGCATTTTCAAGTTGAGCATAATGACCGCCATCGGAAAAGCTGTCAGGCGTCACGTTGAGAATGCCCATCACAAGCGCCCGTTCGCCCAGAGCGAGGCTGCGCCCGTGCGCAAGTTTCCAGGACCGGATTGTCATCGGCTTTTCCGCGGTTCGATCTCGTCGCGCCGTATGTGCGGCGCAATGCTGCCAAAATCAATGCCCACATATAGCTGTTGTGCTTGTCAGCACGATGTTCTGCCAGGAAATTCGCCAGAAAATTCGATTGCCAGAACAGACGCCAGGCCGCAGGCTGTATCGGGGAATCGCCATGAAGAACATCGCACTGTCACTCGCCCTTCTTGCCGCGCTCTGCGCACCGGCGTCTGCCGCCAATGTGGCGCGGAGCTACACGTATTTTTCGATCGGCGGAAAATCGCTGAGCGACATCGAACAGCAGTTGCGGTCGCGCGGGCCACATGTGCAAAGCACCGGCCAGCGCCATCCGGGGGCAACGCGGATGGAGTTCACCACCAAAGTCAGTTACGCCGAAACCAAGGGAAATTGCCGGGTTTCCAAGGCCGCCGTTTCCGTGAAGGCCAACGTATTCCTGCCGAAATGGCGCAATCGCCGCACTGCCGACCGTGAAACGGCTTTGATCTGGGATACACTCTCGCGCGACATCAAGCGCCACGAAGACAGCCACATCAGCATTGCCAAGCGCTATGCACGCAAGATCGAAGATACGGTCGAAGCGCTGCCCTATCGCTCGTCCTGCAGCAAACTGCAGGAGATCGCCCAGAAGGAGACCGCGCGCATCCTGGAAGAACACGATGCGGCGCAGGAGAAATTCGACCGGATCGAGAGCCACAATTTCGAGGATCGCCTCATGCGGCTTCTGAACTACCGGCTGGATCAGATTTCAAAGGGCCGCCTGCCCGGCTGACGAGACCCGACGGCTCGCACGGATCGCCTTTTTGACAATGAATGCCTGCCTACGCCTGCCGTTCGGGCACGCGGACGACGAGGCCATCGAGTTCGTCCCGCACAATGATCTGGCAGGACAGGCGCGAGGTGGGCTGAACGTCAAAAGCGAAGTCCAGCATGTCCTCTTCCATCGGCTCCGGCTCACCGACCTTGTCGGCCCATTCCGGATCCACATAGACATGACAGGTGGCACAGGCGCATGCGCCACCACATTCGGCTTCGATACCGGGGACCGCATTGCGGACAGCATTTTCCATGACCGTCGATCCGTTATCGGCCTCGACCTCGAAGCGGCCACCATCGGCGGCAATGTAGGTGATCTTCGTCATACGCAGTTTCCGGGAAAATCCTGAGATGCCTTTTGGGCGTTGGCGCTGACTTAGATAGTTTGAGGGCGAAACTCAAGGCAGCCATTGATTGCGTTGGCGGTGCGCGCCACAAAGCCGCGCCCCGAACGCAGCCTGCAAAGCGACGATCCGGCCATACCGGGACATGGCGGGGAACCCGGCCCAAGCGTCGTCATCCTGCTTGGGAAGCTGGCAACCGATCTATCGATATGCCGCGATGAACTCGACCACTTCGTCGATGCGCCAGCCAAGATGCTCGATCTCGACCGCATTTTGAGGGTCAGCCTCGATGGCGGCTGCGGTTTCGGCCAAGGCAAACGCGCCTATACCGCGCGCAGACCCGCACAGGGCGTGAGCGAGTTCCCGGCGCACGGCAGGATCGGCCGCACGCATCCTCGCCGCCATTGTCTCGATCTGGTGCAGAAACATGCCGAGGACCTCACGCTCGAGAGCGCTGTCTCCCATCGTCTGGCGTGCGAGATGCGCACGATCCACAGGAGATTTGGTCTCGGCGACCGCATCGCCCGACCTCCGCCACACTCTTTCATCAGGCCTTGCCATGGGCTTCCCCGTACTCTTTTCCAGCCCTTAAAGCCTATTAACCCCGGATGGACAGGGGGTTAATGGCGATGGTTCAAAGTGATGCATTCGGCCAAAACGTCGTTAACCCTATGTTTAAACTTTTACGCATTTCGCCGAATGCTTGTTTTCAAGCGGCCCGTGTCCCAGTACGATACGCTTGGCTCATTTTGGGCATGTACCCGGAGTACGAGGCTTATTCGATTATGAGGCTCCGGTTGTGAGTAGCTGAGGTGTGGCGATTATGGCGCGTGTAACAAACAAGACGCAGGCGAAACACGATTTTGCCAAGGAACTCGAGGATGCCCTCGACCTTGAGCTTTCGGAAGACCTGGAGAATGGCGGTCTTGATATCGCAGCCTCCATGGAAGATCTGGAAGCGCAGATTTCGCAGGCGGCGGAAGAGTTGGCGCGCGAAAGCCGCGACAAGAACGGCAGCGGGGCGGCTGCCGAAGTCAAACCAGTAGCTGCTGCAGCAGAGTCAAAGCCGCCCGTGACCGACACTATCGACAAGCGTACAGTGCCCGAAAAGACGACCGCCCGGCTCGAGGAGAAGCCCCTCGACCGTTCGTCTCTTTCTCCTGCCACCCCTGCCCCGCAGGCCTCGACAGCTTCCGGCTTTTCACCTGCCAATGACGACCAGGCGGGCGATTTCAACCAATTCACGCGCAAGCTCAGCCGCAGCACGCCAAACACCGCCTATTGGCTGGTGGGAGCGCTTTCCGTGCTCTGGATCGTCGGCGGGCTCATGCTCGGCAATTTCCTCTACGGCTCATCGCTCTGGCAGATCCGCTCGGCCAACGACCTGATGAACGCGCCCTACGCCATCGCGCTGCTCGTCGGCACGATCATTCCGGTGATCATGTTCTGGGGCTTTGCGGTGATGATGCGCCGCGCGCAGGAAATGCGCCAGGCGGCGCAGTCCATGACCGAGATGGCTTTCCGCCTGGCTGAGCCGGACAATATCGCCCAGGAACGCATCATGACCGTGGGACAGGCCGTGCGCCGCGAGGTGCAGGCCATGGGCGACGGCATGGACCGCACGCTGTCGCGCGCGGTGGAGCTGGAAACGCTCGTCCACACCGAAGTCAGCGAACTCGAGCGCGCCTATAGCGAGAATGAAGTGCGAATCCGCCATCTGGTGGATGGGCTCGGCAGTGAGCGCGAAGGC
Organism: Nitratireductor indicus C115; assembly: GCF_000300515.1. Lineage (GTDB taxonomy): Bacteria > Pseudomonadota > Alphaproteobacteria > Rhizobiales > Rhizobiaceae > Nitratireductor > Nitratireductor indicus. The sequence continues at coordinate 127,692 of NZ_AMSI01000005.1, forward strand.
ATTATCGGCCACGCGGAACGCGTTCGCGCCTCCATCGCCGGTGCCCACGAGCTCCTCAAGGAAGAGCTCGATAGCGCGGGCGACATGATCCGCAACACCATCGCCAGCGCCTCCCAGCAGCTTGCGGCAACCGTCACCCAGTCGAGCGAAGCGCTTCTCAAGCAACTCGAAGGCACAGGGGGATCGATCCATCAGGGCATCGACGATCGTATCCGCGACATTTCCCAGCGCATCTCCACCTCGGGCGATGCGGTCGCCAATCTGCTCGACACGCGGATCGCGAGCCTGAGCAAGGGTACGGATGACGCCACACGCACGATCGGCGAGTTGCTGGACACGCGTGTGAACGCAATCACCAAGGGCACCGAGCAGGCAACCAACAGCCTCACCGAAATCCTCGACAGCCGCCTGTCGCATCTGTCGCAGACCACCCAGGAAGCACGCGAAACGCTCGGCGAACTGTTCGATACCCGTCTCGCGACGCTCACTGAACGGTCCGACGAGGCGACCCGTGCGCTCGGTTCCCTGTTCGAAACGCGCACCTCCACCCTTCTCTCGTCCCTCGGTCAGGCAAGCGAATCCCTCAGTGGAGAATTCGATTCGCGTCTCGGCCAGCTCGAAAGCGCCATCACCGAGCGTGGTCGTGCCCTCATCTCCGAATTCACGACACGCGCCGAAGCCCTGGATTCGGGCACGCAGAAGCTCAACAGCGCACTTGAAGCTCGCGCCCGTAGCATCAATGAGACGCTGATCGAGCGCACGCGTGAGATTGCCGACACCTTCGCCCGCGGCAAGGACGAGGTTGCAGCGGCAGTGGAAACCGGCAAGACCGCACTCGATACGGAGCTCGCCGACCTGATCGCATCCACGAATATCATGCTCGAAAACACAGCCGGCGAATTCGGCAAGAGCATAGATCGCGGCTGGTCGCAGGTGAGCACCCAGTTCGAGGCCGGCCTGGAGCGTCTGGACGCGGTCCAGGCGAGCCTTGGGGAAACGGTTCAGGGCCAGATTTCAGCCTTTAGCAAGACGCATGAACAGCTTGCTGGCGCATTGCGCGACGATATGGGCAAGCTCGACGCAGCGCGCGCCGCATTCCAGGCAGGAATCGGCAATCAGATCGAGGAACTCAACAAGAGCCGCGACGGCTTTGCTGAAGCCCTCGACAACAACATTTCCAAGATCGACGAGCGCCGCGAGAAGCTCAACGAGGTCATCGAGGCGGACGCAGAGCGCATCAACGACATGTTCACGCGCCAGACCGGCATCATCGAGGAACGCACATCGACCATGGAGAAAGCTCTCTCCATGGGCGTCGAGAATGTGCGCAGCACGCTTGAAAAGAGTGCCGTCGTGGTTGCCGGCGCACTGCGCGACAAGGTCATCGAGGCCACGACCACGCTCAACGAGGAAACCGGCAAACTCTTCGAAGATGCCGACCAGCGCATTGCTGCGCGCGTTGCGGAGAGCGCCAATACGCTCGACGGGCGGATCGCCAATATCGACCGGACTTTCGATGAAGCATCGGCCCGCTTCACCGAGCGCGCCGGCCTGTTTGCACAGACCTTTGCCGAAGTCGACGACCGCATCGCCATCCGTCTCGCCTCGACAGGCGAGACGCTTTCCAAGCACACGCAGGAAATCGCCGATACGTTCGAAACTGCCGAGCGAAGCCTTGCTCATCGCGTGGAAGCCGTTTCCGGCCAGCTCGGCGAGCGCACGGACGGTATTGCAAAAGTGTTTGAAGATCTCGACGAGAAGCTTGCCTCCCGCGCTCAGCAGACCGCGGCCGAGCTTGGGGCGCGGGCGGAGACCATCGACAGTTCGCTTGCGCAGATCGAGGGCCGTTTTGCAGAAAGCGCTGGCCGTATCGCCGCCTCGATCTCGGGCAATGTCAACGATGCGGACAAGCAACTGCGCGAAAGCGCCGAGTCGGTGGCTCAGCACGTCAACCAGCAGCTTTCCAACACGCAGGCACGCCTCGTGTCGACTGCGGACACCATCGCCCAGACCTTCGCGTCGGTGGACGATCACATCGGCAAGCGCACCAATGAGACAGTCACAAGTCTTGAGGAACGCACCCGTGAGCTGAATGCGATGCTTGCCGGACGCACGGCAGAGATGACGCGCATTCTCGATGAGACTGCACGCCCGCTGGTAGACCGTTTCGCTGCGAGTGGCGGCGAACTGCGCGAAAGCATCGAGGCTCTTACCGAGGAAACGACGCAGAAGCTGCAGAGCGAAAACGCGGCGTTGGTCCAGGCACTCACCAGCCGCACCAACGAGACGCTTTCAGCCCTCGAAAATGCCCAGTCGGGCCTTGCCAACCATGTGGATGGCCTGCTGCAGCGCCTCGGCGCCTCCGGACAGCGTCTCGGCTCGCTGATCGCGTCGGCTTCCAAGAACCTGACGGAAGTGGACGAACGGCTGAGCAGCACGGCGATGCATTTTGCGGAAAATGCCGAGAAGGCCGCAGACACCTTCTCCAATTCCGCCAATCTCATCAACGCCAACTCCGGTCGCCTCGCCGACTTCTCCGACCGCACCCTGCGCGAGATTTCGGCCATTGCCAGCCGCTTCGAAGATCACAGCAAGATGCTCGAAAGCGCTTCGGAACTCTTCGAAAAAGCACAGAATACGCTCGCCGGAAACATGGAAGGCCGCCAGGAGGCACTCGAGGCGCTCGTGCATGGCCTCGTGAACAAGTCCGAGCAGATCGAAAAAACGATGCATTCCTTCGAGGGTTTCATCGAACGCCTGCTCAGCACCGCAGAAGGCCGCACCAAGGAATCGGTCGATTCCATGCGTGCAGCGATCGCGGAAGTGGTCGATTCGGCAACCAGCCGCTTCGCCGGCGCTACGGAGGAAATCCGCCAGACCGCTTCGGCAATCCGCACAGAGCTCGAACAAACCCGTTCCGATGTGAAGCGCGGAATTGCCGAACTGCCGGCGGAAGCCAAGCAGTCCACTTCGGCCATGCGCAACGCTATCACCGAGCAGGTGAACGCGCTTAAGGAGCTGTCGGAAATCGTGGCCAAGTCCGGGCGGATGCACGGGTTCGACCCGGCGATGCCCCCCACTCCGGCACCGCTTTCCCCGCCGCAGCCCGAACCGGTCCGCAGCGCTCCACCCATGCCCCGCGCCGTTGCACCAGCTCCGGTGATGGACAAGCCCGTGGTCTCTGCTCCGGCACAACGCGCGCCGCAGCGCCTCGACCAGCAGCAGCGCCCCGCCGCCGCTCCGGCACCCGCTGCACCGCAGGTCAGGCAGCCTGAACCGGCTTCGGCAGGCGGCGGCTGGATTCGCGACCTTCTGCGCAGCGCATCCGACAATGAGGCTCCTGCCCAGCGTGAAACCCATCCTTCCGTTCAGAAGGAAGACCGTTCCGCCCTGCATGTGGTCGAATCGCTCAACTCGCTGTCCGTGGACATCGCGCGGGCCATCGACCACGAAGCCTCCATTGATCTGTGGGACCGCTATCGTCGTGGCGAACGCAACGTCTTCACGCGCCGTCTCTACACGCTGAAAGGTCAGCAGACGTTCGACGAGATTCAGCGCAAGTATCGCAACGATGCCGAGTTCCGCTCAGCGGTCGATCTCTACTGCCGCGACTTTGAAAAGCTCCTGCGCGACGTGTCGCGTTCGGACCGCGACAATATGATGACGCAGACCTACCTGACCTCCGACACCGGCAAGGTCTATACCATGCTGGCACATGCGAGTGGTCGGCTGCGCTGATCGGGAAACACGATCTCAGGAACTGAAGACGGGCCCTCGCGGGCCCGTTTTTGTTTGGGAAGGCCATTGGCTGCGGGTCTTGGCTCAACACTCTCACGTTCGACCATTCGGGCATGGTTTCTCGGGTCAAGGCCGAGGATAACGACGAACAAAAAGGTTCACGTCACACTCCAACCGCTGCGATTGGGAACATCCATTTCCACATCTCTTCATCCTCGGGCTTGCCCCAAGAAACCATGCCGGAACGCCCCCGAAAAGACGACTGGAAACGTGGCGGCGGCTGGGAACGCGCCCCCCCCCTCACCCGCACTGTTCCGGCACGAATGTTTCAGGCGAGCGAGACGCAAAATCAGATTTGCGAGACCGTCCAGTCGACGAGATCGGAAACGGCAGCGGCGAAGGCCCGGTCGAGGGCTGAAGCATAGGCCTGCCCGCCCTTGCCCTGAACCGGAACGGATGCCGTAAAGGTGCGCGAGGCACGCACGACGCCGGTGCGGTCATTCAGAAGGCGGACGAAAATCTCCACTTCGGCGCGATCACCTCCGCCAACGCGAATATCGAAAGCACGAAGATCCGCCAGGAGCTGGTAATCGATGGCGAGCCCCTCACCCGGCTTGCCGACACCGCCGAAGCGGCCAGATCTTTGAAAGAGATCCGCCAGGCGCGACTGAACGACGCGCGGGAGACGATCCGCCCAGCGCGCACCACCAAGAAGCTGAATGGCGCCGCTGCCGGTGCGGATGACGATGTCCTGTCCATCCAGCACCTTGATAGCGGTGGGTTCCGTGATGAGCAGTTGCGTGCGCGACACGCGCCGGCCGCTGTCAGCCACACGCGGCGTAGAGAGATCGAAGGCATCGACCGGCGCCGGGCCGCCGCCCGGCAATGCCGCGCAGGCCGAGAGCGTCGCCCCCATCAACAACAGCGCGGAAATCCTCGCCTTGGTGCTCAAAAGCTGCTCCTCGAATCAGACATCCAGCGAAAGACCGGAAAGATTCGCCCCTCTGGCGCCCGGAAGGCCAAGCGCATGATTTTTTTGGGATGCCGCAGGCGGAATGTCAACGCCGCGTCCGCCCATCATAACGCCGAATGTCACCATCTCCCCCGGTAATGATGCGCTGCGGGTTCTGCTCGAAATCGCTGACGGCGCTTTCGATGCGATTGATCGAACGACGGGCATCGCGAACCAGGGCTTCCACCTCACGCAGCCCCTGGCCTGAGAAGCGCTCCAAGCCGCCTGAAATCGTGTTGACGCGGGCGTTCAGCGTCTCGGCCATCTGGCGGAAGGATTTGAGCGTGGCGCGCGCCTCCTCGACAATGCCCTCGCCATCGCCCGAATCCAGCATACCATCAAGCTTGGCCAGAACAGAATCGAGCCTCACCGAGGAACGGTTCAGCTGATCGGCGAGCTGGCTTGCATCAGAGATGAATTTGTCGATGTCGTCGCGGCGCTTGTCCACCGTCTCGCTGACGTCGGCGATGTTCTTTGCTGCCTGATTGAAGGCGGTGCTCGCCTCTCCGAAATTGCCGAGCGCAGCCTTGACGGTATCCGGATCGACGCTGTCGAGAACCCCGTCAAGCTTGGTCAGCGTCTGGTTCGCGCCCTCCGAGAATGTCTGGATGGAACGGACGGTCTGGTCGACCCCCTTCACCACGCTGTCGAAATTCTCGCTTGCCTTGTCGAGCCGGCTCGAAAACTGCTCGAAATTGGAAACGACCGAGGCAACCTTCTCCCGATCCACCGACTTGATCAGCTCCTCGGCAGCCTTCAGGGTCGAATCGAGCTGACCGGATACGCCGGAGATGGTCTCCGAGAGCTTGCTCACATTGGCCAGGAAGTCATCGATGCCGTCGGCGTTGGATTCCAGCGCCTGGGAGAAACGCTCGACATTGCGGATGGTCTGGGTCAACGGCTCGCGGGCATCCTTGGTGAAGCCCTCAAGCTGCGAGACCACCGAATCGGCACGTGTCAAAAGGCTCTGGGCGGTTTGAAGGAGGTTGGTGACGGCCGAGGGGCTGGCCTCGATCTCCGCCACGGTATCCTTCTCCTCGGCAAGGTCGAACAGGTTCTGCTCGCTCGGATCGCCACCGCGCATTTCGATATTGGCCTGTCCGGTCAGGCCGGCAAGACCCACGTCGGCTTTTGTGGAATGGGTAATCGGCGTCAACCGGTCCACCTCCGCATCGGCAATCGCAAAGCTCGGATTGTTGAGATCGAGATAGACGCGGCGCACATCGCCGACCTTCACGCCATTGAACAGCACCGCGCTGCCACGCGACAGGCCCGAGGCGGAGCCGGGGATACGGAAGCGCAAAAGCGCTGTCTCGCCCCGGTCGCCCACGGCCGCCGTCCAGTAGACGAAGCCGAAAGCGGCCACGATCGCAAGGACAGTGAAGAAGCCGACAAGAACGTAATTCGCTTTTGTTTCCATAAACGCCTAACCTCGCGCGGTCCGGTCGATCTGCCGTGCCCGCTTGCCCCGGAAATAGGATTTCACCCAAGGGTCGTCGCAGGCCAGCATATCCTCGACGGTGCCTTCCACCAAAACACGCTTTTCCCCAAGCACGGCGATGCGGTCGCAGGCGGTCAGCAGACTGTCAAGGTCGTGGGTCACCATGTAGACGGTGAGCCCCATCGTATCGCGCAGTTTCGCCACCAGTTCGTCGAACTCCGCCGCCCCTATCGGGTCGAGACCGGAGGTCGGTTCATCGAGAAAGACAATATCGGGATCGAGCGCCAGCGCACGGGCAAGAGCCGCACGCTTGATCATGCCGCCGGAAAGCTCCGAGGGATATTTTTGCGCAGCGCTGCGCGGCAACCCTACCAGCTCTATCTTCAGATAGGCGAGTTCATCCATCAATTGACGCGGCAGATCGAGATATTCGCGCATCGGCACCTGAATGTTCTCCAGGACGGTGAGCGCCGAAAACAGCGCACCGTGCTGGAAGAGAACGCCCTGGCGCATGTCGACCAGCATGCGCTGGCGGTCGTTGGCCTTGTCGAGATCCTGGCCAAGCAGGGTAATCGTCCCGGACCGTTTGCGGATCAGGCCCAGTATGGTGCGGAGAAGCACCGACTTGCCGGCGCCCGATGCGCCGACAAACCCCAGAATCTCGCCGCGATAGACATCGAGTGACAGCTTGTCGAGCACAACCGTGTCGCCAAAACCGACGGTGACCTCGCGCACGGACAAGACCACATTGCGGCTGTCGCCGACCATCTGAGCGCGTTCCTGGGCAACAACAGACATCAGGCCCTCAGAAGTCGATTGCAGCGTAAAAGATGGCGAAAAAGCCATCGACGACGATAACGACGAAGATCGCCTTCACCACAGCCGCGGTGACATGCGTGCCGAGCGATTCGGCGCTGCCGCCCACCTTCATGCCCTCGACGGAGGCAATGATGCCCACGATAAGCGCCATGAAGGGTGCCTTGATCAGGCCTGCGAAAATGGTGGAAAGATCGATCGATTCGCGGAGCCGGTCGATGAAGGCCTCCGGCGGAATACCGGAATAGAACCAGGCAATCAGGATCGCACCTCCCAATGCTGCGAAGTTCGCGACAATGGTCAGGCACGGTACGGCCACCATCAGCGCCACAAGGCGCGGAAAGACCAGCACACCGACAGGATTGAGGCCAATGACAGTGAGCGCATCGACTTCCTCACGCATTTTCATGGAACCGATTTCGGCAGTGATGGCGCTGCCGGAGCGGCCCGCAATCATGATCGCCGTCATCAGCACGCCGAGTTCGCGCAGAATGAGAATGCCGACCAGATCGACCACGAAAATCTCGGCGCCGAAATAACGCAGCTGAAACGCGCCCTGCTGGGCGATGATGGCGCCCACAATGCCCGACATCAAAACGATGATCGGAACAGCACCCACGCCCATACGGTCGATCTGATGCACGATGGCGGCGGGATTCACCGCATGTGCACGCCCAAGCTTCATCTGCGCGCCGCCGATCGTTGCGCCCAGAATGTGTGCACCATAGACGATGTCGTCGCGCGCCTCATACATAGCGCGGCCGATGGATTCCAAAATCCGGTAAAGCCAGAAACCGTGGCGGGCGGGCTTCGCTTCATCGCCGTTCTCGGCGGCTTCCTCGACCGCACCGAGCAGGATCGCGGCGGATTCGGACTGGCCGCTGATTTCAACTTCGGCCCCGCGCTTGCGCAGGGCGTGCATCAATCGCTGCATCAGCCAAGCACCGGCCGTGTCGAGGCTTGTCACCTCTTCGAGGGCCAGTATGAACTTCGAAACATCGGAGCGTTTTTCCAGTTCGCGCATCCGGGCGTCCACCCGGGCGACCGTGCGCGTGTTCCAAGGACCGCTCAGCCGGCAAGTCAGAGCCGCGCCGTCCTGATGGACGTCGATCTGGGGCTCGCTCGTCCCGCCAGCCGCCTGCGGCGCACCGCTTGCCTCGCCCTGCGAATTGGTCAACATGGTACCATCAATAGTGTGGAGGAGGCCTAAAGTGAACCGTTGGCCCTCCCGGACAACCACCCTATAAGGCATGTTATCCTCCGATAATTCAGGCTTTTTTAGAAGTAGGGCAGAAATGACACGCGCATTGACCACCGAGATAGAGAGTTTCCCCATCGCCGGTGTGTTCACCATCTCACGCGGGTCACGGACAGAAGCCCGGGTTGTCACCTGCATCCTGAGCGAAAACGGCGTCTCCGGGCATGGCGAGTGCGTTCCCTATGCGCGCTACGACGAAACGGTGGAAAGCGTGGTCGAGGAGATCGAGGCTGTCCGGCAGGACCTTGCCAATGGCCTCGACCGTATCGGCCTTCTCGACCGGATGGCGCCCGGAGCGGCGCGCAATGCCGTCGATTGCGCCCTTTGGGACCTGGAAGCCAAACTGTCCGGCAGGCGTGCATCCATAACCGCCTGCACGGTGCCGCCACGCCCGTTGCCGACCGCCTATACGATTTCACTGGCAGCGCCCGATGAAATGGCCGCCCAGGCGCGGGCGCATGCTTCCCGCCCGCTCCTCAAGGTAAAGCTCGGCAGCGACAACGACGCAGCGCGTATCCATGCCGTTGCCGGTGCAGCGCCCGAAAGCCGCCTGATCGTCGATGCGAATGAGGGGTGGACCGCCGAAAATATCCGCGAAAACATGCTTGTCGCGGCGGAATTCCATGTGGCGCTCATCGAACAACCCCTGCCGGCAGGCAAGGACGGGTTGCTGCGCGACATCCCCCATCCCGTGCCGATTTGCGCAGATGAAAGCGTGCACACGGCGGACAATCTGAACGATATCGCCGGGCTCTACGATTTCGTCAACATCAAGCTCGACAAGACCGGCGGCCTGACCGCCGCGCTGGAACTGCGCGACAAGGCGCGCGACATGGGCTTCGGCGTGATGGTGGGCTGCATGGTCGGCACGTCGCTCGCAATGGCTCCGGCCGTGCTCCTGGCGCAGGGCGCTGATTTCGTGGATCTGGACGGCCCGCTGCTTCTGGCGCGTGACCGCGCGCATGGGCTCAGCTATTCCGGCTCGCTGGTTTCCCCACCCTCGCCGCATCTGTGGGGGTGAGGATACGCATCGGGCGGCATACCGCGTCGGGCGCTCACAGCGGCGTTCGAGACTTCACCTGTCCTAAGTGCATTTCATCCCCGAACCGGCACCCACTTCCTGGGGACATGCCTTGGCGACACCCCATCAGGCGGGTTCATCGTTTCATTGAAACATTGCCAGCTCTATCTCATTGTTTTTACGTATTTATACAGACACCAACTGTAACCGCCTGACTGCAAGATGCTCTAAGCGGCTTTGACGCGCCCGCGATCATAGACGACCACGCTCGGCACGGGCTGTTCGACCTCATTCTCGAGCACTTTCGCCCAATGGATGATCTCAAAGCTGCCGTCGAGGTTTTCGGCAAGTGCGGTACAGCTTTCCACCCAATCGCCAGTGTTCATATATTTGACGCCTCGGATCGTCTCTATCGCCGCGTGATGGATATGACCGCAGATCACGCCCTCGACTTCCGAGCGCCGCGCCTCCTGGGCGAGCACGTCCTGGAAAGAGCCGATGAACTTCACCGCCTTCTTGACCTTGACCTTCGCCCATGAAGAAAACGACCAGTAGGGCCAGCCGAACACGCGGCGAATGCGGGCAACAACCCGGTTGACGACAATGGCAAGATCGTAGGCCCTGTCCCCCAGATAGGCGAGCCAGCGTGCATTGTGCACCACCTGGTCGAACTGATCGCCATGGATCACCAGATAATGGTTTCCATCGGCCCCCACATGAATGGCCCGGTCCGCAACCACGATCCCGCCGAAATGCACGCCCTGGAAAGACCGCAGAAACTCGTCGTGATTTCCAGCAATATAGACCACCTCGGTGCCTTTGCGCGCCTTGCGTAAGAGCTTCTGCACCACATCGTTGTGACTCGAAGGCCAATGCCAGGAACGGCGCAGACGCCAACCATCCACTATGTCGCCCACAAGGAATATCTTCTGCGCATCGTGATAGCGCAGGAAATCGATCAGGAATTCCGCCTTCGCGGGCTTCGAGCCCAGGTGGACATCGGAGATGAAAAGGGTGCGGAAATTGCGGTGTGCGGCGCCGTTCATTGCCTCGCCCAAGCCAGATGAAATCGGCCCCTCTATGACTCGATTCATGTCACAGCCATATGACGGCTACGGTAAGGATGGGCGGACGGCAGGGTAATTCCCGGCTTCTAGGCGGGATTTGCGGACGGAATGCCTCACCGGCGCATTCGGCTCTGGAAAAAGCATGCGGCGCGGCCTAAAGCGTGTCGCGATCTTTCAGATTCGCTCAGCACGCTTTGGTTTTTGATTTCGCGAATGTGTTTATTCCGGAACCTGTTCCCACTTTCCGGAGACATGCGCTAAAAGCACCAAAGCATTCGAAATGCGCGGAGCGGCGCTTGAGGGCTCATCGCTTTCGTGATGCGATGGGTGAGAGGCCGTTTTGGTCCGCCAGCAGGGAGAGCCGCCAGCATGTCGCCGAAAACGAAGAAGCCGCAACGGTCCGAATTTGACGAGGCCGCGCTCTTCTTTCACCGCTACCCGACACCGGGAAAGCTGGAAATCCAGGCCACCAAGCCGCTTGGCAACCAGCGCGACCTGGCGCTTGCCTATTCGCCCGGCGTAGCCGTGCCCTGCATGGCCATCCATGACGATCCGAATGTCGCAGCCGATTATACGGGGCGCGCCAACCTGGTTGCCGTCGTATCCAATGGCAGCGCCGTTCTCGGTCTCGGCAATATCGGCCCCCTCGCCTCGAAACCCGTCATGGAAGGCAAGGCCGTTCTCTTCAAGAAATTCGCCGGGATCGACGTGTTCGACATCGAGATCGATGCGCCCCAGATCGACCGCATGGTGGAGACGGTGGCAGCGCTTGAACCAACATTCGGCGGCATCAATCTCGAAGACATCAAGGCCCCGGAATGTTTCGAGGTGGAGGAGCAGCTGAAAGCCCGCATGGGCATTCCGGTCTTCCACGACGACCAGCACGGCACCGCGATCATCGTGGCGGCGGCAGTAACGAACGGGCTGGAACTTGCCGGCAAGGATATCTCGCAGGTCAAGATCGTTTCTTCGGGAGCCGGTGCGGCCGCGCTCGCCTGCCTCAACCTGCTCGTCTCGCTCGGCGCGAAACCTGAAAATATCTGGCTCACCGACCGCCATGGCGTCGTCTTCGAAGGCCGCAAGGAAGAGATGGACCGCTGGAAGGCGCCTTATGTCAAGGACACGGACAAGCGCGAACTCTCGCAGGTGATCGGCGGCGCGGACGTCTTCCTCGGACTGTCGGCTGCCGGTGTACTGAAACCGGAAATGCTGAGCGGCATGGCCGAGAAGCCGTTGATACTGGCGCTCGCCAACCCGACGCCCGAAATCATGCCCGATGCCGCCCGCGCGGCACGGTCCGACGCCATGATCTGCACGGGACGCTCCGACTTCCCTAATCAGGTCAACAACGTCCTGTGCTTTCCTTACATCTTTCGCGGGGCGCTCGACGTGGGCGCCACGGCGATCAACGAGGAGATGAAGCTCGCTGCCGTCAAGGCAATCGCGGCCCTTGCCCGCGAAGAGCCCTCCGATGTCGCCGCACGCGCCTATTCGGGCGAGACGCCGATGTTCGGACCCGATTTCCTCATCCCCTCGCCCTTCGATCCCCGTCTCATCCTGCGCATCGCACCGGCGGTCGCCCGGGCTGCCATGGAAAGCGGTATTGCCTCAAGGCCCATCGAAGACATGGACCAGTATCTGGACCGGCTGAACCGTTTCGTGTTCCGCTCCGGCCTGGTGATGAAACCCGTCTTCTCCGCAGCCAAGGCGGCGGGGCGCAAACGGGTCATCTATGCCGACGGCGAAGACGAGCGCGTTCTGCGCGCCGCGCAGGTCGTTATCGAGGAAGGCATTGCGGAACCGATCATCATCGGTCGCCCGCATGTGGTGGAAACCCGGCTCAAACGCTATGGCCTGCGCATCCGGCCGGGAGAGGACTTCTCCATCGTCAATCCGGAAGACGATCCGCGCTATCGCCATTATGTCGATCTGCTCGTGCAGCTCGCCGGACGGCGCGGTGTGACCCCCGAAGCCGCGCGCACGCTCGTTCGCACCAACACGACGGTGATCGCCGCCATCGCCATGATGCGCGATGAAGCGGACGCCATGATCTGCGGTCTCGAAGGGCGCTTCGAGAAACACCTGCGCTACGTGGACATGATCATCGGCAGACGCGAGGGTGTCGGCGACCTTTCGGCGCTTTCCATGCTGATCTCCCAGTTCGGCGTCACCTTCTTCACGGACACCTATGTATCGCTGTGTCCATCGGCCTCCGAAATCGCGGAAATGACGGTGCTTGCGGCGGAGGAAATCCGGCGCTTCGGCATTGAGCCGAAAGCAGCGCTCCTGTCGCACTCGAATTTCGGGTCGCGCGATTCCGAAAGCGCTATGAAAATGCGCGATGCCGCACATATCCTCAAGAAGATCGCACCGGACCTGATTTCGGAGGGGGAGATGCACGGCGATTCCGCCTTGTCGGAAACGCTGCGTCAGCGCGTCTACCCGCAAGCACAGCTTTCGGGAGAAGCCAATCTTCTGGTCTTCCCCAATCTGGATGCAGCCAACATCACGCTCACGACATTGAAGGTGATGACGGAGGCCCTGCATGTGGGCCCGATCCTGCTCGGCACGGCCATGCCCGCCCACATCCTGACGCCTTCTGTTACCTCACGCGGCGTGGTCAACATGACCGCACTCGCAGCCGTGGAAGCGCTTCAGAAGAGCAAGGCCACCGTCGAAAGCTGATCAAAGGTGCCGTAAACCAGAGCGCCGTGCGTCCTTTCGGATGCACGGCGCTTTGTCTTTCTGTCTTGCACCTTCCATACAGACAACAGGCGTTTCAGCCCGACCGGAAAATGCTCTATTGCGGTGTCGGCATCACCAGATCGTCGGGATTGATGTCGAGAATATCGGCGACGCGCGCCATCAAGCGCGCGCGACGGGGCGCGAGGTCCACGTCGCTGGCTGCGATTTCGCCCACGAGATGCGCCAGCGCCAAGCCCCGCACGGTCCCTGCGCTCTGCAACAGAAGCCGTGTCGGGATCGGGCCGATCTCAGCGCCGAAGCTGCAGGCGGCAGCGACGAGTTCATCGACCTCCTCAGAGGTGTCGTGTTGCAGACGCTGGGCCACACGATACAGCACAGCGCGCTCGCGCTCACCCGGTTCATTGTCGGTCATGGCCACACGAAGGAGGAGCAGGACCTCACTCCCCAAATCCGCGGCCATTGCGGGCCCGTTCGCCCCGGAACCGGGTGTGTCGGGTAACGACATGATTGAAGCACTCAATGGTTATCGCCCAAACCTTAGATCAGATCGCATATGGTTGAAAACGAGACTTTCCGGGTGCCCGTAAGTCCGTTTTCGAATCTCTATCTTGCAGAATATTTAGGCGGCAAAGTGTCAGGGCCAAGCCTGCACGGGATACGGGCAATTCGTCATATGCGACCGTCAATCGATATCTCCTCCTTCTTCGCCGGGTTCTGGACCTGACGAATGCTTCATCTGAATGACAATCATGCACCGTTTCACCTTGCGCAAACCCTGCCGGTGTGGTGCAAGTCGCCTTTTCCTGCCCTCGCTGAACTGTTCTCCCATGTTTGATGCAAGCCTAGAAATGCTTCTGCTCCTGGCCGCGGCGGCCTGTTTCGCCGGGTTCATGGATGCCATCGCCGGCGGCGGCGGTCTTGTCACCCTGCCAACCCTGCTTCTTGCAGGCTTTTCGCCCGTAGAGGCACTTGGCACCAACAAGCTGCAAGGAATGTTCGGAACCGCCTCAGCAGCCTATTCATACGCGAAGGGCGGCCATGTGGATGTGCGAAAGCAATTGTCTTCCGGTCTTCTTGCCGGACTTGCCTCCATCGCAGGCGCCTTCGTCGCCACGCTTCTGCCAGCGGATCTGCTTCGAGCCATGCTGCCGATCCTGTTGATCGCAGTGGCACTCTATTTCGCCTTCAAGCCCAATCTCGGCGATATCGACCGGACCCAACGGCTCACCCCCTTCGTTTTCGGCCTCACTGCCGTTCCGCTTCTGGGCTTTTACGATGGTGCATTCGGGCCGGGCACCGGCTCCTTTTTCATGCTGGCCTTCGTCAGCCTCGCCGGGCAGGGCCTTCTCAAGGCCACCGCACATACGAAGTTCCTGAACTTCGCTTCCAATGTCGGCGGTTTCATCGCCTTCGCCTTCATCGGCGTCGTGTCATGGAAGATCGGCCTCGTCATGGGATTTGCCCAGATTATCGGCGCCCGTATCGGCGCGACCTTCGCGATGAAGAAAGGCGCAAAGCTCATCAAGCCGCTTCTGATCCTCGTCTGCCTTGCGCTGGCGGTGCGATTGATGATGGACCCGACCAATCCGCTCACGCGTTATATTGGTCTATAAGCGCCGGTCCCGGGCAGCCTTATCCCCGCGCCAACAAAACGCGAGGACGCCATGACGCTCAACCCACCCACCAAAATCATTTTCCTGATCAGCCTGGTCATCGCCATTATCGCGATTGTCGCAGCGCTGAACATGCTCTCCTTCATTCCCTTCCCTGCGTTCTGGATCATGACCATCGCCTATATTCTTCTGTCGGCGGGCGTGATCTTCAAGGGAATCTAGCCGTTATCGTGCGGCCGCCAGCAATGCGTCGCAATCGATATGCTCCTCGAGGCGCTCAGCAAGTGCGTCGAGCGCCTTCTCCACGCCGTCGCGGTAGGATGTCGTGCTGGACGAGATACCGCGTTCGGCGAGAAAGCTTCTGCGAAACGCATCGGCGCTGAACAGACCATGGAGATAGGAGCCCCAGACGCGACCGTCACGCGAGGTCGCGCCGTCTGCTCTGTTTCCGATCATCGCGACGGGAGATGAGCAATCATCCCCTCGAGTATCGCCAATGTGGATTTCGTAGCCTTCGAGCGGCACGTCATATCGCGCTGAATGCGCGGTCACTTCCCTGACCGTCTTTTCAGATCGCATTACGGTTTCAACATCAAGGAAACCCAGACCGGGGACCTCACCCGCCGCCCCCTCGATTCCTTCCGGGTCGGATATCGAGCGTCCCAGCATCTGATAGCCGCCGCAGAGCCCGACAATGCCCGTGCCCTTGCTGCGAAGGGCGCGAAGATCGTCCTCCCAGCCCTGCACCCTCAAAAATGCGAGATCGGCGATGGTGGATTTCGTTCCAGGCAGTACGATCAGATCCGCGTCCGAAGGGAGCCGTCGGCCCGGCGGCACGAAAACCACCTCCACTTCCGGCTCGGCTGCAAGCGGGTCGAGATCATCGAAATTGGCGATCCGCGACAACATGGGAACAACCACCTTCAACCTTGCCTGCCCGACAGGAGGCGTTCTTGCCAGTGTCACGGTGTCTTCCGCCGGCAAAGCTGCGACCTCCCGGAGCCACGGCACGACACCGAACGATCGCCAGCCGGTAAACCTGCCGATAGCCTCAAGCCCCTCATCAAAAAGCGTGAGATCGCCCCGGAACTTGTTGATCAGATAGCCAACGATCATGGCCCTGTCGGCTTCATCAAGAATGCGGTGTGTGCCGGCGAGAGCAGCGATAACCCCACCCCGGTCGATATCGCCCACAAGGACGACCGGAACCTTCGCCCGTGTGGCAAATCCCATATTGGCGATATCGCGGTCACGCAGGTTGATTTCTGCGGGCGAGCCCGCGCCTTCGACAATGACCAGATCGGCATCGGCAGACAGGCGCGTGAAGGATTCCATTACAGCATCGAGCAACCGTCCCTTGAGGGACTGATAGTCACGCGCAGCGGAAAAACCGAGCGGGCGCCCCTGCACCACGATCTGCGCGCCCGTGTCGCTCTCTGGCTTGATCAGCACCGGGTTCATGTCCACGCTGGGTTTCACGCTGCAGGCTTGCGCCTGGAGCCATTGTGCACGGCCGATCTCGCCCATTGTCACGCTACCGGGAATGGACGCCACCGCCGCGTTGTTGGACATGTTCTGCGGCTTGAAGGGGCGCACGGCAATGCCCCGACGGTGGGCCACGCGGCAGAGACCGGCGACGAGTACCGACTTGCCGACGTCGGAGCCCGTTCCCTGCAGCATAATGGCTCTCACCATGATGTTACTTTCCCTATTTTCGGCCTCGCGCCGACTTGTCTTTTTGCGGTGCACAGCGACTGTGCCGCGCCTCGCGTTGCGCTCCCCTTCCAATGCACTAAACTCCGGTTTCAGGGAAGGAATTCCATTTCGGGAGGACGTCATGGATGCCACCGTTTCGCACGCGTCGGAGCAGTTCGAGCTGAATGCCGACCAGCGTGCCATTCAGGAAATGACCCAGAGTTTCGCGGCCGACCGCGTTGCCCCGTTCGCACTCGAATGGGACCGGGAGAAATATTTTCCGGCCGATGTGGTGCGCGAAACCGGGCCGCTCGGCTTCGGCGGCATCTATGTCCGCGACGATGTGGGCGGATCGGCCCTCGGCCGACTCGATGCCGTTTTGATCTTCGAGGCACTGGCGGCAGCCTGCCCCGGCTTCTCGTCATTCATCTCCATCCACAACATGGCCGGCTGGATGATCGACACGTTCGGCAGCGAAGAGCAGCGCCAGCGCTTTCTGCCGAAGCTGACCTCTATGGAATGGCTGGCGAGCTACTGCCTGACTGAACCCGGTTCCGGTTCGGACGCTGCGGCGCTGAGGGCCCGTGCGGTGAAATCCGGCGGCGACTATATCCTCAACGGCACCAAGCAATTCATCTCCGGCGCTGGCGACAACGACATCTATGTCGCGATGGTGCGTACCGGCGAGGACGGGCCGAAGGGCGTATCCACCATAGTCATCCCCAGGGATGCACCCGGCCTCTCTTTCGGGCCGGCCGAACAGAAGATGGGCTGGCACATGCAGCCCACCCGGCAGGTGATCTTCGAGGATTGCAAGGTGCCGGCAGAGAACCTGCTCTCCCGCGAAGGAGAAGGTTTTCGCATCGCCATGGCCGGCCTCGACGGCGGGCGGCTCAATATCGCCGCCTGCTCGCTCGGGGGGGCGCAGACAGCACTCGAAAAAGCCCTCACCTACACACAGGAACGCCAAGCCTTCGGCCAGGCGATCAACCGCTTCCAAGCCTTGCAGTTCAAGCTTGCAGACATGGAAACAGGGCTGCAGGCCTCGCGCATGATGCTCTACACGGCAGCCTCCAAGCTCGACGGCAAGACGGCCGATGCCTCCAAATGGTCCGCCATGGCCAAGCGCTTCGTGACCGACACCTGCTTCGACATTGCCAACGACGCGCTGCAGCTTCATGGCGGTTACGGTTATCTGCATGAATACGGCATCGAGAAACTGGTGCGCGACCTGCGCGTTCACCAGATTCTCGAAGGCACCAATGAAATCATGCGCGTGATCATCGCGCGTCATCTGGTGGGGCGGAGCTAGCGGCATGCGCCCCGCCGGCCGCAAGGCCCTCTGCCTTGCCGTTTCCCGCATTTGTGCGAACCTCAGGCAAATTCACCTGATCCGCTAAATTCAGCAGCGCGCCAAAGGGAGAGCCCGCGCGCTGCCTCGCCTCTCAACTTTCCTGGAGGAACCCTAAAATGGCGACCATTGCATTCATCGGCCTCGGCAATATGGGCAATCCCATGGCGGCCAACCTGGTCAAGGCCGGACACACGATCCACGGCTTCGATCTCGTCACTGAAAATCTGGAAACCGCCGCACGCAATGGCGTCGTCGTCATGGCGAATGCCGAAGCTGCGGTGAAGGACGCGGATGTCGTCATCACCATGCTGCCGGCCGGCAAACATGTGCTTGGCGTCTACAAGGAGATCGCACCCAAGGCACGCAAGGGCACGCTCTTCATCGATTCGTCGACGATCGATGTCGATTCGGCCAAGGGAGCTCATGCGATCGCTGCCGAGCACAAGCTTCTTTCGGTGGATGCGCCAGTGTCCGGCGGTGTCGGCGGTGCGGAAGCTGGAACGCTGACCTTCATGGCCGGCGGAGCCGCCGCCGCCTTTGAAAAAGCACAGCCGATCCTGGAACCCATGGCTGGGCGCATCGTGCATTGCGGCGCCGATGGCGCGGGTCAGGCCGCCAAGATCTGCAACAACATGATCCTCGGCATTTCCATGATTGCCGTTGGCGAAGCCTTTGCACTGGGAGAAAAGCTCGGTCTGTCGCACCAGGCTCTTTTCGACGTGGCGTCCACTTCATCGGGACAATGCTGGTCGCTCACCACCTATTGTCCCGTGCCAGGGCCCGTTCCCACCTCGCCGGCCAATCGCGACTACAAGCCAGGCTTTGCGGCGGGGCTAATGCTCAAGGACCTCCGTCTTGCCCAGGAAGCCGCCCAAAGCGCGGGGGCCGCAACACCGCTCGGCGCGGAGGCGACACAGCTCTATGCCCTCTTCAATGCCATGGGGCATGAGGGAACGGACTTCTCGGGCATCATCAACTTCCTGCGCGGGCAGGCTGGGCAAAAAAATAGAACGCCGGCAAAAAAAGATCGAAATTTATCTGCACTGCTAACTTCCCGGTAACCATGCAGATTTAGAACTGGTGTCGAGGCGGATTTGAAGCCTCCCCGATCCCGGATCAGGTCTCGCGTACCGGGCGGGAAGCTTTCGCAGCGTAAGAGTATCGCGAAAGTTCGGTTTGCGTAAAAGTAAAGCCGCGTCTCTTCCCGCCCGAAGATACGCGGTTTTTCTTTTTAACGACGAAAAACCCTGGCGTGCCATGGGCTTGCAAACCGAAATACACTCCTTTTCGTCTCAGACACTTTTCATGGACCAATAGAATCTGTCTTGCCTGACACGGGCAAAACTATAAAAGCGAGCGTTCGCTGAAGGCATTCTCCTTCCGCGTGTTGCCGGCATTGCTCCAGCTGCCGCACTCAAGAGGTAGACGACATGACGATGTCTGCATCGGGCGGCCGCGGGCCGGCCGCTCCCTGGCTTGCCGAAATTCGGGCGACAGTGGCGCTCGCATGGCCGATGGTGCTGACCAATCTCGCCCAGATCGCCATGACGACCACGGATGTCATGATGATGGGCCGGCTCGGTCCAACGGCACTTGCTGCCGGAACACTGGGGTATAATCTCTATTTCGCGCCGGTCATTTTCGGCCTCGGTCTTCTGTTGGCCGCCTCACCCATGATGGCGAGCGCACTCGGACGCAAGCTCCATTCGCTTCGCGACGTGCGGCGCACGGTGCGCCAGGCGCTGTGGCTGGCCATAGCCGTTTCGATCCCGATCTGGCTGCTGCTCTGGCAGGCGGAGTTCTTTCTTCTGGCCATGGGACAGGAGCCGGAACTGGCGCGCACCGCGGCAAGCTATGTGCGCACGCTGCAATGGGCCTTGCTGCCGTTCTTCGGCTATGTGGTTCTGCGTTCCTTCATCTCGGCGCTGGAACGTCCGGGCTGGGCGCTCATCATCATGTTCGTGATGGTGGCCTTTAATGTGCTCGCCAACTGGTGCCTCATGTTCGGAAATCTTGGCTTTCCGGCACTAGGAGTTCCCGGCTCCGGCCTTGCCACGACCATTTCCAGCGCCCTCATGTTCGCCGGCCTGGCGCTGGTCGTTTCTGTCGAGCGTCAATTCAAACGCTATCAGCTGTTCGGCCGTTTCTGGCGACCGGACTGGCCGCGTTTTCGCGAGTTGCTGCGACTTGGCCTACCGATTGCCGGTGCCATGACGTTCGAGGTCACGATCTTCAACGCCGCGGCCCTTCTCATGGGATTGATCAGCGCCCCGGCGCTCGCCGCCCATGCCATCGCTATCCAGATCGCGTCGATAAGCTTCATGGTGCCCATGGGCCTGAGCCAGGCGGCCACGGTTCGCGTGGGCCGGGCATTTGGCGCCAGAAGCGTCGATGGCATCCGGCGCGCAGGCTGGACAGCGTTCTGCATCGGCGTCGGGTTCATGGGCTTGATGGCCATCCTGATGGTGACTCTCCCGCGAACCCTGATCAGCGGCTTCATCGATCTCGACCTGCCGGAAAATCAGCCTGTGATCGAACTGGCGATTTCCTTTCTGGCGCTTGCCGGCCTGTTTCAGATATTCGACGGCGCGCAGGCTGTGGCCGCCGGCATGCTGCGTGGGCTGCACGACACCAAGATCGCAATGATCTATTCGCTGCTCGGCTATTGGGGGATAGGCTTCACGCTCGGCGTCGTACTCGCCTTCCCGCTGAATTTCGGGGGTGTGGGCATGTGGATCGGGTTGGTGACGGGGCTCGCCGTCGTCTCCGTTTTGCTGGTCATCCGCTGGATGCGGCGCGACAGGCTGTTGCCCTGGGTCAGCCCGAACGCCCTGTTGTAACGCGGCTCCGTTTGGCCTCGTCGATCAGCATATTGGCGAGCTGCATGCGGATCATCGCAACGGCGCGCAGATGTGAGGGAACGCGGTCGGGATGGTTGCTGAAGGCGAAGTCCCGGCGCAAACGGTCGAGATTTTCAGGTTGCGCAGTGCCTGAAAGGCCCAGCTCCCGGGCGATCTCATCGGGATCGGTGGAAGGCACCTTCTCTTCCTCAGGCTTTGCGGCGCCCGAGACCTGCGGTTTGCGCGCCTTTTGATTGGCCTCGTATTCGGCCTGCGCGCGCCGATCGGAAAAATTGATGCGCCCCGAGTGCAATTCATCGGCGACGGAAAGATAATCGAGCGACACCGTGCGGGCGGCGGCCTCTTCGGCCTCCTCGCTGATAAGCTCATCCAGGAAGGACGCGAAATCACGATTTGCGCCGCCGGCCATGCCTCTTCCCACGTTGGATCTCTTTATCCGTCATCCGTCGTTTCGGAGCTAATACTTAGCCGGGGTCAGTTAAGAAACATCTGCCGCAGCCGGTTCCATTTGAAACAACGGCACTCTCTCGCCAATTGCGACATAATACATGCAGACTTTGCCATCACCATAGTGCGATTCGCTCGCACCGCTCAGTGCGGCCGGGCAGAGGTTGGAGGAAACCGAGATGAGATCAGCAGCAATTGCCGCCGTCATGCTTGGAATACTGCAGGGACCCGCTCTTGCAGAAGATGCCTATCTCGATGACCGGTCTTCCCCGGAAGCGCTCCTGCAATCGCTCTACAATGCAATCAACCGCAAGGAATATGCGCGCGCCTACGACTATTTCGCCACACCTCCGGCCAAAGACCTTGAAGCCTATCAAAAAGGATATGAGGACACGCAGAATGTTGGCGTGATCACCGGGACACCCACTGCCGAGGGGGCCGCTGGCAGCACTTATTACCAGATACCGGTTGCGATCCGCGCCACGGCGACAGACGGAAGCGAACGGGTGTTTTCCGGTTGCTACACGCTGCGCCTTTCCAACCCGCAGGTTCAGGGCTCGCCCTACAAGCCCCTGCACATCGAAAAGGCGAGCATGAAGGCCGCCGAAGGCGAACTGACCGATGTTTTGCCTGCGCAATGCGGAGATGGCGGCGAGCCGGCTGCTGCCGACACGGTGCTCGCAGCTGCAAAAGCTCTCTTCAAGGCCGTCTATGCCAATAGCTGCACCCTGCCCGCCGAAGACATGGAGCAGCCGCAAAGCTATGCTGTGCCCTTCAACTATTCATACGACAGCGAGGATACGCCCAAACGCGAGGCGCGGCTCTTCCGCTTCTACTGCGACCGGGGTGCCTATAACGAAATGCATGTCTATCTTCTGGCCAATGAGGAAGGCGGCGTGTCCATAGTCGACTTCGCGACGCCGGAGCTCGACGTTCAATATGAAGACGGCAACTCGGACGGCAAGGTCGAGGATATGCGTATCATCGGTTACACCGCCCAGGACCAGCTCGTGAATTCGGATTTCGATCTCGACACGCTGACCATCACCTCCCATGCCAAATGGCGCGGTGTGGGCGATGCCTCATCCTCGGGTATGTGGATTTTCCGCGAAGGTCGCTTCACGCTCGTGAAATACGAGGTGGACGCTTCCTATAATGGCGAGATCGATCCCGTGACCGTTCTGGATTACCATACTGGCCCATGACACTTCGCGGCATGATTCCGAATCTCATCGCAAAAGTCTGATTTCAAAGCGAAACCATCAGCGAGACGATAGCATCCAGTTGATCGTCTCGCGCCAGTCGGTCATGCGGATCGGGGTGCCGTGAGTGCCTGTTTCGAAACGGACAAAGCGCACGGGATAACCCGGAGCGGCGGCGCGGATTTTTCTGAAGAAGGCTTCCTGCCGCTCGACCGGAAAGACCGTATCGCGGCTGCCATGCCCAAAGAACACCGGAATGCGTGCCGCGAAACCTGGGCTTTTCAAAAAGCGTTCATGCCACATGGCCCCCAAAAGCATCAGTCCCGCGAGATGACGCGAACTCGCCTTGCCATCGGCAAGCGCCCAGCAGACAGCGCCTCCCATGGATCCGCAAGCGACCACGATGCGCGCGGCAGGCGAGGCTTTTGCATAGTGTTCGATCAGGGCGGCAATCTCGCCGGCCCCCTTCTGCGAAAAATCTGAGAAATCCGGCGAAAGATACAATCCGCCGCTTTTGACCACCAGATTCTTGATGCGGTTGAAATTGCCGCCGAAGGTGAAGTCGTCAACGCCCTGTCTTCGATTCCCTCCCTTTCCGTGCAGGTAAATGACGATGACCCGAGCGCCTTCGGTGCGGCCGACCGCGAAATGGCGCACGATACCGACGCGCCCCCTGAGAGCGAGGTCCTTCTGCGCGGCACGAACTCCCGTGTCCACATATTGCCCATGCGCTCGCCGCTCCGGCACCGCGTCGCGCCCATTGATATCGCGCATCTCGCGATAGTCGATCACGCGCCGCGCGCCACCATCGCTCGCTTCTATGGTCTTCGGATAGGCAAACAGCCGGTCCTTATGATGTTCCAGCTCCAGCGCATGCGCAGAAACACCGGCCAAGGGTTCGATCAAGAGAAGCAGCACCCTGAAAAACCAACGTCTTATCAGGACAAGCACAGTCATTGAATCAACGTTCCGCCGGCCTGCGCCAGCGCCTCTGGAGTGTCCACGTCGAGCCCCGCGGCGTGACCGAGTTCGATATCGATCACAGTGAACAGGCCCTGCTCGACCACATGGCGCGCACCCGTATCTCCTTCAAGCCTGGCGATTTCCCCGAACAACGCACGCGGCAGGAGGACCGGGTTTCCTCGCTTGCCATTGCATGTGGCACGCACCACGCTGTTGCCCCCGGCATTGCGAAAGGCAGCAATCAGTCGATCCAGATCGGCAGTTGTCACCTCGGGCATATCCGCAAGCATCACCAGAACACCGGCGGCTTCCCCAGGAAGGGCCGCGATGCCGGCCCGCAACGAGGTCGAAAGCCCTTCGGCGAAAGCCGGGTTCAACACGCTTTCAAGGCCAAGCCCATCGAGCGCGGCACGCACGCGCTCCTCCTCGTGCCCCAGCACCGCTATGGCGCCATCGACCTGCGCGCCAGCGAGGGCGGCACCCGTGCGACGCACCAGCGGCACCCCGTCGAACTCTGCCAGAAGCTTGTTGCCCGGCCCCATACGCCGCGACTGACCGGCGGCCAGAAGCAGGCCCCAGACCGGCAGAAAACCGCTTTTTCTCTCCGCTTCGCGCGGTTGCGGGCGGCTGGGGATTTCAGCCAGAAGCCCGCCAACCCCCATGGCCGCGATATCGGCCGAAGCAACATCAAGTCCCGCCATCAGGCGGTCGAGCACCCAGTCGAAACCGTTTGTCTTGGGGCTGCGCGCGCAGCCGGGTGCGCCGATCACGCACCGTCCGCGCACATCGCCGAGCACAAGAAGGTTTCCCGGATCGACCGGCATGCCGACCCTCTCCACGCGTCCGCCAGCGATGCGGATCGCCGCAGGGATCACATCGCCCTCATCGCAAACCGCAGAAGCGCCGAAGACGAGGATCATATCGCTTTCATCGAGCAACGTCTCGATTGCCGCTGAAACGGCCTGTTCCTCATGCGGGGGGCGCAGCTCACGCCCCACGACACCGCCATAACGGGCAAGCCGACCGGCCGTAATCCGCACGGTCTTGTCAAGAACGCTGGGTTTCACCCCCGGCAACACTGTCTGCACCACGCCGAAACGCTTTTTTCTGAAGGGATGGACGGCGAAGGCTCCACCGCCTGCGGCGCGCGCCTGTTCGATCAGACCCGAGGACACGGCAAAAGGGATGATCTTGACGGTCGCCACCATCTGACCCGGAACCACCGGCGTGAAAGGTGCAAGCGTTGCCAGCGTAACAGCAGGATCGACCGTGTTGACGGCATCGACCACGGCACGGTTCACCGTAAAGAGGCCGGGCGTCGCCGCATGGAGATTGACACGACCGGTCGTCGGCGAACGGGCTTCGATCTCACCCGTCGCGAAGATTTCGGCAAGCCGGGCAGCGGCGGCATCCTCGTCCAGATCGTCCGGGGAGAGGCGTGCCGCGATAACACGTGTGATGCCGGCTGCCTTCAGTGCCTCGATGTCGGAAGCGGTCAGGCGATGCGCCTTGCGCAGCCGGGTTCCGCCCACAAGCGTCGCATGGGCGAGAATGGCGCCCTCGGCATACTCGACCTGGACAGGCCCGAACTTCACGCCGCCTGTTCCCTCGCCCCCAGCCCGCGCGAGCGCAGAGCCGCGATGACCGATCCAAGAACCGCCACGGCAATCTCGGCAGGTGATGACGCACCGATATTCATGCCGATGGGCGCCTCTATGCGGGCAAGCCGGTCTTCGGAAACACCCGCCGCCAGGAGACGTTCCACTCGCCTTGCATGGGTCTTCCTGCTGCCCAGCGCCCCGATATAGAAACAGCCAGCCCCAAGCGCGGCCAGAAGAGCGGGGTCATCGATCTTGGGATCGTGGGTGAGCGCCGCAACGGCCGTGTAAGCATCGAGCGGGTCACGGGCGAGAACCTCGTCCGGCCATTCGGCGTGGAGCGTAACGCCCGGAAAGCGTTCCGGCGAGGCGAATGCGGTGCGCGGGTCGATCACCGTCAGGTCGAAACCGGCAATGCGCGCCATCGGCGCCAATGCCTGGCTGATATGCACCGCACCGACCACCACAAGGCGCGGTGCAGGCAGGTGAACATTCAGAAAGAACGCCCTGCCCTCGATTTCAACCGCTCCGGAGCGGCCGGAGCGAAACGCCTTGCCAACGGCCTCGCCCAGTGGGCCGGCCACCGTGTCTGCCTCCTGGACCACCCGGTCACGGCCATCTCCCAGATCCGTCAACAGGATTGCGGCCTTGCGTTCGCGGCGTAGAGCGTTGAGCTTCTTCAAGGAATGCGGATCCACTAGCCAAGCCTTTCAACATAGACACGAATCTTGCCGCCGCAGGAAAGGCCTACCCGCCAGGCAGTCTCATCGGCAACACCGAATTCCAGCATGCGTGGCTCGCCATCGGCCAGAACCTCGGCGGCCTCGGCGACAACCGCGCCCTCAACACAACCGCCCGAAACAGACCCTTCGAAATTGCCCTCGGCATCAATCACGAGATGGCTGCCGACGGGGCGCGGGGCCGAGCCCCAGGTCTCCACCACAGTGGCTATCGCCACGTCGCGGCCATCCTTCATCCAGCTTTCCGCGATCACCAGCGGATCGCGCTCGCGTGTTTGGTCCATGGCTTCAGACATCGGTATTGCCTCCACGCTTTTCAGGGGCATGTTTCATATGGGCATGGCGGAAGGCCGCTGCCAAGCCCCCGCTCCGCCCCGGCGCTGTCAGCGCACTGCACAAATCCGCAAGCGCATCGAGAGAATGCACAGGGCGCAACTCATCAACATGCGGCAGCATGGCGCGCATGCCGCGTGCTCTCGGCTCGAACCCCTCGAACCCCAGAAGCGGATTCAGCCAGATCAGCCGGCGACAGGATTTGTGCAGGCGTTCCATCTCCCGCGACAGGATTTCGATACGGTCCCGCTCCAGCCCATCCGTGATGAGGAGGACAATCGCGCCCTGCCCGAGAACCCGGCGCGACCACAGGCGGTTGAAATCTTCCAACGCCGTTCCAATACGTGTGCCGCCGGACCAGTCGCGCACGCTTGCCGATGCCTCCGCAAGCGCCTCATCGGGATCGCGGCGGCTGAGCGCACGGGTGATGTTGGTCAGCCGTGTGCCGAAGGTGAAGCTGTGAACCCTGCGGCGATGCTCGGTCAGCGCATGCAGGAAATGCAGGAAGATGCGCGAATACTGGCTCATCGAGCCGGAAATATCGACTAGGGCGACAAGCGGCGGCGCGACCTGCCGGCGCGAGCGAAACTTCGGCAGGATAAGGCTCCCGCCCGTGCGCAGTCCGCCGCGCAACATGGCGCGAGGGTCGATGCGCGCGCCATGCGGATCTGCCTTGAAGCGGCGTGTCGCCACCCGGTCGAAGGGCAGGACGAGATCGCGCATGGCAAGGCGCGCTTCGGCGAGTTCGGTCGCCGACATCTGCGCAAAATCCTTCTTGCGCAGGACTTCGAGCCCGGTGAAGGAGAGCCGCGCATCGAGCTCGAATTCGGGGCGCTTGCGGATGATCGCCCGGCGCTCTTCATCGAACGCATCCTCGGCACGGCGGCTGCCTGCGCGCTGGCGCTCGCGCAACACTTCCGCCTCCTCGGCATCGTCCGCATCGGGTGCGTCATCGCGATCTCCACGGCGCGCCCAGTACAGCCGGAACGCCGCATCGAAGACGGCATGGTCTTCGCGTCGCGAGACGAGCGTCGCGTGCAGCGTCCAGTAGAAATCCTCGCGCTCCTCGATGCCTACCGTCAAGACAGCTTCGATGGCATCCATGACGGCGGCCGGGCCGACACGCATGCCGGTGCGCCGCAACATACGGGCAAAGCCGACAATGCGGTCTGCGAGCCGCGCGCCCTCAAGCGCGGGCTTGTTCGCATGAAGGTCCTGCGCCCCGCCGGCCATCTCAGCCTGCCTTCACCTCATCCAGAATGCGCGCACCCTCGCCTTCCTCCAGGCGGGCAATGTCATCCTGATATTTGAGGAGCACGCCCATCGTTTCGGCGGCCGTGGCCGCATCCAGCGTCTCGCGCCCAAGCATCGTCAACGCCGTTGCCCAGTCAATGGTTTCGGCAACGCCCGGCGCCTTGAACAGATCGATCTCACGCAACTTCTGCACGAAAGCGACCACCTCGCCGGCAAGCCGTTCATTGGCGTCCGGCACCTTGCGGGACAGGATTTCGAGCTCGCGCCGTGCATCGGGATAATCGACCCAGTGATACAGACAACGGCGCTTCAAGGCGTCGTGAATTTCACGCGTTCGGTTGGTGGTAATGACGACAATAGGCGGTTCCTGCGCACGAATGGTTCCCAGTTCGGGCACGCTCACCTGATAGTCCGACAAAACTTCAAGAAGATAGGCTTCGAACGCCTCGTCGGCCCGGTCCAGCTCATCGATGAGGAACACCGGCGCACCGCCAAGCCCGCCTTCCAGCGCTTCCAGGACAGGCCGGCGGATGAGATACTTTTCGGAGAAAACGCCGCTTTCCATCTCGGAACGATCGGTGGTGCCCGCCGCCTCCGCCATGCGGATCTCGATCATCTGCGCAGCATAGTTCCATTCATAGACCGCCGACGAAACGTCGAGGCCTTCATAGCATTGCAAACGGATCAGCCTGCGCCCCAGACCGGCGGCCAGAACCTTGGCGATCTCCGTCTTGCCGACACCCGCCTCGCCTTCCAGAAACAGTGGCCGCTTCATGCCGAGGCTGAGGAAGAGAACGGTGGCCAGCGCACGGTCGGCCACATAGCCGCCCGCTGTCAGAAGCGAGAGGGTCTCATCGATGGATTGCGGCAAGGCGCGGGGATTTCCTTCGGTCATCTTACCCTCAAGAAACTGAAGCCCGCAGACCCTCCAAGGATTTCCAGGAACGTCCAGGGGCTTCCACATGGAAGCTCGACAAGGGTCGAAACGCTACAATACCCGGTAACCGCGCTCATGATAGAGGAGCGGCTGCAGATTTTCACCGATGCGCAAGCCCGTTACATGGCCGAAATAGACACGATGCGTCCCAAGCTCTACGGTCTTGACGATCTTGCAGTCGAAAACCGCAAGCGCGCCAGGAAGGATCGGGGCGCCCGTCACGATCGTTTCCCATTCAGCAAGGCCGAAACGCTCTTCATAGGAGTGTTTCGTCAGGCCGGCGAAGGCCTTGGAGAGTTCCTCATGACGGGAAGAGAGGGTGTTCAGGGCGAAAACACCGTTTTTCACGAACAGATCATTACTGGGATTCTGGCGATTGAGGCACACAAGCACCGTTGGCGGATCATCGGAGACAGAACAGGCTGCAATCGCTGTCACACCGCGCCGTCCGGCGGCGCCATCGGTGGTGACGATGTGCACCGCGCCGGCAAAACGGGCCATGGCGTCTCGGTAATGCTGCGATGATACTTCGGTGGTCTTCAGCACGATCTGTTCTTCCAATTGTCTGCTCGCGATATAGGTTCGCACGGGAGCCATACCAAGCAGATAACCACCCTCCGATACCAGACCAGAATAGGAAAAATGCACTGCGCCAGAAGAAATGACGCATGGCAGGGAGACTTGTGTGGATGAAATCCAGCACTTACACCGGTTCTCAGACTTTGGCGTTATGCTCCCGACAAGGTGGCGTGATTCCCACGCGACGGCGTGGCCAGCAAAGAGGCGGTTAAACTCCCGACATGCGGTGCCTTGCTCTCCCCCTCGTTTTTCTGCTTGCGGCAGCAACTCCATCGAACGCTGAGGATTTCCGGATCGGTGTGGCTGCCCCCTTCAGCGGCAGTTTCTCCATTCTGGGCTCACAGATACGCGACGGTGCGCGCGTGGCGCTGGCTCAGGACAATGACGCGGTGGAACTCTTCGAACAGGACACGGCCTGCAGCCCCGAAGGTGGTGCGGCGGCTGCGCGTGCACTCATTGCCGACCGTGTCTCGGTGGTGGTGGGGTTCATCTGCACGGAAGCCGTCGAAGCCGCATTGCCGCTCCTAACCGAGGCCGGCATTCCCACGATAACGCCCGGCGTGCGCACGGCCACCCTGACGGATGGCCGCGAACGCAGTGGCTTTCTCGTTTACCGGACAGCGCCACGAGCAGATGCGGAGCGCGACGCGGTCGCGCGGATTCTCAGCGAACGCTGGCGCAAGGAGTTCTTCGCCATCGTCGATGACGGCACGATCTATGGCCGGGAGCTTGCCGAAAGCCTGCGCGCCAGCGCGGAACTGCGAAAGCTCGAACCTGTCTTCAAGGATACGTTCCGGCCTCAGCTCGACAATCAGGTGGGGCTCGCCGGCCGGCTGAAGCGGGCTGGCGCGACCCATGTCTTCGTCGGCGGCGACCGCAGCGACATTGCCATTCTCGCTCGCGACGCAAAGGGCATGGACTATGTGCTTACCATCGCAGGCGGCGAAGCATTGAGGGCGGAAAACAGCACGGTTCCGCTCGCCGAGGGCACGTTGATGGTGGGGCTGCCTCGCTGGGCCGACATTGCCAGCCCGCAGGCTCTGCAAGCATTGAAGGCCGCCGAAATCCTTCCCGATGGCTATGTGCTGCCCGCCTATGCCGCTGCGCAAACGGCGCTCGCCGCAAGCGAGAAGGGCGATGTGAATGCAGCGCTCGCAAAGGAGCGCTTCGAAACGGTACTCGGCCCCTTCGCCTTCGACGGTAAAGGCGATCTCGACACGAGCTTCTACAGGCTTTTCCGCTTCGACGGCGAGGATTTCCGGGAGGTCGAATGATGTGGCGTGCGGGCAGACGCAACCTGATCACCGATGTTGAGGGCCTGTCGGTGGGCAATCATTCCGACGAGACGGTCAAATCCGGCGTGACGGCGCTTCTTTGCGAAACGCCGGCCGTTGCCGGCGTACAGGTTCTGGGCGGTGCGCCCGGCACGCGAGAAACCGACCTCCTCTCCCCGCACAATCTGGTGGACGCGGTGGATGCCATCGTGCTTTCGGGCGGTTCAGCCTTCGGACTCGATGCGGCAGCGGGCGTGCAGGCGGCGCTTCGCGAACAGGGCAAGGGTTTCGAGATCATGGGATTCCGGGTTCCCATCGTGCCGGGAGCCATCCTGTTCGACCTGCCGAATGGAGGGAACAAGAACTGGGGCCGCTTCCCGCCCTATCGCGATTACGGGTTTGCCGCGGCCATGGCCGCCGGAGCGGAATTCAGCCTCGGTACGGCGGGTGCGGGCACGGGCGCCACCACGGCGACGCTCAAGGGCGGGCTCGGCTCGGCATCGACCGTTCTCGACAACGGCGTGACTGTGGGGGCGCTTGTCGCCGTCAATGCCGTCGGTTCGGTCATGGTCGGTGACACACCGCATTTCTGGGCAGCCCCCTTCGAGATGGACAAGGAGTTCGGTGGGCTCGGCCTGCCTCATCCCCTGCCCTCGCATGCGGCGGCGGTGACCACCAAATTGCGAGCGGCGGCTGGCGGCAACACCACCATTGCGGTGATCGCCACCGACGCGAAGCTCGACAAGGCCGCCGCCAAGCGGCTTGCCATCGCCGCCCATGACGGATTTGCCCGCGCCATCTGGCCCGCCCACACTCCGGTCGATGGCGATCTCGTCTTTGCGCTGGCCACAGGGCGCAACGAGACGGCGCTCGAACTGGAAGCCATGCTCGACCTCAATGCGGCGGCAGCCAGCACCATGGCGCGTGCGATTGCCCGCGGCGTGCATGCGGCAACGCCTTCCGCAAATGACAGATGCCCCACATGGGCGCAAAACTATGCGGCGCAACTCGAGCATCGGCCCGCAATGACAAGGGAGAGCTGACATGAAAGCGTTTTTCCGGTTGGTCCGTTCGTCGCTGGGAGCGATCTTCGGCCTTCTCTGCCTCGCCGCCTCCGGCCATGCCGGCGACACCGCCAACGTTGATATTCTGGGGTTCAGCGCCGATGGCGCCGTTTTCGCCTTCGAGGAATATGGCGTTCAGGACGGGTCCGGTTTTCCCTATGCCAATCGCTATTATGTCGACACTGCCAACGATACATTCTTGCCCGGCACACCAGTGCGTGTGAGGATCGATCAAGACGGCGCCAGCGTGAACGATGCCCGTGCCCAGGCAAGGACCAAGGGACAGTCGATCATCGGCGATGCCATCCTGGCCGAGCACCACGGCTTTCGCGCTGGCTGGAATGCGGTCACGGAGCTTTCCGCCGATCCGTTCCGGCTTTCGGTCAATCCCCGGCCGGTCTTTCCCGCCATCGACGCCGCGCTGGAGTTCAGGCTCGAAGAACTGCCCATGCCCGATGGCGCGCAATGTCACGGCATGGGGGAAGCCCGCGGCTTCCGCCTGACCCGTATCGCAACCGTGTCAGGAGCAACCACGAAAACCATCCATGAGGATGGCTCCATTCCCTCAAGCCGGGGCTGCCCGCTCGGATATCGCCTTGCCGGTATACAGACCTTCTACCCCGAGGGCGGCGCCCCGGTCTTTGCGGTCCTGATCGCCATTCGCAATCTTGGCTTCGAAGGGCCCGACCACCGCTTCATTGCTGTTACCGGCAAGCTCTAAGGCGGATAGACGCTTTGGGGGCAGATCAGAAAGGCGCGAGAATAACCCGGGAAGACACGACCCGGTGGAGGCATTCCAGCCGCTCCCTGCTGCCATCGCCGCTTGCGGCGGTGGCCGGTGCGCTTCTGTGGGGGCTCTTTCTCGGAGCCAACGCCTGGGTTTTCCTGACCTTTGCCGAATGGCGCACGCCATCGCGCATGACCGCTCTGGTCCTACTGTTCTTTCTCGGAGGGACCATCGCCTTTCCCCTGGGCCATATTGCCTATCGGCTCACCAGCCGGCGCGACACGGTGGAGGCGCGCTTTGCGGCAGCTTTCCTGTCCTTCGCGGTCATGACCATCGGCGTCACCGCAGGGCTCTATGCACTCCAGTACCGCCTCTATTACGCCCAGTGGCACGGCTCCTTTCTTTCCGTCGAATGGGTGTTGCAATTCGTGTTCACGACGGCGGGAGCGCTTTATCAGTTCGCCGTTGTCGGTCTCAGGGTCTATTTTCCCTGGGGATTTGCCGCTCTTTTCCTGCTTGCCCTTCACTATGCTGCCAAGCCGCGTTGAGCTAAGCGTCCCGCTCTGATACGGAAACGCCAATCTCAATAGAAACGAGGGCAAGGCTCGCATGATCCCGCGCTATTCGCGGCCGGAAATGGTCGCCATCTGGTCGCCCGAGACCAAGTTCCGCATCTGGTTCGAAATCGAGGCATATGCCGCCGACGCAATGGCTGAACTCGGTATCGTTCCAAAGGAAGCGGCCAAGATTATCTGGGACAAGGGCGGCAAGGCCACGTTCGACATCGATCGTATCGATGAGATCGAGCGTGAGACCAAACATGATGTGATCGCCTTCCTGACGCATCTGGCCGAGATCGTCGGACCCGAAGCGCGTTTCGTGCACCAGGGCATGACCTCGTCCGACGTGCTCGACACCTGCCTCAGCGTCCAGCTCGTGCGCGCCACCGATATCCTGCTTGCCGACCTCGATGCCCTGCTCGCCGCGCTCAAGAAGCGCGCCTTCGAGCACAAGGACACGGTTACCATCGGCCGCAGCCACGGCATCCATGCCGAACCGACCACCTTCGGCGTCAAGCTGGCGCAGGCCTATGCGGAATTCTCGCGCTGCCGCGAGCGCCTGGTGAATGCGCGGGCGGAAATCGCCACCTGCGCCATTTCCGGTGCGGTCGGCACCTTCGCCAATATCGATCCGCGCGTCGAGGAGCATGTGGCGGCGAAGATGGGGCTGACGCCCGAACCCGTTTCGACGCAGGTCATCCCGCGCGACCGGCACGCCATGTATTTCGCAACGCTTGCCGTTATCGCTTCGTCCATCGAGCGGCTGTCGGTTGAGGTGCGTCATCTGCAGCGCACGGAAGTTCTGGAAGCCGAGGAGTATTTCTCGCCCGGCCAGAAAGGCTCTTCCGCGATGCCGCACAAGCGCAATCCCGTGCTTTCGGAAAACCTGACGGGGCTTGCACGCATGGTGCGCGCCTATGCAACGCCAGCGCTCGAAAATGTGGCGCTGTGGCATGAGCGCGATATTTCGCACTCTTCCGTCGAACGCATGATCGGGCCTGACGCCACCGTCACGCTCGACTTCGCGCTTGGCCGTCTCACCGGCATGATGGAAAAGCTGGTCGTCTACCCCGAAGCCATGCAGAAGAACATGGATCGCTTCCGCGGCCTCGTTCACTCACAGCGCGTGCTTCTGGCGCTCACGCAGGCAGGCGTCTCGCGCGAGGACGCCTACCGTCTCGTGCAGCGCAACGCCATGAAGGTCTGGGAACAGGGAGCGGACTTCCTGACGGAACTTCTTGGCGACAAGGATGTGCGTGCAGCACTTTCCGAAGAGGAAATCCGCGACAAGTTCGACCTTGGTTACCACACCAAGCATGTCGACACGATCTTCAAGCGGGTCTTCGGCGAGAGCTGAGGCTCTCCTCAACCGCCAACCTGATGACGTAAATCCCCGGGACAAGCCCGGGGATTTACGGAGACGCTTTTCTGCTCCATCTCCTCATTTTGCCGCATTCGCGCGGGCGTCGGATGTTTCCATCCGACTGCAAAATGCTCCAACGCATGTCTCCCGGAAGTGGGTACCGGTTCCGGGATAAGGACATGCGTTAGATCAAGAACTTGAAGCGCAGGGAGCGTATCTGAAAGATCGCGATACGCTTTAGCCACCATCCCTTGCCATAGGCGCAACGCGGATCACCGTGCCCCACGGGTCGGCAAATTCCTTTTCCGCGCTTGCATTGCGGCTTTGCAGTTGAACCCAGGAAAGGCCGGTGCGCCGGGGATCGCGAGCGCCTGCTCCGGCACTCCGCCAGGTGTTGGCGCCGATGTGATGGTGATAGCCGCCGGTTGCCAGGAACACCGCCTGCGAACCGTAGCGTGCCATCGTGTCGAAGCCCTGTGCTTCATGCCACCAGCCCTCGGCCGTGCGCGGATCACCGACACGCAGATGCACATGGCCGACGACCGTTTTTTCAGGCACGCCCTGCCAGCCCCGGTCGCCCTCGCCGAGCGTACCGAGAAGGCTCTGAAAATCCAGAGGATTGGTAGCCATCTCTATGCCAGAGGTCGTGCGGCGCCAGCTCTCAGGTGCGCGATCCGCATAGATTTCGATGCCGTTGCCTTCAGGGTCCGACAGGTAGATCGCCTCACTGACAAGGTGGTCGGAAGCGCCTTCCAGTGGCAGCCTGTTGTCACGAGCAAACACTGACCAGCGCGCAAGGTCCGACCGCTCCGGCAGAAGAAAAGCCGTGTGAAAGAGGCCGGCCTCGCGGGGATCGTCAGGCATGGCGGATGGATCTTCCTCGATCTCCAGCAGCGTGCGGCCACCGGCGCCGAGCCTGTAGACATTGCCGGATCGCCCGTTGTCCTCAAGGCCGAGGACCTTTCCATAGAAGTCTGCCAGCCGCCCCGCATCGCGAGCCTTCAGGCCTACGCTCTCGACGCTGACGGGCGTCGTCACCGCAAAGGGAAATTCGCTCATTTCAAGTCTCCCGACACAAGTCTTTCTTCAAGGGCGGCCTGCGCACAGCGCTTTCGCCAGAAGGTCAGTGGCCGTTCGTTCGTTTCATCTGTCCTATAGCTGGAGCGAAATGGGGTTTGAGGCAACAAGACAAGAGCGAACACGCTGTTCACATTTTTCGAACCAATTCCTAAAATCTGTTCATTCTCAAGGCGGATGCACAATCAAGGTTGAATGCTGCGTGCGAGATAGCTACATGCCCGGCCATGAAAACAGCTGAAGCCGATATTCTCATCATCCCGGGCTATACCAATTCCGGCCCCGATCACTGGCAGACCCGTTGGCAATCGCGCCTTTCAACCGCCCGGCGGGTAGAGCAGGACGCCTGGTCGAAGCCGGTGCGCGAGGATTGGGTGGCAAAGGTCGCAGAGGCCGTCAACGCGGCGGAGCGCCCCGTGGTGCTCGTCGCCCATTCGCTTGGTGTCGCGGCTACAATCCACGCCATCCCGCAATTTCAGAAGCCCGTGGCCGGCGCGTTCCTTGTGGCGCCGCCGGATGTTGCGAACCCGAAGATTCGGCCAAAACATCTCATGACGTTCGGTCCGTATCCGCGCGACCCGCTGCCCTTCCCTTCCATGACCATCGCCAGCCGCAACGATCATTTCTGCGACTTCGACGTCGCGGAAGACATCGCAGCAAGCTGGGGATCGCTCTTTCTCGATGCGGGCGATGCCGGGCACATCAATTCGGAAGCCGGTTTCGGGCCATGGCCCGAAGGCTCGCTGACCTTCGCGCGCTTTCTCCAAACGCTTTAAACGCCCCGCAGCCGGGACCTCCGGCCTCTATCCGCGGCTCAGCACATTTGCGTAGTCCGTCTCGATCCGTATGACGGACTCCCGAATACGATCAATCATTTCCCGGGCGACCAGCGGCAACTCCAGAACACTGGAGGTGACGAGCCAGACATGGGTTTCGATACGCTCGGCGAGCGGACGAAACACGATGGACGGGTCGCGCGGGGCGACCATTGCAAGGCTGGAGATGATCGAAACGCCAAAACCGGCGCTTACCATGGCGCAGGCGGCTTCAAGCATCTGCACCTCGGCAGCCTCGCGCGGCGCAAGGCCGATCGAGTGGAACGCTTCGTAGATGGCGGGATAGGACATGTCGCTACGCCCAAGCGCAATAAAGGGATCGTCACACAAGTCGCGCAGGGAAACCACTTCCTTGCTGGCCAGACGGTGGTTGGCCGGCAGGGCGCAGATCATGGAGAGATGCGCGAACGGCTCGCAATGCAGCATGCTGTGGGTGGTGGGAACCAGGGACAGGCCGAAATCGGCGGACCGCGTCAGCATCACATCGGCAATACTTGGCGATGTGCGCGTGAGAAGCGTGACCTTGAGCCCGGTGCCGCGGCCCAGCATGTCGGCCACGACGCGTGGAATGAGCTGAAGGCTGATCGCGGGGAAGCCGACAATGGTGAGCTGACCCCGGTCAAACTCCCTGATTTCACGCGCCGCCTTCTGAACGCGCAGAACTCCGGCTTCGAGCTTGGCCGTCTCCGTATGGAGAACGCGCGCCTCCGGCGTCGGCACCAACCTGCCCGTATCGCGGTTGAACAAGGTGATTTCGCAGGAATCCTCGAACAATCGCAAGAGCTTGCTGACAGCCGGCTGGCTCACGTTGAGCGCCTCGGCGGCCTTGGTTACCGAACCGCTGGTCATGAAAGCGTTAAACGCCTCGATCTGCCGGACATTGGTTTTGCGCATGCAAATTGCATAACCTTTTGGAATACGGATCGCAAATAATATGATTTGAAATTCAGGGAAGCTCTCCGTTGAATAGGCTCGCCACCGTATAAGAACAAAGGGGAAGCATATGAAAAGGATTAGGCTGTCGCTTGCGAGCGGGATTCTGGCAGCGAGTTGTTCCATTCTCGCCACGGGCTCGGCCCTGGCCCAGGACAAGACCCTGACCGTTGGAGGATATGGCGGGTCGTTCGAGACGCTGATGAAGGAACTCATCATTCCGGAATTCGAAAGCCGGCATGAGGTGAAGATTCAGTTCGTGCCCGGAAACTCCACCGAGAACCTCGCCCGCCTGCAGGCTCAGAAGGGCAATCAGGAACTCGATGTCGTCATCCTCGACGACGGCCCGATGTATCAGGCCGATGCGCTCGGCTTCTGCGCGCCCATGAAAACCTCGACACCCGGCGACGAAATCTACGACATAGCCAAGCTTGGACCGAACTCCATCGGCATCGGCTTCGTGGCCACCGGCTTCACCTACAACACCAAGTGGTTCGAGCGCGAGGGCTGGGAGCCGCCGTCAAGCTGGATGGACCTGGCGGACGAGAAGTACAGCCAGATTCTTTCGATTCCGCCGATCTCCAACACCTATGGCCTGCATACGCTCGTGATGATGGCGCGCCTGAACGGCGGCGGCGAAAAGGATATCGATCCCGGCTTCAGCACGATGGCAGACAAGGTCGCCCCGAATGTGCTGGTATTCGAACCCTCTTCCGGCAAGATGTCCGAACTGTTCCAGTCCGAAGAGATCGCACTGTCGATCTGGGGATCAGGCCGCACCAAGTCGCTTGCGGACACCGGCTTCCCGGCAAAGTTCGCCTACCCCAAGGAGGGCGCGGTGGCGCTGATGCTTGCTGCCTGCCCCGTCGTTGAAAACGATGTCTCCGACCTCGCCAACGCCTTTGTGGATTTCCTGCTCGAACCCGAAATCCAGGTGCGTCTTGCCGACGCCATGGGATCGGGCCCGGTCAACAAGAACGCCAAGCTGCCTGACGAGTTGGCTGCGTGGCTGCCTTACGGACCCGAGCAGATCGGCAAGCTGATCGCCGTCGATTGGGATACGATCAACCCGGCGCGCGAGGAATGGACCAAGCGCTGGGCCCGCGAAATCGAACGCTGATCGCGACATCGAGATCGCCGCACCCGCCCCGGCCAGAGCGATGTGCGTCCAGACGGACGCACAAGGGATGCTTTGCCGAACGAATTTCCGCATGCTGCGGATGTCGGGCGCCTTTGTCAGAAGGCAGCAGCTTTCGGACAGGTGCGGCGGCCATGGATCAACCAGCTTTCAATCACGGGCTGCAAATGGCTTTTCTTGAGCTTCAGGCGCTGAACAAGCGTTACAACAACGTCGTTGCCGTGGAGGACTTCAATCTCAGCATCGAGCGCGGCGAATTCGTCTCGCTGCTGGGGCCTTCCGGCTGCGGCAAAACCACCACCTTGCAGATGATCGCCGGCTTCACGCAACCGACATCGGGCGCGATCATGCTGAACGGGCGCGATCTGGGTGCGGTTCCGGCGCGCAAGCGCGGCCTCGGCATCGTGTTCCAGACCTATGCGCTTTTCCCGCACATGACGGTGGAGCAGAATGTCGGTTTCGGCCTGGAGATGCGTAAAATCCCTGCCGACGAGCGCCGGCGACGCGTTGCCGATGCGCTTGACCTCGTTCATCTGACGCATCTCGGCGACCGTTTTCCCCGCAACATGAGCGGCGGACAGCGGCAGCGCGTGGCGCTTGCCCGTGCACTCGTGATCGAACCGGAACTCCTGTTGCTGGACGAGCCGCTCTCGAACCTCGATGCGAAACTGCGCGAGGAGATGCAGCTGGAGCTGCGCCGCATCCAGCAGGAAGCGGGTGTCACGACCCTTCTCGTCACGCATGACCAGTCGGAGGCCATGGCCTTGAGCGACCGGGTTGCGGTCATGCAGGGCGGACGTCTCATTCAGGAAGACAGTCCCTTCGACGTCTATGAAAAACCGGCAACGTCCTTCATCTCGACCTTCCTCGGCAAGACGAACAGCCTTGCCGCAACCCTGGAGCGCGACAAGGCGGGGACAACCATCGTCATCGACGGCACACGTCTTTCCGGCCCCGATACGGCGCTTGCAGCCGGACCGGTCGAGGTCTCGCTGCGCCCCGAACGCATCGAACTCACAGATGCGGAGAAAGCGACCATTTCAGGCAATGTGATAGAGCGCGTTTTCCTGGGCGATCAATGGCTCTTCCGGGTCGAGACGCCCATCGGCAAGCTGCTCGTCATGCAGCGCAATCTGGGGCGGCGCGAAGCCAATGTCGGCGAGAGGCTGCACCTTTCCTGGGAGCCGGAGGCCATGCGGCTTCTGCCACGCGGAGAGGGCTGATGAAAACCACCGGAACCAGTACCCCATGGCTCCTCAGCGCACCAGCATTGGCACTCTTTGCAGCGCTGCTTCTGACGCCGCTCGCCATGACCTTCCTGCTTTCCTTCAACAGCTTCTCCTTTTACGGGGGCATCGAGAACACGTTCGGCTTCCAGAATTACGCCGAGGTGCTGAGTGACGTCTATTTCTATGAAATCTTCGGTCGCACCTTTCTGATCGCCTTCATCACCACGGCGATCTGCGCCCTGCTCGGCCTGCCCGAAGCTTATATCCTGTTTCGCATGAAGCCCGCCTGGCGCTCATTCATGCTGCTCATCGTGCTCGGGCCCCTCCTCATCTCGGTCGTGGTGCGCACGCTGGGATGGGCGATCCTGCTCGGCAACAAGGGCGTGATCAACGAGTTCCTGCGCGATATCGGCCTCATCAGCTCGCCCATCCGGATGATGTACACCTCCACAGGGATCGTCATCGCGCTCGTGCATGTGATGATCCCCTTCATGATCCTGGCAGTCTGGGCAGCGCTCCAGAGGCAGGACCCGGCAACGGAACGCGCCGCGGAATCGCTTGGCGCCGGTCCGCTCACGATCTTCATGCGCATCGTCCTGCCGCAGGCCATGCCCGGCGTTCTCTCGGGTTCGCTGATCGTCTTCTCACTGTCGGCAAGCGCCTTTGCGACGCCGGCGGTGCTGGGTGGGCGGCGCATCAAGATGGTCTCAACCACGGTTTATGACGAGTTCCTGAACACACTCAACTGGCCACTGGGTGCGGCCATCGCAATCCTGCTTCTGGTCTCCGTCCTGACCATCATGCTCGCCTGGAACAAGCTGGTGGAGCGCCGCTATTCGGGGGTCTTCGAATGAACCGCAACGGCATTTTCGCTCTGTGTTTCAACGCATTGTTTGCGCTTTTCATGGTGGGCCCGCTGCTTATCGTGATCGGGGTTTCCTTTACCCCGACCGGCTATCTGGAGTTTCCGCCCAGCGCGATCTCGTTCCGCTGGTTCAAGGCGATCCTCGACAATCCCGACTTTATCGACGCGGCCTGGATCAGCCTCGAACTCGGTCTTGCATCGGCGACCTTGTCGACGGTTCTCGCAGTACCGGCCGCTCTGGCCATCGGACGGGAACGCTTTCGCGGGCGCGATGCGCTGCAGGGACTTTTCCTGTCGCCACTCACGGTCCCCACCGTGGTGCTGGGTGTCGCCTTCCTGCGCTTTCTGAGCCTGTTCGACATCAACGGCACGTTTTTCGGGCTTGTTCTGTGCCATGCGGTGATCGTCACGCCTTTCGTCCTCAGGCTGGTTCTTGCCTCGGTCACGGGTGTGGACCGTTCCATCGAGATGGCAGCGACATCGCTCGGCGCATCCCATTGGACCGTGTTTCGCCGCGTGACGCTGCCGCTCATTCTGCCCGGCGTAGTGGGCGGCTGGGTGTTGGCCTTCATCACGAGTTTCGACGAGTTGACCGTGACGGTGTTCATCGTCAATCCGTCGACGACCACACTGCCCGTCCGGTTGTTCTCGCACATCACGCAGACGACCGATCCGCTGATAGCGTCGATCTCCACCATGGTCATCCTGCTGACGGTTCTCCTGATGCTTGCGGTCAACAAGCTCTATGGGCTCGACCGGCTTCTGATCGGAGGAGAAGCGCGATGAGCTATGACACGATCGTGGTCGGCGGCGGGCTCGTCGGCGCAGCCATAGCGCGGGGGCTTTGCAAGCTCGGCGAGAAGGTTCTGGTTCTGGACGAGGGGGATGTGGCATTCCGCGCCTCGCGTGGCAATTTCGGCCTTGTCTGGGTGCAGTCCAAAGGCGACGGCATGCCTGAATATGCCCGCTGGAGCCGTCATTCGGCCGATGTCTGGCCGGAATTCTCGCAGGACCTGCTCGAGGAAACGGGCATCGACACGGCCTATCACAAGGCTGGCGGCGCGCATCTGTGCCTTTCGGAGGAAGCATGGGAGCGCCAGTCGGCACTCATCAAGCGCATGCACAATGTGCATGGGGCCGCCGAATACGGCGCGGTGATGATCGAGCGCAAGGAACTCGACACGATGCTGCCCGGGCTCGGACCGGACGTGGTGGGAGCAAGCTGGTCGCCGCATGATGGCCATGCGAGCCCGCTCTATCTGCTGCGTGCGCTGCACGACAGCATCGCGCGCTCGGGCGGCGAATACCGAGCCGAAGCCCGTGTCGAGGGCATTGCAAAGGAAGGTTCAGGCTATCGTGTGACCACGAGGGCTGGTTCCTTCTCCGGGGCAAAAGTTGTCCTGGCGGCAGGCCTCGGCAACCGCTCGCTCGGCCCACTTGTCGGCCTGGAAGTGCCGGTCTTTCCGCAGAAGGGCCAGATCCTGGTCACGGAGCGCACGGAGATGAAGTTCTCCATGCCGACACTTTTCGTCCGCCAGACCGATGAGGGTTCCTTCCTGCTCGGCGATAGCCACGAGGATGCCGGCTTCGACCTGACCTCACGTCCCGGCATCATGGCCGACATCGCGACGCGTGCAATCCGCTCCTTTCCGTTCTTGAAGAACCTGCGCCTCATACGCTCCTGGGCAGCGCTCAGAGTGATGAGCCCGGACGGATTTCCCATCTACCAACAGTCCGAGAGCCATCCCGGCGTCTTCTCGGTCAATTGCCATTCGGGCGTCACACTTGCCGGCGCGCATGCAC
Source organism: Nitratireductor indicus C115 (assembly GCF_000300515.1). Classification (GTDB taxonomy): domain Bacteria; phylum Pseudomonadota; class Alphaproteobacteria; order Rhizobiales; family Rhizobiaceae; genus Nitratireductor; species Nitratireductor indicus. Next base: position 169,196 of record NZ_AMSI01000005.1, read on the forward strand.
GCACCCTTGCCCCGATGATTGCTCGCGGCCGGCTGGAGGAGCCCATGTCTGCCTTTTCGAGAAAGAGACTGCATGTTCAAGCGCATTAAAGCCACCGAAACCCCAAGGGTTTCCTTCAGCTTCGAGGGGCAGCCCATAGAGGCCTCTACTGGCGATACGGTCGCCTCAGCGTTGATGCTTTCGGGGCAAACCCATTTTCGCAACACGCCTATTTCCCAAAGCGAGCGCGGCCCCTTCTGCATGATGGGCGTGTGCTTCGAATGCCTGGTCGAGATCGACGGGATACCGAACCGTCAAGCCTGCATGATCCCCGTGCGCGAGGGCATGGTGGTGCGTCGGCAAAAAGGCGCCATTGGAGTTGAAACCGAATGAAAGCGTGCGATCTCGCCATCATCGGCGCCGGCCCGGCCGGCATGGCCGCGGCAACGGAAGCTGCCAATGCCGGCCTTTCCGTCATTGTCCTCGACGAGCAACCTGCCCCAGGTGGACAGATCTACCGTGCGATAGAGACCGTTCCGGAGGAGCGGCGCAAGATACTCGGACCGGACTATGCCCATGGCGCCGGCATCGCACAGGCATTTCGCAACTGCGGCGCCACCTACATCCCCGAGGCGACTGTCTGGAACATCAACCCCGATCTCAGCATCGATTATTCGCGCCATGGCGGGTCCGCTCAGGTATCGGCCAAACATCTGCTTATTGCCACCGGCGCGGTGGAACGTCCCACGCCCCTGCCCGGCTGGACCCTTCCCGGCGTGACCACGGCAGGTGCATTGCAAATTCTGCTCAAGGCGCATGGGGGCGTCGGCGACGACGTGGTGCTCGTGGGAAGCGGGCCTCTGCTCTATCTGCTTGCGCAGCAGATGATTGCCGCGGGAAAGCCTCCCAAGGCCATCGTCGAAACCATCGACAGGGAGCGCTATATCAAGGCTGCGCGCCATCTGCCCCGTGCGCTCGCCGGCTTTGGCTATCTGCGCAAGGGGCTTTCCATGATGCGGCAGATCCGGCAGGCAGGCGTGCCGCGCTTTTCCGGCGCTCACGACATTCGCATAGAGGGCGTGCATCGCGCCGAAGCGGTGGTCTTTTCGGTGGGCGGCAAGGCACATCGGATCGAGACAACCAGCGTAGCACTACATCAGGGCGTGGTACCGAACCAGCAGGCAACACGCCTGCTCGGCTGCGACCATGCCTGGAATGAAAGCCAGCGCTGCTTCGTGCCGAAACTCGACGTCTTCCTGGAAAGCAGCATCGAGAACGTGTTCGTCGCAGGCGACGGCGCAGGCATCGCAGGTGCGAAATCGGCGGCGATGCGTGGAAGGCTGGCCGCACTTCGGGTGGCGCAGAAGCTCGGACATTCCAACGGCGCGGATATTCGCGCGCTGCAGGCCGACCTCAAGCGCGACGAGGCCGTGCGGCCCTTTCTCGAAGCTCTTTATGCGCCATCGCGAGACATCCTGCAGCCGGCAGACGAGACGATCGTATGCCGTTGCGAAGAGGTGACGGCGGGGGCCATACGCAGAGCAGTCGACCTTGGCGCTCCAGGCCCCAATCAGGTGAAATCCTTCCTGCGCAGCGGCATGGGCCCCTGTCAGGGGCGCATGTGCGGCCTTGCCGTCAGCGCCATCATCGCAGAACGGCGCAAGGAAGAGCCGGAGGCCATCGGCTATTATCGCCTCCGGCCGCCATTGAAGCCGCTGCTGCTGTCTGAACTTGCGCAGCTCGAACCGGAAGCAACGCGCAGCGAACCGCTCTGAGGCAAGACAATGGCTGCGGGATCATCCCAGGACATAACGACCGATCTTCTGGTGATCGGCGGCGGCATTCACGGTTGCTCGGCAGCGCTTAATGCAGCGCTGCGTGGCATGCGGGTCGTCGTCTTCGAGAAGGACACAGTGGCGCGCCACGCCTCGGGCGTGAACGCCGGCGGAGTGCGCAAACTCGGAAGGCACGTCGCCGAAATCCCCCTTTCGCTGCATTCCATGTCGATCTGGAACCGTATCGCCGATTTTCTGGACGACGATTGCGGCTTTCAGCCAGCGCCGCAGATCAAGATCGCAGAGACCGAAGATGAGCTCGACACGCTGCGCGAACGGGTCGCCGAACTCAACGGGCTCGGCTACACCCATGAAGTCATTCTCGACCGCAAGACCATGCGTGGCTATCTGCCGGCGGTCGCCGAACATTGCGTGGGCGCTCTTGCCTCGCTCCAGGACGGTTTTGCACAACCTTACCAGACCACTTTTGCCTTCCAGCGCAAGGGGATCGAGAAGGGTGTGCGGTTTCTGGAAAATACACCGGTGGACCGGGTGTTCAAAACCGGAAAGGACTGGAAGGTGGTTGCGGGCGGCCAGACGTTCACCGGCCGTTTTGTACTGAATTGCGCTGGCGCCTGGGGCGGCGAGATCGCCCGCCAGATCGGTGATCACGCACCCGTCTCCGCCTATGCGCCGATGATGATCGTAACGGAACGCGTTCGGCCCTTCTGCGATGCCGTGGTGGGAGCGACGGGCCGGCCCCTTTCCTTCAAGCAGATGCCCAACGGCACCGTCGTTATCGGCGGCGGACGGCCGGGCATTCCTGATCCCGCGACCAACCGGACCCATATGCAAATGGCTCAACTGCGCCATTCCGCCCAGACGGCGATAGACATATTTCCCATCATGCGGGGCGCACAGATCGTGCGTTCATGGGCAGGCATCGAGGGGTTGATGCCGGATGGCATTCCGGTAATCGGCCCTGCCCTGCATGCGGAAGGTGCCTTTCATTCCTTCGGTTTTTCCGCCCACGGCTTTCAGCTCGGTCCGGGTGTCGGCGACATCGTCGCCGAACTCATCGCCACGGGCAGGACCCAGGCGCCGATCGCCCCATTTTCGGTCGGCCGTTTTTCTCAAGTTTCAACCAAGCCAAACGAGGAGCTTTCATGATCAAAAGACATATCCAGACCCGCATCAATCACCGGGTGGTCGAACACAATGGCGTTCTCTATTTCGGCGGCCTGGTGGCCGACGACAAATCCGTCAACATGAAGGGACAGACGGAGCAGATCTGCGCAAAAATCGACGCCCTCCTGGCCGAAGTCGGCTCCTCCAAGGACAAGCTTCTGACGGCCATGATCTACATCTCCGATTTCTCACAGAAGGACGGGATGAACGAAGCGTGGCTGGAGTGGATGCCCGCAGAACATCTGCCGACGCGGGCGACCATCGGCGTGGCCGAACTCGGCAAGGATACGCTGATCGAAGTGGTGGTTTCGGCGGCGCGCTAGCGCATCGCGCCCGAACATCGGGATCGACTTGCGGAAAGCGCGATGTGCGCACCCAAAAAGAAAAGCCGGGCCCAAGGCCCGGCTTTTCTGTAAAGTCCCGTAAGGGATACGATCAGTTGACCGCGTCCTTCAGGCCCTTGCCAGCCGAGAATTTCGGCACGTTGCGCGCCGGAATCTGAACGGTGGCACCGGTCTGCGGGTTGCGGCCCGTAGAAGCCTCACGGCGCGAAACCGAGAAATTGCCAAAGCCTACGAGGCGGACGTCCCCGCCATTCTTCAGTTCGCCTTCGATGACGGAGAAAACCGCATCGACCGCAGACTGGGCGTCGCTTTTCGAAAGGTTCGCAGAATCCGCGACTGCGGATACGAGCTCGTTCTTGTTCATGAAATTACCCCTTCCTGATAAGGGCCAAGTGATGCGACTCACTTGGCTCGGCACACTCTAGGGAGAAGTGCGTTTATGACCAAGAGAGAAAAGTTTCAAAACGGGCTGAAACCCCACGTTTTCCGGGGTTTTCGACAAAAAAAGCCGGGCTCGAAAGCCCGGCTTTATACTTTTCGCTTTTGCTTGAGCATACGGCGTCATCGCAAGGCAAACGGCCTCCTCGACCTGCCGTAGCGTCAATGAGCGATCGTCTGACCACCCGCTTCGGTGACATCAACCTTGCCGGTGCTTTCCACAGGCTCCACCCATTCGATGGGCTCAGGCATGCGGGTCAGCGCGTGCTGAAGCACCTCGCCCACCCGGCTGACCGGCACGATCTCAAGACCGTTCTTCACGTTCTCCGGAATATCGGCCAGGTCCTTGGCGTTTTCTTCCGGGATCAGCACCTTCTTGATGCCGCCGCGCAGGGCAGCGAGCAGCTTCTCCTTCAGGCCACCGATGGGCAGGACGCGGCCACGCAGGGTGATCTCGCCGGTCATGGCGATGTCCTTGCGCACCGGAATGCCCGTCATGATCGACACGATCGCCGTCGCCATGGCGACACCGGCAGAGGGACCATCCTTGGGCGTTGCGCCTTCCGGCACGTGCACGTGGATGTCCTTCTTGTCGAAGACCGGCGGTTCGATGCCGAAATCGACGGCCCTGCTACGGACATAGGAGGCCGCGGCAGAAATCGATTCCTTCATCACGTCGCGCAGATTGCCCGTGACTGTCATCTTGCCCTTGCCGGGCATCATGACGCCTTCGATGGTCAGCAGTTCGCCACCGACTTCCGTCCAGGCAAGGCCTGTAACGACACCGATCTGATCCTCGCCCTCGGCCTGGCCGAAGCGATAGCGCGGCACGCCCAGATAATCGGCAAGGTTCTTCGCCGTTACCTTTACGGACTTCTTGCCACCATCCTTCTTCGAATTGCGCAGGATTTCCGTCACCGCCTTGCGCGCCAGCTTCATCAGCTCGCGCTCGAGGTTACGCACGCCCGCCTCGCGGGTGTAGGTGCGGATGATCTCCTGCAACGCATCGTCCGTGACGGAGAATTCCTTCGGCTCAAGCGCATGCTCGCGAATCGCCTTGGGCAGCAGATGCCGCTTGGCGATCTCCACCTTCTCGTCCTCGGTGTAGCCCGCGATACGGATGATCTCCATGCGGTCCATCAAGGCCGGCGGAATGTTGAGCGTGTTGGCCGTGGTGACGAACATCACACTCGACAGATCGTATTCCACCTCGAGATAGTGATCCATGAAGGTCGCGTTCTGCTCAGGGTCCAGAACCTCCAGCAGGGCCGACGACGGATCGCCACGGAAATCCATGCCCATCTTGTCGATCTCGTCGAGCAGGAAGAGCGGGTTGGACTTCTTCGCCTTCTTCATCGACTGGATGACCTTACCGGGCATCGAGCCGATATAGGTGCGGCGGTGACCGCGGATCTCGGCCTCGTCACGCACACCGCCCAGCGCCATGCGCACATATTCGCGGCCAGTGGCCTTTGCGATGGACTTGGCGAGCGAGGTCTTGCCGACGCCGGGAGGTCCAACGAGGCACAGGATCGGCCCCTTCAGCTTACGCTGGCGGCTCTGCACGGCCAGATACTCGACGATGCGCTCCTTGACCTTGTCGAGACCGAAGTGATCGGAATCGAGCACCTCCTCGGCAAAGCTCAGATCGTTCTTGATCTTGCTCGGCTTCTTCCACGGAATGGACAAGAGCCAGTCGAGATAATTGCGCACAACCGTCGCTTCCGCCGACATTGGCGACATGGTCTTGAGCTTCTTCAGCTCCGCATCGGCCTTCTCGCGCGCTTCCTTGGAGAGCTTCGTCTTGGCGATACGTTCCTCAAGCTCGGCGGCTTCATTGCGACCGTCCTCGCCCTCGCCGAGCTCCTTCTGAATGGCCTTCATCTGCTCATTCAGATAGTACTCGCGCTGGGTCTTCTCCATCTGGCGCTTGACGCGCGAACGGATGCGCTTTTCCACCTGCAGCACGGAAATCTCGGCTTCCATGAAGCCCATGGCCTTTTCCAGGCGCTCACGCACGGAAAGCGTGGCCAGCATTTCCTGCTTCTCGGGAATCTTGATCGCAAGATGCGAGGCGACCGTATCGGCCAGCTTCGAGTAATCCTCGATCTGGCTTGCGGCCCCGACGACCTCGGGGGAAATCTTCTTGTTGAGCTTTACGTAATTCTCGAAGTCGGAAACCACGGAGCGCGCCAGCGCCTCGATTTCCACCTCGTCCTCGGCCGGCTCGGGCAAAACATCGGCATAGGCCTCGTGAAACTCCTCACGCTCGGTGAAGGTCTTGACGCGCGCACGCGCCGTGCCCTCCACAAGCACCTTCACGGTGCCGTCGGGCAGCTTGAGAAGCTGCAACACATTGGCAAGCGTACCGACGTCGTAGATACCGCTCGGTTCCGGATCGTCGTCCGCAGCGTTCATCTGCGTTGCGAGAAGGATCTGCCGTTCGGCCCCCATCACCTCTTCCAAGGCCTTGATCGACTTGTCACGACCGACAAAGAGCGGAACGATCATGTGGGGGAACACAACGATGTCCCTGAGGGGCAACACCGGATACAGCGTATCACCACCGGCAGTCTTGGGGGATTGCGTCATTTTTCAGCCTTTCAAACCGTGGCCGCTCAAGAGCCAGCCACGGAACAGAGTCTAAACGGCCAGAGCCTTATATTCCAGCATCATCCGCATGTTGCGCAACGCTTACAGGAACAAAACTCCGCCCTCGTTCCTCCATTAGTTGGAGGCGCAGGCCGGCAAGATCAAGGCCCGCTGTGGAGCTCCTGCAGCAAAGCCGGCAAAGGATGTGCGGGAGAAGGTCAGTAGCCGAAGAAAAAACACCGGCCATATGAGAGGCCGGTGCTTGAAAATCAGGCGCTTGCGTTGCCCTTTTCCTTTTCCCGCTCCGCATAGATGTAGAGCGGTCGGGCATTGCCAGCGACGACCTCGTCGGAAATCACAACTTCTTGAACGCCCTCAAGCGCGGGGAGCTCGAACATGGTGTCGAGGAGGATCGCTTCCATGATGGAGCGCAGACCGCGCGCACCCGTCTTGCGCTCGATGGCCTTGCGGGCAATCGCGGCAAGCGCGTTTTCATGGAACGTCAGCTCGACATTCTCCATCTCGAACAGGCGCTGATACTGCTTCACGAGCGCATTCTTCGGCTCGCTCAGAATCTGCACCAGAGCAGCCTCATCGAGGTCCTCCAGCGTCGCCAGAACCGGCAGACGGCCGACGAATTCCGGGATCAGACCGAATTTCAAAAGGTCTTCCGGCTCCACCTGACGGAACAATTCACCCGTGCGGCGATCCTCCGGGGAGGCTACGGTCGCCCCGAAGCCAATCGAGGTCTTGCGACCGCGGTCGGAGATGATCTTGTCGAGACCGGCAAAGGCGCCGCCGCAGATGAAGAGGATGTTGGCCGTATCCACCTGCAGGAACTCCTGCTGGGGATGCTTGCGCCCACCCTGCGGAGGCACGGAAGCAACGGTGCCTTCCATGATCTTCAGAAGCGCCTGCTGCACGCCCTCGCCCGAAACGTCACGAGTGATCGAGGGATTGTCGGACTTGCGCGAAATCTTGTCGATCTCATCGATGTAGACGATGCCGCGCTGGGCGCGCTCGACATTGTAGTCGGCGGCCTGAAGCAGCTTCAGGATGATGTTCTCTACATCCTCACCCACATAGCCGGCTTCGGTCAGCGTCGTCGCGTCGGCCATGGTGAAGGGCACATCGATGATACGGGCGAGCGTCTGGGCAAGCAGCGTCTTGCCGCAACCGGTCGGGCCGATCAGCAGGATGTTGGATTTCGCCAGCTCGACATCCGCGCTCTTGGAAGCGTGGGCAAGCCGCTTGTAATGGTTGTGGACCGCCACGGACAGAACACGCTTGGCATGCGACTGACCGATAACGTAGTCATCCAGCACCGTCATGATTTCCTGCGGTGTGGGCACGCCCTCGCGCGACTTCACCATCGAGGATTTGTTTTCCTCGCGGATGATGTCCATGCACAGTTCGACGCACTCATCGCAAATGAAGACGGTCGGTCCCGCAATCAGTTTGCGGACCTCGTGCTGGCTCTTGCCACAGAAGGAACAGTACAGCGTATTCTTGGAATCTCCGCCGCCGCTGCTGACCTTGCTCATGTCTTACGTCCTTTCACTACCACCGGCATCCCGGACGGTTGAAGCGCTTCGAGCGCCCTCATAGCGCTACTGCCTCCGCTTCGAAACGAAACACAAATCCGAAACTGCGGCAACAATGCCAAGCCCCCTTAGAGAAGTTGTCGGTGGAAACTCAACATAGGCTTAACGTAGGCGTTCGCGCGTAACCTGCAAACACAAATTTATGACAGAAATGCCGCAACCAGACGACAAATGCGCGCCTGTGGCCTGTTGTCCACGGCGCGCATCATTCCGGTTCCGACCGAAAGCCGCCCTGAGGCTACCCCCGAGCGAATCAGGCCTCTGCCGGTTTTTCCTGGTCCTCACGCGAGGTAAAGACCTTGTCGATCAGACCGAAATCGAGTGCTTCGTCAGCGGTCATGAAGTGATCGCGGTCGAGCGTGTTCTCGATGGTTTCGTACTCCTGGCCCGTGTGCTTGACATAGACCTCGTTCAACCGGCGCTTCAGCTTGATGATATCCTGGGCATGGCGCTCGATGTCGGAGGCCTGACCCTGGAAGCCGCCCGAAGGCTGATGAACCATGATGCGCGCATTGGGCGTCGCAAAGCGCATATCCTTATGGCCGGCGCACAAAAGCAGAGAGCCCATGGAGGCCGCCTGTCCGATGCACAGGGTCGAGACCGGCGGACGGATGAACTGCATCGTGTCGTAAATCGCCATGCCCGAGGTGACGACACCGCCGGGCGAATTGATGTAGAGGGCGATCTCCTTCTTCGGGTTCTCCGCCTCGAGGAAGAGAAGCTGCGAGCAGATCAACGAGGCCATGCCGTCCTCTACGGGACCGGTCAGGAAGATGATGCGCTCCTTCAGGAGACGCGAAAAGATGTCGTAAGCCCGCTCGCCCCTGTTCGTCTGCTCGACGACCATGGGCACCAGATTCATGGCTGTATCGACGGGATTCGGCATAAAGCACCTTTTTCGGTTTGGAATTGCGTGCCGGCCTCTGGGGCGCGCGCAACATGTCGGAATCGTTTTTGACCTATCGATAGATAGGACGCCCCCTTCCCTTCGCGCAAGAGCAGGAGCCGCAAAGCCTTAATTTACAGCATATACGAAAGCGGCGCGGAAGGATTTCCACGCCGCTTCAGCCATTTCTGCAAATGTCTCAGATCTTGGCGAGCGCCTGCTCCAGATCGCCGATCACATCCTCGACATCCTCGATACCAACCGACAGACGGATCACATCGGGGCCAGCTCCTGCCGCCACCTTCTGCTCGTCGGTGAGCTGACGGTGCGTTGTGGAGGCCGGGTGGATGATGAGCGATTTGGTATCGCCGATATTGGCAAGGTGCGAGAAGAGCTCGACACCCTCCACCACCTTCACGCCTGCGTCGAAGCCACCCTTCAGGCCGAAGGTGAACACCGCACCGGCACCCTTGGGCGAATATTTCTGCATCAGAGCGTGGTTCGGGTCTTCCGGCAGGCCAGGATAGGAAACCCAGGAGACCTGATCCTGCCCGCGCAGCCATTCGGCCACCTTCAGCGCATTGTCGCAATGGCGCTGCATGCGCAGTGCCAGCGTCTCGATCCCGGTCAGAATCTGGAATGCGTTGAACGGCGAGATGGTCGGGCCGAAATCGCGAAGCCCAAGAACCCGGCAGGCAATGGCAAAGGCAAAATTGCCGAAGGTCTCGTGCAGAACCATGCCGCCATATTCAGGGCGCGGCTCGGAGAGCATCGGATATTTGCCCGACTTCGACCAGTCGAATGTTCCGCCGTCGACCAGCACGCCGCCCAGCGAATTGCCGTGGCCGCCCATGAATTTGGTCAGCGAGTGAAGCACGACGTCCGCGCCATGCTCGATCGGGCGCAGCAGGTAAGGCGTCGCCATGGTGTTGTCGACGATGAAGGGCAGTCCGTGACGGCGCGCAATCTCGCCAATACCGTCGAGGTCGACGAAAGTGCCGCCGGGGTTTGCAAGGCTCTCCACATAGATCGCCTGGGTGTTCTCGTCGATCTGGCTTTCGAAGCTCGACAGGTCTTCCGGGTCGGCCCAGCGCACATGCCAGTCGAAATTCTTGAAGGCATGGCCGAACTGGTTGATCGAGCCGCCGTAAAGCTTGCGCGCCGCGATGAAATTGGCGCCCGGGCGCATGATGGAATGAAAGGTGAGAAGCTGCGCCGCGTGGCCGGAAGCCGTTGCAAGAGCCGCCGTGCCGCCCTCAAGGGCCGCCACGCGTTCCTCGAGAACCGCCTGGGTGGGGTTCATGATGCGCGTGTAGATGTTGCCGAACGCCTTCAGGCCGAACAGCGAAGCCGCGTGATCGACATCGTCGAACACATAGGAAGTCGTCTGGTAGATCGGCGTCGCGCGCGCTCCTGTCGCGGGATCCGGCTGGGCGCCGGCATGAACGGCCAGCGTGTTGAAACCGGGGGTACGCTCACTCATGACATTTCCTCCAAATTACGACTTCGTTCCGGAAACGCCCCGCAGCCATGCCGGCCGGACGGCGCCCTGTCTGGTTGCTTTTTCGCATTCACGCGGGTGGCGGATGCTCTGATCCGGCCAAAGACTGGCCCTACTGCTTCTGCGCATAAATGTTCGGGCATCAATACAGAGGCCATCGGGGCGAAGCAAAGAAGATTTGTCCCATGGGCATGGGCAAAGCGGAAAATCAGCGCTGGCGAATGCCGAAGCTCTGGAAACCCTTGCGCATCAGCGGCTTCTTCGAAGAAATCACCCTGCTGTTGACACCATTCCAACCGATTTCGCCGGCAAGGCGGGCATATTCGATCTTCGGGCAGCGGTTCATCACGACCTTGATACCCTTTTCCTCAAGGCGCGCGGCGGACGCATCGTCACGCACGGTGAGCTGCATCCAGACCACCTTGGGTAACGGGTCCATGGCCAGAACCTCGTCCGTAACACCCGGCACGGCGGCAGAAGGGCGGAACACGTCCACCATGTCGACCGGTTCCGGCAAGTCGGCAAGCGTCGCGAAGACAGGCCTGCCAAGGATTTCCTTGCCGGCCTGGCCGGGATTGACCGGGTGGACCGTATAGCCCTTGTCGAGCAGATATTTCGTGACGAAGAAACTCGGACGCACCTCGTTTGCCGAAGCGCCGACTATGGCAATGCTCTTCACCGAGGTCAGAATGCCCGAAATATAGGCGTTGTCGTAGTCGTCGTGGTTCATCGTCACTCTCTCAAAACATGCCTGTCAAAACGTGCCTGCAAAGCTTCGCGGACCGTCTGGCACCCCGAAATCCGGCCGAACATATCCGCCCCGGGCCGGTCATGCTACGCTGACCCTCCATCAACCGAAAATGCCGGAGTGTCACCCATGGTGCGCTATCTCGTTTCCGCACTGTCCCTGCTGGTCCTTGCCGGGCCGGCGGAGGCCATATCGCGTTACAATTCAACTGCCATGAGCTGCGCGAACGCGCAAGCAAGGATCGCCCGCGAGGGCGCCGTGATCATGCGCTACCCGGCGCGCTTCACGAAAGGCCTTACCCTCTACGACCGCTACGTGATCAACGGAAATCTCTGTCCCAGCGGGCATATAGCGGTGCGTGCCCATATTCCCACTGCCGATACGCCGGAATGCCCTGTCCTGCGCTGCAAGCTCGACATGCGCGACCGCTCGCTGCGGCATCCCTGGTTCTTCGACAACTGAGCGCAAAGCACCCTTCCGGCCGGAAACGATCTGCTTCTTTCCGACCGCAATGCCCTTGTCCGACAACAGGAAAAGAAGTTTCAATAACATAAATAAACGATAGTAAATCCTATCGTTTATTTATGTTTATATGCACTTTTAACCACAAACCAGCGCCCTTTACATCTCGCCATCCCGCGCCGGCATCGCGCCGATTTCATCGCGGGGGTTGTCATCAACAGCGAGATCGAAAGGACGTTCCATGCGCCATTCCCACGCCCTTGCCCTTGGTGTGGCCCTTTTCTCCATTTCAGCCCAACAGCTCAATGCGGCAGAAAACAGCTGCCGTCAGGCCCGCGCAGCCGTCGAAACCGAGGGGACAGCTCTGTTCCAGCTCAAATCGCCAGGCGGGTTCATTGCTCCACGCTACCAGAGCTTTGCCGAAAAGGCCCCGGCCTGCACCCTCGCCGGCCTTCCCGACGAAGTCTTATACATCCCTGAAACGGAGGCCTTGGCCTGCGCTCCGGTCGACTGCAAAGCAAACGGCGCCTAACCGTTGCCGGACACTTTGCAATGCCGGATATCAAAGGAGGCAGGCCACAGGCCTGCCTCCTCCAAACCGGCAAAGGCCGAAATTCCTCTATTTGTCCTGCCATTCGGGCGCGCGCTTCTCGATGAAGGCGCCGATCCCCTCCTCCGCGTCGCGGGCAAGCATGTTCTCGACCATTACCCGAACCGTATAATCATAGGCTTCCGAAAGGTTCATCTCCGCCTGATGATAGAAAGCCTCCTTACCGATCTTCACCGTCAAGGAGGATTTGGAGGCGACGAGCTTCGCCATGCCTTTCACCGTTTCACCCAGAGCATCGCGGGCGACCACGCGGTTCAGGAGACCGAAGCTTCGTGCTGTCTCTGCGTCCATCATCTCGCCGGTCAAAAGCATTTCCATGGCGTGTTTGCGGGAGACATTGCGCGACAGCGCCACCATGGGCGTTGAGCAGAACAGGCCGATATTGACGCCGGGCGTCGCAAAGCGTGACACGTCGCTCGCCACCGCCAGATCGCAGGAAGCCACGAGCTGACAGCCGGCTGCCGTCGCCACGCCATCCACCTCGGCAATCACCGGCTTGGGATGGCGCACAATGGTCTGCATGAGACCGGCACACAGTTCCATGGTCTTTTCGAAGAAGGCCCGACCGCGATCAGTATCCTTGCGATGCGCCGTCAATTCCTTGAGGTCGTGGCCCGCCGAGAAGAGCTTCTCGCCCGAGCGCAGGACGATAACCCGGACGCCGGCATCGTCGCGCGCACGCTCCAAAGCCCCCTTCAAAGCCTCCATCATGGCAATGGAAAGGGCATTCGCCGGAGGATTCGCCATGGTCAGCGTCAATAATCCTTCCGCGCTCGACGCAGAAACCAGCGGCTTCACCGCATGTTCGCCTGCCAATGCCGCTTCACCCATCGTTTTCCTCCCGGACGAATGTTTGCCTTGAATACTCGGCTTCAGCATAGTGCGCCTTGTCTGGCGGCTGCAATCCGGCAATTGTCTGAACCTCATGCGCCAGCAATGACATCTGCGGGAGGACGGTGAATGGATCAACGGCAATTACCTGGTGCCTATGTTCCTGTAATGGGGGCCGAGGAAGTGAACCGCTTTCTGCGGGAGGTTTTCCCCCAGGCCTGCGGCGGCGACCCGCAGGAATACCGGGCGACGGACATTCGCCCCGGCTGCTGCACGGTGCGCCTCGATGCCGGGTTCAAGCATCTACGCCCCGGAAACACGGTTTCCGGCCCTTCGCTCTTTGCCCTTGCGGATATCGGCGGGTATGTCTGCGCCCTCTCCCATATCGGGCCCGAAGCGCTGGCGGTGACCACCAATCTCAACATCAATTTCATGCGCAAGGCCGTGGCGGGCACGGTCGAGGGCCATTGCCGCATCCTCAAGCTCGGACGGCGGCTGATGATTTTCGAAGCCGAAATCGTGGCCGGTGAACACTCGGAAATCGTCGCACATGCGACCGGCACCTACTCTATTCCGCCCGTTCGAGCAGGCAGCTGAAGGGAAATTCAAGGCGAAATTTACGGTATCCAATTACCACAAAATTAAGCCATTGATTTTGCTAATTTATTTTTACAGAACTACGCATACCAGTGCTTGACGTAATCGCCCCGCACGGGTAGGAAACCCCAGCTGCTCCGGCTTTTCGGGGCAGTTCCTGTTTGGGTTGCAGTTTTTTCTTCTCGCGACACAAACAAAAGCAACAAGAAACGCCCAGCCTTCCGGCAGGGATCATGAAAGTGGAAAAACCCATGAAAACCTTTTCGCAGAAGCCTGCGGAGGTGACGAAGAAGTGGATCCTGATCGACGCCGAAGGTCTCGTCGTCGGCCGTCTCGCCACCATCGTCGCCAATCGCCTGCGCGGCAAGCACAAGCCCACCTTCACCCCGCATGTGGACGATGGCGACAATGTCATCATCATCAACGCGGACAAGGTGGTCTTCACCGGCAAGAAGTACACCGACAAGAAGTACTACTGGCACACCGGCCATCCCGGCGGCATCAAGGAGCGCACCGCGCGCCAGATCATCGAGGGCCGTTTCCCGGAGCGCGTTCTTGAGAAGGCCGTCGAGCGCATGATCCCGCGCGGCCCGCTTGGCCGCCGCCAGATGAAGAATCTGCGCGTCTACGCCGGCGCTGAGCATCCGCATGTCGCCCAGAACCCGGAGACGCTCGACGTCGCCGCCATGAGCAAGAAGAATGTGAGGGCCCAGTAATGGCCGAAATCAACTCTCTCCAGGAACTGGGCGCGGCAACCGCCGCTCAGGCTCCCGAGCAGCAGGCTCCGGTCCATGTGCAGAAGCTCGACGCACAGGGCCGCGCTTACGCCACCGGCAAGCGCAAGAACGCCATTGCCCGTGTGTGGGTGAAGCCGGGTTCCGGCAAGATCACCGTCAACGGCAAGGAATTCGCCACCTATTTCGCACGCCCGGTTCTGCAAATGATCCTGCAGCAGCCGATCGTTGCCGCCAGCCGCAACGGCCAGTACGACATCGTCGCCACGGTCGTCGGCGGTGGTCTCTCCGGTCAGGCCGGTGCTGTGCGCCACGGCATTTCCAAGGCTCTCACCCATTATGAGCCGGAACTGCGCGGCGTTCTCAAGAAGGGCGGCTTCCTGACCCGCGACAGCCGCGTGGTCGAGCGCAAAAAGTACGGCAAGGCGAAAGCCCGTCGCTCGTTCCAGTTCTCGAAGCGCTAAGCTTCAGGACAGACCGAACGAAAAAGCGGGCCTTCGGGTCCGCTTTTTTGTTGCGCGGTTTTCTGCTTGCCCCTACCCATTGGCCCCAGCCAAGGGCCGGTATGCTGAAGCCCTTGCACGGAGAAGCGCCATGCCGTCGCATTCCATCGACCACGCCTTCGCAGCCCGCTCCCTGACGGGAGCCGCCAGCGACCCGACCTATGCGGGTGCGCTCTCCTTCATGCGCCGCAAGTTTTCCAAGAATCTCAAGGGCGCCAATGCGGTTATATGGGGCATTCCCTTCGACGCGGCTGTTTCCAACCGGCCAGGCGCGCGCTTCGGGCCGCAGGCGATCCGCCGCGCCTCCGCCATCTTCGACAACGATCCGCAATATCCTTTTGAGCGCGATCTCTTCGCCGAAATGGCCGTGATCGACTATGGCGATTGCCTGCTCGACTACGGCAATCACCAGAAGACGCCGGCAACAATCGAGCGGGAAGCGGCAAAGATCCTGAAATCCGGGGCCTTTCTTCTGTCGCTTGGCGGCGACCATTTCGTCACCTGGCCGCTTCTCAAGGCCCATGCGGCGGTTCACGGGCCACTCGCCCTCGTCCAGTTCGATGCTCATCAGGACACCTGGCATGACGATGGAAAGCGCATCGATCACGGTTCCTTCGTGGGACGTGCGGTGCGTGACGGGCTGATCGATCCTGCCGCTTCCATCCAGGTCGGCATCCGCACTCACGCGCCGGAGGATTGCGGCATCCGCATCGTTCACGGCTTCGAGGTCGAGGAAATGCGCTCCGCCGAGATCGCGGCAGCGATCCTTGAGCGGGTGGGCGACCGCCCGGCCTATGTGACCTTCGACATCGATTGCCTCGATCCGGCCTTCGCGCCGGGCACGGGCACGCCGGTCGCGGGAGGACCTTCGAGCGCCCGGATGCTTTCGGTGATACGCCAGCTCGGCGCGCTGAACATGGTCGGCGCGGATGTGGTGGAAGTGGCCCCGGCCTACGACCATGCCGACATCACGGCCATCGCGGGCGCAACCATCGCCATGCATTATCTGGGGCTTCTCGCTGAAAAGCGACGAAGATAAGAGCTCACAGACAGATTCAACGCGCTCGCGCATTGATTCCGCATCGCGGCGCAACCAATTGAAATACGATTCTTTTCGGGAACAAGACATGACGGCGAAAATCTTCATCGATGGCGAACATGGCACCACGGGTCTGCAGATCAGGACACGGCTTGCCGAGCGCCGCGACATCGAGGTCATTTCCATCCCGCCGGAAAAGCGGAAGGACGCCGACGCCCGCGCGGAATTCCTCAATGCCGCCGATATCGCCATACTGTGCCTGCCCGACGACGCGGCGCGCGAGAGCGTTTCGCTCATCGAGAACAACACGACACGCGTCATCGATGCCTCCACCGCGCACCGTGTGAGCGATGGCTGGACGTACGGCTTCGCCGAGATGGACAAAACCCAGACGGATGCCATCCGCTCGGCCGGCCGCGTTGCCAATCCGGGCTGCTGGCCGCAGGGCCCGATCGCCTTCCTGCGCCCGCTTATCAAGGCTGGGCTTCTTCCCGACAGCCTGCCTGTCACGGTGAACGGCATTTCCGGCTATTCGGGCGGCGGCCGCACCATGATCGAGGATTACGAGGCCAAGGGCGAAGACGCGCCCGAGTTCATGCCCTATGCACTGACGCTGAAGCACAAGCACGTGCCTGAACTGCAGGCCTATTCGCGCCTTTCCGGCGCACCGCTGATGCAGCCTGCCGTCGGAAATTTCGCGCAGGGCATGCTGACGGCCCTGCCCCTTCAGCTCGGCCATCTGGACCGCGTGCCGACGGGTGCAGAGCTTCATGCCGCACTTGCTGGTCACTATGGTTCGGTCGGCGGCGTGGTGCGGGTCGCTCCGCTCGGTGACATGGAGCGCACGGGCGGTCTCGATCCCGAAAGCCATAACGACACCAACGACATGACACTGTATGTCTTTGCCAATGACGCCCGCGCACAGGCGCTTCTGATTGCCGTCTACGACAATCTCGGAAAGGGTGCCTCCGGCGCGGCCGTGCAGAACATGGACCTGATGCTGGAAGGGCGCGACTGAGGCCCTTCCTTGAAACCGCCTGCCTTTCCCGTCGCGTGGAACATCGTCTCGGCTCAGCTCATGGCCGATACGCCCGCAAGCTTCGTCTGGGAGGTCCGTCGCGCTGACGGCAGCCGCGCCGTGGTCAAGGACATGAAGCCCGCCGGTCTCGAAAACGAGAAGACCGGCGCGCGCTTCCTGCAATGGCGCAATGGCCGCGATGCAGTCAGGCTTCTGGGCTGGGAAAACCAGGCCCATCTGCTGGAGTATGCCGGCGACCGTACGTTGCTCGACGAACTGAACGAGAAGGGTGACGAAGCGGCAAGCGAACTCGCCATTGAAATGCTCGTCCGACTGGGCGACGATTCAGCCCTTGACACCCCTCAAGGGCTGACTCCCCTCGATGAGCATTTCCGCAGCCTCTTTACCCGCGCCGACCATGATCGGCAAAACGGTCGCGAGACACTCTTCACGGATGCCGCGGACTGCGCGCGCAAGCTCATCGCGAACCAGCGCGACCTGCGTCCCTTGCATGGCGATTTCCACCACGAGAACATGCTTCACGGCCCGCGCGGCTGGCTCCTGATCGACCCCGCAGGCGTTTACGGCGATGCCTGCTACGATGCGGCCAATCTCTTCTACAACCCGCTCGACAGGGATGATCTGCGCGGCGATCCCGCCCGCGCCGAAAGGCTCGCCCGTCAGCTTGCGCGCCGGCTCGGGCGCGAGGAGAGCGATTTTCTCCTCTATGGTTTCGTGCATGCCTGTCTTTCGGCTTCATGGCATCTTGGGGACGACAACCGGCAAGAGGCCGAACGCAGCCTCAACGTTGCTCGCGCCGTGCACGCCGCGCTTTAGGGCTAAAACCCAATCAGAGTATTGAACAGGTTTGGCAAATCAGATTCTCTTCGTGCCAAGGCATGATGGAGGCGTTGATGAGCAGGCTTTTCTGGTTGAGCGACGAGGCTTGGGCGGTGATCGAGCCGCATCTGCCAACCAACCAACCCGGCGCTCATCGCACCGATGACCGCCGGGTCATCAGTGGCATCATTCACGTGCTGCGCTCGGGTTGCCGGTGGCAGGATTGTCCTGCCTGCTACGGACCGCCAACGACGATCTACAACCGCTTCCATCGGTGGTCGGCGCGCGGAATATGGCGACGATTGTTTGACGCCCTGGTGCAATCGAGCGATCGGGACATCCACATGATCGACAGCACCACGTCCAAGGCCCATCGATCGGCAGCGGGCGGAAAAGGGGGGCAGACGGCCAGGCAATCGGCCGCTCGCGAGGCGGCAGGTCGACAAAAATCCATGCTGTTGTCGATAGCTGCGTCCGTCCCCTCGCGATCAATATAACGCCGGGACAGCGGGGGGACGCGCCCATTGCCGTGCCGCTGCTCGCAACCCTGCCACCCGCCCGCCTATGTGCCGCCGACACCGCCTATGACAGCAATGTCTTGCGCGCGTTTCTCATCGCGCGCGGCACCGAGCCGGTGATCCCCAACAATCCAACTCGAAAGAACATCCAGCCATTCGATGCTGAAGCTTACAAGCGCAGAAACATCATCGAACGAACCTTCTGCCGTCTCAAGGATTGGAGACGCGTCGCGACCCGATATGACAAGCTCGCAATCAACTTCGCAGCAACCTGCTACATAGCCGCAATCTTCACATGGTGGGCATGATTGAGTCTCGACCCTAGAGCATGTTGCAGTCAACTGGGATCACCTGACGTCCGCACAAATGCAAAAGCATGGAGATAGAACGGAGCAGCGTTTCTGCGAAACGATGAACCGCTCTAATAGATCGCCTCCTCCTCAGCCTGCGGCACGTCACCCGGCATGGGATAAGATCCCTTCGCCGCCCGCCAATGGGCACAGGCGAAGAAGAGCAGGATAAGCGCAATGCCCTGATGGGTGAGCGCTACATCTATGGGCACAACCATCAAGAGCGTGGTGATGCCGATGGCCGCCTGAACCACCACCAGAAGAGCAAACAACACGGCACGCCGCGCGTGCGTCGTGCGCGGTTCGGCGCGCAGCACGAAGACCGCCTGCCAGATGGCTAGCGCCAGAAGCAGATAAGCGCCAAGGCGATGCACGAACTGAACGCTCTTCGGATTCTCGAAGAGATTGATCCAGAAGGGCGACTGGACGAACAGACCGCCGGGCACCAGCGAGCCGTCCATCAACGGCCAGGTGTTGTAGGTCATGCCGGCCCGCAGGCCCGCCACCAGACCGCCCAGATAGATCTGAAAGAGCACGGCGACGACCATCCAGCCAGCAAAACGGCGCACGCCCTCACCGGCCCGACCGCCAGAATGCGGTGCGAGCCCACGCGCCACGAGCGCCGTGGCGGCGAAGATCAGGCAGGCGATGGTGAGATGGGTTGCAAGCCGATACTGACTGACATCCACCCTGTCGACCAGGCCGGACGCCACCATCCACCAGCCGACTGCGCCCTGGAAACCGCCGAGGGCCAGAATGCCCAGAAGCTTGAGCTTCAAGTGGTCTTCCAGGCGTCCCGACAACCAGAAGAAGGCGAGAGGCAGGGCAAAGATGAAGCCGACGCTGCGGGCCAGAAGCCGATGCGCCCATTCCCACCAGAAAATGGTCTTGAATTCCGACAGGCTCATGCCTTTGTTGACCTGCTGGTATTCGGGAATCTGCCGGTATTTGGCAAACTCTTCCTGCCATTCGGCCTCACCGATGGGGGGAATGACGCCGTGGATCGGCTTCCATTCGGTGATCGACAGGCCCGATTCGGTCAGACGGGTCGCACCGCCCACGAGCACCAGCGCAAAGAGCGTCAGGAGAACGACATACAGCCAATAGCGCACAAGCTTGCGGTTGCGCAGGAGCTGGTCCTGCGCAACAGGCGCAGGCGTGGCGGCGGAAACGGTCATGTCCAATGTGGCAACCATCTTTGTTGATGTGTTGCAGGTTAGGTGAACCAATGACGCGCATCTTGCAAGAAGAAGCCGCCTTCGCGCGACAAGCCGCCGCGCCATACGCGCGATTGCATATGCGCCTGCGGCCTTTTATGAAGCGGGGGGAAAGGTTTTTCGAATGCCCGTACGCCTCAGGAAATTCATCGGCATGGTCGCGCTCGTGGCGCTCGTCATCGTCTATGCAGTGCTTTCAACCGCCGTGGCGGTGGCGCAGCTTGCCGAATCCGGCCCGCTCGTGCACCTGCTCTATTATCTTCTGACGGGACTTCTTTGGGTCGTTCCGGCCATGGGCATCATCAGCTGGATGGTCGGCAAGCCTGATCCCAGCGCCTGACCGTCGATCATTCCTTCATCTTTTCGGCCTAGCCTGCTTCGACTGCCGCTGCGCGGCGGGCGGAAAAGCGCGCGACACGAGATGAACACCGAAACCGGAAAGCAGACACAACGGCCTGCCGTCAGCCCGCGAGGGCTTGGCGCAACAATCGCACGCGCCGATGATGCTGGCTTGATGCGCTATCGTGCCGACAGCGCGGAGGCGCTTTATATGCCCGCCCAGAGCCCCGAATGGGCGCAAGCCTGGGCATTGGGCGCATCCATGGCAGGCGAGAGCGCGGATATCGTCATCATCCGCGTCGCCGACGGGCAAAGGCACATAACGAGCTTTCTTTGCGAAGTGGTACGCCAGGGTCCCTTCAAGGTCGCCCGCTTCCTGGGAGGCAGCCACGCCAATGGAAATTTTCCACTGCGCGCGCGAACCGAGTTTGCTGTCTCTTCGCAGGAGATCGTTTCGGCCATGACCGAAGCTGCGCGGCGCGAACGGCCCGATATCGATCTTCTGATGCTGGAACGCCAGATCGAGAAAATCGAGGGCCTGGACAATCCGCTTCTTGCCTATCCGCACCGGCCAAGCCCGAATGTGTCGCTCGCCGTCGACCTTGACGGTGGTTTCGATGCCCTTCTTGCCCGCTCCAGCGGAAAGCGCAAACGCAAGCAGAACAGGGCGCAGGTGCGCCGTTTCGAGAGCGCAGGCGGCTTCCGCCGCATGGCCGCCACCTCGCGGGCTGAAAGCGACGCCCTGCTCGACGCTTTCTTCGCCATGAAGAAAGTGCGTTTCGCAAAGATGGGCATCCATGACGTTTTTGCACCCGCGGAGGTGAAAAACGCTTTTCGCGAGCTTTTCGGTGCGGCAACCGCTGAAGCCGATCCCAGATTCGTCATGCACGGCCTGGAGGTGGGGGGAAAGCTTCGCGCCGTGACCGGCTCAAGCCGTATCCGCGACAGGCTCATCTGCGAATTCAGCTCAATCAGCGAAGACGAACTGACCGACGCCAGTCCCGGCGCCTATCTGTTCTACGAGAACATTCAGGAAGCCTGTCAGGAGGGGCTGTCCGTCTACGATTTCAGCGTCGGCGACGAATATTACAAGCGCCTGTGGTGCGATATCGAAACGGTGCAATTCGACACGCTGATCCCCCTCACGACAAAGGGCAGGATGCTTGCGGCGGGGCGCGTTGCTCTTGCCGCAGCGAAGCGGACCGTTACGTCGAACCCTCGCCTGCTTGCCGCCGCCAAGAGCCTGCGGAGGCGCATCGCATCACTCGGCGGGCAGTAAGGCTCTCTTTCGAGCAGGCGCCGGGGTGATCCCCCTCACCCAGCTTTTGAGGGAGGCCGTGGGCCAGCCCTGGTGGAGAGATCAGGCAGCGTCACGGCCGGGAGGAGCTGGCGGAAGGGTTACGCCGGAAGGCGTTACCAGCGTGGGGCTTTCAATGCCGTTTGCACGCAACTCCTCAAGCGTCTCCACGGCAATCTCGCCATGATCCGGATCGAGGACGGCAACCATGACTTCCGTGTCGGCAGCGATAAGCTGACGGATGGCATCCGCATCGGCAGGCCCGCACTCCACGATCACCACATCATAGGCGGCGCCGAGCGATTCAAGAATGATGGGCAGGCGCGAGGCAGCCCGCATGGCCCGAACCGGGTCGGCGGTTCCGACCGGGATGACATGGGCTTCGGAGAAATGGTCCGAGTGAATCACATCGGCAAACTGAGCTTCGGAAGCCAGAAGATTGGTAATGCCGGTGAAAGCGATGCTTTCAAGCATGGGAAGAGAGGCAGCGCCCGATGAGGTCAGGTCGAGCAAGAGGACGCGCAGGCCGGAATCGGCCACTTCCCGCGCCACGAGAACCGATGCGGCCGCGGCTTCATCCCCCTCAGGCGAAATGAACAATGCCCGCGAGGCGCCGCCGGAGATGAGCTTGTCGGAGGCCTCTTCCACATCGATCTCGCCGATCTTCGGCACAAGGGGCCGTTCGCTCTCATGCCGCTCGTCAACCGTGGCATAGCGCCCTGAAAGAAGCGAATTCCGCGCAGGCTTGTCGTCAATTTCGGCGGGCTCGGCGGGCTCCATCGGGACGGCAGGCACCGGCTCGACATGATCGCGCTCGTCGCTAGGGCGCATCGCGCGGCCGCTGAAAAGTTCCTGCAACAGCGTGATGACCGCCATGACCAGCAAGGATGCGATAAAGGCGGCAACGGTGATCGGAACCACCTTCGGGAAATAGGGCTCGCCCGGCGTGATGGCGCGCGAAAAGATACGCACGTCGACAGGCAGGTAATTGCGATCGCTGCGCGACACCGCCTCGCGATAGCGGGTCAGATAGGATTCCAGCAATTCGCGCTGGGCAGCCGCCTCGCGCTCCAGCGCACGCAGTTCCACCTGCTCTTCCTCGGCCTTGGCGGAGACCACCTTCAGGCGGTTCATTTCCGCGGTCAGTTCCGTCTCGCGCCGCCGGGCGGTTTCGGCTTCTGCATCAAGCGCGCCCAGGACCCGACCGGCCTCCGCGCGAATCTGCCCGTCGATATCGCCAAGCTGCGAACGCAGAGCCCGGATACGCGGGTGATTGCCCAGAAGCGTGGTGGAAAGATCGGCGATCTCCGCCTGCAATTCTGCTTGGCGCTCGCGCAATCTCTGGATCACCGGAGAAGCAAGGACCTCGGGCTGGGAATCCACTGGTGCGCCGCTCGACAGCGCAGACCGCACCGCCGACGCCTTTGCCTCGGCATCGGCCCGATTGGCGCGCATGCGCGACAGTTCGCTCGACATTTCCGCAAGCTGCTGCGTGGCAAGCACCGTATTGTTCTGGCCAAGAAGGAGATCGGATTGCGCGCGGTATTCGGCGACGCGGGATTCAGCGTCCTTCACGCGCTTGCGCAAATCCTCGATCTCGGGCTCCAGCCACTGGGTGGCGCTGTTGTTGGATTGCAGCTTGGCCTCGCCTTGCATGGCGACATAGGCATCAGCCACCGCATTGGCGACTTCTGCGGCAAGGCGCGGGTCCTGCGAGGAGAATTCGATCACGATCACGCGGGAATTCTCGACACGATAGACGGTCAGGCGCTCGCGAAAAGCGCGCAGCACCCGCTCTTCCTGGGGAGCATTGCCGGGATCGCTCTTGAGGCCGGTCATCACCATGACCCGGGTGGCCAGCGAACCATCGCCACCGGAAAATTCCTCACGGTCGGCAAGCTTGAGCTTGTCCACCACCTGGGCCAGAAGCTCGGTGGAAGTCAAAAGCTCCACCTGGCTCGCCACCCCTTCCCCGTCAATATTGTTCTGATCGCCGCCCGTGCCGACCTGCGGCCGGGTAAAGACGGATTCTCGCGTTTCGATGAGCAGTCGGGTCTCGGCCTTGTATTTCGGCGTCGCCATGGACAACAGCGCGAACACAAGCCCCGTTATGACCAGCGCAGCGAGGAGAAGGCGCAGCCATTTGCGTCGGATGCCGGCGAAAAGCCGCCCGAGATCGACATCCACATCGCCCGCTGCCATGCTGCCATTGCTCATGCAAACGCTCCCAACGTTACATCGTGGCTGCGAACGCTATGCTTACAGGCCAGACACGATGCACGAAATCAAATCACCCGCCCGCGCAAGGACAGGCGCGGGCACTCAGGCTCGACCGGCACGGTAAACAGTTATAGTAACCACACGGTTAAGATGCAGCCGGCCTGCGCCCGCCCCCGGTGCGCCCCCAGGGTGCCACCGGCCCCTTCCCAAAGCTTATGGCCGCATCAGCGCTGGCTTTACCGGGCATTAACCCTAACGGAACGATAAGGGACAGGTACAGCCCTCATGGGGCGCTGATGACGTCAGAGGTTTGCAGTCGGTCATGAAGAAAACCGTTTCCATTTTGCCGGCCCTTGTCGCAATTGCGGCGCTTGCCGGCTGTTCCGGTTATCGCCCCGCGCCTGCGGCCTTCCATGAGGCCCTCTACCAGCCCTATGTGCTCGACGCGGGCGACAATCTGCGCATCACCGTGTTCGACCAGGAAAACCTGACCAACACCTATAGCGTCGACCAGTCGGGCTATGTCGCCTTCCCGCTCATCGGGTCGGTGCCCGCGCGCGGCAAGACCACGAAGGAGGTCGAACAGGGCATAGCGGCGCGGCTGCGCCAAGGCTATCTGCGCGACCCCGACGTTTCGGTGGAAGTCGAGCGCTATCGTCCGGTCTTCATCATGGGCGAGGTCGGAGCACCGGGGCAATATTCCTATGTGCCCGGCATGACCGTCCAGAAGGCGGTGGCGGCGGCAGGCGGCTACAGCCCGCGCGCGAGCCAGGAAAGCGCCGATATCACACGCACCATCAACGGCAAGGTGATGACCGGCCGCGTGGTGACCTCCGACCCGCTTCTTCCCGGCGATACGGTTTATGTGCGCGAGCGACTTTTCTAGAGATTTCGACCTTTCTTGCCCGGACAGGCTTCCATGACCCGGAAATTGCGGATCGTTCATTGCTTCCGCTCACCGGTGGGAGGCATTTTCCGCCATGTGCGCGATCTTTCAGCCGCGCAGACGGCGGCGGGCCACGCGGTCGGCATCGTGTGCGATTCCACGACCGGCGGCGACTTCGAAGCGCGCCTCTTTGCGGAGGTGGAGAAGACGCTGGAACTCGGCGTCAAGCGCACACCCATGCAGCGGCATGTTGGCATAGGCGATCTTCTTGCCGCATGGCGCACCTACCGTATCGTCAAGGCCATGCGCCCCGACATCCTGCACGGCCATGGGGCCAAGGGCGGTGTCTATGCCCGCCTTTTCGGCACGATGATGCGCCTTTCCGGGCAAAAGCCGGCGCGGGTCTATTCCCCCCATGGCGGCAGCCTGCATTATGATGCGGGGACGACGACGGGCCGCATCTTCTTCGCGCTCGAACGGTTGATGGACCGGTTTTCCGACCAGATCCTCTTTGTATCGGATTATGAGAGACGGACTTTCGAGGCGAAAGTGGGCAAGCCGCACTCCCCCTCGCATCTCGTCCATAACGGGTTGAACGCCGACGAATTCATTCCCGTTCCGCCCAGAACGGGTGCGGCCGATTTCCTCTATATAGGCATGATGCGCGACCTGAAGGGGCCGGACCTCTTCATCGACGGGCTCGCCCTGGCCGAGAAATCAACCGGCCGCAGGCTCACAGCCGTCATGGTCGGTGATGGCGACGGTCTCGACCGCTACACCGCCCAGGCAAGAGAGCTGGGTTTTGGCGAGCGTGTCCAGTTTCTGCCGGCCATGCCGGCTCGCGAAGCCTTTGCGCTCGGGAGGATCATGGTGGTGCCCTCGCGCGCCGAAGCCATGCCCTACATTGTCTTGGAGGCACTGGCAGCCGGCAAACCCATGATCGCAAGCGCGGTGGGTGGCATTCCCGAGGTGTTTGAGGAAAGCTCCCCCGCCCTGACCGCGCCGGATGCAAGTGCCATTGCAGCGAAGATGAGTCTCGCGCTTGCCGACGAAACCGCCTATCTCGCGGCCATGCCGGCAACAGCGGAGCTGCGTGCCCGGTTTGGTGCCGATGTGATGGCCCGGGAAATCGAAGAGGCCTATCTGGCCTGCCTATCAAGCTGATCGTCCCGAAATATTTTCTTCAAATTCCTTAAACACCGGAAACAAGTCTTTTATGAAAACTTCCGGTTAACCGGTTCCCGAAACAGAACGTTAGCGCGACCAATATAATCTGCCACCAACAATCCAGGGGCAGACAGTTTCATGAACCAGTTCGATCCGAAGCGCTACTTCGCCTCCAAGGCCAAGGAAAACGCTGCTTCTGAGGAACCCGCCAAGGGCAAGCGCGCAACGCTGAACCCGGTCGCCATGCAAGTGGCCCAGCAATACAAGCGCGATACCATGTCGCCCGTGATGGTGAGCGGCGTCATGCGGATGGTTGAGCTCGGCGTGCTCATCGTCGCCGGCCTCGCCCTCTATATTCACTATGTGGGTTTTTCCGAATTGCGGTTCTGGCACTATATGGTGGTGATCGCGGGCGGTTCGCTTCTGCATGTGGCCATCAGCGAGTTTTCCGACTGCTACCAGATGCCGGCGCTGCGCAACCCAACAGGCAGTCTCGGGCGCATCCTGCTGGCATGGATCGCCACTTTCGCCGCACTCGCCCTGACCGGCTTCTTTCTCAAGATTTCGGCGGATTATTCGCGTTTCTGGTTCGGCGCCTGGTTCGTCACCGGCTTCCTGTCACTCCTGATTTTGCGCATCATCGCCTCCCAGATGATGCGGCGGTGGGCACGCAATGGCACCATCGAGCGGCGCGCCGTCATCGTGGGTGGAGGCGCCAATGCCGAGCAGTTGATCCGCTCCATCGAGCAGCAGCCCTATAACGATATCCGCATCTGCGGCATCTTCGACGATCGCGACGACCGCCGTTCGCCGCCCGTGGTGGCCGGCTATCCCAAGCTCGGCAACATCGCCGAACTGGTTGAGTTTGCCCGTATCGCGCGCATCGACATGCTGATCGTCTCGCTGCCCATCTCCGCGGAAGGACGCGTTCTTTCGCTCCTGTCGAAACTGTGGGTGCTGCCGGTCGATATCCGTCTTTCGGCCCATTCGAACCATCTGCGCTTCAGGCCGCGTGCCTATTCCTATATCGGCTCGGTGCCGATGCTCGATATTTTCGACCGGCCGATCCACGATTGGGATTCGGTTGCCAAGCGCATTTTCGACATCGTCTTCAGTCTGCTCGGGATCATCGTCTTCTCGCCTGTCATGCTGGCGGCGGCAATCGCCATCAAGCTCGACAGCAAGGGACCCGTGCTCTTCAAGCAAAAGCGCCATGGCTTCAACAACGAGGCCATCGAGGTCTTCAAGTTCCGCTCCATGTATGCGGATATGTGCGATCCCACGGCCCGTGCCGCGGTGACGAAGGGCGATCCCCGGGTCACCCGTGTCGGGCGCATATTGCGCAAGACCTCGATCGACGAATTGCCGCAGTTCTTCAATGCCCTGTTCGGCAGTCTATCGCTGGTCGGGCCTCGCCCGCACGCGGTTTCAGCACAGTCACATAATCGCCTCTATGAGGAGGTCGTGGACGGCTATTTCGCGCGTCATCGTGTGAAGCCGGGTGTCACCGGCTGGGCGCAGATCAATGGCTGGCGCGGTGAGGTTGATACGGATGAGAAAATCCGCAAGCGCACCGAATACGATCTCTACTACATCGAGAACTGGTCGCTCTGGTTCGACCTGAAAATCCTGTTCCTGACGCCGATCCGGCTCCTCAACACGGAAAACGCCTATTGAGCGCGCTCCTCAACCTTACGCCGGCGCCTGCCCTGCCCCGGGCTGTGGTCGATGCGAAGCTCGTCTCGCTTCTGAAGACGGGCGCCATCGGACTTGGCGTTCTGCTGTCAGGCTTCGTGATCCGCGAACCCGCCCCCTATGAGCTTTACATGGTGGGGCTGATCGCGATCTGGGCGCTGTTCAACCTCAAGATTTCACGGCGCATCGCGCCGCTCCTGACCCTGCTCATTCTTTTCAATGTGGGCGGGGTGGTGTCGATGTCGCAGCTGGCGCAGCTCGGTACAATTCCGCTCTATATCGCCGTTTCGCTGTTTCTGGCCCTCACCTCCGTCTTCTTCGCGGCCATCGTGGAATCCGAAGACGCGTTGCTCGGAACGATCTTCACGGCATGGGTTCTGGCGGCTGTGGCAACCGCCTGCCTCGGTATTCTCGGTTATTTCGGGGCCTTTCCGGGGGCCTCGATGTTCACGAAGTTCGGCCGCGCCGCCGGTGCCTTTCAGGACCCGAACGTGTTCGGCCCTTTCCTCACATTGCCGGCGGTCTATCTGCTCTATCTCATTCTCACGGCCAGGCCGCTTCTGGCGACGGTGGCAGTGCCGGCACTTCTGGTGATCGCAGGCGGCGTCTTCTTCTCCTTCTCGCGCGGCGCCTGGGGCCTTCTGGCCGTCACCTCCATGCTGACGGTGCTCGTGGTCTTCCTCAACGCGCGCACCGGCAAAGAGCGGCTGCGCGTGACCATGATTGCGATACTTGCCGCGGCCGGTCTTGCACTGGCGCTGCTTCTGGCCTTGCAGATTCCTGCCGTGGCAGACCTCTTTTCAGAACGGGCCCGGCTCGTTCAGGATTACGATGGCGCGCGGCTGGGGCGCTTCGCCCGCTTCGGCATCGGCTTTCTCTGGGCGACGGAACATCCCCTCGGCATCGGTCCGTTGCAGTTCGGCCAGATTCTCGGCGAAGACACGCACAATATCTGGCTGAAGGCGCTGCTCGATTACTCCTGGCTCGGCTTTGCCTGCTATCTGACGCTGATACTGTGGACCCTGACGGCGGGATTCCGCATCCTTTTCCGCCCACGCCCCTGGCAACCCTATCTCATCTGCGTCTACATCGTCTTTGTCGGCCACGTGGCGCTCGGAACCGTGATCGACACCGATCACTGGCGTCACTTCTACCTGCTGCTCGGTCTCCTGTGGGGCATGATCGCCCTCGAACAGAAGCACATGGCGCAGAGGTGGCGCGGGACGCTTCAGCCCCTTGGGGCATCGCGGTAATCCCCTGTTTTCGGTTCGCAAAAATAGCTTTTTGCGACCGCAGCGGATTTTGGTCTTGCGCCACATCGGGCGACCCTATATGGCTGCTCGCGGTTCGGAGCGTAGCGCAGCCCGGTAGCGCACTTGACTGGGGGTCAAGGGGTCGTGGGTTCGAATCCCGCCGCTCCGACCATTTCCTTCATTGTCTTCCGTCAGACATATCACGGGCACAGGCGCCCTTTTGGCGCACAGAGAAAGCTCTGTGCTAGGCTGTCAGAGCGATGGCTGACCAAAGATACGATTTTCGCCAGATATGCATGGATGATCTGCCTCTTCTGATGAAGTGGCAGGCGAATCCGCATGTACGCAAATGGTGGGAAAGAGACGAACCATACGATCATGAGGAACTAAGCGACACGCGCGTTTCGCGCTGGATCGTCTCAACAGACGAACAACCCTTTGCGTTCATGCAGGACTACACCGTGCACGGATGGGACAATCATCATTTTTCCGGACTTCCCGAGGGATCGCGGGGTATCGATCAATATATCGGCGACCCGAAAATGCTTGGCTGCGGGCATGGGTCGGCTTTCATCAGAGCACGAATGCAGGCTCTCTTTGATGCGGGCGCGCCAGTGATCGCCACCGACCCGCACCCCGAGAACAAGCGCGCCATCTCGGTTTACCGGAAACTGGGCTTCGAAACATTCGGACGACCTGAAAGGACATCGTGGGGATTGATCCTGCCAATGCTGGCGAGACGGTAAACGAAGCGCGACAAATGACACCCCCAAGACAGCAGGCAGCCCCTTTGGGTGGAACAGGTCGGCTCAGGCTGATCTTCAGCATGAAAGTTACCGCTGCGCCCTCCTGGCAGACCCAGCAAACCGGCATCCGGCAATTATGTTGCTTTCAGCTTATGCGTTGATGCGTCAACGCACCTGATCGAGCAGCCGCTTGCACTCCAGAAGGTCGAACAGGGCTTCCTGAAGAAGCGCGCGATTGTCACGCGACAGACTCGAATTGTCCGCAGCGACCGGGCCATCGCCCTCGCCGCGACCAAGCCCGAAAAAGCGCTTGTTGGGCTTCACCTTGGGCGAGCCGATCAACTGCTCCTCATCGGAAGCCTTTTCGCGAGCTTCGGCCTGCTTGGTCTGGGCTATCGCCTCGACGGCCGCCACATCGCCCTTACCGACCGCGACGATGAACTGGTTTCCATTGTCGCGCAGAAGCTTCTGGACGCCCTTGATGGTATATCCCTGATCGTAGAGCATATGCCGGATGCCCTTGATCAGATCGATGTCCTGAGGCCGGTAGTAACGACGGCCACCGCCGCGCTTCAGCGGCTTGATCTGCGCAAAGCGCGTTTCCCAGAAACGCAGCACATGCTGGGGCAAATCCAGTTCCTCAGCCGCTTCGCTGATGGTGCGGAAGGCATCCGGGCTCTTGTCCATCACTCGGGTACATCTCCATTATGGACAACACGATCACTGGGCAGGCAAATGCACGCGCGCACATGCACGGCCATAAGCCTGCGATTCGTGGAGTTTAACCCAGTTTCGAGCGCAGAAGAATTCGCGCCGTCCAGAGAGATGTGGAAGCGCCTCAGGCGCTCTTGCGCAACTTACGGCCCTGATGCGCCTTCAAGATGCGCTCCTTCAGCACATTCGAGGCCTTGAAGGTCATGACGCGGCGGGGAAGGATCGGCACTTCCTCACCGGTTTTCGGATTGCGTCCAACGCGTTCGTTCTTGTCGCGAACCTGAAACGTGGCGAAAGAGGAGAGTTTCACGGTTTCACCGCGAACGACAGCGTCGCACACTTCCTGGATCACCATTTCAACGAGTTGGGCGGATTCGGTACGCGACAGGCCAACCTTGCGATAAACGGCTTCCGCCAGTTCGGCGCGCGTCAGTGTCTTTCCCCCCATCGGGCCTACCCATCCATGTTTTGAAAAAAGTGCTTAGCCTTAATATGCGGTCGTGACGTTACAAAACTTGTTTCCCTGCGGTCAAGGACGATGCAGGCGAATTGATTCCTCTTACCAGCGCACCAGCACCGCGCCCCAGGTGAAGCCGCCGCCCATGGCCTCCAGAAGGACGAGATCGCCTTTCTTT
This sequence comes from Nitratireductor indicus C115, assembly GCF_000300515.1. GTDB lineage: Bacteria > Pseudomonadota > Alphaproteobacteria > Rhizobiales > Rhizobiaceae > Nitratireductor > Nitratireductor indicus. The sequence continues at coordinate 199,922 of NZ_AMSI01000005.1, forward strand.
ATCTGACCGCGCTCGACGCCTGCGGAAAGGGCGAGCGGGACAGAGGCGGCGGAGGTGTTTCCGTGCAAGTCCACGGTTATGATTACCTTTTCATCGGCGATGCCGAGCTTCTTGGCCGATGCGTCGATGATGCGCTTGTTGGCCTGGTGCGGCACGAACCAGTCGATATCGTCTGCCGTGATCCCTGCCTTTGAAAAGACATCCTCGATCACATCCGTAATCATGCCGACAGCATGTTTGAACACCTCGCGGCCCTGCATGCGCAGATGACCGACCGTGCCCGTTGTCGAGGGGCCACCATCCACATAGAGCTTGTCGCGCTGGGTGCCGTCGGAGCGCAGGCTCGATGCGAGGATGCCGCGGTCGTCCAGCGTCCCCTCGCCTTCTGCTGCTTCCAGGACAACGGCGCCTGCGCCGTCGCCGAACAGGACGCAGGTGGTGCGGTCGTTCCAGTCGAGAATACGCGAAAAGGTTTCGGCGCCAATGACCAGAATGCGTTTTGCCTGTCCGCCCCGAATGTAAAGATCAGCGGTCGTCATGGCATAGACGAAGCCGCTGCAAACCGCCTGCATGTCAAAGGCATAGCCATGGCGCATGCCGAGCCGTTCCTGGATTTCGACCGCAGTGGCTGGAAACGTGTTGTTGGGTGTCGCCGTCGCCAGAATGATCAGATCGACATCGTCCGGCGTGAGGCCCGCACTTTCCAGCGCGCGGCGCGCTGCGGCCTCACCGAGCGATGCCGTGGTCTCGTCCTCGGAGGCAACGTGACGCTGACGAATGCCGGTGCGCTGGACGATCCATTCATCGGACGTGTCGACAAGCGTCTCGAATTCGGCATTCTTCATGATGCGGCGCGGCAGGGCCGAACCGATGCCACGCACCACGGATCTGATCATCACAACGTCCTACTCATTCAGGGCAGTCATGCCGGCCGGGGATTGCGGCTTACGGGCATGATAGAGATCGAGGGTCGTGCGGGTCTTCTCCAGAAGACGGGCGCGCACCATTTCATAGCCAAGTTCCACGGCAGCCGCGAAGCCTTCAGCATCCGCTCCGCCATGGCTTTTCACAACGATGCCATTCAGGCCAAGGAAGACACCGCCATTGATCTTGCGGACATCCATCTTTTCGCCGAGCCGGCGGAACGCCGCACGGGCAAAGAGATAACCGATACGCGCCATCAGCGTGCGGCTCATGGCCTCGCGCAGATAGGTGGCGATCTGGCGCGCCGTGCCTTCGGCGGTCTTGAGCGCGATGTTTCCGGCAAAGCCCTCGGTAACGACGACGTCAACCGTGCCCTTGCCGATGTCATTGCCCTCGACGAAGCCTTCATAATGCATGGAGCCAAGGGCAGCCTCGCGCAGCATGCGGCCGGCCTCCCTCACCTCTTCCTGCCCCTTGATTTCCTCGACGCCGACATTGAGCAGGCCCACCGTAGGCCGCTCCACATCGAACAGAGCGCTCGCCATGCCGGCACCCAGAATGGCGAAATCGACGAGTTGCTGCGCATCGCCTCCGATGGTGGCGCCCACATCGAGAACGATGCTCTCACCACGTACGGTCGGCCAGATGGCTGCGATGGCGGGGCGCTCGATATCGGCCATGGTGCGCAGGCAGAATTTGGACATGGCCATCAGCGCGCCGGTATTGCCCGCTGAGATGCATGTGTCCGCCTCGCCGTTCTTCACGGCCTCTATGGCGCGCCACATGGATGACTTCCAGCGCCCCTGCCGTAAGGCCTGGCTCGGCTTGTCGTCCATGCGAACAGCAACATCGCAATGGGTGAACTCGCTCACGTCCTTGACCGAGGGAAGCGCGTTGAGGATCGGCAGAACCGCTTCCTCGCGACCGTAGATCAGGAAGCGCGCGTCCGGGCGGCGCTCGATCACCTTGGCCAGGCCACGGAGCGTGACCTCGGGGCCGTGATCCCCGCCCATAGCGTCAATCGAAATGCGTACCACGCGCGAAGTGCCTCAAAATTTGTTCGATGCCGGTTCCGGCTTCAAAGGTGCGGCGAAAATAGCGTTTTTACCCGCCCGCACAACCACGTTTTACCACACGCAATGCCGATTCAGTCTTTTTGCCCCAGCTTCCGCAACCCTTCGGAGAGTGGGCCGGCATGTTCCTCGCCCTCATCGGGAGGAGATGACGCCGCAAGCGCGGTTCCCGGCTTTCGCGGATAGGGATCGATGCCAAGCTCGAAAAATTCTTCCGCGAGCGCGCCGAGATCCACCGTATCGCCGACAAAAGGCTCGGGCATGTCCGCCCCTTCGGCATCGAGGACGAACTCGCCGCCTTCGATATCGTTGCGAGCAAGCCGCGATCCTTCCGGAACAAGGGTCGCCGAAATCTCTTCCTCAACCTTGGCGCTGAGCGGCTCGAGCGTCACCACGCATTCCTGCGTGATGCGCGCGCTGACGTGACCGAGAACGCGGATGCCATCCGCTTTCCAGGGACGAACCGTCAATTCGGCACGAAACGATTCGACCGAAAGAAGCCCGTGTTGCTCCGCCAGCGCCTGACGCTGCGCTTCATCGGCTTCAATCTCAACCGGCATGCCCTTGCGCGGCAACCGCAGCACATTCACCTTGAAGGAAACGGGTGTGTCGAGAGAAAGAGCGCCACCAGCATTGTTGTTCCGTCTTGTCGCCATAGCCTCAATCCTCCGCATTTGCAGTGGGAAAGGATATATCGGCAGCCAGCAGGCGCTCAAGCGGCTGGGAAGCAAGAGCATCGGCCGCCTTCAGCGCATAGGCTGCAATCGGCGCGGCCCCGTCCCAATCGGCCAGATCCGGCTTGACGTTTCTTGCCAGCGCCTGGGCAAGCGCATCGGCGTCGCCCGCATCGATGGCCTCGCTATAGGTTGCAGCGCGGCCATAAAACATCCGGGCCAGCTTCTTGATGCGCTTGGGGACCCCCAGATCGCCGATGCCCAGTTCGCGAATCGCATGTTCCACATCGCGGAAGAAGACGTCAGTCACTTCCTGGGCGACATCGCGGGCCGTCCCCGGCTCCTCACGCAGGCGGCGCAAAAACAGGATCATATGCACGCCGATCATCTCGAAACGGCCAAGCGGCGTATCCGGAACCTGCCAGTCCGCATAAAAAACAGGCTGCCGCGAGGCCGCCACGATTCGTTCATACAAGGCGTCGATAACCACGCGGCGCGAACGTTGCCCAAAGCCGAACAGCTTCTGGAACATGAAAAACGCCCTCCCTTGGGGCTCGATTGGGACAGGATCAGGTTGCATCGGCGCGTTAGCTGGTTTACCCGTTTTGCCGGCGGGGACAAGGCTTTTGCCAAAATGCCAGGCGCCGGGGACTTATGGAGATGTCGTTGCAGGTGATTAAAATCAACAGCAATCCTGTTGGGCGTTTGGTTCTGGCGGCCGGTCTTGCCGGCGCGGCCGCAGTCTTATCCGGCTGTAACGCAGCACACACGCTCGATGCGAGTGAAACGTTGACGCAGGGCTATGTCATCGACGAACAGGCCATCGAGCTCGTGCCGGTCGGATCCAGCCGCGAACAGGTGACGCTGGCGCTCGGTACGCCATCCACCACGGCCACATTCGACAATGAGGCTTTCTATTATATTTCACAGAAGCGGGTTCGAAGCGCAGCTTTCATGCGCCCGCGACTGGTCGACCAACGCATTCTGGCCGTCTATTTCGGACCGGACGAACGCGTGTCCAAGATCGCCAATTATGGGCTGAAGGACGGCAAGGTGTTCGACTTCATCTCGAGCGCCACGCCCACAGGCGGCAAGGAACAGACATTCATCGGTCAGATTCTGGCCGGTGCATCGAAGAGCGGCCCACCCTCGGGCATGTTCGGCGGCGGGGGCTGACCGAAGCAACAGTTTTCTCAGGCAACAACGGAGCCCGCAGACCCCAAGTCTGCGGGCTCCAACTTTTTCATGCCCTCGTTCAGGAAGAAGCAGAACAAAAAAGCCGGGCACGAATGCCCGGCTGCGCGGTGTAAAATGCTGGCACGCTTACAGTTCAGGTTGTTGCACCCGCCCTCATCCCCCCGCGGGGAGAAGGTAAGGTGAAGCGCGGGCGCAACTGAAACCTGAATATCCTAGATCGGCTCACCGTTTCACGGAAATCCTGAACCGATCTATCTCTTTGTTTTTCCGCATTTATGCAGACATCAGGTGATTCCACCTCACTGCAAAATGCGCTAGTGCGCCAGCACCGCAAGCAACAGAAGCGCGATGATGTTGGTGATCTTGATCATCGGATTTACGGCAGGACCCGCCGTATCCTTGTAAGGATCGCCGACAGTATCGCCTGTGACCGAGGCCTTGTGAGCTTCCGAGCCCTTCTCGTGCTTCACCCCATCGGCATCGACAAAGCCATCCTCGAAGGACTTTTTCGCGTTGTCCCATGCACCACCGCCCGCAGTCATGGAAATCGCCACGAAAAGGCCCGTGACAATCACACCGAGAAGCATAGCGCCAAGGGCGGAGAAGGCCTCGCTCTTGCCACCAATCGCATAGATCACCGCGAAGACCACCAGCGGCGAAAGCACAGGCAGCAACGAAGGAACGATCATTTCCTTGATCGCTGCCCGGGTGAGCAGGTCGACGGCGCGGCCATAGTCCGGCTTTTCCGTCCCCGCCATGATGCCCGGCTTTTCCCGGAACTGCCTGCGCACCTCCTGCACGATGGCGCCGCCAGCCCGGCCAACGGCCGTCATCGACAGGCCACCGAACAGGAACGGCAGAAGGCCGCCGAACAGGAGACCGACCACCACATAGGGGTTCGAGAGGGAGAAATCGACGCTCACGCCTTCGAAGAAGGATCCAGGTTGAGCGTTGGCGGAGAAGAACTTCAGATCTTCCGTGTATGCGGCGAACAGGACCAGCGCCCCGAGACCCGCCGAGCCGATGGCATAGCCCTTGGTAACAGCCTTGGTGGTGTTGCCTACCGCGTCAAGTGCGTCCGTTGTCTTGCGCACTTCTGGCGGCAGGTCGGCCATCTCGGCGATACCGCCGGCATTGTCTGTCACCGGGCCAAAGGCATCGAGCGCGACGACCATGCCGGCAAGGGCGAGCATGGTCGTCACGGCGATCGCGATGCCGAACAGGCCCGCCAGATTGAACGAAAGCAGGATGCCGGCGATGATGACGATGGCCGGTAGCGCCGTCGCCTCCAGTGAAACGGCGAGGCCCTGAATGACGTTGGTGCCATGGCCTGTAACCGATGCCTGGCTGATGGAGCGGACCGGGCGATAGCCGACACCGGTATAGTATTCAGTGATCCAGATAATGAGACCGGTGACCGCCAGGCCGACCACACCACACCAGAACAGCGTCGCTCCGGTGAAGGCGGTGCCATTGGAGGCGGTGAAAGTGGTCGCGCCACCGAGCCAACCCCATACGATGATGGCAAGCGCCACCACGGACAGAGCGGCAGTGGCCCAGAACCCCTTGTAAAGGGCGCCCATGATCGAATTGTTCGCACCGAGCTTCACAAAGAAAGTGCCAATGATGGAAGTGACCACGCAGGCGCCCCCGATGACCAGCGGGAACAGCATCAGCGTCAGAGCTGTGGCTTCGGTGAAAAAGATCGAGGCGAGCACCATGGTCGCCACCACCGTCACCACATAGGTTTCGAACAGGTCCGCGGCCATGCCGGCGCAATCACCGACATTGTCGCCCACATTGTCGGCGATGGTTGCGGGGTTGCGGGGGTCGTCCTCGGGAATACCGGCTTCCACCTTACCTACGAGATCGCCACCGACATCGGCGCCCTTGGTGAAGATGCCGCCGCCAAGGCGGGCGAAGATCGAAATCAGCGAAGCGCCGAAACCAAGCGCCACAAGGGCATCAATCACCGTGCGTTCCGTTGCCGTATAGCCCAGCGGACCCGTGAGCACCCAGAAATAGACCGACACGCCCAGAAGCGCGAGGCCAGCCACCAGAAGCCCGGTGATGGCGCCGGATTTGAAGGCGATGTCCAGACCGGCCGCCAGGCTGTTGGATGCAGCCTGGGCCGTGCGCACATTGGCACGCACCGAAACATTCATGCCGATGAAACCGGCAACGCCCGAAAGAATCGCACCGATCAGAAAGCCGATGGCCGCCACGGGCGTCAGAAGCCACCAGGCGATGAGGAAGACCACGACGCCAACAACGGCGACGGTGGTGTATTGCCTTGTCAAGTAAGCCTGCGCCCCCTCCCGGATGGCACCGGCGATTTCCTGCATGCGTGCATTGCCCTGGTCGGCGGCCAGCACCGACTGGGTTGCCCATATGGCATAGATGACAGAAAGCACACCGCAGGCCATGACGACGTAAAGCATTGTCATTGCCACTCTATCCCTTGATTTCGGCCCGCGACTGAAACCCCTCCCGGGCCACGCTGAAAAAGACCGTCGGCATTCGCGCCCCTCCCGGTCTAATTGTCGCAGCTTGGGCGATGCGATAACGCAACGTCAAGGACCAGTTCGGGAATTTGCCCCGCTTTTGGGTGATCGCAATCCGCCGTTTCGGACCGAAATCAGGGAATTCAAGGGTTACCCGGCTTTGGAAAACGGCAAAATGGCGCCGGATGAGCTGGATCCGGCACAAACGGGACCAAGCGCCCGACGCCCCCAAAGCCCCAGGATGCTGATCTTCCTGTTTTCCGGATTCATGCGCACGTCAGGTAAAATCGGCTGACTGCGGAAACGTTCTAGGCGACGGCCCTGCTGCGGCGCCTCAGGGCCTGCACGCCAAGTGCGGCAAGGCAGAAGATCGAAACCGGCAGGACGATGATGGCCAGCATGTCCCAGCCATAGGCATTGTAAATCTGGCCGGACATGAGCGAAGCAACCGCCGTGGTCGAGAAGAGAATGAAATCGTGCACGCCCTGCACGGCGCTCTTTTCGGATGCATGATAGCAATCGGCCACCATGGCCGTCGCACCGATGAAGCCGAAATTCCATCCTACGCCAAGCAGGATAAGCGCCGTCCAGAACTGCCACAACGCAATGCCCGACAAGGCAACGACGGCACAACCGATGAGAAGCAGGAGACCGGTGGCGACGATGGTCTCCTTGCCAAAACGGGCAATCAGCCTGCCGGTGACGAAGCTTGGCGCGAACATGGCCATGACGTGCCAGGAAATGCCCAGCGTCGCCTCGTCCGGTGTGAACCCGCAACCGACCATGGCCAGCGGCGCGCCGGTCATGACGAAGCTCATCAGGGCATAGGCTGCAACGCCGCATAAAAGCGCCACCAGAAAGCGCGGCTGCGTCATGATGGCGAGAAGCGGGCGGGCGGGCTGATGATCGTCGAGCTTGGCTGAGGGCGCATCCTTCGACGCGCGCAGCAGCGACAGAACGGCTGCCCCCAAAAGGCCGATCACGATCAGTGAGGCAAAAGCACCCGCAAACATGATGGGGGCGAAAAGATCGCGCGTATGGATCACGATCTGGGGACCTATGATGGCCGCGAAGACGCCGCCGCCCAGAACCCACGATATGGCCCGTGCCTTGAAGTCGGACGGTGCGTTGTCGGCTGCGGCAAAACGGTATTGCTGGAGAAAGGCGTTGCCCATTCCCACCAGCAGCAAGCCAAGGGCAAAGAGCCAGAAATTGGCCTGGAACAGCGCCAGTGCGGCCACGAAACCACCGCAGGCTGTGACGAGCCCTCCCGACATGAGACTGTTGCGCCGGCCTATGGCCCTTGTCAGAGCGGCGGCGGGCAGAGCGCCCACGGCAACCCCGATGTTGAAACCGGTAACCGGTGCCGTTGCCAGGGATTTGTCGCTGCCCAGCAGATAAAAACCCGCAAGCCCGCCCATGGAAATGGCGATGGGAGCCGCCGATCCGACCACGGCCTGCGAGACAGCCAGAATGAGCGCGGTGCGCTTTGCTTCCCTGTAAAGATCGCCGCGCTCCGCCAACATGCCTAATCCCTGCTCTTTTCCTTGCCCTTGCCTTCGTCGCGGCAACGCTTTGCGACACGGTCGAGAACCGCGTTGACGAGCTTGGGCTCGTCTTCCGTGTAGAAGGCCTTGGCGATATCGACGTATTCAGATACCGCCACGGCAACGGGCACGTCCTTGCGCCGCGTCAATTCATAGACGCCGGCACGCAGGATTGCGCGCAGCGTCGAATCGAGACGCGACAGCGGCCAATCGTCCATCAGCGCCTGGCGGATGATCGGGTCGATGACCTTCTGATCTTCCACGACGCCCGCAAGGATGGCGCGGAACCATTGCGGATCGGCATCGCGGTAAAGCTCGCCGTCGATTTCCTTGCCGAGGCGGAAGAGCTCATATTCGGAGGTGGTCTCAAGGAGGCCCGTGCCGGCCACATCCATCTGATAGAGCGCCTGGACGGCGGCGAGACGGGCTGCACCGCGTTTGTTGGCCGGTCGGGGGTGTTCGGCGGTCGGTTCGTTCACTTCAGGCTCCAAAGCGCTGTTTCAGCGCAATCATCTTGAGGGCGGCCATGGCGGCGAAATAGCCCTTGCCCATCGCCTCGCCCGTTGTTCCTTCGCTGCGTTCGATACGGGCCAGTGCCTGGGTCTCGTTTTCGACGGTAAGAATGCCATTGCCAATGGCCAGCCCCTTGTGGATCGCCAGATCCGTCAACCCACGCGCAGATTCATTTGCGACAATGTCGAAATGATAGGTCTCGCCACGGATCACGCAGCCAAGCGCCACGTAACCATGATAGAGGGGGCCGCTGTTGCCACCGGCGGCAAAGGCAATCGCACCGGGCACTTCCAGCGCCCCAGGCACGGTCACGACATCATAAGCCGCTCCAGCCTCGGTCAACGCTGCCTTGGCGCCCGCTAAAAGACCATCGGCAAGATGATCGTAGAACCGGGCCTCGACAATCAACAGCCGTAAAGGGCGCGCATCGGCCATGGAAATACTCCGCTCGCAAACAGTTCCAGAAGGGAAAGCGCTGCCTTAAGCCTCTTTGGCCGCATCCGCAAGACGCGCTGCGTATCGCGCCATGGTATCGATCTCGATATTCACCATATCGCCCTCGGCGCGTTCGCCCCAGGTGGTGACGGCGAGCGAGTGATGGATCAGCAACACGTCGAAACGATTGCCCTCCACGCGGTTTACGGTGAGTGAGGTACCGTCAAGAGCCACCGAACCCTTGGGGGCGATGAACTTTGCCAGTTCCGCCGGGGCTTCCAGGACGAAGCGCACGGCCTCCCCCTCTTCCCGACGCTCCACAATGCGCGCCATGCCATCCACATGACCGGACACGATATGGCCCCCCAGTTCATCACCGACCTTCAGGGCGCGCTCCAGATTGATGCGACAGCCAGGCTCCCAGGTGGCGAGCGTGGTGAGCCGCAAAGCCTCCTCCCATGCCTCCACCTCGAACCAGCGCCGGTTCGCCCCCTCCTCGGGAAGGCTCACCACCGTCAGGCAGACGCCTGAGCACGCGATCGAAGCGCCAATGTCGATGGTCGACGGATCGTAGTTCGTCTCGATGCGCAGGAGAACGCCTTTCTCGAGCGGAGAAACCGAATGAACGGTTCCCACATCGGTCACAATCCCGGTGAACATCAGCCGGCCCTCACATATTCACGATAATGATCATCGCCGAACCGCGCCTCGCGCAGCAGACGAAAGCCAGCCGGACCATGAGCCGGATCGAGCGGCGCAGCAATGCCGCCAGGGCCGATTTCGGCTGGTCCTGTGAAAAGACACAGCCGATCCACCAAATCCTCGTCAAGAAAGGCCGAAGCCGTGTAGGCGCCGCCTTCCACCATCAGGGTCATGATGCCGCGCGCGGCCAGGTCTTCCAGCAGCTCGGGCAAGGCGATGTGCCCCTCATGAACATCCACCGCAAGAAAATCGACGCCCTGCTCAGCCAGGGCGATCCGCCGCGGCGTCGGGCAATCGCTTGCCGCCGTCACAAGAACGGGCACCTCGCGCGCCGTCCGCGCCAGCACGCTGCCGGGCGGCAGGCGTGTGTCACGGTCGAGCACAATGCGCAGCGGAGAGCGCGCGGACAGGCCCGGCAGGCGGCAGGTCAGCGCCGGATCATCGGCAAGTGCCGTGCCTATGCCCACGAGGATGGCATCGCTTTCAGCCCGCATCATGTGCACCTGAGCGCGCGATATCGCGCCTGTGATGGCGACCTGCCCTTCCCCCCGGCGGCCAATCATGCCATCGGCGGAAAGAGCAAGCTTGAGAGTCACTTCAGGGCGTTTTTTCAGAGAACGCGTGAGATAACCGCGCATCAGGTCGGCGGCCTCATCGGCAAGAACGCCCTCGAAGACCTCGATGCCCGCCTCGCGCAGGATCGCATATCCCTTGCCGCTGACACGCGGATCGGGATCGGAGGCGGCGCCCACCACCCGACTGATTCCGGCTGCAACAAGCGTATTCGCGCAGGGAGGCGTGCGGCCATGATGGGCGCAAGGCTCAAGCGTCACATAGGCGGTGGCGCCACGTGCGGCTTCCCCGGCTTCTTCCAGTGCCTGCGGCTCCGCATGCGGGCGTCCGCCGATGGCGGTCACGCCGCGCCCGACGATGCGCGGGCCTGCGCCATCATCGCGGACAATCAGCGTGCCAACGGAAGGGTTGGTGCCGGTCAGGCCAAGATGGCGGCGCGACAGGCGGATCGCAGCGGCCATGAAGCGCCGGTCGGCGTCACCCGCTAAGGCCCCCGCCTCCGTCATCTCAATCCTCGTCCTCTTTGCCCTTCAACTCGCCCAATACATCCTGGAAATCCTTCGCCTCGCGGAAATTGCGGTAGACGGAAGCAAAGCGGACATAGGCGACGTCGTCGAGGCCCTTAAGCGCATCCATAACCAGAAGACCAATGTCGTCGGATGCAATCTCGGTTTCGCCGGAACTTTCCAGCTGGCGGACGATGCCGGTCACCGCGCGCTCGATGCGTTCGGGATCGACATTGCGCTTGCGCACGGCGATATCGAAGGAGCGCATCAGCTTGTCGCGGTCGAAAGGCACCTTGCGGCCCGTCTTCTTGACCACGACGAGATCACGCAGCTGCACACGCTCGAAAGTGGTGAAACGTCCACCGCAAACAGGGCAGGCCCTGCGGCGGCGGATGGCTGCTCCATCTTCGGCGGGGCGGGAATCCTTCACCTGCGTGTCTTCAGACTGGCAATACGGACAGCGCATAATCGCCTTTCGAATGCGAGGGCAATCGCAACGCAAAACAAATCCGCGTTGCGTGAGGCTTAACGCATTGGCCCGAAAACCGGTATCGTTTTTCGGGCCGATGCGCGTTCAAGAACCTATAGCGTTCCTAAAACGCCCGAAAGGGCATACAGGCTCTAGCCCAGATAGGGGTAAAGCGGGAAGCGGTCGGTCATCGAGATGACCTTTTCCTTCACAGCCGCCTCGACAGCCGCATTGCCCTCGTCGGAATTTGCCACCTTCAGGCCATCCAGAACCTCGGCGATGAGCTGTCCGATCTCGCGGAATTCGGCCGTACCGAAACCGCGCGTCGTGCCAGCCGGCGTCCCCAGGCGAATACCCGACGTAACGAACGGCTTTTCCGGGTCGAAGGGAATGCCGTTCTTGTTGCAGGTGATGTTGGCGCGGCCAAGAGCAGCTTCGGCCCGCTTGCCGGTGGCGTTCTTCGGGCGCAGGTCGACCAGCATCAGATGGTTATCGGTGCCACCCGAAACGATATCGAGGCCGGTTTCCTTAAGGCTTTCGGCGAGCGCACGCGCATTGGCAACCACGTCGCGGGCATAGGTCTTGAAGTCGGGCTTCAGCGCTTCACCGAGCGCCACCGCCTTTGCGGCGATGACATGCATCAGCGGACCGCCCTGCAGACCGGGGAAGACAGCGGAATTGAACTTCTTGGCCAATGCTTCGTCATTGCACAGGATCATGCCGCCACGCGGACCGCGCAGCGACTTGTGCGTGGTGGTGGTGACCACATGGGCGTGCGGCAGCGGCGACGGATGCTGTCCGCCCGCGACGAGGCCCGCAATATGGGCCATGTCGACCATGAGATAGGCACCGACCTCGTCGGCGATCTCGCGGAAGCGCTTCCAGTCCCAGACACGCGAATAGGCCGTGCCGCCGGCAAGGATGAGCTTTGGCTTGTGCTCGCGGGCAAGGCGGGCCACCTCGTCCATGTCGAGGAGGTGGTCGTCCTTGCGCACGCCATAGGAAATGACGTTGAACCACTTGCCCGACATGTTGACCGGAGAACCATGGGTCAGGTGACCGCCGGAATTGAGGTCCAGACCCATGAAGCTGTCGCCCGGCTCGAGAAGCGCCAGGAACACGGCCTGGTTCATCTGGCTACCGGAATTCGGCTGAACGTTGGCGAAGTTGCAGCCAAACAGCTTCTTGGCGCGCTCGATCGCCAGTTCCTCGACGATATCGACATACTGGCAACCGCCGTAATAGCGCTTGCCTGGGTAACCTTCCGCATATTTGTTGGTCAGCACCGTTCCCTGCGCTTCCATGACGGCGCGAGAAACGATGTTTTCGGAGGCAATCAGCTCGATCTCGTGACGCTGACGGCCCAGCTCCTGGCGGATCGCGGAGAAGATTTCGGCATCGCTTTCTTCGAGCGGCCGGGTGAAGAACGGATCGGCCTCGACGGAAGCGGCGGCGGTCGCGGTTGCCATGGCGGATTTACCCCTTGCGCAATGTATCGAATGGCGGAATGGGGCCTCTAGCACTTTTCTTTGAAAGCCACCACGCCCCCGAACGAAAATTCGTTCTCAAATGCACGACAGCCGCCCATTGCGGGGCGGCTGTGGATATGCGGCAGGGCCTTCCGGCGGACTTTTATGCCGTGACGGCTCAGAGAGCCGTCGAAATCTGCAGTTCGCTCGCGCCGTCCCGACCATAAATATCATCGCGGAAATGCACGACGCCATCGCCGGTGGACCATGCCGAGACATAGGTGAAGTAGACCGGCACCGGATCGGCCAGCGCCACATGCACATCCTCTTCAGACTGGATCGTCTGCTCGATGCGCCGGCGATCCCAGCCCGAATTCTTGAGAAGCCAGGTAACCAGATCGCGCACGTTCTGCACGCGCACGCAGCCGGACGAATAAAACCGGTCCAGATCGCGGAACAGCGCCTGCTGCGGCGTGTCGTGCATATAGACGGCGTGTTCGTTGGGGAAATTGATCTTGATCGAGGCCATGGCGTTGATGCGACCCGGATCCTGGCGGAAACGGTACTGTGCGGCATCATCCGTGGACCAATCGACAGTCAACGGATCCACCTCGTTGCCATCGGGCGCGATCAGGCGGATGTTGTTGTCCGTCAGATAATTGGGGTTCTTGCGCATCAGCGGAATGATGTCCTTGCGGACAATCGACACCGGCGCATTCCAATAGGGATTGATGATGACCTCGTTGATCTTCGAAGTCAGGAGCGGCGTCTGGCGGTCGACCTTGCCGACAATAGCGGTGTGGCGCAGCGCGACGCGGCCGTTTTCGACAGCTTCGATCTCGGCTGCGGGAATGTTCACCATCACCAGACGGTTTGGCAGGGAAGCGGTGATCGAGCTGAGGCGTTCCAGATTGGTCTGGAGCTGGCCGAGACGAACGGCAGCCGGCACGTTGAGGGCGGAATAGGTGTAGCGGCCGGTCACACCATCGGCAGGCAGACCATGGCGCGCCTGGAAGCGCTTCAACGCCGAATCGACATAGGAATCGAAAGCGTTGGACATGCCCGCGCTCTGCGACAGATCGCCGGACACCATCAGGCGGCGGCGCAATGCCTCGACATCGGGGTCCACGACGCCGAGCTGTAATTTCTTGGTGTCGGGTACGCGCTGCCAGCCGCCCTGAGCCGCAATGTTCTGGTATTCCATGATCGCCTGCTGGACGTAGAACACCGTCTCCTGGCTGAAAATGGGCTGATTGGACGAAACGCGTCCGCCACGGCTCACGCGGGCGTCGAACTGATCATTCCATGCGCCGCGACGCGGCGAGCGGATGATTTGATCGATAAGGTTCTGTGCGCTCGCACCGCCTGCAACGGCAGACAGGGCAGCCGCGCTGGCGGCAGTGAGGAAGATGCGGCGGTTGGTCTTCATTCGCTTTCCCGAACTTTCCATGCCCGATCCCTTTGCAGGATGACGCGGGGCAATCGATGCGCCAGGACAATGGCGCCACAGCGTTAAGAATTCGCCAACCCTCTTCGGGAAAGCCCCCTGCCCGGCGGCCCCACCCGGCGCGCGCCTTTAAGGGCTCGCCTGAGGCGGCCTCTCAACCATTCCAATTCCATCGGATTATGACCTTAACGTGACCAGGCGTCACGGGGTTGAGAAATCGGGGAGAATAACGAAAGTGTGAAGGCCGGCGTCCCGCCACGCCGACCTTCCATTTTCGGCTGCACACCGGCGAGCAGCCAAGGTGAATCAAAGGCGAGACCTACATGCGGTATGCGATGGTGTCGTTCCAGAAGCGGTCCAGCCGCTGCAGGGCACGGTTCATCTGCTCGAACTCGTCGGTGCTGATGCCGCCGACCTGTTCGATGGACCCGATATGCCGGTTGTAGAGGCCGACCACCACCTTGGCGATATCGGCACCCTTCGGCGTCAGGCTAATGCGAACCGAACGACGGTCCACACGCGAACGCTGGTGGTTGATGAAGCCGAGATCGACGAGCTTCTTCAGGTTGTACGACACGTTGGAGCCAAGATAATAGCCACGCGAGCGCAGCTCGCCTGCCGTAAGCTCCGAATTGCCGATATTGAAAAGGAGCAATGCCTGGATGGCATTGATGTCGCTGCGGCCGTTGCGTTCGAATTCATCCTTGATCACATCAAGCAGACGGCGATGCAGACGCTCGACCAACTGCAGGGATTCAAGATAAAGCGAACGCAGAGCGTCCTTGTGTTCTTCTTTCGGTGCGGCATTATTCGCCGCGGGGCGCGAATTAATCATTACTGTAGCCTCTCGTTTGACGCCGGTGATTTTTGTTTTTTGTCTCACCTTGGCCCAACCCTATCGAATGCCTCTAAAATTCGACTTAAACGCCAAGCTTAACAACGTCTTACGGATGAACAGGGCTAACGGGCGGTAAATCCCCTCAATTGCATTCGAACGGCCTGCCGCACGGCATGCTGCCAACCCGCGCCAATGCTGGGTTTTCGGCACACACTTTCGAGAAAGATATTCCGGCAGGGAGCGCCCTATTTCTGGGCGAGGCGGTTGCGCCGATAAAGCGCGAGGCGCAGGCCGACATAAATAACGGCGACGCAAAGATGAAAAACGAGAAGCGGCGTGCGCGTGCCGAAATAGCTCGACAGCGGTCCATACATCGCCAGTTCAGCACCCGCACACAGGAACCAGATGACGGGCCCCCAGGATGCGACAAGCCAGAGACCCACGGCGGCGAAAGGATAAAGTACGGACAGAACGACGCTTGCGATCTTCCAGTGGATCGGCATCAGGTCGAAGCGCCAGAGCAGGCCGGGGTAAAACCCGATCAGGCGAATCCAGTAAAAGACACCCATTGCGAGGCAGGCAAGCGCCACCAGCCGGTGAAACCAGCTATAGGCGCTGTCGAGCTGCGATGGCCGCATCGCCGCCATGCCTGCCACGCCATCTCCCATCACAGCACCAAATCCCCCTCATCGAGAGGAGCGAAATAGGCATCGACGTCGTCTTGCGAAACATCCTCCAGACGTGCGGGACGCCATTGCGGCGGAGTACTCCTGTCGATCAGTGCCGCACGAATGCCCTCATAGAATTCGTGCCCCTCCAGCATGCGCTGAAGAATGCGGTATTCCATGCGCATGCATTCATCCATGGTCATGGCTGCGCCGGCGCGAACCTGCCGAAAGGCAACGCGAAGACTGGTTGGGCATCGCGAGAGGATCGTGTCATGCACGGAGTGCAGCCACTCATCACCCGAATCCCTGAGGGCTGCGACGATATCGTCGAGCGCGTCATAGGAAAAATGGCGGGCTATCGCATGCATACGCGCATCGTCCGTCTCGCGCGGAATATCCTCGGCAAATCCGGCAAGCGCCGCATCCAAATTGCCGGCCTCGCAAAGCGCCTCAAGCAGTTCGGGAAGCCGTTCGGAGCGCACCGCATGCGTGGCAAGGCCAACAGCTGCGGCATCGCCCCAGCGAATGCGGCTTCCGGTAAGCGCGAGATACATGCCGAATTCGCCGGGCAGCCGCGACAGGATGTGGCTCCCCCCGACATCGGGAAAGAAGCCGATGCCCACTTCCGGCATTGCATAAACGGCCTTTTCGCTCATGACCCGGTGTGAGCCGTGGCCGGAAATACCGACCCCGCCACCCATGACAATGCCGTCGATCAGCGAGACATAGGGTTTTTCATAACGGGCAATCGAGGCGTTGAGCCGGTATTCGTCAGCGAAGAAACCGGGTTTCGGCTGTCCTGCACGCCCGGCCTCATAAACATCCAGAATATCGCCGCCGGCGGAAAAGGCCCGCCCCTCGGCCTTCAGAACGATGTGAGCCACCGCATCGTTCGAGCGCCAGGCATCGAGAGCGCGCGAAAGGGCCGCCACCATTCGTTCGTTCACCGCATTCAGCGCGGAGGGCCGGTTGAGGGTCACAATCCCCGCCCTGCCCCGGACTTCGAAGAGAATGTCGTCAGCGCCGCCGAAGTCCACAGTCACATCCTCCTCATCCCAACGCCGAAAACCACCATATCCGTGATTATTGGGGCGGCAGGGGTCCGTCAATGGCACAGGCGGCTGCGACCACAGGACACTTTTGCCTGACTTGGTTGATTATGCCCGCTATGATAGACAGGCGGCGCATCAGGAGCATCATGTCGTGAACAAATTCAGCCGTTCGCCCGCCACGACGCCGGCGATAGCCATCACGCCCGAACGCAGCGTCGACGAGATTACCGGAAGCCGCCGCCTGCGCCGCATGCGCAAGGCCGACTGGTCGCGCAGGCTGGTTCAGGAAAACCACCTGACGGTGGACGATCTCATCTGGCCGCTGTTTCTGATGGAAGGATCAAACGCCGAAGAGCCCATCTCGGCCATGCCCGGCGTTGCGCGCCATACGATCGACCGGGCGGTGCGCCAGGCGGAGCGCGCCGCAAAGCTCGGCATACCGGCAATCGCCACCTTTCCCCGCATCGAGCAGAGCCTTCGCGACGAAACGGGATCGCATGCGCTCGACGCCGACAACCTTATCAACCGTGCCACCCGCGCCATCAAGCAAGCGGTGCCGGAAATCGGCATCATCACGGATGTCGCCCTCGATCCGTTCACGAGCCACGGTCATGACGGCATTCTGCGCGATGGCGAGATCATCAATGACGAAACGGTGAGCCAGGTGGCGGCGGCAGCCGTCGAACAGGCGGCCGCCGGCGCGGATATCATCGCCCCCTCCGACATGATGGACGGTCGCATCGGCGCCATCCGCGACGCGCTCGACCGCAATGGCTTCCAGAATGTCGCGATCATGTCCTATGCGACCAAATTCGCTTCCGCGTTCTACGGCCCTTATCGCGAGGCGATCGGCACCGGTTCACTGCTCAAGGGCGACAAGAAAACCTATTACATCGACCCCGCCAACACGGACGAAGCGCTGCGCGAGGCAGAACAGGACCTTGCCGAAGGCGCCGACATGCTGATGGTGAAGCCAGGCCTTCCCTATCTCGACATCGCGCGACGGCTGAAGGACACCTTCGCCGTACCGACCTTCGCCTATCAGGTGTCGGGCGAATACGCGATGATCAAGGCCGCTTCGGCCAATGGCTGGATCGACGGCGAGAAGGCCATGTTCGAAAGCCTGCTCGCCTTCAAGCGCGCCGGCTGCGACGGGGTTCTCACCTATTTCGCGCTGGATGTGGCCGAAAAGCTCTGACACCGTTTGTGCCGATACCTTGAAGTAACCGGGCAAATCCCCATCTCTTTCCTGCAGGAAGGAAAGGTTTTGTGATGGGTGCACAGATTATCGAGCACGATGCAGGCACGAATATGCTGGATGAGCCATGGCTTTTCCGCGGGGTGCGCACGCGACGCGTCCTAGCCTTCTTGATCGATTACCTGCTGATCGGGCTTTTGATGATTCCGGTTGCCATCCTGGTCGGCTTTCTCGGCATCATGACGCTTGGCCTCGGCTGGCTTCTTTTCGGCATTCTCGCTCCCTTGACCGCCCTCCTCTATGTCGCCAGCACGCTTGGCGGGCGCAACCAGGCGACGCTCGGCATGCAATTCGCCGATATCCGGCTGGTGCGCCTGGACGGCGCACGCGTGGATTCTTTGCTGGCCGTGGTGCACACGGTGCTTTTCTGGGCAGGAAACGCCGTTCTGACACCGCTGATCCTGTTGATCACGCTTTTCACCGACCAGAAGCGCACGCTGCACGACCTGCTTCTTGGAACGGTGGTGGTGCGCGCGTCGCACTGAACGGGACACGCGCCCGCGAAGGGTGATTAAACCATCACCGAAAATCCCGCTTACACAGGTTCCGCACAAAATGCGGAGACCCCATGATGCTGGATCGGTTCTCGGGTTCGGGTATGCTGGATTTGGACGAGCGACCGAACGGACCTGATCTGAAATGGGTCCGGTTGAAGCGGGCAATCGCGTTCCTCATCGATTTCGTTCTCTACGGGCTTATTGCCGCCGGCTTATCGATAGCTCTGACCCTCGCCATGGAAAATCTCGTGTCGCTTTTTCTCGACCCATCCGAGGGAAACGGCGTTAACGGGCTTGGCACACACACAGCCGACAGTCTTTATGATCTGACACGCTATGTGTCCGGATTGGCTGCTCTGGCGGTCGCCGGCATTTATGTCGCAAGAACATTAGGAGGCCCCGCACAATCGACCTGGGGCATGCGATTGTTGGGGCTGCGATTACATAGGCTCGACGACAGACCGATTACGCCGCGTTATGCCCTTGCCCACGGCTTGCTCTTTATAGGCCTGACGGCGATCTTCGCGCCCTTCCTGCTTGCGCCGCTTTTCCTGTCCCGCAAACAGACCCTGCACGACCGCCTTCTCGATACGGTGGCCATCAACAAATGATTGCAGGCAGGCCCGTAATCAAAAGGAAGCAAAACGGTTCTCCATATCCGGCGCCTGCGGCATCGTCACCACTGACTTCCTGTTTCCAAAGGTAAATCGATGCTTGCGGCGCGCCATCTCGTGCTTATGCTCCGAGCCAGTGAGCAGCCGCACAAGGCGGCATTGCCTGTTCATGTTGCTACGGGAACCGAATGGCGGATTTTCATCTCTGGGCCACCTATGCGATCATTGCCGCCACGGTGGCTGCCTATGTTTCCGAGCGGTTCACGCTTGAGCTTGTGGCACTCGGCAGTCTTGTCGCCTTTCTGGTACTCTTTGCGCTCTTTCCCTATCAAGGGTCTGCTGGCAGCCTGCGTCCTGACGACCTTTTGACCGGTTTCGCCAATCCGGCGCTTGCTACGGTGCTTGCCCTGCTCATCGTCGGACAAGGCCTCTTTGCGACCGACGCGCTCGACCGGCCAGCCCGGCTTCTGGCGCGTTCGGCAGGCGGATCAGCCGGGCGCACCATCGCCATATCGCTGCTGACGGCCGCCTCCCTGAGCGCCATCCTCAACAACACGCCGGTGGTGGTGATCTTCATCCCGATCCTGATCGTCTTTGCCGCACAGAAGCGCTTTGCCGTCTCCAAAGCGCTCATGCCCTTGTCGTTCATGACGAT
Source organism: Nitratireductor indicus C115 (assembly GCF_000300515.1). Classification (GTDB taxonomy): domain Bacteria; phylum Pseudomonadota; class Alphaproteobacteria; order Rhizobiales; family Rhizobiaceae; genus Nitratireductor; species Nitratireductor indicus. The sequence continues at coordinate 219,537 of NZ_AMSI01000005.1, forward strand.
ACTGGGCGGCATGACGACGCTGATCGGCTCCTCGACCAATCTTCTGGTGGCGGGTGTCGCCGCCAAGGCCGGGATAGGTCTCGGCTTCTTCGACATCACCATTCCCGGCCTGATGCTTGCCTTTGCGGGCAGCCTCTATGTACTGACCCTGATGCCTCGCATCCTGCGCGACTCAAGCACCGAGAAGGGCTTCCGACAGATGCAGTCGGGCACGCAGTTCATCGGCGAAATCCGAATCGGCCCCGGCCATCCCTTCATTGGCAAGGAATCGCGGGCCGGCCTTTTCCAGGGACTGGGCGATCTGATGCCGCGGCTGATCGTGCGGCGCGGGATGAGTTTTCATCCCCCCTTCGAGAATGTCGTCCTTTCGGAAGGCGACCGGCTGATGGTGACGGCCACGCGCCGCGCTTTCACGCAAGCGCTGTCGCGGGGGGCTGCCGGCCATATGGCCGACACGGATGACGACAACGGCCCAACAACCGTCGGCCCTGATTACCATATCGCCGAGGCCGTCATCCCGCCGGGTTCACGCCACGCGGGCAGAACCATTCGCAATGCGGGTATCGAGACAGAGCATGGCGTGCATATGCTCGGCGTGCAGCGCAAGAGCCGGATGGGACGCACGCCCGTCGCCGAGATCAGACTGGAACCAGGCGACACCATCCTCATCGGCGGTTCCGACCGCGCTTTCGAGGAATTGCGCGAAAGCCATGACCTCCTCGTTCTGGAATGGTCGGCAGAACCCGTTCCTCAGCGCCGCAAGGCCTGGATCGCCTTCGTCATATTCGCCGGCATCGTGGCCACAGCGGCCCTCGACCTGGCGCCTATCGTGGCGACCTCTATTGCCGGCGCCTTTGCTATGATCGCCACGGGCTGCCTAACCCTTGCCCAAGCGGGTCGCTCCTTCGACCGGCAGATATTCCTTCTCGTCGGATCGGCTATCGCTGCCGCTACCGCCCTGGAGCGGACGGGCGGTGCCGACCTGATTGCGCAATCGGCTGTCGGCATTCTCTCCGGGCAAGCACCGGCAATCATCCTTTCGGGCTACTTCCTCATCGTTGCAGTGCTCACCAATTTTCTTTCCAACAACGCGACGGCAGTGCTTTTCACGCCTATCGGGCTCGGCATCGCTTCGGCCATCGGCGTGCCGGGGGAAGCCTTCGTCGCCGCGACGATCTTTGCCGCTAACTGCTCCTTCGCCACGCCCATCGGCTATCAGACCAATCTCATGGTCATGGGTCCCGGCCACTACTCGTTCCGCGACTTCATGAAGGCCGGCATGCCGCTGGTCGTAATAATTTGGTTGACGTTTTCTTTTGTCGGGCCATGGTATTATGGGCTGTAACAGGAATATCAGGGCGCAGGCAGGCCTCAACGCCGCGATTGTTTCGCCGTAATTGTACGGCATAAAGAGGTTCCGCCGCGCAGCATACTCGTTCAGGGTGCCTTGCTTATGCGCGAGCGCGCCATGTGTCGAAGGAACGCCTTGTTTTGTTATTTTGCGCGTTCGTGCGAGCGCCGGCTGGCCCGCACGACTGCAGAATGCCCAGGAGCACCACCCGACAGAAATGACGCAACAACCCGTTCAATCCCCGCAGTTTTTCCTGACCGCGCCGTCGCCCTGCCCCTATCTTGAGGGGCAATTCGAGCGCAAGGTCTTTACCCATCTGGTGGGTGACAAGGCTCCGGAAATGAACGACCTTTTGACGCAAGGTGGGTTTCGCCGGTCGCAGAACATTGCCTACAGGCCTGCTTGCGAGACATGCCGCGCCTGCGTTTCCGTGCGCATACTGGCGCAGGAATTCGAGCCGAACAAAACCATGCGCCGGGTTTTGAAGCAAAATGCCGATCTGATCGGCACTGCCCATGGCGCCGAACCTTCCAGCGAGCAATATTCGCTTTTCCGTTCCTATCTGGACGCCCGCCACAAGAAGGGCGGCATGTCGGACATGACGGTGCTCGACTACGCCATGATGGTGGAAGACACCCATGTGGGCACGCAGGTGATCGAGTATCGCCGCCGCGGCCCCGACAGCTTCATCACCGGCAAAGGCGAAGGCGAGCTTCTGGCGGTTGCGCTGACCGACATGATGAGCGACGGGCTCTCGATGGTCTATTCCTTCTACAATCCGGCGCTCACAGACCGTTCGCTCGGCACATTCATGATCCTGGATCACATCCAGCGCGCGGTTGCCGCCGGTCTGCCGCATGTCTATCTGGGCTATTGGGTCAATGGCTCGCGCAAAATGGCCTATAAGGTGCGCTTCAAGCCGCAGGAGCATCTGGGGCCGCAAGGCTGGGCCCGCTTCGAGTGACAGCCCAAAGCGGCACCTCTCCCGCATCGCAAGATTTTTTGCCGAGGTGCACCGCCGTGTCAGACCCCGCTTCCTTCACGCACGCCAAGGGGCTGGCCATAACCGCCATAGGCGGCATGATCCTGACCATCGATATTCCGCTTATTCGCCTCGCCGGGGGCGATCTCTGGCCGATCCTCATGGTCCGAAGTGGCATGACCGTGCTGGCGGCGCTGGTGATGTGGAGCGTGTGGCGCTCGATCTCAAGCAAGGCACCGCCGCTCGTTCCGGGTCGCACCGGCCTTATCGTCGCGCTTCTTTATGCGCTCTCCGGCCTGTGCTTCATCATTGCGGTCTACAACACCACGACTGCCGATCTCGTGTTCATCCTCGCCTTCAACTCGGTATTTGCCGCCCTTCTTTCCTGGGTTTTCCTGAAGGAACGCCCGAAGCCTGCAACGCTTCTCGCCATGGGGGCCATGATCGCGGGTGTTGCGATCATCGTCGGTGGAGGCATCGGCAGCGGCAATCTGTTCGGCAACGCCATGGCGCTTGCCACTGCCTTCCTGCTCGCCTCGGCCCTGACAGTGACACGTGGAAGCGGGCGCGACATGGGTTTCACAGCACTGATCGCGGTGGCGATCCCTTTTGTTATTGCCGCTTTCATGACTATGCGAACGGGCTATCGCATCGAAGCGCCCTGGTGGATCATCCTCAACGGGGCGGTCGTCATGCCCATCGCCTTTTTCTGCCTCTCCAACGGGCCGAAATATATTTCCAGCCCGGAAGTGGCGATGTTCTACCTGCTTGAAACGGTGCTCGCACCGGTCTGGGTGTGGATGATCTTTGCGGAAGTGCCCAGCCAGGCAACGCTTGCCGGCGGGGCCGTTCTCATCCTCACCTTGATCGCCCACTCGCTCTGGCAGCTTCGCGATGGTCAGAGAAAGCGTGCACGGGGCGCGATAAGGCATCCCGTGTGATGTGCCCCGCAATAGCCTTCTGCATGATTCGAAGCGCTGAACCCTGCTTGCCCTGACTGCAAAATGCCCTGGATCGGTTCACCGTTTCACGGAAACCCTGAACTGATCTATCTCTTTGTTTTTCAGCATTTATGCAGACGTCAGGTGATTCCACCTGACTGCAAAATGCCCTAGCCGAACTTGCCCGTACGCGGGAAGCCCTTCGGGGTCATGCGGCCGGCCGATGCGCGGGCACCGATCCACTCGGCCAGTTCCTCGCGCGATTTCACGAAGGTTCGCTCGGCCGAATCCTGCCAGGACAGGCCCTGCTCCATGGCAAAGGTCTTGATGTCGGAAACGCCGCCATCCTTGTAACGCTGGAGACGTACGCCCTTGCCACGCCCCATTTCCGGCACCTCCGCCAGCGGGAACACGAGGAGCTTGCGGTTCTGGCCGACAATCGCCACGTGATCGCCCGTAACAGGCACGCAAATCTGCGCCTCGTCGGGCGCCTTCACATTCACCACCTGCTTGCCCTTGCGGGTGTTGGCGATGATCTCCTTCTCCGCCACCACGAAACCATTGCCCAGATGCGAGGCAACCAGGAGCTTGCGCTCCGGATCATGCGCGAAGGCGGTCACAATCGCCTGGTCGTTTTCCATGTCGACCATGATGCGTACCGGCTCGCCATGGCCGCGCCCGCCCGGAAGGCGGTCGGCGCCGAGCGTGTAGAACTTTCCGCCCGTGGTGAACAAAAGGATCTTGTCGGTGGTCTGTGCCGGGAATGCCAGCTTCAGCCCATCGCCTTCCTTGAAGGAAAGCGAGGAATAATCCGACAAATGCCCCTTCATGGCGCGCAGCCAGCCCTTTTCCGACAGGACCACGGTGATCGGCTCGCGCTCGATCAGCGCCTCATGCACCTCTTCGAGATCGTGGGTGGGCGCATCGGCGAAAGTGGTGCGCCGCGCACCGAGGCCTGGATTCTTTTCCGGATCGAAGGTCTGACGGACTTTCGCCACCTCCCAGCGCACGGTCTTCCACTGGCGCTCGGTGGAAGCAAGCAGCGCCTCGATGCCCGCCTTTTCCTCCGACAGCTTGTCGAACTCTGTGCGGATTTCGAATTCCTCGAGCTTCCGCAAGGCCCGCAGGCGCATGTTGAGGATCGCCTCGGCCTGTGTATCGGTGAGGTTGAAGCGGGTCATCATGACCTGCTTGGGCTCATCCTCCTCGCGGATGATGCGGATCACCTCATCGATGTTGAGATAAGCGATCAGGTAACCCGAGAGGATTTCCAGCCGTCTCTCGATCTCGGCCAGGCGATGCCGCGAGCGGCGCAGAAGCACATCGCGTCGATGGTCGAGCCATTCGCGCAGCACCTGCTTGAGCGACATGACGCCCGGCACCTTGCCGCGCGAAAGGACGTTCATGTTGAGCGGGAAGCGGCTTTCCAGATCCGTCAGCTTGAAGACCGATTCCATCAGGATTTCGGCTTCAACGGTGCGGCTCTTCGGCACGAGCACGATGCGGATGTCTTCCGCGCTCTCGTCACGAATGTCTTCTAGAAGCGGCAGCCGCCGCGCGATGATCAGTTCGGCGATCTTCTCGATCAGTCGGGACTTCTGGACGCCGTAGGGAATTTCGGTGACAACCGCATTCCAGGTGCCCCTTCCCTGATCTTCCTTGTGCCATCGGGCGCGCACGCGAAAACCGCCCCGCCCGGTCGCATAGGCCTCGCGGATCGAGGCCTGATCCTCGACGATGATGCCGCCGGTCGGGAAATCGGGACCCTTGACGAACTCAAGAAGCTTGTCTTCCTCGACATCGGGCGTGTCGATGATGGCAAGCGCTGCATCGCAGATTTCGGCAGCATTGTGCGGCGGGATCGAGGTCGCCATGCCGACGGCAATGCCGGAGGACCCATTGCAGAGCAGGTTCGGGAAAGCGCCGGGGAGCACGGTGGGCTCCTCGTCTTCCTCGTTGTAGGTCAAGCGGAAATCGACCGCGTCCTCGGTGATGCCGGAGAGAATCTCCACGGCCACCTCGGTCATGCGCGCTTCGGTGTAGCGCATCGCCGCAGCGTTATCGCCGTCAATATTGCCGAAATTACCCTGCCCGTCGACCAGCGGGTAACGCATGGCGAAGGGCTGGGCGAGGCGCACCAGCGCGTCATAGATGGATTGATCGCCATGCGGATGGAACTTGCCCATCACGTCGCCCACGATACGGGCGCATTTGGCAAACCCCTGATCCGGGCTTAGGCGCAAAAGGCGCATCGTGTGGACGATGCGGCGGTGCACGGGTTTCAGGCCGTCGCGCACATCCGGCAGCGCACGGTGCATGATGGTCGACAGCGCATAAGCGAGATACCGCTCTTCGAGCGCCTTCTTGAGGTCAACAGGCTCGATGGCATCTCCGCCGTCGCTGCCGGGCGGAATTAGATCTTTTCCCATGGGTTCCGGTTAGACCACCGGCTGATTCGCGGCAAGCCGCAGCATTGAAAAAGGCCGGTATTTCACGGGTTCACGACGCGATTGACGTTCGGCGCCGCCTATTCCTCATGGCGCGCGGAATGATCGCGGTCGCGCTCGTAGCGCCGGGCCAGCGGAAAGGGTGGCAACCAGGATTCGCGGCGAATGGTCCAGCTCTCATACGTCGGCATGAACAGGTCAGGCGCATCGAGCGATCCCAGATTCACCTCGATCTCATCGCCGGTGCGCGCAAACACGGAAGAACCGCAGCGCGGACAGAAATGCCGCCCCTGATAATGGCGCGTCTCGCCTTCAATCTCCACGGCACTCTCAGGAAAGATCGCCGAGGCGTGAAAAAGAGCGCCGTGATGCTTGCGGCAGTCCATGCAATGGCAAAGACCGACCCGATGGGGGCGCCCCGTGAGTGCCATCCGAACATCGCCGCAGAGGCAACCGCCCGTAACCCGGTTCATGCTTTTGCTCCTTGAAAAAGCGGGAGCGCCGAGCGTCTTTTTAAACGCCCAACCGGCGCCTTTATCGCGTGACCTGCGCCAGAAAACGCTCGACCGCCGCCGTTGCCGCATCGCCTGTCTGACCAAGCTTGCGGGCAATGGAACCGTGAGTATAGCGCCCGCCGTTGAAGACGCTGACATGGGTTCCGCGCGACCGCAGCAGATTTGCATAGCCGTTGGTAAGCGCCTTGCGGCGCGCGCCATCGGAGCCCGAATGCATGAAAAGATGCGGCGGAAAGCCCGAACGCTGGCGCGCATAGGTCACCGGGGACCAGCGCACCCAATCGCGCGGATTGGAACCGAAGGCATCGAGATAGGGATAGCCCAGGGAACCACGCATGCCCGCATAGGCCACCATGTCGTAAGCCTGAACATCGTTGGGGATCACCCCGCGAACGGACCCCGCAAGATTACGCGCGGCGGCCATGGCGACCAGATGGGCGCCGGCCGAATGCCCCATCAGCACGATACGCGACGGATCGCCGCCATAACGCGAGATGTTCGAGCGCACCCAGGCAATCGCCGAGGACAAATCGTTCACCTGTCCGTCGATGGTCGTCTCTGGAACCTTGCGGTAGTCTATGGCGACAAGCATGTATCCGCGCGAGGTCAGCCATTGCGGCATGGAATAGACCTTCTTGCGCGACCCCTTAACCCAGCCTCCGCCATGCGCGTAGATGACGACAGGCACCCGCTGACCACCGCCTGCGAAAGAAAAGAGGTTCATGCCGGCGCGCGAGGCACCGCCCGGCTTGTCGGGGGCGTGGATATCGAGCTTGAGACCCGCGCGATATGTGATGCCCTCGTACAGCTCTTCCGCCCGGACCGACAGGGTCCCCAAAAACATGACCAGAATTGCAAGCCCCACATGCCATGCCATCCGCATCGATCGTTCCTTCTGCCCCTCGCCTTCCAAAAGTTGTTTTGCGGTCGGAATTTCCGCGAAAACGGCGTTGAATCAACTTACACTCGAAATTGACACAGCCTTCGCTAATCGTCATCTTCCCAACGCAATTTTCGACCAAAAGGTCGAAAACCAATCGTAATTCCAAGTTATTGCAAGGAACAACCCCATGCTTAGCCCCTCTTCGAAGCTGAAGTTATTTCCGGTTGCGGCACTTTTCTCTGCAACAGCGCTGCAGTCGGCCTTCGCATGGGAGGCCGAGGAAGTGGCCGAGCGCTACAAGGACCTGATGGGGCGCCAGGGCGTCACGCTCAGCTGGAGCAACGTCAGCAAGGACGGCGATTCCGTGCTTTTCGACGGGTTCAAGATCGCGCTCGCCACCATTGGCAAACCCGTAGAGATCGGGGAATTCGCACTTCAGAATGTCAGCGAGACCGACGACACCTATCAGGTTGGCCTGATCGAAGTCGATTCCTTCGAACATACCGAAGATGAGGCAACCGTCGCCCTGGACGGGCTGGAAATGACCGGCGTCCTGATCCCCAAGGAAGGGTCCAACAGCCCCTATGCCGGCATCACCACCTACAAGACCTTCGCGCTCGGTTCCTTCAAGCTGGCGATGGGAAGCAACGACGTGTTCTCATTCAATGACCTGAAGGCAGATACCGGGCTGCAGGACAATGACGGGACGATGAAGTTCAACGCCAATGTCAGGGATTTCTGGGTCAATCTGGATGCGCTTGTCAAAGATGCCAAGGGCCGCTCGGTGATCGAGGAATTCGGGTACAAGGAACTGAACGGGCACGTCGACATGGTGGGCGACTGGCGGCTGGAAGATGGCCTCATGACCATCTCCAAATATGACATCGTCGTGGACAAGGCCGGGGCCCTGGGCATCACCGGAGAAGTGAGCGGCTACACGCCCGACTTCATAAAGACCCTTCAGGACATGCAGAACAAGATGGAAAGCGCGACACCGGAGCAGAAACAGGCTCAGGGTCTCGCCATGCTCGGCCTGATGCAGCAGCTTAACCTGCACGGTCTTTCGCTGCGCTTCGACGATGCCTCGCTCACCAACAAGGTTCTGGCACTCGTTGCGAAACAGCAGGGCGTGCAGCCGGGCGACGTCGCCAATCAGGCCAAGGCCATCGTTCCGCTTCTGGCCGCACAGTATCTTGGGTCGGACCTGACACAGAGCCTTTCCAAGGCGGTGGCCAGCTATATCGACAACCCGAAGAATATCGAGATCCGCGCGGCACCGCCCGAGCCAATGCCCTTTGCCGTGCTAATGGGCACCGCGATGGGCTCGCCGGAGACACTCGCCAAACAGGTTGGGCTTGAGGTCGTGGCAAACCAGTAGGCCCGGCTTCGGCCACCGGAAACCTAAATCCAAGAACAGCGAACGCCGCGTATCCCGACCGGATGCGCGGCGTTCTTTATGCTTCAGCCGCACAGCACCCGGCAGAAACGCCGCCGCCGGATCCCTTATGGGACCCGGCGGCAAAAATTCAAAGTCGATGCGGCCCAAACCGCCTGCGGTCAGTCCTTGCGTGTGGGCGCAAGTCTCAGGTTCAGTTCGCGCAGTTGCGCCGGGGTTGCCTCGGAAGGCGCGCCCATAAGAAGATCCTGCGCCTGCTGGTTCATAGGGAACATGGTGATCTCGCGTAGATTGCGCGCTCCGAGCAGAAGCATGACGATGCGGTCGATGCCTGCCGCCATGCCGCCATGGGGCGGTGCGCCATACTGGAAGGCACGGTAGAGACCGCCGAAGCGTTCTTCCACTTCCGCCTTGTCGAAACCAACGATCTCGAAGGCCTTTACCATGACTTCCGGCAGATGGTTGCGGATGCCACCGGAGGCGATCTCATAGCCGTTGCAGACCAGATCATACTGATAGGCCTTGATGGTCAGCGGATCGGCACCCTCGAGTGCCTCCATACCGCCCTGCGGCATGGTGAAGGGGTTGTGGCCGAACTCAACCTTCTTCTCGTCCTCGTCCCATTCGTAGAAGGGGAAGTCGACAACCCAGGCAAGCGCAAAGCGCTCCCTGTCGACGAGGTCAAGCTCCTCGCCTGCGCGTGTACGCGCAGCGCCGGCAAAAGCGACGAACTTCTTCGGATCGCCTGCCACGAAGAAGCAGGCATCGCCATCTTCAAGACCGAGCTGCGTGCGGATCGCGTCGGTGCGTTCCGCACCGATGTTCTTTGCAATCGGCCCCGCACCTTCGAGCGTCTCACCTTCCTTGCGCCAGAAGATATAGCCAAGGCCCGGCTGACCCTCGCCCTGCGCCCAGGAATTCATGCGGTCGCAGAAAGCTCGGCTTCCGCCGGTCCTGGCGGGAATGGCCCAGACCTCGGCCTTCTCGTCATTGGCGAGAATGTTGGCGAACACCTTGAAGCCCGAACCCCGGAAATGCTCGGAGACGGCTTCCATCTCGATCGGGTTGCGCAGGTCCGGCTTGTCGGAGCCGTATTTGCGCATCGCCTCGTCATAGGGAATGCGCGGGAATACATCTGTCACCGGCTTGCCGTCGGCAAAGGCCGCAAAGATACCGCGCATGACAGGCTCCATCGTCTGGAACACGTCTTCCTGCTCGATGAAGCTCATTTCCAGATCGAGCTGATAGAATTCGCCCGGCAGACGGTCGGCGCGCGGGTCCTCGTCGCGGAAGCAGGGCGCGATCTGGAAATAGCGGTCGAAGCCCGACATCATGATGAGCTGCTTGTACTGCTGCGGGGCCTGCGGCAGCGCATAGAACTTGCCTTCGTGCAGACGCGAGGGCACCAGGAAGTCGCGCGCGCCTTCCGGCGAGGACGCCGTCAGGATAGGGGTCGAATATTCGGTAAAGCCCGCCTCGCCCATGGCGCGGCGCATCTCGGCTATGATCTTCGTGCGCTGCACGATGTTCTTGTGCAGCGTCTCGCGACGCAGATCGAGGAAGCGGTATTTGAGGCGGATGTCCTCGGGATAGTCCGGCTCGCCGAACACGGGCAGCGGCAGTTCCTTCGCGGAGGAAAGCACCTCGATGTCGCGGGCGAAAATCTCCACCTCACCGGTGGGCAGGTTCGCGTTCACGGTTTCGGCAGTGCGAGCCTTCACCTCACCGTCGACGCGAATGACCCATTCGCCGCGCACCGTCTCGGCGGTCTTGAAGGAGGGCGAGTCCGGATCGACGACGATCTGGGTGAGACCGTAATGGTCGCGCAGATCGATGAACAGAAGGCCGCCATGGTCGCGCACCCGGTGGACCCAGCCGGAAAGGCGGACCGTTTCGCCGACATTCGATTTTCTGAGTTCGGCGCAGGAATGGCTGCGGTAGCGATGCATGGTCAAATCGTCCGTGTCTGGAATGCGTAACGGGCCGGCGAAAGCCAGCCTCAAGATCGGCGGGAAAAGCGCATGTGGGGTGCGATTTGTCAAGGTGCAGGCGCCAATGCCCGCAAAGCCGGCGCGCGTTCGGCCCATGCTGTAACCATGGGCCACGACATTTGGCCCAAGCAGATTAAGCCAGAGCATCCTATAGGGGATTCTCAGGTGGTGCGACTGGCGCGCTGCCGGAGCTTTCAACGGGCCTGCCCTCATGACCGATCTTCGCCCGCTGATCCCGCTTCTGCTTGCAGCCGGCATTCTTCTGGCCGGCAACGGCTTGCAAGGAACGCTGATCGCGCTGCGCGGCGCGGCGGAGGGCTTTTCGCCGTCTCTCATCGGCCTCATGGGCAGCGCCTATTTCGCCGGTTTCCTGATCGGCTGTCTCTACGTGCCGCGCCTTTTGCGTGCCGTCGGCCATATCCGCGCCTTCGCCACGCTTGCCGCAATCGGCGCCGCCGGCGCGCTGCTTCTCGTGCTTTTCGTAAACCCTGTAGCCTGGATCGTGGTTCGCTTCCTGTCGGGCATCTGCTTCTCGAGTCTTTTCACCACGATTGAAAGCTGGCTCAACTCGGCGGCAACGAATTCCAATCGTGCCCGCGTCCTTGCCATCTATCGTATCATCGACATCGGCGCCGTCACCGGCTCGCAATACATGATTCCGGGCCTCGGCATCGAAGGCTTCACGACATTCGCGGTCATGGCGATGATGATCACCCTGTCGCTCGTGCCCGTTTCCATGGCGGACCGTTCCAACCCGCAGCCTCCGGCAGAGTTTCGGCTCGACCTTTACGAGGTCTGGCGCATCTCGCCCCTCGCCTCAATCGGTGCATTGGCCGTCGGTCTCACCAATGCGGCTTTCCGAATTGTCGGCCCGATTTACGGGCAGAGCATCGGCCTTTCGGTTTCCGGCATCGCGACCTTCATGAGCGCGGGCATTGTCGGCGGGGCGATCATGCAATATCCGCTCGGCGCCATTTCCGACCGCTATGACCGGCGGGTGGTGTTTCTTTTCACCACCATCGGCGCGCTGATTTCGGCGGTGGCCATCACCTGGTTTGCAGGCGACGACTATACCGCCAACATGGTGCTGGTGTTTCTGTTCGGCGCTTTCGCCATGTCGCTTTATTCGCTCTCCGTCGCCCATGCGAACGATCATGCGCGCAAGGACCAGTTCGTGCTTCTGGCAGCCGGACTACTCTTCTTCTATTCGGCGGGCGCCATAGCGGGGCCGCCGGCGGCCTCCTTCCTGATGCAGATGTTCGGCCCGCAGGCGCTGTTTTCCTATACGTCAGTCGTCTATGCGGCTCTTATCGCCGTCACGCTCTACCGCATGGGTGTGCGCCCGTCGGTTCCTGCTTCGCAGCGCCGGCGCTTTGCCGCCCTGTTGCGCACTTCGCCCGTCTTCATGCGCATGGCGCGCCGTGGGCGAAACCGGGACGCGGCGGACGATCATTGAAGCCCCCGCGAAACGCTTCCTTTCCTTTTGGCCGAGCATGACATAAAGAAGCGAAATGGACCTAATTACGAAGCAAAAAGACCTGGAAGCTGCAATTGCAGCGCTCAAAAAGTCCGATTTCGTCACTGTCGACACGGAATTCATCCGCGAAACGACCTTCTGGCCAGAACTCTGCCTCATCCAGATGGCCACCGCGGACATAACGGTTCTGGTCGACCCACTGGCGAGCGACATCGACCTGAAACCCTTCTTCGAGCTGATGGCCGATGAGAATGTGGTCAAGGTTTTCCATGCCGCAAGACAGGATATCGAAATCATCCATCATCTGGGCGGTCTCATCCCGCATCCGGTTTTCGACAGCCAGGTGGCTGCGACTGTTTGCGGTTTTGGCGACAGCGTTTCCTACGATCAGCTCGTCTCCAAGATCACTGGTGCGCATATCGACAAGTCGTCGCGTTTCACCGACTGGCGCCGCCGCCCGCTGACCGATAAGCAGCTGAGCTATGCCGCCGCCGACGTGACGCATCTGATCGACGTGTACAAACATCTGCGCGAAGAACTGCAACGGGAAGGCCGCGCTCACTGGCTCAACGAGGAAATGGCGGTTCTGACGGCGCGCGAGACCTACGACCCGCATCCCGACGATGCCTGGAAGCGGCTCAAGCTGCGCATCAAGAAGCCGATCGAGCTTGCGGTGCTGCAGCAGGTGGCGGCATGGCGCGAACGCGAGGCGCGCGAACGCAATGTGCCGCGCGGTCGCGTTCTGAAGGACGACGCGATTTACGAGGTCGCCCAGCAGCAACCGAAGGACACCGAGGCGCTTGGCCGTCTGCGCACAATCCCCAAGGGGTGGGAGCGCTCCTCCACCGCCGCGTCATTGCTCGGCGCCGTGGCGCGTGCCGTGGCGACCCCCAAGGAAGAACTGCCGCGCCTGCCGCGCCCGCAGCAGGCGCCCGAGGGTGCAGCGGCAGCCGCGGAACTTCTGAAGGTCTTTCTGAAGCTTGTGGCCGACCGCGAAGGCGTTGCACCCAAAATGCTCGCCTCCAGTGATGATATCGACCGCATCGCCGCCGATGGCGAAGACGCACAGGTTCCGGCCATGTCGGGATGGCGTCGCGACGTGTTCGGCAATGAAGCTCTGAGGCTTGTGCGCGGCGAGCTTGCCCTGCGCTTCAACAAGCGACGGATCGAGATATTCGAGCCGGCAAGCAGGCAGAACGAAGCCGCGGAATAACCTGTACCCGGCGGGCTTCGCTGCCCAGCGGGGCGCGATCACGAGTATTCCGAAATCCAAGGAGGCCGCCGTATCCATACGGCGGCCGAAACATGCCGTCTCTCAGCTCTCGGCCACTTCAAGAGCAAGGTCAAGACCGGTCAGCCTAGCCAGATGCGCCATACGCCCGACCGGGCGTTCCCCCATCAGCGCCGCATGGGACGCGGGAATGACAAGGACGATCTTGCCGCCGTCCCGCTTTTCCCATTTCAGCTTGGGAATAATGCCGGGCATGGATGCGCTGAGCAGATAGACCACCCGCAGAATGCCGCCGAGCAACCGCGCACGCTCCACATAATGCGGCGTTGCCAGTTCGCGCATCTGCGGCGAAAGGGCATCGTTGAAAAGCCCTTCATGGCGGAAGAGATTTGTGAGCGCGATGAAGGCCCGGCCGGGATGATCGATGCCGATGAATGAGCCGTGCGCAATGATGTTGAGCGATTGCGTGCCGCGATATTCGGGATGAGCCCGCCAGCCGATATCGGCAAGCAGACAGGCCGCCCGGCGATAGCGCGCATCGTTTTCCGTTTCCTCGACACCGAGTGCGGCAAGTGCCGTGCCCGTCCAGTCGGCAAGCTCGCGCGCATGGGTCACGGAGCGCGAACGCAGGATCGCCAGTTCCTCGGCCGCAGAAATGAGCGGATCGACATCCCGCTCTTCTTCCGAAAGCAGGGAATAGAGATAGCCCTCGCGGACGCCCAGCGCGGAAAAGATGATGCTCGAGGGTTGGGAGGCGCGGATGATCTCCTGCAGAACCGCCGCACCATAGGGCAAAAGCGAGCGACGGTTCTTGGAGATGCGGTCGATGCCCTGAATCTTGTCGGCGTCGGTCGCGACCCGTTGGAGGAAATCGGCTGACTGTTCGATACCCAGTTCGTAGTGATGCATGACTTCCAGCGGGTAGCCGGTTTCAAGCATGTGCAGGCGGGCGAGATTTCGCCAGGTGCCGCCTACGCAATAGAAGGGACGCCCTGCTCCCTCCTTCATCCACGGGGCGCGGGCCAGTTCCTTGCGGGCGATGCGCGCAGCGCGGGCGACCGAGCTTTTCGCCATTTCGCGCAGACGCAGGCCACCGAGGGGCAATGTGATGCCATCGCCCATGGAACGGCCATCCACTTCCACCAGTTCGAGACTGCCGCCGCCAAGATCGCCAACGATCCCATTCGGCCGGTGGAAGCTCGACATGATGCCGAAGGCGGAATATTTCGCCTCCTCGCGACCGGAAAGGACATGGATTTCCGTGCCGAGTATTTCCTCGGCACGCTGGATGAAATCTGGCCCGTTCTGCGCCTCACGTGCGGCAGCCGTAGCGAGCACATGCAGCGCCTCGGCGCCGGCCTGTTCCGACAGGGCGCGGAAACGGCCGAACTCAGCGACGGCGCGTGTCACGCCCTCCGGATCGAGCTCACCCGTAGTGACGATGCCCTTGCCGAGGCCGGCCAGCATCTTTTCGTTGAACAACATGGTCGGCGCACGGACAACTCCCTCGTAGATCACGAGACGAATGGAGTTGGACCCGATATCGATGACCGAGACGGGGCGGCGGTCCCTAAGACGGCCCTGAGATTCTGGAATACCCAAACGAGGCGGCCTGCTATTCCACCGGTGCGTTCTGTTCGAGGTCCGCTTTCCTGCGCTTCTTGAAAGCGGCAATCCGCTTTGGCGCATGGGACTTCAAGGCATTGCCGCGACCGGAAAGGCTCGGATTTGTCATGAAATATTCCTGAGCGTTGAACGGTTCTTCCCCCTCTTCCGGCATCATGCGCCGAGAGGTTCCATCCGGCAATACTTCAAAGCTTTGTTGGTTGTCCATGATGTTTCCGAGCATAATCTGGCCCAGAACCTGCTCATGCACAGTCGGATTGGTGATCGGCACCATGGTTTCCACGCGCCTGTCGAGGTTGCGCGGCATGATGTCGGCAGACGCGATATAGACAATCGCCTCATCGGAAGGCAGGCCGTGACCATTGCCGAAGCAATAGATGCGGCTGTGTTCCAGGAAGCGCCCCACAATGGACTTGACGCGGATGCGCTCGGACAGGCCCGGCACCTGCGGACGCAGACAGCAGATGCCGCGCACAACGAGATCGATCTCGACGCCGGCAGCGCTCGCCTCGTAGAGCCCATCGATCACGAGCGGATCGACGAGTGAATTCATCTTCATCCATATCTGCGCGGGCCGGCCGGCGCGCGCATGGTCTATCTCGCCGCGAATGTGCTCCAATAGTCGGTTGCGCAGCGAGAAGGGAGAGACCGCAATGCGCATTTCATGATCCGGCTCAGCATAGCCGGTGATGAAGTTGAAGATCTGCGCCACATCGCGGGCGATTTCCGGATCGACCGTGAAATAGGACAGGTCGGTGTAGATGCGCGCGGTGATGGGGTGGTAATTGCCCGTGCCCAGATGGCAGTAATTGCGCAGCTTTCCATCCTCGCGCCGCACCACCAACGACATCTTCGCGTGGGTTTTCAGCTCGATGAAGCCAAACACCACCTGAACGCCTGCGCGCTCCAGATCGCGCGCCCAGCGGATGTTGGCCTCCTCATCGAAACGGGCCTTCAGCTCGACCAGCGCCGTTACCGATTTGCCGGCCTCCGAAGCCTCGATCAGCGCGCGCACGATGGGGCTGTCGTTCGATGTGCGGTAGAGCGTCTGCTTGATCGCTACCACTTCGGGATCGAGCGAGGCCTGACGCAGGAACTGCACCACCACATCAAAGGATTCATAAGGGTGATGGACGATGATGTCCTTCTCGCGAATGGCGGCGAAGCAATCGCCATTATGCTCGCGAATGCGCTCGGGGAAACGCGGATTGTAGGGCGCGAAAAGCAGGTCCCCACGCGGCAATTTGACGATCTCGGAAATCTGGTTGATGGCGAGCGGCCGCTCAAGAACCGTGACACGGTTCTCCGCGACGCCCAGTTCGCTGGCCACGAATTCACGCAGGGCATGGGGCATTTCATTGTCGAACTCGATGCGGATCACCGATCCGCGCCGCCGTCGTTTCAGCGCCGTTTCGAAGAGGCGCACCAGATCCTCGGCCTCTTCCTCGACCTCGATATCGCTGTCGCGAATGATGCGGAACGTGCCTGACCCTATGACCTGGTAGCGCGGGAAGAGCTTGCCGATAAAGAGATTGACCACATCCTCCAGCGTGATGAAGCGCACCGAAGCCCCGCGCTCGGGCAATTCGATGAAGCGCTTGAGCGCGACCGGCAGACGCAACAGCGCCGTCATGGTCTCGCGCTCGCCCTCGTGTTGAAGCTCCAGGGCGATGGAAAAGCCGAGATTGGGGATGAAGGGGAAGGGATGCGCCGGGTCGATTGAAAGCGGCGTCAGAACCGGAAAAATCGTTTCCATGAAATGGTCCTCCAGCCATTTCATGTCAGATTGATTCAACACATCCGGGCGCACCAGCTCAATGCCTTCGGCCTTCAGCAGATCCAATAGAACCGTCAGGCTCTGGTGCTGGTCGTGCTGCAGGCGGCCCACTTCACGCAGGACCTGTTCCAGTTGCTCTTCGGGCGTGCGGCCGTCGGCGCTGCGGGTTGCGATATGTTCGCGCACCTGACCGGCAAGCCCGGCGACGCGCACCATGAAGAATTCGTCGAGATTGTCGGCCGAGATCGACAGGAAGCGGACCCGCTCGAGCAGCGGATGATTGGGGTTCTGCGCCTCGTCCAGCACCCGGCGATTGAACTGGAGCCAGGAAAACTCGCGATTCACGAAGCGGTCCGGGCTCGCGCCGGCGATCTCACCCTTGGGCCCCGTGTCTACGGAGAAATCTGTGTGCACAGGCTTCAGTTCATTCATCGTC
Source organism: Nitratireductor indicus C115 (assembly GCF_000300515.1). Classification (GTDB taxonomy): domain Bacteria; phylum Pseudomonadota; class Alphaproteobacteria; order Rhizobiales; family Rhizobiaceae; genus Nitratireductor; species Nitratireductor indicus. The sequence goes on from NZ_AMSI01000005.1 coordinate 236,590, forward strand.
TGCTCGCGCCCCCTTTCATGCGCTGGCCGGTATCCTGCCGGTCATCCTATCTGGTGACACGCTTTTGCGACAGTTTCATATCATAGGCTTGCAAAGATGCGCTTTATGCTACAAACGCTAGCAACTTCCTATGCGAACAAGGCAAGCTGGAGACGACGATGGCAGGATCGGCCATTCCCCATTTTCAGAATACGAGCGGCCACCGGGTGATCGAGATCGGCGTGAGGGAATTCATGTGCGTCGGCGCAAACCCGCCTTTCGACCATCCGCATGTCTTCCTCGACATGGGCGACGAAAACGAGCGCGTCTGCCCCTATTGCTCGACATTGTACCGCTATAATGCGGCCCTCAAGCCTGCCGAAACCAAGCCGGAAGGCTGCATTTTCGACGAAGCGGCGTAAGCGGTTCCTCCCATGGTTGCGGATCCGGCTATCGTCATCGCGGGCGCCGGTATCGGCGGCCTGACAGCAGCGCTTGCGCTGTCGCGCGAGGGAATTCCCGTGCGCGTCTACGAACGCGCGGAAAGTCTGCGCGAAGTGGGAGCCGGCCTGCAGCTCTCGCCCAATGCGACACGCCTTCTCGAAAGGCTGGACGTTCTCGAAGGGCTCGCCCCGCAGGCGGTGCAGCCCGTTTCGGTCACCCTCAAAAAGGCTTCAACGCTTGCCACCCTTGCCGAAGTGCCGCTTGGCGAGGCGGCACAGACCCGCTGGGGCGCTCCCTATATGGTGGCGCACCGGGCCGATCTGCAGGCAGCCCTTGCGGAACGCGTGCGTTCAGACGAGCGAATCGCGCTTGTCACGGGTGTACTCGTTGAGAAGGCGGAGTTCGCCCGCAATGGCGGTATCCGCGCCGTGTTGCGCCGAGGCGAAGAAAGCGAAGAGGCCAATTTTCCCCTGTTGATCGGGGCGGATGGCGTCTGGTCGCATCTGAGGCGGCTTGCCCGCACCTCCGTGCGCAGCCGTTTCACCGGTTATATCGCCTGGCGGGCTACCCTGCCCGCAGACACAGACAACCTTTCCGAACTCGTGCCGACCGACCGTGTGACGGCTTTTCTCGATCCGCGTTTTCATATGATCGCCTATCCCGTGCGCGGTGGGCGCCTCATCAATCTCGTGGCTATCATACCGGGCGAAGTGCCCCTGAACGCCTGGGAGCAGGATGCCGACGATGCTCCCCTGCGCAAGGTTCTGACGGCAGCCCATCCCCTTTTGGCCAGGCTTTCCGCCGCCACGCCCTCATGGACTGTGTGGCCGGTTCATCAGGTCGATCCAGCCGATGCATGGACACGGCCCGAGGGCTTGGCGCTTATCGGAGACGCAGCACACGCGGTTCCGCCCTTTGCCGCGCAGGGCGCGGCCATGGCCATCGAAGATGCGGTGGTGCTTGCCAGGCTCATTGCCCGGCAGAGGGACAATCCGGCCCAGGCGCTTGCCGCTTATGAACGTATCCGCAAGCCCCGCGTCACGTCCGTGGCAAAGCGCGGCGCCTTCAATCGCTTCACCTGGCATGCGGGCGGGCCTGTCGCAATTGCACGCGATGCAATCCTCAGGCTTCGCAGCGGCAGCAAACTCATGGGCGATTTCGACTGGCTTTACGGCTTCGACGCCGAAGCCGGAATTTAGAGTGGCTTCGCAAGGTCATCAGATGCTTCGGGTGGGCCGTGAAACCCGAGGGCAACATTGCCATCGCAGGTTCCGGCATGGATCCTCGGGGCAAGCCCGAGGATGACGAATTGTATGAACGAATGCTGCCATCGCGACGGCTGGAGGATGACCTGAACGCCCTTGTCGTTAGTCATCCCCGAACTTGACCCGAGGATCCATGCCGGAACGGCTCAGCTACACGAGCTTCTCCCGCCGGTTCCCTCTCACTCAATGCCCGGCAGCGGCCAGGCCACGTTCGAGATCGGCCTTGAGGTCTTCCACATTCTCCAGACCGATCTGCAACCGGACGACCGGACCTTCCTGCGGCGCATGCGCCACCTGCCGATCGTCGAGCTGCACATGGACGGCAAGGCTTTCATAACCGCCCCATGAGTAACCAAGGCCGAATATCCGCAGCGCATTGAGGAAGGCGTGGGCCTTCTTCGCATCGCCGCCGTCCAAAACGATGGAAAACAGGCCGCTCGCCCCCTTGAAGTCGCGCTTCCAAATCGCGTGGCCAGGATGGGATTCGAGCGCGGGATGCAGCACACGCGCCACCCCCGCCCGCCCTTCCAGCCATCGGGCAATGGCAAGCGCGCTTTCCTGATGGCGTTCCAGACGCACGCCCATGGTCCTGAGCCCGCGCAGAACCTGATAGACATCGTCGGGCGCAGCGCACATGCCGAGCGCGCCATGGCAGGCGAGCAGCTGTTTCCAGGTGGCTTCGTTGGCCGAGACGGTGCCCAAGAGAATATCGGAGTGTCCGCCGGGATATTTCGTGGCGGCCTGAATGGAAATGTCGACCCCGAAGTCCAGCGGACGGAAGAAAAGCGGTGTCGCCCAGGTGTTGTCGAGCATCACCACGGCTCCCCCCTTGTGCGCCGCTTCGACGATGGCGGGTATGTCCTGCATCTCGAAAGTGCCCGAACCGGGCGCCTCGGTGAGTACAACTTTGGTATTAGATTTCATCAAATCCGCGATCCCCGCACCCACCATGGGATCGTAATATGTCACCTCGACGCCGAGGCGGACGAGCATCGTATCGGCAAAATGCCTGGTTGGATTGTAGACCGAATCCACAATCAAAACGTGGTCTCCAGACGACAAAAACGCGAGCAGCGGAACCGTCACCGCGGCGAGGCCCGAGGGCACGAGGATGGTTCCGGCAGCCCCCTCCAATTCGTTCATCGCGTCGGCCAAGGCATCAGAAGTCGGCGTTCCGCGTGTGCCGTAAGTGTATCTTTGCTTACGGGAAGCCATGGTTTCCGCGTCCGGAAACAAAACCGTCGAGGCGTGCACGACAGGCGGATTGACGAAGCCGAAATAGTCGTGCGGGTCGTTGCCGATATGCGCGAGCCGGGTGTTGGCTCCCGCGTTCATTTCGATTTTCTTGCTCATGATTCCTCGATGCATGCTTGCGCGACGGGCGATTTTTCGGGGGCAAGGTCAGGGGGCATACCCGGCCGGAAGCCGGAGCGGATGGAACGGTATTGTCCGTCCGGCGTCAACCGCTGGCCTGCCTGGAGCAAGCGTCATTCGCTCTTGACCCAAACCGATTTATGCCCTTCGATACTGCTAGTGCGTGGGAGAGGAAGCGCGTGTCCGCCTGCCCTGAGAGGCATCGCCCGGTTCGGGTGGAAATGAGACATTCGCCTGCTTCCGCATGACGATCAGGGGATAAGCCCTAAAACATAAAGATCAAAGGGTTCATGACATGAAGACAATCTACAAGGCGTTGCTCGGTTCGGCAGTGGTGGCGTGGATGGCTGCGCCCGCAGCAGCGGCGACGCTCGACGACGTGAAGGCCAAGGGCCACGTCCAATGCGGAGTGAGCACGGGTCTGGCCGGTTTCAGCGCGCCGAACGACAAGGGCGACTGGACGGGCCTCGATGTGGATTTTTGCCGCGCGGTCGCGTCCGCGATCTTCGATGATCCAAATGCCGTTCAGTTCACACCGCTTTCCGCAAAGGAGCGCTTCACCGCCCTGCAGTCCGGCGAAGTCGACATTCTCTCGCGTAACACCACATGGACCATCAGCCGCGACACCGCGCTTGGCCTGAATTTCGCGGGCGTGACCTATTATGACGGCCAGGGCTTCATGATCAATTCGAAGAAGCTCCAGGGGATCAATTCCGCATTACAGCTTTCGGGAGCGGCGGTCTGCGTGCAGGCCGGAACGACGACCGAGCTCAATCTGGCCGATTACTTCAAGGCCAACAACATGGAGTACAATCCGGTCGTCTTCGAGAAGCTCGAAGAGGTCAATACCGCCTATGATTCGGGACGTTGCGACGTTTACACGACCGACCAGTCCGGCCTCTATGCCATCCGCCTCACGCTCTCCAGCCCCGATGACCATATCGTGCTTCCGGAGATCATCTCCAAGGAGCCGCTCGGCCCGGTGGTGCGCCATGGCGACGACCAGTGGTTCGACATTGCCAAATGGGTCTATTACGCGCTGCTGAATGCGGAAGAGCTCGGCATCAACCAGGGCAATGTGGAAGAAAGCCTCAAGTCCGACAAGCCGGAAGTCCGCCGCCTGCTTGGCACGGAAGAAGGTGGCAAACTCGGCACCGATCTCGGCCTGACCAATGACTGGGTCGTGCGGGTGATCAAGCATGTGGGCAATTACGGCGAGATTTTCGAGCGCAATGTCGGCGCCGAGAGCCCGCTGAAGATTTCACGCGGCATCAATGCCCTGTGGACCAAGGGTGGCCTGCAGTACGGCATGCCGATCCGCTGATCGCGCACAAGCCGCTGTATAACGGACCAACCGATGCGTGAAAGGCGGGCATTTCCGCCTTTCACCATCCACATTGAGGATAGCCATGGCCACCCGGCAAACCATTGCGGAGGGCGCGGCGCCTCGCGTGCCGCTCTTTTATGATCCGCGTGTGCGAGGCATCGCATACCAGTTACTGGTTTTCATAGGCCTGTTCGCCTTTGTCTACTGGATCATCGGCAATACAGCCGCCAATCTCCAACGGGCCAATATCGCCTCGGGCTTCGGATTTCTCGAAGGACGAGCCGGCTTCGACATCGGCGACAGCCTGATCGAATATTCTTCCGATTCCACCTATGGCCGCGCTCTGGTCGTGGGTTTCCTGAACACATTGCGCGTCGCCTTCTTCGGCATCATCACGGCCACGATCGTCGGTTTTCTCGTTGGCATCGGGCGCTTATCGAAGAACTGGCTCATCAACCGCATCTGCCTCGTCTATGTCGAGGTGTTCCGCAACATCCCGCCATTGCTCGTCATCTTCTTCTGGTATTTCGGCGTTCTCTCGGTGCTCCCGTTGCCGCGTGATTCCATCGGCCTGCCCTTCGGCTCCTATCTCAATAGCCGCGGCTTCTATTTTCCGAAATTCCTATGGGGGGACGGCTCCTGGCTCGTGCTTCTGGCGCTCGGTCTTGCGCTCGTCTTCTCCTGGTTCGTGAGACGCTGGGCGTACAAACGACAGATGGCGACGGGTGAACCGTTCCCGGTGCTTTGGACGTCGGTGGCGCTCATCATCGGGTTGCCCCTCCTGGCCTTCGTCGTCACCGGCTTTCCGCTGAACTTCGAGTTCCCGGCGCTGTCGACCTTCAACCTGCGCGGCGGTGTGCAGATCCGGCCGGAGTTCCTGTCCCTCTATCTGGCCCTCTCCTTCTACACGGCGGCCTTCATTGCCGAGATTGTGCGGGCGGGCGTGCTCGGGGTAAGCCGGGGACAGACGGAAGCGGCCCATGCGCTTGGGCTGCGCAACGGCCAGTCATTGCGCCTGGTGGTGATCCCGCAGGCTCTGCGCATCATCATTCCGCCGCTCACCAGCCAGTATCTCAACCTGACCAAGAACTCGTCGCTGGCCGTGGCCATCGGTTATCCGGACCTGGTGGCGACAGGGGGAACGACCCTCAACCAGACAGGTCAGGCCATCGAAATCGTGGCCATCTGGCTTATCGTCTATCTGGGCCTCAGCCTTGCGACAGCCGGCCTGATGAACTGGTACAATGCGCGCATGGCGCTGGTGGAGCGATAAGATGCAAGAGCACGATCTTTCCTTCGTCCGCGCCGAAATGGCAGCCGTCGAGCCGCCGCCTACGGCAGATCGCGGGCTTGTCTCCTGGATGCGGCGCAACCTTTTTGCCAGCGCGACCGATACGATCTTCACCATTATCGGCATCGCCCTTGTCGTGATGATCGTTCCTCCCCTCATCCAATGGGCGTTCATCAATGCCCAATGGACGGGCACCGACCGGTCGGCCTGTGCCACCGTTGCGCAGGGCGGCAACCAACCTGATGGCTGGTCCGGCGCGTGCTGGGCCTTCGTTGACGCGAAGTTCCAGCAGTTCATGTTCGGCCGTTACCCGGTGGATGAGCGCTGGCGCGTCTACCTGGCGGCTTTCCTGTTCGTGATCCTGCTCGTTCCGATGCTCGCACCGCGCGTGCCGCGCAAAGGGCTCAATGCGATCCTGCTCTTCATCGTCTTTCCGATCGTGGCCTATTTCCTGCTCGTGGGCGGTGCCTTCGGCCTCGTGAGGGTCGCAACCCCGCTTTGGGGCGGCCTGATGGTGACACTGGTTCTCGCCTATGTCGGCATCACCGTTTCGCTGCCGCTCGGCGTTTTGCTCGCACTCGGGCGGCGCTCGCACATGCCCGTGGTGAAGCTTGTCTGCGTTGTCTTCATCGAGACAATACGCGGCATACCGCTCATCACAGTGCTCTTCATGGCGAGCGTGATGCTGCCGCTGTTCCTGCCGCCAGGGACGAGCTTCGACAAGCTGTTGCGGGCCCTTATCGGCGTGGCGCTGTTTGCCTCGGCTTATATGGCGGAAGTTATCCGCGGCGGCCTGCAGGCCATTCCGAAAGGCCAGTACGAGGGCGCCGACGCCCTCGGCCTGAGCTACTGGAAGAAGATGAACCTCGTGGTGCTGCCGCAGGCGATCAAGCTCGTCATTCCAGGCATCGTGAACACATTCATCGGCCTATTCAAGGATACAAGCCTCGTCTACATCATCGGCATGTTTGATCTTCTGGGCTCCGTGCGCCAGAACTTCTCGGACGCCAACTGGGCCTCGCCCCAGACACCGATCACGGGACTGGTCTTTGCCGGCTTCGTGTTCTGGCTGTTCTGCTTCGGCATGTCGCGCTATTCAATATTCATGGAACGCCGGCTCGATACCGGCCACAAACGATAGGGTCACCGGACCCGGCAAATGACAGGGTCAATGGACCCAAGGGGAACCCAATGGTTGCAGAAAACACCGTCAAGGCCGACGAAATCCAGGCCAACCGGGGCAAGATGCAGATCTCGGAGACCGATGTGGCGATCGAGCTCATCGGCATGAACAAATGGTATGGCGACTTTCATGTGCTGAGGGATATCAATCTCAAGGTCATGCGGGGCGAACGCATCGTCGTTTGCGGCCCTTCCGGCTCCGGTAAGTCGACCATGATCCGCTGCATCAACCGGCTGGAGGAACACCAGAAGGGGCGGATCATCGTCGATGGCATCGAGCTCACCAACGATCTCAAGAAGATCGACGAGGTGCGGCGCGAAGTGGGGATGGTGTTCCAGCACTTCAACCTGTTTCCGCATCTTACAATTCTGGAAAACTGTACGCTCGCCCCGATCTGGGTGCGCAAGACTCCCAGGAAGGAAGCTGAAGCCACGGCAATGCATTTTCTGGAACGGGTGCGCATTCCCGAACAGGCGAACAAGTATCCCGGCCAGCTTTCGGGAGGCCAGCAGCAGCGCGTGGCAATCGCCCGCGCCCTGTGCATGAACCCGCGCATCATGCTTTTCGACGAACCCACTTCCGCGCTCGATCCCGAAATGATCAAGGAAGTGCTCGACACGATGGTCGATCTCGCCGAGGAAGGCATGACCATGATCTGCGTCACCCACGAGATGGGCTTTGCGCGTCAGGTCGCCAACCGCGTCATCTTCATGGATCAGGGACAGATCGTCGAGCAGAACACGCCCGTCGAGTTCTTCGACAACCCCCAGCACGAACGCACCAAGCTGTTCCTCAGCCAGATATTGCATTAGATCGGTCACCGTTTCACGGAAACCCTGAACCGATCTCTTTGTTTTTCTGCATTTATGCAAACGTCAGGTGGTTCCGCCTGACTGCACAATACTCAAGAGCGTCGCCCTCTCTCTCGAAGGCAGACGCCTTGGGGGTGTCGCTATCTGGAAAAGCCGGGCCCTGCCCGGCTTTTCCCGTAAAACGCGGCGCAATTTCCACATTTTATGCGCTGCAGCGCAAAATTTTCCCGGAATTCCACCGAAAACACCTCGCCTGTCACAAAACCGTAGACAAACCCGGCTAAATGTGGAAACGTTTCCATAGGGAGGAGGAGAATCCGTGAGTGGTTCTTCGAAATACAGAGAAGTCACGATCAAGGACGTCGCCAAGCGGGCCGGATGCGGCATCGCGACGGTAAGCCGCGTCTTGAACAAGAGCGGGTTTTCCAGCAAGGAGACCCGTGAAAAAGTGCTCGCTGCGGCCAAGGATCTGGGCTTCGAATTCAACGAGATCGGTCGTTCCTTGAAGCGCAAGGGAACGCAGGCCATAGGCTGCGTCATCCCATCGCTCATCAATCCAGTTTTTGCCTCTGCCCTTCAGGGCATTCAGGACGAGCTCGACAAGAACGGCTATCAGCTGCTTCTCACCTGCACCGATTACGACCTCAAGCACGAACTCGATGCAGTCCGCACCTTTCTGCAGAAGAAGGTGGCGGGGCTGATCATCACCACCGGACGGCTTGAGGGCAATGCCTCGCTCAATCTCCTGAAGGAGCGCGAGATTCCCTACAGCCTGTTGTTCAACTATCTCCCCGGCTCGGTTTCGGGCGTTGCCGTCGACAATCGCGCGGCCGGCTACGAGGTGGGACGGCGGCTTGCGGGCTTCGGTCATAAGGCTTGCGGATATGTATCGGTCAATTTGTCGGGTTCCGACCGTTCTCAGCAGCGCCTGCAGGGGTTCCGGCAAGCATGCGAGGATTTCGGCCTCAACGCCCCGACCATTGTCGAAGTGAGCGATGCGAGCACCAAGACGCAGGACGAGCTGTGCGACTATCTGTGCGCCAACAGTGGCCTGACCGCCTTCTTCGCATCAAACGATTTCATCGCGCTGTCGCTTATTTCTGCGGCGCGCCGGCTGGGGCTACGTGTTCCCCGGCACCTTTCGGTCGTTGGTTTCGACGGTATCGAGATGGGCCTGCTGGTCGATCCGCCGCTTGCGACCATCGTCACGGACCCGCGCGGCATGGGGGGTGTTTCAGCACTCCGGCTTCTGATGGAGCTCAATGTCGATGTGGAAAATGCGCCTCCGGAAGCGGAGGCGCCCTACAGTTTCCGAGAGGGAGGCAGCTTGGGGCGGCCGCCTTCCGGAAAAAGTGTGGCGGAGAAGCTGCAACTTCTCCGCCAGTGCTCCGAATTCTCCAGACATGGAATCGCTGAAAGGAACGAAGCATGAAATACAATATGGTTTATTCTGCGGTGTTCGCAATCGGGCTCGCCTCGTCGTCGGCCATCGCCACTCCTTCAATGGCTGCTGACGCGGTCTGCTACAACTGCCCGCCGCAGTGGGCGGATTGGGCATCGATGCTCGAGGCCATCAAGGAAAAGCTCGACATCCAGATGCCGCACGACAACAAGAACTCGGGCCAGACCCTGAGCCAGCTTCTTGCCGAGCGCAGCAACCCCGTGGCCGATGTCGCATATTATGGCGTGACGACGGGCATCAAGGCGGGCAAGGAAGGTGTGGCCGCAGTCTACAAGCCCGCCGGTTTCGATGATATTCCTGAAGGGCTGAAGGATCCCGAAGGCCACTGGTTTGCCATTCACTATGGAACCATCGGCCTTTTCGTGAATGTCGATGCGCTGGGCGGCGCGCCGGTTCCGCAGTGCTTCGCGGATCTTGCAAAGCCCGAATATCAGGGCATGGTCGGCTATCTCGATCCGTCCTCGGCCTTTGTCGGCTATGCCGGCGCCGTGGCCGTCAACCTGTCCATGGGCGGCGATCTCACCAATTTCGACCCGGCCATCAAATTCTTCAAGGATCTCGCCAAGAACGGCCCGATCGTTCCCAAGCAGACCTCCTATGCCCGCGTGGTTTCAGGCGAAATCCCGATCCTGTTCGATTATGATTTCAACGCCTATCGCGCCAAGTATGAGGAAGACGGCAATTTCGAATTCGTGCTTCCCTGCGAGGGATCGCTGCGCGTTCCCTATGTGATGAGCCTCGTGGAAGGCGCACCGCATGCCGAGGAAGGCAAGAAGGTGCTCGATTTCGTTCTGTCGGACGAGGGTCAGGCAATCTGGGCGAATGCCTATCTGCAGCCTGCGCGCCCGGTGAAACTGCCGGAGGAAATCTCCAGCAAATTCCTGCCCGCTTCCGAATATGAGCGCGCCGTCGCTGTGGATTATGCCGAGATGGAAAAAGCCCAGGAAGGCTTCGGCAAGCGCTACCTCGAAGAAGTGAACTAAACGACGCAAGCATTCGGGGGCCGCGCTCTTCTCCCTGGCCGAAAGGTCCGGGGGAACGCGGCCCCCTTTGAACCAAGGATACGGAACCATGTCCTCCGCAACCTTCGTCAGGCTCTGCTTCGTGCCGCTGATCGCCTTCACGCTGGCGTTTCTGGCGCTGCCCCTGGTGCGCCTGTTCTTCGCTTCCAGCGAGAGCAGCGCGGGATGGGGCATCTATCTGGAGATCCTGACGACACCGCGCTATCTGCAAACCCTCGTGCAGACAGTGCTGGTCTCTCTCGCCGTGACGGCGGCTGCCCTCGTGATCTCGACGACGGCCGGGCTTTTCCTGGCGCGCAACCGATTTCCCGGCCGCGGCATCCTGCTCGCCATCCTCACCCTGCCGCTCGCCTTCCCAGGTGTCGTGATCGGCTTCCTCATCATTCTCCTGGGCGGACGGCAAGGCTTGGTAAACCAGCTTACATCGGGCCACGTGGTCTTTGCCTATTCGCTCTTCGGGCTGTTTCTCGGCTATCTCTATTTCTCGATACCGCGCGTTCTCCTGACGGTGATGGCGGCAACGGAGAAGCTCGACCCTGCCCTTGAGGAAGCCGCCCGCTCGCTTGGCGCTTCGCCCGCTCGCGTCGTGCTCGACGTGATCCTGCCTGGCCTCGCCCCGTCGCTGGTCGCTGCCGGCGCCATCGCCTTTGCAACGGCCATGGGCGCCTTCGGAACGGCGTTCACGCTCGCCACCGACATCGATGTGCTGCCGATGGTCATCTACACGGAATTCACCCTGTCGGCGAATGTCGCCATGGCCGCCGCCCTTTCTGTGGTGCTCGGCATCGTGACCTGGGTTCTCCTGGTGCTCGCGCGCAACTTCTCCGGCGCGACCGTTGCGGGAGGGGGCTGAGATGAGACTGACATTTGCCAAAACGCTGCAACTTGCGGTCACGCTTCTTGCCTGCGCCTTCCTTTTCATTCCCACGATGCAATCGGTGCTCGCGGGCCTGACCGCGAATTACTTCCGGGGCATTTCCTCCGGGTTGACACTGAAATGGGTCGCCCAGGTGTGGGACCTCTATGCCGACAGCATCTTCCTGTCGATCTGGCTCGCCATTGCCTGCCTTGCCTGCACGCTGGTGATCGGCATTCCCGCCGCCTACGGGCTGGCGCGAAATCCCGGCCGCGTCAGCCGCATTCTGGAAGAGTTCATCTCTCTGCCGCTTGCAGTGCCTGGCCTTGCGCTGGCACTGGCGCTGTTGCAGCTTTACGGCTCCATGAAGGGGTTTCGCACAAGCTGGACCTTCATTCTGGTCGGCCATGTGCTCTACACCCTGCCCTTCATGGTGCGTTCGGTGCTGGCGGTGCTTTCGGCAATGGACCTGAAGACGCTTGAGGATGCGGCCGCTTCTCTGGGGGCCTCCCCTTGGCGGCGTTTCGCCGACATCGTCGTTCCCAACGCCATGCCCGGCATTCTGGCCGGCGCGCTGACGGTGGTTACGCTTTCCATCGGCGAGTTCAACCTCACCTGGATGCTGCACACCCCCTATCTGAAGACGCTGCCCGTGGGCCTTGCCGACAGCTACGCCTCGATGCGGCTGGAAATCGCCTCGGCCTACACGCTGATCTTCTTCGTCATCATCATTCCCATGCTCGTCGCCATGCAATGGGCGTCGCAGAGGGCTCAAAGGATCAAGTAATGTCCATCGCACTCAAGAATGTTGCGAAAACCTATCCGGACGGCACAAAGGCGCTGCAGCCGACGGATCTGGAGTTTCGCGCCGGGGAGATCGTCTCCCTGCTCGGCCCCTCGGGCTGCGGCAAGACCACGCTTCTGCGCCTCATCGCCGGCCTGGAACGGCCGGATGCGGGAAGCAGCATCCATTTCGACACGGACGACGTGACCCGGCTGCCGGTGGAGCATCGCCGCGTCGGCATGGTGTTCCAGTCCTATGCGCTGTTTCCGAACATGTCGGTGCTCGCCAACATCTCATACGGGCTGAAGATGCAGAAGCTGCCGGCGGCTGAAATCCGCGCTCGGGCGGACGAAGTCATCAAGATGTGCCAGCTCGAACCCTATGCCAATCGCAGCATCGACGCGCTGTCGGGCGGCCAGCGACAGCGCGTGGCGCTGGCGCGGGCCTTTGCGCCGCGCCCGCGCATCCTGCTTCTCGACGAGCCGCTTTCCGCCCTCGATGCCGCCCTGCGCGACAAACTGCGCGACGAACTGGCAGCCCTTCTGCGCCGCTTCAAGATCACCGCGATCTTCGTGACTCACGACCAGGACGAGGCACTGGCCATTGCCGACCGGGTGGCGGTCATGCGCAACGGTCGCGTGATGCAGATCGGAACGCCTGAGGACCTCTACCACAATCCACGCGTTCCCTTCGTGGCCGAATTCGTCGGCCACGCAGTGGAGCTTTGCGGCACGGTGGAAGACGGCAAGCTCAACACGCCCGGCGGACGTCTCGCCCTGCCCAGAACTGACGCCGACTATCAGGTCTATGTGCGGGCCGACGACGTGAAGCTTTCGCAGGATGGATCGCTCAGAGGCACGGTCGAAAGCGTGACCTTCCTGGGCACCCATTACCGGGTCGGCGTCAGCGGCGTGGTCCAGGGCCTTCTTTATGCCAATCACACCGGCACCACGCCGCCCAAGCCGGGCGACACCGTTCGGATGGAGATCGCACCCGAGGCGCTGCTTCTTCTTCCGCGCGAAAGGCATGCCGCATGAGCAAGATACTGCAGCTCTCGGACACGCATATCGTCCGGGAAGGCCACCGCGCCTATGGCGTGGTCGACACCGGCGCCGCCCTTGCCGAAGTGGTGGAGGCTGCAAGGCGCAGCCTGCCGCTCGTCGGCCCGGTCGATCTTGCCGTGGTGACGGGCGATCTCGTGGATTATGGGATCGAGGAAGAGTATGAACGCTTCAAGAGCCTCATGGCGCCGCTCGGCATTCCCTACCGCGCATTGCCCGGCAATCACGATGACCGGGAGATGATGCGGAGTGCCTTTGCCGAGGCAGACTGGATGCCGGAGAGCGGCCCTATCAACTGGGTCGCCCATCTTGAGCATTTCTCGGTGATCGGTCTCGATTCACTCGTTTCGGGAGCGCCGTATGGGCTTCTGGAAGACGAGACGCTGGCATTTCTCAAAGCCGAGCTCGACGCGCTTTCGGGAAAGCCCGTTCTGGTGGCCATGCATCACCCGCCCTTCGCGACCGGCATCGAGGCCATGGACATCAACAATCTGCGCAACGCGCCGGCGCTGCTCAATCTGATCGACACCCATGCGGGTGAAGTCCGGATCATCTGCGGCCATGTCCATCGCAACGTGACACGTACTTTTGGAAAGGCGATTGCCCTGATCGCGCCGGGCACCTCGCATGCGGTAACACTCGATCAGCGGGAAAACGATCCGCCGCATACGCTTTCCAAGGAACCAGGCGCCTTCATGATGCATGAATGGCGCGATAACGGCATCGTATCGCATCAGCTTGCCGGACGCTTCGTGGACGAACGCTCGCCCTTCGACATGTCATTGGGCTGACAGACGAGAACGCCGTGCATCCTTTCGGGCGCACGGCGTTCTATCTCAGTGTTTTCCGCCATCGTGCGGACTTCAGGCGTTTCAGCCGGACTCCAAAACCCTATAGTGGGTTCAAAACGCGTTTGAGGAAGCTCTGGGTGCGCAGCTCCTGGGGATTGCGCAAAACCTCACCCGCCGGCCCCTGCTCCACGATCACACCGCCTTCCAGAAACAGGACCCGGTCTGCCACCTCGCGGGCAAATCCCATCTCGTGGGTGACGACGACCATGGTCATCCCCTCCTCCGCGACCTGACGCATGACGCCCAGGACATCGCCGACAAGCTCGGGATCGAGTGCGGAAGTGGGTTCATCGAAAAGGATCGCTTCCGGCTGCATGGCAAGCGCACGGGCAATGGCGACGCGCTGTTGCTGGCCGCCGGAAAGATTGTCGGGGTAGCTGTCCATCTTGTCACCGAGCCCCACCTTGTCGAGGTAGCTGGCGGCGAGTTCACGGGCCTTCGCCCTAGGCATGCCCATCACATAGACAGGCCCTTCCATGACGTTCTCGATGGCCGTGCGATGGGGAAACAGGTTGAAGCGCTGGAAAACCATCGAAACGCGCTGCCTGATGGCCTTGATCGACTTGTCTTCCGGGTCGACGCGCGTGCCGTCGATCAGGATATCGCCCTTCTGATAGGTCTCCAGCCCGTTGATGCAGCGAAGGATCGTGGATTTTCCGGAGCCGGAAGGGCCGATAATGCACACGACCTCACCCGGTTCGACGTCGAAGCTGATGCCGCGGATCACTTCCGCCGAACCGTAGCTCTTGTGGATGTCCCTGACGGAAATCATGTTTTCTTGTACCTCCTCTCGAGCTGGCGGGCGAGATAGGTGAGCGGCAGTGCCATGATCAGATAGATGATCGCCACCAGGGTGAAGACGGTCATGTTGTCGAAGGTAGAGGCTGCAATCAGCTGGCCCTGACGGGTCAGTTCAGCAACGGTGATGGTGGAGACCAGCGAACTGTCCTTCAGCATCATGATCATCGTGTTGCCATAGGGTGGCAGCGCGATGCGAAACGCCTGCGGAAGAATGACCCGACGCATGATGAGGGAATCGCTCATGCCGATGGACTGGGCCGCTTCGATCTGCCCGCGATCGATGGCCTCGATGCCGGCGCGGAAATTCTCGGCCTGATAGGCGGAATAGGCAATGCCCATACCGATCACGCCCGCCTGGAAGGCGGTCATGTTGATGCCTATGTCCGGCATGACGAAGTAGATATAGAAGAGCTGGACGATGATGGGGATGCCGCGGATCACGGTGATGAAGGTCCGGCTGATCGCCCGGAAGGCGGGAACCTTGGTCCAGCCCAGAATGGCCCAGAACAGGCCCAGAACCGTGCTTACCAGAAGCGAGAGGACGGTCACCGCAATGGTGACCCAGACACCTTCCAGCAATACGGGAAGATAGGCGGAGGCGCGCGCAAGTGCCTCGGACATGGCTTTATCCTGCTTGTCGTGCGGAAGGAAAATGCGGCGCGGGCAGAAGCCCGCACCGCGTCGTCAGGATCAATCCAGGCCCCATTTGGCGAGAATCTCGTCGAGCTTGCCCGTGTCCTTCACCTTCTTGAGGCCGTCGTTCAGCCGCGTGCGCAGGGCGTCGTTCCCCTTCTGCACGGCCATGGCGACATTACCCGAGACGGTCGATTCGTAGCTCTTCACGAGACGAACTTTGGCAGCCCCCTTGGAGAGCTGGTAGGCAACGATCGGCCGGTCGCCGAAGCCGGCATCGATGCGGCCGAGCTGCACGTCGCGCATGATGTCGGGAATGCTGTCGTAAATCTTCACTTCCTTGAATACGCCGAGCGCCTTCATGGGCTCGATATAGGCCGTGCCCACCTGCACGCCGATGGTCTTGCCCTCGAGTTCCTTCGGACTCTTGTAGTCGGTCGTATCATCATTGGAGACGAACAGCCCCTCGCCGTAGGAATAGACCGTGTCGGTGAAATCCACGACCTTGGCACGTTCCTCGGTCGCGTACATCGCTGCCGCGATAATGTCGATCTTGCCGCTCGTCAGCGACGGGATCAGCGCCGACCACTGGGTGGCCTGAACGTCGGGCTTGAAATGCTCCTGTTCGCCGATTGCCGTGACGATGTCGACCATCACACCCTGGATGCTGTTCGAATTCACATCCAGAAAGGTGAAGGGGACGCCTGTCGGCGTGGATCCTACCTTGAAGGTATCTTCCTGCGCGATTGCCGGGGTCAGATAGCCCGTTGCAGCGATCAGAACCGCCGCGCCAGCCCCAAGAAGGCGGCGGCGGATGCTGCAGAAGCGAGGCTGGTTCATGGGATTCTCCTCTCGTGTTCGCTCCGTGAAAGGTGCGTCGTCTGTTTTTTCTGATATTGAAATTTTCGCACCGTTATTTCATAATGCTTGAAACAGAGGAGACTTGTCAACGCCATGATCGAGACGTCAGACGATCGAGCGGCAGGGCAGAGCAACGCTTTTCAGGGCGATGAGACGGGATCGGAAGCTGCTGCCCGACCGGCAGGTGCTGCATGGCGCAGCAACGAATTGGGCGCACGCCTGAGGCAGCGCCGCAAGGTGCGCGGCCTTTCCCTGCAAACCGTCTCCGGGCGGGCCGGTGTCTCCATCGGATTGCTGAGCCAGATCGAGCGCGGCCTGACCATGCCTTCCGTCAATTCGCTCAGTGCCATTTGCGGAGCCCTGGAGATGCCGGTGGGCTGGCTGTTCGACCCAGGCGGCAACCCGCATGAAGAATATGTGGTGCGGGCGCACCAGCGTCGCGTCCTCGATCTCGGCGCCAAGGGCATGCGCAAGGAGCTGATGACGCCCGACGACATCACCGATATTCAGATGATGCGCCTCATCATCCAGCCCGGAGGCTCGACCGGCAATACACCCTATCGCCACGAGACCGGCGCCAAATGCGGAACGGTGCTGCGCGGCGCGCTCGGCCTGGAAATCGACGGACGCACGGTCGTCCTGCACCCGGGCGACAGTTTTGCCTTTCCCGCAAGTGCGCTGATCCGCTTCTGGTGCGAGGGAGATGACGGCACCGAAGCGCTCTGGATCGTTACCCCCGCCGTTTACTGACCCCGTCCCATCAATTCCGAGGAAGCAGACCATGCAAGAGGCCGTGATTGCCAATGAAGCCACCTTCATCTCGCGCTCGCTCTGGAACGCGACGGCCAATGCAACACCGCAGTTCAACCCCTTTTCCGGGTCGCAGGACTGCGACATCGCGATCATAGGCGGTGGGTTTACCGGGCTTTCGGCGGCGCTTCATCTGGCGGAGGCCGGCTTCGACACCTGTCTTCTGGAGGCGGAAACACCGGGCTGGGGCGCTTCCGGGCGCAATGGCGGCCAGGTGGTTCCGGGGCTCAAGGAGGATCCCGACGAGATCGAGCGCCGTTTCGGCCCCGATATGGGCGGACGCATGGTGCGCCTTTCAGGCAATGCGGGAACCTTCGTTTTCGACCTCATCAAACGGCTTGGCATCGATTGCGCAGCTTCGCAGGCCGGCTGGATCCAGCCGATCCACAGCGAAACGGCAATGGCGACCGTCAGCACCCGTGCGGAACAGTGGCAGCGCCGCGGCGCGCCACTGCGGATGCTCGACCGCAAGGAAACGGCAGCTCTTCTCGGCACCGATTCCTATCTCGGCGGCATGTTGGACGAGCGCGGCGGGAATCTGCATCCGCTCAACTACGCCCTTGGGCTTGCCGGGGCCGCCGACCGCGCCGGGGCGCGGCTCCATGGCATGAGCCGCGCCATGCGCCTTGAACATAAGGGCGACCATGCAGTCGTTCATACGGACAATGGGCAACTGACGGCGCGGAAAGTCCTGATATGCACTAACGGCTACGGCGACGGTTTTTCCGGCGCCATCGGGCGCACCGTGGTTCCGATTCGTTCGGTTCAGGTCGCCACTGCTCCGCTCGACAAGGCGATCAGCAGCTCGATCCTTCCGAAAGGCAATTCCGCCTCCGACACGCGGCGCCTGCTGCGCTATTTCCGCCTCGGGCCGAACAACAGTTTCATCATGGGCGGGCGCGGGGATTACTCGCAAGCCGGCACGGAGCACCAGTTCGAGGTGCTGCGCCGCGCAAGCATTGCCCTTTATCCGCAACTTGCCGGCGCCGAATGGCGTTATCATTGGGGCGGGTATGTGGCCATGACTGTCAGCCATTACCCGCAGCTGATGCGCATGAATTCGAGCGTCTGGGCGGCATCGGGCTTCAATGGCCGCGGCGTCGCGATGGCCTCGGCACTGGGCAAGGTTCTTGCCGACGCGGCAATGGGAACGCCAGAGGAAGAACTCGATTTTCCCGTTTCGCAGGTGAACCCGATCCCCTTCTATTTCATGCGCCGCTACGCCGTCGCTGCCGCAGTCGCATGGTCCCGCTTCCGCGACCGTTTCTCTTGATTGGCGAATGAAAAAGATGGCCGTTTGCAGCCATTATCGATCAAGTTCTTGAGATTTATGGCGACCCCGGCAGGACTCGAACCTGCGACCATCGGCTTAGAAGGCCGGTGCTCTATCCAGCTGAGCTACGGGGCCGCTGGCCCTGAAAGGAACGCTCAGTGCGTCCAGGGGATTTTGCGGTCATACCGGAAATTGTCGGAATAGGAAACCTGACGGCGCTTCGGCTTGTGCGGCTCCTCGATGCGGAAGGGAATGCCGTTGCGCTCCGCATAGGCGACGGCCTCTTCCTTGCTTTGGAAGCTCAAGCGCACCTGGCTCTTCATATCGGAAGAGGAGGTGTAGCCCATCAGCGGGTCGATCTTGCGCGGCGCCTCCGGCTCGAATTCCAGAACCCAGTAACCGGTCTTGGCGGTGCCGGACTGCATGGCCGTCTTGGCCGGGCTGAAAATGCGCGCAGACACTTTAGCTACCTCGTCGCTTGCGTCGTGTCGAACCACGTCGTGTCGAACTGCAAGGGCCGCACGGAAACCGCCCGGCCCGGAATAGGCTGGTCGGAGCGGCAGGATTCGAACCTGCGACCCTCTGGTCCCAAACCAGATGCGCTACCAGGCTGCGCTACGCTCCGAGCTGCTGAACCCCTATATTCTCCAAGGGGTTGGCGCAAGCCCGAAAATGGGGATTTCCTGCGTGATATGGAAGCAACAAAAAACACACCCCGTCAGCCGGTGGCGGACGGGGTGTGTTTCCTCCTCCACCTTGGAGGTGTCGATGATTATTCCGAGGTCTTGGGCACTTCGATGGTCACCTTATCAGGAATATCCAGATTGACCCCGCCGGAGCCGCCGCCGAAGAAACCGCCTGAATAAAGAAATATGCCGATAATCAGCGCCACGACGAGACCTCCGGCGATGAACCACCCGGCGCCGCCCCCGCCACCCGAAGTGACGACGGTGGTGCGCTCCCTCTGATCATGATCCATTTTCGGGTCCTTTCGTTTTCTGGCTTTCTCGCCCTGAAAAACAAAACAACCCCGGTTTTGGTTCCCTCCCCGCCCTTTCAGGCGTTGGAAATATCCTCCGTCACGCCATGCTCCATGGCTTCGATCACCTCGGAGGCGAGCCCGCGCGTGATGCGGCTCTTGCGTTCCAGCGCCGCACGGTCGAGAAGTTCCACCGCCCGGATGGCGCTCGACAGAGAGCGCTCGATCCGCCGGACAAGATATTGCACCACATGCGGCTCGACCTCGATCTGACGGTCGGCGAAAAGCTTGGTGATCACCCCGGCAAGGAGTATGTCGTCGGGCTCATCGATCTCAACGGTTGCCGCTGCCTTCAGGCGCGAAAGGAGATCGGGCAGTTTCACGCCCCATGCAGCCGGAAAACGGCGCGCGGTTAGAAGCATGGGCTGGCCGCCGCCCCGCGCGGCGTTGATCAGATGGAAGAGACCGTTCTCATCAAGCCCCGCGCCATCGGCATTGTCGATCAGAACCGGGCGATTGCCGGCACACTGGATCTCACGCGGGCCGATGGCATCGACCTTCACGTCGAAGGCGTCGGCTTCCTCGCGCCATATGGCCGAAAGATGCGTTTTCCCAGAACCTGCGGGGCCGGCGAGAATCACCACCGGAGCCGGCCATTCGGGCCAGTTCTCGATGAGCGAGACGGCGCGTGCATTGGCCGGCGTGACAATCAGGTCATCGCGCGAGAACGCTTCCTGATGAGCGAGGTCGAGGGGAATCTGGCGCGACATCGCAGGCCTCAGTCTCTGCCCTGGCTGGCGGGCGGCGGCGCAGGCGTTTCGCCATGCCCCGCATAAAGGGGCGAGGCCAGGTAGCGGCCGAGGGCGAAACGAACGAGCACCGCGACGGCGGCCGCAGCCGGAACAGCAATCAAAAGGCCAACGAAGCCAAAGAGATAGCCGAAGGCAAAGAGCGCGAACATGAGCCAGACAGGATGAAGGCCCACGCTCTTTCCAACCAGTTTCGGCTGCAGGATATTGCCTTCCAGAAACTGGCCGGAGAAGAAGATGCCGGCCACAACGAGCACCCACCACCATTCGGGCCAGAACTGCACCACCGCAATGCCGATGGAAAGGCCGAAACCGACGAGAGACCCAACATAGGGGATGAAGCTGATGAGACCAGCGAACAGACCGATCAGCAGGCCGAAATTCAGCCCGACCAGAGACAAGCCCACCGCGTAGAAGATGCCAAGGATAAGACAGAGCGTGCCCTGCCCGCGCACGAAACCGGCGGTGGCGACATTGATGTCACGCGCGATCTGGCGCACCGTTTCCACATGATCGCGGGGCACCCAGCTATCGACCTTGTCGATCATGCGGTCCCAGTCGAGAAGCATGTAGAAGGCGACCACCGGCGTGACCACGAAAAGGCTGGCGAGATTGACCAGAGCAACGCCGGAACTCCAGACCGACTTGAAGAGCGTGGCGAGAAAGCCTGTTCCCTGCGCCAATATCGAACTCAGATTGTCGCGCACGGCCTGCGTCTCGCCATTGAGGACGCTTTCGAACCATTTGGGTTCGAGTTCCAGAAGCAAGGCCTGCAAACGCGACAGATAATCGGGCAGCCTGCCGGCAAAATCCGCGAGCTGCTTGCCAAGCACGGGTACGACGATGACGAAGGCCAGCAGCAGCACAACGATGAAAGCGATCAAAATGACGACGGTCGCCGACGTTCGCGACAGGCCCAGACGCTCCAGCCGGTCGGCCACCGGATCGAGAAAATAGGCAAGGACCAGCCCTGCCAGGAAAGGCAAAAGAATGGAGCTGAACACATAGAGGAACAGGATGAGGCCCGCCGTCGCCAGCAGCCAGAAGGCAATGTTGCGGCCGATGGGCCGTCCCGGCGGGGTGAGGGTCACGGTGACCGGCTCTGTTTCAGCGCCTTTCGGCGTCACTCTCGGCATAACCACCCATGTGCTTTATCCAGGAAACGAGATACGCAGCCCCGGAAGCCACGGTCAAGAGGCCCGTGGCAACGATCAACGCCAGACGTACCGAACCCGAATTATAAGCAAAGGTCAGTTCGGCGAGAACCAGAAGCGCAAGGAGTATCTGCACCAGCGTGTTGGCCTTGGAGACCAGCAGCGGCTTCATCGCGACGGGATTGCCCATGACATTGGCCAATAGCACGCCGCCGACGATCAATGCATCGCGCGACACGACTGCGATGACGAGCCACAGCGGAAGAACCGCCATATAACCCAGCACAACGAAGACGCTGACGAGCAGCAGTTTGTCGGCAATCGGATCCAGATAGGCGCCAAGCTCGGTGCGCTGGTCGAAATGACGGGCGATGAAACCGTCCACGCCATCGGAAATGCCCGCGATGAGGAAGCCGGCGAAGGCCCAGCCGAATTCCCCCTTAAGGAGCGCGAAAATGACACCCGGCACCAGCAAAAAGCGTAGCAGCGTAATGATGTTGGGGATCGTCAATGGTCCTCTCCAGCAAAACAGCGCCAAGACAAGCTGTCACAGCGCAAAATTCGCCCATGTCGCGACGCAGGCCTCCTCCCGCGCCATGGCACATGCTTATGACAGGGTTTCACAGATTGGGGGAGAGGCTGCAACTTTCAATGGGCCAGTTTGGCCCTCCCGGTTCGCGAGGCGGGATTAGAAGGGGGACTTGCCATCTCGCGCCTTGCGGATAACGCTCCTTCATGTCAGAAGCCCGGCATGTCACCAGCCTTGGATAAACGGCGGCGAGAACATCATGGCAGATGAACGGAAAAACGGCCTCACCTATGCGGATGCGGGCGTCGACATCGACGCAGGCGCCCGGATGGTGGAGAAGATCAAACCCATGGTCCGCGCAACGCGGCGACCGGGCGCCGACAGCGAAATCGGCGGGTTCGGCGGCTTGTTCGACCTGAAGGCGGCGGGATTTTCAGACCCGGTTCTGGTCGCAGCCAATGACGGCGTCGGCACAAAACTGAAGATCGCCATCGAGGCGGGCAAGCACGATACGGTCGGCATCGACCTCGTTGCCATGTGCGTCAACGATCTGGTGGTGCAGGGCGCAGAGCCGCTGTTCTTTCTGGATTACTTCGCCACGGGCAAGCTTGACCCTGACCAGGGGGCCGATATCGTTTCGGGTATCGCAGAAGGCTGCAAGCAGGCAGGTTGTGCGCTGATCGGCGGGGAAACGGCTGAAATGCCCGGCATGTATCATGGCGACGATTACGACCTTGCCGGCTTTGCCGTCGGCGCTGCGGAGCGCGACGCGCTCTTGCCGACCGGCGACATCGTCGAGGGCGACGTGATCCTCGGCCTGTCCTCTTCCGGCGTGCATTCGAACGGTTTCTCGCTGGTGCGGCGCATC
Source organism: Nitratireductor indicus C115 (assembly GCF_000300515.1). Taxonomy (GTDB): domain Bacteria; phylum Pseudomonadota; class Alphaproteobacteria; order Rhizobiales; family Rhizobiaceae; genus Nitratireductor; species Nitratireductor indicus. The sequence goes on from NZ_AMSI01000005.1 coordinate 259,018, forward strand.
ATTGCCGATCAGGGGCTTTCCTGGGACGACAAGGCGCCCTTCGCGCCCGGTCTCACCCTTGGCGAGGCGCTTCTGGAGCCAACCCGCATCTATGTGAAGCCCCTGCTTTCGACCCTGAAGGCATCGCGCGGCATCAAGGCCCTTGCCCATATCACGGGCGGTGGTTTCCCCGAGAACATTCCACGCGTTTTGCCCGAAAAGCTCGCTGCCGAAATCAATCTCGACGCCATTGAGGTTCCGCCCGTATTTTCGTGGCTCGCAAAGGCAGGAGGTGTTGCGGAATCGGAAATGCTTTCCACCTTCAATTGCGGGATCGGCATGATCGTCGTGGTCGCCTCGGGTGAGGCAGCGCAGATCGCAGCCCTTCTGAAACAGGCGGGTGAGACGGTGACCATGCTTGGCCAGATGGTGCAGCGCAAAGCGAGCGGCGTCTCCTATCTCGGGGCGCTCGATCTATGAAGAAAACCGCCCGCAAGCGCGTGGCCGTGCTCATTTCCGGCCGCGGCTCCAATATGGCGTCGCTGATTGCTGCATCGATGGATCCGTCCTTTCCGGCCGAGATCGTGGGTGTGATCTCAAACCGCTCCGATGCGCGCGGGCTCGAAGTGGCTTCCAAGCACAGCATCGCGACACGAGCGATCCTGCCGCGCGATTACGATGGCCGCGAGGCCCATGACGAGGCGATCCACGCCGCGCTTTGCGAACTCAAGGCCGACATCGTTTGCCTGGCGGGCTATATGCGCCTCCTGACGCCTGGCTTCGTTCAGAAATGGAAGGGCAAGATGATCAACATCCACCCTGCCCTGCTGCCGAACTTCCGTGGCCTCGACACCCATGCGCGGGCGCTTGCCGCCGGTGTGCGCGTGCATGGCTGCACCGTGCACTTTGTGACACCGGAAATGGACGACGGCCCGATCATCGCCCAGGCTGCGGTTCCCGTACTGATCGGCGATACGGAAGATGCGCTTGGCGAGCGCGTGCTCAAAACGGAACACCGGCTTTATCCGCTTGCGTTGCGACTTCTTGCCGAAGGCAGGGTTCGTATGTCGAGCGGCGCCGCGGTGTTTTCCAATGTCGCAGACGAGAATGGCGAACTTGCCATCGTCTCGCCGGGAGAACGGCGCGGCTGAGAGCCGCTTTACAGCCAATTTCCCCGGTGCCTGGGGTTCCGCCCAGTGCCTCCACCGGTACGCTACAATCCATGCGCAGCGAAGCGGCGTCGTGCCTTGCGTGACACCTCAGCCGGCCGCCTTCACCCACACCTTCGTGTCATGAAAGGCAGCACCGCCATAGGGCGCGACGGCATCGGCACCGGTCAAAACATTAATCCCCTCGCCGCGTTCATGGGCGCTGTTCGGCCAGATGCCCTCGGCGATCACCACGCCACGACGCACGCCGTCGAAGAATTTCGCATGAAGCACGACCTCGCCCCGGTGATTGCCGATCTCGACGCGGTCGCCTTCGGCAAGACCCAGGCTCTCGGCATCTTCGGGATGCAGCATCAGTTCCGGCCGTCCCTCACGCTTCAGGGAACCGGGCGTTTCGGTGAAGCTCGAATTCAGGAAAGTGCGGGCCGGTGACGTGGCGAGCCGGAAGGGATGCCGTGCATCCGCCAGTTCGATCAGTTCCACATGATCGGGGAATTCAGACAGGCGGGCATAATCGCCCTGTATGCCCATCGATTCGGGCGGGCGGTCGGGCGACGGCGTGTTCTGCCAGTCCGGCCGGAAGCGGAAACGGCCGTCGGGATGGCCAAAACCGTGAATGAAATGCGATGTCTCGAAATCCGGTTGCACATCGGCCCAGCGCTCCTCGCGGAAACTGTCGAATGTGCCCAACCCGCGCCGACCCAGCATCCAGTCCAGATGCTCGCGCGCCGAGAGGCCAAAACCTGGACGATCCGCAACGCCGAGACGCTTGGCCAATTCCTCGATCACAAAGAGGTTGGGCCGGGCCTCACCTAGTGCATCGACGAGTTTCGGTCCAAGGATGATGTGCTGATGGCCGCCGCCGCGATAGATATCATCATGTTCCAGGAACATGGTGGCCGGCAGAACGACATCGGCCAGCTTCGCCGTATCCGTCATGAACTGCTCGTGCACGCAGGTGAAGAGATCTTCGCGCAGGAAGCCTTGCTTCACCAGCCGCTGCTCGGGCGCAACATTGGCCGGATTGGTGTTCTGGATCAGCATGGCCGCGACCGGAGGACCGCCATGGAGCGCCGCCGGATCGCCGGTCAGGACGCGACCGATCTGGGATTGATCCAGGGAGCGGATCGCAGGATCGGCGAGCGCATGCCCCTCGATAAGCGACTTGTCGAGGCCGAAAATGCCCGAATTGGAATGAAAGGCGCCGCCACCCTCATACTGCCAGCACCCCGTCACGGCGGCGATGGAAAGGACTGCATGCATATTGGCTGCGCCATTACGATTACGGGTGAAACCGTAGCCCAGGCGGAAGAAGGTGCGCTTCGTCTCACCCACGAGGCGGGCAAGGGCCTCGATCTCCGGGACCGGGACGCCGCAGATGGCGGATGCCCATTCGGGCGTGCGCGTGGCGAGATGGGCTTCAAGTCCACGGGGATCGTCCGTATAGCGTTCGAGATAGGCCCGGTCGGCAAAACCGTCGCGGAACAGCACATGCATCACCGCGCAGGCGAGCGCGCCATCGGTGCCGGGCTTGACGACGATGCCGAGGTCGGCCTGTTTCATCGTGGCGTTGTCGTAAACATCGACGACAACGATCCGCGCACCGCGCTCCTTGCGGGCCTTGATGGCATGCGTCATCACATTGACCTGCGTGGCCACCGCATTGGTGCCCCAGATCACCACGCAATCGGCTTTCGCCATCTCGCGCGGATCGGGACCAGCGAGCTTGCCGGCGCCCATCATCCAGCCCGTCCAGGCCGGATTGGTGCAGATGGTGCCGAAAAAGCCGGAATAACGTTTGGCATGGCGCAGGCGATGGATGGAATCGCGCTGCACCAAGCCCATCGTGCCGGCATACTGATAAGGCCAGACGGCTTCGCTGCCATGCGCCTGCTCCGCCTTCAGGAAGGCTTCCGCCACATGGTCCAGCGCGGCCTCCCAGCTCGCCTCCTTCCATGCCCCCTCGCCCTTGGCGCCCGCGCGGACGAGCGGCTTCAGAAGACGGTCGGGATGGTGAATGCGCTCGGCATAGCGGGCGACCTTGGCGCAGATGACACCGGCTGTGTAGCTGTTGTCGCGCGCACCATGCACGCGGCCGATCCGGCCATCCTTAACCTCGACGTCAAGCGCGCAAGTGGATGGGCAATCGTGCGGACAGGCCGAATGGCCTATTTGGATGTCGGCATGTGTGTTCATGCGGTTGAGACTAGCGAATTTGTGCCCGGACGAGTAGAGCCAGTTTGATCCGGCCCATTTCGCCATTCCCGGCCCATTTCGCCATTCAAAGACGGGGCATCCAAAGCCATGAACTATCGCCATGCCTACCATGCGGGCAATTTCGCCGATGTGGTGAAACATGCCGTGCTGGCGCGCATCGTCGAATATCTGAAGCGCAAGGACAAAGCCTTCCGCGTGATCGACACGCATGCGGGCATCGGCCTTTACGATCTTTCGTCGGAGGAAGCGCAGAAAACGGGCGAATGGCGCGAGGGGATCGGCAGGCTTATCGATGCAAATCTCGAAGACGAAACACGGAATCTTTTGAATCCCTTGCTGGAGGCCGTTCATGCGATGAATCCGGAAGGCGAGCTTCTGCGTTATCCCGGCTCTCCCCGTGTCACCCGGCATCTCCTGCGCCGCGAAGACCGGCTGACGGCGATCGAACTTCATCCGGCGGACGCCGAAGTTCTGAAAGCAGGGTTTTCCGGCGATTACCAGACGCGCGTGATCGCTCTGGATGGCTGGCTGGCGCTCGGCGCCCATCTGCCGCCAAAGGAGAGGCGCGGCCTCGTTCTGATCGACCCGCCTTTCGAGAAAGAAGGCGAGTTCGAGCGGATCGTCGCCGGCCTCAAAAAGGCTTATCAACGCTGGCCGGGCGGCATCTACGCGGTCTGGTATCCCATCAAGGATCACAAGGCCGTCGCATCGTTCCGCCGGCTGCTTGCCGAAAGCGGCATTGCCGACATCGTCGACATACGGCTGGAATTGCGGCCACCCTCGCCCGAACCGAGGCTGGACGGCACAGGCATGATCGTCGTCAATCCGCCCTATGTGCTTGAAGAGGAGATGAGCAGGCTGCTCCCCGCCCTTGCCGCGATACTGGGAGACAACGGTCAGGGGCACGCCTTTCTGGAGCGGCTGACGGGCGAAGACGGACGGGCCGCCTGAAAAGGGTTTACCCGGCAGCGTTGCAGCCCCGCGCTTGACCCATCGACCAGGCTGACGCAAAACTCTGCACAACGCGCGTTTTGAACGATTCAGGAGAATACCGTTATGGCACGCCTTCAGGCCCTCGCCGCCGGCATGGCGGCTTCGCTCGCCGCCACGCTTGCACCGATGACGGCGCAGGCCGCAGACCCGCTCGGCAGCTATGCGGTCAATGACGACGTCTGCGCCAACAGCGCCGTTCGCTCGACCATCAAGCACCGGTTCCGCTATCAGGTCACCCATGTGCCGCAGCTTGCCGATGTCGATATCGTCGATTTCTACGGCGCCTACCAGACCCGTTATCATCCCGCCACGGAGAACAGCCCCATCGCACGGCGCTACTGCCGCGCAACGGCGCGTCTCTCGGACGGCAGGGATCGCACGGTTTGGTATCTTATCGAGTACGGCCAGGGTTTTGCCGGCATCGGCGACAATGTGGAATTCTGCGTTTCCGGCTTCGACCGCTGGAACGTCTATGACAGCCACTGCCGCGTCCTTCGCTGAGACATCCAAGAGAACGAATTTTCCGATCTCCTGCATGCAGGAGATCGGATTTTGGCAGTTTCTGCACTGCTACTCAGGCCCAGGCGAGGAGAATGAAATGTACGGTTTCAAGCTGAAATACCTGCCCATCGTGTTGCTGCCGCTGACTCTTGGAGGCTGCATAAGCCCGGAAGAGCAACATGCGATGGACCAGGACAAATGCTCCTCCTACGGCTTTCGGCCCGGAACGGACAATTTCGCAAAATGCATGATGTCTCAGGACAGGCAACGCGCGGAAGATGAACAGCGCTCACTGGACCGTATGCGCGCCCAGGAGCAAAGAGACCGTGAGCGCAAGGCGGCGCGGCGCAACAGCGACGATGATATCGATACAAGGCCGAGCTTCGACAGAGACGGCAATCCGAACTTCGACACACAGGGCAATTATCAGGGCTGCCACGGCATAGGCTGTGAGGTCGACAATCCTGACGCTGATTGACGGGCGGTTTTCGGATTTTCCGATTCGGAAAATAGGCACGGACGTGCTTGTGCGTTCACCCACCGCCCGTTTCATTCAGAACGGAGAGAGAAGATGCGTTTGCCCGGCCTCATAGCCAAGCTGGTGGCGGCGGGTGTGCTTCTCGCGCCTTCTTCGGCTGCGCTTTCAGGTGAAAGAGGCGCCGAGCCCGGCAAATTCGATTTCTATGTCCTGTCGCTCAGTTGGTCGCCCAGTTATTGCGCGGCCGAGGGTGCTGAAGCCAACCGCCAGCAATGCGGCAGCGCGCGCCCCTATGCGTTCGTCGTGCATGGGCTTTGGCCTCAATATGAGGCTGGCTATCCCGAGTTTTGCCGGCTGCAGCAATCGGGCCACGTACCGGGCAATCTGGTAAATTCCTACCAGGACATCATGCCATCGGGCGGATTGATGGGACATCAATGGCGCAAGCACGGAAGCTGCACGGGGTTAAGGCAGGGAACATATTTCGCCCTCGCCCGAAAGGCGCGGGCGAAGATCAATATTCCGCCGGAGTTCTTACGGCTCACCGCTCCTCTGCTGATTTCTCCAAAGGACGTTGAGGAGCGCTTCGTCAGCGCTAATCCGGGGCTTGAGAAGCACGATTTCGCCGTTACCTGCGACCGCCGTTATCTCCGCGAAGTGCGCATCTGCATGACGAAGGATCTGGCGTTCCGCGCCTGTGATGAACTCGACGCAAAGGGCTGCCGCGCCGACAGAATGCTCATGCCGCCCGCAAGGGGGCGTTAGGATCGGCCCGACAGCCGACTTCCGGAAAAGAGCTCAAGTTCGTGGCATCATGATTGTGCGTGGTTCGATGCAACAGAGCATCGTGCAGGCTCTTGGGAGCGCCCGCATCGGTAAGAGCCCATGGATGCTTGAGAAAGAAAAAGCCGGGCACAAGGCCCGGCTTTTCCACAATGCGATATGTCTTGCGACTTAGATCGGTTCACCGTTTCACGGAAACCTTGAACCGATCTATCTCTTTGTTTTTTCGCATTTATGCAGACGTCAGGTGATGCTCTAGAACTGCATACCAAGACCGAAAAGGATCTTGTTGTTGCTGTCCTTCACGTCCTGCGAACCGCTGCCGGTGTTGAAGGTTTCGCTACCGAACTTCGTATAGCGATATTCAACACGACCGAAAATCTTGTCGGTGAGCTTGGCATCAACGCCCGCGCCGGCCGTCCAGCCGAGCATGGTGTTGGTGTCGGAACCGGCAGCGTCGGAAACTTTCAGACGCTCAGCGGCACCACCTGCCGTACCGTAGATCAGCAGGTTTTCGGTGGCAGCGACACCCAGACGGGCACGCAGAGTGCCATCGACACCGCTCTTCGATTCAACGCCGGCGTTGGAACCCTTGATACCATTGTAACCGACATCGCCTTCGATACCGTAGACGAAGCTGCCGTTCTGCCAGTTCCAACCGGCAAAACCGTTGCCGACGAAACCATCGGTGTCGATGTCGTTACCTGGAGCCGGAAGCCCGGCAGCCGTCGTGCCGGAGAAGCCGTAGCCGAGCGCAATACCGGCGTAACCACCGTCCCAACCGTTGATCGGGGTGGAAATCACCGGGGCAGCAGGCGGAGCCGGCGGCGGGTCCATCACCGCATCAGCAGCCTGCGCAACGCCGGCAGCGCTCAGAATACCAACGGCGGCGGCCGCAGACAGAAAAAGGTTCTTGTTGGCTTTCATAGTCCATACTCCTTAAGCCACATGCAAATTGCAGAAACTCGTGGCGCCCCATGGGCAAGTCGTGCGCCATCAATGCACACCTACTTACTCGCGACCCGCCCGGCCGCATGGGGAGGGAACGGCCGAGGCATCGCATGGTTCTATCTGGTGGGAAAATGCGGCTGAACGCGCCCCAAATAAGGGTCTTTCGGCGGCGCGAATACGGCAGAAAAATGATGTTGCAGAACAGCAACATCGGTACATGACCTTGGAAAAAAGCGGATCAGACCTATATCTGCGACACGATTCCGCTCCGGGCCCAATTCGCGCCCAACCCGAGGTTTTTCATGCTTTTCAGCTTTTTGATCCTGGCGGTCGGCGTGGCACTGCTCTTCTTCGCCGGCGACATTTTCGTGCGCGGCGCGGTAGGTCTTGCCGAAAGCATAGGCGTGTCGCCGCTCATCATCGGGTTGACCGTCGTTGCCTTCGGCACATCCGCGCCCGAGCTCTTCACTTCCATTCAGGCTGCCCTTTCAGGAGCGCCGGGACTTGCAATCGGCAATGTCGTCGGTTCCAACATCGCCAACATCCTCCTGGTACTCGGACTGCCCGCACTTCTGATGCCCTTGAGGGCTGATGGCCCCGGTATGCGCAGAAACCTCATTGCCATGCTTGCCGCCACCGCGATTTTCATGGTCATGCTGGGGAGCGGCCATCTGGGCCGCCTCGACGGGACCATTCTGTTTGCAGGCCTGTGCGCCTTCATCGCCTGGCAGATTCGCGACGCGCGAAACGGCTCCGCTCCCCCCGATCACGATTTCCACGACGATATCGGGCAGGCGCCGCGCAACCGCAAGAAGGTTCTTGGCTTCCTCATCGGTGGCGCGATCGGCTTGCCGGTCGCCGCACAACTGACGGTCGCCGGCGCAACGCGGATTGCCGAAAGTTTCGGTGTCAGCGACACGGCCATAGGTCTCACGGTCGTTGCCATCGGCACTTCGCTGCCTGAACTCGCCACGAGCTTTACCGCAGCCCTCAAGCGCCAGAACTCTGTCGCCCTCGGCAACATCGTGGGATCCAACATCTTCAACATTGCCTGCATCATGGGGATCACCACATTGATCGCCCCCATCCCCGTGGAACCTCGCGTCGTGTCAATAGACATGTGGGTGATGCTCGCCGCGGCGGTGATCCTCGCCATTATCGGTTTTGCGCGCATTCCCGTTGGCAAGATGGTCGGCGGGGCAATGCTTGCGGGTTTTGCAGGTTATGTTGCTACCATATTTTGAAACAAGCGCATCAAAGCAGCGCCGGGGAATCCGGCGCCGCCAAATTCTAGTAACTAGAACTGGATACCTAGACCAACCTTGATCTTGCCACCGCGCGCTCCGAATTCACTATTTCCACTGCCGGTGGAAAAGGTCTTGCTGCCGAAATCTGTATATCGGTACTCGACCCGCCCGAAAACGCTGTCGGTCAACTTGGCATCAACGCCAACACCGGCTGTCCAACCAAGCATGGTGTTGGTATCGGATTTACTTGCCTCTGCCACACTCAGGCGCTGGGCTGCGCCGCCCGCAGTGCCGTAGAGAAGAACACTGTCAGTCAGAGCATAGCCCAGCCGAGCACGTGCAGAACCATCAACGCCGCCCTTGAAGCTGTAAGCACCCTGACTTCCCTTCAATCGATCGTAACCCAGGTCTCCCTCGACACCATAGACAACATTGCCATTCTGGAAGTTCGTGCCGGCAAAAATCCCACCAAAATATCCGTCCAGACGGGTCAAACCATCGCCTGGGTTTCGCCCCTTGAAGGTTTTACCGCCGGAGATACCGACATAGCCCCCTTCCCAGGTTTTGACCGGTGATGGAGACAGGATTGGAACAGGCGCCATTTCAACAGCGGGAACATGCCTGACAACATCGGCGGCGTTAGCGTTAAAGGAATACCCAATCCCTAGAATAATTGCTGAAATATAAAAATAATCACGAAAATATTCCGTCTTCATTAGAAGCTCCAAATTATATTATTAAATAACAACTGGATTACTCATATTAGATTTTTCCAGCTGCATCGCGATCCCATCAAATATTGTTTGAATCATGACCTCAACTTGATTTTCGTATAATATTTATAATGTAAAAAATACTATTTACTTTCAATCCTCAATCCAACGACCACCACATGCAAAACTTGGAGACAGGCCGCATTCGGACTACATGATAGATTGCCCGTGAAGGATATGAATTGGATTCGCGACCAACGCACGCTCACAACGGATGCAGCATGACTGAAGCTCGTAAGACAGCGCTTGTTACCGGCGGCGCAAGACGTATCGGCGCCGCGATTGCACGCGATCTCGCGGCGAATGGATTTGCAATCGCCATCCACTACGACAGTTCAAGCGAGGCGGTTGAAACGCTTGTCTCGGAGATCATCGCAGCGGGTGGCAGCGCGGTACCGCTGCAGGCGAACCTGGCCAGAAGCACAGATGCGGCCGGACTGATCGGCAAAGCGCAGGCGGCGCTTGGCCTGCCCGATATCATCGTCAACAACGCCTCCGTCTTCGAGGACGATTCCGTGTTCGATTTCGATGAAGCCATGTGGGACAAGCATTTCGCTGTTCATCTCAAAGCCCCGGCACTGATCGCGCAGGCGCTGGCCAACACGCTTCCCGCAGGTCGGGAAGCCCTGATCGTGAACATGATCGACCAGCGCGTCTGGCGCCTCAACCCACGCTTTTTCAGCTATACACTGTCCAAATCGGCACTCTGGACGGCAACCCGGACCATGGCTCAGGCACTCGGCCCCTCGATCCGGGTCAATGCCATCGGCCCCGGCCCCACCCTGCCTAACCAGCGACAGGAACAGGCGGATTTCGACCGGCAGACCGACGCGCTCGTGCTTCGGCGCGGACCGGCGCTCGAGGAATTCGGCCGCACCGTGCGGTATCTCTGGGAAGCGCGCTCGGTCACCGGGCAGATGATCGCGCTCGACGGCGGTCAGCATCTTGCGTGGGAGACGCCCGATATAGCAGGTATTCCCGAATGAGCGATACGACCGACATTGAGCTTTCCACCCCAGCTGGCAACGCCCTCGACTGGTACGCCGGCGATGCGCCTACGGGGGTGGTGGGCATCGAGGTGATCCAGGCGGCGGTGAAGCGGCTTCCCAACGCGCCAGGCGTCTACCGCATGATGAATGCGGAAGGGGACGTGCTTTATGTGGGCAAGGCCCGCAATCTGAAGAAACGCGTTACCAATTACGCGCAAGGCCGCGGCCACACAAACCGCATCGGACGGATGGTTCGCGAAACCGCGTCGATGGAATTCGTGGTCACGCGGACGGAAACCGAAGCACTTCTTCTCGAAGCCAATCTCATCAAGCGCCTGCGGCCGCGCTTCAACGTGTTGCTGCGCGACGACAAGTCGTTTCCCTACATACTTTTGACGGGAGATCATGCTGCGCCCGGAATTTTCAAGCATCGCGGCGCACGCTCGCGCAAGGGTGATTATTTCGGTCCCTTCGCATCCGCGGGCGCCGTCGGGCGGACCATCAATTCACTGCAACGGGCGTTCCTGTTGCGCACCTGCACGGATTCGGTGTTCGAAAGCCGCACCCGCCCCTGCCTGCTCTACCAGATAAAGCGTTGCTCGGGGCCCTGCACCGGCGAAATCAGCGCGACCGACTATATGGAGCTGGTGAACGAGGCGAAGGCATTCTTGTCGGGCCGCTCCAGCAAAGTGAAAGCGCATATCGCCGAGGCGATGCAGGAAGCATCCAGCGCGCTCGACTTCGAACGGGCAGCCGTCTATCGCGACCGCCTTTCGGCGTTGAGCCATGTGCAAAGCCACCAGGGCATCAATCCGCAAGGTGTCGAGGAAGCCGATGTCATCGCCATCCATCAGGAAGGCGGGCAGAACTGCATCCAGGTGTTCTTCTTCAGAACCGGTCAGAACTGGGGCAACCGCGCCTACTTCCCCAAGGCTGATCCGGCGCTCGGTTCAGCGGAAGTGCTGGGAGCCTTCCTCGCGCAATTCTACGATGACAAGCCCTGCCCGCCTCTTCTTCTTCTGTCGCACGAGGTGGAGGAGCAGGAGCTTCTCGCCGAGGCGCTTTCAACCCGTGCAGGCCGCAAGGTGCAGGTGCTCGTGCCGCAGAGGGGCGAAAAGAAGGACCTCACCGAACACGCGCTGCAGAATGCACGCGAGGCGCTGGGGCGGCGGCTGGCCGAAACCTCGTCCCAGGCCCGTCTCATGGAAGGTTTCGCCGAAACCTTCGGACTCGACAGCGCCCCACGCCGCATCGAGGTCTATGACAACTCCCATATCATGGGCACCAATGCCGTTGGCGGCATGATCGTCGCCGGCATGGAGGGCTTTGCCAAGAACCAGTATCGCAAGTTCAACATCCGCTCGACCGACATCACGCCGGGCGACGATTACGGCATGATGCGCGAGGTGATGCAGCGACGTTTTTCGAGGCTGCTCAAGGAAAACGGCCTGCCGGACGACAGCGCGGGCGCAGCGGAGGCAGACGATGCCGGGCATCGCGCGGACATGCCGGCCTGGCCCGACGTCATCCTGATCGACGGCGGACAGGGGCAACTTGCCGCCGCCAGCCTGATTCTGGACGAACTCGGCATCACCGACCGGGTCACCGCCATCGGCGTGGCGAAGGGAGTGGATCGCGATGCGGGCCGCGAACGCTTCTTCATGGCGGGGCGCAATTCCTTCACCCTGCCACCGCGCGATCCCGTCCTTTATTTCGTACAGCGCCTGCGCGACGAAGCACACCGCTTCGCCATCGGCTCGCACCGGGCCCGGCGCAAGAAGGAAATGGTGAAAAACCCGCTCGACGAGATTGCCGGTATCGGGCCGGGCCGCAAGCGGGCGCTGCTGCATCATTTCGGCACGGCAAAGGCCGTCAGTCGCGCTGCCATGGAAGATCTGACAGCCGTTGAAGGCATTTCAGAAGCAATTGCGCGGCAAATCTACAATCACTTCCATGAAAAGGGCTGAAAGGGCGTTGTTTCGTCGCGGGTGACCATGCAGGAGCTTGACCGCTCGTGCCGCCATCTGATTTGACAGGTGAAAGTTCAGGCGGGATCGCATTCTCATGGCCAAACGCACATCGCGCGCATTCAATATCCCCAATCTCCTGACCTATGGGCGCATTCTCGCCGTACCGGCAATCGTCCTGTGCTTCTTCATGGAAGGCAGGCTGCAATCCAGCGACCTCGCCCGCTGGTCCGCGCTCGGTCTGTTCATCGCGGCAAGCGTCACGGATTATTTCGACGGCTATCTGGCGCGCACCTGGCAGCAGACCTCCAATATCGGGCGCATGCTCGATCCCATCGCTGACAAGCTCCTGGTTTCGACCTGCCTGCTTCTTCTGGCCGCCGATACCGACCGCACCATTGCCGGCTGGACGCTGTGGGCAGCCATCATCATCCTCTGCCGCGAGATTCTGGTTTCGGGTTTGCGGGAATATCTGGCGGCGCTGAAGGTTTCGGTACCGGTGACGCAGCTCGCAAAATGGAAAACAGCGATACAGATGCTGGCGATCGGCTTCCTGCTTGCAGGCCCCGCGGGCGACAAGGTGCTGCCCTATACCACCCAGACCGGCATCGCTCTTCTGTGGATTTCGGCTATTGTCACGCTCTACACGGGCTATGATTATTTCCGTGCTGGCCTGAAGCACATCGTGGAGGAATAACCCCATGAAGCTCGTCTATTTTGCCTGGGTCCGCGAACGCATCGGCCGCGCGGAGGAAAGGGTCGAGCTTCCGACCAACATTACCACGGTGGCAGACCTCATCGCCTGGCTCGCCGCACGGGGCGAAGGCTATGCGGCAGCGCTCGAACGCCCGGAGACGATCCGTGTGGCCATCGACCAGGAGCATGTCGAGCACGACACTCCATTGCCGAAGGATGGCGAGATTGCGCTCTTCCCTCCCATGACGGGGGGATGAATTGAATACCCCCTGCATCCCGACAGTGCGCGTGCAGCAGGAGGATTTCGATCTTTCCGAAGAAGTTGCGGCTCTCACGGCCGGGCGTCGCGACGTGGGTGCCGTGGTAAGCTTTGCCGGTCTTTGCCGCGACGAGAACGGTCGACTGACTGCGCTGGAACTCGAACACTATCCGGGGATGGCGGAGGCTGAAATCTCCCGGATCGCGGCTGAGGCCTTAGGACGCTGGCCCCTGACGGGTCTCACGGTCATTCACCGTTTCGGCAAAATTCTTCCCGGCGGCAACATCGTTCTCGTCGTTGCCTCATCGGAGCACAGGCGGGCTGCGTTCGAGGCCGCCGATTTCCTGATGGACTTTCTCAAATCGAAGGCTCCGTTCTGGAAAAAGGAGCATACCGTGGACGGTACCGCCACCCAATGGGTGACCGCAAAAGACAGCGACGAGGAAGATATCAAACGCTGGAAATGAGACGATTGTGAAGAAAGTTGGCTAAGTTTACGCTACGGTAAGCATAGGTACCGTTTCTTCGCACCGTTGAGGTCTTCCTCAAGGCCAGATGTGTAAAAATACGTTCGCTGAGTGGGGTCGCCGGGGTGTTGATGTACGACCTTTTGGGAACGGTGTTTTCGGGTGGAAACAATCTTGCACTGGCGCTGGCGGCGGCGGGGAGCATAGGCTGTACGGTTCTCGGCTGGCGCCTTTTCCACGTCAAAAAGCTTTATCACGGCATCCGCGACGAACAGCGTAATCACCGCGAGCTCATCGACAATCTTTCGGAAGGTATCTACCGCTCGCTGCCAAACGGGCGGCAACTCAGCGCCAATCCGGCACTGGTTCGCCTCAATGGCTATGAGAGCGAGGCCGAAATGCTGCAGTGCGTGCGCGACATTGCCAGCGAATGGTATGTGGATCCCAATCGACGAACGGCCTTCAAGGAACTGCTCGAGCGCGATGGCAAGGTCGAGGATTTCATCTCCGAGATCTATCGCCACAAAACGCGCGAACGCATCTGGATCAGCGAATCCGCCCGACTTGTCACCGACAGACGCACCGGAAAGCCCCTTTATTACGAGGGGTCGGTGCGCGAAATCACCGAAACGGTGAAGCGCCTTGAGTTGCAGCAGATGTTCGAGAAGCTCACTTCACAGCTTCCCGGGGGCCTCTTCCAGCTCATGCGCAGAGAGGACGGGCGTTTCACCGTCCTCTACGCGTCCAGGGGGTTTCGAAGGCTTCTGGAATATGGGGACGCTCCCGCCCCCAACGATCCCAATTCGCTGCTCCATCTTATCCATGCGGAAGACCGGCTGCGCTATCTGGAAACGCTACGCGATTCCGGCCTGAAGATGAGCTCATGGGACTGCGAATTCCGCATCTCCGGCGGCATGACCGGCACCGAGCGCTGGCTGCGGGTCACCGCATCCCCCGAGGCCACAAAGGACGGCATTGTCTGGCACGGCTTCCTTGCCGATGTCTCCGCCCGCAAGCAAAGCGACATCAAGATCGAGAAGCTGGCCTTCTTCGATCCTCTGACGAACCTTCCCAATCGACGCCTGCTTTTCGAACGCACACGCCAGCAGATGCGCCGCTGCGCGCAGAAAGGCGAAAGGGGCGCGCTGCTCTTCATCGACCTCGACAATTTCAAGACACTCAACGACACGATGGGCCACGATGTGGGCGACGCCTTCCTCAAACAAGTCGCCGAACGCCTGGAATCGACCGTCGGGCCGGAAGATACGGTTGCCCGTATCGGCGGCGATGAGTTCGTTATCGTGCTGTGCCTTGCCGCGAGTGGCCTTGCCGGCGCCACGCGCAACGCAATTCTGGCCGCCAATCGCGTCCTCTCTGCCCTGCGGCAGGAGTTCCATCTGGGGCAGATGGTACACCACACATCGGCGAGTGTTGGCGTTCTGGTTTTCGACGGCAACGAAACAGGCCCCGAGGTCATCATGAAGAATGCCGACATGGCGATGTATCAGGCCAAATCCGCCGGCAGAAACGGTGTGGCGCTGTTCGATCCGAAAGTGCTCGAGACAGAACGGCAACGGTTCCAGCTTCTCAAGGACTTGCGCACGGCGCTCAACGGCAACAAGCTGGAGCTGCACTACCAGCCGCAGGTGAACGCGACGGGACATGTGGTGGGCGCTGAAGCCCTTTTGCGCTGGAACCATATTACGCGCGGGCCTGTCGCCCCCGGCGACTTCGTGGCCCTTTCGGAACAGTTCGGCCTTGCCGAGCCACTGGGCCGCGCGGTCATCGAAAACGGGTTGGAAGCCCTCGCGCGCTGGAAGCACAATCCGCGAATGGCGGGATTGCGCCTTTCCATCAACATCAGCATCCAGTCGCTTCGGGATATCGAATTCATCGATTTCCTGCAAAAGCAGCTCGACGAATATGGCGTGGAGCCGCAACTTCTAACGCTGGAGATGACCGAACGCGTTCTGGCCGGCGACCAGATGCAGGTCACCCGGCGCATGAAGGAGCTCAAGGGGCTTGGCATCAGGCTGTCGCTCGACGATTTCGGAACCGGCTATTCCTCCATCTCCTATCTCAAGAAGCTTCCCTTCGACGAACTGAAGATCGACGGCAGCTTCATCACCGATATCGAGAAAAGCGAAACCGACCGGGCGCTGGTGCAAACCATGCTGGACATGGCCTCCACACTCGGTCTTTCAGCTGTCGCGGAACATGTTCAGACCGGCCAGCAGGAAGCATTTCTGCGCGCGTCGGGCTGCACCTATTTCCAAGGCTGGCATTATGCGCCCGCCATGACGGAGGAGGAGCTCGTCGGCTTCGTCATGAAACGCAACCCCACCTCCATCCTGCGCTTCCCTTCCACACGTCAGGGCGCATAAAGCCGCAAGCCCAATAAAAAACCGGGGCGCAAGGCCCCGGTCTTCAAGATAGTCTTCAAGATATTCGAGCAGTTCATCGTTTCTAGATCGGTTCACCGTTTATCGGAAACCTTGAACCGATCTATCTCTTTGTTTTTCCGCATTTATGCAGACGTCAGGTGATTCCACCTGACTGCAAAATGCTCTAAAGAAACACGGCCCGCCCGCTATGATCATTCAGATCAGCCGACGACCTCGGTGTCGGAGAACCAGTAGCGGATTTCCTCAGCCGCCGTTTCAGGGGCGTCCGAACCGTGCACCGAGTTTTCACCGATGGAGGTGGCGAATTCCTTGCGGATGGTGCCCTCGGCAGCATCGGCCGGATTGGTGGCGCCCATCACTTCGCGGTTCTTCAGGATGGCGTTCTCGCCTTCCAGAACCTGAACCACCGTCGGGCCGGACGACATGAATTCGCAGAGTTCGTCGAAGAAGGGGCGCTCCTTGTGAACGGCATAGAAGCCTTCCGCCTGACGGCGGCTCATCCACACGCGCTTCGAAGCCACGACGCGCAGGCCCGCATCCTCAAGCTTCTTCGTGATGGCGCCGGTCAGATTGCGCTTGGTCGCATCCGGCTTGATCATAGAGAAAGTGCGTTCGATCGCCATTTTAAGTCCTTCGATTGAATGAAATTCGGGGCACGCAGCCCAATCCGGAGATGGCGCGCTCTATAGCGGCCCCAAGGCTACAAGGGAAGCCCCGGAGCGACAGAAGCGGCCGCATCTTCGCGAAAGGCCGGCCAAGCCCGGCTTTTATGACATCTATGTTTCAGGCAGCAGCCGCGACCTGCCGCCCGAGCCCGCCATAAAGATCGAGGCAGCGCTCGAACCAGACGGCAACCGGATCGCTTTCCTCCAGCAGGCGGAAGGGTGAGATCACGCGAGCCCATTGCAGGGCACCGGCAACGATGTGATCGGCAAAAAGCGGCGCCTCGCCACCGATGAAAGCCTGTGCCTCGACCATGCCGCGTAGCGGGGCAAGGCTTGCGCGGAAGGCTTCAAGGCGCTCCTCTCGCTGTTGCGACGCAGCCTCAAGCGTTGCGCCAATGCGCGCTTCCCTGCTCTTGCGGAAATAGGCCTGGTCCGCCTCGCCGAGGCGATCATGAATATCGAGCAGAAGCGCCTTTCCGATGAAGCTGTGCAGGGTTGAAGTGCTCCAGCGCTCCACGAAGCGCGACAACGCCACCCCGCCCTCGCCCGCAAAAAGCGTCGGCCTCTCCGGATAGGCCTGCTCCAGATAAAGCGCGATCTCGAATGAATCGGAAACGAGACGATCACCGTCACGGATCAACGGCACATGGCGCGTCACGCCATTCTCTATTGCCGGAACATCGAGGAACCGTGTCGGGACAGTCGTGAAATCGAGGCCCTTATGCGCGAGCGCGAATGCGGTCTTCCAGCAATGCGGGCTGAAGGGCCGCCCTTCATCGCGCCCTACCAGTTCATAGAGGGTGATCGGCATTTTTTTCCCTGAAATGCGATTGGGGTTCGACAATCGCCGAAGAAGGCTTAAACCACAAGAAGAAGCAGGATAGCGCCCAAACAATTTCAGACGGTAGCGAATTGATGAAACAGCATTTCGAAATGATGGCGGCCTATAATCAATGGGCCAATGAGCGGATATATGCGGCCGCGACCGAACATGAGCAGGATGCGCTCGAGCGCAATGTGGGTGCCTATTTCAAGTCCATGATCGGCACGCTCAACCACATACTCGTGGCAGACAGGATCTGGATGCGCCGTTTCACCGGCGAAGGCGACGCGCCGATGAAACTCGATGCCATTCTCCACTCGCCCCTGCCCGCATTGACCATTGCGCGCGAGGCAGAAGACCGCAGAATCGTAGAATGGATTTCGAGCCTCGATGAAGAGGCATTCGCCGGGCGTTTCACCTATGTCACGGTGACAGATGTGAGAACGGTTTCACAACGTCTTGCGCCTGCCTTAAGTCATCTTTTCAATCATCAGACCCATCATCGCGGCCAGGCACATACAATAATTTCGCTGCTCGGCAGCGAGCCCCCGGCTCTCGATCTTGCCTATTTCCAAAGAACAACCAATGGGGGAATGTTCTCATAAGATATCTACTTAAAGTATTTTCAATTTTAAAATACTTTTCCTTTATATGTAAAATTACATTCTTAAAACTTAAACGCTCGAAATATCAAAACACTTTACTTCTGCAAATATGCTCTATCTTTCTTCTGGTCAACGACTTGTCGTTATCCAGGAGGAATATGATGATTAGGCTCAGGGACAAAATTCTTGCAGGGGTTGCCGGCAGTGTTATTGCCTTTGCCCTCATTTCACCGGCCTCGGCGCTCGATGTCAGCGTCGGCGGCATTTCTGCTTCCGTAGACACAAGCAGCGGCCTCAGCGCTGGCGTCAGTGCCGATTTAGGCGGTACGAGTGCCAATGTCGGCGCCTCGGTTGGCGGCGGCAGCGTCGCTGACGTCAATGCTGACGCGAATGTGGGTGGCTCGATCAGCGCTACCAGCAACACCAGCGTGGGCGGTAGCGGCGGTCTTCTCGATTCGAACACCACAGCATCCGTTGGCGGGACGACTGCCAATGTCGGCGCGAATATCGGCAGCGGCGGTGTGAATGCAAATGTCGGTATTGGAACACCCGGAACCGGCACGCCAGGTCCGAACAATCCGGGCGGCGGCGGCATTGGCGGCGGCGGAGGCATCTTCGGCGGGGGCAATGTCGGCGCAGCAGCCGCATCCGGCCTGAGCAACAAGCAGATCGCGGTCTACAAGAAACGTTGCGTCGGCATCCTCAGGGACCCCAATGCCTGGGATTACGACCTCGTGCAGATGTGCAAGGCCCTGCGCCAGGCCGCATCCCGCTAGAGCCTGATATCAACCGTCATGATTGCCTTTCATTGCCCGGCGCAGTGAAAGGCAATCAGCTGGCTCGGCCGGACCAGGAGACATTGGCTACGCCACCGACCGCCCGATCATCGGGCGGTTTTTCTCTCCTGAAACGGGATTGCTGTCTGCTTTGAGCAACACAGGCAGCGTTGCAGGGCCACTATGATCCCCTCGTGACATCCTCCCCCTTGCAACGCCCCGCTCAACGCGCCACAAGGCGCGCATGTTGACGATATCAGACCTTTCGCTCCGCATTGCGGGCCGCCTCCTCATCGACCATGCCTCGCTTTCGCTGCCGACCGGCGCCAAGGCTGGCCTTGTCGGGCGCAATGGCACCGGTAAGACTACTCTGTTTCGTGCCATCACAGGCGACCTCGCCCCAGAAACGGGCACGATCAGCCTGCCCAAGGGCATGCGCATCGGCCAGGTGGCGCAGGAAGCTCCGGGCACAGAAGAACCTCTGATCGACATCGTTCTAAAGGCCGACACCGAACGGGCTGCCCTGATAGAGGAAGCCAAGACGGCCATGGACCCGCACCGGATTGCAGAAATCCAGACGCGGCTTACCGATATCGACGCGCATTCGGCGGAAGCACGAGCCAGCGCGATCCTTTCCGGCCTCGGGTTCGATGCGCAGGCGCAACAGCGCCCGGCCTCCTCCTTCTCCGGCGGCTGGCGCATGCGCGTGGCTCTCGCTGCGGTGCTGTTCGTGCAACCCGATCTCCTGCTCCTCGACGAGCCGACCAACTATCTCGATCTGGAAGGGACGTTGTGGCTGGAGAATTACCTGTCGCGCTATCCGCATACGGTTCTGCTTATCAGCCATGACCGCGACCTTCTGAACCGGGCGGTGAATTCCATCGTCCATCTGGAGCGCAAGAAACTCACCTTCTGGCGCGGCGGATACGACCAGTTTGCCAAGCAGTATGCGGAGAAGGCCGAGTTGCAGGAAAAGATGCGCACCAAGCAGGAAGCGCAGCGCAAGCATATGCAATCCTTCGTCGACCGTTTTCGCTCGAAAGCCTCGAAGGCACGGCAGGCCCAATCCCGCCTCAAGGCGCTTGAGCGCATGACGCCCATTGCCGCCGTGGTCAACGAAACGGTACAGCCCTTCCGCTTTCCCAATCCGGAAAAGGCGGTCGCTTCTCCCATCATTGCCCTCGATGGCGGCGCGGTCGGCTATACGCCGGGCAAGCCTGTCCTGCGCAATCTTTCGCTGCGGATCGACAATGACGACCGCATCGCGCTGCTGGGCTCCAACGGCAACGGCAAATCGACCTTCGCCAAGCTGATTGCCGGACGGCTGCCGCTGGAAAAGGGCACCATGACGGTGGCGCCCGGGCTGAAGGTTTCGATCTTCGCGCAGCACCAGCTCGACGACCTGCGGCCCGACGAGGACGCCTATCAGCATCTGCGCCGCCTCATGCCCGAGGCGCCGGAAGCCAAGGTGCGCGCGCGTGTCGCCCAGTTCGGCCTGACGACAGAGAAGATGTCAACACCGGCACGCGACCTTTCAGGCGGCGAGAAGGCCCGGCTTCTGATGGGACTTGCGACGTTCGAAGCGCCGCACCTGCTCATTCTGGACGAACCGACCAACCACCTCGATATCGATAGCCGCGAGGCGCTGGTCGAGGCGTTGAACAGCTATGACGGCGCAGTCATCCTGATCAGCCACGACCGGCATCTCATTGAGGCGACGGCTGACCGCCTGTGGATCGTGCGCGACGGCGGCGTTTCGAACTTCGATGGCGATATGGACGACTATCGCGCCCAGATGACCGGCGGCACCAGCCGCACGAAGGAAAAGCGGGAGGCAGACAAGGCTTCCAAGGCGGACCGGCGCAAGGAGGCAGCACGCCGGCGCGCGGCACTCGAGCCCATTGCCAAGGAGATCAAGGCAACGGAAGGGCTGATCGAGCGTACCCGCCAGCGCATCGATGCCATCGAGGCGCGTCTTGCCGACACAAGCCTTTACGACAAGGAGCCGCAAAAGGTTTCGACGCTTGCCAAGGAACGCGCCGATCTAAGCACCATGCTGGAGCGGCACGAAGAACGCTGGCTGAAACTTTCCGGCGAATATGAGGAAGGCATGGCGGAATGAGCCTGACCCTCGGTTTCGACGCGGACGACACGCTCTGGCAGAATGAGCAGTTCTTTCGGCTGACCGAGGCGCGCTTTACCGAGCTGCTTGCCGATTTCGCCGAAGCCGATCATCTGGCGGAACGCCTTCTGGCGGCCGAGCGGCGCAATCTTGCCCGATACGGATTCGGCATCAAGGGTTTTACCCTGTCGATGATCGAGACAGCCATCGAAGTGACGGAAGGCCGCGTGCCCGCCGCCACCATCGGCGCCATATTGGACGCTGGTCGCGAGATGCTTACGCATCCCGTCGAGACACTGCCGCATGTGCCCGACACGCTGGAACGGCTTGCCGGCGAGTATCGGCTGGTGCTGATCACCAAGGGCGATCTGTTCGATCAGGAACGCAAGCTTGCCGCCTCCGGTCTTGGCGATCTTTTCGATGCGGTCGAGATTGTCAGCGACAAGTCCCGCGCGACCTATGAAAGGATTTTCGCTCAGCATGGCGATGGCGCGGAACGCGCAATGATGATCGGAAACTCGCTGAAGTCGGACGTCATCCCCGCCATCGAGGCAGGATCATGGGGCGTTTTCGTGCCGCATGACCTCACCTGGGTGCATGAGCATGCCGAGGAACCAGCACAGGCTCCCCGCTTCCGCCGCCTCTCGCATATTGGCGAAGTTGAGGATTTGCTGCGGCAGATCGGTTGAGATACGGCGCTTAGGAAAGCATACGTACCAAGACTATCCGGCTTTCTTCTGCCATCGGCGATCCGGTCCCTGCTGCCAGTAGGTCACGGCATGGCCCGCGCCCTTCATCGTTTTCCAGTGCGCGCGAGCGGAATCGAGCTGTTCGACATCATGTCCGTCGAACAGAAAGACGGCCCGCTCATAACCCGACAACGCATCCGGCACGGCATTATCGACAAGAAAGCGGATTTGCGCGCCGTTTCCGTTCGACGCGTTGTCGCACAGGAGCACCGGCTGAAGATCGGCATGCTCTTCCCGGTCAGTGCCGTGGGCGAGGAAAGATTCGTCGCGCCAGGTCCACAGAAGCTGATCAAGCGCATCGCAACGCTCGCGGCTGCCGGTCTGTATCGCCACCTTCCATCCCCGTTCGAGGCTCTTTTCGACAAGCGGCGGCAGCGCTTCCTCAAGCGTCGATTCGGTCAGGTGGTAGAACAGGACATCCATGCTAGTTTTCGTAGTGGTCGGCCACCAACCTGTCGAGCAGGCGAACGCCGAAACCCGATCCCCATGACCGATTGATCTCCGAGAGCGGCGATCCCATCGCCGTACCGGCGACATCGAGATGCGCCCAGGGCGTTTCCTTCACAAAACGCTTGAGGAACTGCGCCGCCGTGATCGACCCGGCCATACGGCCGCCCGTGTTCTTCATGTCCGCATTTTTGGAATCGATCATCTTGTCGTATTCCGTGCCGAGCGGCATGCGCCACACGCGCTCCTCGGTGGCAATCCCGGCTTCGGTCAGATTGTCGGCCAGCGCATCGTCATTGGAAAAGAGGCCCGCGTGATGATGACCGAGCGCCACCATGATGGCGCCGGTCAATGTCGCAAGATTGACCATGAAGCCAGGCGCATAGCGGTCGTTGCAGTACCAGAGGAGATCGGCAAGCACCAATCGGCCCTCGGCATCGGTATTGATCACCTCGATGGTCTGGCCCGACATGGATGTGACGATATCGCCGGGGCGTTGGGCGTTGCCATCCGGCATGTTCTCCACGAGACCGATCATGCCAATTGCATTGACCTTCGCCTTGCGGGCGGCCAGCGCATGCATCAGGCCGACAACGGCCGCCGCACCACCCATATCGCCCTTCATGTCCTCCATGCCGCCTGCGGGCTTGATGGAAATACCGCCCGTATCGAACACCACCCCCTTGCCAACGAAGGCAACTGGCTTGTCCTTTGCCTTGCCGCCGTTCCATTCAATGATGGCCAGACGCGGCGGGCGAACGGAGCCTTGCGCAACGCCGAGCAAAGCGCCCATGCGAAGCTTCTTCATTTCCTTCTCGGTCAGGATTTCTACCTTGGCGCCGAGCTTCTCAAGGTCCTTTACCTTCGCGGCGAATTCCACCGGTCCCAGTACATTGGCGGGTTCATTGACGAGATCGCGTGCCAGGATAACGCCGCCCCCCACCGCTTCCGCGCGCACAAAAGCCTTCTTCGCAGCAGCCGGATCGGCGCACTGGATTGTCACCTTCACCTTGCCAGAAGGCTTTTCATCGCCGTTTTCACGCGACGTGGTCTTGTATTTGTCGAAATTATAAGCGCGCAGGATCATACCGAGTGCGAGGCTCGCAACGTCTTCCGCAGACGGCGCGCCTGTCGGCAGATCGGCCACGATAACGATATCGGAGGCAGAGCGCGCCGCCGCCATCGCAGCGCCGCCAATCCTCAGCCATGAAGTCTCGCCAAGAAGATCGGCCTTGCCCGTGCCGACCGCGGAGAGCCGATCCAGCTCCGTGCCGGCAGGAGCCAGAATCTCGACGCTTTTTGCAAGCCCACCGGAAAAGCCAGCAGCCTCAAAAGCGCGCGGCAGAACACTTTCGGGATCGCAGGCACGAACATTTTCCCCAAGTCCTCCCCCCTCACCGGCCAATACGACGGCACTGCCTTTTTTAGGCATGGCAAATCTGGCGAAGGCGACGGTGGGTCTATCGGTCATGATATGTCCTAGATTTCCGTGATTTGTGCACTCGAACAATTCACGATCTTGGAGGTTTTATGCGAATTGGCAAGGGCCGCCCGTTGGCACAAATCCATTTTTCGACCATGCAGCGGCAGCCTGACAGTTGGTTATCGAAACGTAAGCACAGCGTTAACCGCGTTTGTTGCGGCTTTTCTAACCATTGGCGACCAGAGTCGGCCGCGGGACAAGATTTGGTGGGTCGCTCTCCAGCGCTTGCGATTGCAGATTGTGCCTGTGAAGACAGGCCGCTATTTTCGCGCGCGCATCTCTCGATCCGTCACGAACAACCGGGCCGTCGATTTCCATGCGGATAATCGAACTATACATATTGCGACGCACCTTCACGCTGTTTGCCGCAGCGCTTTTGTGGGTGCTTGCGCTCGTGTGGACGACCCAGGTCCTCAACCGCATCGACCTTGTGACCGATAGCGGCCAGTCGGCCGGCACCTTCTTCCTTGTTGCCGCCCTTGTCCTGCCAGCGGTCATCCCCATCGTCATCCCCTTTGCGCTGGGCATCGCGGTGGCGCAAACGCTTGCCACGATGAACACGGATTCCGAGCTCGTCGTCATCAACGCTTCGGGTGCGCCGCGCGCCACAATCGTTCGTCCCATTCTGATTATCGCGATTGCCGCAAGCATCGCCTCCTTCCTGATCAACAACACGCTGGAACCGGCTTCCCGCCAGGCCTTTCGCTCCATTCTCGCCAATGCACGCGCCGACCTGATCACCACGGTGCTGCAGGAAGGCTCTTTCCAGAAAGTGGATGACGGTCTCTTCGTGCAGGTGTCGCAGCGGCTGCCGAATGGTCAGCTGGGCGGGATTTTTGTTGCCGATTCGCGGGAGAAAAACACCAAGCTTGTCTACCACGCCCGCACCGGGGCGACCGTCGAGCAGGACGGCGGCAGCAT
Source organism: Nitratireductor indicus C115 (assembly GCF_000300515.1). Lineage (GTDB taxonomy): Bacteria > Pseudomonadota > Alphaproteobacteria > Rhizobiales > Rhizobiaceae > Nitratireductor > Nitratireductor indicus. The sequence goes on from NZ_AMSI01000005.1 coordinate 283,483, forward strand.
ACTCGTGATGCAGGACGGAATGATCCAGCGCGAATCGGCCAATGGCGACGTTTCGACGATCCGTTTCGATTCCTATGCATTCGATCTGTCCGAATTCACGAGCAGCAGCGGCGGAGGCACCCCGACCCTGCATCCGAAGGACCGGTCGCTTTCCTTCCTGCTGAACCCCGACCCCAATGACGGTTTCTACAAGCGCGCGCCGCAGAATTTCAGGGCAGAGCTGCATATGCGGTTCTCCGAGTGGCTGTTCCCGCTTGTGTTCGCCATGATCGCCCTTGCGGTTGCCGGAGATGCCCGCTCCTTCCGCGAGGCCCGGCTGCATCCCATCGTAACGACAATGGTGATCGCTCTCCTCATCCGCTGGGTCGGCTTCTTCTCAGGCACGGAGGCGGAGAAAAACCCGTTCTTCTCGTTCGTTCTCTATGCGGCACCGTTATTGATGATTGGCCTATGCGCGTTCTTCATCTTTACAAATAGAGTGATGGAACTGCCGACACATTGGGTTGAGAAGCTGAACGCTCGCACACAGGCCTATCGGGACAGGATGACTGGGCTCGGCTTCCGGCTGGCGCAGAAGCGCCGGACGCAGGGAGGCCGAGGATGATCGGATTGACGCTCGGCGGCTATTTCATACGCCGCTATGCTTCCATCGCCGCCTGGAATTTCGTCGGCATCGGCGTTCTGGTCTTCATCGTGACCTTCGCGGAAGTGTCGAGCCGCTCGGCAGGCCTGCCCGGCTATTCCACCAACTGGGCACTTTCGTTGGCCGCATTGCAGACACCGATCATCCTGCTCCAGGCCATTCCGTTCATCGGCCTTATCGCGGCAATGGCCACGCTGATCAGCCTCAACCGCCGCTACGAGCTGGTGGTGACGCGCGCTGCCGGCGTTTCGGCATGGCAGTTCCTGACACCCATCTGCTTGGGTGCATTCCTGTTCGGTGCGCTGGCGGTGGCCCTGCTCAACCCTCTTGCAGCCTATGGTTTCTCGCGCGCCCAGGTGGTCGAGGCTGAAGTGCGCGGTGCCAAGACCCGCGCCAATTCCGACGCCGAGCAATGGCTCAAGCAGCGTTCCGGCGGCGAAGAAACCGTGATCGGTGCAAAGGCCGTCGTCAACGATGGCCAGGAGCTTGTTGCGCCCACCTTCTTTCGAATCAACGAAGAGGGGACGATCTACGAACGCCTCGACGCCGAACGTGCATTCCTGCGCGACGGATTCTGGGAATTGAAGACCGTGGCACGTCGCCGCGGCACCGCTCCGGCAGAACATCTGGTGACTGTCGAGGTGCCGACCAATCTGCGTCCCGAATTCGTGGGCGAACAGCTGGCACGGCCCGAAGCGACCTCCATCTATGCCCTTCCCGGCAAGATCGAGGTGGCGCGTTCATTCGGCTTGCGCGCGAACGCATTTGCCACGCATTTTCATTCACTTGTGGTGCTTCCCCTGCTCCTCGTGGCGATGACGCTGATTGCCGCTACGGTATCCATGCGATTTACGCGAATGGGGCAGTCGGCCACTGTGATTCTGGGTGGAATCCTCGCCGGGTTTCTGCTTTATGTGGTTTCGGTTCTGGTCAAGGCGTTCGGCAGCGCGGGGGTTGTTCCCCCAGCGGTGGCTGCATGGACGCCTGTGGTCGTTGCCATGTTCTACGGGGTTACTTTCCTGTTGTATAAGGAGGACGGTTAGTGGGGGTTGCGGCAAACAGAGCCGGCATGTCCAATCGCACGGCGCGCCTGATGGGTGCGACGGCATTGGTGGCCCTGTGCGCATATGCGCAGCTACCGCAGGCGGCCTGGGCCCAGAGCGGAGACCTGTCCTTTGAGGAATATGCGCCAAAGGATGCCCAGATGCTCCTGACGGCCGACAACCTCATCTATGACAATGACCGCAACACGATCACGGCCGCCGGTGGCGTGCAGATCGAATATGCCGGTAACCAGCTCGTCGCCGATCGCGTGATCTATGACCGTACGACCTCGCGCGTCATGGCGCGCGGACGTGTGGAGATCGTCGAAAAGGGCGGCAACCGCATCTACGCGGACGAGATCGACGTTACCGACAATTTCAGCGACGGCTTCGTCAACGCGCTGCGTGTCGAAACGGTCGACAAGACCTATTTCGCCGCTGAGAGCGCCCAGCGCGAAGGCGGGCGTGTGACCACCTTCAACAACGGCATCTACACGGCCTGTCAGCCCTGTGAGAAAAAGCCTGACCGACCGCCGATCTGGCAGATCAAGTCGCAGAAGATCATCTGGAATGGTGAGACGAAGACGGTTCGTTTCGAGAATGCGCGCTTCGAATTCTTCGGCATGCCGATTGCCTACCTGCCCTTCTTCCAGGTCGCCGACCCCACGGTGAAGCGCAAGTCGGGCTTCCTGATTCCGAGCGCCAGCTACAAGAAGGAACTCGGCTTCGGCGTGAAGGTGCCCTACTATCTAGCCCTTTCGCCGACCTACGACCTGACGGTTTCGGGCACCTATTATACGAAGCAGGGTTTCCTCGGCGAGGCCGAGTGGCGCCAGCGCTTCGACAATGGCCAGTACAGCGTCAAGATCGCAGGCATCCGCCAGCAAGAACCCGAAGCCTGGAAGGCCACGACGGTCAACGGCTCCGAGACCACGCGCGGCATGATCGGCTCGAAGGGCAAGTTCCAGATCAATCCGCGCTGGGCGTTCGGCTGGGATGTTCTGGCGCAAAGCGACAAGAACTTCTCGCGCACCTACAGCATCAGCGGCTTTGCCGACACGGTGCAGACCTCCGAAATCTATCTGACCGGTCTCGATGACCGCAATTATTTCGACATCCGCGCCTATCATTTCAACATCCAGGAGGATGTGAAGACTGGCCGCGACGAACAGCAGCCATGGGTGCTGCCGAGCTTCGATTATTCCTATACGCCGGACGAGGCCGTGGCAGGTGGCGAGCTCAATCTCGACTTCAACGCGCAAGGTCTGCATCGCCAGAACATCAGCCTGCGCAACACTGCTGGCACTTCAAGGCTCGACGGCGCGGAAGGCTCCTCCGGTCGCATGACCGCAGAGGCCGAATGGAAGCGGTCTTTTGTCACCTCCGGCGGCTTGGTGGTGACGCCGATCCTGCAAGCGCGTGGCGATGCGATCTATACGGATTACGATGCCGTCACCATCAACGGCATCACCAATTTCGAAGTGAACGGTTCCACGGTGGGGAGCGACGTCCGTTCCTCCTATTATCGTTACATGGCGACGGCCGGTCTCGAAGTGCGCTGGCCGGTGCTTTTCTCAACCACCAGCGCGAGCCATGTCCTGGAACCTGTCGCACAGGTCTTCGTGCGCCCCAATGCACGCTTCCAGGAGCGCCTCGGCATTCCCAACGAAGATGCACAATCGCTGGTTTTCGATGCCACGACGCTCTTCGAGCGGGACAAATTCTCCGGCTACGACCGGATCGAAGGCGGTACGCGTGCCAATGTCGGCCTGCGCTATTCCGGCAGCTTCGCCAATGGCTGGACAGCGCACGGGCTTGTCGGCCAGTCCTATCATCTGGCAGGCGACAATTCGTTTGCGCAGCCTGATCTGGTGCATGTGGGCGCCTATTCGGGTCTGGAGACGGATGTTTCAGACTTCGTGGGCATGGCTGGCCTTGTCAGCCCGGATGGCTTTGCCTTCTCCGTCGGGGCCCGCCTCGACGAGAAGACGCTCGATCTGCGCCGCGCGGACGTCAAGACCGCTGCAACGCTGGGCAACGTCACCGCATCCCTGCAATATGCCTTTATCGAGGCGCAGCCTCTCTACGGTTTCAACTATGACCGCCAGGAAGTGACCGGTCTGACCAAGGTCAAGTTCAACGAGAACTGGAGTGGTTTCGCCTCGGGCACCTATGACCTTGAAAGCAAGACGCTGGTCAAGAATTCCTATGGTTTTGCCTATGGGGATGACTGTTTCATCTACTCGATGACCTATACGCGCAGCGAGAACCGCACCACGCATGAAACCAGTCATTCCTTCGGGTTCGCCGTGTCGCTTCGCACGATCGGCGATTTCGGTTCCAGCACCGGCGATCTGAACACGACGTTCTGATCGCCGCGCAGGACATTGTTTTGCCCCATCAAGGATCAATAAAACCGGTCGAAGGGCTTTGGCCGAGCCACATTTGCTGATATTGCCATCGCAGATGTGGGGAATGACAACGAGGGCTGTTATGATGTTTCGCAGTTGCAGACTTCTGGCGCGCGCGGGCTTTCTGGCGTTGACCGTCGCAGCCGCCGTGCCTGCAATCGAGCAGGCGCAGGCGACTGAAATTCGCTATGTGGTCAACAACACACCGATCACCAGCTACGATATCGACCGCCGCGCGGCGTTTTTGCGCCTGCAGCGACAGAGCGGCGGGCGTGACAAGGCCGCCGAGCAGATGATCGACCAGACGCTGCGTCTCCAGGAGATGCGGCGATTAAACATCAATATCAGCCCCGAGATGGTGAACCAGGCCTATCAGCGCTTCGCCAGCGGCAATAAGTTGTCGACGAAGCAGCTCGATCAGATTCTGGCCCAGGCAGGCGTCACCTCGCAGCACTTCAAGAAATTCATCGAAGCACAGATCGGCTGGGGCCGCGTCATGCAGGCGCGCAGCAGCAATCAGGGCCGCATGACCGAGCAGGATGTGGTGGCCAAAATGCTGCAGAAGGGCGGACAGAAGCCGTCCGCCACCGAGTATATGCTGCAGCAGGTGATCTTCGTCGTGCCTTCGGGCCAGCGCGGCAAGCTGATGGGCACGCGCAAGCGCGAGGCTCAGGCTATGCGCGACCGTTTCCGCAGTTGTGACACCACCCGCGATTTTGCCAAGGGGCTGATCGACGTGACCGTTCGCGATCTCGGACGCTTCCTCGAGCCGCAGCTTCCGGCCGACTGGAAAGACATGATCAAGACCACCTCACCGGGCAATGCCACCAAGATCCGCGAAACGGATCGTGGTGTCGAGTTCGTCGGCGTGTGTTCCACCCGGGAGGTTTCCGACGACCGGGTTGCCCAGATGGTTTTCCAGAACGAGGAAGGCAGCGGCGACCAGGCAAGCGAGGAAGCCACGAAGGAATATATGGCGGAACTGCGCAAGAAGGCGCGGATTTCCAAGCGCTGATCATGCCGGGAGCAGGAACATCGTTTCAGAGAAACGCTATCCTGCTCCGTCTCGTAGTTTTCTGCATTTGTGCGGACGTCAGTGATTTCATCTGACAGAAGAACGCTCTAGGAAAGCCCGCTCATGCTGCCGCTGGCGATCAGTATCGGAGACCCTTCCGGTATCGGCCCGGAACTGATCGTCCAGGCATGGGCGCAGCGCAAGGCCCTGTCACTGCCTCCCTTTTACGTGCTTGGCGACCCTGCCCTTCTGGCAGCGCGGGCGCGAATGCTCGGAATAGACGCCCCCCTTGCCGAAACCGCCCCACAAGGGGCAGTGGCGGCCTTTGGCGAGCGCCTTCCGGTCTCTGTTCTCGAAAACCGGTTGACCGATGAACCCGGCATTCCTTCTCCGGTCAACGCTGCAGGTATTATCGAGGCTATATCCAAAGCGGTGAAGGACACGATGTCGGCGCATGCAGGCGCCATCGTCACGGCTCCCATTGCCAAGAAGCCTCTCTATGACGCCGGTTTTCGTTTTCCCGGACACACGGAATTTCTGGGTCACCTCGCCGAGGAGATCACAGGCGTTCCGGCACTGCCCGTGATGATGCTGGCAGGACCGGAACTGCGCACCGTTCCCGTTACAGTCCATCAGGCACTGCGCGAGGTGCCGGAAACGCTCACCAGCGCCATTGTCGTGGAAACCGGAAAAATCGTTGCCGGGGACCTGAAGGCCCGGTTCGGCATTGCCGCCCCGCGCCTTGCCATTGCAGGCCTCAACCCGCATGCGGGCGAAGGCGGGGCCATGGGGCAAGAGGATATGGACGTCATCGCGCCCGCCATCGAGATGCTTCGTGCGCTCGGCATCAATGCATTCGGCCCCCTGCCCGCCGACACCATGTTCCACGCACGCGCCAGACAGGGTTATGACGTGGCGCTTTGCATGTATCACGATCAAGCGCTTATCCCCGTCAAGACCATCGCCTTCGACGAGACCATCAATGTCACGCTTGGTCTGCCCTTCATACGGACCTCGCCGGACCATGGCACTGCCTTCGACATTGCCGGCAAGGCCATCGCGCGGCCGGACAGTCTGGTTGCTGCGATCCGGCTTGCCGGCTCGCTCGCCAAGAATGCAGGCTGAAGCATGAGCATCGACGGACTGCCGCCGCTGCGCGAGGTGATCGCCGAGCACGGGCTCGCCGCCAAGAAATCGCTTGGGCAGAATTTCCTTCTCGATCTCAACCTGACGGCCAAGATTGCACGGGCGGCGGGCGACCTGACCGCCTCGACAGTGATCGAAGTCGGCCCCGGCCCGGGCGGGCTGACACGCGCCCTTCTTCTTTCAGGCGCGCGCAGGGTCGTCGCCGTGGAGCGCGACGAGCGCTGCCTTGCGGCTCTGGCCGAGATTTCCGATCATTATCCCGGTCGTCTCGAGGTGATCAGCGGCGACGCGCTGGAGACGGATTTCGCTGCTCTTGCCGCCGAACAGGGCGATACGCGTATCGTCGCCAATCTGCCCTATAATATCGGTACGGAACTTCTGGTCCGCTGGCTGACGCCAAGCGCCTGGCCGCCCTTCTATTCCTCCATGACGCTGATGTTCCAGCGCGAGGTGGCCGAACGCATCGTGGCAATGCCGGGAGACAGGTCCTATGGCCGGCTTGGCGTTCTGGCGGGATGGCGAACCGAATCCAGGATTGCCTTCGATGTGCCGCCGCAGGCCTTCACGCCGCCGCCCAAGGTGACCTCTTCCGTCGTTCACCTGGTGCCGCGCCAGACGCCTATCGCAGTCGATGCCAAGGCGCTTGCGCGCGTTACGGAAGCGGCTTTCGGCCAACGCCGGAAAATGCTGCGTCAGAGCCTCAAAGCTCTTGGCGGAGAAGCTCTTCTGGAGCGAACCGGCATCGACCCAACGCGGCGTGCCGAGACGTTGTCCGTCGAGGAGTTCGCAGCCCTCGCAAGAGAAGCCTGAGGGTATTTGCAACACCTTGCGCAGTGACGCATCGGGTTCAGATTGAGCCGCATCAAACCAGAAGCGCTATGGAACCTCAGGCAGGGCCTTCGCCCAAAAGCTTCGAGACGAAATCGAACAGGCCGGGACGGCGGTCGCGACGCAGGCGCTCAGCCTCAACAATCGAGCGGACCGCTGAAAACGCCCGGTCAAGCTGATCGTTGACGACAACATAGTCATAATCCACCCACTGCTCGATCTCGAAACGGGCGTTCTTGAGGCGCGTCTGAATAATTTCCGGCGTGTCTTCGGCCCGGCGTGTGAGGCGGCCCAGAAGCTCCTTCATGCTGGGCGGAAGGATGAAGATCGAGACCACATCGCCGCGCATCTTCTCGCGGAGCTGCTGGGCGCCCTGCCAATCGATGTCGAAAAGCATGTCGCGTCCTTCGGCCAGCGCCTTTTCGACCGGTGCGCGCGGTGTGCCGTAGAAATTGCCGTGCACTTCCGCCCATTCCAGCAGATCATCATTGTCGCGCATCAGTTCGAATTCGCGCTGTGTCTTGAAATGGTAGTGCACGCCCTCGATTTCACTGGCGCGGCGCTGGCGCGTGGTAACGCTGACGGAAAGTTCGAAACCCTTGACCTGCGCCAGAAGAGCGCGCGCAATGGTCGACTTGCCGGCACCAGAAGGCGAGGACAGCACCAGCATCAAGCCACGCCGTTCGATCTCGACCGTGTTCTGAGCAGAAATCTCGCCCGTCATGTCCTACTCCAGATTCTGAACCTGTTCGCGGAACTGGTCGACCACGGCCTTGAGATCAAGGCCAATGGCGGTGACGGAAGCCGCATTGGATTTCGAGCAAAGCGTGTTGGCTTCGCGGTTGAATTCCTGACCGAGAAAATCGAGCTTGCGCCCCACCGCACCGCCAGCTGCGACAAGCGCGCGGGCGGAAGCCACATGCGTGGTGAGGCGATCGAGCTCCTCGCGAATATCGGCCTTGGTGGCCAGGACAGCCGCCTCCATATGAAGCCGGGTTTCATCGAGACCGGATGTCGCTTCCATAAGACGGGAAACCTGCTCCTTCAGCCGCGCGCGGATCATGTCGGGCGTGCGCGAGGGATCAGCCTCGGCCCTGGCCGTCAGCGCCTCGATCCGCGCCACATGTTCGAGCAGCAATGCACCAAGGGCAGCGCCTTCCGTGCGGCGCGCATCCTCAAGCGCCCTCAGCGCTTCCTCGAAGGTATCAAATATGACAGCGTCCAGTGCCTCACGAGCCTCGTCGCTCTCGCCCGGCTCCGGAAAGTCCAGAACGCCGCGCAGGGCAAGCAGTCCATCGGCGCTTGCAGGCGCAACGCCAAACTGCTCCGTCAGCCGTGCCGCAAGGCCGGCAACGTCCTTCAGGAACGCTTCATCCACCACGGGACGGCGCTCCGCGCCTGTCTGATTGACCGTCAGGGATATCTGGAGATTACCGCGCGCAAAGCGCTTCTGCAGGCGCTGGCGAGCGCCCTGCTCGATTCGCTCGAAGCCCTGTGGCAGGCGAAAGCGCGCCTCAAGGCTGCGTCCGTTGACGGATTTGATCTCCCAGGCAACAGACGCCGCCTCCAGTTCACGAGAGGCCCGGGCAAAGCCCGTCATACTCTGAAGCTCACTCATCGCAATTTCCTGCCGCCCCGGTGGCCGCCCTCCTCCCAGCGGAAAGCGACTGCACCGTCCTCTATGCCAGACGCATCCCGGCTATTCGAGCGTACCGCCCGGCCGGCTGATGCGCGACAGCGCCCCTATCAGTTGGCCTTGCTGTCTGCGTCTTTTTCGGCGGTCGCTTCATCGGCGCGCCGCTGCTTTTCGACCGCACGCCAGCGGGCGACATTTTCATTGTGCTCTTTCAGCGTCTTGGCAAAAACATGCCCGCCCGTTCCGTCGGCGACGAAGTAGAGTTCTTCTGTCTTGGACGGATTGGCGACCGCTTCAAGAGCCGCGCGCCCCGGGTTAGCGATGGGCGTGGGCGGAAGCCCATCAATCTGGTAGGTGTTGTAAGGCGTCTTCTTGTCGAGATCGGACCGATAGATCGGCCGATCGGCCGGCTTGCCCTGTCCACCGAACAATCCATAGATGATGGTCGGATCCGACTGGAGGCGCATGCCGCGGCTCAAACGGTTGTGGAAGACGGCTGCAACGCGCGGGCGCTCATCGGCAATGCCCGTTTCCTTCTCCACAATGGAGGCGAGCGTGACGAACTCGTTCTTATCCTTGATCGGAAGGTCCGGGTCGCGCCTCTCCCAGATGGCGTCGATCAGCTCCTGCTGATCCTCCTTCAGCTTCTCGACCACAGCCTTGCGTTCCATGCCGCGCGTGAAACGCAGCGTGTCGGCGGCGAGAGTGCCTTCAGCGGGCATTTCGCTCGGCATATCACCGGCAAGCTCCGGTGTGTCGCGAATACGGTCGAAAATCTGCTGGACGGTGAGGCCTTCGGGAATGGTCAGGGAATAGAGAACGGACCGGCCGCTCTTCAGCAACTCCATGATTTCATACATGGAAGCACCAGCCTTGACCTCGTATTCGCCGGCCTTGAGCTGGCCATCGGCGCCATGGGCGCGCACACCGATCTGGAAGACGCGGGCATCCGAAATCAGACCTTCGCGTTCGAGAATGGTGGAAATTTCGCGAACGCCCGTACTCGGCTTGATCAGAACGGTCTCAGCCGTACGTGACGGGCCAGGGCGTTCGAACTCGCGCTTGCCGAAATAAAAGGCACCGCCAGCAAGAACCACCAGAAATACCAGTGAGGAAAAGACGAAGTTCAGGAAGATGACGAACTGGCTGCGCGCGCGCCGGGAACGGCGTGGTGGCGGAGTGCCGGCTTCCGGGCGCAAGGCCTGGCCGGCGGCCTTGAAAGCGCGCGCCCGCTCATCGCCGGTGTTTCGTCCAAAGCCGTTGCTCTCGCCGGAACTCTCTGTCATGTCGCCTGGACCGCTCCCTGCAGGGCCAGCCCATCGGCCGTTGCCCGGTGCTAACCTGTCTTGGCAGTCACGACCGGAATATGCTCCCTGCCGGTTCTGCCCTTAAAGTATCGAATCGCTGCCGGGGAAAAATGAAGTGCGAAAATGGCAAAACTGCAATCCTCCCTTTGGTCCCCGGCTGGTGCTTCCGGTCACTCGGCGTAGCGCCTGAAGACCAGCGAAGCGTTGGTCCCGCCAAATCCAAAGGAATTCGACAAGGCAATGTCGATCTGGCGCTCGCGTGGCTTGTTCGGCACGAGGTCGATCGGACTCTCTATCTGGGGATTTTCCAGATTGATGGTCGGGGGGGCGACATTGTCGCGAATGGCGAGGACCGAGAAGATCGCCTCGGCCGCGCCTGCTGCGCCCAGAAGATGGCCGATGGCGGACTTGGTGGAAGACATGGAGGCCTTGCCAGCAGCATCGCCTAACAGGCGCTCCACCGCACCAAGCTCGATCGTGTCGGCCATGGTCGAGGTGCCATGGGCATTGATATAGTCGATATCGGCAGGCGTGATGCCCGCCCGCTTGACCGCCGCAACCATGCAGCGATAAGCGCCGTCGCCATTCTCGGCCGGGGCCGTGATGTGATAGGCATCGCCCGTAAGGCCATACCCAACCACCTCGGCATAAATCCTGGCGCCACGCGCCTTCGCGTGCTCAAGCTCCTCAAGCACGACAACGCCTGCGCCCTCACCCATGACGAAACCGTCGCGGTCGCGATCATAGGGGCGCGAAGCCTTTTCAGGCGTGTCGTTGAAGCTCGTCGAAAGTGCCTTGCAGGCGGAGAAGCCCGCAATGGAAAGGCGCGTGATCGGCGCTTCGGCGCCACCGGCCAGCATCACGTCGGCATCGCCAAGCATGATAAGGCGTGCCGCATCGCCGATGGCGTGCGCGCCCGTCGAACAGGCGGTCACCACGGCGTGGTTCGGTCCCTTCAATCCGTGACGGATCGAGACCTGCCCCGAAACGAGATTGATGATGTTACCCGGAATGAAGAAGGGGCTGATGCGGCGCGGACCGCGCTCCTGCAGGATGAGGGCATTTTCCGCAATGCCCTCAATGCCGCCGATGCCCGAACCGATGAGCACGCCGGTAGCGTATTTGTCGTCCTCGGTTTCCGGCTTCCAGCCCGAATCGGCGAGAGCCTGATCCGCAGCGGCAATGCCGTAGGTGATGAACTCACCTATCTTGCGCTGTTCGCGCGGTTCGAGGAACTCGTCCGGATTGAACGCGCCATCGCCCTCACGGGGGATCATCGTCGCAATCTTGCAGGGAAGGTCATCGACCTCGAAGCGGTCGATGCGCCTTGCCGCGCTTTTGCCTGCGAGCAGATTCTTCCACCCGTGTTCAACACCCAGGCCGAAGGGCGAAAGAAGCCCCATGCCCGTGACGACGACGCGTCTCATATTCTGCTATCCGGTCTGGCTGACGCCGAAGAATAACGCCCGAGGGCGTTAGGCGGCGGTTGCCTTGTCGATGTACTTCACCGCGTCACCGACGGTGAGAATCGTCTCGGCGGCATCGTCAGGAATCTCGACGCCGAACTCTTCTTCAAACGCCATGACCAGCTCGACCGTGTCGAGGCTGTCCGCGCCAAGATCGTCGATGAAACTGGCCGCTTCCGTGACCTTTTCGCCCTCGACGCCCAGATGCTCGACAACGATTTTCTTAACGCGCTCTGCAGTATCGCTCATGTGAGAACCCTCGACTTTCTGAATTTCCGATCTTCGTTAGCCGCACGATTGCCGCTAATCAAGCTGAAATGATGACTGTACAGGCAGCTTCCGCGCCTATCAGCCCCTCAATGCCTCTTCCGACACCATCCGATGGCCGGACAGGAAGAAAACCACGTCGGGCGGGCGCATATCATGAATGGGACGCGACCGCCAAGCGTTAATCATTGTTCATCCACGCCCCAGGACGGGTTCACTGTCTCATCGTTACGGTGGCCCGCGCCTTAATCCGCATGGCTCGCAAGGGTATCTGCGCCCCCAGCGGGGTCAGATCATCGCCATGCCGCCATTCACATGAATGGTCTGGCCGGTGACATAGGCAGCCTCGTTCGAAGCAAGATAGGCCACGGCAGAAGCGACTTCGGAGCCCGATCCCATGCGCTTCATGGGAATCGCTCCCATGATGGCATCGCGCTGCTTTTCGTTGAGCTTGTCGGTCATCGCCGATTCGATGAAGCCCGGAGCAACGCAATTGACGGTGATCGAGCGGCTGGCGATTTCCTGGGCAAGCGATTTGGAAAAGCCGATCAGGCCTGCCTTGGAGGCGCAGTAATTGGCCTGGCCCGGATTGCCGGTGACGCCGACCACCGACGTGATGTTGATGATGCGGCCGAAACGGCGGCGCATCATGGGGTGGGTCAGTTCGCGGGTGAGACGGAAAACCGAGGTGAGATTGACCTCCAGAACCGAATCCCAATCGTCATCGCTCATACGCACGAACAGGCCGTCACGGGTGATGCCGGCATTGTTGACGAGAATGTCGACGCCCTCCAGTTCCGATTCCGCCTTTTCAGCCAAGGCCTTGACTTCATTGCGTTCGGACAGGTTGGCCGGAAACAGCTTCACACGGTCGCCGAGATCGCTGGCCAGCGCCTCGAGCTTTTCAACGCGGGTGCCATGAAGTCCGACGATGGCGCCCTGGGCGTGGAGAATGCGGGCAATGGCCTCGCCGATACCGCCGGAGGCTCCCGTTACCAGCGCCTTGCGGCCGTTGAGATCAAACATGGCTTTGTCCTTCCAGCAGAAGCTTCGAATGGGTTTGGGATCGGCAGCGGCTAGGCCAGCGCCTGCATCGCCGTTTCTACGTCGGCAGGCGTGTTGACCGGGACCGCGCCGAGGTCGCGGTTGATGCGGCGGGCAAGCCCCGAAAGAACCTTGCCGGACCCGACCTCATAAAGCGTCTCGACGCCATTGTCGGCGAACCAGGCAACCGTCTCGCGCCAGCGCACGCGTCCCGTCACCTGCTCGACGAGACGAGCGGCGATTTCGTCGGGATCGCTGATCGGCGACACGGTGACGTTGGCAATGACAGGAACGACCGGCGCATTCCTGGCAACGTCCGCCAGCGCCTCGCGCATGGCATCGGCGGCCGGCTGCATCAGGGCGGAATGGAACGGCGCCGAGACGGGCAGCATGATGGCGCGCTTGGCGCCCATTTCCGTAGCGATGCGGGCGGCATGTTCCACCGCCGGCTTGGCGCCGGAAATGACAAGCTGGCCGCCGCCATTGTCGTTGGCGATCTGGCATACGGTGCCGGCAGCAACCTGTTCGCAAGCCTTTTCCACATCCGCGGCCTCAAGGCCGATGATCGCAGCCATGGCGCCCTCACCCACCGGAACAGCCGCCTGCATGGCGTTGCCGCGAATGCGCAGAAGCCGCGCCGTATCGGCAAGCGAGAAGGTTCCTGCGGCGCACAACGCCGAATATTCCCCCAGCGAATGGCCCGCCACAAAGGCGACCTTGTCCTTGAGCGACAATCCGCCCTTTTCCATCACGCGCATGGCGGCGATGGAAACAGCCATCAGCGCGGGCTGCGCATTGGCCGTCAGGGTCAGCTCGTCCTCGGGGCCTTCCCACATGACTTTCGAGAGCTTCTGGCCAAGCGCATCATCGACTTCCTCGAAAACGGCGCGCGCCTCGGGGAAAGCTTCGGCCAGATCGCGGCCCATGCCGACGGCCTGGCTGCCCTGGCCTGGAAAGGTGAAAGCGATGCTCATCGCCACTGTCTCCCGAATTCTTCGCAATGTGGGGCGCATCTGGTGACGCAACGCGCCGCACGCGTCAAGCCTTTTGGGCTGTTCCCGGAGACGGCCGGGCGCCATTTCAAACGGTTTTTCCGCGATTTTCCGCCGCTTGCCGCCACTTTCCCGTGTCAGGAAGTGTCAGCGATCATTCAGGGGACGGGGCCGGCTGCGGTGGCAAGAACGCCCGCTATGGCCTATATGAGCGCGGCTCGGTCGAGCGCTCCTGATTTCAAGGAAACGCCTCCATGACGAACGCCCTTTCCATCAAGAACCTTTCCAAGACCTACGATACGGGGCTTACCGCTCTGAACGGGGTCGACCTCGACATCAGACGCGGGGAGATTCTCGCGCTTCTCGGCCCCAACGGTGCGGGCAAGACGACGCTGATCTCCATCGTCTGCGGCCTTGTCAATCCATCGACGGGTACGGTGGCTGTCGAAGGCCATGACATCATTCAGGATTATCGCAAGGCTCGGGCCCTGATCGGGCTGGTGCCACAGGAACTGCATACCGAAACATTCGAGACCGTGTGGGATACTGTTTCCTACAGCCGCGGCCTTTTCGGCAAGAAGCCGGCGCCGCAACTCGTCGAGCAGATTCTCAAGGACCTCTCGCTGTTCGAAAAGAAAGACAGCAAGATCATGGCGCTTTCGGGCGGCATGAAACGCCGCGTGATGATCGCCAAGGCGCTGGCCCATGAGCCCCGCATTCTCTTTCTCGACGAACCCACGGCGGGTGTCGACGTGGAACTGCGCAAGGATATGTGGCGGCTGGTCAAGCGGCTGCGCGATACCGGTGTGACGATCATCCTGACCACGCATTATATTGAAGAGGCCGAGGAGATCGCCGACCGGGTCGGCGTCATCAACAGAGGCCGCCTTCTGCTCGTGGAAGACAAGGCGGAGCTTATGCGCAAGCTTGGCCAGAAGCAGTTGGTGCTCGAATTGCAGAAACCGCTGGAGCAGCTTCCCGAAGCCCTGTCGGACTACGCGCTGGAACTGTCGGACGGCGGAACCCGCATCACTTATCACTATGACACGCAGGCGACGCGCACCGGCATCGCCTCGCTTCTGGCGGCACTCGCCGGCGCCGGCGTCACGGTCAAGGACCTCGACACGGAGCAACGCTCGCTGGAAGATATCTTCGTCAGCCTTGTCGTGGAGGAAAGCCAGTGAATTTCGAGGCTGTAAAATCCATCTATCTTTTCGAGATGGCGCGCATGAAGCGCACGCTTTTACAAAGCGTCATCTCTCCGGTCTTATCGACCTCGCTTTATTTCGTCGTGTTCGGGGCAGCCATCGGCTCGCGCATCGAAACGGTGGAAGGCGTTCCTTACGGCGCCTTTATCGTTCCCGGCCTGATGATGCTGACGCTTTTGCAAAACTCGATCTCCAACGCCTCGTTCGGCATTTATTTCCCGAAATTCATCGGCACTATCTATGAAGTCCTGTCAGCGCCGATATCGTTTCTGGAAATCGTGCTCGGCTATGTGGGGGCGGCGGCAACCAAATCGATGATTCTGGGGCTGATCATTCTCGCCACCGCGCATCTCTTCGTCCCCATCGAGATAAAGCACCCCTTCTGGATGCTCTTCTTTCTCGTGTTGACGGCGATCACCTTCAGCCTTTTCGGCTTCATCATCGGCATATGGGCCGACAATTTCGAGAAACTGCAGCTCATCCCGCTGCTCATCATAACGCCGCTGGTCTTCCTCGGCGGGTCCTTCTATTCGATCCACATGCTGCCGGAATTCTGGCAGAAGGTGACGCTGGCAAACCCTGTCCTCTATCTCATCAGCGGCTTCCGCTGGAGCTTCTATGAAACGGCGGATGTGGGCATCGAGCTCAGCATCGCGATGATCCTCATCTTCCTGGCGCTCTGCCTGTCGATCATCTGGTGGATCTTCAGGACGGGTTACAAGCTGAAGACCTGAAGGCCAACAGCTTGCATCTTCGTCCAGAACCTGTATAAGCGCGCGGTCTGTCGGTCCCAGCTGGGGGCTGAACGGAGGGCCGTGCGCTTATCGCGTGCGTTGTGAAGGCAAGTTCTTCCGCCTCCCGTGTCTCCGCTCTCGACCGTCTCGAACACGCGCCTTTCTTCGCCGGCCTGGCCGGAAAAGAGAAGTCGCTGAGGCTTAGCCGTTGGGCGCCGACCGGACAGAACTGAAGAAAGGCAAGACAATGGCACTTTATGAGCACGTGTTTCTTGCCCGGCAGGATCTCTCGCCGCAGCAGGTCGAAGCCCTTGTGGAACAGTACAAGGGTGTGATCGAAGCTGGTGGCGGCACGGTTGGCCGGGTCGAGAGCTGGGGACAGAAGTCCCTCGCATACCGCATCCAGAAGAACCGCAAGGCATACTTCACCCTGATGGACATCGACGCCCCGGCCGAGGCCGTGAAGGAAGTCGAGCGCCAGATGGGTCTTTCGGAAGACGTCCTGCGCTTCATGACCATCCGCGTGGAAGCCCACGAGGAAGGTCCGTCGGCCATGATGCAGCGCCGCGACGACCGCAACGAGCGTGGCCCGCGCCGCGACCGTGATGACCGCGGCCCGCGCCGTGACCGTGATGACCGCGGCCCGCGCCGCGAGCGCGATACGAACGAGGGTGACGAATAATGGTCGACATCAACCAGATCCCCACCCGGCGTCCGTTCCACCGCCGCCGCAAGACCTGCCCGTTCTCCGGCGCCAACGCCCCGAAGATCGATTACAAGGACATCAAGCTCCTGCAGCGCTACATTTCCGAGCGCGGCAAGATCGTGCCGTCCCGCATCACGGCGGTCAGCCAGAAGAAGCAGCGTGAGCTGGCCCGCGCCATCAAGCGCGCCCGCTTCCTCGGCCTTCTTCCCTACGTGGTGAAGTAAGTTTCGGCGCAGGCGCTGTCAGGTTTGACCGCGCCTGCTCCTCTCCCCGCGACGGGCGCGGTGGAGAAATTTCAAAATCCCGAGTTGGGGCACAGCTCCTAACTGCCATGAGGCAGGACAGCGACCCGGACGGCCCGATGGCCTCCCTTCCGTTTCTGCCCAGCCTCGATCCGATTGCGGCGCCATGCGCCGAAAGGACCCAATTGCGGCGCAACACGCCCAAAGGAAAAGGACAGAGACAATGGACGTCATTCTTCTCGAACGTATCGCACGACTGGGCCAGATGGGCGATGTCGTGAAGGTCAAGGACGGCTACGCCCGTAACTTCCTTCTGCCGAAGGGCAAGGCGCTGCGCGCCAACGAGGCTAACCGCCAGAAATTCGAGAACCAGCGCGTCGAGCTCGAAGCCCGTAACCTGGAGCGCAAGCAGGAAGCTCAGTCCGTCGCCGAGAAGCTCGACGGCAAGACCTTCGTCATGGTTCGCTCGGCTGCCGAGACCGGCCAGCTCTACGGTTCAGTTTCCGCGCGCGACATCGTCGACGCACTCGCCGAGGAAGGCTTCAAGATCGGCCGTTCGCAGGTCGAGCTCAACCTGCCGATCAAGTCCATCGGCCTTACCAATGTGGCAATCGCGCTGCATGCCGAGGTCGAGGTGACCGTGACGGTAAACGTTGCGCGCTCGGCCGACGAAGCAGAGCGCCAGGCCCGCGGCGAAACGCTCGATTCGGCTGAAGCCATCTATGGCGACGACATCAATGAGAGCGCCCGTCCCGACGCCTTCTTCGACCCGAATGCCGAGTTCGAGGGCGACGAGGATGGCGAGGAAGCCCCCGAGGCTTCCGACGAAAACGCCTGATCCACAAATATCGAGACATGAAAAGCCGGGCTTGCGCCCGGCTTTTTGCTGCGCTGCAGCAGGCAAAACGCGCTAAATTCAATAGTTCAATAAATTTGATACTTTGGCCCAACAACTGTCGAGCTCTGCGCAAGCTATTGACGCTCAAGCCGAAAATCGAACATAGCGCTTCAAACTTCCCGGATCGCACACCGCTTCGCCGGGCGCCGCCGGACGCACCCCTTTTCAATTCCTGATAAATCGTTTCATAATCGCAATACCCGTCAATTATTGGGGGTGTTGCGATGAATTGGTTGCTTGAGAGATTCGTTTCCCGACTGATCCGCAAAGGCACTCTGACCATCACCGATCCACAGGGTGCCACGAGCACTTTCGGGGATGGAACGGGAGAGCCGGTTCATATTGCGATCCGGACGCCCGGTGCCGAACGCGCGATTGCGCTTGATCCCATGCTGGCCGTGCCAGAGCGGTACATGGATGGCGAAGTCGATATCCTCAAGGGAGACGTCCTCTCCTTTCTCCACCTGGCCTACACCAATATGGATGAGGTTCAGGGACAGGTATTCCTTCTGAAACTGGGCGAAGCACTGCGTTATCCGTTCCGCCGGCTTCAGCAATGGAACACGGCGACGCGCTCGAAGCGCAATGTCCACCGCCACTACGATCTTTCGGAGGATTTGTACCGCCTCTTTCTCGATGAAGACCTGCAATATTCCTGCGCCTATTTCGAGACGCCGGAAGTTCCGCTCGAAGAGGCCCAACGCGCCAAGAAACGGCACATCATGGCCAAGCTGGCCCTGGAGCCGGGGCAGAAAGTGCTCGATATCGGGTCTGGCTGGGGTGGGTTGGGCCTCGACATCGCCCGCCAGTTCGATGCCAATGTGCTTGGTGTGACACTTTCGGAAGAACAGCACAGGGTTTCAAATGCCCGGGCAAAGGAGCAGAAGCTTTCCGAACGGGCACGCTTCGAGATTGCCGATTACCGCTCGCTGAAAGGGCCTTTCGACCGGATCGTTTCGGTCGGCATGTTCGAGCATGTGGGCATCAATCACTACCGCACCTACTTCAACCAGTGTGCCCGGCTGCTCGCCGATGACGGCGTCATGCTTCTTCACACGATCGGCCGCTCGACCGGCCCGTCCGTCACCAACGCTTTCATCCGAAAATATATCTTCCCCGGGGGCTATATCCCGTCGCTTTCCGAGATGACGCCGGCAATCGAGAAGTCCGGACTCATCATCACCGATGTGGAAATCCTGCGGTTGCACTATGCCGAAACGCTGAAGCACTGGCAGGCGCGTTTCCAGAAGAACCGGGCCAAGGCCGTCGAGATCTATGACGAGCGCTTTGCCCGGATGTGGGAATTTTACCTGGCCGGATCCGAAGCCTCCTTCCGCTGGCAGGAAATGGTGGTCTTCCAGATCCAGCTCACCAAGAAACGCGAGACCCTGCCCATGACCCGGGGCTATATCGGCGAGACAGAACGGCGCCTTGCGCCTGCGTCGCGCCGCCCGGGCAAATTCACCGAAGCTGCCGAATAGGAATATAATCGCTGACTGGGGGTGATTCGTTGTCAAGCGGATCATCCCGTGACGCCCTCATTTTTAGCGGCTGTGGCTTTCGTGCGGTGAATTGAAGTGGATAGCGGGGTAATCCCGCCCACAACGATCTTTTTCCTGCGCACTGGCTGCAGAAACGTTACGACTGGGCGGGGGTGCCAGGACCGATCATGTTTTCTAGTTGTCCGGGCGCATTTTAGGGAACAGGCCGTCATTGACGGCCCGGACAACGGATCGCAAGGGAATGGCAGAGGCAGCCCGCAAGCTCGAAACCGCAGAAACACAGCTCTATCGCGAGGCGCCCAACAATATCGAGGCGGAGCAGGCGCTGCTGGGGGCTATCCTGGTCAACAATGACGCGCTCTACCGCGTTTCCGACTTTCTCAAGCCCGTGCACTTCTTCGAGCCGCTGCACCGCAAGATCTTCGAGGTGGCGGGCGAACTGATCCGCATGGGCAAGACGGCCAATCCCGTCACGATCAAGACGTTCCTGCCCGCTGACGACAAGGTGGGCGAGCTTACCGTCGCACAATATCTGGCCCGTCTGGCTGCAGAAGCCGTCACCATCATCAATGCTGCCGATTATGGCCGCGCCATCTACGATCTTGCCATTCGCCGCGCGCTCATTACCGTTGGCGAAGACATGGTCAACATCGCCTATGACGCTCCGGTGGACATGGCTCCGCAGCAGCAGATCGAGGATGCGGAACGGCGGCTGTTCGAACTGGCCGAAACCGGCCGCTACGATGGCGGCTTCGAGAGCTTTGCCGACGCCACCAAGGTGGCCGTGGACATGGCCAATGCGGCCTTCATGCGCGAGGGCCATCTTTCGGGCGTCTCGACGGGCTTGCGCGATCTCGACAAGCGCATGGGTGGTCTGCAGCCTTCGGACCTTATCATCCTCGCCGGTCGCCCGGGCATGGGCAAGACATCGCTCGCCACCAATATCGCCTTCAACATCGCCAATGCCTATGAGCCCGCACAGCAGGCGGATGGCTCCTATGCGGCGGCCAATGGCGGCGTCGTCGGCTTCTTCTCGCTCGAAATGTCGTCCGAGCAGCTCGCGACGCGTATCATTTCCGAGCAGACGGAAATCCCCTCTTCCAAGATCAGGCGCGGTGAAATCACCGAGGCCGATTTCGAAAAGCTGGTCGCCTGCGCACAGACCATGCAGGACCGACCCCTCTATATCGACGCCACCGGCGGTATCTCCATCGCCCAGCTTTCCGCCCGCGCCCGGCGCCTGAAGCGTCAGCGCGGCCTCGACGTGATGGTGATCGACTATGTGCAGCTGATGCAGGGTTCCTCGGCGAAATCGGCCCAGAACCGCGTGCAGGAAATCACCGAGATCACGACGGGCCTGAAGGCGCTAGCCAAGGAGCTCTCCACACCGATCATCGCGCTCTCCCAGCTTTCGCGCCAGGTGGAAAACCGCGACGACAAGCGCCCCCAGCTTTCCGACCTTCGCGAATCCGGCTCCATCGAGCAGGACGCCGACGTGGTTCTTTTCGTCTATCGCGATGAGTACTATCTCAAGAACAAGGAGCCGAAGCCCGGCACCGAGGAATACATCAAGTGGGAAGCCGAAATGAACGAGGCGCGCGGCAAGGCTGAAGTCATCATCGCCAAGCAGCGTCACGGCCCCACCGGAACTGTGGGGCTCGGCTTCCAGGGTGAGTTCACCCGCTTTTACGACCTTGCCGAAGAAGACCGGCTGCCCGAACGTTTCGAGTGACACACGTGACCACGACCATCCATACCATGACCACCGGCGCCGACCCGCGGGTCGCGGGTGCGCGACTGACCATCGACCTCGACGCGCTTGTGTCGAATTATCGCCTTCTCGCCGAACGCTCCGCCCCCGCGGAGGCTTCCGCGGTCGTCAAGGCCGACGCCTACGGCCTGGGTGCTGAACAGGTGGTGCGTGCTCTCGCCGGAGCGGGCTGCCGCCGTTTCTTCGTGGCGCTGCCGGAAGAAGGGCTTGCGGTTCGCCGTGCCGCGCCCGAGGCCGAAATCTACGTCTTCAACGGGCTTTTCACGCCCGAGGCCGCCGCCTTCTATCACGAAGGCCGGCTTTTGCCTGTCCTCAACTCGCAGGCCGATCTTGCGATATGGGAGGCGCATGGCTGGGACGATGGCGATACGCCCCGCCCCTGCGCGGTTCATGTGGAAACGGGTATGAACCGCCTCGGCCTCACGCCTGAACGCGCCCGCATTCTCGCACAGGAAAACGCCCTGACAGGTGCGCTCAGCCCGCGCCTCATCATCAGCCACCTGTCCTGCGGCGACGATCCCACACATCCGATGAACCAGCGGCAACTTGAATCCTTTCAGGAACTTGCGGCGCTTTTCCCAGACGCTGAATCAAGTCTCGCGAACTCAGCCGGCGTGTTCCTCGGCGGTCCCTTCCTGCAAGACACCACACGGCCGGGCATTGCCCTTTACGGCGGCGCGCCCGTGGGCGGCGTCGCCAACCCGATGCGCGCCGTGGCGACCGCCGAAACCCGCATCGCGCAAATTCGCCATGTACCGGCCGGCCAGTCGGTCAGCTACGGCGCGACGCCCGTTGTGCGCGACACGCTGGTTGCCGTTGCCTCTACCGGCTATGCGGATGGCTATCACCGCTCCGGCTCCGGAGCAGGCGTGCCGTTGCGCCATGCAGAGCTCGAGGGCGCGCATGGCTTCATCGGCGGGCACCGCGTGCCGGTCATCGGGCGCATCACCATGGACCTGACGCTGTTCGAGGTCACAGCGCTTGGAGCGGAAGGCGTGAAGGTGGGCGACTTCATCGAACTGTTCGGCCCCAACATGCCGGTCGACGAGGTGGCGAAGGCCACCGGAACGATCTCCTATGAGATTCTCACCTCGATCGGCCGTCGTTACGAGCGGCATTATATCGGTGGCGAGGCCGATATCTGATGGCGCGGACACGCGTTCAGTTCATCTGTCAGAATTGCGGCACGGTACATGCGCGCTGGGCCGGCAAATGCGACGGCTGCGGGGCATGGAACACGCTGATCGAGGAAGGCACGTCCTCGGGCATCGGCTCGGGGCCGCAGGCTGCACGCAAGGCCCGCAAGGGGCGCGCCGTGGCACTGACCACGCTTTCCGGCGAGATCGAGGATGCGCCGCGCATCATGACCGGGATCAGCGAACTGGACCGGGTGACGGGCGGCGGGTTCGTGCGTGGATCGGCCCTTCTGGTGGGCGGCGATCCGGGGATCGGAAAATCGACGCTTCTCACACAGGCCGCCGCCGCCCTTACCGAGCGCGGCCATCGCATCGTCTATGTGTCGGGTGAAGAGGCCGTGGCGCAGATACGCCTGCGCGCGCAGCGCCTCGGTGTCGCGCATCACCCGGTGGAGCTGGCCGCCGAGACCAATGTCGAGGACATTCTTGCGACCATCGAGGACGGCAAGCGACCGGACTTGGTTATACTCGATTCCATCCAGACGCTGTGGACGGATCTCGCCGATTCGGCGCCCGGCACAGTCACACAGGTGCGCGCCGCTGCCCAGGCGATGATCCGCTATGCCAAATCCACAGGTGCTGCCGTCGTTCTGGTGGGCCATGTCACCAAGGAAGGCCAGATCGCAGGCCCTCGCGTGGTGGAACACATGGTCGACGGTGTTCTCTATTTCGAGGGCGAAGGCGGGCATCACTACCGCATCCTGCGCACGGTGAAGAACCGATTCGGCCCCACCGACGAGATCGGCGTGTTCGAGATGGGCGACATGGGCCTGCGGGAAGTTTCCAATCCGTCCGAACTCTTTCTCGGCGAGCGCAGCGCCAAGGCACCCGGCGCTGCCGTCTTTGCCGGCATCGAGGGAACGAGGCCGGTTCTTGTGGAAATCCAGGCACTCGTTGCCCCCTCTCCTCTCGGCACGCCGCGCCGCGCGGTGGTCGGCTGGGATTCGGCCAGGCTTTCCATGGTGCTTGCCGTTCTGGAAGCCCATTGCGGCGTGCGTTTTGCAACGCATGACGTCTATCTGAACGTTGCCGGCGGGTACCGGATTTCCGAGCCGGCGGCCGATCTTGCCGTTGCGGCAGCACTGGTCTCATCCATGACCGGGCTTGCCCTGCCAGCCGATTGCGTTTATTTCGGCGAAATCAGTCTTTCGGGTGCGGTGAGACCTGTTGCGCATGCGGCGAACCGCCTGAAGGAAGCCGAGAAGCTCGGCTTCAAGCAGGCCGTTATGCCGCCAGGCAATGAAGACGGTTCCGGTGCCATCGGGGCACGCACCGTGCGTCCGGAGGCTCTGGCCGATCTTGTTGCCCGCATCGCGGGCTCCAAAGCGGCCTGAACGATATGAATTGACGACGCAATTGATGAATTGGCGACACAGTGGCCCGGAAGCGATGAGACTGATCTTGCGGGGGCATTTCAACTGCCAGAGGAGTAGGGGTTACAATGCCCATCACGCTGCTTGACGGAGTCCTCGTCGGCTTCACGCTCGTATCGGCCATGCTGGCGATGGTGCGCGGCTTTTCGCGCGAGGTTCTTTCCATCGCATCCTGGGTGGCGGCGGCTGCCGCTGCCTACTTCTTTCACCCTCTGGTGCTTCCCTATGTGAAGCCCTATATCAGCAATGACATGCTGGCGGTCGCAGCAGCAGCGGCGGCGGTGTTCTTCGTGGCGCTGATCGTGGTTACGGTCATCACCATGAAGGTTGCCGATTTCATCATCGATTCGCGCGTCGGCGCGCTCGACCGCACCCTGGGCTTTCTCTACGGTGCTGCGCGCGGCGTGGTCGTCGTGGCAGTGGCCCTGCTCTTCCTGAACTGGCTCCTCGGCTCGCAGCCGCCGAGCTGGATCACGGAAGCCAAATCGCGGCCGCTTCTCGATGGGGTCGGCCAGTGGATACAGTCGCTGTTGCCGGACGATCCGGAGAACTCGATTTTCGACCGCCTTTCCGAAGGCACGTCGAATGACGGCGAAACGAGCAACTGACGGTCCTCGCGGCCGTCTTTCGCGTTACAGGGCACTCTCTTTGAGACCGGGACAAGCTACTGTAAAGTGTTGAAGCGCATCACGTTTTGCGGCGACGGCCGCACGGTGCGGAGAAAGGGCGGCCAAAATGGTGCAGGTAGATGATTTGCCCCTCGCGGGCGAAGCCGACGATCATTTCCATGACGAATGCGGCGTTTTCGGCATTTTCGGCCGAACGGACGCATCGGCGATCGTCACGCTGGGGCTGCATGCCTTGCAGCACCGCGGGCAGGAAGCAGCAGGCATCGTCTCCTTCGATGGCAGTCAGTTCCATGTCGAGCGCCATATCGGCCTGATCGGCGATACCTTCACCAAGCAGTCCGTGCTCGATCGCCTTCAGGGCAGCCGGGCCATCGGCCATACACGCTATTCCACGACGGGCGGCGCGGGCCTGCGCAATGTGCAGCCCTTTTTCGCGGAACTTTCCGAAGGTGGACTTGCCATTGCCCATAACGGCAACATCACCAACGCGATGACCGTGCAACGCGCCTTGCAGAAACAGGGCGCCATCTTCTCCTCCACCTCCGATACAGAAACCGTTCTGCATCTGGTCGCCACCAGCAAGGGGCGCGACACAAATGCCCGTTTCATCGACGCGCTGCGCCAGATCGAAGGGGCCTTCTCCATCGTCGCGCTGACCTCGAAGAAGATGATCGGCTGCCGCGATCCGCTGGGCATACGCCCGCTCGTGCTCGGCGATCTCGACGGGGCCTATATCCTGTCTTCCGAGACCTGCGCCCTCGACATCATCGGCGCCCGCTACGTGCGCGACGTCAAGCCCGGTGAAATGGTAGTCGTCACCGAAGACGGGCTCGAGAGCTCGTTTCCCTTCGAGATCAAGCAGGAGCCGCGTTTCTGCATCTTCGAATATGTCTATTTCGCCCGTCCCGATTCCTCCGTCGAAGGGCGAAATGTCTATGAGGTTCGCAAGGAGATCGGCGCTGAGCTTGCCCGCGAGATGCCCGTCGAGGCCGACATCGTGGTTCCTGTTCCCGATTCGGGTACGCCGGCGGCCATCGGTTACGCACAGGCGGCAAACCTGCCCTTCGAGCTCGGCATTATCCGCAACCACTATGTGGGCCGCACCTTCATCCAGCCGACGGATTCGATCCGTCACATGGGCGTGAAGCTCAAGCACAACGCCAATCGCCGCTTCATCGAGGGCAAGCGCGTGGTGCTGGTGGACGATTCCATCGTTCGTGGAACCACAAGCCAGAAGATCGTGCAGATGGTGCGCGATGCGGGTGCAGCAGAAGTGCATATGCGCATTGCCTCCCCGCCCACGCGCGCGCCCTGTTTCTATGGCGTCGACACACCGGAAGCGGCGAAGCTGCTTGCTTCGCGCATGACAATCGAGGAAATGGCGGAGTTCATCCGCGTCGATTCGCTTGCCTTTCTCTCAATCGACGGCCTCTATCGCGCCGTCGGCGAGGCGAAGCGCAACACCAACCAGCCGCAATATTGCGACGCCTGCTTCACGCAGGACTATCCGACGCGGCTGACGGACCATGAAGGCGCCGACAATGTGCGCACCCTTTCCCTTCTTGCTGCAGGCGGACAATGACGGACAGGAAACCAGATCTGAAGGGCCGGCTCGCGCTGGTCACCGGCGCTTCGCGCGGTATCGGCTATTTTCTTGCCAAGGAGCTGGCGGCAGCCGGCGCTCACGTGATTGCGGTTGCGCGAACTGTCGGAGGCCTCGAAGAACTCGATGACGAGATCAAGGCGCTGGGCGGCGAGGCAACGCTCGTGCCGCTCGACCTGACGGACATGGCCGGGATCGACCGTATAGGCGGTGCGATCCACGAACGTTGGGGCAAGCTCGACATCATGGTGGCCAATGCCGGCATGCTGGGCGTCATCTCGCCGATAGGCCATGTCGAGGCGAAGGTGTTCGAGAAGGTGATGACGGTGAACGTCACCTCCACCTGGCGGTTGATTCGTGCGGTGGATCCACTGCTGCGGGCCTCGGATGCGGGGCGCGCCATCCTTCTGTCTTCAGGGGCAGCCCATTCGGCACGCGCATTCTGGGGGCCCTATGCGGCCTCCAAGGCCGCCGTGGAAGCCCTTGCACGCTCATGGGCGGATGAAACCAAGAACATGCCGCTGCGCGTCAATTCGGTTAATCCGGGCGCGACGCGCACGGCAATGCGGGCGCTCGCCATGCCTGGCGAAGACCCTGAGACACTTCCCCATCCTTCCGAAGTTGCAGCGGCAATCCTGCCTCTGGCAAGTCCGGAACTCACCGAAACCGGGCTTATTCTCGACGTGCCGAAAGGGTGTTTCACCCGCTACCAGATGCCTGCCTAGAGCACGGGCGTCCTTCTGGACGCATAATGGACGCTCCATCTTATGCTTTTCCGCATTCATGCGGACGGTCAGGTTCGACCACCTGACTGCAAAATGCTCTGGAGCGCCGTGCACCAATCCTAAAACGGCGTGGGCAATTGACGTTCACGCCGCATCCGGTACCTTTCACGCAGCAGCGGCTGAGGAGGCCGCGCTCCAGGGGGGATACGGCATGGGTTTGGCAAGGCGCCGTCCGTTTGAGTAAAGCCCATACGTAGATGCAAGACTGCTTGCGCGGACGGCCATTGCGGGCGCCTGCGGAGCCACTGGGAGACGCGGCATGATTCTGGCGTTCGAGATCGTTCTGGCGATCGTGGTGATCTGGGCCGGCATGGCCCTCACCGTCCAGTACCGGCGAGACCTCAATTTCCATCAGGCAGCGCTCTATGCGCCACTGAAGCTTCTTTTTCGGATCAGCGACCGTGAGGTCACCGAAGCGCGCAAGGCCCAGCCTCCCGTCATCTACGCGGTGTGGCATCAGTCCAAGCTCGACCCGGCCGTGATGCTGTCTCTCCTCCCCGACGACACGCTCCATATTCTGGATGAAGCCTCTGCCCGCTCGCATATGATCGAGCCGTGGCGGGCGCTCGGCCGCACGATCACCTTCAATGCGCACCATGTTTTCGTGAGCCGCCGTCTGGTTCAGCGCCTGAAAGCCAAGGGGCGTCTATGCGTTTATCTGCCCAACGACCCCGAACCTGACGTCAAGGAATTTCGCCTCTTCCGCGCCGTTGCGCGCATTGCACTCAAGGCCGAGGCTCAGGTTGTTCCGGTTTTCCTGTCGCGCGGAGGCTTCCTGCCGGCACGGCGCGTCCACACACTCCCACCGATGACCATCGCTCAGCTGATCGAGCGTTCAGGACAAGACGACATGCGCGCGTCGCAGGCCCTGTTCGGACGCATGATCGAAGCGCGCAACGATCAGACGCCGCAGAAAACCGACGACTAACGCATATCTCCCGGAAGTGGGAACCGGTTCCGGGAGACATGGGTAATATCTGCGACTTAATGCGTAGGAAGCGAATCTGAAAGATTGCGACATGCTTTAAAGCATTTTGCAGTCAGGTGGAATCACCTGACGTCTGCATAAATGCGGAAAAACAAAGAGATAGATCGGTTCAGGGTTTCCGTGAAACCCTGAACCGATCTAGAAAGCCATGCGTCCATCCGGACGCACATCCGGATACACAAAGGATGCTCCAGAGCACCCCGGCGGAATGATCAGGGATGATCGCTGTCCGCATCCGGTGCAGCATTGACCTTTCCCGCCTCGCCGGCTTTCTCCTCTTCCAGGTCAGCGCGCCTCGAATAGGCCCGCATGCTGAAGACGAGAAACACCAGGTAAGCAATGGTCGAAGCCGAGAGCGTGAGCCATGTGTAGCTGGTCAGAAGCAGCACGAAGAGCGCCAGGCCGAAAATAAGCGGCAGCACATATTCGCGCGGAACGCGATTGCCTGAATGCTTTCCCGAGTAGACAGGCAGGCGACTGACCATCAGAAAGCCGATGAACACGGTGTAGATGCAGCCAAAGAAAGCGAGCGTCTTGTCGGTCGTGATCCCGAGGAAACCGAGATAGACCGGCAAAAGCACCAGCGCCGCACCGGCCGGTGCTGGAACGCCGACGAAATAGTCGGCATGCCAGGCAGGCCTGTCCGGATCCTCAAGCATGACGTTGAAGCGGGCAAGGCGCAGACAACAGGCGATGGCAAACAGAAGGGCTGCAATCCAGCCGAGCGCACCGGCCTGATCAAGCAGATGCGCATAAAGGACAAGTGCCGGCGCAACGCCAAAATTGACGATGTCGGCGAGCGAATCCATCTGTGCGCCGAATTTGGAGGAGGCCTTGAGCATCCGCGCCACGCGACCGTCGACCGCATCGAGAAATGCCGCGATCAGCACCATGACGACGGCGATTTCGACACGTTGTTCGAATGCGAGGCGGATGCCGGAGAGGCCCGCGCAGATAGCCAGCACGGTGATAACGTTCGGCACCAGCATGCGCAGCGGTATTTCACGAATCTTGGGCCCGCCTCCCCCATGCGGTTCGAAGGGTGGGAAGGGGCCTGCCATCAGGACACCCGCACCACGGGCTGGCTGCGCTCTCCGCCGAATTCGGCGATCACCGTTTCTCCGCCGACGGCCGTCTGGCCGATGGCGACACGAACGGCCGCATTGTCGGGCAGATAAACGTCCACGCGGGAACCGAAGCGTATCAGGCCGAAACGCTCGCCGACGGCCAGCGCATCCGGCGCCTCGGTCCAGCAAACGATGCGGCGGGCGACAAGCCCGGCGATCTGCACCACCGGAATGGGGCCGTACGGGCTTTCGATCACGAGGCCGTTGCGCTCGTTTTCCGAGCTCGCCTTGTCGAGTTCAGCATTCAGGAAACGGCCCGGCTTGTGTTCCACCTTCGATACGCGGCCACGCACGGGCGCGCGGTTGATGTGGCAGGAAAAGACATTCATGAACACTGAAACGCGCGTCATCTCAGCCGGCCCCATGCCCAATTCGCTCGGGGGGACGGCTGGCCCAACATAGGACACCACACCATCGGCGGGACTGATGACCAACCGGTCGTCGACCGGTGTGACACGTTCGGGGTCGCGGTAAAAATAGACGCACCAGGCGGTGAGGATCAGGCCGATCCAGAAGAGCGGTCCCCACAAGAGGCCCAGGAGAACCGTCGCAGCAGCGAAGGCCGCAATGAAGGGGTAGCCCTCGCGGTGGATGGGCACAAAAGTCTTCCGTATCGTGTCTACAAGGCTCATCGCAGGGCGTGCTTTCCAAATTCAGGATAGCGGCCTTCGTAACGGAATCCGGGCCCAGTCGCAACGCAACTCCAGCGTTTCAACGAAAAGATGAGGCAATATGAGCCTGTCTTTTCGCCGCATCGGCGGGTGTGCTTCAGGCGACCCTGCGGCATGGCTTGCCAATCAAACCCGGGAAGCCACGACGCTTTCGGCCCGTGGCAGGCTGCTCTAATAGGCGGGTTCACCACGAACGACCACGCCGAGTTCGTCCGTCTCGCGCGCCTTGCGCAGGCGCTCTTCGGCTTCCGTTGCTTCGCGCTGACGGTCCCACATTTCCGCGTAGAGGCCGCCTGCGGAGAGAAGCTCCGCATGCCGGCCCCGCTCTGCGATCTCGCCCCCCTTCAGGACGATGATCTCATCGGCACCAATCACCGTGGACAGGCGATGGGCGATGACCAGGGTCGTGCGGCCCCGGCTTACCGTGTCGAGCGCGGTCTGAATTTCGCGCTCGGTATGGGTGTCGAGAGCAGACGTTGCCTCGTCGAGCAACAGGATGGGCGGAGCCTTGAGGATCGTGCGGGCGATGGCCACGCGCTGCTTCTCGCCGCCGGACAGTTTCAGGCCGCGTTCGCCCACCATGGTGCGATAACCATCCGGCAGGCTCTCGATGAAGGCGCCGATCTGCGCCAGATCGGCAGCATGGCGCACCTCTTCTTCGGTCGCGTCCGGACGGCCATAGCGAATATTGTAGGCAATGGTGTCGTTGAAGAGCACCGTATCCTGCGGGACCATGCCGATAGCCGAGCGCAGGCTCTTCTGTGTGACGTCACGCACATCCTGCCCGTCGATGGTGATCGTACCATCCTGCACGTCATAGAAGCGGAACAGGAGCCGCGAAATGGTCGACTTGCCAGCCCCTGAAGGCCCGACCACAGCAACCGTGCGACCCGCGGGTATCTCAAAATTTATGCCCTTGAGTATGGGGCGCTCCGGATCATACGAAAAACGAACGTTCTCGAAGCGGACCGTGCCCTTTTCAATCGCAAGCGGCCTGGCATCGGGCCTGTCGTTCACCTCAGCAGGCACATCGAGCAGATCGAACATCTGCTCGATGTCCGTGAGACCCTGACGGATTTCGCGGTAAACGAAGCCGATGAAGTTGAGCGGGATGGAAAGTTGCATCAGCATGGCGTTGATGAAGACGAAATCGCCGACGGTCTGCGTGCCTTGCATGACTTCCCAGGCGGAAAGCCCCATGGCCGCCGTCATGCCCAGGCCAAGAATAACGCCCTGGCCGAAATTCAACCATCCGAGCGAGGTCCAGGTGCGGGTTGCCGCATCCTCATAGCGCGCCATCGACTTGTCGAAGCGGCGCGCCTCCATGTCTTCATTGTTGAAGTATTTCACCGTCTCGAAATTCAGGAGCGAATCGATGGCCTTGGTGTTCGCGTCGGTATCGGAATCGTTCATCTCGCGGCGGATGCCGATGCGCCAGTCGCTCGCCTTGATCGTGAACCAGATATAGAGCCACACCGTCACCGCGACGATGGCAACATAAATCCATCCATAGGCGAAGGCGAAGATACCGGCGGCAAGCGCGAACTCGAGCAATGTCGGCAAGGAGTTCAAAATCGTGAAGCGGACGATGGTGTCTATGCCCTTCGTGCCGCGCTCGATGATGCGCGAAAGGCCGCCCGTGCGCCGCTCCAGATGGAAGCGCAGGGAAAGATCGTGCATGTGAACGAAGGTGCGATAGGCAAGCTGACGAACGGCATGCTGCCCGACGCGGGCAAAGAGCGCATCGCGCAACTGGTTGAAGCCAACCTGTATGACACGCACCAGATTGTAGGCGACCACCAGCATGATGGGCCCGGCAAGGATCGCGGGGAGGAAGGACGGCGGTGCGCCCTCGCCTGACAATGCGTTCGTTGCCCATTTGAAAAAGTAAGGCACAAGCACAAGCACAAGCTTGGCGACCACGAGGAAGACCGTCGCAATGAGAACGCGGCGCTTCAAATCGGCCCTGCCCGTCGGCCACATATAGGGCCAGAGATTGCGCAGCGTCTGGAGGGTCGAGCCTTCTGCCGACACGGTCTTTTCAGTCATTCAGTGCCGGCCCCCGCTTGCCGTCGTTCGAGTGTAAGGATTTCATGTTCTGCGCGTTCGAGCAGGCGCTCGCGAGCTCGGCCAACTCGCTGGCCAGACTTCCCAAGGCCTCGGTATCCACCTCGTAACGCGAACTCTGTCCCTCGGGTCGCATGCGCAGAAGGCCGGCCTCCACCAGCACCTTCAAATGCTGCGAGACCGTCGATTGCGCCAGCCGCAGATGGCCAACCACATCCTTGCAGCATGAGGCGTGAAGCCCGGACACATGCCGTAAAATCTCAATACGCGCCGGATGGGACAATGCCGCCAGACCAAGCGCCATAGGCTTGTGTGCACAGCAGAATTCCGGCTTCACATCCTGACGCATCGGAGAATTCCTTTTCATCGTTAATCGGCGATATACGATGAAATATTCCACGCATCAAGGGTACGAGGCAATGTTTTACCCAATACGGGTCAGGACAGGGACAGGCTCCAAGCGGGCCTGATCGACCGGCGAGGTTTCAAGAAAGGGCAGCGGCTCGCCTGTCGTGACCTGATCTTCAGCGGTTCGGCGTCTCGACTTCTTCCAGGCCCTTCATGTCCGCTGCCTCGCCTTCCTGCGTCTTTTCGGGAATGGCGAAAACCTGCCCCGGCCAGATGCGGTTGGGGTCCGATATCTGATCCTGATTTGCCAGATAGATCGTGGAGAAGCGGACACCGCGTCCATAAACGCGACGCGAGATCTGCCACAGCGTGTCTCCACGCCGGATGATCACGGAACCATCTACAGGTTCGAGCTTCGGCGCGGTCGTGGTTCCATCGGACGAAGCAGCGCCACCTTCTGCGACAGCAGGGGCCGCGGTCTCGCCATTACCGGCTGCAAACCTTTCCCCGGCAGGCTGCTGAGGCTGTGCGACAGCTGCCACCTGTTCACCCTCGGCACGGGTAAAGGGAACCGCCGCACGCGCAATGACCGTACGGCCATCGGCAGACAGCATATCCGCGCGCACGATATAATCGCCAGCGGGAAGATCGCGCACCGCCTCGATCAGGAAACGCCCGCTGGACGGGGTCTCCGTCTCGCCCAGAAGGATTTCATTGGCATAGACGCGAATACGCGTATCGGGCTTGGCCGTGCCCGCAACGAAAATCTGGCGACCGTCGATCTCCACCGCCTCGATATGCGGTTGCACTTCTTCTTTTGAAGGCTGGGCAGCGGTCTGAGGCTGGGTTGCCGGCGCCGGGATCGGCTGGGCTTGTGCAATCGCGGCCTGCCCGTCGGCAGGAGCATCCTGCCGGGTATCAGCGATGTTCTTGTCTGTCGCGGAAGCCTCCGGGGCCTGCGCCATCGGCTGCTGAGGGGCAGCCGCCTGACCGGCGGGCTGTTCAGCCTGCCCCTCTTTTAGAGGCCCTTGCCCGACCGATGGGTTTTGCGGCTGCGCTTCCGGAACGGTGATCAGCTTGCTTGGGGCGCCGGGCCTGTCGACCAGGGCAAGAACCTGACCGTCGGCATTGTCGGGCACCGTCACGATAGCGGTTTCAATGGAATTGGCCGCGACATTGTCCTGCGTCGTCGCACGCAGCACGATCTGATAATCGCCCGGCGCGAGCGGCTCGTCGAGCACCGCAGCGAAATCGCCATTGGCCCCGCTCGTCGTCGTTCCCAAAACGCGGGTTCCCTGCAGTATCTCGACACGCGCATTGGCAGACGCCCGGCCGGCAACCACCATCGAGCCATCCGGTTCGACGCGCACGAGATCGAAGGAAGGGGGAGACACTTCTTGATTAGAGACCGCAGGTTCCTGGCCCTGCGGCTGCGCTTCCTGCATGGCGGGAGCATTTTCGGGCAAACGCCCGGTTTTCTGCTGCGCTCCGCTTTCGGCGGCGACACCCTTGTCATTTTCCGCCTGCGGCTGCGGCGCGACGGCCACCGTCTCGGAACGGCCTTTCATATAGGGTTCGAAAACGCCCATGAAATATGCCGAAACAACGCCGGCCGCGACCGCACCGATCGCGAACAGAAGCCCCTTGCTGAGAGGTGACAATGCCATGAATTCAGCGCTCCGTTTTGATAACAGGCTGTAACGCTTTTTCACTGCTGCGACAAGAAAAAGCCTTTGACCACTTGACCATAAGCCCCGGCAGTAGAAGCAATAACCGAATGAAAAAGATTGAGTCGGTTTGCGTCTATTGCGGTTCCAGCAACGGGCGCGATGAAAGCTATTTCCAGTCGGGCCTGATGCTCGGGCGCTCGCTCGCGCAGGCGAAGTTGCGCCTCGTCTATGGCGCCGGCACGAAGGGCATCATGGGTGCTGTGGCGCGCGGAACGAAGGAAGCCGGCGGCGTGGTGACTGGAATCATACCTAAATTCCTGATCCGCAAGGAGGCGCCGGAGATCGAGCTGACCCAGCTCGATGAGCTGATCGTCACAGATGACATGCACCAGCGCAAACATGCGATGTTCGAGCGCTCCGATGCCTTTGTCGCCCTGCCCGGTGGAATAGGGACGCTCGAAGAGATCGTCGAGATCATGACCTGGGCACAGCTTGCCCGTCATGACAAACCCATCGTGTTTGCCAATATCGGCGGGTTCTGGAACCCGCTTCTGAAACTGATCGAGCACATGAAGGCGGAAGCTTTCGTCCATTCGGCGGGCCGCGTTCAGCCGCTGGTGGTCGACAAGGCCGAAGACATCGTTCCCGCCATCCTTGCGGCAGCGCGGAATGCAGCCCCGGCAAACGGGAATGACCGCGTCGAAGTGGACAAGCTTTAGATCGGTTTACCGTTTCACGGAAACCCTGCCGGCAGTGACGCCGTGCGTGGTTCGACAAGCCTGTCATGGCCATGTCACGCAAATGACGCTCGGCTGTTACAGATAACTGGCTAAATGTTCCTGCAAATCGATTTCGGTTGCGTCCTGACCCCGGCCTCGCCGCGCCGCGACCCCCGTCCATCGGCAGAGCCGGAATTGCCGCCTCCTTCGCGAGGCGGCTATTTTTTTGCCGCGATCAGGTCCTTCAGCAACGGCCCGCTATAGATCGCGAGCGCCACCCAGATCAGCGCGAAGGCAAACGCCTTGACCGTGTCGAAAGGCTCACGGAAGACGAAAACGGCAATCAGGAAGATCAGGGTCGGCGCGGTGTACTGCATGATGCCTATGGTCGAATAGCGCAAAAGCTTGGCCCCGAAGGCAAAAAGAATGAGCGGGATTGCCGTGGCAGGTCCGAGCGCCATCAGGAGGAAAATGTCCATTGGCTGCGAGGCCAGAAAATGGCTGTCGCCAGAGGCCACGGTCCAGAAAATGTAGGCAAGCGCCGGCGGAGTGAGCAGAAGAACCTCGAGGAAGAACCCCTGGCTTGGGCCAATCGGCAGCGTCTTTCGCAGGAACCCATAGGAAGCGAAGCTGAGGGCCAGAACGAGCGATATCCATGGCAGGCCGCCGGCATTCACCGTGAGGATGACCACTGCAAGCGTTGCAAGACCGACGGCCACGAACTGATAGCCCTTCAAACGCTCTCCAAGGAAGAGTGCCCCGAGCGCGACGTTTACCAGCGGGTTGATGTAATAGCCCAGCGCGGTTTCCACCGTGCGATGGGTAGCGATTGCATAGACATAGGTTCCCCAGTTGCAGGAGATTACGGCTGCAGTGAGTGCGGCCATGGCAAGTGTGCGCGGGGAGCGCAGTGCACGCTTGATGTCGGCGGTGCGCCCGAGCATGAACAGCACCGCCGCCGCGACCGGCACGGACCACACAATGCGATGGGCGACGATTTCCAAAGCCGGAATATGCACCACCGCCTTCATGTAAAGTGGCAGGAACCCCCAGAAAACATAGGAGGACAGAGCAAACAGGAAGCCACGCAGGGCGTCGTTCTGCGCGGCGGGCGCGGATGCCGTATCGCTCATGGGATATCCTCAAACCGAAACGGGACCGCCCTCTTCGGCACGGTCCCTCGTGAAATCCACTGTCTCACGGAAACCAACCCGCGATCCAATTCAAATTATTGGTCCAATGATCAATCCGGCTTGGGCGCGGGGTTCTCGCGGTTGCGGACCAGCTTGTAGACGATCGAATCCATCAGCGCCTGGAAGGAAGCATCGATGATGTTGTCGGAGACGCCCACGGTCGACCAGCGCGCCCCGGTGGAATCGAAGGATTCGATCAGAACGCGTGTGATCGCCTCCGTGCCACCGTTCAGAATACGCACCTTGTAATCGGCCAGCGCCAGATCGGCGATCTCGCGCTGATACTTGCCGAGATCCTTGCGCAGCGCGATATCGAGCGCATTGACCGGGCCATGCCCCTCGGCGACCGACATCAGCGTCTCGCCGTCCACCGTCACACGGACCACCGCTTCCGAAACCGACTTCAGTTGTCCGTTGGCATCGAAGCGGCGCTCGACCATGCAGCGAAATCCGTCCACCTTGAAGAACTCCGGCACATGCCCAAGCGTGCGGCGGGCAAGGAGTTCGAAACTCGCATCCGCTCCCTCATAGGCATAGCCTTCCGCCTCGCGTTCCTTGACGAGCGCGATCAGCGTGTCGAGGCGTGGATCGGCCTTGTCGACCGCAATGCCGCGCCGCTTCAATTCAGCGATGAAATTGGACTTGCCACCCTGGTCCGACACCATGACGCGGCGGCGGTTGCCGACCGTTTCGGGCGGTACATGCTCGTAGGTTTCAGGCTCCTTCAGAACGGCTGAGGCGTGAATGCCAGCCTTGGTGGCGAAGGCCGATGCGCCGACATAAGGCGCCTGCGCATTGGGTGCGCGGTTCAAAAGCTCGTCGAAGGCATGGGACAGGCGCGTGATGTCGGCGAGCCTGTCGGGAGAAAGGCCGGTCACGAAACGGTCCGCATAGGCGGGCTTGAGCATCAGGGTCGGCAGAATCGTGATCAGGTTGGCATTGCCGCAGCGTTCACCAATGCCGTTCATCGTTCCCTGCACCTGACGGACGCCGGCCTCGACCGCTGCAAGCGAATTGGCAACGGCCTGGCCCGTGTCATCGTGGGCGTGGATGCCCAGATGGTCGCCCGGAATACCCGCGGCAATCACCGTTTCGACGATGCTGCGGATTTCCGGCGGCTGCGTGCCGCCATTGGTGTCGCACAGAACCACCCAGCGGCTTCCGGCTTCATAGGCTGCCCTGGCGCAGGCAAGCGCATATTCCGGATTGGCCTTATAGCCGTCGAAGAAATGCTCGCAATCGACCATCGTCTCCTTGCCGGCAGCCACCGATGCCTCGACCGAAGCACGGATCGATTCCAGGTTCTCGTCATTGGTGCAGCCGAGCGCCACACGCACATGATAATCCCAGCTCTTGGCGACGAAGCAGATGGCATCGCTTTCGGCCCGAATGAGTGCCGCCAGTCCCGGATCGTTGGAGGCTGAAACACCGGCGCGCTTGGTCATCCCGAAGGCTACGAAGGCGGCGTCCCGCGTCCGTTTCTGCGCGAAGAATGCGGTGTCGGTGGGATTTGCGCCCGGATAGCCGCCCTCGACATAATCGAAGCCGAACGCATCGAGCATGCGCGCGACCGCAATCTTGTCCTCGACAGAGAAATCGACGCCCGGCGTCTGCTGCCCGTCACGCAATGTCGTGTCGAAGAGATAGATCCGTTCCTTGGATGCCATTGTATTTCCTTTTCCGCGCGGCGGTTTTCTGTGGTCTTCCGCCGTCATTTTCCGCCCCGAGACGGGCGGGCTGTGTCCGTCATAATCCGTGCCGGATCCATTCACCCGTCCGCGAAACCGTCCGTGGCGCGAATGAGACGATCGAGAATGCCCGGTTCCGAAAAGGCATGCCCCGCCCCCTCGATGATATGAAAGTCCGCCTCAGGCCATGCCTTGTGCAGCTGCCAGGCATAATGTAGCGGGCAAGGCATATCGTAGCGGCCATGCACGATGACGCCCGGAATGCCCGCAAGCCGCCCCGCATTGCGCAGAAGCTGCCCCTCTTCCAGCCATCCCGAATGAGTGAAGAAGTGGTTTTCGATGCGGGCGAAGGCGATTGCGAAATCATCCTCACCGAAGCGGTCGCTGGTTTCGGGTTCCGGCAGAAGCGTGATCGTCTCGCCTTCCCACAGGCTCCAGGCCTTTGCCGCCTCCAGCTGCACCGCCCGGTCGGGTGAAGTCAGGCGCTTGCGATAGGCGGCCATGAGGTCCCCGCGCTCCTCCTCAGGGATCGGCGCCAGAAAGCGTTCCCATTTGTCGGGAAACATCTGCGACACGCCGAACTGATAATACCAGTCGAGTTCGGCACGGGTGAGCGTGTAGACCCCGCGCAGTATGAGTTCGGAGACCCGTTCGGGATGGGTCTCCGCATAGGCGAGAGCCAGCGTCGACCCCCAGGAGCCGCCAAAGACCTGCCACCTCTCCACGCCCGCCATCTCGCGCAACCGCTCGATATCCGCGACCAGATGCCATGTGGTGTTGGCTTCAAGATCGGCGTGCGGAACCGAGCGGCCGCAGCCACGCTGATCGAACAGCAGGACGTCGTAGCGGGCGGGGTCGAACAGGCGGCGATGCTCCGGAGAGATACCGCCGCCGGGCCCGCCGTGGAGAAACACGGCTGGCTTGGCGCCACGCGTGCCGGCGCGTTCCCAGTAGATGCGATGTCCATCGCCGACATCGAGCATGCCGCTCTCGAAAGGCTCGATGGCCGGATAAAACGTGCGCAATTGCGTCATTTCAACATCTTTCCTGGAGCGTCATCCCTGGGCGGCCATTCGGTCGTATCGTGGTCGGGGTGCTGGTATGAAACGACCGCGATGCCTGCTTCCTGCAGCGTGTCCTGCGCCCGAGCCGGCTTTTCGAACAGGTGTTCGATCCATGGGAGACGCGCCGCGTGGTGCACCTGAACCTGCGGTTCGAGCCTCTCCGGCTCGTCGAAGGCCCCGATCGCGATCTCGATGCCGCCGTCATATTCATAGGTGAGCGGCGTTCCGCAGGCTGCGCAAAAACCGCGTTCGACGACATTCGATGAGCGAAACCGCGCCGGTTCACCACGCATCCACTCGAGATCATCGTTATAGGCGGTGACGAGCGCGGCGAAGAAATTTCCAAACTGTTTCTGGCACATGCGGCAGTGACATATGGATGGACGGCCAAGCCGTGTGGCGCGAAAGCGCACGGCACCGCACTGGCACCCGCCAGTGAAAACAGACGACGCGTTCATGAGTTTTCCTCCACCGGCCATTCAGCCGTGTCATGATCGGGATGCTGGTAGGAAACGAGCGAACGCAAAAACTCGACCGCCTGGGGATCGTCCAACGAACTGTGCCCCGGCAGGCGGGATATAGTGTCGGTATAGGGCAATTTACCCTCAAGCCCCCATTGCACCGCAGGGGCAATCTCATCGGGGTGATCGAAGGCGGCAATGGCGACCGCCATGCCGTCCGGCGCCTCGTAGGTGAGAGGGGTTCCGCATTCGGAGCAGAAGCCGCGCCGCACGTGGTTGGATGACCGGAAGCGCTTCGGTTCGTTGCGGACCCAGGAAAGCCGCGCCTCGCGAACCGAGACCAGCGGCAGCATGAAGTTTCCGCTCGCTTTCTGGCACATACGGCAATGGCAGACCGAGGCCTCGCCAAGCGCACCTTCGATGTGGAAGCGAACCGCGCCACACTGGCATCCGCCGGAATAGACGGGCTTGTTGTCGAGGCTCATTGAAACTCCCCTTCCCCCTATTCGGGCCTGTGGCAGACGGCTTCGATATTGTTGCCATCCGGATCGAACACGAAGGCGCCGTAGTAATCTGGATGATAGTGCGGCCTGAGGCCGGGAGCACCATTGTCCCTGCCGCCTGCTTCAAGGGCGGCCTTGTGAAAGGCATCGACCTCGGCACGCGTTGCGGCCGTGAACGCCACATGTTTCGGCTCGCCGGCGGCGCTCCCCTCGCTCAGCCAATAGACCGGCCGGTCGCGCCCATAACCACCCACCTTCATGCCGCCGGTGAATTCCGCCGGCACCATCATCAGAAGCGAGGCGCCGAGCGGCGCCATGGCCTTGTCATAGAATGCCTTCGCGCGGTCGAAATCCGCGACCCGAATGCCGATATGATCGATCACCGTTTCACCTCCCAGCGCGTCCGGCGGTCGCCGGTTTCAGGGTCCTTGTAGTCCATCAGCTGAATGTTCTGTGCCGTAAGCTCATCGCGGAGGCGGTCGGCTTCGGCGAAATTCTTTTCCCGCAGATGCCGCAAACGCTCTTCCACCAGTGCGTCCACCGCACCGGTATCGATATCCGCACCCGAAGCCTTGGCGGCGAACCAATCGCTTTCAGTGGAAGGCAGAAGCCCCAGGAGCCCGGCGCCCGCCTTGAGTGCGGCGCGGGCAGCCTCATTGCCCTTTGCCGCCTCGCCCCGCAGCTCGTGCAGGACAGCAATCGCGCCGGTGGTGCCCAGATCGTCGCACAGCGCAGCAAGCACGGTCGCGCAATCGCCACCGTCCACGGCCAGATCGCCCACCGCACGATACCAACCGTCGAGAACGGCTTCGGCCTCCTCCAGCTTGCGCACGGAAAAATCGATTGGCTCGCGGTAATGCGTCATCAGCATCGCAAGCCGCAGCACCTCACCGGACCAGGAACGGCCGCCGAACTTCTCCGTCGCCAGCAATTCATGAATGGTGATGAAATTGCCCTCGGATTTCGACATCTTGCGGCCTTCCACCTGAAGGAACCCGTTATGCATCCAGTAGCGCGCCATGCGGTCGGTGCCGTGGGCGCAGCAGGATTGAGCGATCTCGTTCTCGTGATGCGGGAAGATCAGGTCCAGCCCGCCTCCGTGAATGTCGAAGACCTCGCCAAGATAGGCGGCAGACATGGCCGAGCACTCGATATGCCAACCCGGGCGACCGCGGATTGCAAGGGGAGCGCCGGCGATGGTGAACTGCGCGTCCCAGCCCGGCTCTTCGGGCGAAGAAGCCTTCCACAACACGAAATCGGCGGGATTCTTCTTGTGCGCCTCGACGGCCACGCGGGCGCCAGCCTGCTGGTCTTCGAGCTTGCGGCGGGAAAGACCGCCATAGGTGGGCATGGATTCCGTGTCGAAAAGGATTTCGCCTTTCGCCTCATAGGCATGGCCACGATCGATAAGAGATTGAATCAAGCTCGCCA
Source organism: Nitratireductor indicus C115 (assembly GCF_000300515.1). Taxonomy (GTDB): domain Bacteria; phylum Pseudomonadota; class Alphaproteobacteria; order Rhizobiales; family Rhizobiaceae; genus Nitratireductor; species Nitratireductor indicus. Next base: position 323,858 of record NZ_AMSI01000005.1, read on the forward strand.
TATCCGTCAGTCCATCGGTGCGTGGCAAAACGAATTCTGTGGCGCGCGGCTCGATCGTGGGTGTGAGGCAGCCGAGCGCGGCGACATCGGCGTGATACTGATCCGCCGTCTTTTCGGTCACGGCGCGGATCGCCTCATTCAGTGGCAGAGCGGGATAATCGCGGCGCGCACGCGCATTGATCTTGTCGTCCACGTCGGTGATGTTGCGCACATAGGTCACGTGGTCGGCACCATAAAGATGGCGCAGCAGCCGGAACAGAACGTCGAAGACGATGGCAGGTCGGGCATTGCCGATATGCGCGTAGTCATAGACGGTGGGACCGCAGACATACATGCGCACATTGTCGGCATCGAAGGGAACGAAGTCTTCCCTGGCGCGGGTCAGCGTGTTGTAGACCCTGAGGCCCTTGAAACCATCCGTCATGCTCGCCTTCCGTCTCCGAATTTCCGTTTCACCCGCCACGGCCACATGCCCGCGACCGCGCAAACGCCCTGCAACAGGAAACCATCAAACGGCGACAGGCAACCAGGGCCGTCTGGCCTGGGCGTTTTTCTCTTCAGTGTGAGGGGCGAAAACGTCCGGACCAGCGGTGAGGCGCTAGCCGATAATGCAAATGCCGGTGATGGCGCAAAGCGTTTTCATGGCCGTTCTTATCGCCGCCGCAGCGAAAGCCGTCAAGACAAAAGGTGGAGATGAAGGCCCACCTGAAAGACTGGGGATGAGAGGCGGCCGAAAGGCTCCAACGCCAATCAACCGTTGCCTTCAAGCCACGTTTGTGAAGGAAATATTAAGGCTGCTGCTGCAATTTTAGCAATGTGTCTTGCCGCAGGAAGCGCCTCGTCAAGATTTTGTCGGATTCGATCCCCACCTGCGCGGACAGACGACAACGCGGTATCAAGGATTGAGAGTATGCCCCGCGAAACAAGCAAGCCAGTAGCCCAGAACCCACAAAAGGAACATGAGCTGCTCAGCCAGTATCACGCGGTTGGGCCGGCGGCCATTGCCGCCGCCCTACAGTGCAAGGCCGACAAGCCGGCGGAAACGCCGCGGCCGAGCCATTATACCACCCAGACCGATTGAACCGCAGAACGCCCTTTCGGGCGCCGGGTGACTTCCATCCGGAAAAATCGCGGTCAAACGGCGGGTAGCGGCATCGCTTGCATTTCGGCAGGCGAGAGCGGCGCGACGGGCTCCAGCATACGCCTTCCGGCGCGGCTGGCATTTTCGATGCGCCAACGGCATTGGATGATGCATTTTTTTCGCTTGGATGCGTGCGGGCGGACATGAGATGCGTGTACTTTCACCATGTCGTCCGCAAGGGCGTCCAGAAGGTCACCGCGCCATGAAGAACGATCCGCTTTCCCACGGCCTTTGGGAAAAGACCGCCCCCCCTGCCCCACAAACCGTATCCCTGGCAAGCGAGCTCCGCGCCGCCGTGGCAATCGTCGGCGGCGGCTTCACCGGACTTTCGGCTGCGCTGCATCTCGCGGAAGCCGGCGTCGACGCGGTGGTGATCGAGGCGGAAGAGATCGGTTTCGGCGGCTCGGGCCGCAATGTGGGGCTCGTCAATGCGGGCATGTGGGTCATGCCCGACGACCTGCCCGCAATCCTCGGTACGGACTATGGCGAACGGCTTTTGAAACTCCTGGGCGATGCGCCCCAAGCCGTTTTCGATCTGGTAAAGCGCCATGACATGGACTGCGAGGCGGTTCACAAAGGGACACTGCATTGCGCGGTCGGTGCATCCGGCCTCAAACAGCTGGAAGAGCGGGCCCGGCAATGGGCGGCGCGGGGTGCGCCCGTCCGGCTGCTCGATGCGCGAGAGACGGCAAGACGTGTCGGCACCGGCGCCTATTCCGGGGCGCTGCTCGATGAGCGCGCCGGCACGATCCAGCCGCTCGCCTATGTACGGGGCCTTGCCGATGCGGCGGTCCGCGCAGGGGCCCGCGTTTTCACGGGTTCGCGCGTGGAGCGCGCCGAGAGGAACGGAGCGGGCTGGCGCATCGTTACCAAAGACGGTGCAGTGACAGCGGACAAGGTTATCGTTGCCACCAATGCCTATACCACTTCGCCATGGCCTGAAGTGCGGACGGAGCTCGTTCACCTCCCCTATTTCAACTTCGCAACACCACCGCTGCCTGCATCGGCGCGCGAACGCATTCTGCCGGGGCTCGAAGGCGCATGGGACACAAAGCAGATTCTAACGTCCTATCGCTGGGACAAGGCAGGAAGGCTCGTGTTCGGCAGCGTCGGTGCGCTGAAAGGGACCGGCCGCACCGTTCACCGGAAATGGGCTGAACGTGCCATGACGCGGCTCTTTCCCGAATTGAAAGGCGTGGCTTTCGAGAGCGCCTGGTACGGACAGATCGGCATGACGGCAGATCACCTGCCGCGGTTTCACCGGCTTTCGGAAAATGTGGTCGGATTTTCCGGGTATAATGGGCGCGGCATCGGACCGGGAACTGTTTTTGGTAAAACACTTGCCGAACTCGCGTCGGGCACACGTACGGATGCGGAGCTTCCCCTCCCCGTTACCAAGCCCGGCGTCCGGGCTTTCCGTCCGATCTACGAAAGCGTTTACCGCTATGGCTCGGAAGCTGCCCATCTCGCAGGCATGCTCGGCTGATACGATGCTTCAGGGGGCATCTCAGAAAAGCGTCAGTTGATCGTCTTTATCGCTGCTCTTTTTTTCAGCGGTTATGGCATCTGCCGGCCGTTCGGCGCGGTCCTGCAACTCCGGGCCGGCATTGGCGACCTTGTTGACCTTGTCGGACACGGGAATTGCTTCGAAGAAATCCGGTTCGGCGGGCTTCAGCAGGTCCGCCACATGACGCGGCTCCTGATTGAGACAATCGAGCCAGCGCTCGAAATCCTGCGGCTCGATCACCACCGGCATGCGATGATGAATCCCCTTCAGCCGGGCGTTCGCCTCGGTGGTCAGTATCGCGCCGGTATCCATCTCCGTGCCGCCGGGTTCCGACCAGCTTTCCATCAAACCGGCAAAGGCGATGACGCCGCCATGGCGTGGCCTGATCCAATAGGGCTCGGCGCGTTTATTGCCCACGCGCCGCCATTCGTAGAATCCGCTGGCCGGTACAAGCGCGCGGCGATGCCGCATGGCGGTCTTGAAGGAAGCCTTTTGCGCGGCCGTTTCAGAGCGCGCATTGAAAAGCAGGGGCAGATCGGCGGGATTTTTCGCCCATGACGGGATCAGCCCCCAGCGCACCAGAAGCGCCGAACGGGACGGCAGATTCGAGCCGGGTGCACGCGAGGGACCGGAAAGCGCCATGAGGATGGGCTGCGTCGGAGCGATGTTGTAGCGTGGCGGGAACGGATCCAATTCCATCACGCCAAGCATGGACTGCACCGCATCGGGTGTCGCAGTCAGCGCGAAACGGCCGCACATGGCTTGTTTCCCTGGGTTATGGTCCGGCCCGCCATGCGGGACATTCTTTGCACGATGAACCCCTCGGAGTGTGACATTTCCGGTTGCTTGCGGCAGAGTTGGCGATCAAACCGGGCTATGCAAGGTGTCATTCCATGAAATCAGAGGAAATCCACGCGGTGTCGGCGGCTGTCGTGCAAAACGGCCGCTTCCTGCTGGTTCGACGGGGACGGCCGCCGGCCGAGGGGCTCTATGCATTTCCCGGCGGGCGCCTGGAGGAAGGTGAGACGCATGAGGAAGCCGTTGCCCGCGAGATCATGGAGGAAACAGGGCTGACCGTGCTTTCGGCGGCATTCCTGCGGGAGATCCGCCTGCCGGTCGAGGAACGCGATATGGTTTTCCTTCTGAGCGTCTATCGCGCCGAGGCCGCTGCAGGCGAACCGGTGGCCGGCGACGATGCGGCGGAGGCGGCCTGGTTCACGCCCGATGAAATCAGGCAGCTTCCGATCACCCAGAGCACACTTGCAATCGTCGAGGAACTGAGCGCGGCATGGCCAAACCGAAAGGTCGGCTAACAGCTTTCTCAATCTTGCCACTTTCTTCACGCGGATGCGACTATGATGGGAAAAAGCGTGCCAATGCGCGCCCGGAGGCTAAATTTGTTCACCAGAGCATCCTGCGGTCAGGCGAAATCATCCGATATCCGCATGAACGTGGAAATATACGAAAATGGACCGAAACGCCGTTTCCATGAAACCGCGAAGCTGTCCGGAGTATCCGCGACCATGCTCGTTATTGCTGCCCTGGCATTTGCGATACAGCCCGCGCGCGCTGCCGAGGCCGCCTATGAGAAACCACTTCTGCGCCTCGCCGAGGTGCTTGGAGCGGTCCATTATCTGCGCAATCTTTGCGGTGAGACCTCCGATGCATGGCGAGGCAAGATGCAGGAGCTTCTGACGACCGAGGCCCCCTCGCCCGAGCGGCGCGAGAAACTCGTTGCCAGCTTCAACCAAGGCTACCGCGCCTTCGCCGGCACCTACCAAAGCTGTACGCAACAGGCGCGCAGCGCCATCTCGGGCTATATGGAAGAAGGCGCGCGCCTGTCGAAGGACATAGCGCAACGATACGGGAACTGAAGGAAAACCGATGCGGAACTCCAGTTTTTCCAGAACCAGTCGAACCTCCGCCCCGCGCGCCTGTCTGAGCGCGCTCGCTTTGCTTCTTGCTCTGGCAGGGCCCGGCCATGCGCTCAGCCAGCTTCAGGAGGCGCCGGAGCCTGCGGAAGAGCCGTCCGAGACGATCGAGCGTGTGCCGCTCCCTTCGCCTGTCAAACCGCCTGCGGCCGCGAACGAAGTGGAACCGTCCGAACCGGGAGATGAACCGGGTGCGGAAGAGGCAGCCCCGGACGGAGGGGCGAGCGAAGAGGAAGTCGTTCGCCCTCGCATAGACCCCGACAAGCCGCTGCCTGAAGTTCTCTATGATCTCGACAAGCTGCCCGAACCTGTTCGGCGCATGCATGATCTGATCGTCGAGGCCTGCAAGACCGGCGACCTGGAACAGCTGCGCCCGCTGATCGGCATGGGCGAAGACGCCACACAGCTTTCTCTCGGCGGGATCGAAGGCGATCCGCTGCAATTCCTGCGGGAGCTTTCGGGCGACGACGAGGGACAGGAAATCATGGCCATCCTACTGGAAGTGCTGCAGGCGGGCTATGTCCACGCCGATGTGGGCACGCCTTCGGAACTCTATGTCTGGCCTTATTTCTTTGCCGTGCCGCTCGACAGCCTCGACAAGCGCCAAAGAGTGGAGCTCTTCACCCTGGTAACGGCGGGCGACTACGAGGAGATGAAGAATTTCGGCGCCTATGTGTTTTATCGCGTGGGCATCACCCCTGAAGGGCATTGGGCGTTTTTCGTGGCAGGAGACTGACGGGCCCTGACAAGCGGTTCTCGCCGTGCCTTGCCGCGCACGCGAAAGCATCCTAGCTAGAGAGCATCGCCCTCAGCTTCGCGTTCTTTCGGATAAGCCATGCCCGTCATTCACCTCGCCCCACGCGCCACCGTCCGTGTCAGCGGTCCGGAAGCCGAGCACTTCCTGCACAATGTGATCACCACCGACCTTGGAGCGTTGCAACCCGGCGAGGCAAAGGCCGGCGCGCTTTTGACCCCGCAGGGCAAGATCATGTTCGACTTCGTGGTATCACGCGCCGGACCGGGTGCATTCCGGCTCGACTGCCGTGCAGACATTGCCGCTGATCTCGCTCGCCGGTTGATGCTCTACAAACTTCGTGCGAAGCTCGATATTGCACTGGAAGAACAATCTGTTGTGGCGGTTTCGTGGGAAAATGATTCCGCTCACGAGACCGGCGACGAAACAGTGCTCGACCTGCGCTTTCCGGCCGAGACCAGGGTGATCCGCCATTATGGCACACAACCGCCAGCCAATGCGGACGAGACCGGCTGGACGAGATTGCGCATCGAGAACGCCGTGGCGGAGAGCGGCAGCGACTTCGCCCTGGGGGACGCATTTCCGCATGATGTGCTCTATGATCAGAATGGCGGCGTCGGCCTGAAAAAGGGATGCTATATCGGGCAGGAGGTCGTTTCGCGCATGCACCACCGGGGCACTGCGCGCCGGCGCCTGCTGATTGCGAGCGCCGAGGCCGTCCTGCCGGAGGCAGGCACCGAGCTCAAGGCCAATGATCGTGCGCTGGGCACACTTGGCAGTGTGGCAGGAACGATGGGACTTGCCATCGCCCGCATCGACCGGGTGAAAGATGCCATGGATGCGGCGATACCCATTCTGGCCGGAGAGGTTTCCGTCACGCTGAGCATTCCCGCCTGGGCCCGTTTCACCTTTCCCGAGACCGGTGGAGGCGAGGCGTGAGCCCGGCCAAGGCACCGGAGGCCGCCCGCGCCTGGCAACGCATGCTTTCGGGCCGGAGGCTCGACCTGCTCGACCCTTCCCCGCTCGATATCGAGATCGGCGACATCGCGCACGGGCTTGCCCGCGTTGCCCGGTGGAACGGACAGACCGAGGGCGACAACGCCTATTCGGTTGCCCAGCATTCGCTTCTCGTTGAAGATGTTTTCGGCAGGATCGTCGCAGGCGCCACCGCTGACTGGTTACAGGCCGCGCTCCTGCACGATGCCCCCGAATATGTGATCGGCGACATGATCTCGCCCTTCAAGGCCACACTCGGCGACGACTACAAATCTGTCGAGAAGCGATTGCAGCGTGCCATCCATCTGCGCTTCACCCTGCCGCCGGATATAACGGTGACGCTCAAAAAGGCGATCAAGCGTGCGGACCGCATCGCCGCCTTCTATGAAGCAACGAGGCTTGCCGGTTTCGCCGAAAGCGAGGCTGCACGCTTCTTCGGCCGACCGAGGGGCATCGCACCGGAGACGGTCGACATGACGCCCCAGCCTGCAAAGAAAGCACAAGCCGCCTTCCTGAAGCGATTTGCCGAAATCGAGAAGTTGCGTGGGCGGGGATCGGTCGGCTGACTGGAGCTCCGCAGGATTGAGGCGCTGAGGCCCGACCCGCATCCGCCTGCCGGCACTTTCTCCCCGCGAACGGGGAGAAGGAGGGGCGGGATGCGCTTATGAGGCTCCAGAGCGCCGTTCTTGCGCATGCCCTATCCCGAAAGCCGGTGCCCGCTTCCGCGAGACATGCGCTAGATCGGTTCACCGTTTCACTTGAACCGATCTATTTTGTTTTTCCGCATTTATGCAGACGCTAGGTGATTCCACCTGACTGCAAAATGCCTAGCGCTCCAGTCGGTCGATGAACCACTGGGTAAGCTTGGTCCAGACCGTATCCTTCTCGCCCGCATCCTCACAGCCATGGTCGAGATTGGGATTGTCGTTGACCTCGATGACATAGATGCCATCGGGCGTTTCCTTAATGTCGACGCCATAAAGCCCGTCGCCGATACAGCGCGCGGCGCGCACGGCGATATCGATCACCTCCTTCGGTGTCTCCGCCAGCGTGAAGGAGCGAAAGCCGCCCTCATCCGGCTTGCCGCCGCGCTCGTGATTGACGATCTGCCAATGCTTCTTGGCCATCAGATAATGAACAGCAAACAATGGTTCGCCACCCAGAACGCCAATGCGCCAGTCAAACTCCGTCGGCAGGAATTTCTGCGCAATCAGAAGATCGGAATCCTCCAGCCATTTGGTGGCCAGCGCCCTCAATTCATCCAGGGTCGACGCCTTTTTGACACCGCGCGAAAACGAACTGTCGGGAATTTTCAGGACCAGCGGGAAACCGAGTTGCTCGGCGGCTTTTTCTAGATCGCCCGGTCCAGCGATCATCACCGTCGGCGGAACCGGGACATTGTTGGCCGCCATCAATTCGTTCAGATAGACCTTGTTGGTGCAGCGGATCATCGACAGGGGATCATCGATGACGGGCATGCCTTCCTGCTGTGCGCGGCGGGCGAAACGATAGGTGTGGTTCGAGATCGAGGTGGTTTCGCGGATGAAGAGCGCGTCGAAATTGGCGAGCCGCGGCAGATCCTTCCTGGTGATCGGCTCCACCTCGACGCCCATGCGCGCGGCAACCCGCGACCAATGCTTGAGCGAGGCGATGCTTGAGGGCGGCAGCTCTTCCTTCGGATCTATGAGGGTCGCAAAACTGTAGCGGGCGGCGGCACGCGCCTTTCCGTCGCGCCACTGGCGGCTGGTGTAGGTCTCAAGGCAAGCGGTAAAGCGCTCCTTCTCTTCAGCCGACATGCGCGCCAGCGGGCGAAAGCCGATGCGGGTGATCGTGGCCCAATCGCCATCCTTGATGGAAACCTCGAGCGCAGGTGCACGGAACCAATCGAAGAGAAGCCGGGCAAAGCGCTCCCACGCCTTGCTTGGCCCGATGCCGAAGAAAACCCCTACGCTCGATGGAAAGGCGCCCCCCAGTTCGGCGCGGCAACGGTTCAACGCCTGTTCCAGCTCCGGCAGGGAATTTTCATAGAGCTTGCGAGCCGACAGGTCGATCATCGTCTCGACCGAAGGGATCACGCGGTGGCCGCGCGAACTCGCAAGAAGCGAGGCATAATAGCCTCGGCTCTGATAGGCATAGCTCGACGAAAGATTGATAATCTTCGGCAACTGCCCGCGAAAAAGCGACGGATGGGTGAGATAATCCCGGTTGGTGATGATCTTGTATGGGGTGGCGGTCTCGTCCAGATCGCCTTTCCTGCCAGTCAGGATGACCCAGGTCATTTAGGGCCTTCTTCCTCTTCTTTGCCGCCCAAGCGCTTTTCGTAGCGCAGGGCGCGCATGCCGTCATGATAGTAATTCTCATGCTGCCCGAAGCAGCGATAGCCGGATTTCTCATAGAGCGAAATTGCGCCTGAATTATCTTCCCGCACCTCAAGGCGCATGAGCTGACAACCGCGCAACATCGTCTCCTGCTCTACAGCCTCTAAAAGAAGGCCTGCGATGCCACGCCCCAGAGCCTGCGGCGACACAGCGATGGAGTAAAGCCGCGCCTTGCGGCTCAGCCGACGCAGGAGCACGAGCGCATAGGCAAGGATCCGCCCGTTTTCCGCCGCGACGAGAAGGATTGCCGAACGCCGGCTCGAAAGCGTGTAGAATGACCGACGCGACAGCCAGTCGCCCGTAAAGGCGGCATTCTCGATAGCGAGCAAAGCCTCGACATCGCTGCGACGCGCAGGACGGACCTCGATCGTCATGGATTTGCTCCCCTGAAATTCCCGCTGCGGATTTGCGACCCCGGTCTCATATTGCTAGACACGGGGTCTCCGCACAGCCGACGCAGGCTGAAATCCGCAACCGCACCGAAAGTGGCGCGTTGGCGATTTCGACAGGGGCGATGACGCGCTTTCCGCGCATCGACGACAATCACGACAAACTGCACGGAGATCGTTTATCCATGGAGCTGCAACCAGAAAACCTCATGACGGTGGCAGAATCAGTGCTGGCCCAGGTCAGTGAGTTCGCCGTATCTTACGCCTTCTCGATTCTCGGCGCCATCGTTCTCATCGTGGCCGGCTTCATCGTGGCAGGGGTGGTGCAGCGCGCCGTCACACGCACGCTGCGACGCTTCCCCTCCTTCGACATCACGCTGACGACCTTCTTCGCGACCATTGCGCGCTATGCAGTGCTCGTGCTTGTCGGGGTCACGGTTCTTGCCCAGTTCGGCGTGCAGACGGCCAGCATCATCGCAGCGCTCGGCGCGGCTGGCCTGGCCATCGGCCTCGCCCTCCAGGGCACCTTGCAGAACATCGCAGCCGGTATCATGCTTCTGGTGCTGAAACCCTTTCGGATCGGCGAATATGTGGAGGCAAGCGGCATCTCAGGCACGGTTCAGTCCATCGGCCTTTTCGCCACGGAGATGAAAACCGTTGACGGGCTCTATATCCTGGCTCCCAACAGTTCGCTCTGGAACACCTCCGTCACCAATTTCACCCGCAACCCGCTGCGCCGGAACGATCTGGCGATCGGGATCGGCTATGGGGACGACATCAATCTGGCGCAGGAAACCATGCTTGATCTCGCCAAGGCGGATGCCCGGATTCTCAGCGAACCGGCACCGGCGGTGTTCGTTTCCGAGCTTGGCGACAGCGCCGTCGGCATCACGCTGCGTTACTGGACGCAGACAGCCGACTGGTGGCAGACGCGCCTGGATATGACCAAGGCCGGCAAGGAAGCCTTCGACGCCAAAGGCATCTCCATCCCGTTCCCGCAACGCGACGTGCACTATCTGCCTGTGGAGGCGGAACCGCAGGGCAAAAGCGTCGGCAAGGCCGGTGCGGCAGCGGCAGGCTCGAAGAAATAGCGACCGCCCCATACAAACCGGCATGCAGCCCGCGCGTTTTCAAAAGGCTGTGCTGCATGCCGCTCTTGGGCCAGTGAAGATTTTTGAATGTAACGAGTGTTTTTATTCATTTGCATTGATGCAAGCTCATTCTATCTTGCTGTATGGGCATGAGCCCGAGAACCGTTTTCACAACAAACGAGTCGATCATGCCCCAGCCCGCCACCGCCCGCGCGACTGCCCAGTCTTCGTTTCCCTGGCTGATCGTCATCTGCGGATGCCTGATTACGGGACTGAATTTCGGCCCGCGCTCGGCAATGGGCTTTTTCCAGCTTCCCATGCTTGCCGATACCGGTTGGGACCGCACGACCTTCGGTCTCGCCATTGCGATTCAGAACCTCATGTGGGGCGTGGGGCAGCCTGTCTTCGGCGCTCTCGCCGACCGGTTCGGAACCTGGCGCGTGCTCACTCTTTCGGCTGCGATCTATGCTGCCGGCCTTCTCATGATGGCGTCCGCGCACAATGAGATGATGCTGCATATCGGCGGCGGTGTCCTTATCGGGCTTGGCGTGGCGGGCGGCTCCTTCAGCATCATCCTTGCGGCATTCGCCCGCAGCGTGCCCGCGGAAAAGCGCAGCTTCATCTTCGGGCTTGCCACGGCGGCGGGTTCGGCCGGCATGTTCCTTTTCGCGCCCATTTCGCAAGGGCTGATCAGCGCCTATGGCTGGTCGGACACGCTGGTCTATATGGCGGCGGCCATGCTCATCATTCCGGTGCTTGCGATCCCGCTTATCGGGAATGCGGCATCCAACCCGTCAGCACATGCGCAATTCAAGCAGACGGCGGCAGAAGCCTTGCGCGAGGCCCTCGGTCATCGCAGCTTCGTGTTGCTGGTGTCAGGTTTCTTCGTCTGCGGTTTTCAGCTCGCCTTCATCACCGCGCATTTCCCCGCCTATATCGGCGATATCGGCATCGACGCCAGCTATGCGGTGATCGCGCTGGCCCTGATCGGCTTCTTCAACATCATCGGTTCTCTTCTTTCCGGTTTCATCAGCCAGCGTTATTCGAAGCCAATCTTCCTCGCCTATATCTATATCGCCCGCTCGGTAGCGGTGGCGCTGTTCCTGCTTCTGCCGCAAACGCCGACGAGCGTGATCGCTTTCTCAGTGGTCATGGGCCTTCTGTGGCTGTCGACCGTGCCGCCCACCAATGCGCTGGTCGCGGTGATGTTCGGCACGCGCCATCTCGGCATGCTGGGCGGTGTCGTCTTCTTCTCGCACCAGGTCGGCTCATTTCTGGGCGTCTGGCTCGGCGGCTATCTCTACGATCAATTCGGCAGTTACGATCCGGTCTGGTGGCTTGGCATGGCACTTGGCCTGTTTGCGGCTGTCGTGCACTGGCCAATCCAGGAAAAGGCGGTCGACCGCCCTGCCCTCGTGCCTGCGGAATAGAAAACCGTCCAACCGGCTTAAACCACTGGTGTCTGCCTGTCGGAGAGAGGTGTCAAACCGCCTGCGCGCGAAGCCTTGCGAGAGCGGCGATAAAACCGCCGCGCGCATCGGGTTCCTGCAGGCCGCGCGGCTCATAGACGTTGCGATTGAAGAAGAAGCCGGTCAGACGGAATGCTTCGCCAAGGGCCGTTTCTTCTGCAATACGCTGTGTGCCGCCCGCCATGAGAAAAGCCGGCAACGGCAGCAGCCGGTCCTGCCAGGGCGCTCCCGCAGTGCGCGTGACCGCGCGGCCTGATTTGGGCGAGACATATGCAAGGTCTTCCCGAACTCCGGTCAAGGCGCATTGGGCAAGATCGAGCCCGAAGCCCAGCTCCTCCAGGACGGCCAGCTCAAAACGCACGACCAGGGCGCCTGCAAGCTCCGGATCGTCGAGATGCGCGGTGATGATTTTCAGGCTCTCATAAAGGCCGGCATTGGGATCGCGCTCGGGCACAAGTCGCAGATGCGCGGCCAGAAGCTGGATGCCATAGACGGCGATAGCGGATGAGAGAAGCCGGGCGGCATTCAGCTCCACGGGCTCGACCTGGAAGGCACCCAGATGCTCTTCAAGGCGGGCCCGCCAGACGAGTTCCACACGGTTTCCCGGCTGAAGCAAAGGTTGCATGCGGCGCGAACGGCCGCCCTTGACGAGCCCCAGATGCCGGCCATGGGCCGCCGTCATCGTTTCAAGGATAACGCTGCTTTCGCCATGCCGGCGGGCGCCCAGAATGATGCCTTCGTCACGCCATTCCATGGGCCGACTGTCCTCCCGTCAGCCCGGGAATTCAAGCCCCATCTCGCGATAGCGCTCAGGGTCGTTGCCCCACCCTTCACGCACTTTCACGAACAGGAAGAGATGCACCTTCTGCTCCAGAATGCCCGCGATCTCCTCACGGGCCGCCTGACCGATGGCGCGGATGGTCGCCCCCTTGTGGCCGAGCACAATCTTCTTCTGGCTATCGCGCTCCACATAGATCACCTGATCGATGCGCACGGAACCGTCCTTGCGCTCCTCCCACTTTTCGGTCTCCACATGGATCGCATAGGGCAATTCCTGATGCAGGCGCAGGAACAGCTTCTCGCGCGTGATCTCGGCGGCAAGCTGGCGCATGGGCAGGTCGGATATCTGATCGTCCGGATAGTACCAGGGGCCTTCAGGAAGCCGTTCGCCGAGATAGGCGAGCAGATCCTCGCAGCCCGAGCCGTTGAGCGCCGAAATCATGAAGGTGCGTTCGAAATCGACCTTGCCATTGGCAATGGCGGCGAGTTCGAGAAGCGTTTCGCGCTTCACACGGTCGATCTTGTTGAGGATCAGGAGCTTGGGCTGGGCAACCTCGGAAAGCCTCTCGAGAATGGCTTCGGCATCGCCCTTGATACCGCGTTCGGCATCGATGAGAAAGGCCACGATGTCGGCATCCTTCGCGCCTCCCCAGGCCGTCGTGACCATGGCGCGGTCAAGGCGGCGGCGCGGATTGAAGATGCCGGGCGTATCGATGAAGACGATCTGCGTCTGCTCATGCGTGGCAATACCGCGAATGATGGCGCGCGTCGTCTGCACCTTATGTGTGACGATGGAGACCTTGGCGCCGACAAGCTGGTTCAGAAGCGTCGACTTGCCGGCATTGGGGGCGCCGATCAGTGCAACGAAACCGGAGCGTGTCTTCTCGCCAGCTTCCGGGATAGTCGTGTTTTCGTCGCTCATGATCCCGCCTCGTTCTTTTCCCAGATACCCTCGCGTTCGAGCATCGATGTTGCAGCCGTCTGTTCCGCCTCGCGCTTGGAGCGTCCGCTCCCGTGGGCCGGCTCGTATCCCTTTACCCGAACCGCCACGGAAAATATCGGATCGTGATCCGGTCCCTCGCGGTTTTCAATCGTGTAGGCCGGCGTTGCGCCGGAAACCTGATGCGCCCATTCCTGAAGCGCGGTCTTGGGGTCGCGGCGCGCCGCGTCGGCGGCACGGGCGCGCCCGCCCCAATTGGTACGGATGAAGGTGCGGGCAGCATCAAGACCACCCTCAAGGAAGATCACCGCAATCAGCGCTTCCATGACATCGGCGCGCAGATTGACCTGCTTGCGTGCCGCGGCCCCACGCAGGTCGCTGCCGATGTGAATAAGCGGGCTGACCCTCAGCGCGTCGGCGATCTCGGCCAGCGTCTCGGCGTTGACCAGCGTGTTCAGACGCACGGAAAGCTCGCCTTCGGGCGCTTGCGGAAAGAGTTCGTAGAGGAGTTCCGCGACTGCGAGCCCCAGGACCCTGTCGCCCAGAAATTCCAGGCGTTGGTAGTCGAGCCCGGAGCGCCCACGCGCACTCGCATGCGTCATGGCCTGCTCTACAAGCGCCACATCCTCAAATACAAAGCCCGCGCAGGCAGAAACGGCCTCGGCCAGTTCCTTCCCGCGCAGACGTTTTCCCGATACGCTTTTTACCAAAATATCAGTCGATCCAGTTGAAGATCCGCGTTGCGCGCACCTCGGAAGGCCAGCGCCACAGCTCAAGCGGGCTTGCACCGCCTGCAATGGAGAAGAAGATGATGTTGGCGCGGCCAACAAGGTTTTCCGCAGGCACATAGCCGACCGAGAAGCGACTGTCCGAGGAATTGTCGCGGTTATCGCCCATCATGAAATAATGGCCTTCCGGCACCACGAATTCACGCGTGTTGTCACCGATGCCGTTCGGCGTCAGATCGAGCGTGTCATAGGAGACGCCGTTCGGCAGGGTCTCGCGATAGACATCCACCGGCCGGTCGGTCTCGGTGATATCGGGATCATCGATCTGGCCAACCTTCTCGCGCTTGACCGCCTCATCATTGATATAAAGCACGCCTTCGCGCACCTGAATCTTGTCGCCCGGCAGACCCACCACACGCTTGATGTAATCAATCGAGGGATTGGGCGGGAACTTGAACACGACGACATCGCCACGCTTCGGCTCGCTACCCCAGATGCGGCCGGAAAAGAGCGGCGGCGAAAAAGGCAAAGAATGGCGCGAATAGCCATAAGCCCACTTCGTCACGAAGAGGTAGTCACCTTCAAGCAAAGTCGGCCGCATGGAACCCGACGGGATCGAGAATGGCTGGAACAGGAAGGTGCGGATCACCAGCGCCAGGATCAGAGCCTGAACAATAACGCTGATGGTTTCGCCCAAACCGCCCGAATTCTTCTTCGATTTGTCAGCCACGCTCATAAATTCCTCGGTTCGAGTGTTTCGCTCGGTCATATCGCGCCCATCCGGCTGCCGCAATGCGGCAGAGACCGGAAGATGGGCATTTCCGCTGCGCCATCAAGTCTCGCTCAGCGCCTCGATGATGACGAAAGCCTGAGCAAGCGGATAATCATCCGTAATGGTCAGATGGATCACGGCTTTGTGGCCAGCCGGTGTCATGGAAGCCAGACGGGCTGCCGCACCACCGGAAAGCTCCATGGTCGGCTTGCCGCCGGGAAGATTCACAACGCCCATTTCGCGCCAGAAGACGCCACGTGAAATGCCTGTTCCGAGGGCTTTCGCACAGGCTTCCTTGGCAGCAAAACGCTTTGCATAGGAGGCCGCGCGCTCCGCACGGCGGTCGGACTTGTTCCGTTCGATCTCGGTAAAGACGCGATTGGTGAAGCGTTCCCCGTAGCGCTCGAGCGTCTTGGCGACGCGACGAATGTCGATCAGATCGCTCCCGATACCGATGATCATCAGCCTGCCACGGGCCGGGGGCCGACACTCTGAGCGAGGGCGCGCCGACGGGCACGCTCTGCCAGCCGCTTGCGGCGCTGCTCGCGGAAGGCCAGCGTGGCCCAGCGCGTCAGGAAATAGAAAACCAGGCCGAAGAACAGGCCGAGCGGAACGCAGCCCACGGTCATCGGCTTGATGAACGGGTCCCACAACTGGGAGAATTCAAGATGACGCAACAGGCGGCCAAGATGCACGGTTGCAGCCGGCGGCGCATGGGCGCCGGTGAGGATCAGCTTGCCGGTCTCAAGCGTCGCGCCCCAGATAAAGGGAAATGTCAGCGGATTGCCCACGGCCGTACCGATCGCCGAGGCGACGAGGTTGCCGCCTATGCACCAAGCAAGAGCGGCCGCGATCACGAAATGAAAGCCGAGGAAAGGCGTAAACGAAGCAAAGGCTCCAGCGGCGATGCCTGCCGCTATGGCATGCGGGGTGGCCGTCAGCCGTAAGGCGCGTTTCGTGAAATATTTCGCGGAGCGCCAGAAGGAGCGGCGCGGCCACACCATGGTGCGTGCCCGTTCCCACAGATCCGCTGGTTTCCTACGTCTGAACAACATTGCCGAGATACCGCATTCCCAGTGAACTCAATCCTTTCAAGCGGATGGCAAGCCTACCCCCCAAGCCTCTTAACGACTCTATCTCCCAGCCTCTTAACGAGGCGTTCGCACCGAAGCACCCAATAAGGATATAGGCAGGCCGTTTAGGTTAGGGCAAGCAAAACACGCCGGCTTTGGCTCATTGCTTGCGCATTGGCCAAGGATCACTCAAGGGCTAGCTGCCCGTATTGGCGGAATTTGGGCGAGGAGCGATCAGCCGGAAGCTTCGCCGGAGCGTTTTGCCGCAACGCGGCAACGGATTTCGACAAGGCTGCCGGCGGGCTTGCGAATGTCGAAGGCGCCGGTTTGCCGAACGAGTTCCAGGAGCTTGCTGGCACCGTAGGCGCGGGTGTCGAAGTCAGGCTTGATCATCCGAAGCGTGCCCCCCAGTTGCGAGAGACATACCCAACCATCGGCACTGTCCCGCTGCTTTATCGCCTTACGCAGGACAGGTACGGCCTCTTTGGGCGCGGGCTTGGCAGGGCTTTGCCGCACCACCTTTTCAGCGGGCAATATTGCCGTGGATTTCGTTTCCGTGCCCGCGCATAAGGGCTTGGACTTCTCCATGAAAGATGTGGTGTCGATGAAGCGGGTGCATGCCTTCTGAAAACTTTCAGGTGTCTTGGTTTCTCCAAAGCCGAAAACATCCAGCCCTTCCTCGCGGATACGCACCGCAAGCCTGGTGAAGTCGCTGTCGGAGGAAACGAGGCAAAATCCATCAGCGCCTCCTTTATGGAGCAGGTCCATCGCATCAATCACCATGGCGATATCGGTGGCGTTCTTGCCAGTCGTATAGGCAAACTGATGGTGTGGAACCAGTGCATGTCGCGGCAGAATTTCGCGCCAGGGCGCCAAATGCTCCTTGCTGAAATCTCCATAGAGACGGCGGGTGTCGGCCACACCAATCCGTATGATTTCTGCAAAAAGCCTGTCGGCGATCCTCGAAGACGTATTTTCCGCATCAATCAGTACGGCAAGACGTCTCATGCTTTTCGGCTCGCTCACTGCTTGCCCTCACCCTCGACCTCAATCGGGCGAAAGAGTAGGACATGCAATCATGCGATTTCGTTAAACCCGATGCTACAACTCGAACGAGCAAAGAAACGGGCTGTGAAGCCCTTGCAGCGTGTTTTGCCGCGCCGGATGATGTCGTACCTGCCCCACTTCGACCAGCACGGGCGCTCACCCATTCACGCGGTGGGCATCGCTGACGCAGCCGATTTCCTTGATCTGGGAAAGAAGCCTGTTCAGGTGCTTGAGGTCCCATACTTCGAGATCGAACAGCATTTCGGTGAAATCAGGCGCGGTTCGCTCCATGGAAAGCGTGTGGATATTGGCATCGTTGGAGGCGATGGCCTGCGCGATCTCGGCCAATGATCCCGGTTCGTTGATTGCGGTCACCGAAACCCGAACCGGAAAGCGCTCCTTCATGTGCTCGTCGATATCCCAGCGCACGTCGATCCAGCGTTCCGGCTGATCGTCGAAGGCGGTGAGTGCCGGCGACTGGATGGGATAGATCGTAATGCCGGAGCCGGGATGCAGGATGCCGACGATACGGTCGCCCGGCACGGCCCCTTCAGGAGCAAAGCGCACCGGCAGGTCGCCGGAAACACCGCGGATCGGCAAGGCGCCCTGCCCTGCCTCCTTGCGCTCCTTGGTGGGCTCGTCCTTGCTGCGTTTGGCACGCCTGGAAGATCGTCCGGGAATCTGGAACAGCATGCCCGCGGCATTGCGCAGATTGAACCAGCCTTCCTCACGCTGCTGCTGTTTGGGCTGCTGCGTGACGCGCTCATCCTTGTAGTCGGGGAAGACGGCGCGCACGACATCCTGCGAGGAGAGTTCGCCGCGACCGACGGCAGCCAGCACATCCTCCACATCCTGACGGCCCAGGCGATGGAGAACCGGCTTCAGCGCATCGCGCGAAAAGCTCTTGTCGGCCCGCTCGAAGGCGCGCTCCAGAATGCGCGCGCCAAGCCCTGAATACTGCTTGCGGATGGCGTTTCGCGTGGCGCGGCGGATCGCGGCCCGCGCCTTGCCGGTCACCACGACGGATTCCCAGGCAGCGGGCGGCACCTGTGCCTTGGAACGGATGATCTCCACCTCGTCGCCATTCTTCAACTCGGTCATCAGCGGCATGATGCGGCCATTGACCTTGGCACCCACGCAGGTGTCGCCGACATCGGTGTGAACCGCATAGGCAAAATCGATAGGGGTTGCGCCGCGCGGCAGCGCGATCAGACGCCCCTTGGGCGTGAAACAGAATACCTGATCCTGGAACAGCTCCAGCTTGGTGTTTTCAAGGAAATCTTCAGGCGTATCGCCTTCCGAGAGCGCCTCAATGGTCTGGCGCAGCCATGCATATGCATTCGTGTCGCGCGAAATCTTGTGCTCGGCACCCGACAGCTTGCCGCCCATATCCTTGTAGATCGAATGCGCGGCAACGCCATATTCGGCTATTCTGTGCATCTCGAACGTGCGGATCTGCAGTTCCACACGCTGGCGCGAAGGGCCGACGATCGTGGTGTGGATCGAGCGATAATCGTTCTGCTTGGGCGTCGAGATATAATCCTTGAAGCGGCCCGGCACCATCGACCAGGTGGAGTGGATGACGCCCAGCGCGCGATAACAATCTTCCACCGTGTCGACCAGAACGCGGAAGCCGAAGATATCGGACAATTGCTCGAAGGAAAGCGCCTTGGTTTCCATCTTGCGGAAGACGGACCAGGGTTTCTTCTGGCGGCTTTTCACCTCCGCCTTGATCTGGTGCTCGACGAAAAGATGCGAAAGCGCATCTTCAATCGCCTTGATGACCCCTTCATTGCGCTCGCAGAATTCGGCAAGGCGCTCGGTCACTGCGCGAAAGGCTTCCGGGTTTATGTGGCGGAAAGCGAGTTCCTCCAGCTCTTCGCGCATGTCCTGCATGCCCATGCGCCCGGCAAGCGGCGCATAGATATCCATCGTCTCCTCTGCGATGCGCAGGCGCTTGTGCTCAGGCACATGACCGAGCGTGCGCATGTTGTGGAGACGGTCGGCGAGTTTGACGAGCAGCACGCGCACATCGTCGGAGATCGCCAGCAGCAGCTTGCGAAGGTTTTCGGCCTGATGCGCCTTCTTGGAAACGAGATCGAGGCGCTTGAGCTTGGTCAGGCCTTCGACGAGCTTGCCGATGTCGGGGCCGAACAACTCATCGATCTCAGCGCGTGTGGCGGTCGTATCCTCGATCGTGTCATGGAGAAGCGCAACGGCGATGGTCGCCTCGTCGAGATGCATGTCCGTCAAAATGGCGGCGACTTCGAGCGGGTGCGAGAAATAAGGGTCCCCGGAGGCGCGGCGCTGGTGGCCGTGCTTCTGCATCGCGTAAACATAAGCCTTGTTTAGAAGCGCCTCATTGACGTCCGGCTTGTAGCGCTGGACACGCTCGACAAGCTCGTATTGACGCATCATGGGCGGCTTCCTCGATCTTATTGTTTATACAAAGCAAAACATGCGCCGCGGGGACACGGCGCATGCTCACAATAGGCGGGAAAGCACCAATGCGGAAGCCCTGGCTGGGCAGCCCCGGCGGTGCTTAGAAGCTAACGATCAGAAATCGTCGTTCTTTTCCGGAGGCACCAGTCCTTCGATACCGGCGAGAAGCTCTTCCTCGCTCATGCGATCGAAGGAAATGGCCTCTTCTTCCGTCTCGATGCCGATCTCGGTTTCCACCTCGGCCTGGCCGATGGTGGGCAGATCCGCTTCCGGCTCGTCCACTTCCACATGTTTCTGCAGCGAGTGGATCAGCGCTTCCTTGAGGTCGCCCGGAGACAGCGTCTCATCGGCGATCTCGCGCAGCGCAACCACGGGGTTCTTGTCGTTGTCGCGATCGACGGTGATGGATTCGCCCTGGGAAATCTGACGGGCGCGATGGGCTGCCAGCAGAACCAGATCGAAACGGTTGTCTACCTTGTCGATGCAGTCTTCAACGGTCACACGGGCCATAGAGTGCCCCTTTCATGCGTCAATCTGTAAAGGAATCTTTCGGGTCCATAGCCCGACTGCGCTGAAAATACAAGGGTCGCGTCGTCAAACCGCTGTGGTCAAGGCGCTTCCCGAGCAGGCACGAAAGGGCCTTTTCAACCGGGTTTGAAGGCTCGCATAAAATGCTGGCTAAATGATGGCGAACACGCTCCACACCGCCCGCGATCCGCTTGTATTCGCACTAAATTTGTTTATTGGTTGGAACTATCATCCACGAACGCTATTTTCTCATCAGTGATAGCTTAACGGTCCGTTCTTGCAGTGCGTTTTCCAGGCGACGTTCCCAACTCGGCCATTGCGTAAAAGGAATTTTGACAATGTTCGACCCCCGCGAAAAGATTGCCCTGTTTATCGATGGGGCGAACCTCTATGCGACATCGCGCGCGCTGGGCTTCGACATTGACTATCGCAAACTGCTGAGCAGCTTCCGCGACCGCGGATATCTCCTGCGTGCTTATTATTACACCGCTCTTGTCGAGGATCAGGAATATTCCTCGATCCGCCCGCTGATCGACTGGCTCGACTACAACGGCTACAAGGTCGTGACCAAGCCCGCCAAGGAATTCACCGATGCCGCGGGACGCCGCAAGATCAAGGGCAATATGGATATCGAGCTCACGATCGACGCCCTTGAGATCGTCGACGTGGTGGATCACTACGTGATCTTCTCGGGCGACGGAGACTTCCGCACCCTGGTCGAGGCCTTGCAGCGCAAGGGCCGCAAGGTGAGCGTCGTATCGACCATCCAGTCGCAGCCGCCGATGATCGCGGACGATCTGCGCCGGCAGGCCGACAACTTTATCGATCTGATGTCGTTGCGCGATTCCGTCGGTCGTGCCACAAGCGAACGGCCCGCCAAGCGGGTTGACCCTGAAGAAGAACCGTTCGACGATTTATGACCAAGGTCCCGGCGCGCACTGAGCCACCGCTCGATTGCCCGCTCTGCCCTCGCCTGCATGATTTCATCGCCGGCTGGCGCGAGCGCGAGCCCCAATGGTTCAACGCACCCGTGCCGACCTTCCTACCGCCTGGCGGGGATGACGACGTGCGTCTTCTCATTGTGGGACTGGCGCCGGGATTGCGCGGGGCAAACCGCACGGGACGCCCGTTTACAGGCGATTATGCGGGCGACCTCCTCTATGACACTCTGCGCCGTTTCGGTTTCGCACACGGAACCTATGAGGCCCGGCCCGACGACGGGCTGCAACTGGTCGGCTCCGCCATCGTCAATGCGGTTCGCTGCGTGCCGCCGGAAAACAAGCCGGTGGGCGCGGAAATCACCACCTGCCGCAAGCATTTCTTTGCGCCCACCCTCAAGCGCTTTCCCAACCTTATGGCAGTCGTCACGCTAGGGCTGATCGCCCATCAGTCTACCGTGCGCGCCCTCGGCGGGCGGGTGGCGGCGCATCCCTTCCGCCATGGCGGCAGGCAGGAACTGGCCGGCCTCAGCATTTTTTCAAGCTATCATTGCTCGCGATACAACACGAACACAGGTCGGCTGACAGAAGAAATGTTCGTCGATGTTTTCGCCAGTGTCCGGGACTTTCTGGCGAAGGATGCCGATGGCGCGTCAGCGCAGAGTACGGACCGCTGAAAGCCAGCTGAAAAAGTCTAACCGTGCTGCTTGAGCAGACGGGCCTTTTCACGGTTCCAGTCGCGCTGCTTCGAGGTTTCGCGCTTGTCGTGCAGCTTCTTGCCGCGCGCTACGGCAAGTTGCAGCTTCGCCAGACCTCGCTCGTTGAAATAGAGCTTCAACGGCACCAGCGTCATACCCTCGCGCTCGATGGATTGGCCAAGCCGCGCCATCTCCCGGCGGGAGATGAGCAGCTTGCGCTTGCGGCGCGGCTCATGATTGAAGCGATTTCCCGCAAAATATTCAGGGATATAGGAGTTGATCAGCCAGAACTCCCCGTCCTCAATGGAGGCATAGGATTCCTGGATGTTCGCCTGCCCTTCACGCAGCGATTTCACTTCCGTTCCCGTCAAGACGAGGCCAGCCTCCAAGGTGTCGAGCACTTCATAGGAAAAGCGCGCCTTGCGGTTGTCGGCAATCGTCTTGAGGTTCGGGTTCTTGTCCTTGGCCATATTTCTTGAACGCGCGGGCGGCCCGTCAGTTCAACAGGCCGGCATGTTTCAGCGCGGCGTCGATGCGGGTGGCCGTCTCTTCCTCGACCGGTACCAGCGGGAAGCGAAGCGTGTTTTCCATGCGACCGAGACGTGAAAGTGCATATTTCGCGCCAGCCGGGTTTGGTTCGATGAACAGCGCCTTGTGCAGCGGCATGAGGCGGTCCTGCAATTCAAGCGCCAAAGCGCGGTCGCCTTCAAGCGAAGCCTTCTGGAACTGGGCACACAGGCGTGGTGCAACATTCGAGCTCACGGAAATGCACCCGACGCCGCCATGGGCGTTGAAGCCAAGCGCGGAAGCATCCTCGCCCGAAAGCTGAATGAAGTCTGTGCCGCATGTCGCGCGCTGCTCGCTGACGCGATCCACCTTGGCGGTGGCATCCTTGACACCGACGATGTTGGAGAAATCCTTGGCCAGACGGCCCATCGTCTCCGGCGTCA
This sequence comes from Nitratireductor indicus C115, assembly GCF_000300515.1. GTDB lineage: Bacteria > Pseudomonadota > Alphaproteobacteria > Rhizobiales > Rhizobiaceae > Nitratireductor > Nitratireductor indicus. Next base: position 346,410 of record NZ_AMSI01000005.1, read on the forward strand.
TGTCTATGATGGAACGTGGCGGAATGTTGTAGATGACGATCGGCAGGCTTGCGGCGCGCGCAACGGCAGCGAAATGCTCGTAGAGGCCACGCTGGTTGGGCTTGTTGTAATAGGGCGTGACAACAAGCGCGCCATCGGCGCCCACTTCCTTCGCAAACTGGGCAAGCGCGACCGCCTCCCGCGTGGAGTTGGAGCCGGCGCCGGCAATCACCGGAACGCGACCGCCCGCAACCTCGACGCAAAGGCGCACGATCTCACGGTGCTCCTCATGGCTGACAGTCGGGGATTCGCCCGTCGTGCCCACGGGAACCAGACCATTGGTGCCTTCGGAAATCTGCCATTCCACGAGTTCGCCGAACGCTTTTTTGTCCAGGCTTCCGTCCTTCTGGAACGGCGTCACAAGTGCTGTGAGGGACCCCCTGAACATGTTTTCGAACTCCTGAATGAATTGTTCTTTCTCAGCGCGCGACCGCGCTGCCGACGCTTCTAACCGAAGATCGGGCCGCGCACCATAGTCTTGCCATCTACAGGCTGCAAGAAAGCATATGACAGTGCCCTGAAAACAGGCTTGGAGCGAAAGCCCATAAGCACCCGCCATGAACCGCTTCTTATGGTTAACACGGTCTTCATGGATACAGGCTAGACTTGAAACCGTAACCGCGATGTACATTTGGAAGCGATTACACCCGTGAAAAGCCGGTTTGCCCTTTTTCTCGCCCTTGCCGCCTTCTGGCCCTTGCCGACAATGGCGCAGGCACTGCCGGATGTCGCACCCCTGCCCTTCGCTCGGCCGGGTGCTGTGACAGCACCCGAAACCGCGCTTGAACGCGCCTTGCAGCCCACCGCAATCCTGCGTCCGGATGTGGAGAGCGCCATGCCGGCGCTCAGCCGCGAGGCGATGATCCTGACCGGAGGGCTGGACGCGCTTTCGGCCGGGGACGCCGACCTCGCCCGCAAGGCCCGCAATGCGCTTTCCTCCGAGCGTATCGAGCGCTCGATCCTAGATTGGGCGATTGCCCTTTCTGGCAATGTATCCGTATCGAGCGCGGAAATCGGCAAGGTCATGCAGGAACTGGATGGCTGGCTTGGCGTGGCCGCGTTGAGCGCGGCACGCGAACGCGCCCTTTTCCGCGAAAAAGCCGACGCCAATACAATCCTGAAAGCCTTCGAAAAGAGCGCTCCACAGACCTATGAAGGTACGGTCGCGCTTGCCCGTGCATTCGTGGCGAAAGGCGACGCCCGGCGGGCGCGCGCCCTGCTCGGCCCCTTCTGGCGCACCCGCAAACTGGATGCCACGGCCGAAACCGCATTTCTGCGGGAGTTCAGCCCGTATCTTTCCAAGGAAGATCATCGCTTCCGCATGGAGCGGATGCTTTACGAGGATCGCATTCGCTCCGCCGAGCGTGTGGCAATCCTTGCAAGTGCGGAGGCGCTTTCGACAGCCTGGGCCGCCGTGATCCGGGGGAACAAGAACGCCCTCAAACTGCTCGATGCCGTGCCGAAGGAGCAGCAAAGCGCGGGCTATTTGTTCGCGCGCATCCGCCATCTCCGCCGCCAGGAGCATTTCAAGGAAGCCGCGGCATTGATGCTGAAGGCTCCACGCGAGGCGGCAGCACTCGTGGACCCGGACGAATGGTGGATCGAGCGACGCGCCCTTTCCCGCGAACTGCTGGATCTCGACGACCCCGACATGGCTTACCGGATCGCAGCCGCGCATTCGGCAGAAAGCCCCGCACGCGCTGCCGATGCGGAATTTCATGCGGGATGGTATGCGCTGCGCGCACTCGATAATGCCAAGGGCGCCGCCGATCATTTCGCCAAGGTCGCGGCAATCGCGGAGGGACCGATCTCCAACGCCCGGGCCTATTACTGGATGGGGCGGGCAGCTGAAGCGAACGGAGACGACAAGGCAAAGGCATATTTCGAGCGCGCCGCTGTATTCGGGACGACCTTTTACGGGCAGCTTGCCACCGCAAAACTCGGTCGTAACGTCTTGCAGGCCGATACGCCGGCCCCGAGCCTCAAGGACCGACAGACTTTTCGCATGCGCCCCGTGGTGAAGGCGATCCGCCGATTACAGGATACGAACCATGGATGGCGCGCCGCCACGCTTTACCGGGCGCTGGCCGAAGAGCTTTCAAGCCCCGGCGAGCTTGCCCTCTTGGCAGCGATGGCGGAACGACGCGGCGACCACACGATGGCGCTGCGCGTCGGCAAGATCGCTGCCGGGCGCGGCATCGATATCGGTGTTCTGTCCCATCCGCTTGGAGCCATTCCCGGCGATGTGGCCCTTGCTTCGGACAGCAAGGCGCTCGCCTATGCGGTTGCCCGGCAGGAAACGGAATTCAACGGCAGCGCCGTATCATCAGCGGGAGCGCGAGGGCTGTTACAGCTTATGCCCGGGACGGCGCGCGAGATGGCGCGCAAGAGCGGCATTCCCTATTCCCGCGACCGGCTGACCCAGGACATCGCCTATAATACGACGCTCGGCTCGGCCTATCTGGACGAGCAGCTGGGGCGTTTCAACGGCTCCTATGTGCTGACATTCGCGGGCTACAATGCCGGGCCACGCCGCGCCTCGGAGTGGATGGTGCGCTACGGCGATCCGCGCGGGCAGTCCGTGGAAGCGATTGTCGACTGGATCGAACGAATTCCCTTTGCCGAAACCCGCAATTACGTGCAGCGGGTGATGGAGAATTTCCAAGTCTACAAGATGCGCCTTTCGGGGCATTTCGATATTGCGGGGGACCTCGCCGCCGGCGGCTGAGCGCACCGGAAGCGCTCTATCCTTTTGTCTTCCCTGCATGAATTATCCGCAGCAAGCGCGATTTCGGTCGAGCCCAACCCTTACCCTCTCCCCACACGCCGAGAGAGGAGGACAAACACGCTGTAATTTCAATCTAAGGCCGCCTTAACCGCACATTTGTAAGACGCCAGGCGTTCCCGCCTGGCTGCAAAATGCTTTGATCTCCTGCATTTGTGCGACGCCAGGCGTTCCCGCCTGGCTGCAAAATGCTATATCTCGACGCCGTGGTGGAGGAAGGAAAGAGCAATGGCCGCAGTGGAATACCGCGATTTCTTCTATTCGGCACAGGATGGGCTAAAACTCCATGCCCGGCTTTACGGCGAGGAAAATCCCGGCCTGCCGGTGATCTGCCTACCCGGCCTCACGCGCAATGTGCGCGATTTCCATGCGCTTGCACTGCTTCTGTCGCAGCGCGAGAAATCGCCCAGGAAAGTAATTTCCTTCGATTATCGTGGGCGCGGCCAATCGGCCTATGACACCGAATGGCGCCATTATGACGTGGCGGTCGAGGCCGGCGATATCATGGGCGGTCTTGCCGCGCTCGGCATTGAACATGGCGCCTTTATCGGAACCTCGCGCGGCGGATTGATCATCATGGCGCTCGCCGCAAGCCGGCCGGCGCTCCTTAAAGCCGTCGTTCTGAACGATATCGGGCCCGTCATCGAAGGCGATGGCCTGGCACAAATCCGCGCCTATCTCCAGCGTGCGCCGAAACCAGCAACGCTTGACGAAGCGATACAAATTCAAAAGGCCGTTCATGGCGAAGCTTTCAACGCGCTGAGCGAAGAAGACTGGCGCCGCTTTGCCGACGCGCTCTACCGGGAAAACGGCAAGGGGGGGCTTGCCCCCGATTACGACCCCAATCTCATCAAGCCCCTGAAAGCCATCGACTTCGACCGGCCGCTGCCAACCGCATGGCCGATGTTCGAAGGCCTGGGCGCAGTTCCGCTGCTCGTCATCAGAGGGGAGAATTCCAGGCTCCTGTCAGCAGAAACCGTGGAGGAGATGAGACGACGGCATCCGGCCATGGAAACGATAACCGTCCCGGGGCAAGGCCATGCGCCTCTCCTCGAAACGGGGATGCTGCCCGAGGCGATTGCCGCGTTCATCGAAAAAGCGCAACGACGCAAGGGCTGACCGACATCCAAGCGTGCAGCGGTCTCTCAGACTAGCCCTCTACGCTTTAAGCGCCTGCATTTAGACATGCTTCGCCGAACCGGCTCCCACGTCCGGAGACATGCACCAAGACACACATCTACAACACGGACCGAGAGGATGGCCGAAACCGAAAAGGAAGCGCCGGATGGTTGCCGGCGCTTTCCCGTCAGTTCTTGCAGCAGCCGGCACCCTTGCAGCGCTCGAGCACATCAACACAGGGATCGAGATCGCTGGTCGCAAGATGCGCATAGCGCATGGTCATCTGCAGCGTCTGGTGACCCAGCCACATCTGAACGCGACGCAGATCGATGCCGCCCTGCACGAGACGTGACGCGCAGGTATGGCGCAAGACGTGCGGCACCACCTGATCGTCCTGTGACAGGCCGATCTCCGCCTTCGCCTCGTTCCAGATGGTGCGATACTGCGCCTGCTTGAGCATGGCGAAGGGACCCTTGTGGCCATCCTTCGGGATGCTCACGGCCTCCTGGGCCCGGCCGGTCAAAGGTACGGAGCGTGCGCGCGCGGATTTCGTGATCCAGAAACTGGCCTTGCCGCCGATCACATCGTTCCAGTTGAGGCCAATCGCCTCGCCCAAACGACACCCGGTATCGACCAGAAAGACGGATAGCCTTCCCGCATCGGCATTGCGCCGTGCGATTGCAGCAAACAGCCGGTCTTCCTCATCGCGCGACAGAAAACGGATGCGGCCCGACCGCTCCTTCTGTCGCCGGAATTCCGGCAGGCTGTGGATATCCCCCATCTTTTGCGCCTTCCGCAGAAGCTTGCTCAGCGCGGCCATCTTTCGATTGATGGTCGCATTGCTGTTTCCGCGGGCGCGCAACTTGCCAATCAGCTCATCGAGCGTTTCCTGGCCAAATGCACTGAATCGTTTCCCCAACATAAGCTCGTCAAGCTCGCCTATGAAGAAGGTCACATTATACCGATGCTTTCCGGGCTCCCAAAGTATATCTACATACTTCGAGAACAACTCTCTCAAGCTAAACTCAGAAACGACGCGCAAACGCTCGTCGCTGAATGACACCGAATAACGGGAAACCGGTAGATTCCACTCGCTACCCAGCATGTTTACCGAACTCATGCCGGAAACACCTCGGATGCTAAAGCCTACTTATGGCATCCCTCTGAGTCTCGCCCCACCCCTGAAGCAAACCCCTCAAAGAACCCCAGCTTACGGGATACGAGTCAAACCTTTTCGTCAAGGTCTCAAATTTTCTACGGTCGGGCCGGACAACGGCGCTCGCGAGAGCGCGAAGGCGGCCTGCCTGTTATTGGGAAAGACCGGACTTCCCGTCTTTCCAAGGGGTGCAAAAAAGCAAACGGTCCCTTCCTTGCCTTTCATCGGATCCCAATTCTCCTGGGCAAACCCAGGTCGCGCCCGCCCCGATGAAAGGCTCAGAAGGCGAAGAAAGCCCGGCAGAGGTCCGCCGGGCTTCCAAAGCACTCTCAAACGACAGGCTTAGAAGCCGCGCTCGAAGCGGATGAAGCCGCTGAACACGCCGTCCGAATAGCTGTCGCCGTCGTTGTAGTTGAGGGCCAGCTTGGTGTTGAAGTTCTCGACGACCTTGTAGTCGACAACGCCACCGATGGCCCAATCGTCATTACCCGAGAGCAGTGCGCTCGAGCTCTGACGATCACCGAAGTACTGACCACCAAGACCAACCGACAGCTTCGGCGTAGCGGCATACTTCAGGTAGCCACCGAAGGAGTAGTCGTAGTTGAAGTTGGTGTAGACGTTCGGGTCGGAAGAGTAGGTCGCGAGCAGTTCGACGGTGAGCTGCTGCGTCGCCTTGATGGAGGCGAAGCCCTTGAGGGCCCATTCTTCAGCCGTGGCGTCGTAGGCGACGAAACCGGCGACCGAACCCCAGCCCTGCGTCAGGCCGATCTTGCCGACGACGTTCGGGGTGTAGTCGTAGT
>NZ_AMSI01000006.1 GCF_000300515.1 Nitratireductor indicus C115
CAACGACATTTTCTAAGTTTTTTTGACGAAAATCGCACCGCGCCCCGAAAGCCTTTCGGCACAAGGCTTTCGCCGGCGAAAAACCTTTTTCCACAGCCGCTTACACCCCAATCCTCCTTATTTGTGACATCCACACGCTCAGAGGAAACCATCGGGGAGCAGCATTTGAAGCAGACTCAATCAAATATTCAGAATGTAAACATTAAAAATAAATATAAAATGGAACATAACATTAATGTCGGAAAATACAGTTTAAATAACAGATTAAGCGCCTTATTCTTGTCCAATTATATACCGTTTAATATGCATACAGGTGTTGATCTTGATATTTCATCAAGGCATAAAGGTGATGCCTGGAAACGGTCATATTGTGATTTATTCACGGTCGCCCAGGCGGGAGGTGGCTTCAAGACCGAAATAGTTTTTTGGAGAGTTTGATTAGTTATGACGCATCCCAATATCAATTTCGGTATTTCATCGGACGCCGATGAGGAATGCATGGCTGTGCTCCGCCCCAGCGGAGTAGAGGCGAATTTACCGCTTCTTGCCACTGCCATCGGCCACAAGCTGAGGCGAGCTCAATTGCTCGTCTTCCAGGATTTTCATGAAACCTTCGCGGCCCTCAAGCTGAGGCCGACGGAATTCGCCGTTCTGGCGCTGATTGCCTCGAACCCCGGACAAAAGCAGACCGACATCGCCGAGCAGCTCAGCATCAAGCGGGCGAACTTCGTCGCGCTGATGGACTGCCTCGAAAATCGAGGTCTGGCAGAGCGCCGCAAGGGCGATATCGATCGCCGGTCACACTCTCTTCATCTTACGGAGAAGGGCAATCTGTTCGTCACCAAGATGACCGAGTTGTGGAAGCAGCATGAGGCAAGGATCGTGAAGCGCCTTGGAGGAGAGGAAAATCGAGATCATCTCATCAGCCTGCTCGACCTGCTTCTCGGCAGCGACTGCGAAACGGCGGGAGGCGAAGAGCGTTCGCCGACGGGCAGAACCGCAGCCAGAGGATCATTGACCTGATCCTGCTTCCATGGCTAGCTGCCTGAAGCTGCGACGGGCTTCTGTGCAACAGCACCCCTCGCATTGCCCTCAATGACCACACCAGGAGATGAATCGGGAATGGAAGCACTCGCCGAGAAGATAAAGACGAAAGTCGCCGAAACCGGCTTCGACAATTCAGTGAAACTCAATTGCGGCAGTGACGGCGTCATCACCATCAACGGCTCTTCCGTTTCCACGCAGGACGGCCCGGCCGACTGCACGATCAGTCTCTCCAAGGACGATCTGGAATCCATGATTGCTGGAGAACTTTCCCCGACCGCTGCCTTCATGCAGGGCAAGCTCAAGGTCGAGGGCGACATGTCCGTCGCCATGCAGCTCAGCCAGATTCTCTAAAGCCATAAGAGCCCGCGTAAACGCGCCGGCTTTTTTTCAGGTCGCATTCGAAAACGACCGGCCTTCCTAAAAAGACAACCGAAAACCTGATGTATCCCGGCGCCGCGCGGCGCCGGGATACATCCCCCTGCCCTTTTCAGGCGGCCGCAAGCTTGCGAACCGCGCGGCGCGATTTCTCACGACGGCCAGCTGGGAAAAGACACCCGGAGGCCCCTTCAAGCGCGCCGGCGATAAGCTCCAGCGCCAAAAAGCGATGCCGTTCATACGGCCCGGGCATGGAAAGCGCTGCCGTATGCGCGGCGTTGAATCCGAAGCGCTCGTAATAAGGAGCATCTCCGACCAGAAGAATAGCCCGATGCTCGAGCCGCGCCGCTTCCGCGATCGCATGCCGCATGAGGCTACCGCCGACACCGCATCCTTCAGAAGAGGCGTCAACGGCGAGCGGTCCGAGAAGAAGCGCGGCGGAACCGTCAACCCCGAGCGAGACGTTCCAGAGACGCACCGTACCGATCAGCCGCCCCTCCTTGTCGCGCGCGACAAAGGCGAGCCCGGCCGCGGGTAACCGGCCACGACGCAGCTTCTCGGACGATTTGCGCTTGCGCTTCGGCCCCATGGCACGATCAAGCAGAGCCTCGCGCTCGGCAAAATCCTGCTCGGTCTCCTGTGCAATGAAATAGGCAGGCGCGAACGCGCCCTCAGCCAGAGCATTTTTCATGTCGGCATTCCTTCAAGCCGGCGATGCAATCCCCGCGCGGAAATTTCCCGCGCGGCGTGGCGTCAACGGCGGGCCTGTCCCGCTCAGATCACATAGGATCGGAGCGGTTCGAACCCGTTGAAGGCGACCGAGGCATAGGTCGTGGTGTAGGCGCCCGTTCCCTCGATCAGCACCTCATCGCCAATGGTCAGCGAAAGAGGCAGCGGATAAGGCGTCTTCTCATAGAGCACATCCGCAGAATCGCAGGTCGGCCCGGCCAAAACGCAAGGTGCGGTTTCGCTGCCGTCGTGACGTGTCAGCAACGGATAACGGATCGCCTCGTCCATCGTCTCGGCCAGACCGCCAAACTTGCCGATGTCGAGAAAGACCCAGCGCACATTATCGTTGTCGGCCTTCTTGGAGATCAGCACGACTTCCGACTTGATGACGCCGGCATTGCCCACCATGCCGCGGCCCGGCTCGATGATCGTCTCGGGAATACGGTTGCCGAAATACTTGCGCAGCGCCGTGAAGATCGCCTGGCCATAGGCCTGAGCGGCAGGCACGTCCCGCAGGTAACGGGTCGGGAAACCGCCGCCCATGTTCACCATGCGCAGAACGATGCCTTCTTCTGCAAGAGCGGCGAACACACGACGCGCATCGGCCAGAGCCCGGTCCCATGCGGTCAGATCGGTCTGCTGCGAGCCGACATGGAAGGACACGCCGTAGGCATCAAGGCCGAGGGCGCGCGCCTGGCGCAGCACGTCGACAGCCATCTCCGGCACACAGCCGAACTTGCGCGACAGCGGCCAGTCCGCCCCCTCGCCATCGGTCAGAACGCGGCAGAACACGCGGGCGCCGGGTGCAACGCGGGCAATCTTCTCCACTTCCTCGACGCTGTCCACGGCGAAGAGACGGATACCCAGATCGAAGGCGCGTGCGATATCGCGCTCTTTCTTGATCGTGTTGCCAAAGGAAATGCGGTCGGCGGTGGCGCCGGCATTGAGGGCCATTTCGATCTCGGCCACCGAGGCCGTATCGAAGGACGAACCGAGCTGGGCCAGAAGGCGCAGGATCTCCGGCGCCGGGTTGGCCTTCACGGCATAATAAATCCTGGAATCGGGCAGCGCCTTTTCAAAAGCGCAGTAATTTTCACGCACGACGTCGAGATCGACGACCAGGCACGGGCCTTCGGGACGTCGGGTGGCAAGGAAATCGAGGATGCGCTGCGTTGCCATCATGTCTCTCCATGGTGCGGCATCTACGGCCGCGTCGCTGAAGCTCAAATCTGCGGATGAGAGCCATTCATCCGCGGTGGACAAAGGGCGCGGCATGCACACCAGCGATCCGGCAGGTGGAGAGCACCGGAACCAGGCTGTGCGAGGACGCGCATCGATGCGTTCCCGCCTTGCGGCGAATACGCGCTTTGTCTGCCTCAGCTTTGGTATGGGAGACCCCAACCGCACTGCCGGCAATGAAGGTGTGCCTCTTCAGTAACCCCGGCTTTTGGACAGCCGGCAGACACCAGAAAGGCCCGCACCGTCGTTGCTTCAAGATGTCCTCGATCTAGCGGTTGGCCGTAAGATCGACTGGAGCGGTTAGGTCCAGGTACCGTACCGGTTTCCTCGCCATTTCGAGGTCCGGCGGACACCCACAGGCACGTGCGACTTTGGGCAAGCGCGGATATAGGCGCGTTGCGTGTCACAATCAATGAAATTTTTTGTGCGCTTGAAAAAACTTTGTCGACACACGACCTTTGCCCAAACGAGAGCGGGAAACAACAATGACGACACGCGATGCGTTGAATGCCTTCCTCGATTACGAGGATGTGCCGGTTGCGAATTCAGCGGACGGGCCACTTGCGGGAACGACGCTCGGTGTCAAGGACATCTTCGATGTTGCCGGCTATCCGACGGTCGGCGGACAACCCTCCCGGCTCAAGGAATTCCCTCCCGCAGGCGAAACGGCCAGCGCAGTGCAAATCCTGCTCGATGCCGGCGCCCGCTTTATCGGGAAGACACAGACGGACGAACTCACCTATTCGATGATGGGCATGAACGCCCACTATCCGGCCCCGGTCAACCGCGCAGCCCCGCAACGCGTCACCGGAGGGTCTTCCTCCGGTTCAGCCGCGGCCGTGGCCGGCGGCCTTGCCGACATTGCGGTCGGCTCGGACACCAACGGCTCCATCCGCGCTCCTGCATCTTTTTGCGGCCTTATCGGTTTGCGCACCACTCACGGGCGCATCCCATTGCAGGGCGCAATGCCTCTCGCGCCATCCTTCGATACGTTCGGCTGGTTCGCGCGCGATGCGGCAACCTACGCCAAAGTCGGCGAACTTTTGCTGGGTGAGGATCCGCACGAGGCTCCACTGACCCGGCCCGTGCGCATCGCCGAACTCGAGGCCTGCCTTTTCGGCGAGGCCGAACGCAGCGTCTATGCCGGCATGCTCGGGAAGGTGCTTCATCAGTTCGAACGGCAACCCGCGTTCCTCGCACTTCCCCTTGCGCCCGAGCGGCTCACCGCCGCTTTCCGTGAATTGCAGGCCTATGAAGCCTGGCAGACCCATGGCGACTTCATCACCCGCGCTGAACCCAAGCTCGGCCCCGGCGTGAAGGAGCGCTTCGAGGCGGCAAGCCGCATCGACAGGTCGGCTTTCGATATGGCGCGCGGAACGCGTGCGAATTTCATCCAGGACTTTGCCGCACTGTTTGACGACGACATGGTTCTCATCATGCCGACGCAACCGACGGCAGCCCCCATGAAAAGCGCAACGGCAGCGGAACTGGACAGCTATCGCAGCCTGACCGCGCCCCTTAGCGCCCTGGCCGGCATGCTTGGATGGCCTCAGATCACCATTCCATTGGGCAGGGTGCATGAGGCGCCTTTCGGCATCTCGCTCCTCGCCCCCGCCGGCAGCGACAGACAGCTCATCAGGCTTGCTGCTGCCATTCTGGCCTGAACCTGAAGGATACCCTCTTGGATACATTGAGCCGTATGCGAGCATTCGTGGACGTGGTGGAAGCAGAGGGATTTTCCGCCGCATCCCGTAAGGTTGGCCGTTCGAAGGCCCTCATGTCGAAATATGTCCGCGAGCTCGAAGATGAGCTCGGCGCCCTGCTTCTCAATCGCACGACGAGACAATTGTCCCTGACCGAAGCCGGCCACACCTATTTCGCCCGCGCGGTCGAGCTCCTGCGCGATATAGACGACCTTGCCGATGTGGTGCGCCGGTCGTCCGGCGACGTACGCGGGCGCATCAAGCTCTCGGCTCCCCGCTCCTATGCCGACGCCCCGATAGGCCAGTCGCTGATAGACTTCGCCAAGGAAAACCCCGACATCACGCTTGAGATTCATCTCGACGACCGGTTTGTCGATCTCGTCGAAGAAGGCTTCGACCTTGCGATCCGGATCACCAAGCTCGCCGATTCCTCCCTGATCGCCAAAAGGCTTGCCCCTTTCCGCGTGATCCTGTGCGCCTCGCCGGAGGTGCTGGAGCGTCATGGAACGCCGGCTGCCCCGCATGAGCTGACCCACTTGCCATGTATCGTCGACACCAACAGCCGCTATCGTCAGAACTGGCCTTTCCGCGATGACAATGGAGAAACGATCAGCGTTCCCGTCACGGGGCGCATAGAGGTCAATTCGCCGCTCGCAGCGCGCACCGCCGCACTTTCAGGCCTGGGCTTCGCCGTCCTTCCGGACTTCATCGCCGCGCCCGAAATCGAATCGGGCCAGCTCGTCCCCATCCTCGAAAAGCACTGCCCCAACGACACCGGCATCTACGCAGTCTACCCCCACCGGCGCTATCTCCCGGCCAAGGTTCGCGCCCTCGTCGATTATCTTGCACGGTGGTTGAAGGAAAATTGTCCCTCAACTTAGTTTGCATGGTCCAAATTCCGCCGGCTTTGTCGTAAAGACAGCTTCAGGGCGAGGTGCATCCTTTTGGGGAGCCGGGGTATGCTCTGTCTTGTCGTTCTCCGCATTGTGCGGGCGTCAGGTGAAATCATCTGACTTCACAATATTCTGGGTACGAGGCTGAGGGGTTTGCATGCGCAAGGGAAGAGCACTCACCGCCGCGACAGCCGCAGGCATGGTCGCATTGTTCTTCCAGGCCGACGCCTATTCCCATCCCCATGTCTTTGCCGAAGCGCGCCTCGACGTGACCGTCGAGAATGACAATGTCGCCGCATTGCATCATGTGTGGCGCTTCGACGATCTCTTTTCGAGCACGGTTCTGGTCGAGTTCGACAAGAATGGCGACATGAAGCTCGATGCGGACGAGCTGAAGGATGTTGCCGACACCGTCTATGCCTCGCTGGCGGATTTCGGTTATTTCCAGCTTGTCACGCGGGACGGCAAGGATGTCGCCATGCAGGCGCCCGATAAGCTCATCGCGGACTTCGTCGACAACCAGCTCATCATCCTTTTCGAATCGAAGCCCAAAGATGCCCTCCCCCTGAAGGGAACGGTCGATTTCGGGGTCTATGACCCGACCTTCTACACGGCTATCGATTTCACTGAAGACGAATATATGGCCGTGGATGGCCTGCCCTCAGGCTGCCAACGCAGCGTCGTCCGACCCGATCCGGACGAAGCCATTGCACAAAACCAGAGCACATTGACGGACGCGTTCTTCAACGATCCGACCGGCAACGACATGAGCAAGATATTCGCCACGCGCCTGGAAGTGACCTGCCAAGGATAAGCGATTTATGCACAAGCACCGGGGCCATACGCTTTTGGCCATTGCCGTCATCTCCCTCGTCACTTTGGCAGCCGGGGCCGCTCTGGCGCAAAGTTCCCTCGGCATCGGCGCGGCTGAGCCTGCAATTCGGCCTGTCGGCCCCTTTGCCGGCATCCTCCAATGGATCAACACGGAACAACAGGCTTTCTACCGCTCGCTGACGGGCGCGCTGAAAAGCATGCGCGAGGACGGCAGCGGCCTGTGGATGCTGATCGGCCTTTCCTTTGCCTATGGCGTGTTTCATGCAGCAGGCCCCGGCCATGGCAAGGCAGTCATCTCCTCATACATGCTTGCCAATGAAGTGGCGTTGAGGCGCGGTGTCCTTCTTTCTTTCGCCTCAGCCCTTTTGCAGGGACTGACGGCCATCGTGCTGATGAGCCTCGTTTTCCTGGCCCTGCGCGGCACCTCGATCTCCATGACCAAGGCCACCTGGTTTCTGGAAAGCGTGAGTTTCGGCCTGATTGCCCTGTTCGGCGCCTGGCTTCTATGGACCAAGATCCGGCAGTTTTTCTGGCGCCCCGCACCGGCCGAGATGCCGATGCACAGTCTTTCCGCCGCCCACGCAGGAGCAGAGCCCCATCATCATGAGCATGCTCACGAGCACAAGCATGAGCACGACCATCACGATTGCGCACACGATCACGGACATGCCTGCGGACACGATCATCATCATGACCATGCCCACGAGCATAGCCATGAACACGCCCATGAGCACCACCATCATGCGCCGGGCGAGGTCTGCCCCAGTTGTGGCCACGCCCATGCGCCGGATCCTTCCATGCTGACAGCGGATAGGCTCGATTGGAAAACCGCAGCGTCTGCTGTCGCCGCGGTCGGCATCAGGCCATGCTCCGGCGCCCTGATCGTCCTGACCTTCGCCTTTCTCAACAGTCTCTGGCTCGGTGGCATCCTGTCGGTGATCGCCATGTCGATCGGCACGGCCATCACGGTTTCCGTGTTGGCGACACTTGCCGTAACGGCGAAAAACTGGGCCGTCGCGATTTCAGGCGGCAACGGCTTCGGTGCCGCAGTCGGTCATGTGATCGAAATTGGCGGGGCGCTGATGGTGATGCTGCTCGGCATCGCGCTTCTGGCGGCAAGCCTCTCCGCCTGACCTGGATCGGCAGGTCACCGCGACGAAAGGGCGGGTTCAATCCCGTCTTTTTTGTACCCGGGCGCGCAGCCAGAAGATCATGAAGAAGCCGAGAACGAAGACCACCGCCACGGCCGCCGCGGCCACGGTGGAATAATCCCCCACCGCGAGCACGATCCGCGGCATGAGATATGCCACGATGCCGAAACCGATCAGGATGATGGCGGCCGCGATGGCCGACTTGCGATTATCCGTCAAATGCCTCTACCCGTTTGCACCGGCTCCACCCCGGAAGGTCTCAAGCCGTTTCTTCTGCTTGCCTTCCTTATCGAAATTGGACGGATCGAGCCATGCGTCAAATGCACTTTTCAGCGCAGGCCACTCGCTGTCGAGTATTGAAAACCACGCCGTGTCCCGGTTCTCGCCCTTCACAATGAGGTGCTGGCGAAAGGTTCCCTCATAGGTAAACCCAAAGCGTGTCGCGGCGCGCCTGGAAGGCTCATTGCGCGCATTGCATTTCCATTCGAAGCGTCGGTAACCCAGATTGTCGAACACATGCCGCGCGAATAGAAACAGCGCTTCCGTCGCCCCGATGGTTCGCGAGAGGCCCGGCCCCCAATAGATATTGCCCGCTTCGATGCATCCGTTGACAGGGTCTATACGCATCAGCGTCTGCCGCCCGCCTATGGCTCCCGTTTCCTGATCAATGACCGTGTAGAACAAGGGATCCGTGCTTGCCTCCGCCTTTTCGAGCCAGAGCTGGAACTCGCCCCGACTGCGCGGCGGATATTCCATGAGCCAGCGGAAGCGCTCGTCGGCATCCGCGACCGTCGACACCGCGTAAAGCCCCTCGCCATGTTTGGGCGCACTGAGCGGCTCCAGGCGCACCGTACGCCCGACAAGCGCCTCGCGTGCAGGCCGTGGCCTTTCGGCCCAATGGGAAAGATCGACGGACATATGCCCCTCCGTTTTATGTCTCTTATCTGAAAGAGCATGAAAGCGTGGAGCCACCAAGGCCCAGCGGGACCATCGCCGGTGCGCCAGCGCCGATAGGCGCTGCGCCGCAAGAATGAACGGATGTTCCGGGAAATGGCCCGGGGCGACCCTGGTCTGCGGTCGCCCCGTTCGAACCGTGCTTGGGAGGAGGAAAAGCCGATCCGACCTCCAGATGCTAAGCCCGAAATCGTTAACGTTTACTTAACGCAAAGCCTCGAATTGAACCTATCTCGCAATGATTTCAGGCCCCATCAGGCTATAGGGAAGCCAGGTGGAAAGGACCGGAACATAGGTCACGATGATGAGGAACAGGAACAGCACCAGCACGAAGGGGGCAGCCGCGCGAACCACCTGAATGAGGCTCATTCCCGTAATTCCGCTCGTCACGAAAAGATTCAGCCCGATAGGTGGGGTGATCATGCCGATTTCCATGTTCACCACCATAATGATGCCGAGATGGATCGGGTCCACCCCAAGCTCCATCGCGATGGGAAACACCACCGGCGCGACGATCAGGAGAAGGCCCGACGGCTCCATGAACTGCCCGCCCAGAAGCAACAGAAGGTTCACCGCGATCAGGAACGTAAACCACGTAAACCCGGCATCCACCATCACGCTGGTGATGGTCTGAGGAATGCGCTCTGCCGTCAGAACATGGGCGAAGAGAAGCGCATTGACGATGATGAACATCAACATCACCGTGGTTCGCGCGGCATCCACCGTCGTCTTGCGAGTTTCCTCATTGAAGAAGGCCCGCAGGAAATTGCGCGCCATCAAAGCGAGATTGCGCCGCCAGATAGGCAGACCAGCCACGAGCAGGCCCGGCAAGCCGGCAATCCCGGCCTCGCCGCCACGCCACAGCGCATAGGCGATCATGATGGCCAGCGAGGCTGCAAGCCCTGTCCATGCGCGGCCTGCAAGCGTCACATTCTCCCATTCGGAGGTGAGGAAGAAAGTGAGGATCATCCAGATGAAGAAGAAGGCGAGCCCATAGACGCTTGCGGAAAAACCGATGCGCGCACGGTCGCCGTCGCGCGCCTCCACCCAGCGCACTCCTTTCATCGGCCCCATGTCGCGATAGACGAAGAGAGCGACCAGAAACGCGTAGACCGCCGCCACGGCAGCCGCCTCGGTGGGCGTGAAGACACCGCCATAGATACCGCCAAGAATGATGACGATCAGGAACAGGCCCCAGCCGGCTTCCTTGCCACCCTCGAGTATTTCGCCAAAGCCCTTCCACTCCTCCGCCGGCAGGTTTCGGATGCGGGCCATCACGTAGATGGCAACCATCAGCATGAGGCCGGCGACAATGCCCGGAACGACGCCCGCCAGGAACATGCGGCCCACCGAGACGTCGGTGGCAGCCGAATAGACCACCATGACGATGGACGGCGGGATGAGGATGCCGAGCGTTCCTGCGTTGGCAATGATGCCTGCTGCGAAATCCTTCGAATACCCCACCTGGCGCATGCCGGCGATGGCAATGGTTCCGATCGCAACGACGGTTGCTGGCGAGGAGCCGGAAAGAGCCGCGAACATCATGCAAGCCAGCACCGAGGCCATGGCAAGCCCGCCGCGAAAATGGCCGACCGCGGCAATCGCGAAGCGGATGATGCGGCGGGCAACGCCGCCCGTCGACATGAACGCCGAGGCGAGCACGAAGAAGGGGATTGCAAGAAGCGTATAGTTCTGCGCCGCAGTGAAAAGCTGTAGCGCCACCGAGGAGACCGAATCGTTCGAGAAGAACGCGATGATCAGTAGTGAGGAAAGGCCAAGCGAAACCGCCACCGGCACGCCCAGGAAAAGCAGCAAGAGAACGAGAACGAAGAGAATTGCCGGTTCCATCTCCGCCTACTCCTTCAGCGCGTCTTTGTTTTCGGCAACGAGGTCTTCCGCCTCATGACTGGCGATGATCATCTCGCGCTGGCCCTTCGCAATGGCAACGACGCCCTGTAAGGCGCGAAAGGCGAGCAGCGCCAGGCCGATCGGCAGCATCAGATACGCCACCCATCGTTGCACCCGGTCCTGAAGACCGAACGCATCCTGCATCCAGAGCGGATAGCGCAGATCGTCGAGCCCGGTGCCCCGGTCGAACATGAATTTCCAGTAGCCGATGGCTCCTGTCTGCCGCCAATTGGTGGAGACGGGTGCCCCGAAAAAGCTGAGCCACGCCGCATAAAGCAGAATGAAGGCGTAGAGAAAGACGCACACAGCTCCGAAGATCGCGACGATACGGAACAGGCCCGAAGGCATCATGCGCACAAAGGCATCGACCCCCAGATGAATGCCTTGCTTCACCCCATACCCCATACCGAACAGTATCATCCAGGCAAAGAGAATGCGGGTCAGCTCCAACGCCCCGCCCCAACCGCTGTTGAAGCCATAGCGCGCGATGACCTGGGTGAAGGAAACAAAGGTTATCGCTGCCAGAAGGAGCGCCAGCACATTTTCCTCGAACCGTCCGACGGTGTCGGGAAAGCGCCGTTCCAGCGCGAACAAAAGGATTACAAGCGCGACAAGCCCCGCGACGGGCCACAACAGGACCATGAACGTCTCCTCCGAAAGGCCGACAGAACTTCCCGGTCAGGAAGCACGGCGCGGAAAGAAGCTTTCCGCGCCGCCATCGTCAGCTCAGGAGCCGCTCTTCACGGCGGAATCGATCAAATCCTTGCCGATATCGCCTTCGAACTTCGCCCAGACGGGCTTCATGGTCTCAACCCATTTCGCGCGCTGCTCGGGCGTGAGTTCGCGAATCTTGCCACCCGCGTCGATGATGTTCTGGCGGCAGGTTGCTTCCTGCGCGGCCACATCCTCGTTTGCCTTCTGGGTGACTTCTTCCGCAATCTTCAGGAACTGGTCGCGAACGGCCGGATCGAGGCCCTCCAGCCACTCGGTCGAAGTCACGAGCAGATAGGCGAGAAGCTGGTGGTTGGTTTCGCTGATTCCATCCTGCACCTCGAAGAATTTCTGAGTGTAGGTGTTGCACCAGCTGTTTTCCTGTCCGTCCACAACGCCGGTCTGCAAGGCACCGTAGACTTCCTTGAAGGCGAGCTTCTGGGCGGACGCTCCCATCGCCTCGATCATGGCGACAGCCACATCCGAGGTCTGCACGCGGAACTTGAGGCCCGCAGCATCCTGCGGCTCCAGAAGCGGCTTGTTGGCGGAGAATTGTTTGAGCCCCGACGACCAGAAACCCAGCCCCGTATAGCCTTCGTCTTCCGTGACCTTGAGCAGGGCCTTGCCGTCATCGGAGGTGGTGAACTTGTTCACCGCATCGAGCGAGGGGAAGAGGAAAGGCAGATCGAACAGCCTATATTTGAGTGTATAGGCTTCGAATTTGGCGAGCGACGGAGCGGCAAGCTGCACGTCGCCCAGAAGCAGGGCTTCCATCACCTTGTCGTCGTCATAAAGGGTCGAATTCGGGAACACTTCCATACAGGCCGTCCCGTTCATCTCCTCGTTGACACGCTCAGCGAGAAGCCGCGCCGCATCGCCCTTCGGGTGCCCCTTGTCGGCCACCACATGGCTGAACTTGATGACCATCTCGCCATCGTCGCATTGCGCCTGCGCCTGGGTCGCCAGAGCGGTGAGAGCGAGCGCGGAAAGAGTACCGATCAAAAGTTTCATGCATTTTCCTCCACTGACATGATGGGTCCATCCCCCGATAGACCGCCCGGCGACATGGCGCCACCAGCTGCTGGGTTTCGTGGGACGCGGCAATCGCCCGTGCCCACGGGTTCCTTATCGCAGCATTTCCGGCATCCTGAGACACCGCTCTCGCGAAATCAAGCAACACCTGCCCAACGGCATTATGCTTTAGTCTGAGTAATCCCGCTCATCGGCGATCACCTTGCCGTCGCGCGGCAGGGAGCCGGGCTCCGCGATCCGCACCTTGCCGCCGATTTTGGTGATTTCGCGCAGGCTTGCCTCAAGCGCCCCGACATCGGGGGTCCCTCCCCGGATGGCTTCCGCATGCAGCACCATCGCATCGGTCGCCCCGTCACGGATCACCACTAGCCGGGCCCTTTCGATATCGGCATGGCGCTTGAGCAGTTCGGCGATCTGCTTGGGATCGACGAACATGCCCTTGACCTTCGTACGCTGGTCGGCACGGCCCATCCAACCCTTGATGCGGGTGTTGGTGCGCCCGCATGGGCTCTGCCCCGGCAGAACCGCAGAGAGGTCGCCCGTCCCCAGCCTGACCAGCGGATAGGCGGGGTTGAGACAGGTCACCACGACTTCGCCGACCTCTCCCTCCGGCACCGGATCGTCAGTCCCCGGCCGCACGATCTCCACAAGCAGGTTCTCGTTAACCACCATCCCCGGCAAGGGCAGCCCGTCGGACCCCACCGCCTCATAGGCGATAATGCCGAATTCCGCGGTAGCGTAACACTGCATCACCGTGATGCCGCGATTGCGATATTCCTCCCTGAGGGAAGGAAAGAGAGCGCCGCCCGAGACCAAGCCTATGCGGAAGGAAGACAGGTCCGCGCCCTCCCGCTCCGCGCGATCAAGAAGGATTTTCAGGAAATCGGGCGTTCCCGCGAAAACCTGTGGGCGCAGGGCAGCGGCAGCCTCCACCTGCATCTCCGTATTGCCGGTGCCGGCGGGAAACACGGTGCAGCCAAGCGCCCGCGCCCCCGTATCCAGCATGAAACCGCCCGGCGTCATGTGATAGGAAAAAGCATTGTGCACCCGGTCGCCAGGCCGCGCTCCCGCAGCAAAGAAGGCGCGCGCCGCCTGCCATGGATCGGCCCCTGCCCCCTGGATCTCCCAGATTGGACCGGGTGACATGAAGGCGCGAGCTCCGTTCAGTGCATCGGGATTGACGAAGCCACCAAAGGGCGGTCGCGCAAGCTGCCTCTCGAGCAGTTCGGGCTTACGCAAGACGGGGAGCCGTGCCAGCGCCGCCCGGTCGGTCAGTGAAGAAAGGTCATGACCGGAGAGCCATTCCGAAAGCCCCTTCACCTTTGCCGTTGCTTCCTTCAGGAAACCCGGCAGGCGCAAAAAGAAGTCTTTCTCGCGTTCCACCGGATCGCGCGTTTCCAATGCGTCGAAATGCTCAGCCATGGATCCTCCCCGGCGTGTTTTCGGATTTATCGCAGCATTCGCACCCATCGGGCAAGATTGACGAGCGACATCAGCGATGCAGCCAGATAGGTGAAGGCAGCAGCCCGCAGGATGGAACGCACCGCCGGCATATCGTTGTCAGCCACATAGCTACCCTGCCGCAAAATCGGCAGGGCCTTTGAAAAACTCGCATCGAATTCGAGCGGCAAGCTCACCAGCGTCACGATCACCCGCACGGAAAGAAGCGCAATGCCAGCGCCGATCAGCGCCACCAGCGCAAGGGGCGTTCGGGCGAGAATGGCCAGAAACGGTGCGGCGATGAAGAAGACCCCCGCCATGCGATCAGTCACCCGCGCCAGCGAAGCGAGTTGCTGCCAAACCCGAAAGGAGCGCTCGCCGTAAGCGTCCTGCAAGGCATGGGAGACCTCATGGGCGGCCACCGCGACAGCAGTCAGGGACCGCCCGGCGTAG
The DNA here is from genome assembly GCF_000300515.1 of Nitratireductor indicus C115. Lineage (GTDB taxonomy): Bacteria > Pseudomonadota > Alphaproteobacteria > Rhizobiales > Rhizobiaceae > Nitratireductor > Nitratireductor indicus. Next base: position 14,470 of record NZ_AMSI01000006.1, read on the forward strand.
TTGTCGCTGGAAAGGCGCACGGCCTTTTCGGCGGGATCGTAATGATCGCCTTGTTCGGTCTGTTCAACGCTGACGCCATCCAGCTTGAAACGTTCGATGAGATGCCGGGCAAGTTCACCGCCGGTGCCCGGAATATCCGCGCGCTCATGCGCATGCCGGGCGAATACGTGCCGCACCCAGACCTGCGGAAGCAGGATCGCGCCGAGCAACAAAATGGCGGCCAGCGCGATCAGCATACAGCACCTCCCCTGAAGAGGCGGGGTTTAGGAGGTCTGGCCGCTACGCGTCAGAACGAAATTCTGTCCAGAAGCGTTCGTACAGTTCATGCGATCCGGAGAAACCAACAAACAATTGACCTTGGTGGTGGTCTGCCGAACCAACGAAGTCATTGAAATTTCGACGCTGTTTCCAGATTTATTGACGTAGGTCCCTTCAGAAAGCTTGTTTCTCGTATCGCTTGCGATAGAGGTGAACCGGCCGCTTGAGAAGGTTGAAATGCCTACTCCCTGCTGATCTGTCCACTGACCTTCGACCCCGGTCTGGCGCGCCATGCGCGGGCCGCCGCCCATTTCTGTCTGACAACCGGCCAGAGCCAGAACCAGGGCTGCACCGCCGAGCGTGCGGATAAGAATCTTGTGTGCCGTCATATGCCCGCCTCCTCTGCTCCGCCGGAAAATCCGGCGGTTGTCGCGTTGGGAATAACCATCCGGCCACGCCGCGCGGTCCGGACGGTTCAGATTCAATCACCCGATTTTGGCGTCAATGCAAGCACTGCGCGCCTTATAACAATTAGCGCACGAGAATGTTGCGGAACTGCCACGGGTCGGATTCATCGATATCCTCGGGGAAAAACCCCGGCCTGCCCTCAAGCGGGGTCCAATCCGTGTAGTGCCCCTTCACCGGCCCCAGATAGGGTAACTGCACTTCGAGGCAGCGCCGGTAGTCCATCTCGTCGGTCTCGACGATACCGGCTTCGGGATTTTCCAAGGCCCAGACCATACCGGCCAGAACGGCGGAAGTAACCTGAAGACCCGTCGCATTCTGATAGGGAGCAAGCTCGCGCGCTTCCTCAAGAGAAAGCTGCGACCCATACCAATAGGCATTCTTGTCATGGCCGTAGAGAAGAACGCCCAGTTCGTCGACGCCGTCCACCAACTCGTTCTCATCGAGCACATGTTGCACGGGCTGCGCCTTGCCACCTGCTCCGAACAGCTCATCCAGGGAGAGCATCGCGTCATCGCAAGGGTGATAGGCGTAGTGACAGGTCGGGCGGTAAGTCACCTCGCCCTTCTTGTCCTTCACGCTGAAGAATTCAGCGATGGAAATGGACTCATTGTGCGTGACGAGGAAGCCATATTGGGCGCCCGGCGTCGGGCACCAGGTGCGCACACGCGTGTTGGCCCCCGGCTGTTCCAGGAAGATCGCCGATTTATGCCCCTTCTTCTGCTTGCGGGCATTCTTGGGCATCCATTTCTCATGCGTGCCCCAGCCTAGTTCCGCCGGCTGAACCCCTTCAGCGATGAAACCTTCGACCGACCAGGTGTTCCAGAACACGTTCATCGGCTTCGGATTCTTGGTCCGCTGGGTATCGCGCTCTGCGATATGAATACCCTTCACACCGCATTTCTTCATGAACTTGGCCCATGCCTCGCGGTCGTAGGGCGCAGGCTCGTCGAGCCCGAGCTTCAGGTCTTTCGAAAGATTGACCAGCGCCTGTTTGACGAACCAGGAAACCATGCCCGGATTGGCACCGCAGGTGGAAACGGCAGTCGTGCCGCCGGGATTCTTCGCCTTTTCCTGGCGCACAGTCTCGCGCAGCGCATAATTGGTGCGCGATGCATTGTCCGCATCCGCATCGAAATAGAAGCCGGCCCACGGCTCGACCACCGTGTCGATGTAAAGCACGCCGAGCTTGCGGCACAATTTCATGATGTCCAGAGAGGACGTGTCGACCGACAGGTTCACACAGAAGCCTTGTCCCTCGCCTTCCGTCAGAAGCGGCTTGAGAACGTCCTTGTAATTGTCCTTGGTGATATGGCTCTGAATGAACCTGATGCCCCGCTCGTCGAGCAACTTGCGGTCGGTATCCACCGGGTCGATCACCACCATGCGGGCGCGGTCGAACTTGAAATGACGTTCGATCAGCGGCAGGGTTCCCCGACCGATCGAGCCAAAGCCGATCATGACGATAGGGCCGGTGATTTCACCATGGATAGGCCAGTCGTTCTGAGCCATTTTGCGCCTCTCTGCAACCAAACACCCAAGCGTCAAAACACATAACGGTGTCACAATAAAGCGCAAATCCGCCGCAGGGGCCGGCGCCCCGGCCCCAGTCTCAGCTCTTCAGCGCCTCCATCCCTGGAATGGCCGTGGAAACGCTGAACTCGACGATCTCACAATCGGCGAGCTTGTGGATGGCGAACGGGTCTTCCGCGAGACAGGCTTCCAGCACCGCCCGTTCTCCACGTGCAAAAATGACGCCACCCGTGCGCGGAACCTTGCGCCCGGAAGCCATGAACACTCCGGCATCATAATATTTCTTCAGCCATTCCATATGGCCGGCCATATGCGGCTCCACCTCTTCGAGCGGTACCCGATAGGTCAGCGAAACGAAGAACATGGTCACTCCTCCTCACCCGAGGTTGTTGTCGAAAGCCGCAAAACGCCCCTTCAGAAGCGCTTCCTGATATTCGGATTGCGCGTCGGAATCGAGCACCACTCCGCCCCCCACATTGTAGACCGCACGACCGTCCTCAAAGAGCGATATCGTGCGTATCGCAACGCTGAAACGCATGCTTCCATCGGGGGCAGCCCAGCCAATGGCCCCGCAATAGGCCTCGCGCGGGCATCCTTCCAGATCCTGCAATATCTCCATTGCGCGGATTTTCGGCGCACCGGTCACCGAACCACAGGGAAAGAGGGCTGAGAAAAGCGTTTTCAGTGAAGGCGCACCCGAAAGCCGCGCGCGCACCCTGCTCACCATCTGATGCACGGTCGGATAGCTTTCGACATGGAAGAGCTCCGGCACATCCAGCGTCCCGACTTCGCTGATGCGCGAAATGTCATTGCGAAGAAGATCGACGATCATCCGGTTCTCGGCCTGATTCTTCGGGTCGTTGCGCAGGAATTCGCGCAATGCCTCGTCTTCTTCCTTCGTCGCTCCGCGCCGCACCGTTCCCTTCATCGGAAGCGCCTCGATCCAACCGTCGCGCGACACCTGGAAGAAGAGCTCGGGCGAACGGGACACGATGACCGGCCAGCCGAGATCGACCACCGCGCCATAGCGCACCGGCTGGCGGCTCCCAAGAGCATCGAACAGGCCGAGAGGCGTGCCTTCCCATTGTGCGAAAACCGGGAAGGTCAGGTTCGCCTGATAGCAGTCTCCGGCCATCAGATGCGCATGCAGCCGCTCGAAGCGCTCCCGGTAGTCAACCAGACTCCAAAGGGGTCTGGCATCCTTCAAAACAGCGCCGTCGGGATCGGCGTGCGTGCTGCTTTCGCGCTCTTCCGGTGGATCGAAAATACCCAGGCACAGCAGCGGCCCATTCCTCTCCTTCGGCAGGTTCGGCCGCAATTTGGGGTCAAGAAGATAACCGGCTTCATAGGAGACATAGCCCGCCACCCAGCAGCCGCCGTGGCGCGCGCGGTCGGCGGCCTCGAACGCCGCCAGCATGGCATCCTCATCTTCGGCACGCAGGAGAGCGCGCGGCCTGGAAAACACCGTCTCCCGGCCTTCCGCGTCATTGCGAAACAGAATGGAGCCTTCGCGCACCGTTGCACCCTCGCCAGAGCATCGCGCGGCGGGGTGGAATCACCCGCACCGCAACGATGCATATAAAACAAAGGGATGAGCTGCGTCGCGTTTTCCCGAGGGACCTCCCTCGATCCTGCGTCGCATCAACCGTCGAGCATTTCCAGCTCGTCGATCAGCCCTTCGATCACAGACAGGCCCTTGCTCCAGAAATCGGGATCGGCCGCATCGAGCCCGAATGGCTTCAGAAGCTCGGAATGATGCTTGGTTCCACCCGCCTCGAGCATCGCGAAATACTTGTCCTGGAAGCCGTCCGGCATCTGCTGGTAGACGGCAAAAAGCGAATTCACCAGGCAATCCCCGAAGGCATAGGCATAGACATAGAAGGGCGAGTGGATGAAATGCGGGATATAGGCCCAGAAGGTTTCATATCCCTCGCGCAATTGCACGGACGGCCCGAGACACTCGGCCTGAACCTCAAGCCACAATGCGCCGATCTGGTCAGAGGTCAGTTCACCCTCGCTGCGACGCCTGGAATGCACCTTGCGTTCGAATTCGTAGAAAGCAATCTGGCGGACGACCGTGTTCAGCATGTCCTCCACCTTCTGCGCCAGCATCGCCTTGCGCTCGCGTGGCTCCGTGGTCTTGGCGAGCAGGGAGCGGAAGGTCAGCATCTCGCCGAAAACCGAGGCTGTCTCGGCAAGTGTGAGTGGCGTCGGGGCCATCAGCGCGCCCTGCTTGCCAGCCAGCACCTGGTGGATGCCATGCCCCATTTCATGGGCAAGCGTCATCACGTCTCGCGGCTTACCCAGATAGTTGAGCAGGAGATAAGGATGCGCCGAGGGCACGGTGGGATGGGCAAACGCCCCCGGTGACTTGCCAGCCCTCACCGGCGCATCGATCCAGTTTCGGTCGAAGAAACGCTGCGCGATTTCGGCCATTTGCGGCGCAAAAGCGCCATAGGCATCGAGCACGGTCTTCTTCGCATCGTCCCAGCCAATCACTGCCTGCGGCGTTTCCGGCAGCGGCGCATTGCGATCCCAGTGGCACAGCTTTTCCATGCCGAGCCATTTCGCCTTCATCGCATAATACCGGTGCGAAAGCCGCGGATAGGCCTCTCGCACGGCCTTCGCCAGGGCATCGACAACCGGTTTTTCGACACGGTTCGCCAAATGGCGGGAATCAGCAATATCCCCGAAGCCCCGCCAGCGGTCGGAGATCTCCTTGTCCTTGGCGAGCGTGTTGGTGATGAGCGTGAAAACGCGCAGATTGTTGCGGAACGTATCGGCCAGCGCCTCGGCAGCGCGGCGGCGCTTTTCGCCATCGGCATCCTGAAGCAGATTGAGTGTCTGCTCCAGCGCCAGGTCCTCACCGTCGACCGAGAAGCGCAGACTGGTCATCGTCTCGTCGAAAAGCCGGTTCCAGGCGCCCCGCCCCGTCACGGACTTCTCATGGAAAAGCTGCTCGATACGGTCTTCCAGCTGGTAAGGCTTATCACGCCGCAGATCGAGAACCCATGACTTGTAATGCGCAAGCCTTTCATCGGCGGCAAGCGCCGCCTCCAGAACCTTGTCCTCGATATTGTTCATTTCCAGTGTGAAGAAGATGAGATGCGCGCTCGCATCGGTCAGCTTCTCCTGCACATCGCCATAAAGCTTGGCCCGTACCGGATCGGAGGTATCCCCCGCGTAGAGAAGCCCCGAATAGGACACGATGCGCCCCATCAGTTCCTCAAGCGTTTCATAGGCGGCGACCGCTTCTCCGAGGCGCCCGTCGGCGCCCTTGCCTGCCTCTTCGGCGAGCTTGCCTTTCCACTCGGCTTCGAAGGCGGCGGCATCCTTCGCCGCACGCTCCAGATCGCTCTTCAATTCCGGAGCGTCAGGTGCGGCATAAAGATCGCCGAGGTTCCACTCGGGCAGGTCGCCCAGCCCATTGGTGTTCTCATTTGCAGCCAGAGCCGTGTCGATTGCCGCTGCGAAACCGCGGCTACCCTGAAATTGGGCCATGAAAGGTCCTCGTCATGCTTGCTTCGTCCGGCCAGAGCCGAAACGAAAGATTTCGTTCACCGGAATCCTTGAACCCTTGTTTAGAAGCCTATGCGATGATGATCCACCCCGTTCGCAGCCGGCGGACGGGATATCGAGAGACCATTGCACAAATGCGACATGTCTGAAGCCATTCTCATAGTCGACGACGACCCGGTGCAGCGCCGGCTCCTTCAGGCTGCGGTCGAAAAACTCGGCCACACGCCGCTTCTCGCCGAGAATGGCGCTGACGCGCTCCACCTCCTGGACCGCACCCAGCCCGACACGCGCGCCGTCATTCTCGACCTGATGATGCCTGGAATGACGGGTATTGAAGTGCTTGACCGGCTACGCGACAGCGGCAACCCGCTGCCCGTTATCGTCCAGACCTCGCGCGGCAGCATCGATACCGCCGTTGAAGCCATGCGGGCCGGCGCTTTCGATTTCATCGTCAAGCCGGTCGCTCCCGCTCGTCTGGCAGGCGCCATCGCCGGCGCGCTCAAGGTCGCGGCCATGCAAAGCCGGCAGAACCACGAAGACAAGCGCAAAGAAACCTTCTCGTTCCGCGACATCACCACCAACAGCCCAGCCATGCGCCGCGCTATTGAACTGGCGCGCAAGGCCTCTGCGACGAACATCCCCGTTCTGATCGAAGGAGAATCCGGTGTCGGCAAGGAATTGATCGCGCGCGCCATTCAAGGGGCGAGCGACCGCAGGCGCAAGCCTTTCGTCACGGTCAATTGCGGAGCAATTCCCGACACGCTTGTCGAGAGCATCCTGTTCGGGCATGAGAAGGGCGCCTTTACCGGCGCCACCGAAAAGCGCTCCGGCAAATTCGTTGATGCGGACACAGGAACCCTGTTCCTCGACGAGATCGGCGATCTGCCGCTCGATGTACAGGTCAAGCTGCTGCGCGCCGTGCAGGAGGGTGAAGTCGATCCCGTCGGCGGTCGCGCCACGCGCACCGTCGACATTCGTCTCATCTCCGCAACCAATCACGATCTCATACGGCGCGTGAAGGAAGGGCGCTTCCGCGAGGATTTGTTCTACCGGCTCAACGTCTTCCCGATAATGGTGCCCCCACTGCGGGACCGTCGCGAGGATATTCCGCTTCTCGTTCAGAACTTTATCGCGCGTTTCGCCCACACGCACCAGAACCGCGTCACCGGGATTTCCCCCGATGCCCTTGCGCTTCTTGCCGCGCACGATTGGCCGGGCAATGTCCGCCAGCTCGAGAATGCCGTCTTCCGCGCCGTCGTCCTTTGCGAAAGCGGGATGCTTGGCAGCGTTAACTTCCCCCAGATTCGAGCTCAGGTGGAGGGAATATCCGTCGACGATGCGACCTCCACGCCTCCCGTTGCGGAGCCGGCCTCAAATCCGCGGGAGACACATACGAGCACAACGCTTGAGCCAACTTCGCAAACCGATTTCCTGCGCGTGATCGACGAAAGCGGCAACATTCGCCCGATGGGCGCTATAGAGCAGGACGTGATCCGACTTGCCATCGAACATTATGGCGGCCAGATGAGCGAGGTGGCTCGCAGGCTTGGCATCGGCCGGTCAACGCTCTATCGCAAGCTGCATGAAATGGGCCTCGACACATCGGGCAAGGCACCGCCTTCCGGCACTGCGAACGACTGAGCGTGTCGCCTCCCAGCCCTTCGCCCACATGGTCTCTGCGTAGATTTGAACCTTGGCCGCAGGTGTGATTCGGTCACCTGCCCCGCTCAAAAGCGCAAGCCTCGCGAAAGCGTCATTTAATAAACCATTCACCACATGTGGTTTCGACGCGTTTTGCCACGTTATCGCCATCCTCTTCCCCCATTCCTGCTTTAATAAGACCGGGTTAACCATTAGATTGGATAATCGGAAGAGTGGGACGAGGTAGTTCCGGGCAGAGGCTCGGGGGACATTCATCAAGCCTACAAGGCCACGGATCTTGAGACAAAGTAACCTTCACCTATTGGGATGGCGCTTGCCTTCGCTCGCGGGAGTGAAGCTGCTCGCCGGTTTGATGCTTGCGATGGGAGCGCTGACGGTCGCCGTACCGGCAGCCCATGCCGAAACGCGAACGCTCAAGCTGTATTTCATCCATACGAAGGAACGCGCCGAAATCACTTTCAAGAGGAACGGGCGCTACATCGACAGCGGCCTCAAGCAGGTCAACCGTTTCCTGCGCGACTGGCGGCGCAACGAGCCGACCAAGATGAGCCCGCAGCTTCTCGACCTGTTGTGGGAAGTCTACCGGGCCAGCGGCTCGCGCGATTATATCCACGTCGTCTCCGCATATCGCTCCCCCGCGACCAATTCCATGCTGCGCAGCCGCTCAAGCGGCGTCGCGAAGAAAAGCCAGCATATGCTCGGCAAGGCGATCGACTTCTATCTGCCCGACGTCAAGCTTGCGAAGCTGCGCGCGACCGCGCTGAAGTTCCAGGCTGGCGGCGTCGGCTACTATCCGCGCTCGGGTTCGCCCTTCGTCCATCTTGATGTTGGCAGTGTCCGCCACTGGCCGCGCATGAGCCGGCAGGAGCTTCTGGCCCTGTTCCCGGATGGCAAGACCATCCATGTCCCCACGGATGGCAAGCCGCTGCCGGGTTACAAGCAGGCTCTCGCGGCCTATGAATCCCGCAAGCGCAGCGGCGGTACCGTTCAGGTCGCCCGCGACAACACCGGTGGCAGCAACCGCAAGGGCGGCGGCGGCTTTCTGGCAGCCCTCTTCGGAGGCGGCGCCGACGAGGAAGAGGACAATGCCGACGTAGCGGTGGCCGCGGCTCCCGCTCCCCGTCAGGCAGCGCCTGCACCGCAAGCTGCACCGGCGGTCCAGCCCGCGCCGGCTCCAGCAGCACCCGTTGCACCGGCCGAAACGCCTGCCACGATCATCGCCGCGCTGCCTGAGAGAAATCTCCCGCTGCCGCGTTCGGCGCCGCGCCCGGATGTCGCTGTCGGCGAATCCCTGCCCTTCCAGGTCAAGCCGGTCGAGAACGGCCCTGTCATCCAGGAGGCGCCGGCCGCTCAGGAAGAGAGCACCACTTTGCTGGTTGCCTCCAACGTGCCGCTTCCCACGCATCGCCCGAACTACACGCCGGCGCCCGCCGACGACGCCACGCGCGATGCCATGATCCAGATCGCGTCCGCCCGCACCGAAGCGCCGGATGCCATTGCCAGTGTGCTGGCGGAAGCCGACAGCGAGCCGGATGAGCCCGTCACGACGGCAGCCTATATGCCGCTTCCCACGCATCGCCCGCAGCAGGGCAGCGCACAGGACTTCACGGTTGCCGCCCTTCAGGAAACCGCGCCGGTTCCCGCGCCTGTCCCGCAGATACAGACGATCCAGAAGCCGACCCTTGCAGCTGCGGATGAGGAAGCTTTCGTCCCGCAGGCAGCAGCAGAGCCGGCAGCCCGCCCGGTATCGGCTTCGCCGCGTCTGGCGATGCTCGCCAAGGCCGAAGCCGAACAGAGCGCCCTGCGCATGGCCAGCCGCTCCGTCAGCACCGGCAAATCCGCCAAGCCGGGACCGAAAGACGTTACTCCTGAAGCCCAACCGATGGTCGTCGCGGCTAAGGTCGATAACGGAGCTCGCCGCGCCCTCAGCAGCCGCTCCATGCTGACCGAGGCCACCCATGTGACGCATCCGCCCGCATTCGGCAGCGAGTTCGTCCGCGCACCCAACGCCGTCTACACCGCTGGCTTCCAGCAGACGGAGACGGTCGCCGACGCCACCCGCTTCACGGGCAAGGCCGTGAACTTCCTCTCCATGGCGAAGTTCCGGACCAACTGAGAAACCGGACGGTGAAACAAAAAAGCGGGGCCAGAGCCCCGCTTTTTTGTTGTTCATAAGTTCTGCGCATCAGGCTTTGAGGGTGCTTGCCTGCCGGGCCAGTTCCTCGATTGCCTGCCAGTTACCCGATGCGATTTCCGCGTCGGGTGCAACCCACGACCCGCCCACACAGACGACATTCGGCAAGGACAGATAGTCCCCCACATTCTTCGGGGAGATTCCGCCCGTCGGGCAGAAGCGGATCGTGGCGAGCGGCGAAGCAAGTGCCTTGAGGAAAGGCGCACCGCCAGCCTGCTCCGCCGGAAAGAACTTCAAAAGACGATATCCTTCCTCGCGTGCGGCCATCACCTCGCTGGGCGTTGCGGCTCCCGGCAGGAACGGCACCTCAGACAGCGAAGCCGCGTCGAGCAATTCCTGTGTGATGCCCGGGCTGACGATGAAGCGCGCGCCGGCCGAAACCGCACTGGAAAAATCCTTGCCGGTGAGGATCGTGCCCGCACCGACAATCGCTTCCGGCACTTCCTCGCAGACGAGGCGAATGGCATCGATGGCATCGGGTGTGCGCAATGTGATCTCGATTGCCGGGAGCCCTCCGCGCACCAGCGCCTGTGCCAGCGGCACCGCGTCGGCAAGACGGTCGATCTTCAACACCGGAATGACGGGCTGCCCCGTAAGGACAGCTTCCAGCGCATCCTGCTTCCTTTGCATTGCCGCTTTCATTCTGATCGGTCTCCTTCAGAAGCACGCCGTGAACGGAACGACCGTTCTTGAGCACATTTCACTTCCTTGGCGCAAGGGCAGCTTCTCCCGCTCATATCCGGAAGCGACGTAGAATCCCGGCGGCCCAGCGCCACAGAAAACCGGCGAGCCCGTCCAGTGGCACACGCGCACGAAGAGCCGCCATCGTAGCACCATCCGTTTCGCCGCTCACCGCAAGGCCACGCTCCCGTTGGAAACGCTCCACCGCCTCTGCGGTGCGGACACCGAATATACCGTCCAGTTCGAGCGGATATCCCTGAGCCGAAAGTAGCAGTTGTAGCTCCCTCACCGCCTCGCCCCGCATACCGATAGCAAGCCTGTCACCGGCAGCGTCGCCGCCCGCCGCAGCATAGCTTCTATAGGCGCGGGCAAGCTTGCGATCATAGCCATTCGCCGCATAGGCGGGACCGTTATATCCACGCGCGACCGCTGCCCAGTCATGCCGCCCCAAGGCGTCTCGCAGGCCCGTTTTCTCCAGATAGCGCAGCATCAGCCGCGCCTGTCCCGCAAGGCCCGAACGGGCTTCCTCGACAAGGGCTGCCACATTGTCATATCCGAGCATCCGCCAATGCGCCCCCATAACCTGCCCGACACCCCACGACACCGATTCATAGGCTGCATCCGGGGCGAGGGCGGCCGCCTGGCGTAAAAGCGCCCAGCGCCCAGCCTGGCTTGCAGGATTGGCGATGCCGCCCGCCTTGGGGGAGGAGAGCCCTGCCAGGCGAGCTCTTTCACGCATGCTTCCCGAAAGCCTCCGGTCAAAATAATGGCCTTCGAAGCGGATCAGAGGTTCGGCACGGCCATCGATCATGGCGTGAACCCGGCCCCCGCTTTCTATCTGGATGATGGCGAGCAACGACGCTGCCTCCACCCCTTCTTCGCGGGCCATCCGCGTTATCGTCTCCACTGCATCCGGCGCAAGCATTGGCTTTCCTCGCAACAGTTATGATGCATCATCATCGCCAACCCCGCATCGACGGGGACAAAAGAGGGAAGATGCGGATTGCAGCACCCATGCCCATCCCCGGATGCACTGCTTTTTCTTGCAAGGCGCAGCGCGCAAGCGTAGGAGACGCCTATGGTTCCGTCCCCTGAAGATCTACCGGTTCGCGTTGCGGCTCTCTATCGCTTCGCAGCCCTTCCCGACCACGAGGCGTTGCGTGCGCCTCTTGCTGCATTCTGCTGCGAGCGCGGTATTCGCGGCACGCTTCTTCTGGCCGCCGAAGGCATCAACGGGACCGTGGCCGGCACGCCTGACGCAGTTTCCAGCCTTGTTGCCTATCTGGAAGCGATCCCGGCCCTTTCGGGCCTCGACGTTAAATACAGCCACGCCGAAACGCTCCCCTTTCATCGCATGAAAGTCAGGCTGAAAAAGGAAATCGTCACAATGGGCGTGGAGGGCATAGATCCCGAGCGCCACGCCGGCACCTATGTCGACCCGGCCGACTGGAACGCGCTGATTTCGGACCCCGATACATTGGTGATAGACACCCGAAACGCATATGAAACCGCCATCGGTACGTTTTCTGGCGCGGAAGATCCCCACACGGAGACATTCCGCGAGTTCCCCGCCTGGGCCGAACGCAACCTCAACAGGCTCAAGGGACGCAAGGTCGCCATGTTCTGCACCGGCGGCATACGGTGCGAGAAGGCCACCGCCTTCATGAAACTGCAGGGTGTCGAGGAGGTCTATCACCTCAAGGGCGGCATCCTGAAATATCTGGAGGAAGTGCCCTCCTCCGAAAGCCTGTGGCAGGGCGAATGTTTCGTGTTCGATGAACGCGTTTCGGTGGGGCACGGCCTTGAGATCGGGGAAGCCTCCCTGTGCCGAGCCTGCCGGCATCCCCTGACGCCTGAGGAACGATCTTCTCCTCAATTCGAGGAAGGCGTCTCCTGCCCGCACTGTTGCGAAACGCGCAGCGTGAAGGATCGTGCCCGCTATGCCGAACGCCAGCGTCAGGTCGAACTCGCGGAAAAGCGTGGAACGCCTTTCCCAATAGGCACAAGCACTCACCGCTGACGCGACAGCCCGCCGCCCGCATTAGCGCGTCGGAATCCATTCGCGATGCCTGCTTTCATTCCGGTCGCCGATACACGCTGTCATTGCAATGCCACGATGCCGCTCCTACCTTTGCGCATGACGGCCGAACGGGCCGATGCCAAAAGAGGAGAAGCGGATGATCGATCCAAAAAAGCTGCTAGACGATTTGCTGGGCTCTCAGGTCCCCGGAACGCAGGGCACCGTGCGCGAGAAAGCCGGCCAGGCCGTCCAGCTCGCCAAGGACAATCCGCTTGCAACGGGCGCCATCGCTGCGGTTCTGCTCGGCACCAAGGCCGGCCGCTCTGTGACCGGAAGCGCCTTGAAGCTCGGTGGCCTCGCCGCCGTTGCGGGCCTCGCCTACAAGGCCTACCAGAATTACCAGTCAGGCAAGGAGCCAAATGAAGCCGCCCGTGACGGCGAGCTTCTTCCTCCACCTGCGGACACAACTTTCGATCCGGCCCAGGCTCCCCAGGGCGAGACCGAGTTTGCGCTGACCCTGGTGCGCGCGATGATCGCTGCAGCCCGCGCTGACGGCAAGATCGATGACGCAGAGCGCACCAAGATCGCTGACCGTCTGAAACTGGCCGGCATTGGCGATGAAGCCGAGACTTTCCTGCTGCGCGAGCTTGAAGAGCCGGTGGACCTCGACGCACTGGTATCGGCAGCCAGGACCGATGCTCAAAAGATCGAGCTCTACACGGCCTCGCGTCTCACGATCGAACCGAAGACGCGCGCCGAACGTGGCTATCTGGACATGTTGGCCGGCAGGCTCGGCCTACCCGATTCGCTCATTGATCACGTCGAAGCCACGGTGTCCGAGGCGACTGCCTGACGATTGAAGAGAGCGTTCAGGTGAAGAAACCTGAACGCTCTTCCTTTCTGTTTTTGACGTTTATGCGGCGCTCGGGCGCTTCCACCTGAAGCCAAGATGCTTCAGGCCGCGCTGCGTGGCCCCGGTTTCAACATCCGCATAAGCACGTTCGAGCGCACGACGAAATGCTGCCACAGCGCGCCTGCCGCATGCAGCGCAACCGCGATAACGATCACCGGCTTTGCCAGTTCGTGGATTTCACCCATCGTGCCGATCCCCAGAAACCATGCCATGCCGCCGGTAATCGGCATCCCGAAGATCACCGCATAGAGAATGACATGCACCACAGCGGCCAGCCGCCGCTGGAAAACGCTCTCGTCCGCCGGCGGCTGAGGCACGCCGCGGATCATGCGGATGGAAAGACGGATCACGGCCAGAACCAGGATCGCGATCCCGACATAGATATGAATATTCGCGCTTGCCAGCGCATCCGCTGCCGGCTCCTGTCCCTGCCGCAGCACACGATAGGCAGGCACGATCTCCTCCCCGAATATCACCTGAAATATGACGAGTGCGGCAATCAGCCAGTGAAGAACGATCTGCGTGGCCGAATAACCGGCCGGAGAAACCCGTGCAGCCATTGTTGCAGCTCCAGAAAAATGGGCCCTCACCATCGATCCGCGTTTTGTGCCTGTCCTTGATCCAGCGCAAGACGGCCCGTCCGTTGCATCTGAATGGTGATTTGATGTGAAACGCGAGCTCGATACATACCCAAGTTTCACTTGCATCGCCTGGGGGCCGATGAAAACATGCCGCATCCGCGTCTTTAACCGGACGTCACGATGCGGCGATAGAAATCGCGCCAGATCCTTCCGTGGGAGACTTCACAATGCAGAAACGCCTTGCCCTTGCCTCACTGACCGTATCGGCCTTGGCCCTCAGCGCCAGCGCAGCCCTTGCGGACTACACCTTGAACATTCTGCACATCAACGATTGGCACAGCCGCATAGAATCCATCAATAAATACGATTCCACCTGCTCGTCCGAAGACGAAACGGAAGGCAAGTGTTTCGGCGGCGCCGCCCGGCTGGTCACCGCCGTTGCCGATGCCCGCAAGGCGCTCGACGGCCAGAACGTCGTGTTCCTCAACGCCGGCGACAATTTTCAGGGATCCTTGTTCTACACGACCTATAAGGGCTCGGTTGAAGCCGAATTCCTGAACCTGATGAAGACCGACGCGATGGTGGTCGGCAATCACGAATTCGACGATGGCGAGGACGGCCTTGCCACCTTCCTCGACAAGGTCGAATTCCCCGTGCTTGGCTCCAACGTCAAGGCGCAGTCAGCCTCCAAGCTCGGCGACCGGGTCAAATCCTATGTGGTTCTCGACGTCGGCGGCCAGAAAGTGGCCATCGTCGGCGCGGTGGCCAACGACACGGCCGAACTCTCCTCCCCCGGCGAGCACGTCCACATCATCGAGGATGTGGAGGGCATCACGGAAGCGGTAAAGGCCGCGACTGCCGACGGGGTCAACAAGGTGATTGCGCTGACCCATGTCGGCTACCCGCGCGATCTGGCGGCCATCGCCAAGATCCCAGGTGTCGACGTAGTCGTGGGCGGTCACACCAACACGCTTCTGTCCAACACGGTCGAGGGTGCGGAAGGCCCTTACCCGACGATGGTGGACAACCCGGACGGCTACAAGGTGCCGGTTGTCCAGGCCGCTTCCTATTCAAAATACCTTGGCGATCTCAAGGTCGTCTTCAACGATGAAGGCGTCGTCACACAAGCTGCCGGCGATGTGAAGCTCATCGATTCCTCCGTCGTTCCCGATGAAGCGGTGACAGCCCGCGTCAAGGAGCTCGGGGGGCCCATCGAAGAGCTGAAGAACAAGGTCGTGGCGGAAACCGCTGCTCCCGTCGACGGCGGGCGTGAAACCTGCCGCGCCGCCGAATGCGAGATGGGCAATCTCGTGACCGATGCCATGCTCGACCGCGTCAAAGCGCAGGGCGTTCAGTTCGCCATTACCAATGGCGGCGGTCTGCGCGCCTCAATCGACCAGGGCGAGGTCACCATGGGCGAGGTCCTTGCGGTGCTCCCCTTCCAGAACACGCTCGCCACCTTCCAGCTGAAAGGCGCCGATGTCGTTGCATCGCTTGAAAGCGGCGTCAGCCTCATCGAGGAAGGCGCCGGTCGCTTCCCTCAGGTTTCGGGCCTGCGCTACAGCTTCGACCCTTCGGTCGCCCCCAATGAAGGCCGCATTAAATCGGTCGAGGTCAAGGACGGCGACGGCTGGAAGGCCATCGACCCGGACGCCACCTACACCATTGCCACGAACAACTTCATGCGCAATGGCGGCGATGGCTACAAGCTCTTCGCCGAGAAGGCCGAAAACGCCTATGACTTCGGTCCCGGCCTCGAAACGGTGCTGGCCGACTACATGGTCGCCCACAATCCCTACAAGCCCTTCGTGGAAGGCCGCGTAACCATGATCAAATCGGATCAGGCCGGCAGTTCCATGGCGAAGGATGCGGCCACCGCCGTCGGTAATGCCGCACAGAAAGCCGGAGAAGCCATGAAGAACATGGCCGCCGACGCAAAGACCAAGGTCGAGGCAACGGTCGACAAGCTCAAGGGCGATGCCGGAACCATGGCCAAGGATGCCGGCACCGCCGCCAAGGAAGGCGCCGACAAGACCGGCGAAGCCATGAAGACGATGGCGGACGACGCAAAGACCATGGCTGGCGAAGCGGTGAAGAAAGCCGACGACGCGATGAAGGGCGCAGCCGAGGGCGCAAAGACCATGATGGACGATGCCGCCAAGAAGGCGGATGAGGCCATGAAGGGCGCCGCGGACGATGCAAAATCCATGGCGGATGATGCCAAGGGCATGATGGACAAGGCGAAGGACGAAGCCGCCAGTGCCATGCAGAAGATGGAGGGCGACGGAAAGGCCGCCATGGCCGAAATCAAGACGCACACCATCGCGGCGGGCGATACGCTGTGGGACATCGCCAAGAGCTACTATGGTGACCCCGGCAAATGGCAGGACATTGCCAAGGCCAATCCTTCGGTCAAGGCGCGCAAACTGGAAGTCGGCTCCACGCTGAACCTCCCCGCCGCCAACTGACGCGGCCCTGCATTGGTGCACAGCGCCGAAACCCGATCAGAAAAACCCCGCTCTCCTCGAGCGGGGTTTTTTGCTAAGGAACTGATATCGGTCGGTGCCGTCCGGCCCTGGCATGAACAATGAAAATAACCAAGTGAAGCTCCCTCTGCGCGATCGGGAGAACGCGCGTCCCAGCCTGCGGCTACAAGTTCCATTGAAAACCTGTCTGCCTTCGCTAGCTATGCGAGGATGATCGGAGACAAAGAATGACCCTCCCCACGAAAATAAGTTCCGAAGCAGCCAAGGCCATCGGCCCGCTGCCAAGCGGACATCCACAAGTGCGGGTCGGCAAGGTCGGCGTGCTGCTTGTGAACCTTGGCACACCCGACGGCACCGACTTCCAGCCCATGCGGCGCTATCTGAAGGAATTCCTGTCCGACAAGCGCGTCATCGAATGGCCGCGCGCCATTTGGTTCCCGATCCTGTACGGCATCGTGCTCAACACGCGTCCGAAGAAATCGGGCGCTGCCTACAAGCAGATATGGAACCACGAGCGCAACGAATCGCCCTTACGCACCTTCACCCGTGCCCAGGGCGAAAAACTGGCGCAGGCACTCGGCGAATATGAGCATGTGATCGTCGACTGGGCGATGCGCTATGGCAATCCGTCCATCGAAAGCGTCACGAAGAGCATGATGGAGCGCGGCTGCGACCGGATCGTGATGTTCCCGCTCTACCCGCAATATTCGGCGACCACCACGGCCACCGTGAACGATTCCTTCTTCGAAACGCTGATGAAGATGCGCTTCCAGCCAGCGATCCGGACGATCCCCTCCTATCAGGATGAGCCTGCTTATATCGAAGCCCTGGCGCGCTCCATAGAGAAGCATCTTGCGGGGCTCGATTTCGAGCCGGAAGTGGTCATCGCCTCCTATCACGGCATTCCTGAAAGTTATTTCAAGCGCGGCGATCCCTATCACTGCCACTGCCAGAAAACCTCGCGTCTTCTGCGCGAGCGGCTTGGCTGGGACGAAAAGAAGCTGATGACCTGCTTCCAGTCCCGCTTTGGCCCCGAGGAATGGCTGCAACCCTATACGGACAAGACCGTGGAAAAGCTGGCGAGGGAAGGCGTGAAATCCATCGCTGTCTTCAATCCCGGTTTCGTATCGGACTGCCTTGAAACGCTGGAGGAGATCGCCGGGGAAGCGGGCGAGATATTCCATCATGCCGGCGGCAAGAATTTCACCCATATCCCCTGCCTGAACGATTCCGAAGAAGGCATGGCGGTGATAGAAACCCTGGTGCGCCGAGAGCTTTCCGGCTGGGTTTGAGCCATGGCGAAAAGTGTCGGGTCTCTGCATTCAGGCGGAAGATTCCGCCTTGTGTAGACGGGCCGGCGTGTCGTTGTAGGATATGGTCCAACTCGCGCCTAAACTGAGGCGCAAAGAGCGAATCGCGCATTCCGCATTGCCCTCTGTGTCCTGGGGCGAATAACGCCGCCCGCCGCGGTGAACATTTGAGATAGAGCGTTTCATCCTTCCCCTGAAGAGATGGAACGGAATAGGAGATGAAATGCCCTTTTCCGGTTTCGACATCGTCATCCCCGTTCTGGTGGTTCTTGTCCTGCTTCTGCTCTTCTCGGGCATCAAGACGGTGCCGCAGGGCTTCAACTTCACAGTGGAGCGGTTCGGGCGCTATACGCGCACTTTGACCCCCGGTCTCAATCTCATCGTGCCGTTCATCGACCGGATCGGTGCGAAGATGAACATGATGGAGCAGGTGCTCGACGTTCCCACCCAGGAAGTCATCACCCGCGACAACGCCATCGTCGCCGTTGACGGCGTGGCTTTTTATCAGGTTCTTACCGCCGCGCAGGCCGCCTATCAGGTGTCGGGCCTCCAGAACGCCATCCTCAACCTCACCATGACGAACATCCGTTCCGTCATGGGCTCCATGGATCTGGACGAGCTTCTGTCCAACCGCGACACGATCAACGAGAAGCTGCTGCATATCGTCGACGATGCGGCGAGCCCCTG
The DNA here is from genome assembly GCF_000300515.1 of Nitratireductor indicus C115. Taxonomy (GTDB): domain Bacteria; phylum Pseudomonadota; class Alphaproteobacteria; order Rhizobiales; family Rhizobiaceae; genus Nitratireductor; species Nitratireductor indicus. Next base: position 32,779 of record NZ_AMSI01000006.1, read on the forward strand.
GGGCATCAAGATGACCCGCGTCGAGATCAAGGACATCAACCCGCCGGCAAATCTCGTCGAATCCATGGCCCGCCAGATGATGGCCGAGCGCAACAAGCGCGCGCAGATCCTTGAAGCCGAAGGCCTGAAGCAGGCCGAGATCCTGCAGGCCGAAGGCCGCCGCGAGGCCGCCTTCCGCGACGCCGAGGCCCGCGAGCGCGCCGCCGAAGCCGAAGCCCGCGCCACACAGGTGGTGTCCGAGGCGATCGCTGCCGGCGACGTACAGGCCGTAAACTACTTCGTGGCACAGAAATACACCGACGCCATCGCCAAGATCGGCTCCTCCAACAACAACAAGATCGTGCTGATGCCCTTCGAGGCTTCATCCCTGATCGGTTCTCTGGGCGGTATCGGCTCCATCGCGCGCGAGGTCTTCGGCGAGGGGGGCGGCCAGCAATCCGCACAACGCCAACCCCGCGTCTCTACAGGCCGCCCGCCACGCACAGGGCCGGAACAGGGATAAGGCCTGACCATGTTGATGAAAATCCTGGCAGAGCTCGGCCCCTGGAACTGGATGCTGCTAGGCTTCGTGCTGCTCGCAGCCGAAATCCTCGTGCCCGGCGTTTTCCTTCTCTGGATCGGCATTGCCGCCATCCTCGTCGGCGCACTGTCGCTTCAGCTCTGGGAGCTGACGTTCTGGAGCTGGCAGGTGCAGGTCCTTCTGTTCCTGGCCCTGTCACTCGTCTCTGCCTATGTCGGCAAGCGGATGATGGATTCGCGCCGCAACGAAGAAACAGACCAGCCGCTTCTCAACCGAAGGGCCGAGCAGTTGGTCGGTCGCACGGCACGGCTTGAAAGCGCCATCGACAACGGTTTCGGTCGCATCAAGATCGATGACACCTTGTGGCGCGTCACCGGCCCGGATCTGCCCACCGGCACGCAGGTGCGCATCGTGGCCGTCCAGAACGGCACTCTGGAAGTCGCACCCTTGCAATAAAATGGGCTTGGCCAGCTCACAACTTGGGCTGGCCGCTCCTCTTCTCCCTGCTTTCGGGAAGAAGGGTCAGGCTGCGCCGATGCGCAACAAGTCGTGCAGATGCACAACGCCACACGGCTTGCCTTCATCCACGACCATCAGTGTCGTAATCGCCGATGAATTGATGATCTGAAGTGCACTTTCGGCAAGCGTTTCGGGCCCAATCGTCTTGGGATTGCGCGTCATCACCTGATCCACGCTCATCGACAGGAGTTCGCTGTCGATATGCCGCCTGAGATCGCCATCGGTGATGATGCCGATCAACATGCCAGCCGGATCCGTGATCCCCACGCAGCCGAACCCTTTCTGCGTCATCACCAGGATGGCTTCGCGCATCAGCGTGCCGCTGGCGGCAAGCGGCAGCTTCTCGCCCTGATGCATGATGTTGCGCACCTGGGTCAGCTTCGCACCCAGCTGGCCGCCGGGATGGAAGGTGCGGAAATGATCCGCCGTGAAACCCCGTGCCTCGAGCAGCGCAACAGCCAGCGCATCCCCCATCACGAGTTGCAGCACGGTCGAGGTGGTGGGTGCCAGCCCGTGCGGGCAGGCCTCCGCGGCACGCGGCAGGCCCAGAACGATGGCAGCCTCCCTGGCAAGTGCCGAGGTCTTGCCGGCCGTGACGGCAATGATGGGAATGGCAAAACGCCGTGCATAGGCCACGATACCGTGCAGTTCGGACGTCTCACCCGACCAGGACATGGCGATGATCACGTCATCCGGGGCGATCATGCCGAGATCGCCGTGATTGGCTTCCGCCGGATGCACAAAAAAGGCCGGAGTTCCGGTGGAAGCAAGCGTCGCCGCGATCTTGGACCCGATATGGCCGCTCTTGCCGACACCCGTGACGATCACCCGCCCCTTGCTGGCTATGATGGTCTGCACTGCAGCGGCGAATGGCTCAGCCAATCCGTTATCGAGAGCTTCGGCAAGCGCCTTGAGGCCTGCGCGTTCCGTTTCCAGGGTGCGTACCGCCGATGCGATCACGCTGCGCCGGTCAATGGTCAATGTGGTGTCTCTGAGCATGGTGTTGCCCTTAGCGTTTCCGCGTCCGGCTGTCCAATCCTGATTGTCGGTGCCAAACAGCCTTGCACATGCCCGTCAACCTTCCGTTAACCGCACTCTTTTACCCTTTGCTAAGCAAAAATGTCGGCTTGCGTGTCGAATTGTTCGGAACATCCATGTCTCGTACCGGTGATGCATTAATGGTTCGTGCGCGTGGCCTGCGCCTCACAACCGCGCTTGGAGCGCTGGGGATCGGCCTTGCTTGCTCCTCGATGCACGCCTCGGCCCAGGATGCCGGTGCCGGAGCAGGTCTTCGCGGCGCCGTGCTCGAATCGGAAATCAATGAAATCCTCCTGCCCGGCTCACAGGCCCGCGCAGCAGAGCGCGCGGCAGCCGCCGCATCGAATACGGGCATCCCAACGCCTTCCTACCGCCCAGCAACAGCAAGCCCTCTGGATAACGGCCAGGACGGAAATCCCGACAGTCGATCCGCGTCGTCTTCCACGCAAACCGGCAATGCCGCGCCCCTGCGCCCTCTTTCAACCGCAGCTGCTCGCGAGCGGGCCCGGCGGGAACGCGCAAACCCCAGCCTGGCCGAAGAGCCGGTCACGGCCACAACAGCCGAACAGCAACCCGCCGAAACCGACCCTCTCTCCACCGGTTCGCTCAGAACGCCTGCAGCCGACGCGGAGGAGCGCCGTTCGCTCGCCCGCGCAGAAGCGCTCAATCCCCGCGCGACCGCGCTGGAACGGGAATTGGCGAACCCGGAAGAAAATCCATACGCACCTGTGGGGCTGAGGCTCGGCACATTCACGGTCGTGCCTACCCTTGAACAGGGTCTCACATGGACCTCGAACGCCGATTCGAGCCCCGGCGGAAGCGAGGCCATCCTTTCCGAAACGACCTTGCGGTTGAATGCGGCGTCGGACTGGTCGCTCCACGCGGCGAGCGGCGAGGCCTATGGTACGTTTCGAAAGTCGCTTTCCGGTGACGAAGTCTCCGAGCTTCAGGGCGGCATCAACGGCAGCCTGAGGCTCGACCTTTCGCATGAATACACCGCTCTTGCCCGCCTAGGGTATACGATACGGCCCGAATCGGCTTCCTCTCCCGTCATCATCGCCGGGGTCGAGGACCAACCTCTGCGTCACACGATCGATGGAAGCCTGGGCCTTGCAAAGGACCTCGGCAAGCTGCGCCTTAGCGCGACCGGCGAAGTGACCCGCGATCAGTATGCGGATGCGAAACTGATCGGCGGCGGCACACTCTCCCAGGAAGAGCGCAACGCGACACTCGCCACGCTGCGCCTGCGCACGGGCTACCAGATATCGCCCGCCCTCACGCCTTTCGTGGAAGGCGAGATCGGCCGCCGCTTCTATGACCTGAAAGAAGACAGCGCCGGTTATCAGCGCTCGGCCAACCGCTATGCCTTGCGCGCTGGTGTCATGGTCGACATAGAGGAAAAACTGTCGGGCGAAGCATCGCTCGGCTGGATCACCGAAGATCTCGACGACAAGCGTCTCGATTCCATATCCGGCCTCGCGCTTGCCGCCAGCCTGGATTGGTCGCCGATCCGCGGCACAACCGTAAGCCTTGATGGCTCGACCATCATCGAAGGCACGACCGACGCCGGACGAAGCGGATCGATACTCTACGCCGGAACGGTCGGCATCGAACGCCAGATCCGCGATAACTTGACAGCAGAAGCCATTGCCGGGCTTTCCTGGCGCGACTACAGCGCCGGTGGCAGCGAGCTGACCTGGAGCGGACAGGCAGGCATGACCTGGTGGCTGAACCGCACCCTCGGCATTACCGGGCGGGCTCGCTACGAAAGCCGTTCGAGCGAGCTGCCTGGCCGCGATTACGATGCCACAAGCGTCTTTCTGGGCATGAAGATGCAGCGCTGAACCAGCGCTGCAAAAGTCCCGGAAAACGGGAACAGCTTGCGGTCACAAGGTATCCCTGGCGTCGTATGCTTGGCGTCCACATGGTGGCACGCCACTTCAGTTCCCCGCTGCCGATCCCATCACCTTCAGCACATGCTCACGCAGATCCGAGCGCTCCAGTGCGAAGGCGATATTCGCCTCGACAAAGCCTTCCGGCGAGCCGCAGTCGAATGTGCGTCCGGTGAAGTGATAGCCGTGGAAGGATTGGTTCCCCATCAGCTTGAGCATGGCGTCGGTGAGCTGGATTTCACCGCCGGTCCCGCGTTCATGGTGACCAAGCAATGTGAAAATCTCCGGCTGAAGGATATAGCGGCCATTGATATAGAAATTGGATGGCGCCTCGCCCGGTTTCGGTTTCTCCACCATCGCGTTGATCTCAAACCCGCCGGCCACATCGTTTCCACGCCCCACAATGCCGTATTTGTGGGCCTGTGAGGGGTCGCATTCTTCAACTGAAAGAATATTGCCGCCGGTTTCGTTGAACACCTTGACCATGCGGCTGAGGCATCCCTCTTCGGACTGCATGATCATGTCCGGCAAGAGCAGTGCAAACGGTTCGTCGCCCACCAGTTCGCGGGCACACCAGACGGCATGGCCAAGACCGAGAGGCTCCTGCTGGCGCGTGAAGCTGGTCTGCCCCGGCTCCGGCTGGAGGCTGCGCAGCCGGGCCAGAACGTCGTCCTTGCCGCGTTGCGCGAGCGTGTCATAGAGCTCGACCTGGATATCGAAATGGTCTTCGATGACCGCCTTGTTACGCCCGGTGACGAAGATGAAGTGCTCGATCCCCGCAGCACGCGCTTCATCGACCACATATTGGATGACCGGGCGGTCGACCACCGTCAGCATCTCCTTCGGGATGGCCTTCGTGGCGGGAAGAAAACGGGTTCCCAGACCGGCAACGGGAAAGACTGCCTTGCGAAGCTTTTTCATGATGCATTACCCCCGGGGAGATTGAACGTCGGATACGGACGCCGGTCTTAACAACGCCCGATTGATGTTTCCTGAATGAATGCGCAGATTTCGAGGCAGTTCCTATTCTGCATGAAAGTTATGCAGATCACTCATGGTAAACGATTTTCTAACATCCTCATGCGATTGTCCGGGCAAAGTGTCCTTCAACCGGTGGGTTCGAAGGACACAGACATGTTGTTAGTGCCGCATCGGTGACATTCCCGTTCAAACCGATTCCGGTTTCGGAACCGATGCGCTAGAATGTTTGTAACGGAGGTACCGATGTTGTCCCGCTTTCCCGTGCGAAAACTGTCTCTCGCCGTGATCGCTTGTTCTGCGGCAATGGTGATGGCCACCCCGCTGCCCGCCTTCGCCGATGCCGGATTTCAGCGCTGGATTTCCCAGTTCCGTTCCGTCGCCATGCAGAACGGCATTTCAGGCTCCACCTACGACCGCGCCTTCCGAGGCGTCAGCGAGCCCGACCCGGAAGTTCTCGAAAAGGCGCGCTACCAGCCCGAATTCCGCGCCGAGGCCTGGGAATATTTCGACAACCGCGTCCAGCAGGACACCATCGAAACAGGCCGGCGCATGGCCCGCCAATGGAAGCCCTGGCTCGACCGCATCGAGCGCCAGTTCGGTGTCAGCCGTTATGTGCTGCTGGCCATCTGGTCCATCGAATCCAATTACGGTGAGGTACTGAAGAACGAGCGCGTGATGCGCAGCCTTCCCCGCTCGCTCGCAACACTCGCTTATGCCGACAAGCGCCGCGCGAAATTCGCCCGCCAGCAGCTTATCGCCGCCCTCAAGATTCTGCAGACCGGCGACATCGATGTCGGCCATCTGACAAGTTCGTGGGCGGGCGCCATGGGCCACACCCAATTCATACCGACCAGCTATCAGGCCTATGCCGTCGACATGGATGGCGATGGCCGTCGCGATATCTGGAGCTCGGTGCCTGACGCGCTGGCCACCGCCGCGAACCTTCTGCGCAAGAATGGCTGGCGCGGCGGCGAGACATGGGGTTATGAGACCGCCGCATTGCCTTCCGGCCGCAAGTTCCCAGGCGGAAAAATGGCGCTGTCGCGCTGGCAATCCATCGGCGTGGTGCGTGCCAATGGCAAGCCCTTCCCCCGCCCCTCCGATACCGCCGAGCTGAAGGTGCCGGATGGCCGCGCCGGGCCCATCTTCCTGGTGACGAAGAATTTCGATGTCATCAAGCGCTACAACAATTCCGACAAATATGCCCTCGCCGTCGGCCTTCTGGCGGATGAGATCGCCGGTTATGGCGGGCTTGTGCGTGACTGGGACCGGCCTTTCGAGCGCCTTTCCTATTCCGAAACGGAAGAATTGCAGAAACGCCTCGGCGCGCTCGGCTATTACGACGGACCTATTGACGGCAAGATCGGCAGCGGGTCACGCGACGCAATCCGTGCCTTTCAGGCCCGCAGCGGCATGCAACAGGATGGCCACCCCGGCAAGGAAGTGCTACGCCGTTTGCGAAGCAACTGACAAGGCGCAGGAACGCACCTGAAATGAGGCAGGAAGGAACTCCAGGAAAGGCCACTCGCAGGCGCAATGTCCTGCTTGCTGCCCTGGCGTTGTTCCTTCTGCCTGCAATCTTTCAGGCGGCTGGTGAAGCTCAGGCGCAGGAATATCGGCGCGAGCAACGTGGCCTGCTGGATTTTCTCTTCGGCGGCGCGCTGCGCAACCGCCAGCAGCCTGCTCCAGCACACGAGGCGCGCCCTCAGAAACCCAGCACATCGCGTCAGCGCTCCTATCGTCCGGCAGCTGCCGCTCCAAGCCAGCCGCCGACACCTCCAGCCGCCGAAAAGCTGGAGAGCGCCCGCACCGTTCTAGTGGTCGGCGACTTTCTTGCCGGCGGCCTCGCAGAGGGACTTGAAGCCGCCTACGCGCAATCGCCGGGGGTGCGCATCATCGACGCGAGCAACGGATCGTCGGGTTTCGTGCGCGACGACTATTACAACTGGGATGCCGAGATCGCCCCGCTCTTGGACGAGCACAAACCTGCCATCGTGGTGGTCATGATCGGCTCAAACGATCGCCAGCAGATGACGGTCGGTGAAAATCGCGAGACACCGCGTTCTGAAGCCTGGCTGAAAGAGTATCGCCAGCGGGTCGATGACTTTGCCGACACCATCCGTGAGAAAAACATTCCGCTGATATGGAGCGGCCTGCCTTCCTTCAAGTCCCCAAGCATGTCATCCGACATGCTGGCCTTCAACGATATCTACAAGACCGAGGCGGAATCTGCCGACGGCACGTTCGTCGATATATGGGACGGATTTGTCGATGAAAACGGCGCATTCATCTTCACCGGGCCGGATATGAACGGGCAACCTGCCCGCCTGCGCGGCAGTGATGGCATCAACCTTACCCGAGCCGGCAAGCGCAAGCTCGCCTTCTACGTTGAAAAGCCCCTCAACAAGCTTCTCGGCCAAGCCGTGGCGCCCGATATCGGCGAAGTGGCCTTGCAAAACCTTCCAGAGGAGCAGCAAGCTGCCGCTCCCGCAGGGCCGGTCTTCGTTAACCGAACCGCTCCCATTGCCCTGACCGACCCTGTGCTCGATGGCGGCACGAACCTGCTTGGCGCCGAGGTGAAGCCCATTGGCAAGCTGATTAAGGAAGGCAGCCCCGAGCGCCCCACGATCGATGAAGCTCAGCCCGGCAGGGCGGATGATTTCGCACTGCGTCCGGTCGAGCAAAACGGCAGCCTGCAATAGTAAGAACGCCCGCAGGGAAGGAAGGGCGTTTCAAGCTTCACCGAAAACGACAAAGCCGCGCATCCAAGATACGCGGCTCTGCAAAAACATGTCGGATCGGATCGCCTCAGCGCGGCAGAAGCGTCGTCCCCATCAGAAACTCGTCAATTGCATGAGCCGCCTGACGGCCCTCCCGGATCGCCCAGACCACCAGGGACTGGCCGCGACGGACATCGCCCGCCGAGAAAAGGCGATCCACACTGGTGCGGTAGTCGCGATCGTTGGCGACAACATTCACCGAATTACGCCGATCCGTATTGGTTTTGAGCCTCTCGCCGAATTCATTGAGCACCCCTTCATCCAGCGGACCGGAGAAACCGATGGCGATAAAAGCCAGATCCGCCTTGATGATGAATTCCGTGCCGGCAATCGGCTTGCGCTTCTCATCCACCTCACAGCATTTCACACCCGTGAGCACGCCATCCTCGCCGATGAACTCAAGCGTCGCCACCTGGAACTCGCGGTCGGCACCCTCCGCCTGCGAGGAAGAGGTCCGCATCTTGGTTGCCCAATAGGGCCACACGGCGAGCTTATCCTCCTTCTCCGGCGGGCGGGGACGGATATCGAGCTGCGTCACCCGGACCGCGCCCTGACGGAAGGCCGTTCCCACGCAGTCGGATGCGGTATCGCCGCCGCCGACGACCACCACATGCTTGCCGCCGGCCAGGATCGGATCGGCAGCCCAGGCGACCGACTGGATGTCCTCACCGCCGACGCGGCGGTTCTGCTGCACCAGATACGGCATGGCGTCGTGAACGCCCTCCAGGCCCGCACCCGGAATGCCCGCCGGGCGCGGGCGTTCCGAACCGCCGCAATAAAGCACCGCATCATATTCCGTAAGAAGCTCTTCGACCGGTTTGTCGACGCCGACATTCACCCCGCAATGGAAGGTCACGCCCTCGCCCTGCATCTGCTCGATGCGGCGGTCGATATAATGCTTCTCGATCTTGAAATCGGGAATGCCATAGCGCATCAGCCCGCCCGGCTTGCTCTCGCGCTCGAAGACATGCACCTGATGGCCGGCGCGTCCGAGCTGCTGTGCGGCGGCCATGCCGGCCGGTCCTGAACCGATGATCGCAACCTTCTTGCCGGTCTTGCGCTCGGACGGATAGGGCCGCACGAAGCCCGTTTCATAGGCCTTGTCGGCAATCGCCTGCTCGATGGTCTTGATCGCCACCGGAATGTCTTCGAGATTGAGCGTGCAGGCTTCCTCGCACGGCGCCGGGCAGATGCGTCCGGTCCATTCGGGGAAGTTGTTGGTGGAGTGCAGATTGCGGATCGCCGTTTCCCACTCGCCATTGTAGACAAGGTCGTTCCAGTCCGGAATCTGGTTGTGCACGGGGCAACCCGTTGGCCCATGGCAATAGGGAATGCCGCAATCCATGCATCGGGCAGCCTGTTTCTCGACTTCCGTATCCGACATCGGCAGCGTGAATTCGCGGAAATGGCGAATGCGGTCGGATGCCGGCTGGTACTTGTGCACCTGCCGGTCGATTTCGAGAAAGCCTGTAACCTTACCCATCGAATAAACCCCGTTATTCTAGTGAAGCGCAGGAAGTCCGAGAACTTCCTCGCATCGTGCAATCCAGCGGGTGAGCGCCGTGCGCCCGTCGAAGTCGAAGCCGCCCTGCGGGGCGAGCCGCGTGTAGCCGAGCAGCGCGATATCCGCGATCGTCAGGGACGAACCGACGAAGAAATCGCGCCGCTCAAGCGCCATATTCATGAAGTCGAGAGCCGCTTGCGCCTTCTCGACTTTTTCGGGAGCCCGCGTTTCGACGGGCTCTCTGCGATAGACCACGTGGAACCGCGCACCGGCCACGTTGGGTTCGTGAAAATTCTGTTCCCAGAACATCCACTGGTCGATTTCGGCCTGCGTAAAGGCATCTTCCGGCAGAAGCGCGCTTCCACGCGCCAGATAGCGCATGATCGCACCCGACTGCGCGATTGTCCTTCCGTCGACGAGCCGCACCACCGGCACCTGGCCGAAGGGCGACATGGCGAGGAATTCCGCCGTGCGGCTTTCCCCGGCCATGATGTCGACCTCGTGCCAGCGATAAGGCAGGCCCAGAAAGTCGGCCGTGTATTTGACCTTCAGGCAATTGCCCGAGTTCAGGTCTCCAAACACATCCACTGAAGCGTCTCCCCGGCCCGGCGCCTATTCCGCCGCCAGACCGAGTTTCATGCGCTCCATCTCTTCGAGGGCACGACGATACTCGACCGGCATCACCTTGCGGAATTTCGGACGGTAATCGGCCCAGTTGTCGAGAATGGTGCGCGCCCGCTCCGAGCCCGTGTAATGCAGATGGTTCGAGATGAGCTGCGCCAGACGCTCTTCATCATGACGCGTCATGTCGCCCGAAACGTCGACACGGCCCTTGTGCATAAGGTCGCCGCCGTGATGGTGCAGCTTCTCGAGGATATCGTCTTCCTCGGGAACCGGCTCGAGCTCGACCATGGCCATGTTGCAACGTTCGGCGAAATCGCCGGCCTCATCCAGCACATAAGCGACGCCGCCCGACATGCCTGCAGCGAAATTGCGGCCCGTCTCTCCGAGAACGACCACCACACCGCCCGTCATATATTCGCAGCCATGATCGCCCACGCCTTCCACAACGGCTACCGCACCAGAGTTGCGCACGGCAAAACGCTCGCCCGCCACGCCGCGGAAATAGCATTCGCCCTCCGTCGCACCGTAAAGCACGGTGTTGCCGACGATGATCGAATTCTCCGCAACGATCTGCGACTTCTCATCCGGATGGATGACGATACGCCCGCCCGAGAGCCCCTTGCCCACATAGTCGTTGGCATCGCCGATCAGCTGGAACGAGACGCCTCGCGCCAGGAATGCGCCAAAGGACTGGCCTGCCGTGCCCGTGAGGCGCACGGCAATAGTGTCTTCCTTCAGGCCCTTCTGACCGTAGCGCTTTGCCACAGCACCCGACAGCATTGCGCCTGCCGAGCGGTCGGTGTTGCAGATAGCAACATCGAGCGACACCGGCTCGCGGTTCTCAAGCGCCGGCTGGGCGCCTTCGATCAGCTTGCGGTCGAGCACATCGTCGATCGGATGGTTCTGCCGCTCGGTCCAGCGGATCGCCTCGCGCGGCGCTTCCGGCTTGTAGAAGATCTTCGTGAAATCGAGCCCACGCGACTTCCAATGCGAGATCAACGCACTCTTTTCCAGAAGGTCCGACTGTCCAACGATCTCGTCGAGGCTGGTATAGCCCATCTCGGCGAGATACTGGCGCACCTCTTCGGCAATGTAGAAGAAGTAGTTGATCACATGTTCTGGCGTACCCTTGAAGCGCTTGCGCAGAACGGGGTCCTGCGTCGCCACACCCACCGGGCAGGTGTTCAGGTGGCACTTGCGCATCATGATGCAGCCGGCGGCGATCAGCGGCGCGGTTGAGAAACCGAACTCGTCGGCCCCCAGAAGCGCGCCCACGATCACGTCGCGACCGGTCCTCAAGCCACCGTCCACCTGCAGCGCAACGCGCGAACGCAAGCCGTTGAGCACCAGCGTCTGGTGCGTCTCGGCAAGCCCCATTTCCCATGGGCTGCCCGCATGCTTGATGGAGGTGAGCGGCGAAGCGCCCGTGCCGCCATCATAGCCGGAAACCGTAATGTGGTCCGCCCGCGCCTTGGCAACGCCGGCAGCGACAGTGCCGACACCGACTTCCGAAACGAGCTTCACCGAGACATCCGCATCCGGGTTGACGTTCTTCAGGTCGAAGATCAGCTGCGCCAGATCCTCGATCGAATAGATGTCATGGTGCGGCGGCGGCGAAATCAGGCCGACGCCCTGCGTGGAGTGACGCACCTTGGCAATGGTGGCATCCACCTTGTGGCCAGGAAGCTGGCCGCCTTCGCCGGGCTTCGCACCCTGGGCGACCTTGATCTGCATCACATCGGAATTGACGAGATACTCCGCCGTCACACCGAAGCGCCCGCTGGCGATCTGCTTGATTGCAGAGCGTTCGGGATTGGCCGAGCCATCCGGCAGCGGCAGGTAACGGTCGGCTTCCTCGCCGCCCTCGCCCGTGTTCGACTTGCCGCCGAGCGCGTTCATCGCCCGCGCCAGCGTCGTGTGCGCCTCACGGCTGATCGAGCCGAAGGACATCGCACCCGTCGAGAAACGCTTCACGATCTCGGCCGCTGGCTCGACCGCCTCCAGAGACACCGGCTGACGGCTGGTATCCTTTGCGGTCCTGATCGAGAACAGGCCGCGAATGGACTTGGCGTCCGCCGCCTGACCGTCGATCATCCGGGCAAAGTCGCGATAGGTCTCCCACGACTTGCCGCGCACGGCATGCTGCAGGGTGGCGACAGCATCCGGCGACCAGATATGATCCTCGCCGCGCATGCGGAAATTGTACTCGCCGCCGACCTCGAGCGAATTGCGCAGCAACGGATCGTCGCTGAAAGCAAGCGTGTGGCGCGTAACCGTCTCCCCGGCGATCTCCTCCAGCCCGACGCCTTCGATGGTGGTTGCCGTACCGGTGAAATACTGCGCGATGAAATCGCTCTTCAGACCGACAGCGTCGAAAATCTGCGCGCCGCAATAGGACTGGTAGGTGGAAATGCCCATCTTGGACATCACCTTGAGAACACCCTTGCCAATGGCCTTGATGTAGCGCTTCACCACTTCCTGCGCATCGACTTCCGGCGGGAACGCCTTGTCGCGATGCATGGCAAGCAGCGTATCGAACGCGACATAGGGATTGATCGCCTCCGCGCCGAAGCCTGCGAGGCAGCAGAAATGATGCACCTCGCGTGGCTCACCCGACTCGACGACGAGGCCGACCGCAGTCCTGAGCCCCTTTCGGATCAGGTGATGGTGCACCGCCGCCGTGGCCAGCAGCATCGGGATTGCGATGCGGTCAGGCCCGATCTGGCGATCCGACAGGATGATGATGTTGTAGCCGCCCGCAACCGCGGCCTCGGCGCGCTCGCAGACACGCTCCAGCGCCCCACGCATGCCTTCGGCGCCTTCGCCGGATGCATAGGTGACATCGATGGTCTTCGTATCGAAGCGGTCTTCCGTATGGCCGATGGAGCGGATCTTCTCCAGATCGCCATTGGTCAGGATGGGCTGCCGCACCTCCATCCGCTTGCGGCGCGAATTGCCCACCAGATCGAAGATGTTCGGACGCGGGCCGATGAACGAGACGAGGCTCATCACCAGTTCCTCGCGGATCGGATCGATCGGCGGATTGGTGACCTGTGCGAAGTTCTGCTTGAAATAGGTGTAAAGCAGCTTCGCCTTGTCGGACATGGCCGAGATCGGCGTGTCCGTGCCCATCGAGCCTATGCCCTCCTGGCCGGTCGTGGCCATCGGCGCCATCAGCATCTTGGTGTCTTCCTGCGTGTAGCCGAAGGCTTGCTGCAGGTCGAGCAGCGCCACGTCGCGGCGCAGCGCGCGCGGTTCCACGGGCTTCAGGTCTTCCAGGATGAGCTGCGTGTTGTCGAGCCATTTGCGGAAGGGATGCTTCTCCGCAACCTGCGCCTTCACTTCTTCATCGGAGATGATGCGCCCCTGCTCGAAATCGATCAGAAGCATGCGGCCGGGCTGCAGGCGCCACTTGGTCACGATCCGCTCTTCGGGAACGACCAGTGCACCGGCCTCCGAAGCCATGATCACACGGTCGTCGTCAGTCACCACATAGCGGGCCGGTCGCAAACCGTTACGATCGAGCGTCGCGCCGATCTGCCGACCATCGGTGAAGGCCACTGCCGCAGGCCCGTCCCACGGCTCCATGAGGGCCGCATGATATTCATAGAATGCCTGCCGTTCCGGGCTCATCAGGCGGTTGCCTGCCCAAGCTTCCGGAATGAGCATCATCATGGCATGCACGAGCGGGTAGCCGCCCTGGTAGAGGAACTCCAGCGCGTTGTCGAAGCAGGCCGTATCCGACTGCCCCTCATAGGAAATCGGCCACAGTTTGGAGATGTCGTTGCCGAACAGCTCCGAATCCACGGAAGCCTGGCGCGCCGCCATCCAGTTGACGTTGCCACGCACCGTGTTGATCTCGCCATTATGCGCGACCATGCGGTAGGGATGCGCCAGTTCCCAGGACGGGAAGGTGTTGGTGGAGAAACGCTGGTGGACGAGTGCCACCGCCGATTCCACACGCGGGTCCTTCAGGTCCTTGTAATAGGCGCCGAGCTGATAGGCGAGGAACATGCCCTTGTAGACGATGGTCCGTGACGACATGGAGACGGTATAGAAGCCGTTGCCCTTGCCGCCGGTCTCCTCATAGATCTTGCCCGAGATGACCTTGCGCAGGATATAGAGACGGCGCTCGAAATCCTCGTCATCGGCAATACCCGGACCGCGGGCGATGAAGACCTGCCGGTGCACCGGTTCGGAAGCCGCGATATCCGGCGCCTTCGACAAACAGGAATTATCGACCGGAACGTCGCGGAAACCGATGACGTCCTGCCCTTCCGAACGGACCACCTCGGCAATCACCTCGTCGATATGAGCGCGCAGCACCCCATCGCGCGGCATGAAGAACTGGCCGACGCCATAGTGGCCTTCCGCCGGAAGCTCCACACCGCGGGCGGCCCACTCCTCGCGGAAGAACCGGTCGGGGATCTGCATCAAAAGGCCCGCGCCATCGCCCACAAGCGGATCGGCTCCCACCGCGCCGCGATGGGTCAGGTTCTCGAGCATGGCAAGGCCGTCCTGCACGATACCGTGCGAGCGCTTGCCCTTCATATGGGCAACGAAGCCCACGCCGCAGGAATCGCGCTCGTTGCGCGGATCGTAGAGACCCTGCGCCGGCGGCAATCCCGTGACCGCATTTTTCGTGCGTTTGACGGCCGCCGTTCCTGCCTGCCCGGCGGGCACGAACCCAGTCGACACAGATGGCGTCATTTCCGTCATCGCAACTTCCTTCATAAATTCTGCCCTGGAGCGGTTGCCCGCGGGCGGTCGTTAAATCTCCGGGCAGCCAGACTGCGGCCAACCGGGGTTTATGCACGGCGTTTCTTTTTAAGAAGCCGGAGGAACGCTTCACCGGTCCGCTCCGGTGCGCTTCTTTTAATTGGGCGGCGCATCCTTGACGAACGCGATTTTTACGACCGTTGCCGGCCCGCCGATTTCGCACCCTTCTGCCGTCGCGTTGCGGCGGCCGGACGGGCCGATTGTAACGCATATTCGGTGATCATTGCGCGATTAAATAAGACAGCACTACTGTCCTATCTAGTCAAATGCCAGAAATCCACGCGCGACACAAGACAAAAATGCAAATTTTATGCGCAAGAAGCGTAAGAAAGTTTCGCTGATCCGACTTTAGGCGTAATTTTCAACCGCAACCTGAAATCCTTCTCCTGCCGTTGAAATTCGCATCCCGCAAGGGTTGCGATGCCTTCCTCCCTCGGCCAATCTGACGCCCGATTTTCCAGCACGAAATCCTGAAAGGCAAGATGCAGCATGATCTTCGCTTCCGACAACTGGGCCGGCGCGCATCCCAAAATCGCGGCAGCGCTTTCGGCAGGCGCCCAGGGCTATGCCTCCGCCTATGGCACGGGGGAACTCGACCGCAAGGTGGAGCAACGCTTCTGTGAATTGTTCGAACGCGATGTGGCTGTCTTCTTTGTCGGAACCGGCACGGCGGCCAACTCCATCGCCCTTGCTTCGCTCTCCAGGCCCGGCGGCGTCGCCTTCTGCCACACGGAAGCCCATGTGATCGAGGACGAGGGTGGTGCGCCCGAATTCCTGACGGGCGGCGCGCGTTTGCGGGGCGTTACCGGTGACCTCGGGCGCATGGATCCGAAAGCCCTCGATGCAGCAATTCGGCTCCACCCCGCCCAGTTCGTTCACTCGGGCCAGCCCATGGCGGCCACCATTACCCAGGCGACCGAGATCGGCACGCTCTATGGCCTTGATCAGATCGCGGTCATTGGCGAAGTCTGCCGCGAACACGCAATCCCTCTCCATCTCGACGGCGCACGTTTTGCAAATGCGCTTGTCGCCCTTGAAACGACGCCCGCCGAAATGACATGGAAACGCGGCGTCGACATCGTCTCCTTCGGAGGCACGAAAAACGGCTGCTGGTGCGCGGAAGCCGTGGTCGTGATGGATCCGGCGAAGGCATCCGACCTGCCGTTCCTGCGCAAACGTTCGGCTCATCTCTTCTCGAAGTCGCGTTTCATCGCAGCCCAGTTCGATGCTTATTTCGAGGATGGTCTCTGGCTCGAAACCGCCCGCCATGCCAATGCAATGGCGGCAACGCTTGCAGATCGTCTTGAAGAGAGTCCAGCCGTACGCCTCGCCTGGAAACCGCAGGCCAATGAGGTCTTTGCGCTCATCCACACTCAGATTGCTTCCGAATTACAAGCAAGGGGCGCCCGTTTCCATCAATGGAACCTGCCTCAGGGCTTCTCTCAGACGCTGAACGACGGCGAGGCTCTCTATCGTTTCGTCACCAGCTTCGCCACGACGCCCGCCGACATCGAAGCGTTCGGCGCACTGCTGCCCTGATCGGGCAGCACAGCCCGTCAGGTAACGCACGACCTCACGGTCGCGTGACGGCGACGCGATGAACGGTAGCACGCGCTTGATTTCCAAGTGAGCGCTCCCTCTGGGACAAGGATGACGCCGGGAGAGAGGCCCGGCACACCGAACCCCAGAGGAGAAATCCATGACCACGAAAACCATCCTGAGCGCCGCCTATATTGCGGGCTCTGTCGCTGCTGCCCTGTCGGCCGGAACGCTTGCCACGGGCACCGCCCAGGCTCAATCGAAAGAGAAATGCTACGGCGTGGCCATGGCCGGCAAGAACGATTGCGCCGCCGGCCCCGGCACCACCTGCGCAGGCACCTCCAAGGTCGATTACCAGGGCAATTCCTGGAAGTATGTCGAAGCGGGCACCTGCGCCAAGATGGAACTGCCCGGCAACCGCATGGGTTCGCTCGAGCCGCTCGAACGCGACATGCCGTCCTGATCCACTCACATCGCGATAACGAATGCCGGGTGTCGATTGCCACGGTATTTTGCTCCAAGGCAATTTCTAAGTAATTGAAAATAAACAAGTCTGGTTCGGGCGCTTTCAGTTATTTTGCCCTTATTGCCACGGTAATTTGCCCTTGGGTTGAATGGTGCGCCGACGTGTACCCTAGCATGTCCACGACGTCGAGGCGGCGTTCGAGTCGTTGAAGGCGATGGGGGTGACCGAGTATAATCCGATTACCCGGCGCGGCGTCACCGGTTTCGTCACCGCCTCGATTATCGACCCTTCGGCAATGGGCTGGGGATCATATCCAATCCGCACTATCCGGAAGTGCTGGCCAATAGAGAGGCTCACTGATGGCCCCCGTTGTCGTCGATCCTGCCAAAGTCCGCGAGTCCCGGATGCGAACGCCTTTTACGCGTGGCTCGGCGAGAACCACACAGAGCCGATGAGATCTGGATCAAGATCCACAAGAAGGCATCGGGGCTGAAATCGATCACGCCGGTCGAGGCGATCGATGTGTGCCTGTGCTTCGGCTGGATCGACGGCATCCGCAAGGGTTTCGACGACAGAAGCTTCCTCCAGCGCTACACGCCGCGCGGGAAAAAAAGCATCTGGAGCCGGATCAATGTCGACAACGTCGCCCGGCTGATCGGGGAAGGCCGGATGACCGAACACGGGCTGGCCGAGGCCGAGGCCGCAAAAGCCGAGGGGCGCTGGGACCGTGCCTATGCGAGCGTCAGGGAGATGACGCTGCCCGACGACCTGCTTTCAGCGATCGAGGCGGAGCCGCGGGCGAAGGAAACGCTTGCCACGCTCAACTCGCAGAACCGCTACGCGCTTGCCTTCCGCCTGCACAACATGAAGACCGAGGCCGGACGCAGGAAGAAGATCGAGAGCTTCGTCGCCATGCTCAAGCCCGGCGAGACGATCTACCCGCAGAAGCGGAAGACCTAGAGCAGTAAGTAACTCGCCGTTCCAATTTTGCTTTTAGGCAGAATTCACTCAAAAGAATCCACGATTGGAGAACGCTCGAACGAACTCCCGCCGTAGGAGAAAAGTGACGTTATGCTCGCAATCGTGCAGCTTGAGCGACATGGCTGCTCACCGGACGCAAATAGACCCGGACTAACTGGCTAGTGAGAGCCCGGGTCTTTGTTTGCTCTAGGAAACGGGGGCCGGAAACCAGCATCCCACTCCGTGAATAAGATAACAACTTTCAGCCGGAAGTCGATTCGCCTGGACTCGGTAATCATTCAAGAGTGGTTCGCGAGGTCCGCTGCAGATCCAGATCGAAAGCCTGTTCGATATCAGCACGCCGATAAATCCGACGGACGCGTCTGGGAACTTTCCTCGGACGCAGGCCCATGGCATCCAGTTTGATGGCGAGCGGCCCCGAAAGTATTCCGAGGATAGCGCTCAGTTCCCCGACCGTTATGAATTCCTTCTGAAACCGCCGCAGCTCAACCGCCCCTACAAAGCAGCGCTGGCCCCGCATGTATGGGTGCCGTGCACTGTAAATGCGAAGTTCACCGCGTTTTTCGAGGTAGCGAATAGTTCGTGTGTCCAATCTCAACTGTCGGGCAACATGGGCCATTGGAGGGTCGCCGGCCGACGGGGGCGCCAGACACCGCATGACTTCCTCGGGCTCCAACAACAAGGCTTCGATGCCTGTCTTCGTCGGGTCCCGACGCGCGGACGTCAGCCGGCCTTCCAGAAAGTGATGGAATATTTCGTGAACGGATGCCTGTGTTGCTTTGTAGACACTCGCCAATGGACTCAGTTTCGGCCCAGGACGTGCGGCTTTGAGATCGCGCACGGGAGCGACGAGTGCTTCGACTTCCATTCTTGAAAGGTAGGGAACAGCAGCTTTGTCCCTCCTTTGAACCAGCAGGCCTGCACGAATGAAACGAACCACCTGCTCATAGCGGCAGCCCAGAGTGCAACTGGCCTCCACGATTGTCATCATATCGTTCGCTTTCGCTTGGAGCGCCTCCATCTGCTGCTGTGTCAGATTCGCCGGCTGGTTGGCTTCATCATCGGAAACCGCAGTCGTTGAAGCGATCAGCCGGGCGAATTTTTCTCGCCGCACACCAAGGCTCCTTCTGCTGCGAGTTAGGCTGTAACAACGTGGATTATCGATGCGCCGACCAAGGATCCTCACGCCTGGTTCAAGCGGATAGTTCTCCACAATATGCTCTCGAACGAGATCCGCGAGTGCCTTTGCATCACGCGAGGAACGAAAATGGCAGTTCAGCCAGGCAAAGAACATGCCCAAGTCACGATTATGATAAGCAAAACGCCCGGCGAACTCGGCCTTAAGGTCCAACAGGACGCCGCGTAAATGATCGGCGCCAGCTTGCAGGATTTCGAATCCGGTGCCGCCGGCAACGTGGAGTTTGGGCTCGCTCAGGTCAGAGAACCTGAGATCAGTTCCGAACTCGACACGTGCGCCTAGCGTTTCAGAGGCTTTGCACACGACCGGCAATGACAACCGGTCGATCAAGGCTTCCCCCCTCCAGCCGGACAGGCGCTTTCGCAGATAGTGCTCGAGATCTGAGGGGGCACGATCGGTCGCAATGTTTGCGATATTTGTGATCTGCGGCCAATGTTTCCGGACAATCGCAGCGAAATCGTAGTTCTCTTTCGAATGCTGCTCACTCGGCAATGACAGCAGCGGGATATGGTGAAGTTCGCATGTCCTGTTCGAGACAAGCCGCCAGTCTGCGCGACAGAACGCCCCAGCAAATCCATTCTCGGCAATGCTGTCCCTTAGGCAATACGGACAAGCCCTGGGGCGCGTTCTGATAATGGAGCCACGAATCAGCGTCTCACGGCCAATTCTCATACGGCCGCCTGCCACGACTCTACAAGCAAACCGTTGCAGCGTAGATGCATGGGCGCCCGAAAGTTCGGCCAGCCGCGCAATTTCCGAAGCGTCTCCCCTGATCAGCGCATTCCATTCTAGCCCCATGTCGAGACAGAATTCGATTGCGCCGCCCGAATTGTTTCGGATCGCGAGGCGGGAGGCGAATGATGTCGGTGTTTCCCGCTCTGCAAGATCGCAGCTTAGACCCAGTACCGGGTTCATCGCACGGTCTCCACCTGGAGGAGTTCCCGCACGTTAATGCGTTCGAAGTCGTCTGCAAGGAATGGATTGAGCCCGTCAATACATCCCGAACGTCGACGAAACGCACATGTAAAATGTTGCCGGTCGAGGCGCCGGTCACCGGCAATCAGTGCTTCTTCGATTGCGCCAATAATCAGTTCAATGACGAGACCGAATTCTCCGTCAGCAGCGCGGATGAGGCGGGCGGCAAAATCATCTCCAACGGTATTTCCCGTTTCCATGCTTGTGCGGTCTGCATATGACGCGACGATCTCGATAACCCGCTCGCCATCGAGCCCCGCACGCAGTCTAGGAAATTCAACTGGATAGAAACGCCGAGCAAGTTGAGGATCGTGATTAAGCAGATCCTTGACTTCCGGCATGCCCGACAGGATAAGCCCGACCGGCCATTCCTTGGTCTGCATCAGCGATTTCAGCGTTCTGACCACAGATTGCAGCATCTTGGGTGTCTGATAGCGCAGCAGATCTTGAGCCTCATCCAAATGAAGGAATAGTGTCTTTCTCTGCTGCAAATGGTGTCTGACCATCTCCCAGATGATCATTTCAGTTCTGTTGCGGCGAAGCGGATAACCGAGAGCTTCCAGGGCGGTCTGACCGACAAACTTCAGCGTAGCGGGCGATGGCACCTGGAAGCTGACGACGTCCCTGCGTGAATCCTTCTGGTTTTCTGATACCAATCCAGGTGTGTGAGACAGAAGTCGGGCAATGGCAGTGGTCTTGCCACTACCTGACGCTCCAACAACAGCAATGCCCCGCGCCTCTGTAATCAAGCCGGCCGCAAGTTCAGCACGCCGTCTGTCGAGGAGCAGTCGAAACTGCTCCTCAAGCTGTAGGAATGCCGGATGATGCGCAAAAATGCGCCGCAGAACGACCACCCGGGCGGCAACCTCTGCTTGCTTGTCAGTCATCGGACAGCTTCCACGGTTTCGCGTCCCGCGGCTTGGGCGTCTGTGACTCGTCGTGAGGTGGGGAGGCTGGCTGATCGCCAATTGCATCGCCCAAAAGACCATCGACCTGAGGCAGCTCCTCGTCAGATGGATCAGCACCAGGTTTGATGCGCAGCCCCAGGAACAGTTCGCGTTCGCATCGCTCCAGGTCTGCAGCTGTGAGCGTAGGTGGCTGAACCCGCCTGAGTTCCCGGGCCCCCTGATCGATTGCTCGGATCCTGTTGCGCGCCCGCTGAACCATGTCTTCAGTCAGAACGGCATCATCCCGGTGTTTGGTCCGAAGATCACGCACGGTTTCTCGCCATTCTGAAAGGGACAAGCCCCACACGGCCTTCGATACTGCCTCGGCAGGGTGCCAGTGTGCGTGGAGGCAAACAGAAATGTGCGTCAAATCATGTGGATCAACTCGAATTTGGATCTCGCGCGCCTGACCGGTGAGCAAAGCTCTCTGAAGTTCCGGGCTGTTGTAGCTGATGCCGTGAACAAGGACACCGTGTCGGCCAAGCTTTCTGGTCAGTGGAATGCCGAACACCACGCGCCGGGTGTTGGAGTCCGGCGGAGGTGTGGCGCCTTGTTCGGCCTTCAAGCGTTTCCAGGCATTTGCTGGGGTTTCCCCCTTGAGGCCAGCGTGAGGTGAATTGTGATAGATGTCGACGATGAAGTTGATGAATATCTCGGCAAGTTCGTCATCAGTCAGCGCTGCCCATTGCTCTGAAGGATAGTCACCCCGCTCGCTGGGATTCGAGAAGGTGCGCCCAGTGAGCATTGGGGCCAGTTGCTGACCGAAGGTTCCGAATATCCGCTCAATTGTCGAGCGCAGTTTTGGTACGCCGGCCGGAGGCGCTTCGTAAGTAGCGCCGAGGTCGGTGACGGCAGTCCGAAATTCGACCGAGGCGAAAGCGGATCCCTGATCAGTCACGAGCGAACCAATGCCGCCCCAGAAGTCCCACGGGGATTCGCAGCCGGCCGCTTGCGCAATAGCCGTCTTGTCGAGAGCGATGAGTTCGAGGGCTCGTACAGCACCCTCAGCGGACGGATTCGCAACGAGGCGGAAGGCCACAATGCAGCGAGTGGCACAATCGATCGCTACGTAGATCCAGCGCCGGCCTATCTCGAAGCGGGCCCTGTCGCTCGATTCAAGTGCATCGAGGGCGCCAGAGTTTCCGAAAAGAGAGGCCACATCGACCTGCCATTCGTCCATCTCGATGCGCTCCAGCGGATAGCTGGCGGGAATACCGTTCTCGTAGAATGAGAATTTCCGTTTGGCGGCGTCGATCCCCTCTCGATGGGCCACGACGTGGAATGGATCAAATTTCCTGATGCGACGATGAATGGTCCGACCAGAAGGTATCTGGAAGGAAGGCAAACCGACTCCTATGCGACGTCTGTTTTCTTCTTTGAACCGGCTGTGTGTGTCCCTGACGATCTCCTGAACGGTGGGTTTGTTTCGGGAGAGATAACCTGCAATGCATTCCGCCAGGAGCGCATCTGCCTCGGCTGCGAACTTCCGGGTGTACGTCAAGACGCTTCGTCTCTTGCGGAGGAAAGCGAGAGGGCTAAGTCCACAGGCCTCAAACCTGCGGGTCCAGTTCCGCAATGTCCATGCGGAAGGGGGCAATCGGCGCCTGACCGTCACACCCGCCAGGTTCTTTCGGTCCAAAACCTGCCATTCTGTCTCACGAGAATCGACCAGAGCTGATAACCTGGGCATGGCACTGCGAATGGAATCAATTGTGCGACAGACTGTGCCCCTTGTTTCGGCGTCAAGAAATGCGTTGCAGTAAGCAGCCTTCCACAACAGGTCTTCACGCGTATCCGCGGGAAGCGTGTTGAGATATTGATGGTCGCATCGCAGTCGAAGCGCCGCCCGCCCGCAAGAAAAATGGTCTCGTTTGAACCGGATGTCTGGCGATGCGAGCAACCCGACAAGTTGTTCGTGAGTGAACGACAGGCGCACTGCACTATCGTCGATTCGCCATAGAACGACGCCTTTGTCGTCCTGGCTTTGAAGAAGATGATCGGCACCATTGATCGTGATGCAGTCTGTTTCGGACAACCGGAACCGGGAAGTCATTGTGCGACCTCCCTGACTACACGGGTGGTTGGTTCGATATCTCCATGATCCAGTGCCCGCGCATATCCGGCGTAGATTGCCCGAAACACCGCGCGAAAGCCTCTTCCCTTCAGGCCGCTCAACGATACGATCTCTGCGATAGTCGTCTCACCCGAAAGGGTGTTGATGATTGACTGAACCCCGGAATCAGCTTCCGGATCGGGGCTGCGCCGGAACTCGTGAAGCCGGGCCGCATTGCGGGCCGCGGAGGACGTGAACGATCGGTCGGTCACCAGGTCAACACGATGTGCGAATGCAAGGCTGGTCGCCGCACGGATCAATACAAACTCGCTGCGAAACCTGGGCCTTGCAGCAAGCGCTGCGGGCTTCACGGCAATCGCTATCCGCTGCCCGCTTGTCAGAGTGATCAGATAGTCAAATACGTGCTGCCTTTGGCGTCCGCCAGTCGATTCATATGAAATCGCCGGCGGCTGATCCCAGATATCGTGGATGTCAGGCCGCGCCAGCAGCAGGTGCAAAACCCGCTGCTCCAGTTTGCTCTCGAATACGATCCGCCGTGGATGCCTGTCCGCGGGCAACCGGGCGACAAGTACTCCCCTGAGGCTTGCTCGTGACCGGGGAGATATATGCCGGATCGACCGGCTTGAAAGCGGAGGTCTGAAATTCTCGTTGTGGTGATGTGTCATTGTCTGTCAGCCAAGGACATGCGGGCACCAACGGCCTGCCGCCCAGGCAGCTCCTTTCCGGGGTTTGCAACGGCCTCCCCGCTCGCCGTGCTGGCAGGCAGGCTTGACTCTTTGTTCTGTTCGCGGGAGAAAGGAGCATCGGTGGAAATCGATATTCCTTACGGCCTTGAGGGGTGCAACTCTCAGGGCCGTTTCCCGTTTGGATGCCGGTTACCGTTTCATCTGCCCCTCCCGTTTTGCATATTTGCCAGGCCAGAGATGACATGGCTCGACGCCGAGCTTGTCGGCGATCGCCTGTTGAACTCTTTGGGAACTTCGGTGCCCCTGGCAGACCATGGTCACTGAAACGCACGAGACGCCGAGCTCTTCGGCGATTTTGGCAAAAGTGATTTTCCTTCTGCGCAACTGGCGTTTGATCCAGTCGTGACGCTCGATGTCGACGTGCATCTCTCGGCACCTTCAGATGAAGCAGGCGAATCAGCTAATACTTCGCTACCTGCTTAGAATCTCCGGGGCAACAGAGCATCGAGAGTGACGTTGGGGATAATTCTAATCTATTTCCGTTACCTTATTGGCAACGTAGTAGAGGTGGATCCTCTTTTGGGAGAAAATGCGAAACAATTTCTAATGCGCAGTTCTGGCGCTTGTTTTTGTCTTAAGTCGCAAGAAATTTAATTTTGGGCAGTTTACCGAAATTGATACATTTGACCGCGGCACGCGCATGCTTTCTAGGGTATGGAAATCTGCACTGAATCCAGTTTTCCACAGATTTTCCATGAAATGAAGTCACTGCGCTCGCCGCGTCTGTAGGCAAGAAAACAAGTGTTCGTCATCCATCGCAAATCAGTTTCCGATCTCGACAACATGAGCTTCATCGAAGGCAGGGTTGCTGAACATCGACCCAGCTGGGTTGCAAAGGATACGCGTCCCGTTTGGTCTGATCATGTCAACGCTGGCGTGAATATGCCCGTGCACCCACAAAGCGATCCGGCCGCTGTCGGTCAAATGCGACAGGTCGGAAGCTGAATTGCCGGCACTCCACGTGTTGCGATGCGCAAAAGGCAAGCATTCGGGGTGCGGTGCGTGGTGGGTGATCACGACAACTGGCAGGTCGCCATCTGCTTCCGCAATCGACTTTTCCAGATTCGCTCTCGCGTCGGCGTGCAGCATAATCGCGTCGCCCACAGTGATCGGGCGCCTGCCGCCATCATGCTTGATGTCGATCTGCTCACCAGTTTCAGCGCGTGGATCGACTGCTTCAGGGGATAATGCATAGTCGGTCCACAGCGTCGTGCCGATGAAACGGCAGCCAGCAATCGAAATAGTCTCGCCTTCGAGCAGTGTTACGCCATGCTCGATGGCGAGCGTCCTGGCCATTGCCAAACCGTCGCTCAGCGCACCGTTCCAGTGTTCGTGATTGCCCAACACAAAAACCACAGGCTTGCCGCCAGAAAGCTGCGCCAGAAACTGGAATGCACGCCGGCAATCCCCCTGCCATACGTCGCCGGCGACAACCATCACGTCGAAATCTGGCCGCTGCGGCTGAAAGGCATTTGGATAGGGGATGGTTTCAAGATGAAGGTCGGACAAGACCCAAAGCCTAGGCACGTTCATCCCCCCTCCTTGAAGAAAGGCGGCCGATTTTAGGGTAATGCTCGAGGCGTTTGTGCTGGAATTCGCGAGGCATTCTGAAATCGTATGACATGCAACGGGATACTTGAAGCGCTCTTTGCTTAGCTAAGGGATAGGAACGCAGTCGCTTTGCTTTCAGCGCGAGTCCGATTGGATGGAGATCACGTTCATTGCCATCGGCCCGCGGAATGTGAAGGCGATGTTGAAATTGACTTCATCATAGAGCTGTATCGCCTCCCAATGGTCACGGGAGCTGTTGTACTCATGCGCGAAAATATCTCGTCCGTGCTGGTGGCTTGCTATGAACACGTACCCAACTTCCTGCTTGACGACTTGGCCCTTGAAGACCGTTGGAGCCCCACCCGGATCGGTCAAGCAGGCATTCGGCGTCCTTTTTGCCGAAGGGGAAATCGGAGCGTCCTGCAAGCTGTCAAATATGCTGTCGCTGCCAGCATAGTCGCCTGCAAGGAACAATTCTCGGCCATACCAAAGCTGAGCGTCATAGTTGTTATCCCCGTTCGAGAAGCCCGAACGGAAGTGCTGTATTGCGGAACGGCGCTCGGCAACATCGGACGATCGCGCCTGCAGCACGCCTAACTGAAAATGCGCCGTTTTCGCCGTTGGGTGCTCAGTGATGACCTTCTGCAGAATGGTCTTCGCGGAGGCAACATCGTCTCCTTCGAGATAGAGGTTTGCCAACCTGACAGCGATCCACTCTTGCCGCGGATTCGCCCTAAAGGCTTTTTCCAAGGCGATCTTTGCGTTAGGGTTGTCGCTTATGGCAGTCCGGTAGTTCGCCTCGGTGGTCAAGATGTACTCATCGTTCGGGAAGAGCCGCTGGCCAGTCGACAGTTCACTTTCAACTTCCTTCATGCGCTCCAGAAGGACGCGGTCCCGCCCGCTTGCTCCCTGCTCTTCCCGCAGCATGTCCTTCAGTTCGTCTATCAGAACGAGCAGCCTAGTGTTTACCTCGTAGGCATGTCGGCGGGAACCGGACCTAAGTCGGCTGAGTGAACGGCGGCGATACTCAGCCCGGAGAAGCGGGTTGGATTCATCCAGGGCCTTCTTCCGATAGAGAACCGCTATCGAGTGCTGAATGCTTGCATCGTGCCCTGCGATCTCCTCGGCCTTCCCTAGCAATTTCTCGGCGCGCGGCAGGTTGCCTCCGCCGTGGTTGATCTCGAAGATCGCTTCCTGCTGAAGTATATAGGGATCGTCCTGTCCCACCGCTTGCTGAGCGACTCTGTAGAGTGATCGGCCCATTTCCACTGACGGGAACGTGTCCGCCACGACGCGTCCGCGCGTCATTTGGTCAAACGCCTCTTTGTCCACGGAGAAGCTAATGTTCAGACCGCCTAGAATGCGCAGGATCTGGTTCAGCTTGTCTTCGTGGTTTGACAGCGTCTCCGAAAATACAATCTCTGCGACATGCGGGTGCCTAGCGCGGTACACGCGATCGCCGATGTATCGGTCATATTCACTGTAGACGATCTTTTCCAGCGGCTGGAATAGCTCTTTCTCAAACTCCTCAAAGTGGATGCCGGACACCCGGGCGATTAAGCCGGCACGTACCGGAACACCAAACCGGTTGAGGGTGCAAATGTCGAGATAGAGAAGTTTCGCCGCTTCGGGCGTTATGCGAGCATATTCGTCGACCACGATCTCTTCGAACGGTCGGCCGAGGGTGGCTTCGTGAAGTGCTACAAGAATCTGTCGTTGGGCCCGGTCCTTGAAGGCCCTCACCCGATCATCGGGCTTCATCTCCGCGAGCAGGCCGAGAGCTCGGTGCGTCCCCAGCTTCTCGAGGAGCTCGCCAATTTCAAGATCGGTGAGGTAGCGGACGGGGTAGGAATTCACAACGAACTCTTCAAGAGCCTCGCAACGCGTGTTCCATTCGTTATCGCGCTCCGCAGTTATGACGCTCAGCTGCACCTTCCTTGTCTGCATCTGCCTAAGGAAAAGTGATAGTTCCGAGGCACGAAGCGATGGACGATCGACAATCAGGAAGATGCGGCGATTCGTCAGTTCATGGATTTCCTGAAATCGGTCGGCACGGAGGGCACCCATGTCGGAAAGATAGAAGACCAATGCGTCATAGTCGGTCGCTGCGTCCCACGCCGTTCGCTTGAGAGCCGTGGTCTTGCCGTTGCCGGCCGCACCCTTAAGCACGAAGAGCTCGACGGGTTTTCTACTGGCCGTCTCTTCCTCCAGAACGGCGTCTACGAGAACAGTGTCCGAGACCTTGCGGCGGACGTCCAGCTTTGCCAAAACGCCTGCAAATCCACGGTCATAGCCCTTGTAGTAGTCGACCGGTTCAACCTGCTCAATAGGCATACCGGCCCTAACGTGCAGGATGTCAGTAGCAAGATACTGGACTGTCGCCTCACCGTAGGTGCGATCGGCTAGCACACGGAAACGATCGATCGATGGTGCGCCGGATTGTCTGAAGCTGGAAAGTCTGCGGCTGTTGGCGGGAATCTGCCGGTCCAGCTCCCGAAGAAAAGTCTCGAAGGTCGCCTTGATCGGGGTGATCCGGTTAGATTGCCAAAGACGTGCTTCGATATCTTCGAACTTTGGCGACACCACATAGTATTGCGGTCGCCTTTCGTTCGCGTTGAACAGGTCGAAGAGCACGGTCCGTATGTTCGGGTCGTCGATGGAGTAGCCGCAGAAGATTAGGGGAAATTCGTGCGCCATGCCCCGAAGCATGTCGAACAGGCGAGATCGATGCTGCGCAAAGGTGACGTACTGGTCCGAGGTTATGATTAACGGCGCTTCGGCGTCGTTCGAGTGATTCAAGCAACCGTGCAGCTTTAGGAACTTCAGCGGATTTTCGACCTTCTTCGCCTCCCGTTCCACAAGCTGGTCGTTCTTGATGAAAGGCACCAGCGTCTGCAGTGGCTTTTCCGTGGACTGGTATGCTCGGTCAATGATGAGATCGTAGTTGGTGGTCGCGACAGCGTGCCAATGAAACTCCGGAATCAGCAGGTGAAAATCGGCGGGTGAAAAATCGAGCAGGAGTTCCTTGAGATAGGCCTGCAATTGCAGTAGGCCCGCCTCCGAGACACAGAACTGCGCTACAGCCGCAAGCGACCGATCTTTGAGCCTGCCCCCCAGAAATTTGTCTGAAAGTAGGATCTTGAGATCGTCTCCCTTGGGAGCGGATCTTTGCGGATTTGGATGTTTAGCTCCTATGGAGGCGCCTGACCCGAGGAAAAGGATGGCATTGCCTTCGCGCACAGCATCTACGAGTGCGGCCGGTAGTTCTAGCGGCGTCTGAACCAAGATCCCCCCTTTGGTCTGCGCCATCGTAATCGGAACACCTTGTGCGCGACCTGTAGTATCCAACCTGCAGATTATGCCAGCATCGTTGTGCAGCCCTCAAACACACAACCACTTTTTCACAAAATTCAACTACCGAATACTCTGCTACGTACAGGCAGGTCACGCTGATTCAGGACATGGCTGTGAATTTATGCCCGGCCAGAATAGTCGCTGAACAAATCCTGCTGCCCATCATCGGCTGTCGAATAGGCGCCGAGAATCGCATCCAAGGCATTCTTATTAAGCGCTTCGGACAGGATTTCTCCGTTGAATTCGAGCACTCTGAGCACCCGAATATTCTTTGGAGCGTTTGCCTTCCCTTGGTAGGCCCACTGCACCCTGATCGTATCGATGATATGGATACTCAAACGCTCGGCCTTTACAAGCTGCCAGAAATGCTCGTCCTCTATCCGGAAGAACCGCTCCCGACCTTTCACATCCTTCCCTTTCCAGAACCGGTGCCGATCCTCCCGATCCCAGTTTGGCGACGTGACTTTCAGATCGACAATTCCCGTTGTCCACGGTTCATCATCCTCGTCCTCCGCTGGCGGAAGCGCGACCTGGAGGCGGGCAAAATCGGAACGGTCTATCGGAAAAACCGGCTCGTCCTCGAAACCCACAGCGCGAAGATCGCGGGTGTCTGCGCAAGCCTGATAAAACTCGTTTCGGGCTTCATAGACGTCCCGGAAGCGGATCGTGGTGATCCCGGCCTGTTCGAGATCAGATGTACCCCGCTGAAGGATTGATTTCGTTGCCTCCACGACAATCCGGGCGCTGGTCTGGCACTTGATCTCGTCGCTGGGCTGCTTTTCCGATTCCTCTTTATCATCCGGCGCTGAAAAACCGTCCCGGATCGACGCTCCGATGACTTCCGCCCAATGCGCAGGTGTCTGCTCCGTCAGACCCTTTATGAAGCCTTGTCCGACATCACTCTCGGTAAACGTCCAGACGGCAAGCCAGCCGCCAAAGATGTAGATGCCGATTTTGCTCTTGAAGGAACCGGCCTGCGGCGGGAGCACCAGGATTTCATATTTCAGCTTCCCGTCGAATACCTCCCTGTTGAGGGAAGCCACGATCGCAGCTGTCTGCTGTGCCGTGCGAACAAAGGTTGCCAAGGGTATTTCATGGCCGGGCAGATCAAAGTGGATCGGCAGGACCGCAACCGCGCCACCCGTCTCCTGTTCCGATCTTTCTGCCATTCTGCCCCCTTACAGCCCCGTTCAGGCGGCTTTTACCTGCCCCGCAGTCATGAGTTTCCGCCACTTCTCAAATTCATCGGGCAGAATTCCAATGAATGCACTGTCAGCCATGCATTCCGGATCATAGGTCAGGTCCAGCTGGCGGAGGACGAGCCCAAAGCGTCGGGCACTGCCTCGACCGTTGCCCGCAACGCCGGTGCGCGGGCGCGACTTCCCGTTATCAAAATACAGCTTGTTTGCCGCCTTGATGATGGGCCTGCTCCCAAGGACCTGCTGCCGGCCGCCAAACTGTTCGAGTATTTCCCCATGCACACTGAGGGGGTGCGCCGACTTACGCGGCGCAATCAGAAGAAAGCGCGACGCTTCACCGTGGTCTTTTACAAGCTGCCAGGGGGAGCGTACCAGGTGACGGTAATAGTGGCGGTAATCAGAGCTGAGTGCGTACAGATACTCCTGCTTCGGTGACCGGTTTCCACCGGCATCCGGCGGGCAAAGCCTGTCGAACCAATGCAGGGCGAGAGCACTCCACAGCCCTTTATCGCCGCTGATGGCGGCGGCGTCGAATTGCTTAAGCAGCGTATTCAGATAGACGCCGAACATGTACCGGTCATCGAACTGTCCGGTTCCGGGTTCAATATGGAAGTCAAGCGGCGCAGACGTTTCCGGACTCTCAAGAAGGTGATACGGTGGCGGTCCTTCTGCCCCGTCTCTGATGTAATCGGTGAACGCAGCGATCCCGGCTTCGTTAAGCTTTCTGAATTTCCCCGCCATTAATGTTCCTCCGCAGCAGTTCTGATCCTGTCCACCAGTGACAGGTTTTCACAAAACCGCATTGCAACGTCATCAATCCAGTTTTCTTTCGAAATCTCATCGGGAAGTTCGCGCGGATCGTCTGCCGCTCCGAGTTCGTTCCGGCAGTACTCGAGCCATTCTTCCTTCCATCCAGGTTCGTCGTCCTCCTCACCCGTGTCGGACACTCTGACAAGGTCCTTGAGGACGAAACGCAAAGCTGCCGGAAGTAAAAGTCCCTGCATCATAGGACTTTCCAAAAGCTTGTGTGAAAACCCCGGAATTCGCTTGTTCACAACAAGGACGGGGCGGTCTCCCTGCTCGATCTCAACCTTCCAGACATCGTGGCGAAGATCGCTGTAGAGTATCGGAAAGATACTGCGACGACCGTCGCTGTCGTCTTCACTTTTGGGTTTCAGACGTTCTGCCGACCCAAGCAGTTTTCCCGGCTCTGCATCATTATCGACCACCTTCAGCCGGAACAGAACGGAACCGCTCTTGTCCACTTCGCTTAGGACCAGTACATCCGGAACATTCAGCGCGTTTACAGTTCCGCAATCGAACCGCATTCCGGACGAGCGATGATACGCTTCAACAGCAACCGTCGCGTCTCCGGGGAAATTCTGATTGTCGAGTTTCAGTGAAACTTTCGCTTTCAACGGCTCGTCGGGTGCAGTTTCAAGCATACTGATCTCGATACATTCGCGCCCTATGCGCTTGCGGCCCGTTGAGTTAATGCGTCTCTTCGCCGTGCTCATTACAAGGCCCTCGCATCCACGATCAGATCACGCACGACATCAAAGCCGCTGGCTTTCAGATAAAAATCCGGCCCCGTGACATCAAAATAAAGGGTATTGGGCTTGGCAGCTTTGATTTCACCGCCAGTCCTTTCAAAAATAATCTGTTTTGATTTGCTCAGATCAAAATCGAACGGGCTGAATCTCTTGAAGGGATCAGCGCCGATCATGTCATACGCCATCCGAAGGCGTATCCGTCTTGGAAAGCTCCACTGTTGCGCTCCCGGTCCTGCAAGGATTTCAAAACCGCCATTGACCGGATTGATGCGGATTGCCGCTTCTCTTGGCGGAATCTCAGGTTTCGGCTTCTTGACGCGCTTTTTCTTTCCCTTTGAAGCCTGCGCTTTGTCGGCAAGAGAAAAGAAGTCGATCAGCGCATCCTCATCCTGGGTCTCTTTCTGGTCTGCGATCATGTTGTAGAGATCGCGCAATGACTGTCTGATCGCAGAAAGCGTTTTTCGCGGACTGTCCCAACGGGAGGTCAGCTTCTCCGCATTGGAATTCCACGCTGTGTGCGCCGGATTCTCCGCGTCACCAAGAAATTCCGCCACAATGTCATCGTGTGCAATCATGGCACCACGGGCAACGGCGCCGGTAAAATGCCGCTCGCCCGGCAGCGTGATGGGGCCTCTGGCAAACAGGGAGAAAGGCTCTTCACCTTCGGCCAGAGCCTTTATGAAGAGATCGATGTTTCCGGTTTGCGGCGCTTTGCCTTTGGGTTTCAGCACAACCGGCACGCGAAGATGGACGAGATTACCGGCTGAGAATGCGGCCTTCATCGCTTCAATCTGCTCGGGTGACAGATGATCGGGCAACAGCCGGGAGTCGCCAATCGTCCCCGACGCACCTGCCGCTGTTGTGGAACCCAGTGCGTCACTGATTTCCTTTACAAACGGGAACGGAACATGCGCACCCTTTTTCTCGACGCTGGCGGCGACATCCAGAAAAGTGGATGCGCTGATCAGCGTCTCGCCGACCTCAACTTCCAGCTTCCCTGCGAGAATCGGAAAGTAATAGTTGTTCACCACGCCGGAGAGGATGGTGTCCTCGGTGATGCCATCAATAAAATAGGGGATAATAATACTGAGGCCCGGCTGGCTGCTGCGTTCCACACCGAACAGCGTTCGGAAGGCTTCAACCGCATGGGGATCATTCACGGGCAGCTGGAAGTTGAGGCCGTTTCCCGATCGCCCCTCAAACCAGAAACCGTGCGCGGGATAGTAGACATTTCCGATTGAGTGATTTGCCAGCACGGCCTGTCCCATGACGGACGGGCTATTCTCTCCGGCACGAACGGTCGCCCCGAAGAAAGATCGAACGCGCGATGAAGAGGAATAGACAAGCTTACCCAGCCCCCACCTGCCGCCTTTCTGACCGGACTTTTCCGACTCCCCGACAGCGCGCCAGAAATTGTCGAAGTTATCCTTGTCAGGTTCTTCAAAGCTGCCGGTCAGCCCTTTCGTATTATAATCCTCGATTACCAGAACACGTATTGCGCCCTCTTCATAGTCGGGGCGCTTGATTCCGCATGCATCAAGGTGCGGCTGAAGACCGTTGAAGTATTTCGCAAGCTCGGCAGTTTCAATAGAGTTCAGCGTTTTCAGACTGAAGCGGACCTTGACGGAACCGGCTCCGTTACCCGCATCGGAAGAGTTTTGTATGACTTCCCTGACGAGCGCTTCAGCCAGACCGACATCATCGTTGTTGAACTGATCCCTCTGCGTTACGCCAATCCGGACGCTTGAGGGGTCCGCTTTGTTGAATTCCCAGTAACCCGCCATCGTTAGTCTTCCAATCTGAAATCAGTGTCCTTTCCGCCGGAGTCGCCAAGGAACCTGGCTTTTGCGGAATCCACTTCCTTTTGCAGTGCCCGAACGATCTTCCGGGCATCATCTTCGGAATACTCATAGGAGTTCTTGTTTGCCAGGTTGCCGATCAGCCGGATATCCTTGATCGCACGGTTGACGCGCGCCTCGGCCAGATCGATGAACTTTTTTCGTTTGTCGCGCATATACAGACTCCTTTTCGCCTCCATATCGTGCATATTTGCGATATGTGAGTCAATAAGAGGTTTGTACATTTATAAAATGTACGTGATATGTGTGCGATCTATGGGCGACCTTCCGGGCCAAGAAGCTGATTTTTAACGACATTCAGGACCACCTCCGGATCGGACTTGAGCTCACACTCCCACACGATCAGCACCCTCCACCCTGCGCGTTCCAGTTCGATCGTCTTCTGCCTGTCGCGCTCAACAGTGCGCCGGAATTTCTCCTGCCAGAACCCGGCTCGGGTTTTTGGTGTTGTCGCACCGGCACAACCTTCGTGCCGGTGCCAAAAGCAGCCGTGAACAAAGATGACGGTCCGGTGTTTCCGGAGGACGATATCCGGTTTTCCTGGCAGGCCTGATACGTGAAGACGGAACCGAAAACCCGCGCTGTGAAGCAGCCTTCGCAGGAGCAGTTCCGGCTGTGTGTCCTTGCCCCGGATTCGGGACATGTTCCAGCTTCTGTGCTCCTTTGATATCCGGTCGGTCACGCGGCTCCGTCTTTCATAGCGTCCAGGACCTCCGCGATAATCGCCGCAATCTGCCGCGCCAGATAAGGAGGCACGGCGTTACCGACCTGATGATACTGAGCAGTGCGCGGTCCCTGGAATTTGTAGTTATCCGGGAATGTCTGGAGGCGTGCCGCCTCCCTGACCGTTAGACTCCGGCACTGTGCGGGATCGTAATGAATGAAATAGTGCCCGTCCTTGGAAATGTGGGAGGTAATTGTTGTGGAGGGCTGCTCCGGCAACTGAACACGGAACCGGTCCGAAAACATCTTCCCCTCGCGTCCCAGTGCGACGTTGCCGTGTTCAGGCAGCAGGCTTTCCGGAAAATCCACAAGCTTGGGGCTTCTGCCGGTAATCGATGCAAACGATGATGCAAAAGCGTAACGGCGAAGGTCGGAAGCCATGTGGCCGCGCGATTCGTGGCCGTCCAGAAAATCGAGATGCGGATCATGAATGCTGTCGGCAACATCATGTCCCGCAGAAGGTTTGGCCGGATAGCGGGTTGACCGGCGATTAAGTTTTTGAAGCGGCCGCCCCAGATCAATGCTCATCATATCGATAAGATCACCGGCATATTCGTGACCGTTCAACTCCAGCCTGACGGCCGCCGGATCGATGCCGGCGATTTCGTTCCGCCATGCGGTCAGGGAATCCCCGCCCTTTGAAAGGCCGCTCCGGATTGCCGGGAGATTACCGATTGTCTGCCTGAGGGTCGGCGACTTGCGGGGCTTCAGCCTGCCGGGCACCACCCTGATGTCCTTGCGAACGCCGACAATGAACATGCGGTGCCGCGCCTGTGGCACTCCGTAGTCCTCGGCACGGACAAGAAACAGCCGTGGTTCGGCTTCCAGCCCCGGAAGTTCATCCTGGGACAGCGAATAAAGCCGATAGCCAAGACCATTTGACGTACTTCCCAGTGCCGCCTTGGGACTGGTGAGATCGGCAAGAATCCGGTTGATTACCAGTTCGCCCTTCACCTTTGCGGACAGAAGCCCTTTAACGTTCTCCATCACGAAAACCGGCGGTGCATGATCGATGATGATCTGAAGGTACTCCCGGTACAAAAAGTGCCGGATATCCTTCTCGAATTCAGGGTCACCCATCATCCGGGACCGCCCGACAAGCGAATAAGCCTGGCACGGCGGACCGCCGACGAGCGCCCATCTTGTTTCCGATTTCAGACGCTCGGAGATCAGCTTCCGGACGGTTTCGTGATTTTGCGGGCCGAGAGAGATCTGCAAAGCGGACCGGTCGGCATGTGCCCTGTTCTCCGGATAGAGATCGTAAAGTTCCTCAAGTGGGATTTCCCCCCGAAGGTAGCGGTAGTAGTCCTCCGGAAACTCTCCTCTTGGAAAGCTCCTGAGGAAGTGACGCAAATGCAGAGTTTGGAACGAGAAACGGTCCTGTTCAATCGAGGCTGCGCTTCTGAACCGCGGGTTGGCTTTGCCGTCGTCTAGAGAACAAAAACCTTCGCCGAGCCCGCCAGGACCAGCAAAGACATCGACAACCGGGTATGTTGCGGCGGTGTCAGTCATGGTTGTCGCCTGCATTCCGTTCCGGGGCTTCGGTGGACAGACGCTTATAGTCTTCAACACTCATGACTATGACAACCGGACGTCCGTGCTTTTCAATAGAGACCGGCTCCTGCCGAGCGGTATCAATAAGAAATCCGAAGCGGTTTTTCGCTTCGCGAGCCGACATTGACTTCATGCAGGTCTGATCCAAAAGAGCTATTATGGCTATTGTGTACTGGCAGACTGTCCGGCGCAACGTGTTCGAGAGATTCCATCCCCAACAAGATGGCGCGCATCCAACCCGTGCAGCGTCGGCCATGGGAGTATGGGACAGCAGGAATGCTCCCAACGGGCAGCGGAACGCCCTTTGGTCGATGGGGTGCGGGAGCGTTGAAGACTGCCTTGTGAGTGATCAAACGGCGTGCGACGCCGCCCCACTATTGATAGTCTTGTCGCATCATTAAATGTCCTGCAAGAGCTCGAAGTGTGAATTCGCGCTTGCCGAACGAACTTCTAAACAGGTGTCGAACCCGGCCGTTCCCGAGGGCACGAAAACCCTCGATCCGCTCCCCAGAATATCGGCGCGAGTGACTAATCGAGATAGGTCAACTATGCTGTCTCAAGGGCACGATAGTGTCCAAAAAGGCAAAATACCGTGGCAATCGACACCGGGAGGAGCTTCATGGAACATTCGCTCGAACCCTTCGCCGAACCCCGGAAACGCTTTCCGGCATTCGATCCCGCCGGCCGTGCGGGCGCGAGCTTCAAGCCTCAGCACTTCGAGGCGATTGCCAATGCCCCAACCTCAATCGGGTTTCTGGAGGTGCATGCGGAAAATTACATGGGTGCAGGCGGCACTCCGCACGCCCTTCTGGAATCGATGCGTGCGCTTCTGCCGATTTCCCTGCATGGCGTTTGCATGTCCATCGGCGGGCCCGATCCGCTGGACGAGGCTCATCTTTCGCGCTTCGCCGCCCTTGTCGAGCGCTATGAGCCCTTCACTGTGTCCGAACACCTCGCCTGGTCGACGCATGACGACATCTTCTTCAACGACCTTCTGCCCCTTCCCTATACGGGTGAAACGCTGACGCGGGTTTGCGAACATATCGAGCGCATGCAGGCAGCCATCCGCCGCCCGATCCTGCTCGAAAATCCGTCCACCTATGTGCTGTTTCGTGAATCCACCTGGAAGGAGACCGATTTCTTGCGCGAGATCGTGAAACGCACCGGCTGCGGTCTTCTTCTCGACGTCAACAACGTCTTTGTCTCCGCCACCAATCACGGCTACAGCGCCGGCGACTATCTTGCGCAATTTCCCCTCGAACATGTGGGCGAAATTCACCTCGCAGGCCATGACGAGCAGGAGGACGACGAAGGCGCGCCCCTGCTGATCGACAGCCATGATCGCCCCGTCTCCGATCCCGTCTGGCTGCTTTATGAAAAGGTCATTGCCGCGCGTGGCCCCGTAACCACGCTGATTGAGTGGGATGCGGACATTCCCGATTGGCCGGTTCTGCGTGCAGAAGCCGAGGCGGCGACACATATTCTGGATCGCTATCGTGCGCCCGAAGGGAGCGTGAAGCGCCATGTCCTTCAGTCCTGAACCCGGCAAGGCCACTTCAACCGTACCGGTGCCCTATGGCGATGCCTTCAGCGCCGCCGTGCTTTCTCCGGATCGGCCCGAACCCGCATCGGTAAGCGGGCCGCGCGGCAAGAGCGCCGTAAAGCGCTTCAACGTCTACAGGAACAATGTCACCCATGGGCTTGTCACCGCACTTGGCGAGATTTTTCCGGCGACGGCTGCCCTGGTCGGAGGTGAAAATTTCGCCGCCATCGCCCTGGCTTTCCTGCGCACCCATCCGCCCCGCTCTCCCCTGGTCTTCGAGTATGGGCATGACTTCGCGGATTTCCTGCAAAGCCTGGAGCCGCTTCGTCACCTCCCCTATCTCCCGGATGTGGCGCGCCTCGAACGGGCGTGGCTCGATGCCTATCACGCCGCTGACGTCGCTCCGCTGACCGCCGACACCCTTGCCTGCATACCGTCGGACAAACTTGCCGACACCCGTTTCACGCCGCATCCGGCGATGGTTCTTCTGGCCTCGCCCTATGCGATCCATTCCATCTTTATCGCCCACCGCCCCGGCCCGATGCCCGAACGGCTTCAGGCAGGCAGGCCCGAGGCCGTCCTCGTGACCCGTCCGGCCCTGACCGTAGAGCTTCATCTCGTGCAGGCACCGCAATGGTTCTTCTTCGAACAATTGGCGCGCGGCGAGACATTGGGCGACGCAGCAGCGGCAGTGCTCAACAAGCAGTCCGCAACGGACGCTCCCTTCGATCTTGCCTCGGCCATCGGCCTCATGATCACAAGCGGAGCGTTTTCCGGTTGCGCCATCCCATCGACAATAAAGGATTGACGCAGTGACCGGCTTCGTCTCAACACTTGTCAGGCTATACGCAACCGTTTTCGCAAGCCTCGAACGCGCGGTGGAAGGCTGGTTGCCCGGTCTTGCGGCACGCTTCAGCTTCCTTGCCGTCCTCTATTTCTATTTCCTGAATTCTGCGCTGACGAAGGTCGAACCCGGCATTGCCGGTTTTTTCCATATCGCGGACGGGGCCTATTATCAGATCGCGCTCCCGGCAGTCGAAGCGGCCGGCCGGGACGTCTCCCAAGTCGCATTCCTTCCCTGGGGTCTGATCGTCCGGACCGGCACCTATGCGGAATTCATCCTTCCGATCCTCGTGGTGCTCGGCCTGTTCACGCGCCTTGCCGCTCTTGGAATGATAGGCTTCGTTCTCGTCCAATCCTATGTGGACATTACCGTCCATCAGGTCGGCAAGGAGACGGCAGGAGCCTGGTTCGACCGGTTTTCCGACGGCCTCATCTTCGACCAGAGAACCCTTTGGGTATTCCTGCTGCTTTATCTCGCGGTGAAAGGGGCAGGCGCCCTCTCCCTCGACGCGGCACTCGCGCGTATTTGGACCGGTTCGCGCAAAAAGCCCCTTGCCCTGGCCTGAAGCAAAAGCGGCGCCACGAGGGGCGCCGCCATCATTGCAAAGAATCAGGAGGCTTATTGGGCCTTGGCCTCAATTTCCTTCTTGCCGGATTTATCCGTGGCAATCGGGATGCTGCGCGGCTTCATCTCCTCGGGGATGTTGCGCTTCAGATCGATATGCAGAAGGCCGTTTTCGAGATTGGCGCCAGTCACCTCCACATGGTCGGCGAGCTGGAAGCGGCGCTCGAAACTGCGCGCGGCAATGCCGCGATAGAGCAATTCGCCGTCGCCCTTTTCTTCCCCGTTCTTCTCACCCTTGATGGTCAGCACATTGCGATGCGCCTCAATGGAAATGTCGTCCTGGCCAAAGCCGGCGACAGCCATGGAGATGCGATAGGCATCATCGCCCGTGCGCTCAATATTATAAGGGGGATAGGTCTGCGCGTTCTCGGGCTGCCCGAGCGTGTCGAGCATGCTGAAAAGCCGGTCGAAACCAACGGTGGAACGATAGAGAGGCGAAAAATCGACGTGACGCATGGTCTGTTCTCCTTTGAGCAACAATTCGCGTTTGGCTCATTTCAGGAAACCCGCTTCGGGCGTTTCGCTTGAACCAGCAGCCCCGTTCTGGCGGCTGCAGAGTTCATATGGGTGCGTCAAAAATCCGGTTCAAGAGGCAGGGTTGAACGCGCGCGCTTCACCGATGAACGCACGATGAACGAACCGCTCGGGCAACGTTCAGATTGCCCCATCTATGGTGTGATCAACGTTTCGGCGGACCCTGCCCCGCCCCAGCCAACGCACCGGATGTAACGTCCCTTCCTCCGGTGCGCGAAAGCCGGAAGCGGCATGACGCCGCTTCCGGCCTTTCTTTACGGTACCCTGAACAGATGAAGTTGCAGCGTTTGCCTTGCCTTCGCCTCTGCCCCTCACTATCAATCTGCCGACCTTCAACCGACAATGCCGCCGAGGCCGCAGATCCGCGCATGGACGACCTTCTCGTCAACATCCCGGAAAACCCGGTTCCCGCGAACACGATTGCCGGCATGCTGGATGTGGGCGAAGGGTTGCGGCTGCGCTATGCCCGCACGGCTCCGCTCGAAGGCTCGACCAAAGGCACGATTGTCATTCTCCCCGGCCGCAATGAGTTCATCGAAAAATATTTCGAGACCATCGCGGATTTCACCCGCCGCGGATATGGCACCGCCATTCTCGACTGGCGCGGTCAGGGCGGCTCCACGCGGCTCCTGAAAAACCCCGACCGCGGCTATGTGGAGGATTTCCGCGACTACGCAGACGATCTCGATGTCTTTTTCCAGGACGTCGTTCTGCCCGACTGCCGCGGTCCCTATCACATCGTCGCGCATTCCATGGGCGCGCTGATTGCGCTGCGGGCGGCCCATGGCCTGGTCAACCGGGTGCGCCGCATGGTGCTGTGCGCTCCGCTCCTGGGCATCTACGCAAGCCCGGCAACAACCCGCTGGGTAAGGCGCTTTGCCGTCACGCTTCATGCGCTCGGCCTGGGACGCCTCTACATGCCCGGCCGGCGGCGCTCGCAAAAGGCACCACCCTTTTCAGACAACGCGCTGAGCACGGATGAAAAGCGCTTCGAGCGCAACCGCGCAACGGTTCTGGATAGCCCCGGCCTGTCCATAAACGGGCCAACGATTGCCTGGACACGCGCCATGTTCAAGGCAATCGAAGAGGTGGAGGAGCCGGCCTTCATGGCCCAGATCCACATTCCGACCCTGTTCCTTGCCGCAGGTTACGAACGAGTGGTCTCCACCCGAGCCATCGAGCGTTACGTGCGGCGGCTTCGCAGCGCCTCCATGCTCACCATCGATGGCGGGCGCCACGAACTGCTTCAGGAAAAGGACTTCTATCGCGAACAGGCCCTTGCCGCCATCTCCGCCTTCTTCGACGGCGACGGCAGCCAGCACTTCTGAACTTCTCGGCTCGTCCTCCCCCTGCAACGCCAGGAAACCCGCCCGGGCGCAAACCGCTGCCTGTTCAGCGTAGCAGCGCCATAGCCTTTTCATGCAGTCGCGGCGTTGCTGCGGCGATAACATCGCCGCCGCCCTCAGCACGACCGCCAGCCCAGGTGGTAATGACACCGCCCGCCTGCTCGACAATCGGAATGAGCGCCACGATATCATAGGGCTGCAGGCCGGATTCGATGACCAGATCGACCTGCCCGGCAGCCAGCATGGCATAGGCGTAGCAATCGGTACCGTAGCGCGGCAGGCAGACCGCAGCTTCCACCCGGTCATAGGCCGGACGGCGCAGCGGGTCGAAAAGCGACGGCGTCGTGGTGCAGAGCGTGGCGTCGGAAAGTTCGGTCGTATCGCGAGCCGCAAGCCGCCGGTTGCCGCCCGGACCTTCGTAATAGGTGCCCTCGCCCGTGGCAAAAAACAACTCCCCGGTGAAGGGTTGCGACATCATCCCGGCCTGCGCGCGTCCCCCGGCAGTCAGCCCCACCAGCGTGCCCCAGAGCGGAATGCCCGAGATGAAGGCCCGAGTCCCGTCGATGGGATCGATGATCCAGCGCCTTTCACTTGCCTCCCGTTCAAGGCCGAATTCCTCACCATGAATGCCATCGTCGGGATAATCCTCGACGATCAGCGCCCGGATTGCCCGTTCCGCCTCCCGGTCAGCCTCCGTGACGGGATCGAAACCGCCGGCGAGCTTGTTGTCGATCGACACCGGATGGCGGAACCGCGGCAGGGTTTCAGCGGCCGCAGCGGCCGCGACGCGGCGCAGAAAGGCCGGCGAAATCGTCATGTCTGTCTCCTGGAATAGAAGGCACCGGAAAACGGAGCGCGGGCCCCGGTGAAGCAGTGCTTCACATTGTTATGATGAATTGCCCGTTAACGCTTGACAATTGTGCAGCGCAACATAAACTTTCAATCGGGCAGTTTGTTCTGCCTAATGCCCTTTTGGGCGTTTCCTCCCTAGACTTTAGACCGCGTCGCGAAGCGATGCGGTCTTTTTTTATGCATCCGTTAGGTGCGATGCAGCATGCGCTATTCGGCAGCGAGCGGATATTCGGAGAAATACTGGTTCGCAACCAGCATCAGCTCATGGGAGAAGCTCGTCAGGTCTTCCATGAGAGCATAAAAGCCCTCCGTCTTTTCCAGCGTGCGCTCATTCATGTAAAGCCCACGATTGACCTCGATCTGCAGGGCGTGCAGCCCCTGCGCCGGACGGCCGTAATGTTCGGTGATGAAACCGCCCGCATAGGGCTTGTTGTGCACCACGCAATAGCCACGCGAGGCAAGAAGTCCGATGGCGCACTCGGTAAGAATGGGCGCTGCCGAAACCCCGAAGCGATCGCCAATGATGAAATCGGGACGTAACCCGCCCTCGCCCGAGCGGATTCCTGCTGGCATGGAATGGCAATCGATGAGAATGCCCACGCCGAAGGCGCAATGCGTGTCGATCAACAGGCGCTTGAGACAATCGTGATAGGGCATATAGATGCCCTCGATACGCGCCGTGGCTTCCGAAAGGGACAGCCGGCCTGAATAAATGTCGAGCCCCTCGCCCACCAGCTTGGGCACGGTACCCAGCCCCCCCGCCACGCGCGGAGAGCGGATATTCGCGTAAGGCGGTACCGGATCGCGGAACATGCGCGGGTCGAGTTCCCAGGGCTCGCGGTTCACGTCGAGATAGGCGCGCGGAAAATTGGCGATGAGCATGGGCGCACCGCAACCGATGGCGCCTGAAAACAGCTCATCCACATAGCAATCCTCGGAGCGGCGGATGGTGGCCGCATCGAGCCTGCTCATGGCGAGAAAACGTTCGGGATAATGGCGGCCGCTATGCGGCGAATTGAAAACGAATGGAAATTGCCGGTTAGCGGGTAAGACAACCTCAAACGCGGGAATTTGCGCGAAATCCGTCACGGCTTCCATGTCTGTTCGCGCTTCTTCGCTTTTTGTCATTGTCTGAGCCTGCCACCCATGCAATCGCCTGTCCAGCCTGCCTTGGGCCGGCGGGGTGCGGGATTCACTTGATATTTACCACGTGAGAATCATATAGCTAATCACTACGAAGCGGCTCGCGGGACGCCGCATTTGCACG
Source organism: Nitratireductor indicus C115 (assembly GCF_000300515.1). Taxonomy (GTDB): domain Bacteria; phylum Pseudomonadota; class Alphaproteobacteria; order Rhizobiales; family Rhizobiaceae; genus Nitratireductor; species Nitratireductor indicus. The sequence goes on from NZ_AMSI01000006.1 coordinate 75,145, forward strand.
ATTCGGAAGACACGATGGCACGGATTCTCCTGGCGGAAGACGACGACGATATGCGGCGCTTTCTTGTGAAAGCGCTTGAGAGGGCGGGATATGACGTTGTCGATTTCGACAATGGCGCCGGCGCTTATGACCGTTTGCGGGAAGAGCCTTTCTCCCTGCTCTTAACCGACATTGTCATGCCTGAGATGGACGGCATCGAACTGGCGCGCCGCGCCACCGAGATCGATCCCGACCTCAAGGTGATGTTCATCACGGGTTTTGCTGCGGTCGCGCTCAACCCTGATTCCAACGCGCCCCGTGACGCCAAGGTTCTTTCCAAGCCGTTTCATCTGCGCGACCTCGTGAACGAGGTGGAAAAACTTCTGCAGGCGGCCTGAAGCGGGCCGAAATCTGCTTCTACGGTGGGGTTTTCCGGCCATGTTCCGGACCTTCGCGGGGGAAGCGAAAAAATCGCTTCCAACTCTATTGACGCCGCCAGCAAATATGTGGTGTATGCGCGCGTCGGATGGGCGTGTAGCTCAGCGGGAGAGCACTACGTTGACATCGTAGGGGTCACAGGTTCAATCCCTGTCACGCCCACCATCCACACCAAGAACTTAACATTGCTTGACATAGTTCCCGACAGGTTCAGTGAACCGGTCGAGGCCCGAAGCAGTCGCATGCTTCCCGGCGTTGCAGTCGCAACACCTTTCCACCTTCAACTACAAGGCCGGAACTATCCGCTTGAGCGACGTATAGCGTAGGCGACCGGCGATGATGAACACAGTCAATCAGATCATCTTCAGAAAATTCTGATCGGCCGCCGCTGCAATACAAGAATCTACGATCATGGAGCGATCAACCATTGCACATGCAACGATGGACCGCTCCAATACCCGTCTATGAGCTCTGAGAGTTACATCATCCCTGCAACCAGCAAGACGAGGCCGATCACCGCGCCGGTGGTGAACAGGGCCAGAGCGCAGAAGCCCATGATGTCCTTGGCACGCAACCCGGCGATGGCCAGGGCCGGCAACGCCCAGAACGGCTGTATCAGGTTGGTCCAGGCATCCCCCCAGGCGAAAGCCACAATCGTGGGGGCGGGATTGGCGCCGAGGGCGCGCGCAGCTTCGATTGCAATCGGCCCCTGAATGGCCCACTGCCCCCCGCCGGACGGCACGAGGATGTTCAGCAATCCCGCCGAGAGAAAGGTCAGGAACGGAAGAGTTGCCTCAGTCGCGATCTCGCTGAAATAGCGGACGAGATCGGCGGACATGCCGGAACTCGCCATCATGCCCATAATCCCGGCGTAGAATGGGAACTGGATCACCACGCCCGTAGCCCCGGAAACACCCTCTTTCAGCGCTTTCAGATAGGCGGAGAGCGACCCATGCAGGATCATCCCCGTGAAAATGAGGATGAAGATCACCGCGTTCAGATCCAGCCCGCCGTTTCGAAGGAAATAGACGCCAATGGTCGCCAGGCCCAGAATGCCGGTAAGGATGCCGAGCAGGCGCGAATTCTCCATCCGCGTTGCCGGCAGCCCGTCATCGGCTTCCACGCCGTCATCCTTTTCCAGAAGCGCCGACTGAGGAATCCCGACCGGCTCCGTGATGGATCGGCTGAGCAGATAGAAGGTCAAGATCAGCGTCAGTCCGACCAGAATGGACAACGTCAAATTCAGTGAAGAGAAGATGGTATCCGAAACCGGGATCAATCCGCCCGCTGCTTCCTGAAGAAAATTCCCCTCGGTCGCCATAAGCAGGGTCGCGGAACCGGACAGTCCGCCATGCCAGGCAATGAACGAGCTATAGGCAGCCGCGATCAGGAGGCGATAGTCCACACCCTTGACGTTGCGGGCCAGTTCTCTTGCAAGAACCGCGCCTGCCACGAGGCCGACGCCCCAGTTGATCCAGCAGGCCACAAGCGTGAAGCCGGTGACAAGCACGATGGCGCGGCCGGGCGTGGTCGCCAGTTTTGCAACTTGATCCACCAGCCGGCCGAAGGCCGGGCTGCGGGCAAGCGCGTAGCCGCCCACAAGAACCAGTATCATCTGCATTGCAAAGGCATGCAGCTTGAAGAAGCCCCCATACCAGACCTCCGTCATGCCGACCGGGCTGACGCCCTTCAGGACCATGCCGGCAATGAAGACCGCAAAGGTCAACACGACGGCAAGGATCAACGGATCCGGCATGTATCTTTCGAACAGCCGGACAAAACCACGATTTACGATGTTCATTTCAGTCCCCTCAATCATTTTTCTGTTGTTACGAAATCGGTTGGCTTCCCCTATCCATCCAGCACCAGATCGCTGGCAGGCACGGTGCTGCATGTCAGGCACAGTTCCGGGTTGGCGGGGAATTCGTCGCTGATCGGCTGGGTCTTGCCCTGAATGATCCTCACGGCACAGCTTTCGCACTGGCCGGCACGACAGCCGCTTGCCATCTCAAGTCCCGCCTTCTCCGCGAAATCAAGCAGCGTTCCAGCCCCCCTGCTCCATGTCAGGGTCTTGCCGCTGCGCCGGAACTCGACGGTGAACGGTCCCTCGGGCAGCTTGGCGGATTGCCCCGGCAACGGTGCTCCGAAGGTCTCACTATGAATAAGCTCTTCGGGATGGCCCGCCTTTTCCAGCATGGCCTCCACGGCGCGCATCATGGGCGGTGGGCCGCAATGATAAACCTCGGGCGTCGCACCCAGATCGTCGGGAAAGAGATCGGCCAGCTCGATACGTCCGATACGGTCGAAATCAGGTCCCTGGCGATCGCTTGGGGCCGGTGCGTCATAGAGCGATACCATGCTGAAACCCTTCAGCAGCTTGCCAAACGCCCTCAACCGGTCGCGATAGGCATGGCTATCGCCATTTCGATTGGCGTAGACCAGATGCACTCGTGCAGGCGAACCGCTGCTGGCAAGCGTCTCAAGATAGCAAAGGAATGGGGTGATCCCAATGCCGCCCGCCACCATGACGATGGGACGTGACGGCTCAAGCGGAAGTGTGAAACGACCTTTCGGTGCCTGCAACTCCACCTTGCTGCCCAAGTGCAGATGATCGTGAATGAGCGTCGAGGCCCGCCCCGGAGAGAGATCGCTGCGCCCGGTGGGTGCAGCCACCCTGCGCACCGTGATGATATAGCTGTTTCGGCTCTTATCGCGGGCGGAACCGACAAGGGAGTAACAGCGCGTCACGGGGACACCGCCTTCGGGCGCGGCGATCCGCAGCACGATATGCTGGCCGGGCGCGTAGTCGGGCAGATTGTCCCGGCCTTCCACCGCGAAGCCGACGCGCATGCAGTCCTCGGCAATCCGTTCGTGCTCGATCACCCGCGCGGGACGGAAACCGCGCCAGGCCTGCGCACCTTCCTCCAGCGGCCGCACCGCACAGCGGGTTGAACGATGCTGAAGCGCTCCGCTGACCGGATCGGCTTCGCTCAGGGAGATCAGTCGATTGAAGTTCGCCCCTTTATTCGAGAAGGGATCGTATCCAGGCAATCGCAGCTTGGAATTTGCCTGCCAGAAGCCGTAATCAGCCACCGCCGTGCCTGGATCAAGGCTCCGGTCGCAGGCAAGTTGCATGCGCACCTCTCCCGCTTCGGTGCAAAGACGCACGGTGTCGCCATGTTCGAGGTCGTACAACGCGGCAGCATCGGGATGCAGCCGCACCTGCGGTTGCGGCGCCCGTTTGCGCAATGACGGAATGGAACGGTATTGGCTATGGCAATAATAGGGGCTCTTGGCCGTCGTCAGAAGCAGCGGAAAATCGCGGTCGGGCCCGGGAATATCGCCCACGATGCGCGGCACTGGCGGTTGACCATGACGGCGCAGGAGATCCGAATAGACTTCGATCAACCCCGTGTCGGTAGCAAAGCCGCAATATCCTCCCTCGGTCTCTTCAGCGTATTTGCGATGTCTTTGCCTCTGCGGCAACGAAATGCCCTCGGGAGCAGCCCGCAATTGCGCGACGTTTAACCCGGCAGGCGCCAGCTGCCAGTTTCGTGCGGCATCCACATCGCCGCCGAAAAACGCATCGGCCATGCCAAGCCTTGTGGCCAGGGCGAAAACGATGTCTGTGTCCGAACGACTTTCCCCCGCCGATGGGACGACCGCCTGGCGCAATTGGACAAGGCTCTCCGCTTCCTGGCTGACCTCGAAGCCGACCCGCAGGGCTTCCCGCTCCCATGGGGTATTCGCCGGCAGGATGTAATCCGCAAATTGCGCTGTGGGCGTCATCAACCGGTCGCAATGTACGTGGAACTCAAGCTTCTCCAGCGCATCCACCGCCAGATCGGTTCCGGCCTGGGAGACCGCGAAGTTTGCGCCGAAAGACACGAGCCCTCGGACCTTGTAGGGGACGGCATCGAGGATCGCGCGATAGACGTCGAGCGCACGCACCCAGCCCATGGCTGCCGGACCGATGGGACGTTCGCCATAGCCGATGGCGCGGGAGGTGAACTCGGGCGTCAGCAACTCAGCCCCATTCGCGGGGTTCGTTGGAACTTTCGTGAAAGCCACATTGCCGCCTGGCGCGTCATGCCGGCCTTTGAGCGCGACCAGAAGAGCAATCGCTCGATCCGTCTGGGTTGCATGCCGATGCTGGCCCACCCCGGTCCAGCAATAATAGGCGACCGAACGCGAAGCGCTCAGAAGCTCCGCAGCCTTGTTCTGCGCCTCGGGCGCAACGCCGGTCATCCGGGCTACATGCTCCGGAGAATAAGCTTGCACCGCCTCGCAAAGATGGTCGAATGCCGGCCGGCATTCGATCCCGGCCACCACGAACCTGCCGCGCAGCAACAAGCCGGCAGCATCAGCATCGAAACTGCGTCGCCCCGCGTCGTAGAATACCGGCGCACCGTTCCAGGCGACATAGGCCCCGGTCCGGCCAGTTTCGCCAATATCCTCGGCCCGCAGGAACGCTCCTGAATCGGCCCTCACGAGAAGGGCCGCATTCGTCCAGCGGCGCACAAAAACCTCATCATAGCCCCGGCGCTCGATCAGCTGGCGCAGGAGCCCCATGGCAAGCGGCAGGTCGCTTCCAGGCCGCAGTTTCAACCAATGATCGGCGCCACGCGCATAGCCCGCAGCACGCGGATCGACTGCGATAATCCTCGCACCCCGCGCCTTGGCTGCGGCAATCTGGGTTGCCTGGTCGAGCCAGACGGCACTTGGGTTGAACCCCCAGAGAAGGATCGTCTCCGTATTCCTGTAGTCGGGATAAAGGATGCCGCTTCCCGTCGTGAAGGCATGGGCGAAATCCTTGTGCCAATTGCACAATTCCGTTCCGTAGATCGTGTTCGGGCTTCCGAAGCCACGGATGAAGCGCTCGACCCAGTCGATGGAATCGCTCATCGGCGTGCCGCTGGGCGTAGTCACCCCGAAGGCGACGGCCTCCGCCCCGGACTGGGCACGGATCGCCCCCAGTCTTCCGGCAATATCATCCAGCGCCTCGTCCCACCCGATGGGCTCCCAACCGGCATCCTCGCTGCCTTTGGGCTTTGTCCGGCGCAACGGGGTCAATATCCGCTCGGGATCGGCAACGATTTCCGGCGCGGCGCGGCCCTTTGTGCAGAGCGCGGAACCCGTGGGGTGCGAAGGCTCCGGATAAGCTGCCACAAGCCGCCCGCCGCTGACCTCGAAGCGTGCCCCGCATCGTGACCGGCACAAGGCACAGAAGCCCGTTTTCAGGAGCGATTGTTCGGAAGTGGACGTTGCTCGGATCATGGCGGGACGCTATGCACCGCCACACGAAATAACTAGTTTAAATACATAAACAGGGTTATTGATAAAATTTATGCTACCAACCGTCCGACAGCTGCAATATTTCATCGCCGCCGCGCGCAGCGGTCAGATATCCCGCGCCGCCAATGACATGAATGTCACGCAGTCCTCGATCACCATCGCGATCCGGGATCTCGAGGGCAGGCTGGGATACCGCTTGTTCCATCGCAAGTCGAAGGGCGTCGAACTGACCGCCGCAGGGCAGTTGTTCCTGCAGAACGCGACCGGAGTGCTGGCCGGGCTCGAAGACCTGATGACGCTGAGCGTGGAAGATGACCGACATATCGGCGGCGAGGTGCGGCTTGGCGTGACCGACACGGTTTCAGGCTACTACCTGCCTCGAATCTGGCGCGAGATTCGGCACAGGGCGCCCAGCCTGACGATGCATGTGACCGAATTACCAAGGCCGGAGGTTGAAACCGGCGTGCTCGAAGGGCGTTTCGACCTGGGCATCATTCTTATCTCCAACATAGGAAACAAGGAGGATTTCGAGCAAGAAACGCTGCTCGTCTCACAAAGGCAGCTCTGGATCGGCGCGGGACATCCGTTCGCGTCCCGGGAGACGCTCGCCTTCACGGATTTGGTGGATCAACCGTATTTCCTGCTTCAGACCGACGATCACGAGCACACGATGACGGCAGCCTGGGAGCAACACAGGTTCCAGCCGAACATCGTCTTCCGCAGCTATTCGATCGAAGCCATAAGAAGCCTCGTCGCAGCCGGCCACGGGATCACCGTTCTCTCCGACATGATATACCGCGCCTGGTCGCTCGAAGGTCAGCGGCTGCTGCGAAAGCCGATCTCCGACCATATCTCGACCATGAACACAGGTGTCATCTGGCCAAAATCACGCGAGATGAGCAAGGCGACAGCGTTGTTCCTGCGCATCCTGACGGGCGAAATAGCGGCACAACGTGATCAGGGCCGCCGCGGATTTCTCGCCGAATAGTTTCTCTCGGAGCAAAATCACCGGGCAGAGCGGCCGGAAACGACGCGGCTCGCATTCACCGGACACGACATCGCCCCATATCCCAGGCGCTTCACTTTGGCGTGGCCCCATGCACGCAAGGGCTTTCCGGCGCAGGACCTTACGATAATTTAATACTAGAGCAGATGAAAACACCGGGCGAAGCTGTCATAAAGATCATGACCTGAAACGTCCGACATACCGGCGAACAGGTACGCCCACAGCCATTGACCGACAGCCGGAGCGTATATGTCTTTCTGGAAGCAGGCGATCATCGCCTTGATCATACTCGCCGCGGCGGCATGCGCCTGGCTGTGGTTCTTTCCTGCCGGACAAGCGGTTCTTGCCCGCGCCGGCATTGTTAAGGAGCCGGCGGCAACCGCACAGAATGCCGCAACTGGCGGTGGCCAGCGCGGCGGCGGAAGGGGTGGTGCATCGTCCGGCCCCGTGGTCACACAGCCGGTAACCCTTGCCACCATCAATGATCGCCTGACTGCCATCGGCACAGGGCGGGCCCTGCGCTCCGTTTCGGTCAATCCGCTTGCCTCGGGCACTTTGACGGAAATCGTGGTCACCTCGGGCAGCGAGGTGAAGGCCGGGGACCTGATCGCAAAACTCGATTCCGATTCCGAGGAGATTGCGCTCGACCGGGCCGTCGTCGCCCTAGACGATGCCAATGCGACCCTGGAAAGGGTCAAGACGCTGCGCTCCTCCAACACGGTGAGCGTCGTTCAGCAAAACGAGGCCGAATTGGCTTTGCGCAATGCCGAGCTCGCCCGACGGGAGGCTCAACTGGCTCTCGAACGCCGTTCCATCGTGGCCCCCATCGACGGTCGCGTCGGCATCCTGCCCATCTCCGCCGGCAGCTATGTCACCACCAGCACCGAGATCGCCACCATAGACGACCGTTCGCGCATTCTGGTCGACTTCTGGATTCCCGAGCGCTATGCCGACCAGATTGAGATCGGCGCACCCTTTACCGCGACCTCGGTTGCCCGCGCTTCCTCCATTCACAAAGGCACGGTCAGCGCGCTCGACAATCGGATCGACCCTGACAGCCGCACATTGCGCGTCGAAGGACAGATCGAAAATCCCGACGACCGTTTGCGCGCCGGAATGGCCTTCAGCATCGACATGCGGTTTCCCGGTGAGACCTTTCCCTCGGTCGATCCCCTGTCCATCCAATGGAGTGCCGATGGCCCCTATGTCTGGATCGTCGAGGGCGGTGTCGCACGGCAGAAACCGGTTCACATCATCCAGCGCAACGCCGATAGCGTCCTTGTCGACGCCGAGTTCCCCACCGGCACCGAGGTGGTCACCCAGGGCATCCACAATGTTCGCGAAGGCGCTCCCGTCAGGGCAGCAGGCGCACCCGCGACATCGAGCGACGCCCGCGTCGTGAAGGTGGAAGGAACGGCCTCTTGACGAACTCCGTGAAAAACGCCGAAGCCGGCCTGACAGCGCTTTTCGTTCGCCGCCCCGTTCTTGCCTTCGTGTTCAACACGCTGATTGCCGTGGCGGGCCTCGCCGCGCTGTTCGGCATCGAAGTGCGCGAGCTTCCCGATGTGGATCGGCCGGTCATCACCATCTCGACCGACTTCACCGGCGCCGCCGCCGAGACGATGGACCGGGAGGTGACAGCGCCCATCGAAGGCGCAATCGCACGCGTCTCCGGCGTCTCGGCCATTTCCTCCACCTCATCCTTCGGGCGCAGCCGCGTCACGGTGGAGTTTTCCGAGGATGTCGATCTTGACACAGCGGCCTCCGATCTGCGCGACGCCGTGAGCCGCATTCAGAATAATCTGCCCGACGATGCCGATGCTCCGCGCATCGTGAAGGCAGATAGCAATGCGCAGGCCGTCATGCGGCTGGCGCTGACCTCGGACCGCATGTCGATCCAGGACATGACCGTGCTGGTCGATGAGGAAATCACCGATGCGCTCGCAGCCGTTCCCGGGGTCGCGGATGTTCAGGTCTATGGCGACCGCGCCAAGATTTTCCGGGTCGACATCGACCAGACCAAGCTCTCCAGCCTCGGCCTGAACGTGGCCGATGTCACACAGGCCCTCTCCTCCGTCGCCTTCGACACGCCGGCAGGCTCCCTGACGAGCAGCACGCAGGACCTCACCGTGCGGGCCACTGCGGCCGTCACGACACCCGCCGAGTTCGAGGCGATCTACCTCAAGAACCATGTGCGCCTCGGCGATGTGGCGACAGTAACGCTCGGCCCGGATATCGGCGAGAGCCAGCTTCGCTCCAACGGTCGCAACGGCATCGGCCTCGGCATCCTGCGCCAGGCCCAGTCGAACACGCTCGACATCTCGACCGGCGTGCGCAAGGCCGTGGAGGAAATCCGCCAGAACCTGCCCGAGGGCATGGATATCGAGGTCACGAGCGACGATGCCACCTTCATCAACGGCGCCATCCATGAGGTGGAGATAGCACTTGGTATCTCGGTGACCGTCGTTCTCCTTGTCATCTACATGTTCCTCGGCGACTTCCGCGCCACCCTCATTCCAGGTCTTGCCATTCCGGTGGCCCTGATCGGAACACTCGCCGCCATCTACCTGACGGGCTTTTCCATCAACATTCTCACCCTCTTGGCGCTCGTGCTCGCAACGGGCCTCGTGGTGGACGACGCCATCGTGGTGTTGGAAAATATCGTGCGCCGACGTAATCAGGGCATGGGCGCGCGCGCCGCCGCAGTGCTTGGCACACAGGAAGTGTTCTTCGCCGTGATCGCCACCACGGCAACGCTCGTTGCCGTCTTCGTCCCGATTTCCTTCCTGCCCGGACAGGCCGGCGGCCTGTTCAAGGAGTTCGGCTTCGTCCTGGCGATCTCCGTCTTTCTGTCTTCCCTCGTTGCCCTTTCGCTGTGTCCCATGCTCGCCTCCCGCATGCTGACGGCCCATGGAGGCGAAGAGCCCCACCGCAGCCACGGGGTTCTGGGCACGATCGGCAGTTTTTTTGCCGGCATCTACAAGCGCATGCTGCACGCCTGCCTCGATGCCCCCGCCATCGTCATCCTGGTGTCCGTGCTGTTCGCCGGTGCGGCATTCGCTTTGTTCGGCACCATCAAGTCGGAGGTCACCCCCACCGAGGACCGCTCGATTGCCTTCATGCGCATCAGCGCGCCGCAGGGTGTGAGCCTCGACTATTTTGCAGACCAGATGCGCCGCATTGAGGAACTGATCGAACCCATGCGCGAAAGCGGCGAGGTGCTCAGCACCTTCTCCATCGCCGGCCAGGGCGCGGTGAACAGCGGCTTCCTCGTGCTGCGCCTTGCCCCATGGGAGGAGCGCACCCGCAGCCAGCAGGAGATTGTGGCCGAACTGTCGCAGCGAACGAGCACGCTGCCGGGCGTGCGCGCCTTTGTGTTCCAGCCCAACAGCCTTGGCATTCGCGGCGCGGGCAACGGCCTTCAGTTCGCCGTCGCCGGAAACAACTATGCAACGTTGAACGATATTGCCGCCAGGATCGTGGCCGAGATGGAAAAGGACAGCCATTTCCGGCAGGCCCGCCTTTCGAGCGACACCACGCAACCCCAACTCGCCATCGCCATCAACCGCGAGCGCGCCTTTGACCTGGGCATCGGCATTGACGGTCTGGGCAATGCGATCCAGGCCATGCTCGACGGCCGCAAGGTCGGCTCTGTCTTCATCGACGACCGCAGCGTGGACGTGAAGCTGCTTTCCACAACCGACCCGGTGAACGATCCGACGGATCTTGAGAACATCTTCATTCGCGCCGGCGACGGGCGCTTTGTGCCGCTGTCATCCATCGCAACGCTCAAGGAGCAGGCAGTGCCGCCCTCGCTGTCGCGCGAACAGCAGCTGCGTTCCGTCGCCATCAGCTCCGCGCTCGCCCCCGGTGTGGCGCTGAGCGAGGCCTATGCACGAGCCCAGGAGATCGCGACGCCGCTGCTTGCGCCCGGGACGCGCATCATACCGCTCGCAGAAGCTGCGACACTGGGCGAAACCGCCAACTCCATGATGACGATCTTCGGCTTCGCCGTGGTGATCATCCTTCTTGTGCTTGCCGCCCAGTTCGAGAGCTTCGTTAGCGCTCTCATAATCATGGCGACGGTGCCTCTTGGCCTGGCCTGCGCGATCTTCGCCATGATCGCCACGGGCACCAGCCTGAACGTGTACAGCCAGATCGGCCTCGTGCTTCTTGTGGGCATCATGGCCAAGAACGGCATCCTGATCGTTGAATTTGCCAACCAGCTGCGCGACCGGGGCCTTGGCGTGCGCGAGGCCATCGAGCAGGCTTCACTCATCCGGTTGCGCCCCGTCGCCATGACCATGATCTGCACCGTGGTGGGCGGCGTGCCGCTGGTTCTGGCAAGCGGTGCGGGTGCGGAAGCGCGCATCGCGCTCGGCTGGATCATCGTCGGGGGCCTCGGGCTCGCCACCCTGTCGACGTTGTTTCTCACCCCCGTCGCCTATTTGCTTCTCGGCCGTTTCATGACGCCGAAAGCCGAAGAGGAGGCACGGCTGGAACGCGAGCTCGATCATGCGGCAGGCATGGAAGCAAAGCCGGAATAGACGAGAGCACAGAGCCTTCTCCAGAGCATTTTGCAGTCAGGTGGAATCACATGACGTCTGCATAAATGCAGAGAAACAAGAAGATAGATCGGTTCTGAGTTTCCGTGAAACGATGAACCGATCTAGGGAACCCAAGAAGGCTCCATCTTTTTGTCTTTCCGCACTTATGCGCACGTCAGCTGGCTGCAAGGCGCGTTAAAGAGAACAATTATCATCTGATAAGCGCGCAATGGGTGACAATGCGCGCTCAAGACGGTATCTCTGCCCGGCGCATCTTGGGGAATTGCCCCTGCCTAACACGCTGCAGCACGGAGTATCATGGTGAGTGCCGGGACGATCAGCATTGAAAAGGCGACCGAGCTCGTTGGCGAGGAAGTCGGCGTCTCAAAGTGGCGCGTCGTCTCGCAGGAAATGATCGATCAGTTTGCCGCGGCGACGGACGATCATCAGTTCATACACACCGATCCCGAGCGCGCTGCGCGCGAAACCCCCTATGGGGGCACGATCGCCCACGGTTTTCTCTCCCTCTCGCTTCTTTCCACCATGGTGTTCGAAGCGGTTCCGCTGCTTGAGGGCACCAGCATGGGCGTCAATTTCGGTTTCGAGCGAATCCGGTTTCTCGCACCGGTTCGTTGCGGCGCGCGCATCCGTGCGCGCTTCGTGCTCGCTGCATTGAATGTCCGCCCCTCGGGCATCGTGGAAGTGAATTACGACGTCAGCGTCGAGATCGAGAATTCACTCAAACCTGCCCTGACTGCTCAATGGCTGACCCTTGCCATGCCGGATCGCTCGCGCGACGGCTGAAGCTCACGCCAGTGCGCGAGCGATGCGAAGGATTGGACCATTCGGGCATCGATCTGGCTCGACAGCGTCTTCGTGAAACGCCCTAAACAATCCCGCAGGCTCTCACCAGCTTCAGAAGCCGCGGCAGCGATGGAGCTGTGTTCATCGCACACCATGTCTCCCTTTGCGTCCCGCCATAGCTCTCCTTGTGCCGGGCAAGCGACTGCGTCGGATAGACGAAGCGCTGGGCAAGCGGGTTGGTATAGATGAACCGAAAGGCCCGCCGTGTCAGCCAGTCCTTGCGGAACTCCTTGTCCTCGATGCGATGAAAGGGCATCAGCCCGAAATAGAGACGGGCAACCCCTTCTGCCTGGAAAGCCTCGATCGCCCTGCGCACGAGAAAATAGGCCGATAAGGGGTCGGCGTCGGGAAGCCAGCGGCGCGTTGCCGAGAGATATCCGACCAGCCTGCCATTTTCATAAAGAGGGTCGAAAAAGGCGAAAGCGATGGGTTTGTCGTGTTCGTCCACGATAAAGAACTTGCGCACCCCCTCCTCATCGGCAAGCTTTACCGGTCGCACGAGAAAGGCGAGTTCCCGGCGCTTGGTTGTGCGCGTCCTGCGCCATCCGACCGAGATTGCCTCAATTTCCGCCGGGTCGAATGCCGAAACCGGGCGCTCCACCACCCGGCACCCCAGGCGGGCAAAACGATTGGCGGCCGTGCGAAAACTGCGCCGCTGCGGCCCTTCGAAATCATAACCTGCAAGGTCAATGAAGCTTTCGACCCCAAGCGCGTTCACCGCAAAATCACGCGAGGCAAGCAGCTCGGCCATAGGCCGCGAAACCTGCCAGAAGGTCACGTCGCGCTTTTTCTCCACAAAGGAATCGAGAAGCGCCGGCCAATGGTCACGGGGCGCAAGCGGATCGGCAAGCGCATAGGCCGTCTTGCCGACCATCGTGTAGGCTATAAAGCCTCGCGCATCGCCAAAACGGCGAAGGCGTGGCTGATAAGCCACCGAATAGGCGAGAACGAAATTTCCGAAATTTTCGAGCAAGGCACTACGCTCGGAAGCGGCAATCACACCGCCTTCGGCAAAACCTTCATCGATAGGCGCACGCATCAGATAGGTCACGGCGATGAATCAATTCCTTGCGCCCCCGCATTCGAGGGATGACATGACCGCACCCGCCTGGCAAGGCATCGATTGACATTAAAGAAACCATATGGTTATTTAATCTCGATTTTGAGATTCACCGGTTTTAAGCATGGACGCGAAAACACCCTCCCCCAGCGCTGAGCCACAGGGCGCTGTCGGCCCTGAAACGGCCGATGAACGCCTGCTTTTCTGCCTGAAAACCAAAGGCGCGATGACAGCCCAGCGCCTCGCCTATTCCCTGGGGATTTCATCCGTGGCCGTGCGCAAGCAGCTGTCCCGTCTCGACGAGGCAGGCCTGGTCCAGTTCCAGGAAGAAATCCGCGGCCCGGGCCGACCGGAGCGCATATGGCGGCTTTCCGCCAAGGGGCACGGCCGCTTTCCCGATACGCACTCCCAGCTCACCCTCGAACTTATATCCTCGATCCGCAATATCTTCGGCGAAGAAGGCCTCAACCGCCTGATCGGCCAGCGCGAAAAGATCATGGAAACCTCCTATGGCAAGGCGCTGGCGCTTCAGGACGATCTGGAAGGCCGGGTCGCTGCGCTTGCTGCGTTGCGCGCCAGCGAGGGGTACATGGCCGAGATCGAAAAACTCGAAGATGGTGCCTTTCTACTGATCGAGAACCATTGCCCGATCTGCGCCGCCGCGCGCGCCTGCCAGGGCTTTTGCCGCTCTGAGCTCAATATTTTCCGCATGGTGCTGGGACCGCAAACGCAAGTGACCCGCACCGACCATATCCTTGCGGGCGCGCGCCGTTGCGCATACCGCATAGAAGCAGCACGGTCGGCCTGACGCCACAGGCGCCCCGCCCAAAGAGGTTCCAAAATGAATGAAACGAACACCGACGCCCGGCTCGGCAATGCCGGCTGGGCGGATATCCTGAAAACAGGCCAACTTGGTCAGTTTGCGCTTTTGAGCCTCGGCATCTGGCTGCATGCCGCCGACACGCTTTTGGTTGCCACCGCCATGCCCGCAGCGGTAGCAGAGATCGGCGGCGACCGGCTGGTAAGCTGGACATTGTCGCTTTACCTGCTGGGGTCGATCCTGTCGGGTGCTGCAGCCTCGCTGGTGGCAGCAAGCATGGGGTTGCGGCGCGCTTTCGTGCTCTCCGCGCTTGTCTACACGCTCGGCTGCGTGATCAGTGCGCTCGCCCCCGACATGATCTGGATGCTTGCCGGCCGCTTCGCCCAGGGCGTCGGCGGCGGCCTGTTGGTGGCCCTCACCTATGTGGCGATCCAGCGGCTCTTCCCCAAGGATATGTGGCCTCGTCTGCTCGCACTGATGTCGGCCATCTGGGGAGCTTCAGCCTTCTGCGGTCCCCTCATCGGCGGTCTCTTCGCCGATCTAGGCCTGTGGCGCTGGGGGTTTTGGGTCTTTGCCATCCAGGCGGTGCTTTTGGCGGTTCTCGTGCCTGCTTTCATGCGCCCCACCGGACGCGCGACCGTTTCGGGGCAGCGCTTCCCCATCGTCCGGCTGGCTCTCCTGTCGCTTGCTGTACTTTGTGTCGCCACTGCCGGCATCTATGTCGCGCCGCAGACGTCGGTGCCCCTGGTCGCCGCCGGAGCCCTTTTCTTCTATTTGTTTCTGCGCCGCGACGGCAGCCGCGCCAACGAGCGCATGTTCCCCTCCCACCCCTTCGACATCCGCACCGTCCTTGGCGCTGGCTTCATCGCCAATCTGGCGCTTGGCACGGCGGCCATGTCCTTCACCGTCTATGGTCCGTTTCTTCTCAACCGTATACATGACGTCTCCGCCCTGACGGCCGGTTACATCATCGCGGCAGAATCGGTCGCCTGGAGCTTTGCCGCCGTCGCCTTTGCCGGTGTCGGTCCGGTCGGCGAAAAGATGGTGATCCGCGCCGGCTCCGCCCTCATCGTCATCACCGTCGCCTGCATGGGCCCGGCCATGGCCATCGGCCCCGTCTGGGCCGTTCTTGTCCTGTCCATACTGCAAGGAACCGGCTTCGGTCTGTTCTGGGGGTTCCTGATTCGCCGCGTGGTAGCCTCCGCCCCCGAAGCGGAGCGCGACAGCGCCTCATCGGCAATGCCCACCACCCAGCAGATCGCCTTCGCCCTAGGTGCCGCGCTTTCAGGAATTGTGGCCAATATCGCGGGATTTGCCGAGACCAGCAGCCCCGAGGTCATGAAAAACGTCGCCCTCTGGTCGTTCGCAAGCTTCATCCCGTCGGCACTCCTCGGCGCTGCGGCAGCGTGGCGCGTGTCGAGCGCAGCGACCGCAAAGGTTTCGTAATAGCGAAACCTGCTCCTGACGGAATGCCGTCAGGAGCCGGGCTTTATGGTGCAGCATCTCAATATGCGGAACGCCATCGTGACCTACAGCGAAAACCTCTGGATTTTCTTCACCCTGCTCTTCGGAATCATCATCGTGCCGGGAATGGACATGGCCCTGGTGCTGGCCAATTCCCTCTCGAACGGGCGCTCCTCGGGCCTGGCCGCAACAGCTGGCGTCATGACAGGAGGGCTCCTTCACTCACTCTATGCGGCGCTGGGTGTTGGTGCCCTGCTGCACTTCTTTCCCGCACTCTTCAACATTCTGCTCATAGCCGGCGCCGTATATGTGGCCTGGATCGGTTACGCGCTCCTGCGCAGCTCGATCGTCATGAAGGATGCGGGTGCGGCCAGCGCAACCTCGCTGACGCGGGTCTTCGGCCAGGGCATTGTAACCTGCCTGCTCAACCCGAAGGCCTATCTCTTCATGCTTGCGATCTATCCGCAATTCGTGAAACCGGAATATGGTTCTGTCTGGATGCAGGCTCTGGTCATGGCCGCCATGATTGCGGCTGTACAAGCCGGTATCTATGGCTCATTGGCGCTTTTCGCCGGCCGCTCGCGTTACTGGCTGCAGAACAATCCGGGCATGACCGTCATCATCGGACGCAGTGCCGGGCTGTTGCTCATCGCAATTGCGGCACTCACCCTCTTTCGTGCTTTCTTCCAGGGATGAGATCGTCGCTCAACCCTTTTCCCTGTCGCTCTTTCGGCCGGGCGCACCTGCATGACTGGAGGAGGTGACGGAAACCGGATCGCTGGCGGGAAAAGTATCCTCCAGCCCTTCTTCCAGTTCCTCTTCCTCGTCCGCGGTCTTTGCAGCCTTCTTCGACGCGAACTCGTCCGGTGCGCCGGTGCGCGTGGTGCGCGTCACCGATACCGGATCACTGGCGGGGAATGTCCCCTCCAGCCCTTCCTCAAGGGCTTCTTCCTTGGACTTGGATGTTTTTGGGTCGGATTGCATGACGGAATTCCTTTTGAGGAGAACGTCGCGACCGCCGGACGGTTCCTTCACACATCACGAGCGGCCGCCTCCAGCAACATGAAAACATAGTCCGCGAACGAGCGCCAGCATTCCACCCGGAATGCATCCCGAGCCGTCCGCCACAAAACGGCCTCCGCTTTCCCGAGAACCGTGCGCGAGGCCGCTCCCACTGGAAACGCAGCAAGCGAAAGATCCTGCGGGCAACCGGCATTGAGCACATCGGCGCAACGCGGCCCCGACACGATCAGCCCCGTGTTGCGGTGCGAGATATCAACGGCGGCATGAAACGCCTTCACACGAGCGCAGGCAGCCGCAAGCGCTGCACCGCTTCCTTCGATCACCAGCCATTCATCCGGCCCGAGCCACAGGGCCGCGCGGCTTCCGACTGTCGCGCTGCTCTTAGGGTTCGTGGGAAGTTCCAGTCCCAGCGCCTTCGAAAGCGAAGCCAGCGATTTTTCAGGAGCGCGCAACGAAAGGCGCGATGCAGGCGCAGCAGGCATCACCGTCACCCCCTCACCTTCCACCATGCGGCCTTCCAGAATTTCATCGCGCGGGAGCATGTCAGCCATGAAGCCGCCCTCCTTCCTCGTCAAAGAAGACGGGCCGGCAAACCTCCACATTCACCGCACCGTCAGGCATCGGCACGAAGAGCCGCTCGCCAATGCGGCTTGCACCATCCTTGAGGAGCGCCAGCGCGATGGACCGCCCGCAATTCTCCGACCAATAGGCCGACGTCACATGCCCGATCATGGTCATGGGCACTGGCTCGTTCGGATCGGCCACGATCTGCGCCCCCTCCTCGAGCACGGTCCGTGGGTCGATGGTCTTCAGACCCACCAGCTGCTTGCGACCGCCGGCTGCGAGATCGGAGCGCATCAGGCCGCGCATGCCGACAAAATCAGTCTTGTTCTTGCCTATCGCCCAGGCGAGCCCCACGTCATGCGGCGTCACCGTACCATCGGTATCCTGGCCGACGATGATATAACCCTTCTCGGCGCGCAGCACGTGCATTGCCTCCGTGCCATAGGCGCAAGCACCCGTTTTCTGTGCTTCGGCAAAGATTTCCTCCCAGACTGCGCGTCCGAAATCTGCTGGCACATTGATCTCGAAGCCACGCTCGCCCGTGAACGACATCCGGAATATCCGGGCCGGCACCCCGCAGACCTTGCCCTCGCGGACCGACATATGCGGCATCGTCGCATCGGAAAGATCGACACCTTCGACCAAGGGCGCGATGATGTCGCGGCTCTTCGGCCCCTGCACGGCGATGACGGCCCATTGCTCGGTTGTCGAGGTGAGATAGACCCGCATTTGCGGGAATTCCGTCTGGAGGTAATCCTCCATGTGATGCAGCACGCGAGGCGCGCCGCCCGTGGTCGTCGTGACATGGAACCGGTCCTCGGCCAGCCGTCCGACCACCCCGTCATCGAAAATGAAACCGTCCTCGCGCAGCATGACGCCATATCGGCACCGCCCCACGGCGAGCTTCGACCACGGGTTGGTGTAGATCATCTCCAGAAAGGCGGCCGCATCCGGCCCCGTCACCTCGATCTTGCCAAGCGTGGAAGCGTCAAAAACGCCGGCGCTTTCGCGCACCGTGCGGCACTCGCGCGCCACCGCGCCATGCATGTCCTCGCCATCCTGCGGGAAATAGCGCGCGCGTTTCCATTGCCCCACATCTTCGAAGACCGCGCCCTGCATCTTGGCCCAGTCGTGGATCGGCGTGCGTCGTACCGGCTCGAACAAAGCACCGCGCGCATGCCCCGCCAGCGCGCCGAAAGTGACCGGCGTGTAGGGTGCTCGAAAGGTCGTGAGCCCCACTTCCGGGATCGGCTTTCGCAATATGCCGGCGGCAATGGCAAGCCCGTGCATGTTGGAGGTCTTGCCCTGGTCCGTCGCCATGCCGGTGGTGGTGAAGCGTTTTACATGCTCGATGGAACGCATGCCCTCGCGCACAGCCTGCGCGATGTCCTTCGCGGTAACGTCGTTCTGGAAGTCGACGAATGCCTTGGCGAAAGCGCCGGTGCCCGCATCCTCGGCCGGGCCGAGCGTCCCCTCCGACCAGGAAGCCCCCTCTGTAACCATCGGGACCGGTTTGCGCCGGCGCTTGCCGCTTGCCGCAGCCCCTGCACGAAATCCCTGCTCCACGGCTTCGGCAAGGCTGAGCGCGCCCGCGCATGCCCCTGCGGAAATACAGTCCTGCGGCCCCTCACCCGGCAGGAAGCGCTGGCTGTCGGCATCGAACACAAGCTTGCCGCGCGATTGCGAAAAGAGATGAACGGAGGGCGTCCAGCCCGAAGAGGTCAGGAGCGCATCGCAGGCAATGTCGCGAATGGCCGTTCCGCCGATACGCCGTGCCTTCAATGAAGAGATCCGCAGGCGCCCACTGGTGCCCGTAACCGCGTGACCCGTCAGGCATTCGATGCCGAGCGCAGTCGCCCGCTCGACAAAGTCCTCCGGCGGAGAAGGGCGGCTGTCGACGATTGCCGAAACATCGATCCCCGCGCCTTTCAGATCGAAGGCGGCCTGCCAGGCGCTGTCTTCTGCCGTATACACCCCGACACGGCGGCCGACGGCAACGCCATAATGATTGAGGTAGCACCGGGCGGCGGACGCCAGCATCACACCCGGCCGGTCGTTTCCGGGAAACACCATTGGCCGCTCGATTGCGCCTGTGGCGAGAACCACCCGCGCCGCCCGCACCTGCCAAAGGCGCTCGCGGGGCATGTCGGTTGGCGGTTCGGCCAGATGATCCGTACGCCGCTCGGAAAGCGCGACCATGTTCTGCGCGTAATAACCGAAAGCGGTGGTGCGTGTGAGAATGCGCACATTGGCGCGTTGCGCCAGTGTCTCCGTTGCCTCCTTTGCCCATTCCCAGGCGGATTTTCCGTCGACCAGCGCCGTCTTCTCGCCACGCAGCGCGCCTCCCGTCTCCGCCTGCTCGTCGGCCAGAATAACGCTCGCGCCTGCATCGCTTGCGGCAAGTGCTGCGGCAAGGCCGGCAGCGCCCCCGCCGACCACGAGCACATCGCAATGGGCGAAACGGTTCGAATAGCAGTCTGCATCTGCCCGGTCAGGCGCAACCCCAAGCCCCGCCGCACGACGGATAAAGGGTTCGTAAAACCGCTCCCACGCCGCTTTCGGCCACATGAAGGTCTTGTAGTAGAAACCTGCTGAGAAAAACGGCGAGGCAAGATCATTCACCGCTCCAACGTCGAAGGCGAGCGACGGCCACCGGTTCTGCGATATGGCGACAAGCCCGTCATAGACCTCCTGAACGGTCGCGCGGACATTGGGGGTCTGGCGCGACCGGTCACGCCTTATGCCCACCAGCGCATTGGGCTCTTCCGCCCCCGCCGAAACGATGCCGCGCGGGCGGTGATATTTGAACGAGCGCCCGACCAGATGCACACCGTTCGCCAGAAGGGCGGAGGCAAGCGTGTCTCCCTCGATGCCGCGATAGGATTGCCCGTCGAAGCTGAAGCGAACGCCCCGGGCGCCCTCGATGCGCCCTGCGCCTCTGATGCGGAAAGCTTCTGCCATCAGCGAACTCCCGCCTTGAAGGATCGGCGCAGGCCAGAGGGGGTATTCCACACCATCATACCCGGCCTCCCTCAATATCCGCCGGCGCCTTGTCGCCTGCCTTGTAGGTCACCAGGAACCTGTCGGACACCGTGTCGCGCGCCGCGTTGAAGAAGCGTCCGCAACCATGAATATGCCGCCAGCGCTCAAACACGATCCCCTTGGGATTGGCACGCAGGAACAGAAAGGCTTCGAAATCCTCATCGCCCACATCGGCGCCGACAGGCCGTGCCACATGCGCTTCACCGGCATGGCGAAATTCCAGCTCGGGCCGGGCCTCGCCGCAATAGGGGCAGTGGATCAAAAGCATGCTCGCCCTTTCCATAGTATTTTGCAGTCAGGTGTTTACACCTGACGTCCGCATAAATGCGGAAAAACAGATGGATAGAGCGTCCTTTGTACATCCGAATGGACACATGGCGCTCTAATGCGCAACGGCAGCCGCCGCTGCCTCATCGATCAGCCGACCGCTGCGAAACCGCTCAAGCGTGAACGGCGCATTGATCGGGTGCGGTTCGTCGCGCGCAATGGTGTGGGCAAAGACATGGGCCGAACCCGGCGTTGCCTTGAAGCCGCCGGTTCCCCATCCACAATTCACGTAGAGCCCCGGTACGGGCGTGCGTGCCAGGATCGGCGAACGGTCGGGCGTCACATCCACTATGCCGCCCCAGGACCGCAGCATCTTCATACGCGTGAACATGGGAAACATCTCACAGATCGCATCGAGCGTGTGCTGAATGACATGCAACCCACCCGTCTGCGAATAGGAGGTGTACTGGTCGGTGCCGGCCCCGATCACCAGCTCCCCCTTGTCCGATTGCGAGATATAGGCATGGACGGTGTTGGACATGACCACACAGGGAAAGACAGGCTTGACCGGCTCCGATACCAGCGCCTGCAACGGGTAGGATTCGAGCGGCATCCGCACCCCGGCCATCTGCATCAGCACGGATGTATGACCGGCGGCGACGACGCCGACCTTCTTCGCGTGAATTGTGCCGCGCGAGGTTTCGACACCGGTCACGGCGCCGTCCGCACCGCGCAGGATACCTGTCACCTCGCAATTCTGGATGATATCGATCCCGCGCGCCGAAGCCGCCCGCGCATAGCCCCAGGCAACCGCATCGTGCCGCGCCGTGCCGCCGCGCCTTTGCAGCGCGGCCCCAACGACCGGATAGCGCGCGGCGCGCGAAATATTGAGCGGCGGGCAATAGGCCTTCGCCTCTTCGGGCGTCAGCCATTCATTGTCGATACCGTTCAGGCGGTTGGCATGAATATGCCGCTTGAAAACCTGCACGTCGTGCACGTTGTGCGCCAGCATCATCACGCCGCGCGGGCTGTACATGACGTTGTAATTGAGATCCTGCGACAGCCCTTCCCAGAGCTTCAGCGCGTGCTCGTAGATGCCAGCACTTTCATCATAAAGGTAGTTCGAGCGAATGATGGTGGTGTTGCGCCCCGTATTGCCGCCGCCGAGCCATCCCTTCTCAAGCACCGCCACATTGGTAATGCCGTGCTCTTTGGCAAGGTAATAGGCCGTGCCCAACCCGTGCCCGCCCGCACCGACGATGATGACGTCATAGCTCTTTTTCGGCTCTGGCGAGGACCATTGTTCCGGCCATCCCCTGTGGCCTCTCATTGCCTCCCGCGCGATGGCGAAAACGGAATATCTGCGCATGAACCTTCCCGAAGACAGAACCCTGTGCAGCCGACACCGGCACCGAAGCCTAACCGATCGATCCGCAAATCAAAATCGATTTTCGACCGTTCCCATATGCGCTTTCGCGCCTTCTCAGCCTTGTCCTGTTTCGGGTGGTTGATAGCCCACGCTTCTGAAAATTTGCCGCAGCACAAACGATCCCAGAAACAGACAAGGGCAATCAATATGTTTTCACTCATCGGCAAGATCGCAATCGTGACCGGAGCAAGTTCGGGGATAGGTCGGGCCTCGGCCAAGCTGTTTGCAGCACAAGGGGCCAGGCTGGTCGTCACGGCCCGTCGCCTGGCCGTCCTGGAAGAACTGGTACAGGAAATTACCGCGGACGGCGGCGAAGCCGTCGCTCTTGCCGGAGACATCCGGGACGAAGCCCACAACGAAGCGCTCGTCGCTATGGCGGAAAGCCATTTTGGAGGCCTCGACATCGGGTTCAACAATGCGGGTCTCGTGGGCCCGCTGATGCCTCTTGAGAAAATATCGGCCACCGATTGGAACATGGTCCTGGAGACGAACCTGACCTCTGCTTTTTTTGCCGCACGCCATCAGATTCCCGCACTACGCCGCCGGGGGAGCGGCTCGCTCATCTTCACGTCGAGCTTCGTCGGTCACACCGCAGGCATGCCCGGAATGGCTGCCTATGCCGCCACCAAGGCAGGGCTTGTCGGAATGATGCAAGCGCTCGCAGCCGAACTCGGGCCTGAGGGCATACGCGTCAATGCACTCCTGCCCGGGGGAACGGACACCCCTGCCGCCACCTTCAGCACGCCGGAAGAACGCGCATTCATAGAGAACTTCCACGCCCTCAAGCGCATCGCCCGGCCTGACGAAATCGCCAATGCAGCACTTTACCTTGCATCCGATGCATCCAGCTTCACCACGGGCATCGCGCTTCTGGCCGATGGCGGCGTCTCCATCAACAAGACATAAGCCAGCCGGCGCACGGAATCTCGCCTCCGTGCGCCGATATTCGCCCGTTTTGCCTAGACAAAGCCCGCAGGCTCTGTTATGAGCCGCCGCTATTCGTGGTAAGAAATTGCTGCGGAAACCTTTGCCGATGCGCAAAGGAAGATGAATTCAACAGTATTGAGACCAACCTTCGACAGGAAGCCCACGTGCAGGTACTCGTCCGCGACAACAATGTTGACCAGGCGCTCCGCGCGCTCAAGAAGAAGATGCAGCGCGAAGGCATTTTTCGTGAGATGAAGATGCGTGGGCACTATGAGAAGCCCTCCGAAAAGCGCGCCCGCGAAAAGGCAGAGGCCGTGCGCCGCGCCCGCAAGCTGGCTCGCAAGCGCGCCCAGCGCGAAGGTCTCGTCGGCGGTCGTCCGGCAGCGCGCTGACCTGCGCCCATCTTTCGACGATTTCCGTCTATACTCAACGCGGCGTGATCGACTGATCGCGCCGCGTTTTGGCGTATCCGGCATTTTCAGCTAAAGGGGCATCAATGGCTTGGTTTGGTGATAAGGCTATGGCATTAGAAGCAATGACTTCGATCCAGACTTCGCCATCCCTTCGTTTCCGACGCGGCCTTGCGGCCTGCGCGCTCCTTGCTCTGGTGCCGCTTGCAGCCTGTCAGTCCAACAGCCCTGCGACGGATTTGAGCCGCATCGACACAGCCCAGGGTTCAGCCGAAAACATCGCTTCGCTGAGCGCCGTCATTCAGCGCACGCCGAACGAGCCGGAAGCCTACAACATGCGCGGCAGCGCCTATGGCCGGGCCGGACGCTATGCCGATGCGCTCAAGGATTTCGACAAGGCGATAGCGCTCAACCCGCGCTCACACAACGCCTATGCGAACCGCGCGCTGATCTATCGCTATATGGGACAGAACGACAAGGCGCTGGCCGACTACAATCAGGCGATCGCGCTCAACTCCAGCTACGACACCGCCTATATCGGCCGCGCGGAGATTTATCGCCTCTCCGGACGCAGCAGCGAGGCGCTGGCCGATCTGGAACGCGCCATCCAGCTCGATACGACAGACCCCCGCGCCTATTACCGCCGTGGCCTGCTTTACCAGGCGAGCGGCCAGCATCAATACGCCATTGAGGACTTCGCTACGGCCATCTCCCTGGCTCCTGAAGCGCCCTATGGCTATAATGGGCGCGGCCTTTCCTACCTCGCCCAGGGCGATGAGGAGAACGCCTTCTCCGATTTTAACACCGCCATTCGCCTCGACGGAAACATAGCGGAGAGCTGGGCAAACCAGGCCCTCGTCTATGAGAAACGCGGCGACAAGGCAAAGGCCGCAAAGTCCTATTCGCGCGCCCTCCAGCTGGACCCGGACTACGGTCCGGCCCGTGACGGCCTGGCACGCACCCGCGTCTGACGGCTTTCCGTCCGATACCTCAGGCTCCGAGAACCTTCGGGGCCGGTTGAATTCGTTTAGTCATCTTCAAGCCATAGCAAGACGCAGGCGGGTTCTTCAGAAAATTCTGGAACCTTGATGGAGCTCGGGGGTTATTGGCCCGAACCAAAAAGGAGTTCGGAAATGAAGAAAGCCATCCTTCTCGCCACCATGCTCGCCGCTTCCGCAGCAAGCCCCGCCTTCGCGGTGGAGCGTGTTGAGGTGGGCGTCCTCGATTGCGTGATCGAGGGCGGCGCCGGCGTGGTGATCGCTTCCTCAAAGGAACTGGCCTGCACCTTCAAGCCGGCTGATGACAGCCGCCCGCCGGAGACCTATGTCGGCGTGGTCAATAAATTCGGCCTTGATGTCGGCGTCACCGACCCCGCGGTGATGCAGTGGGCTGTGCTTGCTCCGACAGTCGACGCCTATGCGCCGGGCGCTTTGGCAGGCGATTTCATCGGCGCCAGTGCCGAAGCTTCCGCCGGAGCGGGCGCCGGGGCAAATCTTCTCGTCAGCAAGGCGAGTGACAGCCTCATGCTGCAGCCCGTAAGTGTGCAGGCTCAGACCGGCATCAACGTGGCGCTCGGCGTTACCGAATTCAGGCTGCGCTCGACGGCTCCCTGACCGTCGAACAGCAGGAAACTGACCTCCCTCCACGAAAAAGCCCGGCCTGGAGCCGGGCTTTTTTGTCTGAAGCGTTTGCGGAGCCCGGTGCGCCCAGACTCCGAGCCGATCAGTGGTCCATCGCCTTGACGATTTCCTCGGTCATCTTCTTGGCATCACCAAGCAGCATCATCGTGCCGTCCTTGTAGAACAGCGTGTTGTCGATGCCGGCATAGCCGGAGCCGAGCGAGCGCTTGACGAACAGGCAGGTGCGCGCCTTGTCCACGTCGAGGATCGGCATGCCGTAGATCGGAGAAGACTTGTCGTCGCGCGCCGAAGGATTGGTCACGTCATTGGCGCCGATCACATAGGCAACGTCGGCCTGAGCGAATTCGGAATTGATATCCTCAAGCTCGAACACTTCGTCGTAAGGCACCTGCGCCTCGGCGAGAAGCACGTTCATGTGGCCAGGCATGCGGCCCGCGACCGGATGGATCGCGTATTTCACCTCGACGCCGGCTTCCTTCAGCTTGTCGGCCATCTCGCGCAGCGCATGCTGCGCCTGGGCGACGGCCATGCCATAGCCCGGCACGATAATGACCTTCTGTGCGTTCATCATCAGATAGGCTGCATCGTCCGCCGAGCCCTGCTTGACGGTCCGCTCGATGCCATCGTCCGTCGCCGCTGCCGTCTCGCCGCCAAAGCCGCCGAGAATGACCGAGATGAAGGAGCGGTTCATGCCCTTGCACATGATGTAGGACAGGATGGCGCCCGAGGAGCCGACCAGAGCACCGGTGATGATGAGCGCCAGGTTGCCGAGCGTGAAGCCGATACCGGCTGCCGCCCAACCCGAATAGGAGTTCAGCATCGACACGACGACGGGCATGTCCGCACCGCCGATGGGCACGATGATGAGCACACCCAGCACCAGCGAGAGAAGCACGATCAGCCAGAAGATCGTGTGGCTCTGGGTTGTTACCAGAAGCACGATCAGCACCACGAGACCGATGGCAAGGCCGGCATTGACCACATGACGCATCGGCAGAAGGATCGGCTTGCCGGACATGCGGCCATCGAGCTTGAGAAACGCGATGACGGAACCGGTAAAGGTAATCGCGCCAATGGCCACGCCGAGCGACATCTCGACCAGCGCCTGCGCATGGATATCGCCGACAACGCCGATGCCGAAGCTCTCGGGCGCGTAAAGTGCTGCAGCCGCCACCATGACCGCCGCCAGGCCGACCAGCGAGTGGAAGGCGGCAACGAGCTGCGGCATGGCCGTCATGGCGATGCGCTTGGCAATGACCGCGCCTGCGCCGCCGCCAATGGCGAGGCCCGCCAGGATCAGCACGAAACCGTTGAACGACGGCGTCGCGTAGATCAGCGTGGTAACGATGGCGATGGCCATGCCGACCATGCCGTACAGATTGCCCTTACGGCTGGTGGTCGGGTGCGAAAGCCCCCGCAGCGCCATGATGAACAGGACGCCGGAAACGAGGTAGAGGAAGGATGCAAGATTGGCGCTCACGTCACTTGTCCTTCTTCTTGTACATGGCAAGCATGCGGCTGGTGACGAGGAAGCCGCCGAAGATGTTCACGGAGGCCAGCACCAGGGCGATGAAGCCAAAGCCGGTTGCAAGTCCCGATGCGGAAATGCCGACTGCCAGCAGCGCACCCACCACGATAACCGAGGAAATCGCGTTGGTGACGGACATCAGCGGCGTGTGCAGCGCAGGCGTCACCGACCACACCACGTAATAGCCGACAAAGATCGCAAGAACGAAAATCGCGAGGCGGAAGACGAAGGGGTCGATCGCACCGCCTGAAGCTCCATGCGCCAGGGCGCCGGCAGCGTCGGCGACTTCAGCCGCCTGCACGTTTTCAATGGCGGCGCGTACGCTCGCCACGGCGCTGTCGAGCTGGTCGAGCGCCTTTTCCATTACGGTTGGTTCCATCAGGATTCTCCCCCGGATTCGGATGCCGCCGGCTTGGCTTCAGAACTCTTGGAACTGGCGCTCGCAGCGGCCGGCTTCTTGGCAGCAGCAGCCGTCTTGGCCGCAGGCTTGCTTGTTGCCGGTTTCTTCGGCGCCGGCTTTTTTGCAGCCGGTTTTTTCGGCGCAGATTTCGCAGTCGCTGCCTTGGCCGCCGGCTTTGCGCTGTCAACGAAGTTCGGATGCACCACCTTTCCCTCATGGGTCAGCATGGTCGCCTTCACCAGCTCGTCATCCATATTGATGGCAAGCACCTTCTTCTCCTTGTCGACCATGGTCTCAAGGAAGGTGTAGAGGTTCTTGGCATAAAGCAGCGAGGCCGAAGCGGCGACGCGGCCCGGCACATTCAGGTGCCCGACGATCTTCACGCCATTTGCGGTCGTAACGACCTCACCGGCCTTCGCGCCTTCAACATTGCCGCCCCGCTCGACTGCCAGATCGATGATAACCGAGCCCGGCTTCATCGACTTGACCATGTCGGCGCTAACCAGCTTGGGTGCCGGACGACCGGGAATGAGCGCGGTGGTGATGACGATGTCCTGCTTGGCGATGTGATCGGCCACGAGAGCTGCCTGAGCCTTCTTCTCGTCATCCGTCAGTTCGCGGGCATAACCGCCTTCGCCGGAAGCATCCTTCAGCGCCTCGGTCATGATGAACTTTGCGCCAAGCGACTGAACCTGCTCGCCGGCTGCCGCACGAACGTCCGTCGCCGTCACGACAGCGCCGAGGCGACGAGCGGTTGCGATTGCCTGCAGACCCGCAACACCAGCGCCCATGACGAATACCTTGGCGGCGGGCACCGTGCCTGCCGCAGTCATCATCATCGGCAGCGCGCGGTCGAACTCCGCAGCCGCATCGATCACCGCCCGGTAACCGGCAAGGTTTGCCTGCGAAGACAGGATATCCATGGACTGCGCGCGGGTGATGCGCGGCATGAATTCCATGGCAAAGGCCGTGACGCCCGCATCGGCCATGGCAGCGACATCGCCCTCATTGCCGTAAGGATCCATCGTGGCAATGACGAGTGTGCCTTTTTTATAGGTTTTCAGCTCGGCTGCCGTAGGGCGGCGCAGCTTCAAGACGACATCAGCCTTGCCGGCATCGGCCGTTTTGCCGATTTTCGCGCCGGCTTTCTCGAATTCGCTGTCCACGATGCGCGAACGCGTGCCTGCTCCCGCTTCGACGACGACATCGAAGCCAAGACCCGCGAGCCGTTTGACCGTATCGGGAGAAGCGGCGACGCGCCCTTCCGTTACGTCAATTTCCTTAGGCACAAATATGCATTGTCCCACCGCGTTATCCTTTCGGTTGGATATTCCTCCCCCCGTTCCGGCATTCGCTGGAACGGCATCAAGCCGTGGGCGCGCCTCTAGCGCAGAAGCCAGGCGCCCACCGCCGAAATGAGAATGAAAAGAATGGTGCTGGAGATGAACCCGGCCGAAGTGAAGAAGCCGAAAGCCATGGCAATCAGAATGGCGATACTCAACAGGCTCACGTATTTCGTAAGGCCCAGGAAGAGGTTGTAGGTACGCTCGTGTTCGGCGTAATCCATCTCCGCGCCCGTTTCGGCCGGACCGGCCGGCAAGTTCTCAGCCATCGCAAAAACCCCATGGGAATGAAACTGGTGTTGGGGAATAGCGAAAAGATGACGCAAGAGCAATGGCAGGAGAGCCTGTTTTGCATGGCTTTCCTGCGATTTGGTCGCTTGGCCGCACCTTTTCCGGCCAAAAATGTAAGCGCTTACAAGGCTTAGGCGACCAACGCTGTGCAAATGATCTGCGGCTGAAAAATCACGACAGCCAGCGCTTGCGCCTCTTGTAGTGCTTCACATTGCGGAAGGAGCGGCGTCCCTCACCGCCGACACCGAGATAGAATTCCTTCACATCCTCGTTCTCGCGAAGCGCGCTCGCCTCGCCATCGAGCACAATACGACCGGATTCCAGAATGTATCCATATTTGGCGTAACGCAGGGCAACATTGGTGTTCTGTTCGGCAAGCAGGAAGGAAACGCCCTGCTCCTCGTTGAGCTTTCGCACGATCTCGAAGATTTCTTCGACAAGCTGCGGCGCCAGCCCCATGGAGGGTTCGTCCAGGAGGATCATTTTCGGACGCGACATCAGGGCCCTGCCGATAGCCGTCATCTGTTGCTCGCCGCCGGATGTGTAGCCCGCCTGCGAATTGCGCCGCACCTTGAGGCGCGGAAAATAATTATAGACCATCTCCAGGTCGTCTCGGATCGCCGCCTGCCCGTCACGCCTTGTAAAGGCACCGGTCAGCAGATTGTCCTCCACCGAAAGATGGCCGAAGCAGTGCCGCCCTTCCATCACCTGGATGCAGCCCCGCCGAACCAGATCGTTGGGCGAGAGGTTCTGGACCTCCGCTCCCTCGAAAACGATAGAGCCCTTCGTCACCTCCCCGCGCTCGGCATGAAGCAGGTTTGAGATCGCCTTCAGGGTCGTGGTCTTGCCGGCACCATTGGCCCCCAGCAGCGCCGTGATGCCGCCTCGCGGGACAGACAGGGAAACGCCCTTGAGAACCAGAATGACCCGGTCATAGATCACCTCGATATTGTTGACCTCAAGGATCGCTTCGGCGGGAGCGGGGGCCGGTGCGGCAGCAGTCATGGTCGAACCTCAGCCTTTTCGTGACGAAAACCCCGCCGCCCCCCGCCAGTGGGAGGGGCGGCGGAAAATCCTACATCTTGCACTCTTCGTTGACGGGCCAGGGAGCGTTGGCGTCGGCATATTCCTTGGCCTTTTCAAGCTCCAGCGGTTCGATCTCAGCCCGGTCGGGCTGCAGGAGATCGGAAGCCTTCACGAATTTCGCCCCATCCCATTCCAGTATCCAGCCGCCGCCATGACCCGTATGGTTGGAGCAGGAGGTGCTGAAGGGAACGAGCATGCCATCTGCACCCAGTTCCTTGAGACGCGCCTCATCGAGCTTGATGTTCTCCAGGCCCCAGCGCAATTGCTCGGGATTGGGAGCACGCACGTCGAAATGATCCTGCGCCACCTTGATGCCTTCCACGAGCATCAGCGAGATCATCAGGCCACGCTGATAGAAGACGGAATCGAATTCGCCCTCGCCCTGGTTGATCTGCGACTTGCCGGCATCGACCACATATTTCTTGATGTCCTGCATCAGGCCCGATTCCGAATTGGGCACGCTCCAGGAGATGGAACGGTAGCCCTTGCCGGCATCGCCGACGAGCTTCATGTCGCCGTCATGCCCGGACCACCATACGCCGACAAACTGGTTCATCGGATATTTGGTCTTCACGGCCTCGGTGATCGCGCCGGCATTCATGGCCCCCCAGCCCCACATGATCACGAAATCCGGCCGCTCGCGGCGGATTTGCAACCACTGCGCGGACTGGTTCTGCATCTCCGTCAACCCGACGGGAATCGGCACCAGCGTGAAACCATGCTTCTTGGCCATGGCCTCCAGAAGCGGCAGCGGCTCCTTGCCGAATGGGTGATCGAGGTGCAGGAAGGCGATCTTCTTGCCCTTGAGGCTGGCGAGATCGCCGCCGGAGATGTTCTGAAGGATCATCGATGCGCCATCCCAGTAGGAAGACGGCGGATTATAGGCCCACTGGAACACCTTTCCGTCCGACATGGGCGAGAAGCCATAGCCCGCTGCCAGGATCGGAATCTTGTCGACATTGGACTTCGGCAGAACCTGCAACGTGATGCCGGTGGACCATGGCTGCGTGACCACGGCCCGCGCCTTGGTCTTCTCGTAGCATTCCATGCCCTTTTCGGTGTTGTAGCCGGTCTCGCACTCGTCATATTGCAGCTTGACGCCGTTGAGGCCGCCATCACGCTCATTGAGCATCATGATGTAATCGCGCTGACCGTTCATCAGCGGCGTTCCGGTCGAGGCGAATGGCCCGGTACGATAGGCGAGGTTTGGAATGTAGATGCTGTCGTCCTGCGCGGCCACCGGCCCGGCGAGCCCAACGCCGAGCGCAAGAGCCGACGAAAGGATCGCAGTCTTGAACAATGCCTTCATGCTGTTTCCTCCACTTGTCCTGTTCTCCGAATGGATGGGGCGAACCGTCCCCGTTTTTCAAGCGCCCCTCCCCGCCGCTAGTGCGGGAAAGGCCACAGAATCAGTTTCTCCCGGATCACCGCCCAGAAACGCGCCAGGCCATGCGGCTCGACGATGAGAAAGGCAATGATCAGCGCTCCGATGATCATGATGTTCAAATGCTCCACGGTCGCCGAGCTCAGCGGCAGCCCGAAGGCTTCCGGCACCGAACTGATGACCACAGGCAACGCCACGATCAGGATCGCGCCCAGAAAATTGCCGAGCACGGATCCCAGTCCGCCGATTATGGCGATGAACAACACACGGAACGACAGCGGGATATCGAAAAGATTGGCCTCCGCCGCCCCCCGCCACAGAAAGACGAAAAGCGCCCCCGCAATCCCCACCACATAGGATGACACGAAAAAGGCGAGCAGCTTCGTCTTCATCAGGTTGATGCCCACCAGCTCGGCTGCGATATCCATATCGCGCACGGCTTTCCACATGCGGCCGATCCGCCCGCGCGTGATGTTGATGATGAAGAAGGTCAACAGACACACGATGCACAGGACGAAGTAGTACTGCACGATGGCCGGAGCCCGCGGACCAGCGACCGTGATGCCGAAGAAGTCGATATTCGGCACCTGGATCGCCCCGGATGCATTGTAGTTGTAGAGCCACGCCCATTTCTGGAAGAGCCAGACCAGGAAGAACTGCGCTGCAAGCGTTGCGATCGCGAGATAGAACCCCTTGATGCGCAAAGACGGCAATCCGAAGATGACGCCGACCGTCGCCGAAAAGAAGCCGGACAGGGCCAGCGCTACCACGATGTTCATCTCGGGAAAGATCGAGATCAGCTTGTAGCAGGCATAGGCGCCTACTCCCATGAACGCGCCGGTTCCGAGCGAAAGCTGCCCGGCATAACCGGTAAGGACGTTCAGTCCGAGCGCCGCCAGCGAATAGATCAGCACGGGGATGAGCAGCGCCCGAAAGGCGAACTCGCTCGCCGTCAGCGGGAAAACGACAAAGGCGAGGATCAGGACGATACCGAGCAGGACCGCATCCTGGCGCACGGGAAAGAGCGCGTGGTCCGCCTGATAGGTGGTCTTGAACTGGCCTGCGGTGCGATAGAACATGGATTACACCCGCTCGATGATTTTTTCGCCGAAGAGCCCCTGCGGGCGGAAAAGCAGCACCAGCAACGCCAGCATATAGGCGAACCAGGCTTCCGTGTTGCCGCCCAAAAGCGGCTGGCCCCAATAGATTTCGAAGACTTTTTCGAGAATGCCGATGGCAAGCCCGCCGATGATGGCGCCCATCACGCTTTCCAGCCCGCCGAGCATCAGAACGGGCAGCGCCTTGAAGGCAATCACCTCAAGGGCGAAGGAAACGCCCGCCCGTGCGCCCCAGACGATCCCCGTGGCAAGGGCGATGACCCCGGCGATGAACCAGACGATCACCCAGATCGTGGACAGCGATATGCCGACCGAAAGTGCAGCCTGATGATCGTCTCCCAACGCGCGAATGGCGCGTCCGATCTTCGACTTGTTGAGGAAATAAAGCAGTGCCGCCACCAGGATCACCGCACCGATCACCGCCGTCAGGTCCTTCTGCTCGATGGAAACGAAACCGCCGAACGGCTCGAACTCGAAACTGCCGGTCGGAATCATCAGCTGCTCGGTGATCATCACCTTGTTCTCGCCGCCGAAAATCAGTTCGCCGAAGCCGATCAGGAACATGGTGATTCCGATCGTGGCCATGAACAGAATGATGTCGGGCTGGTTCACGAGCGGCCGCAGCACCACGCGCTCGATGCTGACCGCGAGCACGAACATCACCGCCAGCGTCAACGGCAGGGCGAGATAGGCGGGGATGCCCCGCTCATGCAGCCCGACCAGCGTCAGCGCGGCAAACACCACCATGATGCCCTGGGCGAAATTGAAGATGCGCGAAGATTTGTAGATAAGCACGAAACCGAGCGCGATGAGCGCATAGAGCACGCCCCCGACCAGCCCTTCCCAGAGAACCTGGATCAGGAAGTCCGGAGCCGCCGCCATGTCGGCAAAGGGCTTCACAAGGACATTGTTCAAGAATTCCATCGTCTACCTGCTCCCTTTGCCGCGTCGGCGGCCGCGCATCTCATCGTGTGGCCTGCCTAAGCCATTCCCCATAGCTTCCAGGTTTCCTTAGTGCGGCACGCCCAGATAGGCGTCGATCACATCCTGGTTGTTCTTCACTTCATCGGGCGGCCCGTCGGCGATCTTCTTGCCGTAATCGAGTACGACCACCCGGTCGGAAAGGTCCATCACCACACCCATGTCGTGCTCGATCAGCGCAATCGTCGTCCCGCGCTGCTGGTTCACGTCGAGGATGAAACGGCTCATATCCTCTTTTTCCTCGAGGTTCATGCCCGCCATCGGCTCGTCGAGGAGCAGCAGGCTCGGCTCCATGGCAAGCGCACGGCCAAGCTCGACCCTTTTTTGCAGACCATAGGGCAGCTTGCCGACCGGTGTGCGGCGAATATGCTGAATCTCCAGAAAGTCGATGATCTCCTCGACCTTCTCGCGATGCTCGATTTCCTCTTTCAGCGCCGGGCCGCGCCACAGCATCTGCCAGCCGATATTGCGCTTCATCATTACCGAGCGCCCGGCCATGATGTTGTCGAGCGTCGACATGCCCTTGAACAGCGCCACATTCTGGAAGGTGCGCGCAATGCCCTGCCCCACCGCCTCGTGCGGTTTCATGGAGCAGCGCTCCTTGCGGCGGAAGATGATGGTGCCCACCTGCGGCGTATAAAAACCATTGATGACATTGAGCATCGAGGTCTTGCCGGCGCCGTTCGGGCCGATGATGGCGCGAATCTCGCCTTTCAGAACATTGAGCGAGATATCGGTAATCGCCTTCACGCCGCCGAACGAAAGAGAAACATTGCGCACGTCGAGCAACACGTCGCCCCGTGCGATACCGTCATCGGGCGCGACCAGCTGGCTGTGATCGGGGCGCGGGTTCATTCGGCTGCCTCCCTGATTGCCTGCGACGGCGCTTCATGCACCACGGCGTCGGCAATCCTGACCGTTGCGCGGATCACCCCTTTGCGCCCATCCTCATAGGTCACCTCAGTCTCCACGAATTTCTCCGCCGATCCGTCGTAAAGCGCCTCGATCAGTTCGCCATAACGCTCGGCGATGAAATTCCGCCGCACCTTCTGGGTGCGCGTCAGCTCACCATCGTCCGCATCGAGTTCCTTGTGCAGGATCAGGAACCGCCTGATCTGCGAGGCGGCCATCAGGGGCTCGCGCGCCAAGCGCCTGTTGGCCTCGTTCACATGCGCGGCAATCGTCTCATAGACACGCGGGTGGCCGGCCAGTTCCTGATAGGACGCGTAGGCGATGTTGTTGCGTTCGGCCCAGTTCCCAACCGCCGCCAGATCGATATTGACGAACGCTCCGCAGAACTCGCGGCCATGGCCGAAGGCCACCGCCTCCTTGATCTCGGGGAAGAATTTGAGTGTGTTCTCGATATATTTGGGAGCGAACAGATCGCCCGAGGCGAGTTTGCCGACATCCTTCGCCCGGTCGATGATCTTGAGCTGCCCATCGGCATCGAAGAAGCCCGCATCGCCCGTATGCACCCAGCCATCGGGCGTCTTGGTGTCGCGCGTGGCCTCCTCGTTCTTGTAATATCCGACAAAAACACCGGGCGAGCGGTACATCACCTCTCCCGTTTCCGCGATGCGGATTTCCACCTCCGGCGAAGGCAAACCGACCGTATCCGGCCGGATCTTTCCATCGGCCTGCGCGGTTATGTAGACGGTCGCTTCCGTCTGGCCGTAGAGCTGCTTCAGGTTAAGGCCCAGCGAGCGGTAGAAACTGAACAGCTCAGGGCCGATCGCCTCGCCCGCCGTATACCCCACACGCATGCGCGAAAAGCCCATGCGGTTCTTGAGCGGACCGTAGACCATGAATTCGCCGAGCGCATATTTCACCCGGTCCCGCAGCCCCACCTGCTCGCGATTCAAAATGCGCTCGCCCACTTTCGCCGCATGCGCCAGAAAATAGTCGAACATGCCCTTCTTGAGCCGTCCCGCATCCTCCATCCGTACCATGATCGAGGTGAGCATGGTCTCGAACACGCGCGGCGGAGCAAAGAAATAGGTCGGCGCGATCTCACGGCGATCTTCATTCACCGTTTCAGCGCTTTCCGGACAGGCCACGCAAAAGCCTGCCGTGTAGGATTGCGCATAGGAGAAAAGGTGATCGCCCACCCAGGCGAGCGGCAGATAGGCAATGGTCGTTTCGTTTTCGTCGAGATTGTCGAAGGCGTTGCCATTGAGCGCCGACCGCACGAAATTGTCATGCGACAGCATCACCCCCTTCGGACGCCCGGTGGTGCCGGATGTGTAGAGGATGACCGATATCTCATCCCCCTTGCCGCGCGCGATCTCCTGATGC
Organism: Nitratireductor indicus C115; assembly: GCF_000300515.1. Classification (GTDB taxonomy): domain Bacteria; phylum Pseudomonadota; class Alphaproteobacteria; order Rhizobiales; family Rhizobiaceae; genus Nitratireductor; species Nitratireductor indicus. Next base: position 110,346 of record NZ_AMSI01000006.1, read on the forward strand.
CAGGCATCGAGCACACCGTCCTCCACTGCAAGCCGCTGGCGACCAGCCTCACGGACCGCCGAATAGGCATGCAGATGCGTGTGATCGTAGTCCTTCAGGCCACGCGGTTCATCATAGATGATATCGGTAAGGATCGGCACTTCCGGTGAAACCGAAAGCACCTTGTCCACCTGCTCCTGGTCCTCGACCAGCGCAAAGCGCGCTTCGGCGTGATTGAGGACATAGGCCATTTCCTCCGCCACGGCATCGGCATAGAGCGGCACGGGGATTGCGCCCAGCGACTGGATCGCCGCAAACGACCAATAGAGCCTCGGTCGGTTGGCCCCGATGACAGCGACTTTGTCGCCGCGCCTGAGACCGAGTGTCTGAAGACCGAGCGCAAGAGCACGAACTTCCTCGAGCTGTTCTTCCCAGGTCCAGCTCTGCCAGATGCCGTAATCCTTGAAGCGCATCGCGGGCCGGCCGCGGAAACGCTCTGCGTTGAGCAGCAGATATTTGGCAAGTGTATCCGTCGACGCGTGGTTTTGCGCCAAGCCATTTCCTCCCGTGCTCGGCGGTATTCCGCCGTTATCCGTACTTCCTCCCCGAAGTGCGGATTGTTGATTGGATCGAGGTTTTCACGAAAATCAGCCGCAATCAACTCGTCCCTTGACAGACACGCAGGCAGTTTGTCTTTATAGTGGAGCGGTAGAGTATTTTGGCGAGGCTGTTGCGACTAAAGTCGCGTTTGCCCCAAAACATGGCGTCCCAGCCAAGACCAAAGTATCAGCGCGATCTCCCACCAATTCTTCTTCCTGAGCAAAACGCGGCTTCTTGCGCAGCCAGGGCGATGACTGTGAGACCAAAGTCTGAAACGCAGTTCCTTCAATCATCGCATGCTGCATTCAGGCAGGGTCACCAGCCATTCCGGAAATACGATTCGGGGTACGAAGTGGCGCGAGCGTTATGAGCCGTAACGGCTCAGTGCTTCGGCATCGACGATCATGATCCGGCCATGCTCGGCGCGCAGGAGGCCCTTCTCCTCGAGCACCCGCAGGCTGCGATTGACCACCTGCCGCGAGACCCCCGCCAGAAGGCCAAGCTCCTCCTGGCTGATCTCGATCTCATTGCCAGCCAGCGGATAAAGAGCCCGATTGAAGAACCAGGAGAGGTTGCGCGCCACCCGCGCCGTCGGGTCGAGAATCCGGTCATACTCGATGGTGGCGATGAACTGCCCCATGCGTTCATTCAATTGCCTGACGAGAAAGCGATTGAAGCCGGTGCTGTTATCGAACAGCCACATGAAGGTGCTGCGAGACAGCATGACGAGCCGCGTATCGCGAATGGCGACCACGTCATATTTGCGACGCTCGTTCTTCAGAACGGACCCTTCGCCGAACCACCCCCCGTCGGTCACACCGGCAAAGGTCATCGCCTTGCCTGCCGCCGAGATCGCACTGATCTTGATAAGCCCGTCCACAACACCGGTCCAGTAATCGAGCCGGTCGCCGCGATGGCAGATATAGCTTCCCTTGGTGAAAACACGTTCCGCCAGCCCGCGCCGAGCGCGCTCAAGCTCATCAGGCTTGAGTTCGCCAGCCCAGACAATGCTGTCGACAATGTCGTTGCGCGCACTCATGGGAAATGGATACCCCGGCGAAAGACGAGCGACAAGAAGCTATGACCCGTCTCATCGCATAACCGCTGCGGAACGTAGGCAGGTCCAGAGGCGTATCTGGTCGGAGCTAGGCCGCGTTGTTCAGATATTTCGCGGTGGGAAGAACCGTCAGTGACAGTGCCTCCCCCTCTGCGGGCCGTTCAAACAGCAAGCGTTGCTCTGCCCGGGTAGACCGAAAGAACGGGAACCGCTCCACGATAGGCCCGAATTCCTTGGCGCAAACGCCGCCGAACAGCATGAGCGGAATACTGATCGGCGGATAGGCCCGCTCCTCGCTCATCTGCCTTGCGCCGAATATCCTGCGATAGAAGGCCGTATGTTCCTGACGGATCAGGCAGGCGCAATAAGTTGAGTGGAAATACTCGTAAGCAAGGATCACGGGCCGCAGCGTCACATAGGGCAACGCCCTGTATTCACGGGCAAGCTCGGGATCGGCGGCAAGCATGCTGGGATTGATGCAGCTCTCGCCCCGCTCGATCAGCGGCAGCATGACGTCTCCGAACCCTTTTATGACAGGGCCGAAGGGAACTTCCTTGTCGATCTGGTGCAGCCGCACCGTGCTGACCAGACTGCCATCGATATAGACGCCGAAATTATAGCAATTGGGAAGGTCGTCCAGCTCATCCTTGGTGATCTGCCGGGTGGATTCGGGCACAAAGCCATGCGCGCGGTAGGACCTGTAACGCAGGTTGTAGATTTCCTCGCGGTCCTCACCTGTGTCGCAGCGGCGGTATTCCGTGCGTTCGAGCAAGCGCAGAACACCATCCACGAAACTCGTGGACTTCTTGTCCTCATCCGCACCGCCAACAGTATTCCGCTGGCCGGAATCTAATCCAACCGCACCTCGCCGCGCTTCCATTTCCGCATCTGCCCCACCTTACTACCTCGTACAAATGTTAGCCTAGCTAAGCATCTGTCTTTGTAAAGCTGAGATTGCGACGGATCTTGTTTAGATTTTGTTAAGGTTAACGGCGCGCCTTATTTCTCGGCATATTCCCTGACGTAAGCTGAGACAAATTGTCGTCAGAAAGAAGCGCGGCTGCGAGCGCTTTCAATGCTCGTGACCAGCGGCTGTTTCATCTCCGCCATGGTCTCGATACCCGATGCCGTGAGGGCCGGACCGAAGAGGAAGCCTTGCAGAAGATCGGGCTTCACCGCGCTTTCAAGCAGGGTGAGCTGGTCGAAGCGCTCCACACCTTCAACCGTCACGTCGAGGCCGAGCTTGCGCGAAAGATCGACAACGCCCTGGAGAAGGTGCAGCGAGCGCTCCCCTTCCTTGAGATTAGCCACGAAACTGCCGTCGATCTTGATCTTGTCGAGCGGAAGCGTGTGCAGGTAGCTCAGCGAGGAATAGCCCGTACCGAAGTCGTCGAGGGCGATGCTCACGCCCAGTTCCTTGAGCGCCTTGATATAGGTTACGGTCGCTGCCGTATCGTGCAGCAGAGCCGTTTCCGTCACCTCCACTTCGAGGCGGGAAGCGGAGATGCCCGCACCCTCGATAGCCGAGCGCACGCGTGCCACCACATCGATCGAGCGGAAGTCTTTGGCCGACAGATTGACGGACACGCCGATCTGCTCCGGCCACTTGGCGCACTCCTTGCAGGCCGCATCAAGAACGATTGCACTGATTTCCGAGATCAGCCCCATCTCCTCGGCAAGCGGAATGAAGATGGCGGGCGAGACCAGCCCGAGCTCGGGATGATCCCAGCGGCAGAGGGCCTCACAGCTTGCGATCCGCATCGTGCGCGCATCGACGATGGGCTGATAGACCACGCGCAGATTGCGCGCTTCGATGGCGCTGCGCAAATCTGCCTTCATCACCTGCCGATTGCGGAAGGCGACATCCATTTCCTTCTCGAACAGACGCCAGCAGTTCTTGCCGAGTTCCTTTGCCTTGTAGAGTGCGAGATCAGCTTTCACGATCATGGAATCGACATCGCTGCCCCGTGCGCTGACAACGACCGCACCGCCACTTGCCTGCAGGCGCATCGCGTGGCCGGCCACGTCCACCTCACCCTGAAGGGATGCGAATATCTCGTCGAGCAGAACGCTGAACTGGGCTTCGTTATCGACCTGATTGAAGAAAATCATGAACTCATCGCCGCCGAAGCGGCTGATCTGGACATTGCTGCTGGCAAACACCGATAGCCGTTCAGCCATCGCATAGATGAGCCCGTCACCGACGGGATGTCCGAGAGTGTCGTTGACGCTCTTGAAATCGTCGAGGTCGAGAACCGCAAGGCCGCAAAGGCGATCCTGATCGCCTGCGGCCATCGTCTCGCTGACCTTCTCATGGAAATAGGCCCTGTTCGGCAGGCTGGTGAGGCTATCGTATCGGGCCATGAAGCGGATCTTCTCCTCCGCCTCGACCCGGCTCGTCACCTCCTCGAAGGTCAAAACCCCCACCTCGCCATGCCCCTCGCGGGCCGCAAATTCGAAATGGCGGCCATTGGCCATGCTCAGCAGCACCTTGCGGTCGCGTCCCTCGCGCAGGGCCTTCGAGAGATTTTCCTCCGCATAGGCATAGTCGCGCTCGGAAAGAAGCCCGCTTGCCACGCCACGCATCAAGAGCGATTTCAGCGTCCGGCCCAGCATCTGGTCGGAAGACTTGAAGCCCAGCATTTCGGCGGCCTGCCCATTGCTGACCACCACGCGCTCATCCTTGTTCAGCATCAACAGGCCGTGCGGCATGGTGTTGAGGGCCCGGTCGAACCGCTGCGCCAGGCGCGTGGAACGCTTCTCCTCGCTGATCGCGGTGAACAGAACAGTTCGCACCAGCTCGGCCATCTTCATCACCACGAGCATGAACGGCGCGATGAAGGTGCCAAGGATGAAATGATAAATGTCGCCCTTGAGCATAAGCCCGAGCGCGATGGGAAAGACGATGGTCAGCGTGAGCACCGAAATCATCTTGCGCGAGCCGTAATTGCGCCCCGCGATCGTGATCGTGCCGCACAGGATGGAGGAAACGGCTGCAAGCTCGGCAAAGCTGTCTTCGCCAAGCACAATGGTGGCGAAGCCGAACGAGCCGACGATCAACCCGTGCAGGCTCCCCCACCATAAATACCGTCGTTCCCAGACGAGCGCAGATTCCGCATCGTGGATTTCCGCGTGATCGACGCTCATGATCTTGAAATAGCGCCACACGCCGGCCGCGAACATCGCAGGCCCGAGGAAAAGCTGAAAGGTCTGGCCGGTTTTGTAATAAAGCAGGAACGCAATCAGCGCGAAGCAAAGACCGCCCAGCGGCAAAACACCCACGTCCTGAAACAGGGACCGGATGTAGCCGACATAAACGTCTTCGGGAATGCTGTTCCTGTTGTTTTTCACCGCACCAGCCCGTTTTATGAGCTCAGCAATGGCACAACAGCATTAAGAAAGATTTATAATTCCGCTTTTTTCCTGCCCGGCTAATGAATAGCCGGTTTACTCTGCGGCCTTGAGGATCGGCCCTTCTCCGTCACCGTCCTCCAGGCGAACCAGCAGCCGCTTCCGCTCTTCTGCCGCTTTTTGCGCATTCGCCGCCTTGATGTGCCCGTAGCCGCGAATGATCGCCGGTACGGAAGCGAGCGCCGCAGCCGCCTCGATCCGCGATGGTTCCAGTGCCGCCTCGATCATATCGAGATCCCGCTCGTAGTCAGCCAGCAAACGACGCTCCATCCGGCGCTCTTCCGAATAGCCGAAAACATCGAGCATCGTACCGCGCAGACGTTTCATCCGCGCCAGAACGCCGAAGAGCTTCATGACCCAGGGGCCGAAACTCGATTTTCTGGGCATCCCATCCGCATCGTGCCGCCCCAGAACCGGAGGTGCCATGTGAAATTCAAGCCGATCGAAGCTCTCGAATTCGGCAGCGAGCTGCCGCCGGAAGCTGCCATCGGTATAAAGCCGCGCAACCTCATATTCGTCCTTGATGGCCATCAGCTTGAAGAGGTTCCGCGCGGCCGCCTCGCTGACGGTTGTCGAGCCCGGAGCGGCTCTTTCCTCAGCCACGCGCAAACGTTCGATGCGCGTGCGGTAGCGCATGGCGTAAGCCTTGTCCTGATACCTTGCAAGGAAGGCAACCCGCCGCTCGATCACCTCGTCCAGCGTCTGCGACAAGGCCGGCCGGTCGCTTGCCTGCGACGACCTGGCAACCAGATCGCGCACGAATTCCGGATCGTGGGCGGCCCGCCGCCCCCAGCGGAAGGCGGACAGGTTCATCTTCACCGCCTGTCCGTTGAGCTCGATAGCCTTTTCCACCGCTTCTGGCGAAACAGGCAGTCCACCATACTGGCAGGCCATGCCGAGCATGAACATGTTGGCGCCGACCGAATTGCCAAAAAGAATAGTCGCGGTCCGCGTGGCGTCGAAGAAATGGGCTTTCTTGTCGCCCACCGCCTCACGAACCGCTTTCTTCAACCGCTCGACGGGCAGCGAGAAATCGGCCGAGCGTGCAAAATCACCGGGCATCACCTCGGCCGTATTGGCCATGAACAGCGTATGCCCTTCACGCGCCGCAGCCAGAACCTTCTTGGCGCCCGAAACAACGAGATCGCAACCTAGAATGAGGTCAGCCTCGCCGGCAGACACACGGATCGCGTGAATATCGTCAGGCGTCTTCGCCACCCGCAAATGCGTGAACACAGCGCCGCCCTTCTGGGCCAGCCCTGCCATATCGATGATGCCCGCGCCCTTGCCTTCCAGATGCGCAGCCATGCCGAGAATGGCACCGATAGTCACGACCCCCGTACCGCCGATGCCGTCAACCACAGCTGACCACCCATGATCGAGCGAATAAAGTGGCGCTTCCGGCACGCCTTCCAGCGGGTCGTTGTTACCGACAGCCCCCTGTGCCTTGCGCAATTTTGCGCCATGCACGGTCACGAAAGACGGGCAGAAGCCGTTGACGCAGGAGAAATCCTTGTTGCAGCTCGATTGATCGATGCGCCGCTTGCGGCCGAACTCGGTTTCCAGTGGTTGCACCGAAACGCAGTTGGACTTGACGCCGCAATCACCGCAGCCTTCGCAAACGAGCTCATTGATGAAGACGCGCTTGTCGGGATCGGGAAACGTGCCGCGCTTGCGCCTCCGGCGTTTCTCCGCCGCACACGTCTGGTCGTAGAGAAGAACTGAAACGCCCTTCACCTCGCGCAGCTCCCGCTGCACCCGGTCGAGATCGTCGCGATGGTTGATGCTGGTGCCGGTCGGGAAAGAGGCCACGCCCGCATATTTTTCGGGCTCGTCGGTGACGACCGCAATGCGCGAAACCCCTTCGGCCCGCACCTGATCGGCGATCATGTCCACCGTCAGGCCGCCCTCATGCGGCTGGCCACCCGTCATGGCAACGGCGTCGTTGAAGAGAATCTTGTAGGTGATGTTGGCGCCGGACGCGATGGCGAAACGAAGCGCCAGAACGCCGGAATGATTATAGGTCCCGTCGCCTAGGTTCTGGAAAAAGTGTTCACGCTTTGAAAACGGCGCCTGGCCGATGAACTGCGCACCCTCGCCGCCCATGGCGGTAAAGCCGATATTGGAACGGTCCATCCAGGTTGCCATGAAGTGGCAACCGATACCGCCACCGGCGATGGATCCTTCAGGCACACGGGTTGATGTGTTGTGCGGGCAACCCGAGCAGAAATAGGGCGTTCGGGAGGCGACATCGCGCGTGTCTGCAAGCATTGCCTGGAACTGCCGCAACCGCGTCACATGGGCAGCGATCTCCTCCGACGGGCCGATGACGCGCAAAATGCGCTCACCGATGGCAATGGCTATTTCATTGGGATCTAGCGCTGCGGTCGGAGCGAAAAGGCGGCCGCCCTTTTCGTCGACCTTGCCGATGATCTCCGGCTGATTTGCAGTGCCATAGAGATTTTCGCGCAACTGCACCTCGATCAGCGAACGCTTTTCCTCGACCACGATCACCGTTTCGAGGCCACGTGCGAAGTCGCGCATATGCTCCAGATCAAACGGCCACGGGCACGCCACCTTGAAGAGGCGAATGCCGAGCGTGTTGGCGCGCGCCTCATCGATGCCGAGATCGTCAAGCGCCTGCCGGGTGTCGAGATAGCTCTTGCCGAGCGTTACAATGCCGATCTTTGCCTTTGAGCCCCCCGAATAGATGATCCGGTTGAGCTTGTTCTCGCGAACGAAGGCCGCCGCCGCCGCGCGCTTGAAATCGTAAAGGCGCGTCTCCTGGCCGAGCATGTTAATCTCGTGGCGGATGTTCAGCCCGCCGGGGGGCATGTCGAATTCCGGACGAATGATGTTCAGCCGTTCCAGCGACGCATCGACCGCTGCCGTGGATTCGATATTGTCCTTCACGCATTTGATTGCCGTCCAGGTGCCGGCAAAACGCGACAGCGCATACCCATAAAGCCCGTAATCGATCAGTTCCTGCACGCCGGCAGGATTGAGGATCGGGATCATGGCATCGACAAAGGCGAATTCGCTGGCATTGGCGACGGTGGAGGATTCGGCCGTATGGTCGTCCCCCATCAGGGCAAGCACGCCACCGTTCTTTGACGAACCGGCATGGTTGGCATGACGAAAGACGTCGCCGCACCGATCCACCCCTGGCCCTTTGCCATACCAGACGGCAAAGACGCCGTCATATTTGCCCTCGCCCAGAAGCTCCGTCTGCTGAGAGCCCCAGCAAGCGGTTGCGGCCAGTTCCTCATTGAGACCCGGCTGAAAGACAATATCGGAAGACTGAAGGCTCTTCTTTGCCTTCCAAAGCTGCTGGTCGAGCCCGCCGAGCGGGGAACCGCGATAGCCCGAAACGAAACCCGCCGTGGTCAGACCTGCACGCCTGTCCCGCTCGCGCTGCATGAGAAGCATGCGCACAACCGCCTGTGCGCCGGACACGAAAATGCGTTCCTTCGACAGGTCGTATTTGTCATCGAGCGAGATGTCGTGAAGCGTCATCTGCAATTTTCCTCCTCAACGGAATGGATACTCTACACCATTCCGTCAGGTCAGTTTTCTATTGGTCTCTCAGCGCGTCAAACGAAATCGGGAGCCTATTGTGAAAGAGCAAGTCCGCCGCTCCCAACATGCGTTTGACGTAATTTTATTGTCGCAATCAATCTTCTTAAGAATGATTCTGTCCGACCATTCTCAGCCTTTGGTCGACATTTTTGCGGCAGAGACCGTTCATCCACGATTCCGTGCCATTAGCGCTTGCATAACCCGCCATTCCCACGGCATTACTTTTTGCAATCACTGGAAGCTGCTAATCAATTGCAGCCGCAAAACGGCCCGATGGATAAGACTGGAGAAAACACGGTCGTCCATCAAAGGGGAAATGCAAAAGGGCAGATAATGACAATCATTCTTGAGCCGCGCGCCTGGCGCGCCGTAGGCGGGGGATTCTGACACGTGCGCGCGATCGCTCTGGCAGTCCGCGCCATAAGCGGGATCAATTCCCTGATCGGAAACATTTTCTCATGGCTTTCTCTGGCCATCGTTCTCGTCTGCTTCACCGTGGTGGTGCAGCGTTATGTGTTTTCGGTCAGTTTCGTCTGGATGCAGGATCTTTATGTTTGGCTGAACGGAGCAATGTTCACCGCTGTTGCCGGCTTTGCGCTGCTGCGCAACGACCACGTGCGCGTTGACATCTTCTACCGGCCGGCAAGCGTTCGCCGCAAAGCGCTGGTGGACCTGATCGGTGTCGTCCTGTTTCTCATGCCGTTCTCCTGGATCGTCTACTATTACGGCTGGACCTTTGTCAGCCGTTCCTGGCGCATCCACGAGGCCTCCGCCAATGTGGGCGGCATGCCGGGCCTGTTCGTCCTGAAAAGCTTCATCATCGTCTTTGCCGCACTGATTGCGCTTCAGGGTATCGCGATGGCGCTTCGTTCCATCCTCGTTCTGGCGGACAGGGAAGATCTTCTTCCGCCGAAGCTGCGCTATGAAAACGAAGCCGAAGAGCAGCCGGAGGCGACGGTCTGATGGATCCTGTATTGATTGGCGAGCTCCTTGCGGGGCTCATGTTCTTCGGCATCATCGGCTTTCTGCTACTGGGCTTTCCGGTGGCCTTCACGCTTGCCGGTGTGTCACTCATGTTCGGCGCCGTCGGCATGTGGTTCGGCGTGTTCGACCCATCCAATTTCGGTAGCCTGGCGAACCGCTATATCGGCTACATGACGAATGAAGTGCTGGTCGCCGTACCGCTCTTCATCTTCATGGGCGTCATGCTCGAACGCTCCAAGATCGCCGAACAGCTGCTGCTGACCATGGGCAAGCTCTTCGGCAATCTGCGGGGCGGCCTTGGCATGTCGGTCATCGTGGTCGGCGCGCTGCTCGCCGCGTCCACCGGCGTGGTTGGTGCAACCGTCGTGACCATGGGGTTGATCTCGCTGCCGGCGATGCTGCGTGCGAACTACGATCCCAAGCTTGCCACCGGCGTGATCTGCGCTTCCGGCACGCTCGGCCAGATCATCCCGCCCTCCACGGTCCTCATCTTCATGGGCGACATGCTGTCCGGCATCAATGCCCAGGTGCAGATGGCCAAGGGCAATTTCGCCCCGGTGCCGGTGTCGGTGGGCGATCTGTTTGCCGGCGCACTTTTGCCCGGCATTCTTCTCGTTGGGCTCTATCTCAGCTGGACGGTTTTCAAGGCGATTTTCGACCCGCAATCCTGCCCCGCCACGCCGGTCGCCCCTGAGGACAAGAAGCATCTGTTAGGTGAGGTTGCTGTGGCGCTCGTGCCGCCGCTATTGCTTATCATGGCAGTTCTTGGCTCCATCCTCGGCGGCATCGCAACCCCGACGGAGGCCGCCTCGGTCGGCGCTGTTGGCGCAATGGTTCTTGCCGCCGTACGGCTGCGCCTGTCCTTCAGGGTGCTGCGCGAAACGGCGATAGCCACGGCGTCCATCACCTGCATGGTTTTCATCATCCTGTTCGGCGCCTCAGTGTTTTCCATCGTGTTCCGCCTGATGGGCGGCGACAATCTGGTGCACGAGTTCCTGTCGAACCTGCCGGGCGGAACGCTGGCGGCAGTGGCGGTGGTGATGCTCATCATGTTCATGCTGGGCTTCATCCTCGACACATTCGAGATCATCTTCATCGTGATCCCGATCACGGCGCCCATTCTTCTGGCCCTCGATGTCGATCCGGTGTGGCTGGGCGTTCTCGTCGGCGTGAACCTGCAAACGAGCTTCCTGACGCCGCCCTTCGGCTTCGCCCTGTTCTATCTGCGCGGAGTGGCGCCACCCAGTGTCTCCACGACGATGATCTACAAGGGTGTTCTGCCTTTTGTGCTTCTGCAAGTCCTGGCGATTGCGATCATGTTCCTCTTCCCGCAAATCGCCACATGGCTGCCGCGCGCGATCTATAGCTAGAGCGCTTTGCAGCCGTGTTGAGGATTGCTTTCACAAAATGATGGGCCGCCCCCGACACTGGAGGCATGAAAACAAAAGGCCCGGGCTGGAAACAGCCCGGGCCTTTTCCTTGAAGTGAAGCCGCCAGCTGCATGCCGGCGGCGACAAACCTCAGATCTTGAAGTATTTGCGGCGCGCTTCCACGAAAGCGCCATCCGTACCTTCCGTACGGGTACGCACGATGTTGAGCGCTTCGATAAAGCTCTCCGTCGTCTTCTTGGTAAGCGCATCGCTGGAATCGCGCAGCTCGCCGAGAATCTCTTCCGCCGCCTTCGCGCCGGCTTCGATGATGTCGTCGGGGAACTGGCGCACATTCACGCCATGCTGCTCGACCAGCGTCTTCAGCGCGCGCGGATCGTTGGCATAGAAATCCGATGCCACCTGATCATACTCGGCCTGGCAGACGTCCTTGACGATCGCCTGCAGGTCTGCGGGGAGTTCCTGATACTTCTTCTTGTCGACCACGAGTTCCGTCGCCAGACCCGGCTCCACAAAGCTCGGGAAATAGTAGTTCTTGGCGACCTGATAGAAGCCGAGAGCCAGATCGTTGTAAGGGCCGACGAACTCGGCGGCATCCAGCGTACCCGACTGCAGAGCCTGGAAAATCTCGCCAGCCGCCATGTTGGTGACGGTCGCGCCAAGTTTTTCCCAGACCCGGCCACCCAGGCCTGGCGTACGGAAGCGCAGGCCCTTCACCGAATCGAGACCCGTCAGCTCGTTGCGGAACCAGCCGCCGGCCTGCGTGCCCGTATCGCCGGACAGGAAGCCCTGAACGCCGAACTGATCGTAGATTTCGTCCCAGATTTCCTGGCCGCCCATGAAGCGAACCCAGGCCGCCATTTCGCGCGAAGTCATGCCAAAGGGCACGCCCGTGAAGAAGGACAGGGCAGCACTCTTGTTCTGCCAGTAATAGGCGGCGCCATGGCTCATTTCCGCCGAACCGTCGATGACGGCATCGAGCGATTGAAGCGGCGGCACCAGTTCGCCTGCAGCATAGACCTGAATCGTCAGCCGGCCTCCCGAAGCGGCTGTGATACGGTCGGCAAGACGCTGCGCACCAACGCCCAGACCCGGAAAGTTCTTCGGCCATGTGGTGACCATGCGCCAGGTCTGGTTGCCCTGCGCAATGGCAGGCGTCGCAAGCGCCGTAGCGCCAGCGCCGGCAAGACCGGCTTTCTTCAGAAACGATCGGCGATCCATGAATTACCTCCCAAGACAATCGCAATCGAAAAAAATGGCCGTCGAACGGCCTTGAAACGCCTCGCGGACAACAGCACTTTCATGCATTGCCGCGATCCGAACCCGTATCAATACACGCAGCTTCATGGGTGTCCAGTGCACGGCGAAAGGCTTTGTCCTCTCAACCCGCCCGCTGCCCGCCGTTTCGGGACAGATCCGCCAAAGCACGATATATACTTTAGTAGAATAAGGACTTATGGCCACGGAACGCCGTTGCGCACGATAGGATTTCGCTGAAACACTGATGGCGAAAACGGCATCCGGGATGGCACGGCAAACGGCGCGCGACATACCTATATGTCAAACGATCGCATCATCATTCTGGCAGGAAGACCCCCCACCATGTTACGCCCACTCGTCGCAGTATCGACCGACGCGAAACCCGTTGAGAACTATGTCTGGCATGCGACGCCGGAGCCTTATCTGGAAGCGGCAGTCAGCGGCGCCGGGGTTATTCCCGTGCTTGTTCCCTCGCTTGGCGAAAAGATCGACCTCGATAGCCTGCTTGCGGGAGTGGACGGTGTCCTCATCACCGGATCGAAATCGAACGTCCATCCCAGCCTGTACGGTGGCGACGCCAGTGAGGAAAACGGGCCTTACGATCCCGCGCGGGATGCGACAACTCTACCCCTTATTCGCAAGGCGATTGAAAAGGGCGTGCCCCTCCTGGCGATCTGTCGTGGCATTCAGGAATTGAATGTCGCTCTCGGCGGCACACTGGCGACGGAACTTCAGGAAATGGAAGGGCGTTTCGATCACCGAGCGCCTGAAAACGCCAGCCAGGACGAGCGTTTCGCCATTCGCCATGCGGTCACGATCCAGCCGTCCGGCTGCTTCGCCTCCGTTTTCGGGAAGGACGCCATTCATGTGAACTCCGTTCACCGCCAGGGTGTGGCAACAGCTGCCCCTCGGCTCGAGGTCGAAGCTGTGGCCGGGGACGGCACGATAGAAGCGGTTTCTGTCAAGGACGCACCCGCCTTTGCCGTTGGCGTGCAATGGCATCCCGAATACTGGGTAAAGAGCGACGAGGATTCGGCCCGCATTTTCCGTGCCTTTGGCGACGCAGTGCGCGCGCATGCCGCAAGACGGCGGGAACAGAGCGTGGCCGCCGGCTGACCGGAAGGACACGGCGCGCTAAAGCACTTTTCCATCAGGTGGAATCACCTGACGCTTGCGTAAGTGCGGAAAAGCAAAACGATTGATCGGTTCAGGGTCTCCATGAAACGATCAATCGATCTAGCGTTCCTTAGGCTTGCCGGTCGACTGACGCACATGAAGTTCCGGCTTGATGAGCTGCTGGGAGCGGTTCACTTCCGCGCCGTTAAGCCGGTCGAGCAAAACACGCGCAGCCCGCCGCCCAACCTCGCGCTGGCCGTTCCAGACCGTGGTCAGCGCCGGCGTGGCGATGGCCGCTTCTTCCAGATCGTCATAACCCGTAACGGATATATCGACGCCGGGAACAAGCCCCGCCCGGGCAATGCCGTTCATGAGGCCAATTGCCACCAGATCGTTCCAGCACACGGCAGCCGTGGGCTTATCCTGCAGCGCAAGGAAAGCGCCCGCGACCTCAAAGCCCGCCTGCTTGGTCCGGGGGCCTGGAAAACGCCAGTGCGGGCGGATTTCGAGCCCTGCCTTCTCCATCGCGTTGACATAGCCCTGATAGCGGTCGCGACCCGTCGAGGTCTGGTCCGTGCCGCCCACCATGGCGATGCGCGTGTGGCCGAGCGAAATCAGATGATTGGTGGAAAGCGAGGTTCCATAGGCGTCGTCTCCGCGGAAAACCGGGACTTTCGCCCCTTCAACGGAGCGCGCGATCAAGACAACGGGAAGGCCGTTGTCCTCGATCAGGCGAATATCCTGAGCCGGCGTACCAATGGCCGGCGACATGATCACTCCATCGGCTCCAAGCTGGAGCAGAGTATCGATGAAGGTGCGTTGCTTCTCGAGCTGGTCGTAATGGTTCGATAGAAGAAAGGTCTGTCGCGATCGGTCGAGCTCGCTCTCGATGGAGCGCAGGATTTCGGCGAAGAACGGGTTCATGATGTCGTGCACCACCACACCCACAATACCCGAGCGCGACGTGCGCAGGCTCGCCGCGCGCCGGTTGTAGATATAGCCGATCTCGCGCGCATATTCCTTGATACGCTCGCGCGTCGCATCCGCCACGAGCGGACTGTCCCGCAACGCAAGAGATACGGTCGCCGTGGACACGCCAAGCGCTTCGGCTATGGTCGAAAGCTTGATCTTCTGCGCCAGACCCGCAACTCCCCCTCATCACCAACGCCATATGGCGCACTTACCGGTATCCGGCAAAACCGCGCCATGCGTCAAGCCATCTAACGCATCGACGCGAAAACCGTAAACGCTTTTCGCACCCGATGGCCATATCGGGAAAACGCGATAGATTCCGGCTGGCGTCGAAAATCGGCCAGCCGGAATAATCTTCCGTTTTCAGACTTTTGCTGGGTTTGAGAGCTCAGATTGAAGCGATGCCGAAGCACCGCAGAAGATCGGCAAGGCATAAGCCCTGCAAGCGGGCTCGCAACCGGAAAGGGGGCCGGTTCACGCGTCCTCGGTCATGTCCTCATCTTCCTCTTCGGTGACAGGCACCCCTGAGAGATTCGCTTCGACCTTGTTGAGAAGCTGGGTGAGAAGCTTCTGATCCTTCTTGTCGAACCCCTTGAGCGCAAGCTTTTCGGTTTTGCGCACGGATTTCTCGATGGATCGTATCACCTGTTCGCCCTCATTCGTGAGGAAGACGTAAGCACGCCTCCCGTCATCCTCTGAAAAGCGCTTCTCAAGGAACCCCTGACTGGTCAGGCGATTGATCGTCTTTGTTACCGTGGGCGGACGAACGCCCAGCAGGTTCGCGAGCTGGCTCGGGGTCTGCCCGTTTTCCGAGGCAAGTGCCAGCATGATCTTGTCCTGGCCGGCATATAAGCCGTGTGCCAGGAGCCGCTCGGCCAGAGCGGTACGTGAAAGCCTAGCGGCCGACTGGATCAAACCGATCGTCGCGCCCCTGACAGCCTTGGCCATTCAAAACTCCCCTTTCGATATTCCTAACGAAATCAAAACACGTCCCTGATGAATCAAAATAATCACGATGCATGGCTTTGCAACTTAAGATTGACATTGCCTAATCACCTCATTAGGCGTTACTTAGGCATAATTGTGTTTCCCTCGGGGAAGCGTTTTCACCTTTGTGCGCCACGAGAAATGCCCTTTTCATCGAAAACGATCTCCATTTTGCCGCTCGGCGCCACCGAGCAGCACGGCCCTCACCTGCCTCCCGAGACCGACTGGATCATCGCGGAAGCCTTTGCGCGCAAGGCTATAGAGACTGCACCGGAGTACCTTCACGTGCATCTTTTGCCGGTTGAGAAAACCGGCTACTCCATCGAGCATGAGGACACCGCAGGTACCCGTACGCTGACATTCGACGAGGCCGTACGCCGCTGGATCGGCATTGGCGAAAGCCAATACAAAGCCGGCATTCACAAATTCGTGCTCCTCAATGCCCATGGCGGCAATTCGCCTCTGATGACGATAGTTGCCACTGAATTGCGCGCCCGATTTCCCATGCTTGCCGTAGCAACGAGCTGGACTCGCTTCGGCTATCCCGCAGACCTCGTTTCCGAGGAAGAGCGGGCGCTCGGCATTCATGGCGGCTTCATCGAAACCTCGGTGATGCTTGCGCTGAGGCCCGATCTCGTGCGGATGGACAAGGCTCGCGATTTCGCTTCCGAGCAAGTCCGTTTCCGCCGCGACTTCACCCATCTGCGCGCCTACGGCCCACACGCCTTCGGCTGGATGATGCGCGATCTTTCCCCCGATGGGGTCACGGGAAACGCAGCGGCAGCAAGTGCGCAAGCCGGCCATCGCATCCTCGACAATGCGGTCCGGGGCTTCGTCGAGCTTCTTGAGGATGTCGATCGTTTCGACCTCTCTCATTTTGAAAGCCGGCGCGTGCAATCGTAATGGAGCCGTCCTATATGGAGGGCAACCAATCGAGCTTTGCGAGAAATCATGTCCGACGCGCAGACCACAACCTCCGCTGAAACAACGCAGATTCCGGTAACGGTGCTCACCGGCTATCTTGGCTCCGGCAAGACGACGCTTCTCAACCGCATTCTCACCGAAGACCACGGCAAGCGCTATGCGGTCATCGTCAACGAATTCGGTGAGATCGGCATCGACAACGACCTGATCGTGGAATCCGACGAGGAAATCTACGAAATGAACAATGGCTGCATCTGCTGCACCGTGCGCGGCGACCTCGTCCGCGTGGTGGAGGGCCTGATGCGCCGCCCCGGCCGCTTCGACGCAATTGTTGTCGAAACCACCGGCCTTGCCGATCCGGCTCCTGTCGCTCAGACCTTCTTCATGGATGACGACGTCCGCGCCAAGACGAAGCTCGATGCCGTGGTGGCCCTGGTGGATGCCAAGCATCTGCCCCTGCGTCTCAAGGATTCCAACGAAGCCGAGGATCAGATCGCCTTTGCCGATGTGGTGATCGTCAACAAGACGGATCTCGTCACACCCGATGAACTTGCAGCGGTGGAATCCACCATTCGCGCCATCAATCCGACCGCGCGCATCCTGCGCGCCGAACGCGCCGGCGTTTCCCTGAGTGACGTGCTCGACCGTGGTGCCTTCGACCTGAAGCGCGTGCTCGACAACGATCCGCACTTCCTGGACCACGATGATCCGGACCATGTCTGCGGTCCGGACTGCGACCACGATCACCATCATCATCACCACGATCACGATCATGACCATCACCACCACCATCATCATCATGGTGAAGTGTCTCCAATTCATGACGTTCAGGTGCAGTCCATTTCACTTCGGGCCGGAGAAATGGATCCGAAGAAGTTTTTCCCTTGGATCGAGAAGACCACACAGATGGACGGCCCGAGCATTTTGCGCCTCAAGGGCATCATCGCGTTCCGGGACGATCCCGACCGTTTCGTAGTACAGGGCGTGCACATGATCATCGAGGGCGACCACCAGCGCCCCTGGCGTGAGGATGAAAAACGTGAGACGCGCCTTGTCTTCATTGGCCGCGATCTGGACGCCGAGCGCCTGACCCGCACCTTCGAAGCCTGTCAGGCTTGATGGCAGCATCCCAAGCGCCCTCGTGGTCCGGCAAACTCACAATGATAAAACACCGCCAGACTAAAACTGCAGGATCTCTTTAAAATGCCCACCGTCGCACCGCTGGACCTCGACGCTCACGTCATCGCCGTCGCCTGGCTGGATGACCTGGCGCATTTCGCGCTCGCCGACGGCGTCGTGCACAAGCTCCATGACGGCCATAAATGGAGCGAACTCCATGACGGGCTTCTGTGCGCGTGCCCTGACCTGGACGCCGCAAGCTTGCTCACTGGCGGTGAAGACGGTCGCGTCATGCGCCTTCTGGCGAATGGCGAAAGCACGGAACTGGCCACGATCGGTCGCAAATGGGTCACAAGCATCGCCGCCGGGCCGCAAGGATCTGTTGGTTTTGCCTCCGGCCGCAACGCCTATGTCCGTTTCTCAGACGGCAGGCAGCGTGAATTCCAGCATGCACGTGCAGCCGAAGGGCTAGCCTTCGCGCCGAAGGGAATGCGGCTCGCCGTTGCGCGCTACAACGGCGCGACGCTTCATTTTCCAGCGACAGAAGGCAAGCCAACCGAGCTGGAATGGGCCGGTGCCCACACTGGCGCGACCTTCTCCCCCGATGGCAGGTTCCTTGTCACAGCCATGCAGGAAAACGCACTCCATGGCTGGCGCCTCCCCGACGGCAAGCACATGCGCATGGCCGGCTACCCCGCCAAGATCAAGAGCTGGTCCTGGAGCGCAAAAGGCCGCTGGCTGGCCACATCCGGCGCACCGGCGGCCATTGTCTGGCCCTTCCAGGCGAAAGACGGCCCCATGGGCAAGGCCCCACTCGAACTCGGCACGCGCGGCGACACGATGGTGACCAATGTCGCCTGCCACCCTGCTGAAGAAATCGCGGCAATCGGTTATGCCGATGGCATGATCCTCGCCGTGCGCTTTGCCGACCAGAAAGAGGTCCTGTTGCGCCGCGCCGGCAAGGGCGCGATCACGGCCATGGCCTGGGATCGCGACGGCCGCCGCCTCGCCTTCGGCTCCGAGACCGGAGAAAGCGGCATCGTCGATATCGCCGGTTGATATCTGCGAGCCCCGAACTGTCCTGAAGACTACCGCACCAGGATCGCGCGCAGGTCGTTGACATTGGTGCCGGTCGGCCCCGGCACGAAAAGATCGTTCAAGGCCTCGAACGCCCCCCACGCATCATGGGCAGCCAGAAGCTCTTTGGCGTCTAGACCGGCCTCGCGCAACCGTGCGACGCTACGGTAATCGGCAAAGGCGCCTGCATTGTCCTGCGAACCGTCGATACCGTCTGTATCGGCTGCGAAGGCTGAAATGCCCCGCACCCCCTCGATGCCGAGCGCCAGTGCGAGAAGGAACTCGCTGTTGCGCCCGCCGCGACCACCCTTGCGATGCAACGTCACCGTGGTCTCGCCGCCCGAAAGGATTACGACCGGCTTTTGAAAAGGCCTGTTTTGCAGAGCCACCTCACGCGCGATGGCCGCGTGGACACCGCCCACCTCGCGCGCTTCTCCTTCCATGGAATCGGAAAGGATCACTGCGGGAATACCGGCATCCGACGCAACCATCGCCGCGGCCTCCAGCGAACGAGCCGCCGAGGCGATGACATGCACCGCATTGCCTGAAAAACACGCTTCATCAGGCTTGGGCGCATCCGCCTCGGGTGAAGAAAGATGTGCCATGACCGCGTCGGGAAGAGCAATTGCGTATGTGCGGATCACATCGAGTGCATCCTGCCGGGTTGCCCGGTCCGGCACGGTCGGCCCCGAGGAGACCAGCGCGGGATCGTCTCCCGGAATGTCCGAAACGATCAGCGAAACCACGCGGGCGGGATGTGCCGCGGCGGCAAGCCTGCCTCCCTTTATCGTGGAAACATGCTTGCGCACCGTGTTCATTGCCGAAATCGGCGCACCGGAGGCAAGCAGCGCCTCGTTGACAGCGATCTCATCGGCCAGCGACAAGTCTCCTGCCGGGCTCGGCAAAAGGGCTGATCCACCACCGCAAACCAGCGCAATGACGAGATCGTCCTCTGTCAGCCCTTCGACCAGACAGAGCAATCGTTCCGCCCCTCGCAGGCCTGCCGCGTCAGGCACGGGATGGGCTGCCTCGATCACCTCGATCTGCCTTGTCGCAGCGCCATATCCATATCGGGTGACGACGGCGCCTTCGAGCGGACCATCCCAAAGCTCTTCCAGAGCCGCGGCCATCTGCGCCGCGCCCTTTCCCGCACCGACGACAATGGTACGGCCGCGCGGCCTCTCAGGCAGGAAATTCTTCAGGGTCTGGCGGGGATCGGCCGCCGCCACCGCGGCCGCAAAGAGGTTCTTGAAAAAGGTCTTTTCATCGAACTGCCCGGCCACGCGCGTTTCCACCTCTTGATGTTCTCTTCAACGACGCAAGAGCAGCCCGCCTTAGAGAGCGCTCTTCACCGCCTCGCCCGCGACATAGGTCTCCACGACAGCACGGTCGTCGCCCAGCGTCTGTAGCACGAAAAGCTCTTCCGCGAGACTGTCCGCCCGTTCCATACGCAGAGCCATGACCGGCGTCGCCCGCGCATTCAGCACGACGAGATCGGCATCCGTTCCTTCTTCCAGCGTACCGACCCGTTCGGCAAGGGAAAGCGCCTGTGCGTTGCCCCGCGTTATCTGCCAGAACGAGGCTAGCGGGTTGAGCTTCTCGCCGTTCAGCGCGATCACCTTGTAGCCCTCGTCCATGGTGCGCAGCATGGAATAGCTTGTGCCGCCACCCACATCCGTTGCGCTGGCGATCCTGAGAGGCTTCGCCCTCCCGCGATAGCGCTGATAGTCGAACAGGCCAGACCCAAGAAAGAGATTGGAAGTCGGGCAGAACACGGCAACCGAGCCGCTGTCCGAGAGTACGTCTGCTTCGCGCTCGCTGAGATGAATGCAGTGGCCGAAGAGGGCTTTGGGGCCAAGCAGCCCGTAATGCTCGTAGATGCCGGTATAATCCGGCGCATCGGGATAAAGCGTCTGTGTGAACGCGATCTCGGCATGGTTTTCCGAAAGATGCGTCTGCATATGCAGGTCCGGAAAGGCCCGCATCAGCGCTCCCGCCATCTCCATCTGCTCGGGCGTGGAGGTGATGGCGAAACGCGGCGTGACGGCATAATTCAGCCGCCCTCTGCCGTGCCATTCCTCGATCAGCGCGAAACTGTCGTCATAGGAGGATTGCGGCGTGTCGGTCAGACCATCCGGCGCATTGCGGTCCATCATCACCTTGCCGGCGACGACGCACATGTTGCGTGCATGGGCTTCGGCGAAAAAGGCTTCCGCACTCGTCTTGTGCACCGAGCAATAGGCCGCGACCGTGGTGGTGCCGTTGCGCAGAAGCTCATCGAGAAACAGCCGCGCCACACGTCGGCCATGTTGCAGGTCGTCGAAACGCAACTCTTCGGGGAAGGTGTAATTGTTCAGCCAGTCGAGCAGCTCCGCGCCGTAGCTGGCGATCACCTGCATCTGCGGAAAATGTGCATGGGCATCGATGAACCCCGGCAGGATCAGATGCGGCCGATGGTCGATGACGAGATGCTCCGGCCCCGCCTTCGCCGCGACATCCTCATAATCGCCGCACGCGGCGATGATCCCGCCGCGCACCAGGACCGCGCCATCCTCCTCATAGCTATAGGAAGCATGGTCATCCATGCCCTGAGGTTCGGCATGGAATGTCAGGACACGGCCACGGATAAGCGTTTCAGACATTGTTCAGCGGGCTTCCTCGAACCAGGTGACGATCAGGCGCCGTTCGTCTTCGGTGATACCCGACACGTTGCCGGGCGGCATGGCATGGCTGCGCCCCGCCTGCAGATAGATTTCCCGGGCATGTTCGGCAATGCCCGCATCCGTATCGAGCTTCACATTCTTCGGCGCGATATGAATGCCGTCATAGCCGGGTTCGGCAGCGTGGCACATGGAGCAGCGCCCGAGCACCGTATCGCGCACGGCAGGAAAATGCGTGGACGCCACGAAAACCTCGCCGGCGGCCGAAAGCTTTTCCTCGCCGGTCAGAACCTTGGGCACGGTCGACAGCCACATGATGAGGATGAAAAGCACGCCCGCCAGCCCCCAGGTCCAGTGCGGATTGCCTTTCCGCGCATGCACCGTGTTGAAATAATGCCGGATCAGCACGCCAATGATGAAGATGATCGAGGCAATCACCCAGTTGAACTGCGTCGCGAAGGCCAGCGGATAGTGGTTCGACAGCATGAGGAAAACCACTGGCAAGGTCAGGTAATTGTTGTGGAGCGAGCGCTGCTTGGCCTGCAGCCCGAGCTTCGGCTCGGGCTTGCGCCCCGCCTTCAGGTCGGCCACCACGATCTTCTGGTTGGGGATGATGATGAGAAACACATTCGCCGTCATGATGGTGGCGGTAAAGGCGCCCAGATGCAGGAAGGCCGCCCGCCCCGTGAAAAGCTGCGTATACCCCCAGGCCATGGCGACGAGAATGCCGTAAAGAACCAGCATCAACGCCGTGTCGTTCTTGCCGAGCGGCGATTTGCAAAGAAGGTCGTAGAGGATCCATCCAAGCCCGATGGAGGCGAGCGAAATGAGAATGCCCACCGGTGCGGAAACATCGAGCACATTGCGGTCGACCAGATAAAGGTCAGCGCCCGCATAATAGACAACGGCGAGCAGGGCGAAGCCCGAAAGCCAGGTGGAATAGGATTCCCACTTGAACCATGTCAGATGCTCCGGCATCGAGGCCGGCGCGACCATGTATTTCTGGATGTGGTAGAAACCGCCCCCATGCACCTGCCATTCCTCGCCGCTCACCCCTTCCGGCAAGCCCGGTCGCTTGACCAGCCCAAGGTCGAGCGCGATGAAATAGAAGGACGAGCCGATCCAGGCGATGGCCGTCACCACATGCAGCCAGCGCACGCCGAAGGACAGCCAGTCCCAAAGAACCGCATAATCGTTCATGCCTGTTTCCTTATCCGTGTCGGCCCAAGGTTACGGACTCCGACATAAACAGAAAGCGGGGATAAGCACGATGACTTTCAAAATTTTCTGGAAAATAATGCCCCGCTAAAACAGGGGAGCCGGATGGCCTATCTGGACAACATCGCCATTTTCGTCCGCGTCGTCGAGCTTGGCAATCTTTCCGCCGCGGGCCGCGACATGCGCCTGTCACCGGCCGTTGCATCGAACCGGGTCAAGGAACTGGAAAAGCATCTCGGAGTGAGGCTTTTCAACCGCACCACCCGCCAGCTCACCCCCACCGAACAGGGCCGCGCCTTTTATGAGGGCGCCCGCAAGGTCCTGGAAGCCGTGGATGAGGCGGAGGCCTCGGTGGCTGCATTATCCGGCCAGCCGCGCGGCACGATCCGCGTGACGGCGCCACTTGGCATCGGCAAGCGACTGATCGCCAGCGGCATTCCGGAATTCCGCGACAAATACCCCGAAATCGAAGTTCGCCTTCGCCTGTCCGACCACGAGGTGGACATGATGCGGGAGGGTATCGATGTCGCTTTCAAACTCGGCATTCTGGAGAATTCCAGCTTCCGCATGCGCGGCATCATGGATTGCGACCGGGTTCTGGCCGCCGCTCCGGCCTATCTCGAACGTCGCGGCGAGCCGCAAACGCCTCAGGAGCTCATCGAGGACAACCATGATTGTCTGATGCTACGGTTTCCGGGAACCCGTGAAAGTTTGTGGGCGCTGGAAACGGATGCCGGCCCGCAGAAATTCGAGGTGCGGGGCCCGTTCGATTCAGACGACGGCGACGTCATCACCGGTTGGGCGCTCGCCGGGCGGGGCATCATCAACAAGCCGCGTTTCGAGATTGAGCCCTTCCTGCGCGACCGCCGCCTGAAAATCATTCTGCCGCAAAACCCGCCCGTGCCGGTAAAGCTTGCCGCATTATATCCGCACAAGAAATTCCAGGATCCCAAGGTCCGCCTTCTGGTGGATTTCATGGCCGGGCGCTGCCAGAGAATGATCGCCGATATTCTGGCTGGGCGCTGAAGCCTCGCGCCCCCTTCCTCCATCTCCACAAAAGGCCGGAACGCTCACGCCGCCTCGATATCCCCCTGAAGCGCTGTCAAATGCGGCTCGGCGGCGGCCAGGGCTGCCCGCTCGATGGCGCGGAACCGGCTGACGACGGCAAGGCCAACCGGAGTGAGTGCCGCTCCGCCGCCACGCTTGCCGCCGGTCTGCGTGGAAACCACGGGCTTTCCGAAAATCTGGTTCATCTCTTCCACCAGATCCCAGGCGCGCTTGTAGGACATCTGCATCTGCCTGGCGCCCGCCGAGATGGATCCGAACGAAGCGATATTCTCAAGCAGTTCGATCTTACCCGGTCCGATCCTGCCATCCGGATCGAGATTGACGCGAAGGCTGAGCGAAGGCATCGAACATATCCTGCGTAGAAAGCGTTATGGTCTTGACTTTATAACACTGCGTCAGCCGGCAAAAAAGCGCGCATGCGCAATTGAATGAGCTTGAACCTGCCGGGCACGCTCGGAAGGGCACGGCAGGCCCTATCGCGAAGCAAGGCTCGCGCTCTTCACCTGCGCGTGGATTGCCGTGCCCTCCGAAAGACCGAGCACATCCCAGGAGCGCCGCGTTATACGCGCAAGCAGACCATCGCCGGCACCGTCCTCACCCAGACCAAGAACCAGGATCATTTCGCGTTCATCGACCGTCCGCGCCGAGCGGATACGCGCCGGCAGCACGTTGAGGATGGAGGTCGCGGCCGGCTTTTCGAGCGCTATGCTGACATCTCCGGCTCCAACCCGAAGCCTGAGGCGCGTGCCCGCTTCCAGCCGTTGCCGGCCCGGGACAAGAAAAACGGCGCCAAGCACGTCGAGTTTCAGCAACCCGTATTGTTCATCGAAGCCCTTCACGACCGCGTCGAGGCTGACAGCCGCCTCGCGCTGCAACGCAAGCGGCAGGCTCGTGTCGCTCTGGATCGCCCCGAGAGGGCCGGAAGCAATCACGCCGCCCGCCCGCATCAGGACCAGTTCGTCGGCAAGTCGCTCCACCTCGAAAAGATCGTGTGTCACATAGAGCACCGGGATCGCCAGTGCCTCATGAAGCCTTTCGAGAAAGGGCAGAATCTCGTCGCGCGTCTGCCGGTCGAGGGCCGAGAGCGGCTCGTCCATCAACAGAAGACGCGGCTGGGAAAGAAGCGCCCGGCCGATGGCCACCCGCTGTCGTTCTCCGCCGGACAGATGCTGGGGCGCGCGCGCCATGAGGTGTTCGAGCCCAAGAAGATCGATCACCTCGTCGAAACCGACCCGCCCCTCCGCTGGAGGGAGCACCTTGCCGTGCGAGGAATAAAGAAGATTGCTCCGCACCGACATGTGCGGGAACAGGCTCGCCTCCTGAAACACATAGCCGACCCTACGCTTGTGCGGCGGAAGGAAGGTGTTCTCATCCTGCCAGATCTCGCCACCGACACGGCAGGTGCCGTTAAGCCTTTGCAGGCCGGCAATGCACCGCAGGACGCTTGTCTTCCCACAGCCCGACGGCCCGAACAGCGCCGTGATGCCGTGCCCTGGCGCAGCAAAGCGCGCATCAAGCGGAAAGCCGCCCAGCTGCCCCTTGAAAGCCACTTCGATATCGGCGCGTGAACTCATTCTCCCGCCCTGCGCATGCGTTTTTCGATCAGCGTCATGGCAAGAATGACAGCGAAGGCGAACACGACCATGCCTCCGGCCAATATATTGGCTTCGCGCCAGCGCAGCGTCTCGACAAAATCATAGATGGCGACCGAAAGGACCTTCGTTTCGCCGGGCACGTTGCCGCCGATCATCAACACCACACCGAACTCGCCCACCGTGTGAGCAAAACCGAGCACGGCCCCGGTCAGGAAACCTGGCCGCGCCAGAGGAACCGCGACCGTCCAGAAGGCCCGCGCGGGCGAGGCGCGCAGGGTTGCGGCCACCTCAAGCGGCCGGTCGCCCATCGCCTCGAAGGCGTTGCGGATCGGTTGAACCACGAAAGGCAGCGAATAGACCACCGAGCCGATGACCAGTCCCTCGAAGGTGAAGGCAAGCGTGCGTGCGCCCCACAGGCCGGCAAGCGCACCGCCGGGGCCGCTCGGCCCCAGCGTCACGAGCAGGTAGAAACCGAGCACGGTAGGCGGCAGAACGAGCGGCAGCGCGACAATGGCCGCCACCGCCTCCTTCCACCATGCACGCGAGCGCGCAAGCCACCACGCGACCGGCGTGCCGACGACCAGCAGGATCGCCGTCGTCAACGCCGCCAGTTCGATGGTCAGTCGGACCGCAGTCCATATTTCCGGTGAAAGCGCCTGCACGATACTCAATTAGCAGATTCGACGCCGTAACCGTACTTTTCGATCACGGCCAGCGCCGCAGGGCTTCTAAGGAACGCGACGAAGGCCCTGGCCGCATCGTTTGCCTCGCCCTTTTTCAGAAGGACAGCATCCTGCTTGATCGGATTGTACAGATCGCCCGGCACCTCCCAGCGTGATCCGCTTTCATTGCCGGCGAGCTGAGCCTTCGCAACGAAGCCCAGCTCGGCATTGGCGGTTTCCACGAACTGGTAGGTCTGGGCGATGTTGTTGCCCTGAACGATCTTGTTCTTGAGAGCATCGTAGACACCGAGCGCCTTCATGGCTTCAACGGCAGCAGTTCCATAGGGCGCCGTTTCGGGGTTGGCGACGGCGATCTTCTGGAAGTCGCCGGCCTTCAGCGTCTCCTGGTCCTTTACGAGGTCGGCCTCAGAACTCCACAGTACAAGCTTGCCGATGGCGTAGGTAAAGCTGGAGCCTTCAACGCCATATCCTTCCGCGATCGCCTTTGCCGGCCGATCGTCATCGGCGGCAAGGAAGACCTCAAAGGGCGCATCCTGCGTGATCTGCGTATAGAGCTGCCCCGTCGAACCGAAGCTCAGAACGGCCTGATGCTCCGTCTCGGCGGAAAACAAGGTGGCGATTTCCTTTGCTGCCTCGGTGAAATTGGCCGCCACCGCGACATTGGTCTCACCCGCCGCAGCCGGCCCCGCCAGAGCGGCGCAAACCACCATCACAGCTCCCGCGACACCCCACCGCACACGCGTCTCCATCAGCATGAACCTCTCCTGAATCGTGAAATTTGCCCTGACCATGCACGCCGCATAGCTTTTTCGATATATACAGATAAATATAACAATGGAAGACAGAGAATCGCCAATGTCCATCAAACGGGCATGCAGGAGTGAATATTGCCATTCACGCTATCTATCGCTGTATGGTGCGAGATCGGGATCTATTAGGAAAACCCAGGGAAGACGCGATGATGAGACGAAGCAGGCCCGGACACACCCAGCACATACGGATCTTCCGCTGATGGTGCGCGAAAACGAAATCAGGCCGAGTGAAATGGCCGTCGAACCTCCACCGGCCACGGATGCGGGACTTGTCTTTATCGGAAGGATATATTCGCCTTGGACGTCCCGTCTCAAGGCGCCGCGTCAGGGCCGGCAGGACGGGCCGCTCTGCCGCATCGAAATCTTCGATCCCTGGGTACCCGCGCTCGATGGCATCGGGCGATTCGAGCGTCTCGAAGTGCTATACTGGCTTCATCTCTCGCGCCGCGATCTGGTGCGCCAGAGCCCGGCCAATGACGGCAGTGCACGCGGCACCTTCGCGCTGCGCTCGCCGGTGCGGCCCAATCCTATAGGCACATCGGTCGTTTCCCTTGTAGAGGTCGACGGCCCGGTCTTGCTCGTAAGGGGGCTCGATTGCCTCGACGGTACTCCGCTCCTGGACCTGAAGCCGGATCGCACGCTCTTCACCCCCATCGCGCCACCGCAACCCGGTGATTTCGAAACGGGAGATTGAGCACTTCTTTGGTGAAGCATGGCCTCTCACCCAGGATGGCGCAGCTCCTCCTTGAGCAGCTTAAGCAGCAAGAGCCTCACTCTTGCGCAAAGAGGGCGGTCGCGATTTCCGCAGCCGCCAGCGTTGCGATCACTGCCGGCCGCTTGTCACGCACCCCTTCACCGCCAATCGGCGAATGAAGCCGTTCGAGCAACGCTGCATCGCCCCCGTTGCGGGCGAACCAGGAGGCAAAGGTCGCCCGCTTCGTGCGCGATCCGATCATGCCCACATAGGCGGCGTCATTGCGTCGGAGCGCCTCGCCGGCGATCAGGAAATCCAGTGCATGATCATGGGTCAGAACCACGAATGCGCTACCGGGAGGGGCTGTGCGCACGGCCTCCTCGGGCATTGCCAAAAGCCGCCTTTCCACCCCATCGGGAAGCCCCTGAAGCGCCTCTTGCCGCGTCTCCACAACGGTTACTTTCACCGGCATCAGGCATAGCGCCCCGGCCAGTGCCACGCCGACATGCCCGCCACCGAACAGGAAAACCGAAGGCCGGGCGGCCTCCAGCGTTGCCATCTCTTCGATAAGCGCCCGCCGGCGTGGCCGGTCCAGAAGTGCGATGTCGAGCCCGACGCGCCCGCCGCAGCACTGTCCGATCTCAGGGCCGAGCGGCACATCGAGTTCGGCTTTCGCATCCTCGCCCGCAATCAGGGCGCGCGCCTGTTCGATCGCCATGAATTCGAGCTGCCCGCCGCCAATGGTGCCGAAAATCGCGTCCTGCCCGACGAGCATCCAGGCGCCGGCCTCACGCGGAGTGGAGCCTTTGGCTTCGCGCACGCGCACCAGCGCCAGCTCGGGCCGCACGGCAAGAAAGGCCTCCAGTTTCGCAAGCGAATGGCTCATGCGATCCTTCATCCTGGCAGCCGCGAATACACTACGCGTCGGCCTGACCGGCCCGCACCCGCTCCACCGCCATCAAAACGCGCTCCGGCGTTGCCGGCGCGTCGAGCCTCGGACAGAGCCTGTGGCCCGCAACGCTTGCCACCGCATCGGAAAGCGCGTGCAGCACGGCCATGCCCAACATGAAGGGCGGTTCGCCCACGGCTTTCGAGCGATGCACGGTCGGCTCCGCATTCTCCGCCCAGTCTGCCAGCGCCACATTGAAGATTTTCGGCCGGTCGGAAGCAAGCGGGATCTTGTATGTGGAGGGCGCATGGGTGGCGAGCCGCCCCTTCTTGTCCCAGACAAGCTCTTCCGTAGTCAGCCAGCCCATGCCCTGGATGAAGCCGCCTTCGATCTGGCCGAGATCGATGGCCGGGTTCAGTGAACGGCCCACCTCGTGCAGGATATCCACACGTTCGACCATATATTCGCCCGTCAGCGTGTCGACCGAGACTTCGGCGCATGCCGCGCCATAGGCGAAATAATAGAAAGGATGTCCCTGCCCCTTGTCCCGATCCCAATGGATTTTCGGCGTCTTGTAGAAACCAGCCGCTGAGAGCTGGACGCGTGCCATATAGGCCTGATGGATGAGGTCATCGAAGGCGATTTCCTGATTGCCGACACGCACCCGTCCCGGCAGGAACACGATCTGATCCGTCGGAACCTCATAGCGATCCGCAGCAAAATCGATCAGCCGCGTCTTGATCTGTCGCGCCGCATCCTGCGCTGCCATGCCGTTCAGGTCGGAGCCGGAAGACGCGGCAGTGGCAGACGTATTGGGCACCTTGCCGGTCGTGGTTGCGGTGATCTTCACACGGTCGATATCGATCTGGAATTCCTCGGCCACCACTTGCGCGACCTTCACATAAAGGCCCTGGCCCATCTCGGTGCCGCCATGGTTCAAATGCACGGACCCGTCCGTATAGACATGCACCAGCGCACCCGCCTGGTTGAAATGGGTGGCGGTGAACGAGATGCCGAACTTGACCGGCGTCAGCGCAAGCCCCCGCTTGACGACGGGGCTGTTCTTGTTGAAGGCCGCGATCTCACGGCGGCGGCGCGCATAGGCCGCACTTTCCTCGAGCTCCGCCACGATGCGCTCCACGACATTGTCCTCCACCGTCTGGTGGTACGGCGTCGTATCGCGACCGGGCCCGCCATAAAAATTCAGCTTGCGGATATCGAGCGGGTCCTTGCCGACCGCGAAGGCGACTTCATCGATGATCCGCTCCGCCCCCACCATGCCCTGCGGTCCGCCGAAACCGCGAAAAGCGGTATTGGACACTGTGTTGGTGTAGAGCGGCCGCGAAACGGCACGTACTGCGGGATAGAAATAGGCGTTGTCGCAATGAAACAATGCCCGGTCCGTTACGGGACCGGAAAGATCGGCTGAAAAGCCGCAGCGCGCCGCATAGGCGAAATCGGCAGCGAGGATGTTGCCTTCGTCGTCGAACCCGACATCATAGTCGATCAGGAAATCGTGCCGCTTTCCCGTCGCCGTCATGTCATCGTCCCTGTCGGGGCGAATCTTGACCGGACGCTTCAGCCGCTTGGCGGCGATGGCAGCAATGGCGGCAAACTGGTTTGCCTGCGTCTCCTTGCCGCCGAAGCCGCCGCCCATGCGCCGCACCTCGATGGTCACCGCGTGGGAGGAAACGCCGAGCGCATGCGCCACCATATGCTGCACCTCGCTCGGATGCTGCGTGGAGGAATGCACGAGCACATCGCCATCCTCGCCGGGCATCGCGAAAGCGATCTGACCTTCAAGGTAGAAATGGTCCTGCCCGCCGACCCTCATCTGCCCGCGGATACGCCGCGGCGCTTCGCCGAGGGCGATCTCCACTTCGCCGCGCAAGAGCGTCAGCGGCTTGGTCACCAAAGGTGCATCCGGCCCCGCATCGGCGACGTCGATCAGCGCCGGCAGTTCCGCATAGTCGATCTTCGCGAGCCGGCAGGCGCGGCGTGCCGCCTCACGCGTTTCGGCAATCACCGCGAAGACCGGCTGGCCGAAGAAATGCACCTTCCCTTCCGCCAGCACGGGCTCATCATGCAGGCCGGTCGGGCTGAGGTCGTTGACGCCGGGCACATCGCTTGCCGTCAGGACATCGACCACGCCGGGTGCCGCCCGCACAGCCGAAAGGTCCATGGCAAGAATGTCCCCATGGGCAACAGTGGACAGGCCGAGGCAGGCATGCAGCGTGCCCGCAGGCTCCGGCATATCGTCGATATAGACCGCCTCGCCCGTTACATGCTTGTGCGCGGAATCATGGCGCTGGTCGGTCGCCACCCCGCCTGAAATCCGCTTCCTGTCGAGCTGCGCCTGATGCTTGTTCATGTCAGGCAGCCTCATGGCGGGAAAGCATCAACGGCACATGGCCCTCCACCCCTTCGAGGAAGAAACGACGCAGCAGGTTTCCCGCGACCACAAGCCGATAGTTCGCCGAAGCGCGCATATCGCTGATCGGCGAAAAATCCTCGGCCAGCGCAGCGACAGCTTGCTCCAGCGTATCCGCATTCCAGGACCTGCCGGTAAGAGCAGCCTCGACTGCGGTGGCGCGCCTGGGCGTTGCAGCCATGCCGCCGAATGCGATGCGCGCCGAGGTCACCACGCCGTTTTCGACGCTCACATTGAAGGCTCCAAGCACGGCGGTAATATCCTCGTCGCGCCGCTTGGAGACCTTCCACACCGAAAAGCGCGTGCCCTCTGGTGGCAACGGAAGCTCGATGGCCTCGACGAACTCGCCCGGCATGCGATCCTGCTTGCCGTAGTCGATGAAATAGGTCTCGAGCGGAATGGTCCGACGGCTCCCGCCCTTGCGCAGCACCAGCCGCGCGCCGAGCGCGATCAGAGGCGGCGGCGTATCGCCGATGGGCGAGCCATTGGCGATATTACCGCCGAGTGTGCCCATATTGCGCACCTGTTCCCCGCCAATACGCTCGATGAGGGCGCCCAGCGCCGGAATACGCCGTGAGAGAAGGTCGAATGCATCGGTATAGCTGACCCCAGCGCCGATACGGAGCATGCCATCGGCTTCTTCGATACCGTGCAAATCTTCCAGTCCGCCAATGAAGACTACGGGCCCGATGTCACGCATGAATTTCGTGACCCACAATCCGACATCCGTCGCTCCGGCGACGATGGTCGCCTTCGGTTCCTCTTCCAGAATGGCTGCAAGATCGTCAGCATTCGCGGGAACGATCAGACGCTCCCGACCCTCGCCGATCTCCACACGCGCACCGTCCCGCATCGCTGCAAGCCGTGATGTTACGCTGTCCCGCTCCTCGACCAGCGGGTCGCCGACGGAGGAAATTTCGCCGGCAGCCCGGGCCGCGCGGACGATTGCCTCATAGCCGGTGCAGCGGCACAAATTGCCCTGAAGAGCCTTTTCAATGGCCTGTTCGCCCGGCCCCGGCTCGCGCATCCAAAGCGCATAGAGCGACATGACAAAGCCCGGCGTGCAGAACCCGCACTGCGAGCCGTGAAAATCCACCATCGCCTGCTGCACGGGATGAAGGCTTCCGTCGGCACGCTTCAGATGCTCGACCGTCACCACATGGCAGCAATCGAGCGACCCCAGAAAACGGATGCAGGCGTTGA
Source organism: Nitratireductor indicus C115 (assembly GCF_000300515.1). GTDB lineage: Bacteria > Pseudomonadota > Alphaproteobacteria > Rhizobiales > Rhizobiaceae > Nitratireductor > Nitratireductor indicus. Next base: position 142,052 of record NZ_AMSI01000006.1, read on the forward strand.
CGCTCTCATAGCGAAGCACGCCACCGGACAAGCGGCCGACCAGAACGGTGCAGGCCCCGCAATCGCCTTCCGCACACCCTTCCTTGGTGCCGGTCAGGCGGCGGCGAAGACGAAGATAGTCGAGCAGCGTCTCACCGGTCTGGATGTCCGAAAGCGCAACCTCCGTTCCGTTCAGAAGAAACCGGATTTCGTCACGCGTCTTCATCAGCTGCCCCTGTAGGTGGAATAACCGAATGGCGAGATCAGAAGCGGCACGTGATAATGCGTCTCCTCCGCCATGCCGAAACGGATCGGCACAAGGTCCAGAAAGGCCGGATCGGGAAGCCGGAGATTTTGACTGCGAAGATATTCGCCCGCCGCAAAGACGAGTTCGTAAATCCCGGTCCGGAAGACTTCACCTTCCAGCAGAGGCGCATCGCAGCGCCCATCGCTATTGGTGCGCACGGTCTTGATGAGGGAACGGCTCTCGCCCTCCAGACGATACAGGACGATCTCCAGCCCGACAGCAGGCTTGCCGCTGGCCGTATCCAGCACATGGGTCGTCAGACGGCCTCCGCGTGCCTCGCTCATGCAGCCTCCCTTTTTTCTTTTCCGGACTGTTTTCCAGCCGACGCGATTGTGCTGCAAATCCATGGCAAGGATAAGGGGGGCTGTACCGGAAGCATTGGAAAAGACTTTCAAATTTTTCGGGAAAGTGACCTTAGCATTCCATCGGCTATCCTTGGCAATAGAGTTCAATGGACCACAGCATGACCCGTTATTTCCGAGACATGGCCGGCTACGGCCCCAACCCGCCGGATGCGAAATGGCCGGGAGACGCGCGGGTGGCCGTGCAATTCGTCGTCAATTACGAGGAAGGCGGCGAGAACTGCATCCTGCACGGGGATGAAGCCTCGGAAGCCTTCTTGTCCGAGGTCGTCGGGGCAGCGCCATGGCCCGGCATGCGCCACTGGAACATGGAATCGATCTATGAGTATGGCGCGCGCGCCGGCTTCTGGCGGCTCCACCGCATGTTCACAAAGGCTCAGGTGCCTGTCACGGTTTTCGGCGTTGCCACGGCGCTTGCGCGCAGCCCAGCGCAGGTGGCCGCGATGCGCGATGCGGGCTGGGAGATCGCCTCCCACGGCCTGAAATGGATCGATTACCGCTCATATCCGCAGGAGAAGGAGCGCGCCGACCTTCTGGAGGCGATCCGCCTCCACGCCGAGGTGGTGGGCGAACGCCCGCGCGGCCTCTATCTCGGCCGCACTTCGGTCAATTCCGTCAGGATCGCCATCGAGGAAGGTGGGTTCGACTGGATTTCGGACACCTATGACGACGACCTGCCCTATTGGATCGACCATGACGGTCATGGCAATGCAGCCCGCCCGCAACTCGTCATTCCCTATACGCTGGACGCCAACGACATGCGTTTTGCGACTGCGCAGGGCTTCAATTCCGGCGACCAGTTCTTCGCCTATCTGCGCGACGCCTTCGACACACTTTACGAGGAAGGCGAGGCGGGCCGTCCGGCCATGATGAGCATCGGGCTCCATTGCCGGCTCGTCGGTCGTCCCGGTCGCGCCGCCGCCCTGCAGCGCTTCATCGACCATGTGAAAAGCCGCGAGCATGTGTGGCTGGCCACCCGCGGCGAGATCGCCCGTCACTGGCGCGAGCACCACCCCTATGCCCCGGCTGCGCTGCGCCCGAGCCGCATGAGCGCGCCCGAATTCATCGAGCGTTTCGGCAGTGTCTACGAGCACTCTCCCTTCATCGCCGAGCGCGCTTTCGGGCTTGAGCTTGGCACCGCACACGATACGGCGACAGGGCTTGCCAATGCGCTCGCCCGTGTCTTCCGCTCCGCCAGCGAAGAAGAACGCCTCGACATCCTGAAGGCTCACCCTGACCTTGCCGGAAAGCTTGCAACAGCAAAGCGCCTGACGGTGGAATCCACCCGCGAACAGGCGTCCGCCGGCCTGGACGCCCTCACCGACGCAGAGCGTATCCGCTTCACCGAGCTGAACACGGCCTACACCGGCCGTTTCGGCTTTCCGTTCATTATCGCCGTCAAGGACAATACAAAGGAAGGCATCCTGAAGGCGTTCGAGACCCGGCTTGAAAACAGCTACGAGGAAGAGTTTTCCACGGCCTGCCGGCAGGTGGAGCGCATCGCCTTTCTCCGGCTCAAGGACATATTGCCCGCGTAACACAGGACAATAAAATGAGTGCCCGCACCTATTTCGCACCGCATGGCGGACACCCGCCGCAAAGCCAGCTCCTGACGGGCCGCGCGGTCTTCACCGAAGCCTATGCGCTGATGCCCAACGGCGTCATGCAGGACATCGTGACGAGCGCGCTGCCGTTCTGGGACGACACGCGTCTTTGGATGATTGCACGCCCGCTCTCGGGTTTCGCCGAGACGTTCTCGCAATACATCATGGAGGTGCAGCCGGGAGGGGGTAGCGACAGGCCCGAGACTGAAAGCGGCGCCGAAAGCGTCCTTTTCGTCATGGAAGGCGAAATCACCGTACAGCTGGACGGGACCGCGCACGGGATGACACCCGGCGGCTATGCCTATCTGCCGCCCGATTGCGGCTGGACCCTGCGCAGCACCGGCAGCGCCCCCGCGCGCTTCCACTGGATCCGCAAGGCCTATGAGGCCGTCCCCGGCCTCGCCAAGCCCGACCCCATCTTCGTGAACGAGGCGGATGTGCCTGCAAACCCCATGCCCGGCACGGACGGAAAATGGGCCACGACCCGTTTCGTCGACCCGCAGGATCTGCGCCACGACATGCATGTCACCATCGTCACCTTCGAGCCCGGCGCGGTGATCCCCTTTGCCGAGACCCACGTGATGGAGCACGGGCTCTACGTGCTCGAAGGCAAGGCGGTCTACCGGCTCAACAGCGACTGGGTGGAGGTGGAAGCCGGGGATTTCATGTGGCTGCGCGCCTTTTGCCCGCAAGCCTGCTACGCGGGCGGCCCCGGCAAATTCCGCTACCTGCTCTACAAGGACGTCAACCGTCACGCCAAGCTGCGCGGTCCATTCGCGCCATGAAGACCATCGTTGCAGAAGCTCTGACCCGTGAGGCTTTCGCCCCCTTCGGCGACGTGATCGAGACGGAAGGTACCGAAAGCTTTTTGATCAACAATGGCAAGTGCCGCCGCTTCCACGATCTGGCGAAAGTTGAGGCCGGCGGCGAAAATGCCCGTGTCCTGATCAACATCTTTCGCGGCACCCCTTATCCGATGCCGCTCACCCTCTCCATGGTAGAGCGCCACCCGCTTGGAAGTCAGGCTTTCATGCCGACGACCCCCGCCCCCTTTCTGGTCGTTGTCTGCCCCGATGAAGCGGGCCGACCCGGCAGGCCGCGCGCCTTCCTCACCGCCCCTGGACAGGGCGTCAACTATGCTCGCGGCACCTGGCACGGCGTGCTGACGCCCATCGGCAAGGAACAGGACTTCGTCGTGGTTGACCGCGGTGGAGACGGCAACAATGTCGAGGAACATTTCTTCACCGAACCTTACAGCATCGCCCTGCCGGAGACCGGTAACGCCTCATGACCGACAGCACCCTCATCAACCGCCTGCTCGATGTGATCGAACAGGACATCCTGCCCAAAACACGAGAAGGTGTGGCCCACGGCAACAAGCTCTTCGGCGCCGCGATCCTGCGCAGGGACGATCTTTCGCTTGTACTTGCCGAAACCAACAACGAGCTGGAAAACCCGCTTTGGCACGGGGAAGTGCATGCGCTGAAGCGCTTTTACGAAATGCCGAAGACTAGCCGCCCCGACACAAGCGATTGTATTTTCCTGTCCACCCACGAACCCTGTTCGCTCTGCCTTTCGGCGATCACATGGACCGGTTTCGACAATTTCCATTATCTCTTCAGCCACGAGGATTCGCGCGATTCCTTCGCGATTCCCCATGACCTGAAGATATTGAAAGAGGTCTTCACGCTGGAACCCGGCGGCTACAACGCCGAAAACGCCTTCTGGAAGAGCTATGCCATTCCAGCATTGGCGCGGACGCTCCCGGAAGCCGAAGCGCGGGTCGCATTGGCCCGGATCGAGGCAATCGGAGCAGCCTATGCCGAGCTCTCCGACGCCTATCAGGAGAGCAAGGCCGGGAATGACATTCCGTTGAACTGATCGGTGCGGGAACAGACGCCCGCACTCCTGGATCGATTCACCGTTTCACGGAAACCCTGAACCGATCTATCTCCTTGTTTCTCCTCCGCATTTATGCAGACGTCAGGACTGCAAAATGCTCTGGCCGCGCTACACCCGCTCCATCGCGAGCGCGATGCCCTGCCCCACGCCGATGCACATCGTGGCAAGCGCAAGCCTGCCACCGCGCTCATGCAGTTCAAGCGCCGCCGTGCCGGAAATGCGCGCGCCAGACATGCCCAGGGGATGACCGAGCGCAATTGCCCCGCCATTCGGGTTCACATGCGCCGCATCCTCGGCGATCCCGAGCTCCCGCAACACCGCGATGCCCTGCGAGGCAAACGCCTCGTTGAGCTCGAACACGTCGAAATCTGAGGGCTTCAGACCAAGCCGCGCACACAGCTTCTTTGTTGCAGGCGCGGGCCCGATCCCCATGATACGCGGCGGAACGCCTGCCGTCGCGCCGCCGAGAATTCGAGCGATGGGCGTCAGCCCGTATTTCCTGGCCGCAGCCTCGGACGCTATGATAAGCGCCGCAGCGCCATCATTGACCCCCGAGGCATTTCCGGCTGTCACCGTGCCGTTTTCCCGGAACGGCGTGGACAATTTGCCAAGCTTTTCGACACTGCTGCCCGGGCGCGGATGCTCGTCCTTGTCCACTACGATCGCATCGCCCTTTCGCTGCGGTATCGTGACCGCAATGATTTCCTTTGCCAGGCGGCCGTTTTCCTGCGCGGCAACGGCCTTGTTCTGGCTGCGAACGGCGAAGGCATCCTGATCGGCGCGGCTGACGGAAAAGTCAGCTGCGACATTCTCCCCCGTCTCGGGCATGGAATCCACGCCATACTGTTTCTTGAGGAGCGGGTTTATGAAGCGCCAGCCGATGGTGGTGTCGTAGATTTCCGCATTGCGCGAGAACGCCGATGCTGCCTTCGGCATGACAAATGGGGCGCGGCTCATGGATTCCACGCCGCCTGCAATCATGATTTCGGCCTCGCCTGCCTTGATCGATCTGGCGGCAATCGTGATCGCATCCATACCCGATCCGCACAAACGGTTGACCGTCGATCCCGGAACATCCACCGGCAACCCTGCCAGAAGCGCGGCCATGCGCGCGACATTTCGGTTGTCTTCGCCAGCCTGATTGGCGGAGCCGTAGAACACGTCGTCAATGGCCGCCCAGTCCACACCCGGATTGCGCTCTATCAGCGCCCGGATCGGCACCGCAGCCAGATCATCAGCCCTCACGGAGGAAAGGACGCCACCAAAGCGGCCAATGGGAGTGCGGATATAATCGCAAATAAAGGCTTCAGCCATGATACGCGGTTCTCCTTCGCGAACGGTGAGCGGCGGCCCAGCCCTTCATGTTTATCGAGAGGTGAAGAATCAGCGTCCCTTATGGGCCGCTTCGGTGCGCGCCTTCAAGTCGCGCAGGATCGAAAGCTCCTGTTCGGTTGGAGGCGGGGTTTCCTCAACCCTCTCGGCGAACCTGACCGTCCAGCCGCAAGTCTCCTGAACCATCTCCCGTCTCACGCCAGGATGAAGTGACACCACCGTAAATTCCTTCGTCTGTGGGTCGGGCCTCCAGATCGCCAGATCCGTGATGAGAAGGGTCGGGCCCCTGGTGTCGATCCCCAGCCGCTGGCGATGGTCGCCCCCTTCGCCATGGCCGAAGGAAGTGAAGAAGTCGATTTTCTCCACCATCGCCCTGCGCGATTGGGCGAGCGTGACATAGACCTCCTGCGAGGAACTAGCGATCTCCGGTGCCCCACCACCGCCCGGCAGCCTCACCCTTGGATGCTCGTATTCGCCCACCACCGTGGTGTTGATATTGCCGAAGCGATCAATTTGGGCAGCGCCCAGAAAGCCGATGGTGATGCGCCCTCCCTGAAGCCAGTAGCGAAACATTTCCGGCACTGGCACGGTGGTCAGCGCCGTATCGCAAAGCTCTCCGTCGCCGATGGACAAGGGCAATACATCCGGAGCCGTGCCGATGGTCCCGGACTCATAGATCAGCGTGATATCCGGCGCATGCGTCAACCGGGCAATGTTGCAGGCCGCCGAAGGCGCACCGATGCCAACGAAGCAGACGTCGTCATTTCCAAGCGCACGCGAAGCCGCAATGGTCATCATTTCATTGGGTGTGAAATCCGCACCGGTCATCCTGCAACCCTCAGCTTCTCCACACGCTGTTCAAAGTCTTCAACACGAGCCTGAAACACATTGCGGTCCATCCAGTCTCGGAAGACATCGCGGTCTGCCGCAACCTTGTCCCACTCAAGATATGCTGCATTGTCGCGGGCGTAATATCCATGCGCATAGGAAGGATGCGCCCCGCCAGGCACGACCGAGATCGCCGTGATCGTCCAGTGCGGCAATATGGTCAGGTTGGGATGCTGATCGTCGAAATCCTCCACCACCTCCTCGACTGTGGCAACCGCCCGACGCGCGGCGAGCACAGCCTCCTTCTGGATACCCACAATGCCCTCCACCAGCACATTGCCCCGGCGATCCGCCTTCTGCGCGTGAATGAAGGCGACATCGGGCCGCAACGCCGGAACAGCGGCAAGCTCTTCCCCGGTGAAGGGGCATTCAATGAAGCGAATGTTCGGATTGACGCGCGCAAGCTCCGCTCCGCGATAACCGCGGAACACAGCACAGGGCATGCCTGCCGCACCCGCCTCATAGGCATTGGCCATGGCAGCATGCGAGTGCTCCTCGATTTCCAGAGCATTCGGAAACCCATTCTCCACCGCATCGCGCAGACGGCGCAGCAGGCCGACGCCAGGGTTTCCGGCATAGGAAAACACCAGCTTTCGCGCCATGCCCATGCCGATCATCTGGTCATAGACCACATCCGGCGTCATGCGGATCAGCGTCAGGTCGCGAAACCCTTGGCGGATTGCCTCGTGGGCAGCCGCAGTCGGGATGAGATGCGTGAACCCCTCAAACGCAACGCTGTCACCATCATGCAGGTTCTCCGAAACGGCCTGAGACAAGGGGAGGAAACGCGCCATCGGACTCCTTAAAAGTTCGTATTGCGAACAAATGTTCTATATGCGATATTTATTAGATGGAGATCGAAAGCGAGTCAAACACCGTATCGGACCACAACCGGGATCTCGTGGGGGCCCTGCAAAAGGGGCTTTCCGTTTTGGAAATTCTGTCGCGGGCGCCAAATTCACCAAGCGGCATGACTCTCACGGAAGTCGCGGTGGAGGCAGGCCTGCCCCGTGCAGGCGCGCGCAGGCTGCTGCTGACGCTGGTCGCCAGCGGTTATGCACGCCAGGAAGAGCGGCGCTTCGTCTTGTCGACCAAACTGCTTTCGCTGACACGGTCCTGGATGGGTGAGGCATCGGTCTGGCGCTATGCGGAACCGATAATGCAGGCTCTCTCGGCAAGGCTGGGCGAATCCTGCTCTGCCGCCGTGCTGGAAGGCGACCACATCGTTTATGTGGCGCGCGCGGCAAGCAGACGTATCCTGTCTGTCGCGCTCTATGTCGGCGCGCGCCTTCCTGCCCATTGCACATCAATGGGCCGGGTACTCCTTTCAGATCTGGATTCTACCGAACTCGCCCGTTTTCTCGCGCATGCGTCGATCGGCGCCAAGACTGCGAAAACGGTGACGGACAGGGCCATCCTCGCCGCGAAGATGGCGGAAACGCGCGAGCGAGGCTATGCCATCGTCGACGAGGAACTGGAACTCGGTCTGCGCTCGATTGCGGTTCCCGTTAGAGACAGGTCCGGCAAGGTCGTCGCCGCTCTGAACGTGTCGACCCAGACCGCCCGGTTCACCTGCGCCGAGATGGAGCAAACCATTCTCGCCCCGCTGCTCGAGGCGGCTGGTGAAATCGAGGATTTTCTCACCCTGCAATGAAATATCACGGGTTTTCATGCAGCACTCCGCGAGTTCTTTGCCGGTGTATTGGGCTGCTCGATCACTTCGCGCATGCGTCGCGCAAGACGAGCCTGCAACCTGGCAAGGACCACATTGTCTAGAACATCACGGGACTGGGCAATGAATTGATCGCCGGCAACGGCATAAAGGGAATCGACAATGGAAACGTCCTCCTGCGGGGAGAGGAGAGCGTCGATATGCGCATCGTTCTGCGCGTCCGAAAGGGCGTTACGAATATGCTTCATCATGGTGCGGATATTTGGTGGAGAATCCTGACGGCAAGGCGGCGGTCAGATGAAATTTTGAAGACAGTTTCTTGTCATGATACTGCCGCGCAGCAGGCCGCGCGGCAGTATCATCAAAAACTGAGACTACTGGCGGGCAAGGCTATGGCGCGGAAAACCTCCCGGCGGCGGCACCATTCGATGCAACTCCCCCTGAAGGAGCTCGAAAATGTCGAGCGCCATCCGCAGATTGAAGCGCTTGTCATCAAAGAACATGCCGTAGCGCATGTCCAGTCCGCCTGGCAGCACCTCGCTGCAATCCTCAAGCACGCTTGAAAACTGCCCGTCGAAAACGAAACTCGGCAGGGGTGAAACCGCTGTGCCGCTTGCCACGAGGCGAACCGCCGTCGCGATGTCGTCTGCTTCGCTGAGCACGTCATAGGAAATGTCCCTTTGCCGCAACCACTCGCGCGCTGCGGCGCCAAGCGGCGACTGGGAGTTCGTGAGGACCACGGGAACGGCGCCGGGCGAGCGCTTCATCTGCTCACCGAGTTCCCGCGCGCCGATCCAGCGCAATGTATGATCGGCCACAAGGTCTGGCCCCAGTTCCGAAGGGTAGAGCGCCCGGAAAACCGCGTCGATCTGGCCGAAATCGTACATTTCTTCCAATCGCCTGGAATCCGCGATGTTCCAGCTCACCGTCTCACGGACCTTGCCGAGCCGTCCCATACCATTCAGAAGCAGCGGCGCACAATAGCCACAGATTCCGACCTTCAGCTTGGAAACGCTCTTTTCATAGCCGACCGTGCGCAGGCGGCGCTCCAGATCGAGCATCTGGCGGATCAACCCGGAAATCTCTTCCTTGACGATGATCCGATTGCCCAGTTTCTTGATGAGCGGCGTGCCGATGGCCCGCTCCAGCCTGCCAAGATGCATGCTCACCGCCGGTTGGCTGATACCGAGCTTCTGCGCCGCCCCGGTCAGGCTGCGGGTGTCGATGACGGCCTCCGCTGCCCGCAAAGTTGCAAATGATAATCCGTCTTGTTTATGCATGCCCATAATTTCGCGCCTCGCAATAATAAGATCAAACCTCGAACCCGACCGACGACACCGCTTACGCGGTTCGCAAACACCTCGGAGCGACACAAACCGCCCCGCCCCAACCCCGACCGTCATGGCACAGGATAGGGTTCGCGCGGCGAAACACGCCGCCCGCCTCAGGGCAACGAAGCGGAATGCACCGTCTTCTTGCCCTAACTATTTGCTTTTAAGCCGCTTCCTCCGGAAGACAGGACTCCCGGCGGCCAAAGCCGCTTTCAGGCACCGAAGGGCGCCGTCATTTACGCCAACACTTGCAGGCCGACCCGGGAACCACCGGCAGGACCTTCAACAAAGCGGCGCGCACAGATGTCCGCTGAAACTCATCCACCCCCTAGGCGATTGAGATACAACTGCCTCGACACAACTTCTGCACGATATTGGATTCGTTTTCGATATACAACCTATAATTGATTATGTGGATATCTTTGTAAACATTCTGTTATTCGGCATTTAAAGTATCGAGTTTTACGAATTAAAAACAAATATTTAACGAGAATCTCCCGAAGGAAAACGCCCCGAATACAACTTTTGGTTTATAATAGAGGAGCGTTTTCGTTTAAGCGGAAAGCGGACGTGGAAACGACGCGACAGGCTTTCTTCCTGCCGCGTCGCGCCGCCTTCCGCTAAACACTATACAAAGATAAACGAACGCTAACCGCCTCGCGATAAACGAAGTAGCCGTAGCGCGTTTAGGGTCACGAGAACCGTAGCCCCTGTATCCGCAAGAACCGCTATCCAGAGCCCAGTGAAGCCAAGGATGGTGGTAACGAGAAAGACGGCCTTCAGTCCAAGTGCGATAGCGATGTTCTGGCGGATATTTCCCATCGTGATCCGCGCGATACGGATCAAGGCGGGTACATCGCTCACGCGATTTGCAAGCAAGGCGGCATCGGCGGTTTCAAGCGCCACATCCGTGCCGGAGCCCATGGCGACACCAATCTGGGCTGCGGCAAGCGCTGGTGCATCATTGATGCCATCCCCAACCATCATCACGGCATCGCCTTCGGCAAGGCTCCTGATTGCTTTCACCTTGTCGTCGGGCAATAGTTCCGCTCGATGCTCCATCGAAAGCCCCTTCGCAATCGCAGCCGCTGTCCGGCCATTGTCTCCCGTCAGCATCATGGAACGGACGCCAAGCGAAGAGAGCTCTTCCACCGCCCGGCGCGCATCCTCGCGCGGCTCGTCCCGCAGGGCCACGATCCCTTGCAGACGCCCGGCGCGAAACACCGCGGCAACGGTCTTGCCTTCTGCTTCCAGCGCCTCGATCCGGTTCCGGGCCTCATCCGTCATGGCGCCCTGTTCGGCAGCATAGCGCGGCGATCCGACAAAGGCCGTCTCCCCTTCGATCTCCGCTTCGACGCCACGACCTGCAACAGCCCGTGCGTTGCGCCCGGCCTTTGCTGCAATTCCGGCCTCCTCAGCACGCTTCAAAATTGCTTCCGCGAGAGGATGGCTCGACCCCGCTTCCACACCGGCGGCAAGCGCAAGAGTTGCCAGGTCGTCCCCGTCCACACTCCAGAGATCGGTGACCACGGGCCTTCCCACGGTCAGCGTTCCCGTCTTGTCGAAGGCAACGAGCTGAATTCCGGCCGCCGTCTCGATCACGGCTCCGCCCTTCATCAAGAGCCCGCGGCGCGCAGCTGCCGAAAGCGAAGATGCGATGGAAGCAGGAACCGAGATCACCAGCGCGCAGGGGCACCCGATGAGCAGAAGCGCAAGCGCGCGATAGATCCAGACATCCCAGCTCTGGCCTGCAAGAAGCGGCGGCACAAGAGCAACAAGCACCGCAAGCCCGACGATTGCCGGCATGTAGTAGCGGCTGAAACGGTCGATGAAGCGTTCCGTCGGCGCGCGCGCTTCCTGTGCTTCCTCGACAAGGCGGATAATGCGCGCGATCGTGTTGTCTTGCGGTGTGCGCGTCACCCGCACGCGCAGAACGGCATCTGTGTTGATCGAGCCGGCAAAGACTTCCTCGCCCGGCCCCTTGCTCTTTGGCACGGATTCGCCCGTCACCGGCGCTTCGTCGATGCTCGCCATTCCATCCGTGATTTCGCCGTCCGCTGGAATACGGTCGCCAGGCCGCACGAGAACGGTCTGGCCGATCCTCAGGCTGGCAGCCTCCACTTCACGCGTCTTGCCATTCTCTTCCAAAAGGGCTGTCTTGGGCACAAGATCGCCAAGGGCCCGAATGCCCGCTCGCGCTCTGTCCGCCGCAACGCCTTCGAGAACCTCGCCCACGGCAAACAGGAACACGACCAGCGCAGCCTCTTCCGCAGCCCCGATCACCAGCGCGCCCGCCGATGCAATCGTCATCAGCATCTCTATGGTAAAGGGCATGCCCGCCATAAGCGCTGCCAGCGCCCGGCGCGCCACGGGAAACACCCCGATCAGGCAGGCCATCACAAATGCCCAATGGGATGCGTCTCCCGGAACCGCGAACTTGATCGCCCAGGCTGCCACGAGCAGCAACCCGGTTCCGATCACCAGCCTTCCCTTGCCAGTCTGATACCAGCTCTTGTCTGGGTCGCTCGGCCCATGGGAATGCGAATGGGCATGACCGGAATGATCCGCCCCTCCATGGCCGTGCCCTTCGTGATCGTGCGCTAGCTCGCCAACGGTCTCCCGCGTGCCCCCCTGTCGGGCGACGATGTCGTAGCCCAATCGGCGAACCGCACCCTCCACCTTCTCGCGCGATGTCGTTCGCTCATCGAGAGAAAGGGCCAGCGTCTCTCCCATGACGGAAACCCGGACATCCTCGACGCCCGGAAGCCGCTCCAGTGCTCCGCGAATCTTGGTGGCGCAGCTCGCGCAATCCATACCGCCCACCGACCAGGTCAGCGTGCAAGCGTCGGTGTTTTCCTCATTCGAAGGCACTGTAGGTCTCCTTGCAGTCTCTTGATGACAGCAAGATAGGACCTCTAGTGGCTAGAGCTTCAAGAGCAAATTTTACAATCGCTCTGCATGATTTCAGCGGATCGCCTTGCCCTCTCCATCGAAGCGATAGATCCTCGAAGGATCGAAACGGGCATTGAGCATGCTGTCGATCTCAAACTGATGCTCGCCGAAAAGGCGCACACAGATAAGTCCGGCTTCGCCGCAATCGAGATAGACATTCGTATCGGCGCCCAGATGTTCCACATGCGAAACCCGCCCCGCAATGTCGCCCTTTTCCGAACCGACCGCGATGTGCTCGGGCCGGATGCCGATGGTCCGCGCATCCTCGCGGCCAAGATCGCCCGCATCGATGAAATTCATCTGCGGAGAGCCGATGAAGCCGGCAACGAACAGATTGGCCGGATTGTTGTAGAGTTCCATCGGCGTGCCGATCTGCTCGATGCGCCCGCCATTCAACACGACAATACGGTCGGCAAGCGTCATAGCCTCGGTCTGGTCGTGGGTCACATAGATCATGGTCGCACCGAGCTCTCGATGCAGGCGCGCAATTTCGAGCCGTGTGTTGACGCGCAATGCCGCGTCGAGGTTCGATAAGGGCTCGTCGAACAGGAAGAGCTTGGGCTTGCGCACCACCGCGCGGCCGATCGCGACGCGCTGCCGCTGCCCGCCTGAAAGCTCCGCCGGCCGGCGCTCAAGATAAGGTTCGAGTGAAAGCATCTTCGTCGCGACATCCACACGCTCGGCAATCTGCGCCGGCGGGCGTTTCGCCTGCTTCAGGCCCAGGCTCATATTGTCCCGAACAGTCAGATGCGGGTAGAGCGCATAGGTCTGGAACACCATGGCGATGCCGCGCTTCGAGGGTGGTGTCGCAGTGACCCCGGCTCCGTCGATCTCGATGGTACCGTCGGACGCATCCTCCAGCCCGGCAATGATGCGCAGAAGGGTCGATTTCCCGCAGCCCGAAGGGCCGACGAAAATGACGAACTCTCCATCCTCGACCTCCAGGTCGATGCCTTTGATGACCTCGACCTTGCCGAAGGATTTCGTGATATTCTTGAGTGCAAGTGAGCCCACTGGTTCTTCCTATAGGTCGATTTCCCTGCCCGTGCGCACGCTTTCGTCAGCGGCAAGGCAGATGTTGAGCGATTGAACGGCGTCTTCCATGTGCCGGGTGAGATCGAGATCTTCGCGAATGGCCTTGAGCACGAAGGCCTGCTCGCGGTCGCAGAGCTCCTGATGCCCCGGCTCATCGTCCATCGAAAGCAACGTGTCGGGCCCACGGAAGCGCCCTGCCGCATCCGTCTCGGCACGGTGAATGCGGATGGTCGAGGTTTTTGTGTGCGTATCGATGTCGTCAGACTTTGCCCCTTCCGCCATGACGATGGAAACGCAGCCCTTCGGCGAGATGATGTCTTTCACGAAGAAGGCGGTTTCGGAGATCATCGGTCCCCATCCCGCCTCATACCAGCCCACGGAACCATCCTCGAACAGAACCTGGAAGTGGCCGTAATTATACATGTCCGGTGCGATCTCGTCGGAAAGCCGGACGCCCATGCCGCGCACCTTGACCGGCCTGGCATCGGTGATCTGGCACATCACATCCACATAGTGCACGCCGCAATCCACGATGGGCGGCGTGGTCTCCATCAGTTGCCTGTGCGTATGCCAGGTAGGTCCCGATGACTGCTGGTTCAGGTTGAGCCTGAAGACATAGGGGCCGCCGAGATTTCGCGCCTCCCCGATGAGCCGCATCCATGAGGGATGATGCCGCAGGATATAGCCGATCACCAGCTTTCGCCCGTTCGCCTTTGCCGCATCAACCACGCGGCGGGCATCCGCGACATTCGTCGCCAGAGGCTTTTCCACGAAAACATGCGCGCCATGTTCCAGAGCCGCCACCGCATAATCGGCATGGCTGTCCGAATAGGTGTTGACCGAAACGAGCTCCGGATTGAGCGAGGCGAGTGCCTTGCCGTAATCCGATGTCAACGCATAGCCGGCCAGCCCTTCGGGCAGTTCCGGCTTCGAGCGATTGACCAAACCGACAATCTCGAAACCGGGGTTCACGTGATAGGCGAGCGCGTGACTGCGCCCCATATTGCCGAGACCCGCGACCAGAACGCGTACGGGGTTCTGAGAAGCGCTCATTTGACCGCTCCCGATGTGATGCCGCGGATAAGCTGGCGCGAAAAGATCAGATAGAGGATCAGTACCGGCAGGATGGCGAGGGATAGTGCCGCAAGCACCGCGTTCCAGTTGGTCACGAACTGGCCGATAAAGACCTGCGCACCGAGCGTTATGGTCTTCGTTTCTTCCGCCGGCGCGAGGATCAGCGGGAACCACAGGTCGTTCCAGATCGGGATCATGGTGAAAACGGCGACCGTTGCCATGGCGGGCCGCACGAGCGGCAATACGAGCCGGAAGAAGATGCGGTATTCGCTGAGCCCATCGATGCGGCCGGCATTCTTCAGATCGTCGGAAACCTGCCGCATGAACTCCGAAAGGATGAAGATGGCAAGCGGCAACCCCTGTGCCGTATAGACCAGGATCAGCGCCGTGCGGGTGTTGACGAGACCGGAAGCCACCATCATCTGGAGTATGGCGACCGTTCCAAGCCGGATCGGGATCATGATGCCGAGCGCCAGGTAAAGCCCCATCAGCGTGTTGCCGCGGAAGCGGTATTCCGACAGGGCAAAGGCTGCCATGGCACCGAACAGCAGCACCAGAAACAGAGAAACCACGGTGACGATAAGACTGTTCTGGAAATAAAGCAGGAAATCGCCCTGCTGCAGCACGGTTTCAAAGCCGATCAGGCTGAAACTGTCCTTGTCGGGCAGTGCCAGCGGCGCACGGAAGATCGCCTTGCGAGACTTGAAGGCATTGATGACGATAACCACCACCGGAAAAAGCGCGATCATCGTATAGGCGATCAGGATCGCGTGAGCGGCAATGGAATGGACGGGCGAGTGTCTGGCCTTGTTCATTATTCTCTCCCGCTCAGAACTGATACCGGCGCAGGCGCCGCTGGATGCCGAACAGATAGATCGACACACCGATCAGGATGATGAGGAACATGGCCGTCGCGATTGCCGCCCCCAGATTGGGATCTCCAAGCTGCAGCTGGAAACCGAAGAAGGTGCGGTAGAGGAATGTTCCCAGAATATCGGTCGAGAAATCCGGCCCCGCGAGCGCCCCTTGCGTGGAGTAGATGAGATCGAAGGCATTGAAGTTGCCGACGAAAGTGAGAATGGAAATGATGCCGATGGCCGGCAGGACGAGCGGCAGCTTGATCTTCCAGAACTGCGCCATGCCAGTCACGCCGTCGCATTCAGCCGCTTCGAGAAGTTCATCGGGGATGGACAGAAGCGCCGCGTAGATGAGCATCATCGGAATACCGACGAACTGCCACACGGAAATCAGCGCGAGCGTGGTCAACGCATACGCCTCCTTGCCGAGCCAGGGCTGGAACAGGCCTTTCAGCCCGACGAAATCGAGCAGATTGGGCGCCACACCCCATAAAGGGCTGAGGATCAGTTTCCAGGCGAAGCCGGCGATCACGAAGGAAAGGATGGTCGGGATGAAGATGGCAGTGCGGTAGAAGGCACGCATTCTCAGCCGCGGGCTGCTCAGCAGCGCTGCCAGAAGAATGCCGATCGGGTTCTGCACCAGCATGTGAATGATGAAAAACCAGACATTGTTGCCGAGCGCGTTCCAGAACTGTTCCGACCAGCGCTCATCCCCGAAAAGAAGCCGGAAATTGTCGAGACCGATGAAGACCTGTGCATTCTGCGCGTCCGTGTAGAGCGCGAGCTTCAGCGTGTTGAACAGCGGCAGGATCATGATGGCCGTGTAGATCAGGACGGCCGGAGCCAGGAACACGGCGATGTGCCAGCGGATGGGTGGTCTGGTGCTTTGTTCTGCGGCCATGTGTGCCCCTTTGCCTTCCGGTTGAAGCGCCGGGCTGTCGACGCCCGGCGCTCCTGTTCAGGCAGATGTTACTGCTTCTGCGGCTCGTACCAGCTTGCGAGCCCCTTCTGGAGCGTCTCTCCGGCTTCCTCAGGCGTCTGCGCGCCGCGCAGCACATTAGCCGACACGTTCCACATCTCGTTCCAGAGGTTCGGCGTGCCGCGCGACAGAATCTGGTGCGCTGGGCGGATGGTGGACTTGCAGCTCTCACGCCAGGAGACGAACTCCTTGGCAAGCGGGTCTTCCATCTCCACCGTCTCGTTGGAGAGCGAGAAGAAGCCCGGCAGAGAGTTCGCATAAAGCGAAGCGAATTCGGCAGATCCGACCCAGTTCAGGAAGGTCTTCGCGGCCTCCTGGTTTGGTCCCTTCGCGTTCATGCCGATGCCGATATCGGTGTGGTCGGAGATGTAGCAGGTATCGCCTTCCTTCTGCACCGGCGGCGGGAAAGCCCCCATCTTGAAATCGGCCTGTTCATTGAAGATCGAAATCTCCCAGGAACCGGCCGGGAAGATTGCAGCTCGGCCGAGCGTGAAGAGGTTCTGGCTGTCGGGATAGGCCTGAGCTTCATAGCCGTCGCCCAGATAGGGCGCCCATTTGGCGAGCTGGCGGAAAGGCTCCACCCAGTCCTCGTCGGTCAGCTTCTGCTCGCCCTTGATGAGCGCGAGCCGGCCCTCCTCGCCTTTCCAGTAGTTCGGACCGATGTTGGTGTAGCCCATGGTGGCGGCTTCCCACTGGTCCTTTGCACCCATGGCCATGGGAATGTAGGAGCCGTCTTCCTTGATCTTGTCGAGAAGGGCGAAGAACGCGTCCACCGTCTTGGGGGCCTCGAGCCCGAGCTCCTCGAAGATTTCCGCGTTGTAGATGAAGCCGTGGATGACCGAGGCCATCGGAACGCAGAAGGTGGCCGACCCATCGTCGGTGCTCCATGCGGCCTTCGCCACATCGCCGAAATTCTTCATGTTCGGCAGGTCCTGGATCGCCACCAGCTGCCCTTTGTTGTAGAGGCTTAAGGAAGCGTCGAACGGGCGGCAGGTGATGAGATCGCCGGCCGTGCCTGCTTCCAGCTTGGAATTGAGAACGGCGTTGTATTCCGTGGGGGCGGAAGGCGCAAACTTGACCTTGATGCCCGGATGGCTGGCTTCGAAGGCCGGGATGAGCTTTTCCTGCCAGATGGGCAGATCGTCGTTTCGCCAGCTTTCGATTGTCAGCGTCACGTCTTCCGCCATGGCCGTGCCGGCGGAGCCGAGCATCGTGGCCGCCAGAAGCGCCAGCTTCATATGTTTGAAAGTCATTGCCTTCTCCCTGTTTTCATAACGAATGCCCGCCGTGCACAATTGGCCGATAGCGGCGGCTGAAGCGCCGGCGCGAAAAGCTCCGGCGCTCGGATGCGTCAGTCCGCGTTTTATTTCTGCGGATCGTACCAGCTGGCGAGACCTTTCTGCAGGCGCTCAGCGGCGGCCTCCGGCGTCTCGGTACCCTTGATGACATTGGCCGAAGCGTTCCAGGTCTCGTTTTCGAGGTTCGGCGTACCGCGCGACAGAATCTGATAGGTCGAGCGGATGGTCGACTTGCACTTCGTGCGCCAGGAAACGAACTCCTGAGCCAGCGGGTCCTCCATCTTCACTTCATGGTTCGAGAGCGAGAAGAAACCCGGCAATGCATTGGCGTAGAGCGTGGCGAATTCTTCGGATCCGACCCAGTTCAGGAAGGTCTTGGCTGCCTCCTGGTTCGGTCCCTTCGCGTTCATGCCCATCGCGATGTCGACATGATCCGAGATGTAGCAGGTATCGCCTTCCTTCGGCACCGGTGGCGCAAAGGCGCCCATCTTGAAATCGGCCTGTTCGTTGAAGACCGAGATTTCCCAGGAACCCGCCGGATAGATCGCTGCACGGCCGAGCGTGAAGAGATTCTGGCTGTCGGGATAGGTCTGCGCCTCATAACCGTCGCCAAGGTAATCCTTCCACCTGGCAAGCTGGCGGAACGGCTCGACCCACTGATCGTCGGTAAGTTTCTGCTGGCCCTTGATGAGGGCAAGCCGACCTTCCTCGCCATGCCAGTAGGTGGGTCCGATATTCTGGTAGCCCATCGTAGCGGCTTCCCATTGATCGTTTGTGCCCATGGCCATGGGGATATAGGTGCCGTCTTCCTTGATCTTGTCGAGCGCGGCGAAAAACGCATCGACGGTCTTGGGCGGTTCCACACCGACCTCGGCGAAGGCGTCCGCATTGTAGATGAAACCGTGAATGACGGACGCCATCGGCACGCAGAACGTGACCGAACCGTCGTCCGTGCTCCAGCCGGACTTCGCCACATCGCCGAAATTCTTCATGCCTTCCAGGTCCTGAAGCGGCGCCAGATAGCCCTTTTCGTAGAGGCTGAGCGAAGCGTCGAACGGACGGCAGGTGATGAGGTCTCCAGCCGAGCCGGCCTCGAGCTTGGAATTCAGCGCCGCATTGTATTCGGTGGGTGCCGTCGGATTGAACCTGAGTTTGATACCTGGATTTTTTGCCTCGAATGCGGGAATGAGCGTTTCCTGCCAGATGGTCAGGTCGTCATTGCGCCAGCTTTCGATTGTCAGGGTCACGTCCTGAGCCATCGCCGGGCCGGCAAAGCCGAGCATGGTGGCGGCAAGAAGCGCCCGTTTCACTCGCTTGGTCATGGTCTTCTCCCTGTTCGCCTCAAGGGCGCCGGCCTGCATTGCGGCTCGTGCGCCGAGGGGCAGCCTGCTGCCTGATGTTCCTGTGTGGGGCTTTTTCTTTTGTTCGCCCGCCATTCGCCTTGGCGATGGCTGGCGCGCTCCCCGCTCCGGAAACACGACGCGGGCTCGGGGCCCTCGCCATGCATCGTTTTCCGGCCTCGCGGACCGTCGTACCTCCACCCGTTAAATTAAGGCCAAAAAAATACCATTTGTCCAGAGTTGAATCTTCATCGCGTAATCCTTGTGCTAAACGATTGAAATCGTGCAATTGCTGCGTCAGATTGACGTTGATTTTCGGCTGGATGGTTTTTCCAGTTCCCCAAAGGTATCTTTTTGGTATCATGTCCTCAGGGAGTGGTCATGTACGACTATGTGATAGCCATCGACGGTGGAGGCACGAGTTGCCGCGCCGCGCTTGCAGACCGGAATGGCCGGGTTCTGGGGCGCGCCATGCGTGGTGCGGCGAACATTTTTTCCAGAGCAGACGCCATCGCACAAAGCATCCTGGCGGCCTCGAATGCGGCTCTTGCCGAAGCGGGGCTTGGAGCTGAAGCTCTTTCTGAGATTCCTGCTTTTTTCGGCCTGGCGGGCATCAATGTCGGCATGCGCCAGGAAACGCTGGCCGCCCAGCTTCCCTTCCCCGAGACACGCTTCGTGCATGACGGCATCATCGCGCTGCAAGGCGCTCTTGGCGATACCGACGGTGTGATCGCCATTCTGGGAACCGGGTCCGCCTATGTCGCGCGTGAGAAGGCGAAGCTGCGCAGCATCGGTGGTTGGGGCTTCATGATCGGCGACCAGGCCAGCGGCGCGGTTCTGGGACGAACCCTTTTGGCAGAGACTTTACTTGCCAATGACGGCATTCATCCACAGACCGAATTGAGCCGCACCGTAATGGAACGTTTCGGCGGAAATCCCGAAAACACGGTGGAATTCACCGTCACGGCCAAACCGGCGGACTATGGTGCCTATGCCCCCATGATCCTTGAATTCGCCGAACGCGGCGACCCGTTGGCCGGCAAGATACTCGATGCCGCGGTACGCGATGTCACCGACGCGCTCGATGCCGTTGTTTTTCCCGGTTGCACAAAACTTTGCCTCCTGGGTGGCCTCGCCCCGCACTACGGCAAGCGGCTTTTGCCACGCCACCGCAGTCTGCTGCATGAAGCCGAGGGAGACGCCCTTGCGGGCGCCGTTCAGCTCGCCGTAAGAGCCTTCATTCCGCAAACACACGGAGCGGGACAGGAATGAGCGCAGCCGAACTTTTCAAGCCGGATCGTATCGCGGCAACGGGTCAGGGGCCTTTGTATATGCGGCTACGCCGCGTAATCGAGGACGCCATCGCAAACGGCTCCCTTCAGGAAGGCGAAGCATTGCCCACGGAGCGCGATATCGCCGAACGGGCCGATCTCAGCCGCGTCACCGTACGCCGCGCGGTGGACGATCTCGTGAAGCAGGGGCGCCTCATCAGGCGTCATGGCTCCGGCACTTTCGTTGCCCCACCCGTTTCCCGCGTGGAACAGACCCTGTCACTTCTGACCTCCTTCACCGAGGATATGGCCCGGCGCGGGCTTTCGGCACGCTCGCAATGGCTGGAGCGCATCGTGGTGGCGCCGTCGCCCGAAGAGATGATGGTGCTTGGTCTGTCGCTCGGCGAGAAGGTGTCGCGGCTTGAGCGGCTTCGCATCGCCGACGATGTGCCGATGGCCATCGAACGCGCAGCAATCATCGAAAGTTTCCTGCCCGATCCGTTGGAAGTAACCGAATCCCTCTACGAAGCGCTCGCCCTGCGCGGAGCCCGTCCAACCCGCGCGACACAGCGCATCTCCGCCCGCAATGTGGACGAACGTTCCGCGGGACTTCTGAAGGTTGCGCCAGGAGAAGCCGCTCTTTTCATCGAACGCGTGTCCTACCTGCCGGATGGTCGCGTCATCGAATTCACCCGCTCCATCTATCGCGGCGATGCCTATGATTTCGTCGCAGAACTGAAGCTTCCCCAACGCTGATACGAAAGCCACTGGAACCCGCCATGACATCTCTTGCAATCACCGGTGCACGCATTTTCGACGGCGATGCCTGGCATGATGATCACGCGCTGATCATCGATGGCGGACAGGTGACAGGTATCGTGCCAATGCGTGGCGTTGCACCGGGGCAGGCAACCCGCAAGGCCGGCGGCGCGATGATCGTACCGGGCTTCCTCGATCTTCAGGTCAATGGTGGCGGTGGCGTGATGTTCGACGGCGAATGCGGCGTCGAGGGATTGTCGACCATCTGCCGCGCGCATGCGAAATTCGGCACGGCAGGGCTCTTGCCCACCTTGATCACCGACACGAGGGAGGCAACCGCAAAGGCAATTGCGGCCGGCATCGAGGCCGCGCGCAGCCGCATGCCCGGCTTCCTGGGGCTTCATCTGGAAGGCCCTCATCTCTCGCTTGCGCGCAAGGGCGCGCATGACCCCTCGCTCATACGCCCCATGGAGGCGGACGACCTTGGCGCGCTGATCGAAGCACGCCGGCATCTGCCTGTCCTGATGGTAACGCTTGCTCCAGAAAGCGTCACACAGGAGCAGGTGCGCGCCCTTGCCGAAGCAGGCGTGTGTGTCAGCCTCGGCCACACGGATACCGGTTGCCGAACCGCGCTTGCCTATGCAAAGGCCGGCGCGCGGCTCGTCACCCATCTCTTCAACGCCATGAGCCCACTCGGCCATCGCGAACCGGGACTGGTCGGCGCGGCGCTGGAAAGCGGTACGCTTTGGACCGGCCTGATTGCCGACGGCATTCACGTCGATCCGGTGGCCATGCGCGCCGCCCTCAAGGCCAAGACCGGACCCGCCCGCATCTTCGCCGTCACCGACGCCATGTCGACCATCGGCACTGACATGAAATCCTTCACGCTGAACGGGCGCACCATTGAGCGGCGCGACGGCCGCCTGACCCTTGCCGACGGTACACTGGCCGGCGCCGACATCGACATGGCCTCAACCGTGGCGAACCTGCACCGCCAGGTAGGCCTGCCGCTTGAAGAGGCCTTGCGAATGGCGAGCCTCTATCCTGCGCAGGCTGTAAAGCTTGAGAAGACCAAAGGGCGTCTCGGGGCGGGAATGGATGCCGATTTCGTCGAGCTGACGGAAGAACTCTCCGTCGCAGTCACGTGGATCAGCGGCAACGTGGTGCATACGGCCTGATGCGCCACCCCGTCGCTCAGAGCTTGAGCGACATCGTGACGACGCCGGGCTCCTCGCTGTTTTCCTTGGCGACAAAGCCGAAATCGCGGCACATGGAGAGCATCTTGACATTGTCGCTGAGAACAATGCCCTCAATGGCCCCGATCCCCTCTTCGCGCCCATAGTCGATCAACTGCTTCAAAAGCGCGAAGCCAAGGCCATGCCCTTGCAAATCGGTGCGCACGAGAAGCCCGTATTCGGCAATTTCCTTGTCGGGATCGGAGGAAAGCCTGCCGATGCCGCCCATCTCGCCATCCTCGGCCCGCAGGGCAATGAAGGCGATATCGCGCTCGTAATCGAGCTGCGTCAGCCGCATCAGCATCTCGTCGGGAAAATGCCGACGCGGGGCAAGAAAGCGGAAACGGATATCCTCCGGTGAAACGCGCGACAGGAAATCGGGAAACAGCGCCACATCCGCCGGCTTGATCGGCCGCAGGTGATAGCGATGCCCTTCCAGGTCGACATCCTTTGCCCATCCGTCCGGATAGGGACGAATGGCAAGATCGGTGCTCGGCCCCTTGCGATCGATTTCCGAGGGCTCGATCTCGATGCGCGCAT
Organism: Nitratireductor indicus C115; assembly: GCF_000300515.1. Classification (GTDB taxonomy): domain Bacteria; phylum Pseudomonadota; class Alphaproteobacteria; order Rhizobiales; family Rhizobiaceae; genus Nitratireductor; species Nitratireductor indicus. The sequence goes on from NZ_AMSI01000006.1 coordinate 164,769, forward strand.
CGAGCGCCACCACACCTTCGCTGTCAGCGATGAGCGGGTTGATGTCCATGCCTTTGATACAGGGGAAATCCACGATCATCTGCGAGATCGCGTTGAGCGCATCTGCAATCGCCTCGCGATGCGCGGGCGCACGGTCGCGATAGCCGGCGAGCAGTTTTCCGATGCGCGTGGAATCCATCAGGTCGCCCGCAAGCACATCGTCGAGCGGCGGCAGCGCGATGGCCGTGTCGTCCACCACCTCGACGGAGGTGCCCCCGGCCCCGAACAGCACCACCGGCCCGAAGATCGGATCCTGACTGACACCCAGGATCAACTCATGGGCATGCTTGCGGGTTACCATGGGCTGCACGACGAAACCTTCGAGCGCATCGGCCTCGCCGCGCTCCTCCAGGCGCTTCACGATAGCTTCCGCCGCTTCCCTCGCAGCATCTGCGGTCTTCAGATCGAGCACCACGCCGCCGACATCGGATTTATGCGTGATGGTCTTTGAGAGGAGCTTCACCACCACGCGTGAGGAGGACTGCAACAGATGCTCCGCCGCCCCGCCAACCGCATCCGGCGTCTGCACCACGATTGTTTCGGGAACGGGGATGCCATAGGCGGCAATCGCCGCCTTAGCCTCGGGCTCTGTGAGCATGCGTCGCCCCTCGGCGGCCGCACCCGACAGGATCGCCCGCAATGCCTCCCGGTCGCCTGTCACGTCTTCGCTGCGGCTCGACGGCACCCGCGTCAACGCCTTCTGCGCGCGCGACCATTCGCCCAGATAGGAAAGCGCAGCGGTGGCGCTTGCCGGTGTGCTGAAATTCGCGATACCGGCTTCCTGAAGAATCCGCCGGCCTTCGCGCGCCTTCTCCTCACCGAGCCAGCAGGTGATGAGCGGCTTGCCGTTGAGCCTGCCCCGGTCGGCAAGGGCCGCGACAGCACGCGCCGCATCCGAAGGCGAAGCAAGTCCCGTCGGACAATTGAAGACGAGGACGGCATCCGTGTTCGCGTCATCCGCGACGGCACGCACAGCCTCACTGTAACGTTCGGCGGGCGCATCGCCGATAATGTCTGCCGGATTGGCATGCGACCAGTTTTCAGGCAGCGCCTTGTCCAGCCGCTCAAGTGTCTGCGGGGTGAATTCGGCCAGCGTGCCCTTGAGGTCGATCAGCTTGTCCACGGCCAGAACACCGGCCCCGCCGCCATTGCTGACGATACCCACCTGCGAACGTTCCAGCGGCGAAAAGCGCGCCAGCACCTCGGCGGCATCGAACAATTCGCCAAGATCGATGACACGCAGGATGCCCGCACGCCGCAACGCGGCTTCCACCACCCGGTCTGCGCCTGAAAGTGCGCCCGTGTGGGTGGCCGCTGCCTTGGCCGCCTGCGCGTGGCGTCCCGCCTTGATGGCGATGACGGGTTTCAGCCGTGCCGCCGCCCGCGCGGCGGTCATGAATTTCCGCGGGCTCGGGATGGTTTCGAGATACATCAATATACCGCGCGTGCGCCCGTCACCCGCCAGCATCTCCAGGTAATCGCCCACATCCACGTCGGCCATGTCACCGAGCGAAACGATGTGCGAGAAGCCGATCCCTTCCGCCGCAGCCCAATCCACCAGCGAGGTGGCGATGGCACCCGACTGGGAAAGAAGCGCAAGTCCGCCTGGCTTTGCCTGCATATGGGCGAAACTCGCGTTGAACTTCATCGGCGGCACCATCAGACCCACGGTGTTCGGGCCGATGATGCGGAAAAGATGAGGCTTGGCCGCATCGAGCATGGCCTGCCGCAAGCCGTTTTCCCGCGTCAGGCCGGCTGTGATGACGACCGCCGCGCGCGTTCCCTTCTCGCCCAGTTCGGCGATGATGCCCGGCACCGCCTGCGGCGGCGTGAGGATGACGGCAAGATCAGGGATGGCAGGAATGTCGCGTGCACTCTTGTAGCAGCGCCTGCCGGCCACCTCCTTGTATTTCGGATTGACCGGCCAGATTTCACCCTCGAAGCCACCCTCGATCAGGTTCTGCATGACGATATGACCGACCGCGCCGGGCCGGCTCGACGCGCCGATCACGGCGACGGATCGCGGGCGCGCGGCAAATTCAAGGTTGCGGATCGTCATGAGGGGCTCTCCGGATCGCGGCAGTGTGTGTTTGCGTTGCAGTATAGCCCGATCCTTTGACGGCTTTGCAACCCGCGAACGGGTTACCCCGGACTTTGCCAAGTCCTAAATTTCAGCCTCCCTTTCGCAACCTCGGCACTGCCGCTACCAGCGCCTTCAACGTCGACGATTGCGGGTTGGAAACAACATCCTGCGTCGGGCCGCATTCCACGATCCGCCCCTGGTCCATCACCGCGATGCGATGGGCGATCACACGCACCGCCGCCAGATCATGCGAGACGAAGAGATAGGCGAGCCCTTCGCTTTGCTGCAAATCAGCAATGAGTTGCAGTATCTGACCGCGCACCGAGGCATCGAGAGCCGAAACGGCTTCGTCGAAAACGATTACCGAAGGGCGCGTCGCAAGCGCACGCGCAATAGCGACGCGCTGCCTTTGTCCACCCGAAACCTCATGAATGCCACGTTCGGCAAGGGAAGCGGTGAGCCCCACGCGTGCGAGAAGCTCCGCCACGCCGTCCGCGAACCCGTGCACCCGCAGCGGCGCGGCGAGGGCCGAGCCGATGGTCGCACGCGGATTGAAGGCTGAAAGCGGATCCTGGAAAACCATCTGGATCGCGCCGCGCCGTTCGCGCAATGCGCGACCTTCAAGCTTCAGCCAGTCATCGCCGTTGAAATGGATGCTGCCCGCCTGCGGCTCGATGAGACGCATCAAAACGCGGGCAAGCGTCGACTTTCCGCTTCCCGAAGGTCCGACGAGCCCGAGCGTCTCGCCGCGCTTGAGCGTAAACGCCACGTCCTGCAACGCCGCCACGCGCCGCCCGCGGCTTGCGAAGGTTTTCGACAATCCCTTGGCCGCGAGGAGAGGAACGTCCATCAGCACGCCTCCCCGACGAGACGCGGCGCGGAAAGATCGATCTGCGCATCGAGCAACCTGCGCGTATAGGGATGCGCCGGAGACACCAGAACCTGGTCTGTCGGTCCGGTCTCCACCAGAATTCCATCCTTCAGAACCGCGATTGTGTCGGCGAGATTCGAGGCAAGGGCGAGATCATGTGTGATGAAGACAAGCGTCATGCCCTCTTCCCTGACGAGTTCCTCCAGAAGCGCCACGATGCTGGCCTGCACCACTGTGTCGAGGGCGCTCGTGGCCTCGTCCGCCATCAGGAGGCGCGGTCTGGCGGCAATGGCAGCGGCAATGGCGATGCGCTGCAGTTGCCCACCCGAAAACTGATGCACATAGGCGGTAAGAGCGGCCTCTGGATCGGGAATGTGCACCCGTTCAAGAAGGTTCCTTGCAAGCTCGTGTGCGGCCTTTCGCCCAAGCCCAAGGTGGCGCCGCGCCCCTTCCGCCACCTGTTCACCGACGGGAATGACCGGGTTGAAGCTTGCCGCCGGATCCTGAAACACCAACCCCGTGTCGCGCCCCGTCAGCGGTGCGCGATCAAGACCTGGCCAGTCCACCCTCCCCTCGACCAGCGCTTCAGGCGGCAAAAGGCCGGCAAGGGACAGCGCCAATGTTGTCTTGCCCGACCCGCTTTCGCCGATTACCGCAAGCTTCGCACCCGCATGGATGTCGAGGTCGACGGCTCGCAGCGCGAAAGCGCCGGCATGGGAGACCGAAAGCCCCCGGATTTCCAACAGATTGCCGCTCATGCCCGCCCCCGGCGGCGCGCAAGCGCCTCGGCCACGCCTTCGCCGAACAGATAGACCCCGAGCACCGTGGCAACGAGCCCGAGACCAGGCGCAATGGAGAGATAGGGCGCAGAGCGAAGGAGGTTGCGGCCTTCGGCGATCATCGAACCCCAGGTCACGATGTTCGGGTCTCCCAAACCGAGGAATGACAGCGCCGCCTCGATCAGCACCGCACTGGCCACGATCACCGAAGCGAGCGCAAGAACCGGCGGCAGCGCATTGGGCAGGATTTCGCGGAATGCGATCTCAGCGGGATGCATGCCCATGGTGCGGGCGGCTGCCACAAAATCGCGCTCTCGGATGGAAAGCACCTCCGCGCGCACCAGACGCGCCGGACCGGTCCAGGCCCCAAGCGCGATAGCCACCACCACGACCGGCAAGGATGCGCCTGTGACGCTGACGAAGGCGAGCGCCAGAAGGAAGCCCGGCACCACCTGGAACGCGTCCACGATGCGCATCAGAATGTCCTCCACGAGCCCGCCCGCAAATCCGGCCACCGTGCCCACGATGCTGCCGGCGATCAGCGCCATGAGCGCCGCGGAAATCCCCACAAGAAGCGATGCGCGGGCTCCGTGCATCAGACCCGCAACCACATTGCGGCCGAGCCGGTCGGTACCGAGCGGAAAAGCCGGATCGCTGAAAGGCGCGAGCATGGGCCTGCCGGCGATAGCCATCGGATCGCCGGGATAAACGAGCGGTGCGCAAAGCGCCATCGCGGCAAGCAGGATGAGCAGGATGAGCCCGGCCATGCCTTCGGGTGAACGCATCAAGCGCAGCGCAAACGCCCTCACGACACCTCCTCCCCCCGCCCCACACGCGGGTCGAGAAACCCATAGGCGATGTCGACCAGAAGATTGACCGCAATGACCATGACCGCGCTGACGACGATAATGCCGGTCAGAAGCGGCGCATCGCGCGCTGCCACCGCTTCATGCGCCAGCCGCCCGAAGCCCGGCACGGCGAACACGCTTTCCACCACAACGCTTCCGCCAAGCATGGTGGCCGCCTGAAGGCCGAGCATGGTTACCAGCGGCAGCAAGGCGTTGCGCGCCACATGCCGCAGCACCAGCCGGAGCCGCGATATGCCCCGCGCCCGCGCGGCCAGCACGAAATCGAGCCGCCACACCTCCGCCATGCCGGACCGCATCATCCGCAGGAACAACGCCAGATAGATGAAGCCGAGCGAAGCCACGGGAAGGACGAGATGCCATGCGACGTCGAAAACGCGCGCCATGCCCACCTTGCCGGAGGCCACGGTCTCGATGCCCGCTGTAGGAAACCATCGCAGGTCCACGGCAAAGATCAGGATAAGAACCAGCCCGAGCCAGAAGCTGGGCGTCGCATATAGCGCCAGCGAGCCGATCGACAGCAACCTGTCCGTCAAACTGCCCGGCCGCGCGCCGGCCACGACGCCAAGCGCACTGCCGAGCATGAAGGCGAGCGCCGTCGCCGTTCCCATCAGCCAGAGCGTGTTGGGCAGGCGCTCGGCGATCAGGCCAAGGATCGGACGGTCGAAGGCCAGGGACCAGCCGAGATCGAAACGCGCCAGCGATCCGAGATAGAACAGAAGCCTGCTGAAAGCCGACTGGTCGAGCCCGTAGCTCTGCCGCAATTGCGCGGCAAGGCCCGCATCGCCTCCACCAAGCGAAACGAGATAGGCATCCACCGCATCGCCCGGAGCCATTTCCATGAGCAGAAACGTGCCCATGACGACAATAAGCAGCACCGGAATGCTGCCGATCAGACGCCGTCTCATCAAAGTCCATGCGCGATGCATGCCGAACGCCGCTCTCCCGCTTTCAGCACGCCCCAAGGATCATCGGGCGAGCCCTGTATCGGCCCAGTTGGAGACCACCCAGCGCGGATTGTTGCCCACATTCACGACATTGTCGCGCACAACCGAAGTGAAACCCCATTCGGCGACGTTGATGAGCGGAAGCTCTTCCGTGACCATGGTCTGGAAATCATTGTAGAGCGCCGTGCGGGCCTCAGGATCGACTGTCTCGGAAGCTTCCTCGATGATCGCATCGAGTTCCGCATTGGCATATCCACCCTGATTGGAGAAAGGCACGCCATCGGGAATGCCCGACTGCACGAGGATCGTGGTTGAGATCGCCGGGTCGCCACGGAAAACGGGCGAGCCAACTGTCAGGTCGAACGCGTGGTCCGTATAGACCGCCTTCAGATGTGCGGGCGTATCGTTGTTGACGATCTGCACGTCGATGCCGACGGCGGCCAGCGCCTGGCGCAGATAATCGCCGAACTGGCGCGTCTCGCTGAAGAAGGGCGCGGGCAGAAGCCGCAGTGAGAAACGCTTGCCGCCCTCCCCGCGCGGATAGCCCGCTTCATCGAGGAGAGCATTCGCCCGGTCGATGTCGAAATCATGAGCCGTCACCTGCGGATTATAGAATTCCGGCGCGTTCTTCGGCACAGGACCGGTGGAGGAGGCCGCATAGCCGAGAAAGACCGTATCGACCACGAACCGTTTGTCGATGGCATGGGCAATCGCTTGGCGCACTGCCAGTTTCGCAAGGATCGGGTTGCGGTGATTGATCTCCACGACGAGTTGATAGGTCAGCGCCTCGTAGCCCTCCGTCACCACCTTGAGACCCGGCACCTTGGAGATGCGGTCGAGATCGACCAGCGGCACCTGCGAAAACGCGGCAAGCTGGATTTCTTCTGCTTCCAGTGCCGAGGCCGCCGCTGCCCTGTCTGGCAGGACGCGATAAACGACCTCATCGAGCTTCGGCTGATCCCCGCCCCAATAGCTCTCATTGCGCACCAGGCGATAATATTCGCCCGGCTTGTGTTCGGCGAAACGGAAAGGCCCCGTTCCGACTGGAGCGTGATTGGCCGGATTTGCGGAAATGTCGGTGCCTTCATAGAGATGCTTGGGCAAGACGCTTGTCACCACGGGCATTGCGTTGCGAATGAGCTGGATCGGCATCGGCCTGGAGAAACGGAACACCGCCGTATGCGCGTCCGGTGTGTCGACAGTCTCGAGATTGGCGAAGACGACACGCCCGAGATTTTGCAGCGGCTTCCACACATTCAGGGCCGAAAAGGCCACGTCGTCCGCAGTGAAGGGCTTGCCGTCATGCCACGTCACCCCTTCGCGCAGTTTGAAGGTCACGGACAGCCCGTCCTCCGCCCCTTCCCAGCTGGTGGCAAGTCTCGGCGCAAGGCCGCTCTCGCTGCCGAATGCCGCTTCGGCCAGCGGCTCCACGATCTTGCTGGCAATAAAGAAGACGCCGTTGGAGGCGACGATGGCCGGGTTAAGGCTGCGCGGCTCCGAATCCGCGGCCACCACCAGTCGCCCGCCGCGCAATGCATCATCCGCCAAGGCCAGACGCGGCAGGACGAGACCACCGGCCACAAGCGCCGTTCCCCGCATCAAGGTGCGCCGCGAAAGCGAATAACCGAACATGTTCAATCCCCTGTGAAATGGCCGTTCCGGGTCCGGCAGACCCTAGTTTTCCTTCAGGTGCTCCGACAGGGCCATGGAGCGAATTCGCTTGGCCAGGAAAGTGGCTCGCAATCAGGACATGAGCATCCTGACAGCGGTGATCGCAAGGAAAACGGCAAAAGCCCGCTTCAGGTTGCGCGCGTCGAGCGCGTGGGCGAGCCGTGCCCCGAGCGGTGCGCAAAGATAGCTCACCGGTGCGATGATCAGCGCAGCCGGCAGGCTTACATAGCCAAGGCTTCCGGGCGGCAGCCCTTTCACTCCGAGCCCCGCATAGATGAAACCCGCCACTCCCGGCACCGCGATCAGGAAGCCGAGCGCAGCCGCCGTACCCACCGCACGATGCGCAGGAAAGGAAAAGGCGGAAAGCGTCGGCACCGAAAGCGTTCCCCCGCCAATGCCCATCAGGGATGAGATGACGCCGATCACCGCAGCGATAGCCCGGTTCACGAAACCGTTCGACGGAAGGTTTTCGGAGATGACCAGCGTTTTAGGGATGGCCATGTTCACGGCGACGAGAATGCCGACGACGCCGAAAATCGTCCGCAGCGCATCCCCCGAAACGACCTTGGCAAGCCCGCCGCCGATCAGCGCGCCGACAAACACCGCCGGGCCCCAAAGTTTCAATAGATCGCGGTCCACCGTGCCCCGTTTGGCATGCGCCCGCATGGATGAGATCGAGGTCGGAATGATTGTGGCAAGCGAAGTCGCCACCGCCAGATGGCTCGCGTGATCGGGCGAGATTTGAAACGTCTTCAGCACCCAGAATAGCACGGGTACGATGACGATCCCTCCACCTACACCGAGCAGCCCCGCCAGAATGCCGCCGATCATGCCTGTGAGCGCCATGCCGGCAATCAGAAGAGCGATGGTCGAGCTTTCGAATGCGAGTTCCAAGGCGAGCCTCTTTCTGCCAAGTCTCGCCCAAACCATGGGCGCCGGCGGAGATTTGCACAAAGCCGCCACGATCTGAACCGGCACTTTCCTCTGCCAACCGGCTTTTCCCGTCAAATCGCAGCCTTGCCGGCTCATTTTCATTCGACGCAGGGCGTATTGACACAAAACGCCAGTCGGAGAGACTTGGAGGAAGTGATGGCCGCTTGCCCGGAAATGAGGAGAAACGGGCGGGATCAAGAGCCACCAGGAGGAAAACATGGATCGACAGGGTTTCCTGCACCACTCCGACAGGGTGCTTGCTGCAATCGACTCCAACAAGTCGGCAAAGTCCGCGCTGGTCGCTTCCTGGCAGCGTTCGTCGCGCCTGCATCAGCTCGACCCCGATGAACGCAAGGGACCATGCCGGGTTTCGGACAGCCAATTGGCGGCGGCGCGCCAGAAACTCGAACCGTTGATCCGCTCGGCCCAGGGTGCGCTGGATCAGCTGTTCAGCGCCGTGGGCGGCGTGGGATGCTGCGTCCTGCTTGCAGACCGCGACGGCATTCCCGTGGAACGGCGCGGCGCGCCCGGGGACGACGAGACTTTCCGCCAATGGGGACTGTGGACCGGCACCGTCTGGAGCGAGGAAAGCGAGGGTACCAACGGCATCGGAACCTGCCTTGTGGAGCGCAGAACCCTTACAATTCACAGGGATCAGCATTTTCACTCACGCAATACCCTGCTCTCCTGCACCACCGCGCCGGTCTACGATCATGAGGGCAATCTCGCCGCAGCACTGGATGTCTCCTCCTGCCGGGCCGACCTGACGGAGGGTTTCGTGAACCTGATCGCCACGGCGGCCAACGACACCGTGCGCCGCATCGAGGCCGAGGCTTTCCGTCTGGCATTTCCCAAGGCGCGGATCATGCTGTTGCCCGGATCGGAAACGGGAGCCCTGATAGCCGTCGACGATGATGATCTGGTGATCGGCGCCACACGCACCGCCCGCAGCCAGCTTGGCCTGGCACCGGGGCCGCTGGCAGATCCCTTTCCCGCCGCCGATCTTCTGGGCGGCCCGGCAGTCGGACGCGATGGCCTGACAGAAGCCGAACGCGGCGCCCTGCAGCGCGCGCTTGCTGGTTCCGGCGGCAATGTCTCGGAAGCAGCCCGCAGGCTCGGCATCTCGCGCGCTACCATGCACCGGAAGATGGCGCGCCTGGGGATTCATCGCACACATTGATTTTTTCACGAAAACCCTGTCGCAACTCTGCGACAGGTGCCCTGTTCCACCGATCGCACCCCCGCTGACAGAGGCAAGCACCCGTATCATCCTCTCCTGAGTGCCGCAGGAGGCGGCATCCAAACGGGAGGATTTCATGAACCAGGTGGAACTCGCACGCACCGCGAAGATGCCCTTCGCCAAGCGCTACGACAATTTTATCGGCGGCCGCTGGGTCGCGCCGAAGTCCGGCAAATATTTCGAGAATCTCTCTCCGGTGAACGGTCGGCCGCTGGGCGAGATCGCTCGTTCCGATGCCGCCGACGTGGAACTCGCGCTCGACGCCGCCCACAAGGCCAAGGACGCTTGGGGCCGCACGAGCCCTGCCGAGCGGGCGTTGCTCCTTCATCGCATAGCCGACCGGATGGAAGAAAATCTGGACCTTTTGGCGCTCGCCGAGACATGGGACAACGGCAAGCCGATCCGCGAGACGACCGCCGCCGATCTGCCGCTCGCCATCGATCATTTCCGGTATTTCGCAGGCGTCCTGCGCAGCCAGGAAGGCTCGATCTCCGAGATCGACCACGACACCATCGCCTATCACTTCCACGAGCCGCTCGGTGTTGTCGGCCAGATCATTCCCTGGAATTTCCCGCTGTTGATGGCCTGCTGGAAGCTTGCCCCGGCTCTCGCCGCCGGAAATTGTGTTGTCCTTAAGCCCGCCGAACAGACCCCCGCCACCATCATGCTTTGGGCCGATCTGATCGGCGATATCCTGCCTGATGGCGTGCTGAACATCGTCAACGGTTTCGGCCTTGAGGCAGGCAAGCCGCTTGCCTCCTCTAACCGCATCGCCAAGATCGCCTTCACCGGCGAGACGACCACCGGCCGGCTCATCATGCAGTATGCCAGTCAGAATCTCATTCCGGTCACGCTGGAACTGGGCGGCAAATCGCCCAACATCTTCTTCAAGGACGTGACCGCCGAGGACGACGATTTCTTTGACAAGGCGATCGAAGGTTTCGTGATGTTCGCGCTCAATCAGGGCGAGGTTTGCACATGCCCCAGCCGCGCCCTGATCCACGAAGCCATCTATGACGAGTTCATGGAGCGCGCGCTGAAGCGTGTCGAGGCCATCGTCCAGGGAGATCCTCTCGATCCCGCAACCATGATCGGCGCCCAGGCCTCATCGGAACAGCTCGAAAAGATCCTGAGCTACATCGATATCGGCAGGCAGGAAGGCGCCGAACTCCTGACGGGCGGCGAACAGGCTCATCTGCCGGGCGACCTTGCCGGCGGCTACTATGTGAAGCCGACCGTCTTCAAGGGCCACAACAGGATGCGCATCTTCCAGGAGGAGATTTTTGGCCCCGTCGTCTCCGTCACCACCTTCAAGGACGAGGACGAAGCCCTCTCCATCGCCAACGACACGCTCTACGGCCTTGGTGCCGGTGTTTGGAGCCGCGATGCGAACCGCCTCTATCGCTTCGGCCGTGCCATCCAGGCGGGCCGTGTGTGGACGAACTGCTACCATGCCTATCCCGCCCATGCCGCCTTCGGTGGCTACAAGCAGTCGGGCATCGGTCGCGAGACGCACAAGATGATGCTCGACCATTATCAGCAGACCAAGAACATGCTGGTGAGCTACAGCCCGAAGAAGCTCGGCTTCTTCTGAGCCGCTTAATTCCCCGCCGGAAGAAACCATCCGGCGGGGGCGAATATCACCAACCGGTTCGATAGCGGGAAAGCCGGCCACCGCCCGTCCCCGTAACGAGCCAGGAAAAGAGCGGGGCGACTTCGTCCGGGTCGCCGGCTCAACGCAGCGGCAGTCCTTGCGAAACGGCAGGACCGTCGCAAACGCCTCCCAGGCGCTGGCCGCGGCATAGGGGTCTCTCCGAGCCGCGGCCAAAGCAGGATTTATCGTCGCCATGCCAGAAGCCCCCGCGAACGCTGCCCCGCTGCACGACAAGGTCTCCGCAACTCCTGAAGCCATAGAGCTGCTCGACGAGATCATCGCCGAGCATGGTCCGGTCCTGTTTCATCAATCTGGTGGTTGCTGCGACGGCTCCTCGCCCATGTGCTATCCGCGCAGCGATTTCATTGTCGGAGACAAGGACGTATTGCTCGGCAATCTTGGCGATACGCCGGTTTATATCAGCGCCAGCCAGTTCGAAGCCTGGAAACATACCGACCTGATCATCGACGTAGTGCCTGGGCGCGGAGGCATGTTCTCACTCGACAACGGGCGCGAAAAGCGCTTCCTCACGCGCTCGCGCATCTGCGAGGTTCCGCCTCACAGATAAGGAGGCGTACAGGCCGACACGACCACGGTGCGCTGGCCGGAAAGATTTCGGAAACGATGCGGGACCCGGCTGTCGAACAGATAAGCCTCGCCCGCTTTCAATATCCTGAATTCATCGCCGACATTAAGTGCGAGTTCCCCCTCGACCACATACCCCCCCTCGCTCGAAGCATGTTGCAGCATGCTTTCACCCGTATCCGCACCCGGTTCGTAGATCTCATGCAGAACCTGCAGATTGTGGAGCCTGGCATCCCCGATCTGACGTAAGGAGAGCAGACCCGTCTGCGACACCGCCGAGTTGATCACGACCCGCGAGGTCAGATCGATCAACTCATCCGCCGAGAAATACGGTCCCGGATTGGGTTTGCGTTCCGGCTCGAAGAAATCGGCCATGGTGACGCTCATCCCCCCCAGAACCTTGCGCAGCGTAGCGATCGAGGGGCTGATCTTGTTTTTCTCGATATTGGAAATCTGCGCATGGGGCACGCCTGCGCGTTCCGCCAGCTGGCGTTGCGTTAGTTGACCCGCGGTGCGCATCGCCTTGAGACGCGCTCCGATGTCGAACTCTTCCATGCCTGTGTCACTCATCATTCTCAGCCCGCACCGCCCGCATCGAAGGAAAAATGTCCCTCCGGTGAGGCGGATTCTTGCACGGATTGCGCCTGCAGCCTAGCCGAATAAGGGAATTTTGCTCAAAATTCGGCAATTCCGATCTCCCATTGCAACACGAAAATTGCAACACGCAGAACGCGAAAACCGCCAAAATGACGATTTAGAACAGGTATTTGAGGAAATTTCACATAAATCCGGCCCGAAAGCACGCTAGAACACCGCCTCACCGCAACTCACAAGCGTTCAAAATCTTGAGCAAACAATTGTCTCCTGCAAATTTGAATGATACCCATATCGTCCTGCGCTCGAACGAGCGGCTAATATGCCGTTCCGGACGTCTTGCGCCGAGCATGTGAAATCATCCAGAAGCAGGGGCCCGCCGATGAACGACAAGCCAAACTCCATCGAAGCGCGTGATATCGCTTATCACCTGCATCCCTATACCAATGCGAAGAAGCATCTCGAAGCCGGTCCGCTGGTGATCGACCGCGGCGAGGGCATCTACGTCTACGACAACAACGGCAAGCAGTATATCGAGGCGATGGCCGGCCTCTGGAGCGTCGGCGTGGGCTTCAACGAGAAGCGCCTGGTGAAGGCCGCCACGCAGCAGATGGAAAAGCTGCCCTACTATCACACCTTCACCCACAAGTCGCACGGCCCCGTCATCGAGCTTTCCGAGAAGCTGATCGGCATGGCGCCCGTTCCGATGAGCAAGGCGTTCTTCACCAATTCCGGCTCCGAGGCGATCGACACCGCGCTGAAGCTGATCTGGTATCGGTCCAACGCGCTCGGCAAGCACGAGAAGAAGAAGATCATCGTGCGCAATCGCGCCTACCACGGCGTGACCATTGCCGGCGCCTGCCTCACCAGCTTGCCGGCCAACCACAAATCCTTCGACCTGATCGTGCCCAATGTCCTGCGCATGACGGCACCTCACCACTGGCGTGAGGCCATGCCCGGCGAGAGCGAAGAGGAATTCGCAACCCGCCTTGCCAAGGAACTGGAGGACACCATCCTCGCCGAGGGTCCCGAGACCGTCGCCGCCTTTTTCGGCGAGCCGGTTCAGGGCGCCGGTGGCGTCGTGGTTCCGCCTGCCACCTATTGGCAGAAGGTTCAGGAAGTCCTGCGCAAATACGACATCCTGCTCGTTGCGGATGAGGTCATCTGCGGTTTCGGCCGCACCGGCACCATGTTCGGCTCCATCACCTATGGAATAGAGCCGGACATCATGGTGATGTCGAAACAGCTTTCCTCCTCCTATCTGCCGGCTTCGGCCCTGATGATCAACGAGAAGGTCTTCCAGCCCATCATGGAAGAGAGCGACCGCATCGGCACGCTCGGCCATGGTTATACGGCAAGCGGCCATCCGGTGGTTGCAGCGGTTGCGCTGGAAAACCTGAAGATCATCGAGGAGCGTGACCTCGTGGGCAATGCAGCAGCCATGGGCAAGCGCCTGCTCGACGGGCTCAACGCCCTTGCCGATCATCCGCTGGTGGGAGAAGTGCGAGGCGTCGGCCTCATCGCAGCTGTCGAGCTCGTGACCGACAAGGCATCCAAGAAAGCCCTGGAGACGCCCGGCGCGCTCGGTGCGCTGGTCAATGCTCACCTGCAGGAAGCCGGTGTCATCAGCCGCGCCATGACGGACGCCATGGCTTTCTGCCCGCCGCTCATCATCACCGCGGCCGAGGTGGACGATCTTGTGGCCCGGCTGAAATCCGGCCTCGACAAGGCGCTGGCAGCACTTCCCAAGGAGGCTCTTCCCGCCTGACGGCGACCATGCGCAAAATCTGCATTCGAGACTGAACATCGGAAACAATCAAAAGCGGAGGACAAGATGCTCTCGAAATCGAAAATGCTCTGGCTATCGTGCACCCTGGCAGCCGCGACGGGACTGGGTTCCGTCGCAGCCGGCGCCCGTGACCTCACGGTCGTCTCCTGGGGCGGCACCTATCAGGACGCCCAGCGTGAAATCTACTTCAAGCCTTTTTCCGAAAAACTCGGCAAGCCCGTTTTGGATGAGGCCTGGAACGGCGGCTACGGCGTGCTCCAGGCCAAGGTGAAGGCCGGCGCGCCCAATTGGGACGTGGTCCAGGTGGAAGCAGAGGAGCTCGAGCTCGGTTGCGGCGACGGCCTGTTTGAAACCATCGACTGGGACAAGCTCGGCGGCGAAGACAAGTTCATCGACAGCGCCGTCCACGAATGCGGTGTCGGCGCCATCGTCTGGTCAACGGCCATCGCCTATGACGCGGACAAGCTCTCCGAAGGCCCCAAATCTTGGGCCGATTTCTGGGATACCCAGAAATTCCCCGGCAAGCGCTCCCTGCGCAAGGGACCCAAATACACGCTTGAATTCGCGCTTCTGGCAGACGGTGTAAATGCCGACGAAGTGTATGACGTGCTGTCCACGCCTGAAGGCGTTGACCGGGCCTTCAAGAAGCTCGACGAAATCCGCAACGATATTGTCTGGTGGGAAGCAGGCGCCCAGCCTCTGCAATTCCTCGCCTCGGGCGAAGTGGTGATGGCGTCCGCCTATAACGGCCGCATAACCGGCATCAACCGCAGCGAAGGCCGCAACTTCAAGGTCGTCTGGCCCGGTAGCATTTACGCAGTGGACAGCTGGGTCATCCTGAAGGATGCCGAAAACAAGGACGCTGGCATGGATTTCATCGCCTTCGCCAGCGAACCTGAAAATCAGAAGAAGCTTCCCGAATTCGTGGCCTACGGCCTGCCGAACAAGGAAGCCGCAGGCATGGTGAGCGACGAATACAAGGCGGAGCTCCCGACCACTGCGGAAAATCTGGACGGCGCGATTTCGCTGGACGTCAACTTCTGGATCGACAATTCGGAAGCCTTGACCGAGCGCTTCAACGCCTGGCTCGCCCAGTAAAGCCCCTCATGGACGCGCGGAACCGCTTCGCGCGTCCGTCCCTTTCGGGCAATATGGAATAACAAACAAACGTACCAAGCCAGCCGGGGGAGAGGCTCTTGAGCGACTTGCGCATACGATTTGACCACGTCACGAAATGCTACGGCACATTGTGCGTGGTGGACGACCTGGAACTCGACATCGCCAAGGGAGAGTTCGTCAGCCTGCTCGGCCCCTCCGGCTCCGGAAAAACCACCCTGCTCATGATGCTTGCGGGCTTCGAGAGCCCGACCAAGGGCCGCATTCTGGTCGACGGAGAGGTGATCGACAACACTCCCACCTACAAGCGCGACATGGGTGTGGTTTTCCAGAGTTATGCGCTGTTTCCCCACATGACTGTGGGAGACAACATTGCGTTTCCCCTCCAGATGCGCGGCATAGGCAAGGCCGAGATCGCCGAACGGGTGACGCGCGTCCTCGATATGGTTCAGCTGAGCGCCATGCGCGACCGCTGGCCGGCGCAGCTCTCCGGTGGCCAGCAGCAGCGCGTCGCGCTTGCCCGCGCCCTCGTCTTCGAACCGCGGGTGGTGCTCATGGACGAGCCGCTTGGCGCGCTCGACAAGAATCTGCGCGAACAGATGCAGCTCGACATCCGCGCGCTCCACAACCGGCTTGGGCTCACCATTGTCTTCGTGACGCACGACCAGTCGGAAGCCCTGACCATGTCGGACCGGATTGCGGTTTTCAACAAGGGCAAGATCGAACAGATCGGTAGTCCGCGCGAAATCTACGATCACCCGAGCACGCGTTTCGTCGCCAACTTCATCGGTGAGACGAACCTGCTTGAAGGCATTGTGGACGGCGCTGCGGGCAACGGCGTCCGGGTGAGGCTCCCGGACGGACGGCACATTGCCGCTGCCGCATCCGATACGCTCGCCGATGGGCAGAACGTGCTCGTCTCGATCCGCCCCGAGCGCATCCGGCTTGACGACCTGCACGGCGGGACCAACCAGCTTGCAGCCCGCATCACCGACAGCGTCTATCAAGGCAACCATTTGCGCATTCAGCTCGATGAGGGCGCACATAATTTCGTCGTCCATCTCGACCGCAAGGCAGCCCAGCACCAGCCGGGCGCAGAAGTCATGGCGCGTTTCCAACCCGATGACTGCTGGGTGATCCGCTCATGAGCGCGTCCACCGGCACGGGAAGGTTCGCAGCGGTAGCCCTGATCGCGCCGCTTCTCGTTTTCATCGCCGTTTTCTTTATATGGCCGCTCTTCACTGTGATGAGCCAGTCCGTCTCCGATACGGCTGTGCTCAATCTCTTGCCGCGTACCGCGCAAGCCGCGAAGGGATGGGATCCGGAAAGCCCGCCGACGGTTGAGATGAAGACGGCGCTTGCCGAGGATCTCCAGGCGGTGGAAGACCGTCAAGCGCTCGGCGACATGACACGCCGTCTGAACAGCGCCCAACCCGGCTTCCGCACGCTCATGTCACGCACGACGCGGGCGCTGCGCAAGGACGACCTTCCCGACCTCGGCGAAGTGGACGAGCGCTGGAACCAACCTGTTTACTGGCAAGCCATCGTTGGCGCCCTTTCGCCCACAACCGACCGCTACCTTCTCGCAGCTGTCGATCTGGAGCGCGATGTCTCCGGCAATATCGTCGCGATGCCCGAAGAAGCTTCCGCGAACCGTACGATCATGCTGCGCACCTTCTGGGTCGCAGCCCTTGTCACACTCTGCTGTCTGGCCATCGGCTTCCCCTATGCGATGCTGATCGCATCCACCGAAGGCTGGAAGCGGCAGGCTCTGCTCGGCGCCGTCCTGCTCCCCTTGTGGACATCGCTCCTCGTGCGCACGGCTGCCTGGTTCATCATTCTGCAGGATAACGGCCTCATCAACTGGATGCTGACCGGCCTCAACATAACCAGTGGTCCCATTCCGCTGATCTTCAACCGCACCGGCGTCGTCATCGCGATGACCCATGTGCTCCTGCCCTTCATGGTATTGCCGATCTACAGCGTTCTCCTGTCGATACCGGACAATCTGATGAAGGCCGCCTCCTCGCTTGGCGCTCATCCCATGCGCGCCTTCCTGCGCGTTCTCCTGCCGCTCAGCCTGCGCGGCATTGCTTCCGGCTCCCTGCTCGTCTTCATGACGGCCATCGGCTACTACATCACCCCGGCCCTGATCGGCGGCGCAGGAGATCAGATGATCAGTTCCGTCATCGCCTTCTACGCGACGGGCTCAGCCAATTGGGGCATGGCCGGCGCACTGGGCGTGGTGCTCCTGGCGATCACCATCCTGCTCTATGCCGTCTATGGCCGCCTGTCCTCGGCCGAGGAAAGGAGGGGCTGAAATGTTTCAGGGTCTGCGTCTCGTCTTCGCAATCGCCGCGGTCACGTTCCTGCTCGCTCCACTTCTGGCGATCCTTCCGCTTGCCTTCACGTCGAGCGTGTTCCTCACTTACCCGATCCCCGAATTCTCGATGCGCTGGTTCGACGTGCTGTTCACGGCCGCATCGTGGAAGCGGGCGATCCTGAACAGCCTTATCATTGGCGCGGGCACCACAGTGCTGGCGACCGTGCTCGGTACCATGGCCGCTTTGGGCTTGCGCAACTGGCGCCTTCCTTTCAAGGGTACGGTGCGCACGCTTTTCCTGCTTCCAATGGTGGTTCCGGCTGTCGTTCTCGGTGTCGGCATGCAGGTGCTTTTCGTGCGGCTCGGGATAGCTTCGAGCTATGCCGGCGTCATCGTGGCCCACACCGTCGTCTCGATACCATTCGTGGTGGTGAGCGTGATCGGTGCGCTCGGCGGCATTGACCGGCGCGTGGAACTGGCCGCCAGCAGCCTCGGCGCGTCTCCCCTCACCGTGTTCCGCAAGGTCACCCTGCCGCTGGCAATGCCCGGTATCCTGTCCGGAGCTGTTCTCGCTTTTGCCACTTCATTGGACGAAGTGGTGCTCACGCTCTTTGTAGCAGGTCCCAATCAGCGCACGCTCGCGCGGCAGATGTTCGCCACGATCCGCGAAAACATCAGCCCCGCCATTGCCGCGGCAGCCTTCCTGTTCATCGTGGGCACGATCCTTCTCGCAGCCATCGGCCTGATCGTCCGCAGACAGGTCGCAGCCCGTCGCGGGCTCCAGAAATCGGAATCTTAAACGTCCTTCATCCCGTCAAAAGGGCGCACGGTGTTACAGTTCGAGCAGCTTTGAAGGCATTTGCCTTGGGGCTGCTTGACTGCTGTGAGATCAAGCCACCGGTCCTCCCCACCAACGGGCAATAGCCGCACAGTCCCGTGGGGGAGTACAATGGATTTTTTTTTGAAGCGGTTCAGTGCTGCCATGAAACGATGAACCGCCCCACGGGAGGTGAACCCATGCGTTTCGACAGAGAATTGATCTCAAACGGAAACCCGATGGAAGCCATTGTCGGTTTCAGCCGTGCGGTCCGGGTCGGCCCCTTCATATCGATAGGCGGAACCGCCCCCGTGGGCCTGGACGGCAAGACCGTCGGCGTTGGTGACGTCGCAGTTCAAACCCGGCAATGCCTCGAGATCATCAAGGCCGCACTTGAACAGGCAGGCTCCAGCCTGAGCGATGTCGTGCGCACCCGTGTGATACTCACCGATATCGAGAACTGGAGATCCGCCATCGATGTGCGGAAGGAATATTTCAAGGATATCCGGCCTGTGGATACGATCATGGCGATCAAGCGTTTTGTGAACCCGGAATGGCTGGTGGAAATCGAGGCCGACGCGATTGTCGCCGGCTGGCAAGGATAATCACAAGACCAATATTTCCAGAGGCTTATTCATCGCTCATCCATAGTCTGACGGAATATTGTTATAGTTTATTGCGTCGCAATCTACGTGACATTCCATCAGATTCTCTGTATAAACAATTACGGAAAAGAAAAGCACTAAAAGACTTTCTAAACATCTCCGGTGCACAACCACGGCATTGATTCCCAGGCGTGCTCTCTAAACGTCAGGATTGGCCCGTGAGTGAAATTCGACCGCTGGATTTGCAGGATGTTCCACAAGTCGCGTCCATGTTCATGCGCGTTCTGCGCAAGGAGCCCGGAACGCCATCGTCCGGCCTCGTCGATTATCTGAGCCGTATATTCCTGGAGCCGCCCGGCCATGATCCTGAAATCGTCTCTCAGGTTCATGTTCGCGATGACGGCTCGGTCTCCGGTTTCATCGGCGTCATTCCCCTTGCCCTGACGCTTGAGGACCGTCCGCTGCGCGCGGCGATCGCCAGCACCTACATGGTGGAAGACCACGAGAGCGATCCGTTTGCTGGCGCTCGCCTCCTGCGCGGGTTCCTTGCGGGACCCCAGGATATTTCACTCACCGAAACGGCCAACGACATTTCCACCACCATGTGGCGGAAGATGCGCGGCACGGTTCTGGCCGATTACAGTCTGGAATGGCTGCGCGTCATCCGCCCGGCCGCCTTCATGATCGAGGCGGCAGCCAGGGCAACGCGCCTCGCCCGCCTGGCATCGCCGCTTGCCCGCCCCTTCGATGCTCTGATCCGCCGGAGCCCCGATGAAGCGGCCTGGTCGCATCTCTCGCCGGCCGTGCACGGGAACCGTCTGCTGCCCGGAGCAGATATCGACGACGACGAAGCAGCCTGGCTTCTCCGGCATTTTTCATCCGACTTTCCCATGCGTCCCGCATGGAAGGAGGAGGATCTCGCAGCGATGGTGGTCCATTCACGCAGCAAGCCGAATTACGGATCGATGGTACGTCGCAAGGTATCGAGCCGCTCGGGCTCTCCTGTGGGCATGTTTCTCTATTATGGGAATAAGGCCCGCATCGGTCGTGCAATCCAGATTCTGGCTGCTCCCGGCCATGAGGGCGCGGTAATCGACGCCATGCTCGCCGATGCCGACCAACGTGGCCTGGCAGCCTTGCGGGGCCGCACCCAGCCCGCGCTTTTGAACGCCATGCTCGGCCGTCGTTTCAGTTTCGTTCATTCGGCATCCAGTATCGTTCATGCGCGCGATACGTCTCTGGTAGCGCCTTTTCGCTCGGGTCAGGCATTTTTCAACGGCTTTGCAGGTGAATCATGGACCCGTCTGATCGGCGGGCGTTTCGACTGACAAAGGCCGGAGTTTCGGGGGGAAGACGATAATGTGCGCAATCGCTGGCTTCTTCGGAGAAGGGTTGTCACCCCGTGAGGCGAACGGCCTCCTCAAGTCCATGGCTGACACGCTCGCCCACCGCGGTCCGGATGCAGAAGGCCTCTTCACAGGCAAAGGCGTCGGCCTCGCTCATCGGCGGCTGGCCATTGTCGGCCTGTCAGACGGTCTCCAGCCCATGCAGAGCGCTGATGGCGATCTGTGCCTCAGCTACAACGGAGAAATCTTCAACCATCTTGAATTACGCGCCGACCTGGAAAGCAGGGGACATCGTTTCCGCACCGGCAGCGACACGGAGGTGATCCTCCATCTCTACGATGAGATGGGGCCGGACTGTGTGGAAATGCTGAATGGCGATTTCGCCTTCGCGCTCTGGGATCGTCGCCTTCGACGGCTCATGCTCGCGCGCGATCGCATGGGGGTCCGTCCCCTTTATCACACACGCCATGAAGGTCGTTTCTATTTCGCCTCCGAGGTGAAGGGACTTCTGGAAATACAGGGCATCGAAGCCAAGCTCGATCCGATAGCCCTCGACCAGATATTCACCTTTTGGGCTCCCCTTGCCCCTCGCACGGCCTTCGAGGGCATCAAGGAGTTACCCCCCGCCCATATCATGCTTGTCGAGGAAGGCCGCGTCGAGGTCCGACCCTACTGGCGTCTCGAATTCGGGTTAGATGCACACACCGCCCCAAATGGGGAAGACACCGAAGAAATACGCGCCTTACTGTCCGATGCGACCCGCATCCGTCTGCGGGCCGATGTGGAGGTAGGCGCCTATCTTTCGGGCGGCCTTGATTCCGCATTGATCACGACACTTGCAACCCCCCTGGCGCCCGCAGGGCTGCGCAGCTTCGGCATAGGCTTCGACGAGGAGGAATATGACGAGACACCGTTCCAAAGCATCATGGCATCGAGACTCGGCATCCGCCATGAGCACCTCGTTTGCGGGCAGGATGAAATCGCCTCAGCTTTCGCCGATACCATATACCATACGGAACAACCGGTGTTGCGCACCGCGCCTGCGCCCCTTCACCTTCTGTCGCGCTTCGCTCGCGGCAAGGGCATCAAGGCTGTGCTTTCCGGTGAAGGCGCCGACGAAATATTCGCAGGCTACGATATTTTTCGCGAAGCGCGCATTCGCAGATTCTGTGCTCGCCAGCCCGCTTCCCGCTTACGGCCGCATCTGTTTCGCCGCATCTACCCCTATCTGACAACGCTGCAAAAGCAGACACCGGATTATCTCGGCGCCTTCTTCGGCGTTGGAGCCGATAACCCGGAGGATCCCCTCTTCTCGCACCGGCCGCGCATGCGCGCGACAACAGGCGCCAAACTGTTTTTCGGCGAAGCCTTGCGTGAGCGCCTGAAAGGGTATGACGCAGCCGATGAGATGGCCTCTCTTTTGCCGCCCGAGTTCACCCGATGGCATCCATTGGAACAGGCCCAGTATCTGGAAACCCGCTTCCTCCTGCCGGGATACATTCTTTCCTGCCAGGGAGATCGCGTCGCCATGGCCCACAGCATCGAAACGCGCTACCCCTTTCTCGACCACCGGTTGGTGGAAGCGGCAGCCCGCCTACGCCCTGAGACCAAGCTGCGGGGCCTGCGGGAAAAACACGTGTTGCGCGAGGCGGCACGAGACTTGCTGCCGCACGAGATCGCAAACCGCTCCAAACAACCATACCGCGCGCCTGAAAGCGTCGTTTTTTCCGGTGAAGCCGGCGCCCATCTCCGCACGCTTCTTTCAGAGAGATCGATTGGAGAAAGCGGTCTTTTCAATCCGCGCGCCACCGCAAAACTTCTGGAGAAAGGCCAGCGCTCCCCGCTCGCCGGCTTCCGGGATAACGCCGCATTCGTCGGCATATTATCGACCGAGATTTGGCACAGGCACTTCACCCACAAGACCATGCCGACAGCCGCGCCCCTGGCTGTCTGACAGTTCGTTTCAGAGGGAAACCCATGTCTTCTTCAACCAAGGCGGAAATCCGTGTCTTCATCATCGAGAATTTTCTCTTCGGTGATGAAACCCAGGCGCCCGGCGACGAAGTATCGTTGATCGAGAACGATATCGTCGATTCAACCGGTATTCTCGAGCTCGTCGCCTATCTGGAAGAGCATTTCGGGATCGCGATTGCCGACCCTGAAATCGTTCCGGAAAACTTCGACAACATTGCACGGCTCGCCGCATTTACCGACGGCAAGCTTCGGCACGGATTGGCCGCCAAGGCGTCCTGAGCGATGCGGATGGAACATACGCTGGCCGAAACCGCTCGCCTGAGCCCCGACGCAACAGCCATCGTGGATGGCGACACGCGCCTGACCTACCGCGAACTCGAACGTCTCTCGGGCACGCTGGCCGCCGCGCTGCAACAGCGCGGCGTTGGACCCGGCGACCGAATTGTGTTGTTTCTCGATAATGGCTGGCGCACCGCCCTCACCATCTTCGCGGCGCTGAAGGCCGGCGCGATCGTTTGTCCAGTCAACCCCTCGGTAAAGGGGGCGGGGCTGAAACACGTCATCGCCGATTGCAACCCTCACACGCTGATCTGCAAAAGCAGGCATTTGCCGCTTGTCGAAAGCGCAATACAAATACCCCTCCCGCCGCGTTGCATCGTGAGCGACAAGGAAGGGAGAGACAGCATCGAAGGTCTTTCAGAGCTTCTTGCCACCGAGCATGATTTTCACTCCATTCCCGACGATGCGGAAGCGCTGGCGTTCATTCTCTACACATCCGGCTCCACCGGTCAGGCCAAGGGTGTGATGATGAGCCACGCCAGTGTGGACGCCGCCTCGCGCATGATCGCGGATTATCTGGAAAGCACCGACACGGATGTGATCCTGAGCGCCTTGCCACTCACGTTCACCTATGGTCTCTATCAATTGCTGGTCACGATCCGCACAGGCGGTTGCCTCGTGCTGGAAAAGAACTTCGCCTTTCCCCACGCACTGCTCGAAAAAGCACAACGCGAAAAGGTAACCGGCCTGCCGCTGGTTCCCACAATGGCGGCGATGCTCGTGCAGATGCAGGAAGTACCCGCAACCAGCCTGCCCCGGCTGCGCTACATGACAAATGCCGCATCGGCGCTGCCGGCAGCGCATATCAGCTCACTGCGCAGGCTTTTCCCGCAAGCGCGCCTGTTTTCCATGTACGGCCTCACCGAATGCGCGCGTGCGACCTATCTTCCTCCCGAAGAGATCGACCGCCGACCCGATTCCGTCGGCAAGGCGTTGCCCGGAACACAGGCGTTCGTCATCGACGACAACGGTCACCCCGCTCCCCCCGGCACAACAGGCGAGCTCGTGGTCCGGGGACCGCATGTAATGAAAGGCTACTGGAACGCTCCGGAAGCAACTGAGCGGGCATTGCGCGCCTTGCCGGACGGGGAAGGCAAGGCGCTTCACACGGGCGATCTCTTCTTCGCGGACGACGACGGCTTCCTCCATTTCGTCGCACGCCGCGACGACATCGTGAAGGTGCGTGGCGAGAAAGTCGCGCCAAGGGCGGTTGAAGCCTTTCTCACGGGCCTTCCCGGCATTGGCGAAGCGCTGGTCTATGCTGTGCCCGACCCGCTCCTTGGGCACAGGCTGGAAGCGCTTGTGGTGCCAACGGACGACACCCTTTCCATCAACGGTCTCTTACGACATTGCGCCAGACATCTCCCCGACACGATGGTGCCCAAAGGCATCGGATTTCGAAAGGAATTGCCCAGGACGGCGAGCGGAAAACCCAGCCGGCGTCTTGCGGCCATGGAGGCAATGCAACGATCATGACCGCCAGAAGCAAGCCCTTCTCCGCCGACATTCTGAAACTGGACGTGGCCACAGAAGCCGAGCGCATCGTCCATTGGATGCGCTCGGAACTGCGTAACGGCCTGCGTAAGCGCGGCCTCGTGCTCGGTCTTTCGGGGGGCATCGATTCCAGCGTTTGCGCAGCGCTCGCCACACGCGCTGTCGGGCCCGACCGGGTTTTCTGCCTTTACATGCCCGAGCGCGATTCCGATCCGGAAAGCCTCCGGCTTGGTCAGGACGTTGCTTCCGCATTCGGCCTTTCAGGGGCGATCGAGGATATCGGCCCGATGCTCGACGCCATGGGCTGTTACGAGCGGCGCGACGCCTTCATTCGCCAGGTGGTTCCTGACTACGGGGAAGGCTGGACCTCCAAGATTGTGATCGACAACGCGCTCACCACCAAGGCCTACAACATCTCCTCTCTGGTCATCCGCCGTCCTGACAGGCAGATCGAGAAGCATCGGCTGCCACCCGATGTCTATCTGGGAATCGTGGCCGCCACGAACATGAAGCAGCGCACCCGCAAGCAGCTCGAATATTACCATGCCGACCGGCTGAATTTTGCTGTTCTGGGCACACCCAACCGATTGGAATACGATCAGGGCTTCTTCGTGAAGAATGGCGACGGAGCAGCCGACATCAAGCCAATAGCTCATCTGTACAAGTCGCAGGTCTACCAGCTGGCCGAATATCTGGGCATACCCTGCTCCATTCGCTGCCGCACGCCCACAACCGATACGTATTCCCTGCCGCAGACCCAGGAAGAATTCTATTTCGCCCTGCCCTATCGCGAGATGGATCTGTGCCTCTACGGTCTCAACAATGGCATTCCCGCAGCGAAAGTCGCCACCGCCTGCCGGCTGAGCGAACGCCAGGTCGGGCTGGTATGGCGCGACATAACCGCCAAGCGCAAGGTTGCCCGCTACCTGCAACTTCCCCCGCTCCTGATCGAGGAAGAACTGGAATGAAACGGCTTGTCAGACGCATGAAAAACACTCACGCGCCTGACCGGATGAATGTGCCTAAGCTCGACCTCAATTCCTGATTGTTCAGACATTGGAGGTGACAATGCAGGCTCCCGTCATCGTTCTTCCCGGCATCGGTGGCTCAGGCATCGAGCACTGGCAAACTCACTGGGAAGCACAGGATCCGTCCATGAAGCGTTTCGCCCCCGCCAGCTGGGATGAACCGGAGCTCGAGCAATGGATCGTCGCACTGGATGAAGCCGTTGCGGAGGCCGGCGCGCCGCCGCTTCTGGTCGCTCACAGTCTCGCCTGCCTGCTCGTCGCCCATTGGGCGGAGCGAACCGCGCAGAAGCCGCGCGGCGCATTTCTGGTGTCGGTTCCCGATGCCGACGGAGAGGTCTTCCCTCCGCAAGCCGCCTCCTTTCGCGATCCCCCCATGCATCCACTTGGATTTCCGGCGCTGATCGTGGCAAGCACCGACGATCCCTATGGAACACTCGATCACGCGACGTCCTGCGCCATCGCCTGGAGCGCAGGGCTGGTGGTGGCCGGCGCGCTCGGCCACATCAACGGTGCCAGCCGCCTCGGCCATTGGCCGCAGGGCATGGCTCTGTTTTCCGCTTTCCGGTCGGGGGCGGGAGGATAGCCGTATCAGGCCGCGTAAGGGCAGGCCCGGCGGCGGGTGGAAGCCTCGAACATCGCCATCAGCTTGCCGGTCACCTCCCCGACAGGCCAGCGCATCACCCGCTCGGACATGGAGAGTTCCACCACCGGCAGAACCTCCACGGAGGTTCCCGTAACGAAAACCTCATCTGCGGCAGCCAGCAGGTCGAGAGACACGGTCGCCTCCTCGACCTTCAGCCCAAGGCGGCGCGCAAGACCGAAGACATGGTGCTTCGTGATACTGTCGAGAAAGCAGTCCGGCTTCGGGGAAATCAGCGTATCGCCGCTGAGCAAAACGATGTTGGTGGCCGTGGTCTCGGCGACATTGCCCTGCGCATCCAGCATAAGCGCGTCGTCATAGCCGTCCCCGGCAATCGCGTGGCGGGCAAGCGTTCCGATCATGTAGAGACCCGAGCATTTCGAGGCCGTGGGTGCGGTTTCGGGCGTAGGGCGGCGCCAATCGGCAAGGCGCATGCGCAGACCGGTCGTGCCCTTGCCCTGACTTGCCGGCGTTGGCCAGTCCCAGGCCGCAATCGCCACATGGATGCGTGCATCAGGGGCAGCCACCGAAACGCTTTCGGCACCGCGCCAGGCGAGCGGGCGGATGTAGCAATCCTGAAGCTCGTTTGCCCACAACACGGCTTCGGTCGCCTTCATCAGCTCCGTCTTCGTCCAGGGAAGCGCAAATCCCAGGATCTCCGCGGAGCGGGCAAAACGGTCATAATGCGCGCCGCTCAGGAAGACATCCCGGTCATAGGCGCGAATGCCCTCGAAGATGGCTCCACCCATATGCAGTGCATGGGTCAGGACATGCAGTTCCGCCTCACGCCACGGAACAAGAGCCCCATCCAGCCAGATGAAACCGTCACGATCCGCAAAATTCATCATCTCTCCACCTTTCGGCGCCGTTGCTTCGCAAAAGCTGACGGTAAACGGAGCAGCAAGGCCAGTGAGCACTTCTCACCAGCCGGTGAGTTTTCATCACCGCTTCGCAAAACTGGGCCATTCCGGCAGGCCGAAGAGAAATGCTAGAAAGGAGGCATGGACAGCCAGACACCGATATCCATGCGCCTTTCCGTTCCGCTCAATGCGTTGCGCGCCTTTGAAGCGGCCGCCCGGCATCTGTCGGTCAAGGAAGCCGCTCTGGAACTTAGCGTGACGGCCTCCGCGGTAAGCCATCAGCTTCGCATTCTGGAAGATTGCCTCGGACTGGAGCTGATGCGCCGCAACGGCGCCCGTCTTGAACTCACCGAGACGGGGCAGATGCTGGCGCCCGAGCTTACGGCAGGTTTCAGCCGCATCGTCCAGGCGGTCGAGAACCTGCGCCAGGATCGCACGAGCGGCCCCCTGCGCCTGTCCATGCTGCCGACATTCGCCGTGCACTGGCTATCGCCCCGGCTGATTTCCTACCCGTTCGACAGGGCAGGCTTCGAGCTCCTGATTTCCACGACACAGGCCCCCGTCGACCTTGCAGCTGGCGTCGCCGATGCCGCAATACGCCACGGAAAAGGGGAGTGGCCCGGTCTCCTCTCCGATCTTTTGTTCGACGAGACCGTTGCCCTGCTTGGCCCCCCTCATCTCACTGGTGGCAGCGAAGAAGCGTTGCGCAACGCGATTGGCGAAGCCAATCTCTTTCTCTCTCAACACCGGCGCGAGGCATTCGAGGAATGGAATGCGACATTGCCCGGAGGCCCGGTCAGGCCGGCCGCCATCACGATTGTCGATTCGGCGGGGCTTGGTCTCAAGGCCGCAATCGACGGTGCAGGGATCACCCTTGCCGGAGCGGAAATCGCCGGCGCAGATATTGGAGCAGGCCGATTGGTCCCGTTCTTCGATCACCGCATTGCAGGCGGGGGATACTATCTCGTCTATCCGCGAGCCCTGGAACGGGACCGTCGGATCAGAAATCTGCGCCAATGGCTGGTTTCGGCAACCCCGGGTCGGACCCGTTAACGCAGGTCTCCCGGAAATGGAAACCGGTTCCGGGATAAAGACATGCGTAAGATCAGGAGCTTAAAGCGTAGGGAGCGAATCTGAAAGATCGCGACACGCTTTAAGGCGTTATGCGAAAAACGGACGATGGAACGCGCCTTCCTCAGACCCCTTGGCGCTTCGCCAGCAGGGAAGAACCGGGAAAGCGCAGCAGCATTCCAAACAGATCGCGGGGCTCGTCTGGATCTGCCAGAAGATCGAGATCGACATAATGCGAGGTGCCCGAAAGCTTGTCGCGCACATATCGCAGAGCAGAGAAATCCTCCGTGGCAAAACCCACGGAATCGAACAGCGTGATCTGCCCTTTGTCCCGGCGCCCCACAGCCCTGCCCGCGATCACCCGCCACAATTCCTGGACGGGATGCCCGGCGTCGAGCTGCTGAATCTCGCCCTCCACACGGGTTTGCGGCGGATACTCCACGAAAATATCGGACCGCAGGAGAATATCCCGGTGCAGTTCGGTCTTGCCGGGACAGTCGCCGCCCACAGCATTGATGTGCATCCCTGCGCCCACCATGTTGTCGGTCAGGATCGTGGCATATTGCTTGTCCGCGGTGACCGTGGTGACGATCTCCGCCCCTTCCACTGCCTCCTGACCGCTTGCGCAAGCAACGATCTCGAAGCCGAGGCCGGCAAGATTACGCTGGCATTTCTCGGTCGCGCCCTGGTCGATGTCGAACAGCCTTAACCGGTCGACGCCCAGTAGGGCCTTGAACGCCATCGCCTGGAATTCGGCTTGTGCGCCATTGCCGATGATTGCCATGCAGCGCGCCCCCTTCGGTGCCAGATATCTGGCCGCCAGCGCCGATGTCGCTGCGGTGCGCAGGGCCGTCAGAATGGTCATTTCCGATATCAGCAGCGGATAACCCGTCTCGACATCCGCATACACCCCGAAGGCCGTGACCGTCTGACGGCCATCGCGCGTGTTCTTGGGATGGCCGTTCACATATTTGAAGCCGTAGTGCCGCCCGTCGCTGGTGGGCATCAATTCGATCACCCCTTCACGGCTGTGCGAAGCCACCCGCGGCGTCTTGTCGAAATCCTCCCAACGGCGGAAGTCCTCTTCGATATAGGCGGCGAGTTCCTTGAGAAATCGCTCCACACCGATTTCCAGAACCAGCTCCATCATGTGATGGACGCTGACGAAGGGAACGAGATTGAGGTGGCGGTCGGCTATGGGGACGGTAGGCATGGTTCAGTGGCTCCTTGTCGGGCGATCCATGATGCGGCGGCCCATCAGACTTGCAGTGAGATCGACGAGAAGGACCGCAGTGCGCCCGCGCTCGTCCAGAAAGGGATTGAGTTCGACGAGATCGAGACTGCTGACGAGTCCGCTGTCATGCAGCATTTCCATGACGAGATGCGCCTCACGGAAAGTCGCACCACCGGGCACCGTCGTGCCGACGGCCGGTGCGATGGACGGATCGAGGAAATCCACGTCGAGGCTCACATGCAGCATGCCGTTCTGACCGGCCACGCGTTCGAGAAAAGCGCGCAGAAGCGGCGCGATGCCGTACTCGTCGATGGCCCGCATGTCGTGCACGCTTACCCCCGCTTCATGCAGCGCGCACCGCTCGGCCGGGTCGACACTGCGCAGGCCAAGCGTGCAGATGCGCGTCGGATCGACCGGTGCGGCAAGCTCAGGAAAATATCCTTCAAACCCCGCCTGCCCCGCCGCATAGGCAAGCGGCACACCGTGAAGATTGCCGCTTGCGCTCGTCTCGAGCGTGTGAAAATCGGGATGCGCGTCAAGCCACAGCACGAAAAGCGGACGACCTTGCTCTGCTGCGCGACGCGCCACGCCTGAAACCGAGCCGGCAGAAATGCTGTGATCACCCCCAAGAAAGATCGGCATGGCGTCGGCGCTCGCCGTATAGGCAATCTCGGCGATGGCCTGCGTCCAGGCGCAAATCTCCGGCAAGGCCTTGAGCGCTGCGTTGCCATGGGCAAGCCCGGGCCGCGCCAGCGCCGGCGCCACCGTTCCCATATCGGTGACATGATGACCAAGTTCCGATAGCGCCGCGCCAAGGCCTGCTGCCCGCAAGGCGCTTGGTCCCATGTCGCATCCCATACGTCCGGCGCCGTCCTGAACCGGGGCGCCAACCAGCCGGCAATGCATTCATTCACCCTCGATTGCTACACATCAAGTTCAGCGCAAAGCCGTGGCGAAATGAACAAACCAATTTGCCAATATTGCAAAAATTATCTATCGTTTTGGCATATCAAAGATACAAAATGATCGATGGACCCGCTCGACGAAAAGCTCATCACACTTCTCCGGCACGATGGACGGCGAGGCATTTCCGACCTGGCGATGGATCTGGGCGTTTCTCGCGCAACCGTGCGCAACCGTATGGCCAGGCTGGAACAGGCCGGCGCAATCCTCGGTTACACGGTGATCCTGCGCGCCGACGCGGTGGATTCGCCCGTGCGCGGCATCATGATGGTGGAGATCGAGGGGCGCGTTGCGGATCGCGTCGTGCATGCGCTGAGCGGCTTTGCCGAGGTTTCAGCGATCCACACCACCAACGGGCGGTGGGATATCATCGTCGAACTGGGGGCCTCGACCCTGACGGATCTCGATGCGGTGCTGCGCCGCATCCGGCTGATCCCAGGCATCACGGGCAGCGAGACCAGCCTTCTTCTGGCCACCCCGCACAGCACCCGCGCGCGTCTTTCCAATACCCCGAAATGAAAACGCCGGGGCGTGACCGCCCCGGCGTTTTCCAAAAACTCTCTGAAGCCAAAAACTCTCTGAAGAATGCCTCAGAGCGACTGGGTGACGAACTTCGTCGACAGATAAGCCTCGATCGCCTCGGAGCCGCCTTCCGTGCCGTGACCTGAATCCTTGATGCCGCCGAAGGGCACTTCCGGCAGGGCCAGACCGTTGTGATTGATGGTCGTCATGCCCGCTTCAATCCGCAGGCCGAGATGCTGCGCGGTTTCGCCCGAGCCGGTGAAGGCATAGCTTGCAAGACCGAACGGCAGACGGTTGGCCTCTTCGATCACCTCATCGAGCGTCGAGAAGCGGCTGAAGACGGCGATCGGGCCGAATGGTTCTTCATTCATGATACGCGCGGTCTTCGGCACATTGGCGATGACGGTAGGTTCGAAAAAATTACCCTTGTTGCCAATGCGGCGGCCACCTGTCTTGACCTCTGCTCCGGCCGAAACCGCATCGGCGATCAGGTCCTCCAGAGCAGTGATGCGGCGCTCGTTGGCGAGCGGTCCCATCTGCGTGCCATCCTCAAGGCCGTTGCCGACCTTGATGTTCTTGGCAACCTCGGTAAAGGCCGAGACAAACTTGTCGTGCACCCCGTCCTGGATGAGGAAGCGGGTCGGCGACACGCAGACCTGACCGGCATTGCGGAACTTCGAAGCCGACAGAACCTTCACGGCCTTGTCGAGATCGGCATCGTCGAAGACGATTGCGGGGGCATGGCCGCCAAGTTCCATGGTGGCGAGCTTCATATGCTGGCCGGCCAGCGCAGCCAGATGCTTGCCCACCGGCGTGGAACCGGTGAAGGAGATCTTGCGGATGACGGGATGCGCGATCAGATATTCCGAGATTTCAGCCGGCACGCCGTAGACCAGATTGACGACACCGGCCGGCATGCCCGCATCGACGAACGCACGGATGAGTTCGGCGGGAGAAGCAGGTGTTTCCTCAGGCGCTTTCACGATGATGGAGCAACCGGCAGCGACCGCGGCGGAAAGCTTGCGCACCACCTGGTTGATCGGGAAATTCCACGGGGTGAATGCGGCGACCGGTCCCACAGGAAGCTTGATGGCCATCTGCATGACGCCTGGCGCGCGCGCCGGAATGATCTGGCCATAGGTGCGACGGGCCTCCTCCGAGAACCAGTCGATGACGTCGGCTGCCGCCATCGTTTCCATCTTGGCCTCGGCAAGCGGCTTGCCCTGTTCGCGTGTCATGATGCTGGCGATGGTGTCGGCCCGCTCGCGCATGAGATTGGCGGCCTTGCGCATGATCTTGTAGCGCTCGAATGCCGGCGTCTGGCTCCAGATCTTGAAACCCTTCTCGACAGCGGCCACGGCAGCTTCAAGGTCCTTACGTGTCGCGTGAGCAACCTCGCCGATCTTGTCTCCGGTCGCCGGATCGACCACGTCGATGGACTTGCCCTCGGCGCCGTCGCGCCACTCACCGTCGATCAGAAGCTTCGTTGATGGATAGTTGCCGCTCATGCTGGTCACGGTTTGGCCTCCTGTTCAATCTGTTCGTATGAAGTGCTGATTTCCGGCGGAAAAGCCGGGCGCTGACCCGTGTGAGAATGCAGGTAAGCCCCCCGCCTCCACAGCGCAAGTGTGGAATAGGAAATAGAGAAAACATAATAATTGCAATTTTTCGATTGCATTTTTTTGCAATTATGATTTCCTGTCTTCCAAAGCCCTCCCAAGGCCGCTCCATGGAACGGAAGGAAACCGTTATGACTAGAAATATCGGTGGTATCGACCGGGTTCTACGCATCGTCGTCGGCCTCGTTCTCCTGTCCCTGATCTTCGTTCTCGAAGGCAATGCTCGCTGGTGGGGCCTGATCGGCATCGTACCGCTGGCAACCGGCCTCATGTCATCCTGCCCGCTTTATTCGCTCCTCGGCATGAGCACCTGCCCGCTCAAGAAGAGCTAAGCGGCAATCGATGAAGCAGCTTCTCTCCTGCGAGACTGTCGGGATGAAGGCCCACGTGGGCGAAGCATCCGGCTTCCTGAAGAAACTGTCCAATCCGGACAGGCTCCTCATCTGCTGCGCACTCACCGACGGCGAACGTTCGGTGAGCCAGCTTGAGGAATTGCTTGAAATTCGCCAGCCCGGACTGTCCCAACAATTGAGCGCATTGCGCGCAGCCGGTCTCATAGTCGGGCGGAAGGAAGGCAAACAGGTTTATTACCGGCTCGCCGATCCGCGCATTCGCACCTTCATCGCCACGATGCACCATCTGTTCTGCGGGCAGGAAATCGAGGCGACTGCCCTTACCGGCATCTGACCTCGCCCGACCGCCACACTTTTGGCCGGACTTTCCTCCGGCAGGAAATGCTTTGGAGAACGCCATGTCCGAACCGATCCCCTTCAATGCCGATCTTTCGGTTGTCCCCGAGGTCGTGCCATTCTTCGATGAAGCAACCAACACCATCAGCTACATCGTGCGCGATCCGGCCACGAATGCGTGCGCAGTGATCGATTCCGTAATGGATATCGACTATGCGGCAGGCCGCATCACCCATGACGGGGCAGACAGGATCGTCGCCCATATCCGTGAACAGGGCTGGACACTCGAATGGCTGATCGAGACCCATGTCCATGCCGACCATCTGTCGGCCGCCCCCTATATCCAGCAGCAGTTAGGCGGCAAGCTCGGTATCGGTGAAAACATCACCATCGTGCAGGACACATTCGGTAAGATCTTCAACGAAGGAACCGAGTTCCAGCGCGACGGCTCGCAGTTCGACCGCCTGTTCGTTGATGGCGACACCTATCAGATCGGCACGATGACCGGCCATGTTATGCATACGCCCGGCCATACGCCCGCTTGCATGACCCACGTCATCGGCAATGCCGCTTTCGTGGGCGACACGCTCTTCATGCCCGATGGCGGCTCGGCCCGCGCCGACTTCCCCGGCGGAGACGCCCGCACGCTGTACCGTTCGATACAGCGTGTGCTTTCCCTGCCCGGCGACATGCGCCTCTTCATGTGCCACGACTATGGCCCGAACGGCCGCGACATCCAGTGGGAAACCAGCGTCGCCGATGAGAGGCAGCACAACATCCATGTCGGACATGGAACGAGCGAAGACGAGTTCGTCGCCATGCGCGAGGCGCGCGACGCCACCCTTTCCATGCCCAAGCTCATCATTCCATCGCTGCAGGTCAACATGCGCGCCGGCCAGATGCCCCCCAAGGACAAGGATGGGAAAACCTTCCTCAAGGTACCGGTCAACACGCTCTGACCAACGCCCGAGTGACGAGACCTGTGCCATGAATGGACTTGCCCGATATTTCCCCATCCTCGACTGGGGCCGGACCTATGATCGCTCCGTTCTGACAAGCGATCTCGTGGCAGCGGTGATCGTAACGATCATGCTCATTCCGCAATCGCTGGCCTATGCGATGCTGGCCGGCCTGCCACCGCAGATCGGCCTCTATGCCTCGATCCTGCCGCTGGCCGCCTATGCGCTGTTCGGAACGAGCCGCACGCTGGCCGTCGGCCCCGTGGCCGTGGTGTCATTGATGACGGCTTCAGCGGTGGGGCAGATAGCCCAGCAAGGCACGGCGGATTATCTGACGGCCGCCATTCTTCTGGCCCTTCTGTCGGGCGGCATGCTCGTACTGATGGGTATTTTCCGGCTCGGGTTCCTTGCAAATTTTCTCAGCCATCCCGTGATTTCCGGCTTCATAACCGCCTCCGGGCTTCTGATCGCCTCAAGTCAGCTGAAGCACATATTCGGCTTGTCGGTAAGCGGCGACACGCTGCCCGCCATTCTGGGCGGGCTGGCGCTCGGAATCGGCGAAACCAATCCGATCACGCTTGCCATCGGCATCGGGGCTGTCCTGTTCCTCTATCTCGCGCGCACCAGATTGAAGGGCATGTTTGCCGCCATGGGACTCAAGCCCCGGCTTGCCGATATTCTCACGAAGGCCGCTCCCATTCTGGCCGTAGCCGTGACGATACTCCTGGCGAATGCCTTCGACCTCGGCGCCCATGGTGTCCGGCTGGTGGGAGACATTCCCCGCGGTCTTCCCGTACCGGGGCTGCCCTCGATCTCGTTCGATCTTGTCGTGACGCTGGCTGCTCCAGCCTTTCTGATCAGCGTCATCGGTTTTGTGGAGTCCGTTTCGGTCGCCCAGACACTCGCCTCGAAGCGCCGCCAGCGCATCGTCCCCGATCAAGAACTGATCGGCCTCGGTGCTGCCAACATCGCCTCCGGCATTTCCTCCGGCTACCCCGTAACCGGAGGCTTTGCACGCTCGGTCGTCAATTTCGATGCCGGCGCGGAAACGCCCGCTGCCGGCTTCTTCACCGCCATCGGGATCGCACTTGCCACTCTCTTTCTGACCCCGCTCCTGACCGGTCTGCCTCAGGCGACGCTCGCCGCCACGATCATCGTTGCCGTCCTGTCCCTGGTGGACCTGAAGGCCATTGCGCGTGTCTACGAATATTCGCGGGCGGATTTCGCCGCCATGGCTGCGACCATCCTCGTCACCCTGCTATGGGGCGTTGAGCCCGGCGTCGTCTCGGGCGTTCTGCTTTCGCTTTCACTGTTTCTCTACCGCACGAGCAAGCCTCACATGGCGGTCGTGGGCCAGGTGCCCGGTACGGAGCATTTCCGCAATATCGATCGCCACAGCGTCATAACGGATCCCTCGATCCTCTCCATACGCGTCGACGAGAGCCTTTATTTCGCCAACAGCCGCTATCTCGAAGATCGCATCGCCAAGCTGGTGGCCGATTGCCCCGCAGTGCGCCATGTGATCCTGATGTGCCCGGCAATCAACGATATCGACGCCAGCGCCCTTGAAAGCCTCGAGGAGATAAACCACCGCCTCAAGGATGCGGGCATTGCCTTTCATCTGAGCGAGGTCAAAGGGCCGGTCATGGACCGCCTGAAGCGAGCCCATTTCCTGGAAGAACTGACCGGCCGTGTCTTCCTGAGCCAGTTCGAAGCGGTTTCGTCCCTGAGGAATGGGACGGCGGCTTCACCTTCTCTTCAATCTGCGCAAAATGACCAACCGCGGCGGGATGATGTGACGCTCGTTCTGAGGCCCGATCCCTCCCTGCCCTGATGCCGCGACAAATAGGCAGCTTGTGACATGCTCCTCATCGCCATACATAAATTTCAGAAATTTCTGAAATTACCGGATTCCAGAGCGCGGACGCTGGTCCGCATCACCTGAACGCCGTGAAAACAAAGGGCCGGCCGCCTTGCCTTGCAACGCTCGACGAAAGCGACCGGGAGACGAACAGCCATGAACCTGCCTCCGATCATTCAGTCATTCGTGCTGCATTTCGGTGAAATGGGAAGCCGCTGGGGGATCAACCGCACGGTTGGGCAGATATACGCCCTTCTCTATGTTTCCGAAGAACCGCTTTGTGCAGACGATATCGTCGAGGCGCTCGGCATCTCGCGATCCAATGTCTCGATGAGCCTGCGCGAATTGCAGGCGTGGAATCTCGTCATCATGCGCCATCTTCCCGACGACCGGCGCGACTTCTTCACCACGCCCGACGACATCTGGCAGATCCTGCGCACACTGGCCGAGGAACGAAAGAAGCGCGAGGTTGACCCGACACTTTCCGTCCTGCGTGAACTTTTGATGCAAAAGGCTGGTAACGAGCAGGAACGTTATGCACAATCGCGTCTGGCCGAGATGAACACGCTGATCGAACAGCTGACCAACTGGTATGACGACGTGAAACGCCTCGATACGGAAAGACTGGCGACACTGCTGAGTCTTGGAGCCAAGGTAACGAAGCTTCTGGACGCCAAGGATCGTATCGTCTCCATCGGGCGCCGGCGCGCGGAGCCTGACGAACGATGACGAGCGTCGACGCCACGATCGGCCAGCGGCGCGACAAGCGCAAGGCCAGCGCCTCCTCTCATCTTCCCGATGCGCACAAGGCAGCCGAAAATGTGGTCGAGAAGGTGAACGTGACAGCTCTCGTCCTGCAGACGACAGCCTCCCTTCTTTGGATACCGCAAGCCGGCCTCCTGAGCATTAGCGTCGGAACGATTGCCGCCGGCGCCGGATTTCACGCAGCACTTTGGCCTGCCCTTGGCATTTTTCTTCTTGGCGCACTGCGCGCCATTGCGGATGGCGCGGGCGCGCGCCTTGCCTTCCGCGATGCACGGTCGCGTTTGTCCGGGATGCGCGAAAAGGCGGTAGAAACTGCGGCCAGCGCTTCGCCCCTCGATACCGGACGCGCCGCTTCGGGCCTTGTAGCCAGCACACTTGCCGAACAGGCCGAAGCCGTCGTGCCCTATGTGGCAAAGTTCCGCCCGGCGCGCTTCAAGGCGATGATCGTGCCTCTCGTCATCCTCGCCTGCGTTTTCGCGTTGTCCTGGACCGCGGCTCTGATCCTGCTCGTGGCGGCGCCGCTTATTCCGATCTTCATGGCACTAGTGGGCTGGCGCGCCAAGGAAGCAAGCGAAAGACAGCTCGCCGAAATGGGCGACATGAACGCCTTTCTGCTCGACCGTCTGCGTGGCCTTGCCACCATCCGTTCCTTCGGGGCGGTGGACGGCACCGCCACCCGGCTGCGCCGGAATGCGGAGGATTTGCGCCGCCGCACGATGGCAGTCCTGCGCATCGCCTTTCTCTCATCCGCCGTGCTGGAGCTCTTCTCCGCCCTCGGCGTGGCAATGGTTGCCGTCTATGTGGGCTTTCATCTGCTCGGAGAGCTCGATTTCGGCGCCTGGGGCGGCAAGCTGAGC
Source organism: Nitratireductor indicus C115 (assembly GCF_000300515.1). Classification (GTDB taxonomy): domain Bacteria; phylum Pseudomonadota; class Alphaproteobacteria; order Rhizobiales; family Rhizobiaceae; genus Nitratireductor; species Nitratireductor indicus. The sequence goes on from NZ_AMSI01000006.1 coordinate 201,902, forward strand.
CTGGCTCAGGGCCTGTTCATTCTGCTTCTGTCGCCCGCATTCTTCGAACCACTACGCGAACTCTCTGCCGTGTGGCATGACCGCGCTTCCGGAAAAGCGGCTCTCGAAGCCTTGCAGAAACTGGCTGCACCCGGGCGGCCCTTGCCCGATGCGCTCAGCGCCGCTCCCCTTGCACAGGCTGAAACGCCCGCCTTGTCGGTCACCGTCGAAGACCTGCGGTTCCGCTTCGATGAGGAAGCCCCTCTCGTTTTCGACGCCTTCAGCCTCGATGTGAAACCGGGCGAACGCATCGCCCTTCTGGCACCGAGCGGCGGCGGCAAATCCACGCTTCTGGCACTTCTTGCCGGGCTGGCGAAAGCCGATGCGGGCACGATCCGTATCGGCGGCGAGCCGATGCAGGAGCGCACCGCCGCCAAGCTTCGCAGCCAGATGGCCTGGGTTTCGCAGGAACCTCATCTCTTTGCAGGCACGCTTCTCTCCAACATCACGCTCGGCCGGCCCCTCGAAGCCGCAACGGTGGAGAAAGCAATTGCTGCCGCACGCCTTGCTCCATTGGCGGCGGCACGCGGCAACATCCCCATCGGGGAAAACGGCCTTGGCCTGTCCGGCGGCGAAGCCTTGCGCCTCGCGCTGGCGCGCGCTGCCGCTTCCCCCGGCGCGGGTCTCATCCTGGCAGACGAGCCGACGGCGCATCTCGACAGCACGACAGCTTCGGGAATTACACAGACCCTGCTTGATATATCGGTTGGCCGAACGCTCATCGTGGCGACGCACGATCCTGAACTTGCGTCCCGCATGGACCGGGTGATCGTTCTCGGGCAGCCCGTGATCCAACGGAGCCGGCCATGATCCGCGACAAAAATCTGCGCGCCGTCGCCAGCCTGTTCCTTGCGGGTAATCGCCGCCATCTCGCCGCAGGCATGGCCTTGTCGCTGTCGACGGTTCTGGCCGGCATGGCGTTGCTCGGCCTTTCGGGCTGGTTCATCACGGCAACGGCCATCGCCGGGCTGTCGCTGGGAACGGCTCTTGCGTTCGATGTGTTCGCCCCGTCCGCCGGCATTCGATTTCTCGCACTTGCTCGCACCGCGGCACGCTACGGAGAGCGTATCGCAACCCATGACGCGACACTCGCCATCCTGGCCGAATTGCGCGAGCGGCTGTTTCGCGGCTGGGCCGAAGCGCGCGCGGCACGCGCCCTCATCGCCCGGCCCGCACGCCTGCTCTTCAGGCTGACGGTCGACATCGATGCTCTCGACACGCTCTATCTGCGCGTCATGGTGCCGCTTCTGTCGGCAATGGGTGCGGCTCTCGCAGCCGCGATAGCGCTGGGCTTCCTGTCCCCCCTTCTCGGTCTTGCGACCGGGCTCTTCCTGCTCACTGCCGGTCTCGGCGTTCCCGTCCTGGCAGCACGCATGGCCCGCAAACCCGCCCGCCGCCGCGCGCACGCACTCGAGGCGCTGCGCGCCCGCTCAATCGACCTCGTGCGCGGCCAGACCGAACTCGTCATGGCAAACCGCGCCGGCGCACAACGCGCCGCGATACTGGCCGCAGACAAACGCCTTGCCGAAGCGGACGACGATCTGAACCGTATCGAAGCCGGCAGCGGCGTTGCGCTCGGCATTGCCGGATCTGCCCTTCTGGCCGCAGTTCTTCTGGCAAGCGCCCAATTGGCGCAAGCCGGCGCAATCGGCGCGCCTGCCGCCGCCTTTGCCCTGTTGATCGGATTGACGGCCATAGAGCCCTTCACAGCCCTGAGGCGCGGTGCCGTCGAAATCGGGCGTGCAATGCTGGCCGTGCGCCGCATCGGCCCGCGATTGCGCGTTCAGGAGCGGGAAACGCCCGCCGCCGGACAGTCCTGCGATGGTTCGATACGCCTCGCCCATGTCAGCGCACTCCACACAGGCTGCGATCATCCGGCCCTTTACGATCTTTCCCTGAATATCGCGCCCGGCGAGCGGGTGGCGCTCATCGGCGACAGCGGTGCGGGAAAATCTTCGCTTCTGGCACTTCTCGCCGGCGAACTGATGCTCACGGGCGGCAACATCGAAGCCTCGCCCGCAACGCTTCTCACACAGCGAACCGAGCTTTTTCGTGACACTCTGGGCGGTAATCTGCGGCTGGCCGCACCGGCTGCCACAGATGCCGACCTCCGCCTCGCCCTCGAAGCGGCGGGCCTTGCCGAATTCGTGGACACTCTACCGCTTGGCCTCAACACCCTGCTTGGCGAAGGCGGCGCGGGCTTATCAGCCGGTCAGGCGCGCCGGCTGGCGCTTGCGCGCCTTCTATTACGCGGAAGCCCCGTCTGGCTATTCGATGAGCCCACCGAAGGGCTCGACGGCAAAACCGCGCGCGATGTCATTGCTCGTGTCTTTGCAAGGGCCGGGCACCGTACGCTGATCGTTGCAACCCATATCCGCCGCGAGGCGGAAGGCGCAGACCGCATTCTTCTCATGGAGTGCGGACGCGTGATCCGCGACGCCCGCAGGGGCAGCGCAGAATACCAGGATTTGCTGGTCGGTCTCAGACCCGACTGAGCATGCTCCAAGAGCCAAGGAGGCCGGGAAGCCGGATGTCGTAATGGAACTGGATATTGTAGCCCTTTCACGCCTGCAGTTCGCGATAACTGCGCTCTATCACTTTCTCTTCGTGCCCCTGACGCTGGGACTGTCCATCGTCATTGCGATCATGGAAACGGTCTATGTGATGACCGGCCGGGCGATCTGGCGCCAGATGACCAAATTCTGGGGAACGCTTTTCGGCATCAACTTCGTGCTCGGCGTGGCCACAGGCATCGTGATGGAATTCCAGTTCGGCATGAACTGGAGCTATTACAGCCACTATGTCGGCGACATTTTCGGCGCCCCGCTCGCCATCGAAGGCCTGATGGCCTTCTTCCTGGAAGCGACCTTCGTCGGCCTGTTCTTCTTCGGTTGGGACAAACTTTCCAAGCTCGGCCATCTGGCCGCCGCCTGGGCGGTTGCCATCGGCTCCAATTTCTCCGCGCTCTGGATCCTCATCGCCAATGGCTGGATGCAGAACCCCGTCGGCGCTGCCTTCAATCCGCAGACCATGCGCATGGAAGTGGCGGATTTCTATGCGGTTCTCATGAATCCCGTCGCCCAGGCGAAATTCGTCCACACGGTTTCGGCCGGTTACGTCACGGCCTCGATCTTCGTGCTTGGCGTTTCCGCCTGGTTCGTGCTCAAGGGGCGCCATCTGGAACTCGCAAAGCGTTCCATGACGGTGGCTGCCTCCTTCGGCCTTGCAGCGTCCCTTTCGGTTGTCGTGCTCGGGGATGAGAGCGGCTATCTCTCCACCGAGCATCAGAAGATGAAGCTCGCGGCCATCGAAGCCATGTGGGAAACCGAACCCGCCCCGGCGCCCTTCACCGCCTTCGGGTTTCCGGATCAGGAAGCCCGCACGACGCATTTCGCCGTGCGCATTCCCTGGGTGATGGGCCTCATCGGCACCCGTTCGCTGACCACGGAAATCCCGGGTATCGAGAACCTCGTCGATCACGCCCGGGAGCGCATCGCAAACGGCGTCGTCGCCTATGACGCGCTTCAGAAGATACGTGCCGCCGGCAGCGACGCAGCCATTCCGGACGATGTGCGCAAGGCCTTTGAGGACAACGGTGCCGATCTCGGTTACGCGCTGCTTCTCAAGCCGTATATAGACGACCCGCGCCAGGCCTCGCCCGAACAGATCGATCAGGCCGCATGGGACACCGTGCCCAACGTGCCGACCCTGTTCTGGACCTTCCGCATCATGGTCGGCCTCGGCTTCTTCTTCATCCTCCTGACGGCAGTGTTCTTCTACCTGTCGGCGCGCCATCGGCTCGACCGGTACCCCTGGCTTCTGCGCATTGCGGTCCTGTCGATCCCGCTTCCGTGGATTGCAGCGGAATGCGGATGGATCGTCGCGGAATTCGGGCGTCAGCCCTGGATCATCGAAGGCGTCCTGCCGACGGCGGCAGGGGTCTCGAGCCTCGGCGCGTTCACCGTGCTGATGACCATCATCGGCTTCTCTGCGATCTACACGGTGTTGTTCATCGTCGAGATGTCGCTGATGCTGCGCGCCATTCGAAAGGGCCCGGAACCCGATGACGAGCCGCAAGCCGAACTCGTTCCTCCCGCACTCGCACCCGCGGAGTAATCGCCATGATCCTGCACACACTCATCGACTATGAAACGCTTCGCATCATCTGGTGGCTGCTTCTTGGCGTGCTCCTGATCGGCTTTGCCGTGACGGACGGCTTCGACCTCGGCACGGGCGCGCTCCTGCCCTTCGTGGCCAAGACCGATACGGAACGGCGCGTCGTTATCAATTCGGTCGGCCCGGTCTGGGAAGGCAATCAGGTCTGGCTGATCCTCGGCGGCGGCGCGATCTTCGCCGCCTGGCCTCCGCTCTACGCCGTCTCCTTCTCGGGCTTCTATCTCGCGATGTTCGCGATCCTGTTCGCGCTCATCCTGCGCCCGGTAGGCTTCAAATACCGTTCCAAGCGTGACAGCGCCACATGGCGCAGCGCCTGGGATTGGGCGCTCTTCATCGGCGGCTTCGTTCCCGCGCTGATCTTCGGCGTGGCTGTAGGCAATGTCCTTCAGGGTGTTCCCTTCAGGCTGGGGTCGGATCTGCGCATCTTCTATGAAGGCACGACGCTGTTCGAGCTTCTCAATCCCTTCGCACTGTTGTGCGGCCTCGTCTCGCTGTCCATGCTCCTGATGCATGGCGCAGCCTGGCTGATGCTGAAGACGGAGGGGCCTGTGGCCGAACGTTCGCGGCGCTATGGCAGCATCGCGGCACTTGCCACCATTGTGCTTTTCGCGTTGGGCGGCCTTTGGCTGTGGGCGGGCATCGACGGCTACCGTTTCACCAGCGAGGTGATCACGAACGGCCCGTCGAACCCGTTGGCAAAATCGGCCGAGCAGGCAAGCGGCGTTTGGTTCGCCAATTACGCGGCTCACCCCTGGACGATGGCCGCGCCGGCGCTCGGTTTCGCAGGGGCTGCCCTGGCATTCCTCCTGATGCGGGCAAAACGTGAAGTACCGACCATCCTGGCGAGCGCGCTTTCAATCCTCGGCATCATCTCGACGGTGGGGCTCGCAATGTTTCCCTTCATCCTGCCCTCGTCCATCGATCCGCGGTCGAGCCTGACCGTCTGGGATGCCTCATCCAGCCACCTCACGCTCTTCATCATGCTGGCGGTGACGCTGATCTTCGTCCCGTTGATTGTCGCCTATACGAGCTGGGTCTACCGTGTCCTGTGGGGCAAGGTCGACGAAAAGGCCATCCGCGATGGTCAGGGCCACGCATACTGATCAAACACGAGGAGAAACCCGATGTGGTATTTCGCATGGCTTCTCGGCCTCCCGCTCGCAGCCGCTTTCGCAGTGCTCAATGCGATGTGGTACGAGCTGATGGATGACGCCGCCAAGGCCAAGGAAGCGCAAACGAAGCGATAGCGCTTCCAGAACAGCCCGGTATGTCTGGCCATCATCCCCGTCAAAAAAAGACGCGGAGCAAGCTCAGCCGGAACCGGAATTGTTCCAAACGAAAAACGCCCGCCGGCCTTGTGGCCGCGGGCGTCTTCATTCGATGCTATGACAGGTCCGTCAGACAGCCTGCCAGTCAATGTTCAGTTCCTCGCGGAACGCAAAACGGACAAGATGACTGTCGACGACATCCTGCAGCCGCTTGATCTCTTCTCCGGAAGAGCCCTGCACTGTCATGGTGAGGCCCGTTTCATCCGCCTCCAGACGGCAGACGCCAAAGGGAAACTTGACCTCCCCCGCATGCGGATCAAAGGTGGCCTCGACCTTGTGGCCGAAATGCTTGCAGAGCTGCTGCAGATAGCGCGAGCCATGGTCGGTGGTAACGTGTGCGGTGCTCGCGCTCTTTCCCGTAACCTGATCTTCCATCAGCTTTTCTCCACCGCCTGAGCCGCCGCATCGAGCGCTGCTGCAATCCCTTCGGCCGTCTCGCGGTCGATATTCCCCCGCCGCATGCGCATCCGCATGGCAAGCTTGAGATTCTTCATGGCGCGAAGAACGGGTGCCGGAACCGGTTCGGCATCGGCGCTGCCCAACCGCGCCGAAATCTCCTCGGCCGCCGCCGCATTTGCCTGCAGAAAGGCTTCGCCCTCAGGCGTGACGCGATAGAGCTTGCGCCCGCCTTCCTGCATCTCGACGACGGCATAACCCATGTCATCGAGCCAGGAGAGCGTGGGATAGATGACCCCGGGACTAGGAGCATAGCTTCCGCCGGACCGCTCCTCGATTGCCTTGATCAGCTCATAGCCATGGCTCGGCTGTTCGGCGATCGTCTTGAGAAGCAAAAGGCGCAACTCGCCGTAATCGAAGAGCCTGCCGCCCCCGCCGCGAGGCCCGTGGCGATGCCGGCGCGGGCCGCCTTCATGATGATGACAATGGTGACGATGTCCCGAAAATGCGTCGGGACGCGCGTGTCTGTGTCTATGTTTCATGGCACCGATATATATCTCGATATAACGAAAATCAAGATATATCGAAATTATTTTGAGACTGGTCGCAACGCCCACAGCTCCCCGGCCTTCGCAAGAGCCTGGCTATATCCTTCCCCATGCGAGCCGCCCTCGCACAATTGCAAGGCAAAGGCAGTTGTTGCCAAAACGATGGCGTGAGCGCGTTCGTCACGAACCTGACCTTTCCAGAGCGCTTGCCAGTATTCAAGGCTGGACAAGGCCGGGCGCGCCTCTCCTCCGGGATCTGGGCGTGAGGCGACAGCCTCTTCGCTGCTCATCCCGTCTTTGAGGCGGTGCACCAGCGTCGAACGGAAGGGGGTCGCCTGCGCCACGTCCCTGCGCGTTCCCAACAATGAAAAATCGCGCCAGCCGAGAAGCTGCGCGGCGTCGCGATGTTGTGCCGGATAAGAGGGGTTTGAGACCCCCAGAAGGCTGCGAGCCGCTCCAAGCGGGTTGAGAAGATGCACAACCTTGTGCAGGGGAGAGCGCAGTTCGAACAAGGGATAGAGTGACAGCAAGGCGCTGACCTGTGGCGCAAAGGCCGTGACAGGGAGAAACGCGATGCCACGCTCCTCAAGCGTCGCATCGGCTTGGCGGATCGATGCGCAAACAGGAATGCCGGCCACGGTAACGGCTTGGTTGAGCCAGCCAATGGAACCGTGATGACCGTGCAGCAGCACCTTGTGCCCTGCCTGCGCCACAAGCCGCGCGGAGTGTAAAAACCAGGGCGCGAGACAAAGCTTGGGCGACAGATAGGCTGGCCAATCGAGCGTGTCGTGGCGCATTCCGACCGGCAGCGCCCCACAATGCCGCCGGGCCGCCGACACAAGTCCTGCGAGCTCCACGGCTGTCAGCCCTCGATGCTGCAGGAGCGTGAGAAAAGCGCCAATCTGAATTGGGTCGGCCTGCCCTTCGAGCACGATGGAAAAGGCTTCCTCCGCCTCCTCCTGCCCGAGCGGCCGCGACCCGGCTGCCCCGCCGCCGATCAATGCTATGGCCCGAGCCAGTTTGCGCCGTGGATCCGTGCTCTCGGATATAAGCGCGAGCTTCCGCGCGATATCCTCCGGCATGGGCTGATCTTCAAGCTTGAGCACTGGCCGCGAGGCCAGGGGCGGCGCCGGCAAAATCGCCTGGCTCCGTTCAACCGGCGGTCGCCGGGCGCCTGCGGCCATATCGACCTGTGGCACCCCTTCCAGCAAGGCCTCCGCCTCTGCCGCCAAAGCCCGGACACGCACCCGCACGGATTCGGCAAACGCCGTGGGCACCATTCCCTGCCCCGTTCGGATGAAGATCGGATCGCCATAGAAGCTGCGCAATTGTGCAAGCAGGCGGCTCATGGCCGGCGTTCCCATGCCCATACGGCGTGCCGCGCCGCCCACGCTCCCCTCCATGAGGAGCGCATCGAGCGCGACCAGGAGCCGCAGGCGGTTCAACCCGGATGCGCCGGGCGCCTCCACCGTCTCCACGACAAGTTCCTGAATTTGCTTTCTTTCGTTCGTTCTGAACCTGCACCGGGCCGGCATTTTGCGCTTTCGTGAATTTAGAATCGCTCTGAATCATCGCCATTGACTGAAACCGGCGATTTAATAGGACAACATTACTCATGTTTTGAGCAGGGGCAAGAGCGGGACCACACCTTTCAGGTTGCATTCGCTTTGGGGGGATTGCCGGTGCGAAGTTTCCGCCGGCGCGCCCCTTCCGGCGATATTTCGCTCTACCCTTTCTCTCACAAGCGGCTGCAGGCGCAGCCATTAGTTGCAAGAGCGTCCACAGCGAGCAGCCGCCAGCACCAGCGACGCATTCGAATGGGGATGTTCGATGTCACGACATTTGGTCCGCGGTGGCTGCCTCACGGCGCTCGCATTGTTTCTGCCCTTACCGGCCACCGCGCAGGATATGGCGGAGGCGAATAACGGGTCGGAAACCACCCTGCTTGAAACCATCGTCATCCAGGCCGCCTCCGAGGAATTGAAGCAGGCGCTCGGCGTATCGACCATCACCGCGGAGGACCTGGAGGACCGCCCGGTCGCCAACGACATTTCCGAAATCGTACGCCGCATGCCTGGCGTGAACCTCACCGGCAATTCCTCCACCGGCATTCGTGGCAACAACCGTCAGATCGACATTCGCGGCATGGGGCCGGAAAACGTTCTCATCCTGATCGACGGCAAGCCTGTTCTTTCGCGCAACTCCGTGCGCTATGGCCGCAGCGGCGAGCGCGACACGCGCGGCGACAGCAACTGGGTGCCCGCCGAAGCCATTGAAAGGATCGAGGTCATCCGCGGCCCGGCGGCGGCCCGATATGGTTCCGGTGCTTCAGGCGGCGTCGTGAATATCATCACCAAGCGGCCGGAAACCACCACCTACGGCTTTTCCACCTACATCGAAATCCCCGAGCACAAGGAAGAAGGCGGCAGCAAGCGCGCCAATTTCGTGGTCGGCGGTCCGCTCAGCGATGTCCTGTCCTATCGCCTCTATGGCGGCATCGCACAGACGGACGCCGACGACCCGGATATAAATGCAGAGGCTACCGACGGAGACACTCGTCCCGCCGGACATGAAGGTGTGAAGAACTACGATCTGAACGGTTTGCTCTCCTGGCAGATAGACCCGCAGCACCGCATCGACTTCGAAGCCGGATACAGCCGCCAGAGCAACATCTATGCCGGCGACACCCAATATGACAGCCCCACCGACATCATCAACGACCTCGCCGATGGCGGCGCGGAAACCAACCGGATGACCCGCTACACGCTTTCGGCCACCCACCGCGGCGAATACGACTTCGGCGAATCGACCAGCTTCATCCAGTGGGAAAAGACCATCAACCGCCGCCTTCTGGAAGGATTGGCCGGCAGTGGCGAAGGTACCATCAACACGGACAGTGAATTCGGAAAAATCTATCTCGACAACATTACGGCAAAATCGGAGTTTAACATTCCACTTTCACTCCTGTGGGATCAGACCGTGACGCTTGGTGTCGAATATCGCGGGGAATTCATGAAGGACGGTGTGTCCATCCGCCAGTCGGGCGCGGATGACGACATCGACCTCGGCACGCCTGTGGACCCGACCAACCGCGACCCCAATATTTCCGCCAATCTTGTCGGCCTCTATGTCGAGGACAACATCGCCATCACTGAGCGGCTGATGCTCACGCCCGGTCTGCGCATGGATTACCATGACGAGTTCGGCTTCAATCTGAGCCCCAGCCTCAACGCTTCCTACAAGCTGACCGAAGAGATCACAATCAAGGGTGGCGTGGCACGCGCCTTCAAGGCGCCCAATCTCTACCAGCTAAATCCCAACTATGTTTACTACACCCGAGGCTATGGCTGCCCGCCCGGCTACGGACAGGTAGGAGGCATTGGCTGCTACGTCGTCGGCAATCCGGACCTCGAGCCTGAAATCAGCCTCAACAAGGAAATCGGCGTCAGCTATGCCAATGTGAACGGCTGGAACGCGACGCTCACCTATTTTCACAATGACTATGACAATCGCATTGCGCCCGGCGTTGTGCCGATCCGTTATGCGGACGAGGAAAACGGACGCGGTCGCCTGTTCCGCTGGGAAAACAGCGGTCCTGCTGTCATCTCCGGCCTTGAGGGAAGCCTTGCGGTTCCCCTGGCGGAAACGCTGACCTGGACCACCAATGCCACCTGGATGCTGCAGAGCAAGGAAAAATCCACCGGACAGCCTCTTTCGCTCGTACCGAAATACACCGTCAACACAGCCCTGCGCTGGGAGCCCCTCGACACGCTGGGCGTAACGCTTTCGGCCACGCACTACGGCAAGATCGAGCCGCGAACGGCCGGCATCGTCGGCGGCGAATACACCGACCCCGAAGATCTGGAGACGCGCGGCGCCTACACGATCGTCAATGTCGGGGCCGACTACCAGATCAACGAGAGCCTGAAACTCACCGCCGGCGTCAACAATCTCTTCGACGAGCGCCTGTTCCGCACCGGCAAGGGGGCGAACACCTACAACGAGCCCGGGCGATCCTACTACCTCTCCCTCTCCGGTCGTTTCTGAGACGCCGGATATCCAGGAACAAGCGCCCCGCCATGCGGGCGGGGCCAAGACGAAAGGACGAACGACGAAATGCTTACCACGATGATCCGCCGCCGCGGCGCGGTTGCGGGCCTGCTTCTTTCCGCCCTTGCCCTGAGCGGGCTGAATACGGCTGCCAATGCGCAGGAAATTGCTGTTTCGCATGCCCAGGGCGAGACGAACCTTTCGGCCAAGCCCGAAAAGGTTCTGGTTTTCGACCTCGCCACGCTCGACACGCTCGATGCCCTCGGCGTCAAGATAGACGGTGTACCGGAAGGCCCCAAGCCGCAGCGTCTGGCAAAATACAATTCCGACGATTATCCGAAGATCGGCTCGCTCTTCGAACCCGATTTTGAAGCCGTCAACGCCGCCGCCCCCGATCTCATCATCGTTGGTGGCCGCTCCGCAGCCAAATATGCCGATCTTGCCAAAATCGCTCCCACCATCGATCTGAGCGTCGACGCAAAGAACTATCTCGCAAGCGCCAAGGCCAACGCCGAAACGCTAGGCCGCATCTTCGGCAAGGAAGAGGAGGTGAAAACGCATCTCGGCAAGCTGGACACTTCCATCGCCGCCCTGCAGGAAAAGGCTAAAAGCGCCGGCAAGGGGTTGATCATTCTCACCACCGGCGGGCGCATGAGCGCCTATGGCCCCGGCTCGCGCTTCGGCATCGTTCACGGCGACTTCGGTATCGAGGCGGCCGCGCCCGACATTAAGGTGGCCAATCACGGCCAGGCCATATCCTATGAATTCATTCTTGAGACCAACCCCGACTGGCTGTTCGTCATCGACCGTGATGCGGCCATCGGCAATGAAGGTGAAGCGGCCCAGAAGATGCTCGACAACGACATCGTCCACCAGACCACCGCCTGGAAGGAAGGCCACGTCGTCTATCTCGACCCCGCAGACTGGTATCTCGCCGGAAGCGGCATCTCGGCGCTCCAGAATGCCGTGGATCAGGTCAGCGGCGCGCTCGGCGGCTGAAATACCGAAACCGGCACCCGCGCGCCGGCTGCGGCCCCGGATCGTTTCACCCTTTTTCGCGAAGGGGTGAAACGATCCATTTTTTGTTTTATCCGCATTCGGGCCATTTCGGGCTCTGCCCCGTCCATCGAATGCCAATGCCTTTGAACGTCCGGATTCTGTCTCGTTGAGCCGTTTTCTTCCCGCCATTCTCATGATCGCGCTTCTGGCGCTGGTGAGCCTTTTCGTGGGTGTCAGTGACGTGTCGCTTGCCGCTCTGGCGAATGGCGACGGTCACGCGCAGCTGGTGCTCATCGCCAGCCGCATCCCGCGGACCTTCGCCCTCATCCTTTCAGGGGCTGCACTTGCCGTTGCCGGCACCATCATGCAGATGCTGGCGCGCAATCGTTTCGTGGAACCGTCCACCGCAGGCACGGTTGAATCGGCAAGCCTCGGCATCCTGTTCGTGATGCTGTTCGCACCTGCGATGCCGGTCATCGGCAAGATGCTGGTCGCGACGGCTTTCGCCCTTGCCGGCACCGCTCTCTTTCTCCGAATCCTGAGGCAGGTTCCGCTGCGCTCCCCTCTTCTCGTACCCCTGATCGGCATCATGCTTGGCAGCGTCATCGGCGCGGTAACGACCTTCATCGCCTATCGATACGACCTGCAGCAATCTCTTGCCGCATGGATGACCGGCGATTTCTCCGGCATCCTCAAGGGCCGCTACGAACTCTTATGGCTCAACCTGGCTCTGACCATTGCAGCCTATGTGGCCGCAGACCGCTTCACCGTCGCCGGAATGGGGCAGGACTTCACCACCAATCTCGGCTTGAACTACCGGCGTGTGGTTTCCCTGGGCCTCGTCATCGTCTCCATGGTCACGGCTGTCGTGGTGGCGACCGTCGGCGCGATACCTTTCCTCGGTCTCGTTGTTCCGAACGTGGTGAGCATGATCATGGGCGACAATATCCGCCGCTCGCTCCCATGGATTGCACTGACCGGAGCCGGTCTGGTTCTGATGTGCGACATCGTCGGCCGCCTCGTCATCCGCCCCTATGAAATCCCCATCGGCACGGTGTTCGGTGTGGTCGGAAGCATCTTCTTCCTTTACCTCCTTCTGCGGAGCCGCTCCCGTGTCGCGTAAACGCAGAACGCCCGATCCCGCATTTGTGCTGGCAGTCCTGGCTGTTCTTGCAACGGTTGCCATCGTCGCCTTCATGACGCTCGGCGCACGCGGCAACTGGGATTTCGTGCTGGCCTTCCGGGGCCGCAAACTGCTTGCCCTTATCCTCGTCGCCTATGCAATCTCGGTTTCCACCGTGCTTTTCCAGACCGTCACCGGCAACCGCATCCTCACCCCTTCGATCATGGGTTTCGATGCGCTCTTTGCGCTGATCCAGACGGTGTTAATCTTCGTTCTCGGTTCTGCTGCCGTCTCCGCACTCGACCCGCGCCCCCTGTTCGCCTTCGAGGCGGCAGTCATGACGACTTTCTGCGTCCTCCTTTACCGCTGGCTCTTTTCGGGAGCCACCCGCAGCCTGCACCTGATGCTCTTGGTCGGCATCGTCTTCGGCGTCTTCTTCCGCAGCTTTTCGAATTTCCTCCAGCGTATCATCGATCCCAATGAATTCGTGGTGCTGCAGGATCGGCTGTTCGCAAGCTTCAACACGGTCGACACGAGCCTTCTCGGCCTGTCGGCCGGCACGATCGCCATTGCGAGTCTCGTCGGCTGGCGCATGCGCCATACATTCGATGTTCTTGCACTCGGGCGCGAGACAGCAATCAATCTGGGTGTCGATCACCGTCGCACCGTCACAATCATCCTGCTGCTGGTCGCTGTGCTCGTCTCGGTCTCCACCGCGCTCGTGGGGCCTGTCACCTTCTTCGGTCTGCTCGTTGCGAACCTCGCCTACATGGTCATGCCGACACACCGTCATGCATGGCTCTTGCCCGCCAGCGCACTGATCGCCATTACCTGCCTGGTGGGTGGTCAGGTCATTCTCGAACATGTCTTCGGCTTCGCCACGGCACTCAGCATCATCATCGAGTTCGTCGGCGGCATCGTCTTCATTCTGCTCATATTGAAAGGGGCCGCGCGATGATCGAAATCAGGGATCTCGTCAAAGCCTATGACGACAGCATCGTCGTCGATGGCGTTTCTCTGCAGATCGCGGCCGGCGGCGTCACGTCGATCATCGGTCCCAACGGCGCAGGCAAATCGACGCTCCTGTCGATGGTCAGCCGCCTCGTGGCCATGGACCGGGGTAGTGTCACGGTCGACGGCCTGGATGTGACAACCACCCCCGGCGACGTCCTGGCACGGCGTCTGTCGGTGCTGAGGCAGGACAATCATATCACGACCCGCCTCACCGTGCGCGATCTGGTTGCTTTCGGACGCTATCCCTATTCCAAGGGTCGGCCAACCGTCGAAGACGCGCGCCATATCGATGGCGCGCTCTCATTTCTGGACCTTGGCGACCTTGCGGACCGATTTCTGGACGAGCTTTCAGGCGGCCAGCGCCAGCGCGCCTTCGTGGCGATGGTGCTCTGCCAGGACACGGACTACATGCTCTTCGATGAACCGCTGAACAATCTCGATATCCGCCATGCGGTTTCCATGATGCGGCTTCTGCGCCGCGCGGCGCGCGAACTTGGCAAGACGGTCGTTGTCGTCCTGCACGACATCAACGTCGCGTCCTGCTTCTGCGATCACATCGTCGCCATGAAGGCCGCCCGGATCGCAGCTCAGGGAACGCCGGAAGAGATCATTGAGCAAACCATTCTGAGCGACATCTACGAAGTGCCGATCCGCGTCCACGAGATCGATGGCCAGCGTATCACCACCTACTACCGCTGATCCCCTTCGCTGCCCGAGCCGTCTCCTGCAAGCGGCAGGCTGATGGTCTGAACGAGGCCATGCGGTTTGCGGTTTGCCACCGTGATACGGCCCGCAAAGCGCTCGATGATCTCCTTGGCGATGGCAAGCCCAAGCCCGGCGCCCGGCAGCGACTTACGACGAGACGCATCCACCCGGAAAAAGGGCTCGAACACCTGTCCGATCAGGTCCTCGGGGATACCCGGTCCCGCATCGGAAATCGTCATGATGGCACGCCCATCGAGCCGTGACAGGTCGATCGTCGCTCCCTTGCCATGGGTAGACGCATTGATGATGAGGTTGCGCAATGCCCGTTTGAGCGCGACCGGCCCCGCCGCGACTGGAAGGTTTTCGAGCGGCGGCGGTGTGACCTTGTAGCCGAGTTGGGCGAGTTCCTCCGCGACTTCGCGCGACAACACCCCCAGATCGACCTGCTGCGCACCCTCGTTACTCGCTTCCTCACGCACCAGCCGGATCGCGCTGTCTGCAATGGTGTCGAGTTCCTCCAGGTCGTCGAGCCATTTTTGCCGTTCCACGTCATCAGCAATGAACTCGGCTCTGAGCCGCATGCGTGTCATCGGCGTGCGCAGATCGTGGCCAGCGGCAGCGACAAGACGCATGCGGCTTTCCATAGCCGATTTCAGCCGCGCCGAAAGCCTGTTCAGCGCCTGGGCGGTCGCTTTCAGCTCGCCCGAACCGGTTTCGGGAATATGCGCAAGCACGCCGTCCGCGCCGATACGCCCGACCGCGCCTTGCAGGAGTTCGAGCGGTTTCATGATCTTCGAGGCGGCGAACACGGAGACCACCGTGCTGCCTATGACGATGAGCGCGATCCAGCCGGCAAGCACCATCCAGCCGCCCGGCGGCGGACGCTGATCCGGAATCTGCACGATCAGCCAGCCTTCCTCACCGAGATCGACGGAGGCCGTCAATGCCGGTGTGTCGGCGCTTCTGGTCACGATCACATTGCGCGCCTCGCCCGTATTGGCGAGGGACCGGGCGAGAAACCGCGAAGGCCCCTCCTGCTTTCTCCCCTGGGCCGGGATCTCGTCGAGTGTGACGCCTGCCGCAACTGCCTCCGGTCGGTTGTTCTCAACAAGCCGGGCCAGAAGATGAAGCTGGCGCGCCACCGGCTCCATGGTCGCTTCCGGCAAGGGAGGTTGCAGGGCCCTGCTGGCCGCAAAGGTCGCAAGCCCAACCACCGTGACGATGGCCAGGATCAAAAGCGCAACGATGCGCGCGCGCAACGACCTCATCGCTGCACCGAACGGCTGGAGACGGAAACGGTGAGCTGATAACCGCCATTGCGCACGGTCTTGAAGATCGGTCCGGCCTCGCTTTCACCGAGCTTGCGCCGCAGCCTGCTCATCAGGACATCGATGGAACGGTCCAGAGGATCGCGGTCGCGCCCTTGGGTGAGATCGAGAAGCTGGTCGCGCGAAAGCAGGCGCCCCGGTCGCTCCAGAAACACCTTGAGCAGGTTGAACTCAGCCCCCGTCAGCTCCACCACCTCCCCCGCGCGCGTAAGCCGCCGCAATTCGGGATCGGCCTCGAAATCAGCAAAGCTGTAGTGCTTTGCTTCCGGTTCCGCGGGTTCCTCATGGCTCGATCGCCGCAGCACCGCCTTGATGCGCGCGACGAGCTCTCGCGGATTGAAGGGCTTGCCGAGATAATCGTCTGCACCGAGTTCCAGCCCGATGATGCGATCCACATCTTCTTTGAGGGCCGTCAACAGGATAACGGGAATATAGGGCCGGCGGTCCCGCAGGCTGCGGCAGATATCCAGGCCCGAGCCATCCGGCAGCATCACGTCGAGAACGACAAGTTCCGGGCTGCCGTCGGCGATGGCGCTTTCGCATTCGCGCCGATTGGCCGCGACCGAGACACGAAATCCCTGCTCTCCCAGATACCGGGCAAGGAGCGAGCGAATTTCCGCATCATCGTCGACAATCAAGATATGCGTTGGGTTGCTCATGCTTCTTCCATCCATGTGTTGGAGCCAAATATAGCCTTCCGGAAAGAAGTGGCTGGAGATTTTTGCAACGAAGCATTGCCGGCCCACGGCCAGAAACATTCGTTTACAAAAATCCCGCTCGCAGAAACGAAAGGATACAGTGCGGACCAACGGCGGACACGCGGCATGCCTAACTTCCGGATCGTGCAACACGACAGGAAGAAAGGAACCAGCGATGAAACGTCTCGCAAGCGTCGCCGCCCTGATGTCGGCAACCATGTTGACGGTGGCAGCCATCTCCCCCTCGCTCGCCGAGGAGAACGCCGGCACCCGCACCCAGACAGCCACCATGCGCGTGGTCGCCCAGCAGGATGCATCCGCCCCCAACCCGGCCCCCAACTCACCCCCCGTGCATTTCAGCCCGGGCATGAAGGCGCCCGGCAAAGACAGACACGCCGAAAGCCCCCGCATGAAAGACCCGCGCGGCGGGCAGGGACAGCGTGGCCCCGGCAATCGCGTGCATGGTTCCGGTGCTCCCGGTTTGCAGATCGCCGGCAAGCTCTCCGCCGCGCAAACCTATGTCGGGATCACGACCGATCAGGAAGATGCCTGGCGAAACTATTCGAACGCTCTGATCGATTTCTTCGAGCGTCCAGATATGGCACCGAAGGCCGCGCCTGAAGGTCCGGGCGGCCCTCGCCCGCAAGGGCCTGCCGATGGTCCGGCTGCCGGACCGGGGGAACGCGCCGGCAATCCTCAGCAGATTGGCCCCGATGCACCCCGCCCCTTACTGGCCGAGCGCATCGCCGGCTTTGCCATCCAGCAGGGGGAAAAAGGCAAGGCCCTGAAGGATGCTTTCGACACGTTGAAGTCGGAACTCCGCACAGATCAGCTCGACCGGCTAGCCAAGGCCGAACGGGCTTTCGCTCCGGGTCGCCACGGGCCGGAGCACAGGGGACCAGGCCGTTCCGGTCCCGAACAGGGTCAGATGGGCCGGTTCGGCCCTGGCCAGGTCTCTGGCCCGCGTGAAGGTTTCTCCCCGCCCTCCGGGGAGTAAGAAGTCGTCCGTCCCATCCCCCCAAAGTCGTACGGACGACATGACAGCCCACCGGCTGCATTCCGGGGGCGCATTGCTTGCCCTCTGCGCCCCCGGTTTGAATTTCCAGTTGCAGTTTCAAGGAGAGTTTCATGACCAGGATGTTTGCAGGCGCTATCGCGCTGATGATCGGATTGGGAGCGCTTGCCGGCGTTTCGGAGGCTGAAGCCCGCGACCAGACCCGCGAGAAACGGGTGGAGCAAAGCCACACGAAGAAGAGCCAGCCCAAAAAGCAACAGGCGCAGAAACGCCACTGGAAGAAGGGCGGCAAATATACGGGCAAGGGTTCTGTGGTGGCCAACTATGGCAACCACAAGCTCAAAGCGCCTGCCAAGGGATATCGGTGGATGCGCGACGGCGATGAATTTCTGCTGGTGCGCATCGGTTCGGGTTTGATCGTGGAAATTGTCGGCCTGACCGGTCGTTGATTTTCGCGGCGCGACCATCTGGCACGGCTTGGGGGCAAGGATAGAGGGATTTCTCCATGCTAGACCTGAACTTCATGCTGACTGCGGCAGCCACGTTCATCGGTTTCGTGAACGCCATGCCGCCGCGCCAGATCGCCCGGACGCTGCGGGCCGCATATGTCCGCGCGCCATTCAAACGAACGCAATCGCAAAAGAGAACGCCACAGCAGGCGCTCCATGAGAAGGTTGCCGGCGAGGAATGCGAAAACGGTGAGAGACCGGCATTCCTCATCAGCGACAAGAGGCCGGAATGAAGAAGACCACACGCATCACCCTATCGCTCATCGCGCTCGCTGCGATTGCGATCGGCGGCTATTTTTATTGGCAGCAGCGCGCGGCATCGCAGGATCAGACCTATCTGACAGCCAATGTGACGCGCGGGGATGTGGAACTCACCGTGCTTGCCAGCGGCACGCTCAAACCGGTGAAACTCGTGGCGGTCGGCGCACAGGTTTCCGGCCGTATCACCTCCGTCGATGTGGAACTTGGCCAGACGGTGAAAGCGGGCGACCGCATTGCCGAGATCGATTCCGTCACCCAGGAAAACGCCCTGCGCACGGCCCAGGCGGCCCTTGCCAACACGAAAGCGCAGAAGCAGGAAAAGGAAGCCACCCTCGCCCTCAAGGAACAGACGCTCGAACGCCAAAAACAGATGCTGGCAAAGAGCGCCGTCTCCAGAGCCGATTACGACAGCGCTCTTGCGGAAGTGTCGGCGACAAAGGCGCAGATCGCCGCGCTCGACGCTCTCATCGTGCAGGGCGAGGTAGCCATTGAAACCGCCGAGGCCAATCTGGGCTACACGCGCATCACGGCCCCCATCGACGGCACCGTCCTCGCCATCGTCAGCCAGGAAGGGCAAACGGTCAACGCCTCGCAATCGGCCCCCACAATCGTCGTGCTTGGTCAGCTCGATACGATGACCGTGCGCACGGAAATTTCCGAAGCCGACATCATCAAGGTGAAAGCCGGCCAGTCGCTCTGGTTCACGATCCTCGGTGAACCGGGCAAGCGCTATGAGGCGACGCTCGATTCCATAGAGCCGGCGCCAGAATCCATCACCAGCGACCGCAGCATCGTCTCCTCTTCCAGTTCCTCCTATTCGAGTTCCTCGTCGAGCGACGAGGCGATCTACTACAACGGCATATTCAACGTCCCCAATCCCGATGGCCACCTGCGCACCTACATGACGGCGGAGGTCCATATCGTGCTGGGCGAGGCCCGCAATGTGCTGACCATTCCGGCCTCCGCCCTTGGAGGCCAGGATAGCGAGGGGCGTTATTCGGTCCGTGTACTTGACCGCGACGGAACGGTCTCAAGCCGGCAGGTGGAGATCGGCCTCAACGATCGGATCACGGCGGAGATTCGCTCAGGCCTCGAGGAAGGCGACCGTGTGATCACGAGCCAGTCCTCGCAACAAACGAATTCCGGCAGCAGCCAGCGCATGGGCCCGCCGCCGATGGGGCTTTGACATGACCCATGAACCCCTCATCCACTTGCAGGACATTCGCCGTGAATTTCCCTCCGGCGAAGGAACGATTGCCGTTCTCAAGGATGTCGACCTGACCATCGAGGCAGGCGAGATGGTTGCCATTGTCGGCGCATCGGGCTCCGGCAAGACGACCCTCATGAACATTCTGGGCTGCCTCGACCGCCCCACCTCGGGCAGTTACCGGATACTGGGCCGGGAAACCTCGGACCTTGACCCCGATGAACTCGCTGCTTTGCGGCGCGAGCATTTCGGCTTCATCTTCCAGCGCTACCACTTGCTGGGAGAGCTGACGGCGCTCGGCAATGTGGAAATACCCGCGATCTATGCGGGGCGTGCTCCCGAAGAACGGCGCCGACGCGCAACCGGGCTGCTCGCAAGGCTCGGCCTTGCGGACCGCACCGACCATCGCCCGAACCAGCTTTCGGGCGGCCAGCAGCAACGCGTTTCGATTGCGCGTGCCCTGATGAACGATGCCAGCCTGATCCTTGCCGACGAACCGACCGGCGCGCTCGACAGCCAGAGCGGCGAGGAAGTGCTGCGCATCCTCGGCGAGCTTCATGCGGAAGGGCGAACCGTGGTCATCGTCACGCATGACATGGATATCGCCAACCGTGCCGACCGCATCATCGAGATCAAGGACGGGCGCATCATCTCCGACCGGCAGACTGGTCACGCTCAGACTCCTGCCGAGTCTGTTCTGGAACCGGCACCGCAGGACGATGGTGCCGTTTCGGGCGGAAAGCTTCGTACCGGCCTCAACCGCTTCGTCGAAGCCTTCCGCATGGCCCAGCTCGCCATGAAAGCGCATCGGTTGCGAACCTTCCTCACCATGCTCGGCATCATCATCGGTATCGCATCCGTCATCAGCGTTGTGGCGCTTGGTCAGGGCTCGCAGCAGCGGGTACTGGCGAACATCTCGAATCTGGGAACGAACACGCTGGAGATTTTTGCCGGCAAGGACTTTGGCGACACCCGTTCGGGGCGCATCACCACACTCGTGGTTTCCGATGCCACGGCTCTTGCAAGACAGCCCTACGTGGCGGCCGTGACGCCGACCGTTTCCACCGGCGGAACGGCGCGCTTCGGTTCAAAGGAAGCAAGCGCCCTCTTCAACGGCGTGGGCGACCAGTATTTCGCGGCCACCGGAACCACATTGCAGGAAGGCCGCTTCTTCGATTCCGACAGCGTGCGCGACATGGCGCTCGAGGCGGTGATCGACCAGAACACGGTTGCAGCGCTGTTTTCCGAGCACGCCGGAAGCCCCGTCGGCCAGGTGATCTTCATCGGCAATGTGCCGGTGCGCGTCATCGGTATCGCCCAGGCCAAGCAGGGTGGTTTCGGCTCCAGCCAGAACCTTTCCATCTATCTGCCCTACACCACGGTGCAGGCCCGCCTGCTGGGTTCCACTTCGCTGCGCAGCATAACCGTGCGCGTCGCCGACGATGTCGACACGAACCTCGCCGAGCAGGACGTCACACGCTTCCTGACCCAGCGCCACGGCACGAAAGACTTCTTCATCATCAACACCGACGACATTCGCCAGACGATCACCAGCACCACCGAAACGCTTGCGCTTCTGATTGCCGCTATCGCGGTCATTTCACTCATCGTCGGCGGCATCGGTGTGATGAACATCATGCTTGTCTCGGTTTCCGAGCGCGTTTCGGAGATCGGCGCGCGCATGGCCGTCGGCGCCAGGCAATCCGATATCCTTCAGCAGTTTCTCATCGAAGCCGTCCTGATCTGCCTTCTGGGCGGCGTGCTGGGCATAGCATTGGCACTGGGGTTCGGCGCGCTCTTCACCCTCTTCAGCACGAGCTTCAGCATGGTCTATTCCACCACGGCCATGGTGGCGGCAATCGTCTGTTCGAGCCTGATCGGCATCGTTTTCGGCTATCTGCCCGCACGCAGCGCCTCCCAGCTCGATCCCGTTGTCGCCCTGACCAAGGGATGAGCTTCAGAGAGCCGGGCGGATCATGCGCCCGGCTTCCTCCTTCACGTCGATCCGTTCCTATTCTCCCTCTTGCATGACAGCATCCAGATATGTAACGTTATTATATTACATAACCAGAGAGCTACCATGCCCCGTCCAGACAACCGCCTTCCAGTCACCGTCCTTTCCGGCTTTCTCGGCGCGGGAAAGACGACGCTGTTGAACAGTGTCCTCAACAACCGCGAGGGACGCCGTGTCGCCGTTATCGTCAACGACATGTCGGAAGTGAATATCGACGCCGACCTCGTGCGCGAGGGCGGTGCTGATCTGAGCCATACGGAGGAAAAGCTGGTCGAGATGACCAATGGCTGCATCTGCTGCACATTGCGCGACGACCTTCTGATGGAGGTGCGCCGTCTCGCCGCCGAAGACCGTTTCGACTATCTGTTGATCGAATCCACCGGCATCTCCGAACCGCTCCCCGTCGCCGCCACTTTCGAGTTCCGCGACGAGGCGGGCGAAAGCCTGTCCGACGTCGCCCGCCTCGACACGATGGTCACTGTCGTGGACGCGGTGAACCTGCTCGGAGACTACGCCAGCCATGATTTCCTGAAGGATCGTGGCGAAAGCCTCGGCGAGGAAGACAACCGCACTTTGGTGGACCTCCTTGTCGATCAGATCGAATTCGCCGACGTGGTGATTCTGAACAAGATCGGCGATGCCGGTCCCGCCCGTCTGGATGCCGCCCGCAAGATCGTCAAGGCCCTCAATCCCGATGCCCGAATCGTCGAAACCGATTACGGCGTCGTCAGGCCCGATGCGATCTTCGACACCGGCCTGTTCGATTTCGACACCGCTCACGAACACCCGCTCTGGGCCAAGGAACTTTACGGTTTCGCCGATCACGTACCGGAAACGGAGGAGTACGGCGTCTCATCCTTCGTCTATCGTGCGCGAAAACCCTTCGATCCGCAGAAGATCCACGACGTGCTCAATGCACCTCTGCCCGGCGTGATCCGCGCCAAGGGCCATTTCTGGGTGGCCACCCGGCCTGACTGGTTGGCGGAATTCTCGCTTGCCGGCGCGTTGAGTTCCATCAAGCCGATGGGAATATGGTGGGCTTCCGTTCCCCCGGAACGCCGCTCCAGCCACCCCGAAGCGGTCGCCTATCGCCAGCGCCACTGGCAAGAGCCCTGGGGAGACCGCCGACAGGAACTGGTCTTCATCGGCGCGGGCATGGACAGGGACGTCATAACCGCCCTGCTCGACAACGCGCTGGTCGCAGAAGACGGTTTCGAACCAACGCGCTGGCAGGCTCTGAAGGATCCTTTCCCCGAATGGCGACGCGCGCGAGAGGCAGCATGAAGCCCATCTTTCCTTAAGCCTGGTTTAAGGTCGAAAGCGCCTTTGGTCGGTTCCCGGTCGCGGACGATTCCCTTCGCGACCGCCTCGCATACCGCGTACCGCTCCAAAGGAGGCTTTCGAAGCAGTGAGCCAAGATAGACCGTTTGCCCTCTCGAGGCGTGTTTTCCTGCTCGGCACAGGCGCCATGACGCTTGCCGGCTGTGTGTCGACACCGCATCCCGAAAAGAACACGACCGCAATTCCGGTCGCGCCCGAACCGGAGCCCGTGCGCCCGCTCATGTATGCGGCAATGCCCGACGAGCGGTTCCCGATCCCCGCCGTCAAACTCGACCAGTTGGACCGCCGCTTCTGGCGGCGCGAGGTCGATTACCAGACCTCCGAACGCCCGGGCACCCTTATCGTCGATACGCCGGCGAAATATCTCTATCACGTCACGCCGGGTGGCCGCGCCATGCGCTATGGCATCGGTGTGGGCCGCGAGGGCTTTGCCTGGTCAGGCCGCGCCATTGTCGCCTACAAGCGCCAATGGCCGCGATGGACCCCGCCGGATTCCATGGTGGCGCGCCAGCCCAGCCTCCAGCCTTACAGCATCGCCAATGGCGGCATGGACCCTGGCCTGCGCAACCCGCTTGGCGCACGCGCGCTCTATATCCATGAAGGCGGCAAGGACACGCTTTATCGGCTGCATGGAACCCCGGAAGCCTTCTCCATCGGCAAGGCCGTGTCCTCAGGTTGCATCCGCCTGATCAATCAGGACGTGATCCATCTTTACGAGAATGTCCGCGACGGCAGCCCCATCGTGGTCGTCCCCGACCCTTCCATGTCGAACATAGCCGTGAGCTCGCTCTGACGGCTTGCCGGAGCGGTTTATCGTTTCATGGAATCCTGGAACCGCTCCACCTTTCCGCCGCTGCCTCAGCGAAGGACGCGGCGGATATTGGCTTCCAGAGCCTCCGGTGAAATCTCGCCCGTATAGATCGCCGACAAGGCGCCATCAGGCTTCAGAAACAAGGTCACAGGAACACCGATCGTGTTGTAATGGCGAGGAACCGCCATGCCGGGATCGAGAAGCACATTCTCAAGCCGCAATCCTTCCCCGTCGAGATAGGAGCGTATCCGCTCCTCGCCCTCGGCAAGGTTGACGAAGAAAAAAGCGACGTCGCCCGCTCGTCTCTCGGCCGCATCCGCCAGAAGCGGCATTTCCCTGCGGCAGGGCGGACACCAGGTCGCCCAGATATTGATGACAGCCGGCCGCCCGCCCGTGTCGGCAAGCGACACGGATGTACCGTCGAGCCGCTGCAATGCGAATTGCGGTGCAGGCTGCCCCATCGTCGCCTGGGTGAGTTGAAAGACGAGGCTCCACACGAAAAGGCCGATGGTGAGCGACAGCCCCATCGCCACCCCGCTTCGTATCGAGCGCAGGAAGAACAGCGCTGATACGATAACGCCGACGAGCCCGGCGAGCGGCTGAAACCCACCCTGCCAAAGCGCGAGAATACGCCAGGGTTCCTGGGAGAAGCTCTCCCAGTTGAGCCCCACATGGCCGGCGCGAGCAGCCACGACACCTGCCAGAAGCGCCACGCCGGACCAACGCCCGGCGACGGCGTCGAAACGACGGGCAAACAGCGATGCGGCGATCAGAAAGGCAAAAATTCCGGCTATTGCGGCAAACCGGTCGGCGGCAAGAACGAGAGGGCCTATCGCAATGGCGTTCAAGAGCCGGCCTCCGCGCGCGACACGGCATCGGCGAGGCCGGATCGCGTCACATCGCCGACAAGCCGCGTATTCGAGACCTCTCGTCCTTGCGGATCGAGGAAAACCATGGTTGGCGGCCCGAATGCTTCGAGCCTGCGCATCAGCTCCTGATGTGACATGGTGTTTTCGCTCACATCCACCTTAACAAGATGAAGGCCCGACAGAAGTTGCTGTGTGGCGGGATCGCTCAGGACGCTGCGCTCGATGGCGGCACAGGTGACGCACCAGTCCGCCGTGACATAAAGCAAAGTCGTCCGTCCTCCAGCGCGCGCAACCTGTCGATCGAGGTCCTGCGGTTCCTCCACCAGCTGGAAATCGAGCCCAGCGGGCCGTTCGCCGATCATTGCGCCGGCAACCAGCATCCGGTCGAGCGGCCTGAAGGGGTCGCCCGAACCGCTTGCCGCGCCGACGCCCAGCAGAATGCCATAAAGCGCCGCTGCAAGCCCCGCCGCCTTGCCCACGCGCCGGCTACCCGGCGCATCGGGCGATAGAGTATCGAATGCGCCAAGAAAGGTGGCCGTACCGATGGCAAGCAAGGCCCAGAGCGCCATGGTGACCGATGCCGGCACCAACCGCGAGAGCATCCAGATCGCGGCTCCCAGAAACACGAAACCGAATGCCTGGCGCACGCCGTTCATCCACGCGCCGGTCTTGGGCAGTGCAGCCGGACCGAAGGTTCCAAAGGCAATGAGCGGAATACCCTTGCCGAGCCCAAGCGCGAAAAGAGAAGCTGCGCCCAGCCTGACATCGCCCGTTTGCGCGATATGAAGCAGCGCCCCGGCGAGCGGAGCGGTCACGCAAGGTCCAACGATCAGGGCCGATGTGAAACCTAGCAACCCCGCCGATGCAAGGGAACCGCGCCTTCCCTGACCGACACGCCCCACCGCGCTGACCCACGAGGCGGGAAGCTGAAGCTCGAACAGGCCAAACATGGGAAGCGCCAGGACCGCAAAGAGAGCCGCCACAGCCCCGACCGCCAACGGCGATTGCAGGACCATTTGCAGGTTTTGGCCTGACCAGGCAGCGACGACACCGAGCAAGGCAAACGCACTGGACATTGCAAGCACGAAGGCAAGTGAAAGCGCAAGACCACGCAGCGGCGTCAGCCTGTCACCCTGTCTTGCAAGCGCCCCACCAAGGATCGGATACATCGGCAGAACACAAGGGGTGAAAGCAAGCGCCAGGCCGAATAGCAGGAAACTGCCAAGCACGAACAACACGCCGCCATCGGCAAGCAGCCCCGCCACCATGCCCTGATCGTTGCGCGACAAGGTTATGCCGCCGCTCTCGGGTTGAGACATTTCAGGACCCGGGATAGCCGGTGCCTGCACCCATTCGGACATGGCCGGCGCGCCGGAGCGTCCGCCACCGCCACCCGAAACGGCCAGCGTGAGAGGATCGACACTGCGGCTTGCCGGCGGATAGCAGATGCCGCCATCCTGGCAGCCCTGAAAGGAAACCGTAAGCTCTTTGACGCCACGCGAAACCGGTACGGTCGCCGCAACCCGATCGTGATAGATCGTGGTCACTCCGAAGGTCGGGTCATTCTTGGAAACCGCCTCCCCTTCGAGTGAAGGAAGCGGAAGATCGCTCGCATCGCTGCGAAGCCCGAACCCGTCCTGATAAAGATAATATCCGGGCGCAATCGTCCATTGCAGACGAACCCGCCCGTCTTCATTCCTCTGTGCTGAAAGCCGGAAGGCCTCATCCATCGGGAGAGGCTTCCCACCCGGGGAAATCGTCTGTGCCGTCGCCGAAGCCAGAGCTACGGCGTGTAGCAAGATCAGGAAAAATGCGGCGACGAAACTGCGCATGATGACTGCCCGCAATCTCCGTTCACTTCATCTCGGCCTGCTTGGCGCGTGCATCGGCGATGATCAGCTTGAAATTCTTGTAGTCCAGCGTCGAGGCCCGGAATGGCCCCACCAGAAAGGACGGCGTGCCGGGGAAGCCCAGCGCATCACCCTGTGCCATGTTGCGCTTGATAAGCGTGTTGATGGCCCCGCGGTTCTTCTTCAGATCGGCATCGAGCCGCTTCATGTCGATACCTGCGGCCCTCAGCGCCTGACGCATCTGGTCCCTCGTCGTATCGCGACCCTTGATACCCATGAGGGCATGATGGGCGGTCTCATATTTGCCCTGGTATTGCGCCGCCAGCGCCATCATCGCTCCGTCGATGGAGCTGGGCCGCAAGATAGGCCAGTCCTTGTAGACGATACGGATCTTGCCATCTTCCCTTGCCACACGGTCGAGCGTAACCGCCGTCTCCTTGCAATAGGGGCAGTTGTAATCGACATAGGCCACGATCGTGAGGTCGCCTTTGGGATTGCCGCCAACCGGCGCCGCCGGATCATTGAGAATCATCTCGCGCGAAACATCCTTTGCGGACTGGGCAAAAGCACCGCCGGAGGAAAACGGAACGGCGGCAAAGAGAGCCAGGGCAACCAGGGCAACGCGACGCGAAAAGGCGGGCATGCATGTCTCCTCATGCGTGTGGAATGGACAGGCAAGCCATCCGGGCTTGCAATGGCTTCGAAGGGACATAGCCTACCTTAAGGCTGGCTTAAGTTTATGATCTAAGATCATTTCCAGCAATTTGCAGGTTTCGGGAATGCGCATCTTGATTGTCGAGGACGACGAAGTCCTCATCGACGGACTGAAGGTCGGGCTGGGGCTCGCGGGATTTACCGTGGATGCGGTGGAGACATGCGCCGACGCAGCTGCGGCCCTTCACGCCTCGACCTTCGATGCGGTGGTTCTTGATCTGATGCTGCCCGACGGATCCGGGCTCGATGTGCTCGCTGAAATGCGCCAGCGTGACGATGCCACACCTGTCCTGCTTCTGACAGCGCGCGACAGTGTCGCCGACCGCGTTTCGGGCCTCGATGCGGGAGCCGACGACTATCTCGGAAAACCTTTCGACCTGGACGAAGTGGCCGCGCGACTGCGGGCACTGACCCGCCGCTCGACCGGAAACGCCTCAGCGATCCTGCGC
Organism: Nitratireductor indicus C115; assembly: GCF_000300515.1. Lineage (GTDB taxonomy): Bacteria > Pseudomonadota > Alphaproteobacteria > Rhizobiales > Rhizobiaceae > Nitratireductor > Nitratireductor indicus. The sequence goes on from NZ_AMSI01000006.1 coordinate 229,346, forward strand.
TGGAAATCGTTTCAGCTTGACCCCGCCAGCATGAGCGTTTCGGATGCCGGGCGTCCTTTGCGTCTTTCGCGCCGCGAGTTCTCCATCCTCCGCGCCCTGATGGACCGTCCCGGCCAGATTCTGTCGAAAACCCAGCTGGAGGAGCGCCTTTACGGCTGGCAGGAGGATGTGGAAAGCAACACCATCGAAGTGCACATCCACAATCTGCGCGGCAAGCTCGGCCCAGGCCGGATCGAGACGGTGCGTGGTGTGGGATACCGGCTTGCGGAGAGCGGCGCATGAAGTCGATCCGCGGCAGGCTCTTCCTCATCCTCATGATCACGACGGGCCTTGTCTGGCTGTCGGCCATAGGCTGGATTTATCTCAGCACTCAGGCGAAGGTGGAGAAGGTTCTCGACGCGCGCCTCGTGGAGGCTGCGCGCATGGTCAGTTCCCTGGTGGCAAGTCAGGGAATGGACCCTGCCAAGGCGGCCGAATTCCATGTCGCCATAGCCGAGCCTCACCCACTCTACGACCGCCAGCTTTCCTGCCAGATCTGGGCCTTCGACGGCACGCTCGTGGGACGCTCCAGCGGAGCGCCCGGCACACCGCTCACCGAAACCGACGAGGGCTTTTCCGAAACCCGCGTCCATGGCGAAACCTGGCGCGTCTATGCAGTGGCCGATGCCGAGCGCGGCATGCGCGTCATGGTCGGTGACAACCTGTCGGTGCGCGACCGCCTTGTCGCCGATGTCATTCGTGGCCTTGCCCTTCCCGCCATCGTCGCCCTGCTCGCGCTTTCCGGCCTCATCTGGTTCAGCGTTGGACGCGGCCTTGCTCCCCTCAACGCCATGGCGCGCGCGCTCGCCAACCGTCCCGCTTCCGACCTGAGCCCTCTGACCCAGACCGGAAGCCCTTCCGAAATCCGCCCGATGGTCGACGCGCTCAACGGATTGTTTGCCCGCGTCGGAGCGCTGCGCCAGCGCGAGCGCGATTTCACCGCCTTCGCCGCACACGAGCTCAAGACGCCGATTGCAGGCCTCAGAACGCAAGCCCAGATAGCGCTTGGCGCCGGCGAGGGGGATGTCCGCGGCAACGCATTGGAGCAGATCGTAGTCGGGGTGGACCGCACATCCCGTCTGATCCGACAGCTCACCGACCTTACGAACGCCGAGAACGGCGACGAGGCTGGGCAGGGCGAAACCGTCAATCCCGGCCAGATGCTCGAACTCCTGGCCGACGATATCCGCCGTCACAAGACCGGCTCCGTGGCGATCAGCATTGCGCCGGAGCTCCATGAGACCACCCTGGCCGCCGATCCCTTCCTCTTTTCGCTGGCCGCACGAAACCTTCTCGAAAACGCCGCAATGCATTCCACGCAAGGCGGCAGGGTGCGCTGCACCCTGCACAGGCAGGACGATAGCGCTACGGTGATGTTCGAAGATGACGGACCGGGCATTCCCGACGATGAACTCTCGAAGGTGCGCGACCGCTTCTTCCGGGGCCGTAACAAGACACCCATGGGAAGTGGTCTCGGCCTTGCCATTGCGGAACTGGCAATGAAGCGTATGGGCGGCGCGCTTCACATCGCCAACCGCGATGAAGGCGGATTACGCACGGAGATGGAATTCCGGCTTTCCGTCAAAAATGACACTTAAAGATATAAAGATTTCTTTATATCACCTTGACATTTACCGCCCACCGGATGATTTTGCCACCGTCGTGGTTCTGCGGCGCGGCTTGCCGCGTCGAGCTAAGAGGGAAGCCGGTGCGCTTGCATGTCGCGAGCAAATCCGGCGCTGCCCCCGCAACTGTAGGCGGCGAGCCGACGTCCACAACGTCACTGGGATATCCCGGGAAGACGGACGGAGGCACTGACCCGCAAGCCAGGAGACCTGCCTCGACAAACAACGTCCACGGGCGGGGTGCCCCGGGGGTCGCGGCAAATGGCGGCTGTTCGCCATGTGCAGGCTTCCGCTCGCCCTGCCCCAGCCAACGGGGTATGACATGACCGAGAAAAAGACCGTAGAGGTCGCAACGCTGGGCGCGCCGCGCATCGGCCGCCATCGTGAACTCAAATTTGCACTTGAATCCTACTGGTCCGGCAAATCTTCCGCCGAAGACCTGCTGGAGACGGCCCGCACATTGCGCGCCCAGCGTTGGCAGGAACAGCGCGACCGGGGCGTCACGCGAATTCCCTCCAACGACTTCTCCCTTTACGACCATGTGCTCGACACGGCGGTCATGGTCGGCGCTGTTCCGCCCGCCTATGGATGGCAGGGCGGCCCCGTTTCGCTCGACACCTATTTCGCCATGGCGCGGGGCAGTCAGAAGGGCCCCGAAGCCGGTTGCAGCCACGGTAGCCATGGCGGTCATGGCGTCACCGCAATGGAAATGACCAAGTGGTTCGACACCAATTATCACTACATGGTGCCCGAACTCGCGGTGGAGCAGGAATTCAACCTCACATCGGCAAAACCGGTCGAGGAGTTTCTGGAGGCCAAGGCGCTCGGCATTCACACGCGCCCCGTCATCCTCGGCCCGGTCACCTTCCTGAAGCTTGCCAAGCCGCAGGAGGACGGCTTCGATCCGTTGGTGCTCCTGCCGAAACTGTTGCCCGTCTATGAGGAGGTCCTGCAACACCTGAAAGAAGCCGGTGCCGACTGGGTGCAGATCGACGAACCGGCCCTTGCGCTCGATCTCGTACCGAATGAGCGTGATGCCCTGAAATTCGCCTGCGCGAAGCTCGCGGCTGCCGCCCCCGGTCTGAAGCTGATGCTCGCGACCTATTTCGGCGAACTGGGCGACAATCTGGAAACGGCCCTTGCGCTGCCGGTCGCCGGCCTGCATCTCGACCTGGTGCGCGCGCCACAGCAGCTCGATGCAGTGCTTTCCACTGCCTGCAAGGATCTTGTTCTCTCCCTCGGCGTGATCGATGGCCGCAATATCTGGCGCGCCGACCTGCCCGTCATTCTAAAGCGCCTGGAAGCTGCGGCCTCCACCCGCGAGGCGGGTATTGAGGTTGCACCGTCCTGTTCACTGCTGCATGTACCGATAGATCTCGATCTCGAAACGGCTCTCGATGCCGACGTGAAGTCCTGGCTGGCCTTTGCCGCGCAGAAGATGGATGAGCTTTCGCTGCTCGCCCGCGCTTTGAACGAAGGCCGCGACGCCGTAGCTGCCGAGCTTGCCGCATCGGTGGAGGCGATTGCCGCGCGCGTCTCTTCCGCCAAGGTGCACGATCCGGTCGTCGCAAGCCGCGTCGCCGCCGTCACGCCGGATATGGCAAACCGCAAGAGGCCCTTCGGGAAACGAGCGGACCTGCAACGGGCAAAGCTCGGCCTGCCGGCCTTCCCCACCACGACGATCGGTTCCTTCCCGCAAACAGCCGAGGTGCGCAAGGCGCGCGCGGCCCACGCGAAGGGCGCAATGAGTCCGGCCGATTATGAGGCCTTCCTGCAACGCGAAACCGCCGATGCGATCCGCTGGCAGGAGGAAATCGGCCTCGATGCGCTGGTACATGGCGAATTCGAGCGCAACGACATGGTGCAGTATTTCGGCGAAAAGCTCTCGGGCTTCGCCTTCACCAAAAATGCCTGGGTACAGAGCTACGGATCGCGCTATGTGCGCCCGCCCGTCATTTATGGCGATGTCTCCCGTCCAGAGCCGATGACCGTCGGCTGGTGGCGCTATGCCCAATCCCTGACGGACAGGCCGGTAAAGGGGATGCTGACAGGCCCGGTGACCATCCTGAACTGGTCATTCGTGCGCGATGACCTGCCGCGTTCGCAGGTTTGCCGCCAGATCGCTCTGGCCATTCGCGACGAAGTCGCAGACCTGGAAAAGGCGGGGGCGGCGATGATCCAGATCGATGAGGCAGCCCTGCGCGAAGGCCTGCCGCTGCGCCGCAGCGACTGGAAGACCTATCTCGATTGGGCGGTGGACTGTTTCCGCCTCACCGCCTCAGGCGTGGAAGACGCAACCCAGATCCACACCCATATGTGCTATTCGGAGTTCAACGACATCATCGACGCCATCGCGGCGATGGACGCCGATGTCATCTCCATCGAGACCTCGCGCTCGCGCATGGAACTGCTGGATGCATTCCGCAGCTACAAATATCCCAACGAGATCGGACCGGGGGTCTACGACATCCATTCGCCCCGCGTGCCGGAAGTGAAGGAGATGGCCGACCTTTTGGGCCTTGCCCGTCAGCGGCTCGCCGACACCCAGATATGGATCAACCCCGATTGCGGGCTGAAGACCCGTAAATGGGAAGAGGTCCGGCCTGCGCTCGTGAACATGGTCACCGCCGCCCGCCAGCTGCGCGCGGCAGCCGGCGCCTAACGCATTCTGCAGTCGGATGGAAACATCTGGCGTTCGCATAAATGCGGAAAAAGAAGGATATGGAGCGGAGAAGCATTTCCATGAAACGCTGAACCGCTCCAGCGCCTTCGGCCCGCTCCTCTCCCCGTTCCGGCGGGGAGAGGGAGGGCGCAGCACCCTCAACAGGAAATGCTACAGTGCGTAACGCTTTTCGAGTTCGTCGTAGAAATCCTTCTGAACCACGCGCTGCCGTTCGCTGAAGCTGGCCACCGGGCCGCTTTCATCGAGCATGGTGTCGCGCTTCAACTGGCCAAGCGCCGCCTGCATGCCATAGACGGCCCCCTGCAGAGCCACATTGGCGTAGAGCAGCAGTGCAAAGCCCATCTCCTCGAACTCGGCCAAAGGCATGATCGGCGTCTTGCCGCCCACCACCAGATTGAGAAGCTGGGGCGTTCCCTTGAGCGCGCCGGGAATGCCACGGATTTCCTCGATGCTCTCGGGCGCTTCCACGAAGGTGATGTCGGCGCCGTCCTCGATGAAGGCAGCCGCCCGGTCCAGCGCTTCCTGATAGCCCCGCGTAGCGCGCGCATCCGTGCGCGCCACGATCAGCAGGTTCGGGTCCTGACGAGCATCGACCGCGGCCTTGATGCGGCTGCGCGCCTCATCGAGCCCCACCACATCCTTGCCGGAGAAATGGCCGCAGCGCTTCGGCGTCACCTGGTCTTCGAGCTGTACAGCGCTCGCGCCGGCGCGTTCGAGCGTGCGGATCGTATGGCGCACGTTGAGCGCGTTGCCGAAGCCGGTGTCCGCATCGACCACGATGGGCAATTGCGTCGCGTCACGGATGGTGGCCGTGTGCTGGGCGATTTCCTGCAATCCGACGAACCCCAGATCGGGTTTGCCGAGATAGGTGTTGGTCAGGCCAGCGCCAGAAAGATATACTGCCTCGAAGCCCATGTCCTCGATGACCCTCGCAGCCAGCGCATTCGCCGCCCCCGGCAGAAGCACGGCGCCACCCTTGTTCAGGCGGTCGCGAAACTGTCGGTTGATTTCATGATTGAGCACGTCTTAACTCCTGCTACTGCGCTGTTTCTGCCTTCGGGAAGGCAAGCGAACCGCGGACGCAGACCGTACCTTCCATCAGGCGTCTTTGTGTGCGGATCACTTTCGCCGAAAGGATGCGGCCATCCTGCGTTTCCGCACCCACCGTGATAACGCCGCTCGGCGTTCCGAGCCGAAGCCTGCCGGCATCCGCCCCATCGGAAAGACAGTCGGCGACGATGCCGCCTTCGACGGTCGCTGCGCTGGCAAGCGCCAGCGCACCCGTGATCGGAATAGCGCGATGGGCCTGGCCGGCCGAAATCATGCGCACGAGAATATCATGCCCTTCAGACGCGATGCTTTCGCCGGCAAGGGTGCGAAACGCATCCGCCGGCCCGACCATCGCGATCTTGGGAATGGCGATGATGGCGCCGGCCTGCTCCAGGTCGGGTGCAATGCCCATCGCGACGGAAGCCGCCCGGCGCACCTCCTCGAGTCGCGCCATGAGTCCTGCATCGGCATCGATATCCTGCGGCAGTGCCCCGCAATCGGCTCCGAGATCGGCAGCGCGAACGAAAACGGCCGGCGTGGCTGAATCGACCGCCGTCGCCGCAATCGTCCCGCCATCGGAAAGAGCAAGCTCGACCACCGCCGCACCTGCGGGCAAAAGCCCGTTCCCACGCGTGCCTGCCGGGTCCTGAAAGGCAAGTTCCACGGGTGCGCCAGTGCCTGCAACGCCCGGAAGGGCGAAATCGCCGTCAACGACGGCGGCGCCGTCGCGCATTTCGAAACGGGAATGAATGATCTTGCCTGAATTCGTGTTGTGGATTCGTACGACCGTCTGGCCATTGGCGGGCGCGGAGACCAGCCCTTCCTCCACTGCAAACGGCCCGATGGCGGAACTCATATTTCCGCAATTGCCACTGAAATCGACTGTCGTGCCGGTGACGGAAACCTGCGCGAACGTATAGTCGACATCCGCATCCGCACGCGACGACGGGCCGACCACGCATATCTTGCTGAGCGAGGAAATGCCGCCACCCATACCGTCCAGCTGGCGGCCATTGGGATCGGGACTTCCAAGAACTGCGCGAAACAAGGCCGGCCATGCGGCTTCCTCGGGCAGGTCGCTGCGGCGAAACACCACCGCCTTGGATGTGCCGCCCCGGATGAAGGCGGCCGGCACGCGCATCAATGTCATTTCGTCTCTCCGCCATTCTCGATCTGCGGCGCGAGCGACAGCCAGCTGTTGCGAATGTGTCGCCGCATCAGGAGAGCCGCGACCTCCTCGTCACGATCCGCGATTGCATCGACGATCCGCCGGTGCTCCATCAACGCCGTCTGTCCACGACCCTGCACATTCTGGTGCTGGCGGCGCATGAGAACCAGCTGCGGATAAAGCTCCTCGCTCAGGAGGCGCAGGATCATCGGATTGCCCGACAAGGCGGCCACCACCACATGAAAATCTGTGTCGCTGCCGCTTTGCAGGTAAGCTCCGGCCGGATGCGCGGTAACCGACACCGCATGACCGTCCAGAAGCAGGCGCAGTTGCTCCGTCTGCCCCACGGTTGCCCGCCGGGCGGCAAGCCGCGCGGCTTCCGATTCCAGACCTTCGCGCAATTCGTAAAGGGCCTGCGCATCGGCAAATCCGATCTCGCGCACCCGCACCCCTACATTGGGCACCAACGTGGCCAGTTGCGCATCGACAAGGCTGCGAAGAGCCTCACGCACCGGCCCCCGGCTCACTGAAAAGCGCTCAGCCAGCGCCACTTCGCCCAGGCGTTGGCCGGGCAGGAGCTGGCCTGCAAGAATCTCGTCCTTGAGGCTCGCAGTGATGGAGGCTGCGGAAAGGCGTGCTATTTCCTGCATATTGTTTACAATAAGGAGTGAATGGCCTGATCGAGAAAATGGGTCGGAAACGCCGAACGCTTGCCGATTTTTCCGAAGTATCCGCTCTATTGCGTGGAAGTCAATGGTATCAAAGCATTTTTCAAAGGGCTTGACATATCGGAGCGCAAGCTGTTCTTTCTCGAAAATTCTGACAGATTGTAAACAATCTTTTCAGTTTGAGTTTGAACAGGAGGAGATCAGATGTCTTTCAAGGCAATCAGAAGATTCGCCGCCATTGCCGGCTTCGCGGTCGCGACGCTGGCAGGCGGCATCCAGGCAGGCACCGCCGATGACTGGCCGAACCAGCAGATCACATTCGTCGTGGCCCTGGGCCCCGGTGGCTCGGCCGACCGCACCGCGCGCCTCGTTGCCCAGCGCATGCAGGATGAGCTCGGCGTCCCGATCCGGGTCGTCAACCAGGAAGGCGGCGGCGGCCATGTCGGCCACAGCTACTTCCTCAACATGCCCGACGACGGCACGTTCTTCCTTGCCTCGTCCATCCATCCTTACATCAGCAATGCCATTCTTGAACTCGATGCCGAGTACTCGCTCGACGACTTCGCATTCGTGAACGGACAGTGGACCGACATCGACCTCTTTGCGATGAACAAGGACCTGCCCTATGGCTCGCTGGACGAGTTTATGAAGGCGGCAAAGGAAAATCCGGGCAAGATGAAGATCTCCGTCGTTCCCGGCTCCACCGGCTACATCAACACCCTTCTGGTGCTGGAAGCCTATGGCATGAGCGAAGACGACGTGAACATCGTCACCTATGAATCGGGCAGCGCCGCGCGCACTGCCGCTGCCGGTGGCCAGGTGGACCTGACCGTGCTCGGCGCCGATGGCACCGTGCCGATTGCCGAATACATCAAGCCGCTCGCCGTGGCTGGTGACGATCGCCTCCCCGAATGGGACGCACCGACCGTCAACGAAGCTCTTGAACCCCTCGGCGTGAAGGTGCCTTCGCTGGTAGGCTCCATGCGCGGCATCGCCGCCCATGCGTCTTTCAAGGAAAAGTACCCGGAGCGTTTCGAGAAGTTCGCCGCCGCCTACAAGGCCGCTCTTGCGGATGCGGATTTCGCCGCCGACCTCAAGAAGCAGAAGATCGGCGCCGAATGGCTCGGCCCTGAGCGCACCACGCAGATCATCACCTCGAACTTCGATATCCTGAAGCGTTTCCAGGAAGAGAAGTAAGAAATTGCGCGGCGGGGTCGGCATGGCCGCCTCGCCGCGAATCCGTTTCTCATCCCACGAGGACATGCCATGTCCGGCCGACTTACCCTGACGCACACGGCGTTTCTTGCGCTCGTGGCACTTGTTACCTCCTATATTTCCTGGAGCGCGATCAAGGCGTCCACCAAGCTTTTCAACCTCATCGTCGTCGTGCCCGTGGCCGCGATCATCGCAATCCTGATCGTGACGATCGTTGCCAGCGCCCTGCGCGGCAAGGCTTCCGACGGCGCTATGCCCTCGCGCGCAAACACGCTGGGCGACATCCTGCTTCTTGGGTGTTTCGCCGTGTTTTGCGTCGCGCTGACTAAGGTCGGCTTCGACATCGCGACCTTTATCTTCGTATGGATTGGCATCGTTCTGGGCGGCGAAAAGCGCATCTGGCTACCGCCGCTCTTCTCTGCGCTCTTCACGCTTATTCTCGTCAAGGGCTTTGGCGCCCTCTTCCCCTTCCCCATGCCCATGCTGGTGTTCTGAAATGCTCGATACCATTGCATTCTCCCAGGCCATGGACATGCTGTTCTCGGGTTTCGGCCCGTGGCTCTATGTCATTCCCGGCCTGCTGATAGGCCTCGTATTCGGCGCCGTTCCCGGCCTGCAGATTTCGATGGCCATGGCCGTGTTTCTGCCCGTCACTTTCGCGATGGACTTCCTGCAGGCGATGCTGTTCCTCACAGCCATCTTCACCGGCGGAGCCTATGGCGGCGGGGTGACGGCCATCCTGATGAATATTCCAGGGTCCTCATCCTCCGTTGCCACCGCATTCGACGGATACCCGATGGCGCGGCAGGGAAAGCACAATGAAGCTCTTGGCCTCGGCCTCGGCGCTTCTGTCGTCGGCGCCTTTATCGGCTATATCCTGCTCCTGTTCCTGATCGAGCCTCTGGCCGGCCTCGTCCTCAAGCTCGGGCCTCTCGAGATGGTCATGGTTGTCCTGTGGGGCCTCACCCTGATCGCCACGCTCAACGACAGCACCGTCGCCAAGGGGCTCATGGCCGGGGCGCTCGGCCTCATTCTAAGTCAGGTCGGCATGTCGACCACCGGAGTGTTGCGCACCCGGATCGGCAATCCGTATCTCATTGACGGTATCGCGGTCGTGCCGGCTATGATCGGTATCTTTGCGGCATCGGAGCTGTTGCGCCTGCGCGGCAACACCTATCTGGTGGAGGCCGAGGGAGCGCGTAATATCTCCTTCGGGCGCATCCTGTCCGGCATGTTCGAGACATTCCGCTATCCCGGCGTTCTCCTGCGCGGCAGCCTGATTGGCGCGGTGATCGGTGCAATTCCCGGCGTCGGGTCCTCTGTGGCCAATCTGGTCGCCTATGGCGAAGTGCGCCGCTCCTCCAAGAACCGTGACAAGTTCGGCACCGGTGTTCCCGAAGGCGTGGTGGCGGCCGAGTCCGCCAACTCCAGTTCCGAGGGCGGCTCCATGACCGCGCTTCTGGCGCTGGGCATTCCCGGAGGCGCCGCAACAGCTGTGCTTCTCGCCGCCTTCTCCTTCCATAATCTGGTCGGTGGCCCCGCCTTCATCCGCGATGAGCGCGACCTGATCTATGCAATCATCGTCGGAAATCTCGGACAGGTGGTTCTCCTTGCCGTCATCGGCCTTCTGACGCTGCGCCTCCTCGGCATGGTGGTGAAGGTGCCGCTCACTTATCTGGTTCCCTCGGTTCTCGCGCTCTGCGCGTGGGGCGGCTTCGGTATCACCGGCACAATTGCCGGTCCGGTAACCGTCGTCTGCTTCGCCGGTCTCGGTTGGCTCATGCGCAGGCATGACTATCCCGTTGCAGCCACGGTCATCGGCCTCCTGCTTGGCCGCATGACGGAGGGCGAACTCGTCCGCACCATGCAGATATCGGGCGGCAACCCGCTCGCCTACATGGTTGAAAGGCCTATCGCGATCCTGTTCCTGGTCTTGCTGGTTCTGATCACGATCTTCATTCCGCTATGGCGCCTCTACAGAAAGCGCCGGGAAGCAGCCGAAAATCCGTCCTGAATGAATATTCGCCGGCAAAGCCGGCGAATACGCATTCAGCCTTCTTGATCCGGCAGGAGTTTCAGTCGAAAACCCATCCAGTCTTTCGGCAATTCTGCCGCCCCGCGCGGAAAGCATTCATGAGCATTTCACCACCCTCTTGGCTTTTGGGACTTGCAGCGCTTGCGGCAGGCCTTTGCGGTGGGCTTCTCTTCTTCTATCTTTCCATTCCTCTTCCATGGGTGCTGGGCAGTTTCGCGGCCACAGGGCTTCTGTCTCAACTTGGCGTCAAGCTCTCCATGCCCGCACGCTGGCGCGGCTATGCAATGCTCATCATCGGCACGATGCTCGGTGCCGGCTTCACCCCCGAAATCGTCGAGCACGCCACCACATGGCTCCCCACGCTATGCGCCATGCTTGTCCTGTCCTGGCTCTTCTTCACCGGCGCCTTCGCTTTGCTGAAACGGTTTTCCGATATGGATACCGGCACGGCGCTTCTGGCCGCCGTCCCCGGCGGGCTTGCGATGGTCAGCGCACTGGCTGAGGACTATCACGCGGATGCGCGCCGCATCGCACTCTGCCACTCGGCACGCCTGGTCGTCCTCCTTGTCATGACGCCTTTCATGATCGGACTTGTGTCCGACTATGACCTGGCCACATCCACCAGCGTTGCGCTTGCGCATCCCGAGCCGTTCGATGCGGTGCAGCTCTCTCTGCTTGCCGCTTGCCTGCTCGTCGGATGGGCGCTGGCAAGACTGACGAAACTGCCGTCCGGTCTCATGCTTTTGCCTCTGCTCCTCTCCGCACTCCTCCATGTCACCGGCGTTGCCAGCGCGCATGTGCCGCTGCCGCTTTCCGTCCTTGCCCAGCTTGTCATTGGATGCGGCATCGGCATTCGCTTTCAGGGATACCGGGCTCGCGACATTCTTCGCGATGGTCGGCTCGCTGCTTTCACGAGCCTGATCTTCGGCCTCGCCTCGCTTGCTGCCGCCTGGATAACCGCGCAGGTAACAGGCCACGAAATCGCCCCCTTGCTTCTTGCCTATCTTCCCGGAGGCGCGCCTGAACTCGGCGTCGTCGCGCTTGCTCTCGACATCGATCCGGCCATGGTCGCCACGCATCACGTGGTGCGGGTTCTCGCCATAGCGCTCTTCGTGCCACTCGCAATGCGACAGATCAGGAAACCACAGCAGCCCCCTGCCGCCTGAAGCATTTTACAAACGGCAAACCGGTACAAGGCGGCGCGGGCGATCCAACTGCCGCTGGATGACCTAAGACAAGGCTGATACAAAGTCTCCGAGGGATAAATTCGCGGAGAAGCCGTTATAAACTGGGCACCCGCGGTTTTTCATGCGGCAGCAAAAGCTGCTGCCTTGGGGAAGCGACATGACGACCATCTGTGCGGGCTTGTTCCGACAGTTTATTGCCTCGACGATCCTGTTCGCCGGAATGCTGCAAGCCTCCCGCGCCACCGAACTGCTGCCGCCGAAGGGGCCCGTCATCCTCACCGTGACGGGTATGATCGGGAGAGCGAACGATAAGGACGGCTCGGCAAAATTCGATCTCGAGCTTCTGGACCAGCTTCCCCAGACAACCTTCCAGACCCGCACTATCTGGACAGAAGGCGACCCGGAATTCACAGGCGTTTCGCTCAGTGTGCTGCTTGAGGCGCTTGAGGCGCATGGCAAGATCTTGCGCATGACAGCGCTCAATGAATATGCGGTCGATGTTCCCATTGCAGAAGCTGTTGACGAAGGCCCCATCCTTGCATCGCGCATGAATGGGAACCCCATTACGGTACGACAGAAAGGGCCGCTCTGGCTGATCTATCCCTATGATACCAATCCCGAGTACAAATCTGAGGTTACGTACTCGCAAAGCGTCTGGCAGTTGAAATCCATCGACGTCAGGGACTGAACCGCAACGGGACCAGGATATGCCGGATCGCCGGGAAGAAAGACGGCCGCGCTGGTCGATCAGATATTTCGCTGCCGGCATCCTCCTTGTGATTGTCGCTGGTTTCTTCAGTACGCTCAGCGCGCAGCTCACCCATGAGCTTGCCCGTCTGCGGGCCGCCCCGTCCGACAATCTGCAATGGACCATGGCACAGGTTCAGGTCGAGCTTCTCATTCTCGAAGAGGCGCTCCACGATGTTGTTCACAATCGCAGCGCACCGCTCGACCAGGTTCGCCAGCGTTTCGATATATTCTACAGCCGCATCGACACACTGGAGCGCGGTTCGATGTTCGCAGCCGTCAAGGCTGAACCGAGGGCGCACAAGGCGCTGGGTGAAATCCGTGACGCATTGGTCCAGTCCCTGCCGCTGATCGACGGACCCGACGAAACCCTGCGCGCCGGCATCGCCGAACTCTATGAGCGCGCCCACAGGCTCCAGCCGGCCGCACGCAATCTGGCGCTTGAAGGGGTTCTTGTTCTTGCAAGGCAGGCCGATGACGAGCGTCAGGAATTCACCGACCTTCTCCTGCGCATGGCGCTGGTCGCCCTTATCGTCTTTTTTGCGATGCTCCTTGCCCTGGCCTTGTTCTGGCGTCAGTCGCGCGTTGCAAGACGCCGGTCGGAGGAGCTGGCCATCAGCAATTTGCGCTATGCAAGCGCCATCAGCACATCGCTAGATCCCATCATCGTGTCGGATGCACAGGGGCGCATTCTCGATATAAACCCGGCTGCCGAGAAAGTATTCGGCTATATGCGGGAAACCGCCGTCGGCAGCACAATGGAAGAACTCATCATTCCTCCGGATCTGCGTGAGGCGCATCGCGAAAGGCTCAGGAAATACCTGTCCGGCGGCAACCTCCGCATTCTGAGGTCAGAGCGTATAGACACGGAAGCCATGCGCGCCAGCGGCAAACGTTTTGCCGCAGAATTCTCCTTCGGCGTCACCATCGGCAATGAAGGCCCGATCTTCACCACCTACATCCGCGACATCTCCGACCGTATCCGGGCGCAGGAGGCGCTGACTGCCGCCCGCGACGAAGCGCTTGCCATGGCCAAGGCGAAATCTGATTTCCTTGCCGTTATGAGCCATGAGATGCGTACACCGCTGAATGGCGTGATGGGCGTTCTGGATGTCCTGCTCGACACGAAGCTCACCCGCAAGCAGCGGGATTATGTGGAAACGGGAATAACCTCGGGCGAAATTCTCCAGCGCCATATCGATGAGGTTCTCGACATCACACGGATCGAGGCTGGCGCTCTCAAGCTGCGCCCCTCGCAATTCGACGTCGAAACGCTCCTGCGCGAAGTGCAGAACATCAACGAACAGGCAGCACTCCCGAGAGGAAACCGCATCGTGACGGGCACCGAGCCCGGCCTGATCGTCTTTGCACAGGACCGGCATTGCCTGCGTCAGATTCTGATGAACCTGGTGTCGAACGCCATCAAGTTCACGCTGAATGGCGAAATTCGGATCGAGGCCCGCGCGCTTCCAGAAGAAAACGGGAAGAACTGGGCGGAATTCACCGTCAGCGATACGGGCATGGGCATCAAGCCGGAGGATATGGAGCGCATCTTCGAGGATTTCGTGATGCTCGATCCCTCTCACCGGCGCACCTCCCCCGGCTCCGGGCTCGGGCTCGGCATCTCACGCCGCATCGCCACCTTGATGGGAGGCGAAATAACCGTTGAAAGCGTACCGGAAAAGGGCAGCCGCTTTTCAGTTCGAATACCCGCATTGCCCACCCCGGCAACCGAGGAAACCCGCAGCAGACGTGGAAGGCCTCATCCCCCCGCCGCTCGGCGCCAGCACGGTCTTTCCGTGCTGCTTGTTGAGGACAACGAGACCAACCGCCTGGTCGCCCGCGCGATGCTGTCCAAGCACGGTTGCCGCATCACCGAAGCGCCCGATGGCAAGGTTGGCGTGTCGCTTGCACACGACACGCGTTTCGACCTCATCCTCATGGATATCAGCATGCCGCGTCTGGACGGATTGCGAGCGACACAGCTTATCCGCGCAGGCGACGGTCTCTCGAAGGACGCGCCGATTATCGGCCTTACAGCCCATGCACTGCCGGAAGAGCAACGCGAACTGAAGCGCGCGGGCATGCAGGACTGCATCATAAAGCCTCTGCGTTCGGAAAAGATCGCCGCCCTGCTTGATCGTGTCACGAGCCAACCCCGCCCCACGACCGAATATCAGGGAACGCCCTCTGAGCATCCCTCGCCGTCAGCAGTCGAACCCGCTCAACCGGCGCTGCTCGACCCTGCCACATGGGCAGAACTTCAGGGTTCGCTCCCCCCTGCGCTCCTCGAAGCGCAATTGAAGCGGTTCCATAAGGAACTGGATGAGATCGAGAGCCTCTTCACAGAGGAGAATGCAGGTTCGCTGGAACTGGAAAAGCTCTGCCGTCTCGCCCACAACCACGCGGGAACGGCGGCGATCTTCGGCGCAGGTATCCTGCGCCAGACACTTCTCGATTTCGAGACCGCCTGCAAGAAGGGTGATATAGCGTTCCTGTCGAACCGCTGTCGCGCGGTCTGCGAGGCCGCCCGCAACACCCGTGATGCCCTCGTCTCAAGGCAAACGGACCCGGTTTGAGGCAAAACCTATACCAATGGGTAGGTCAGCAAGCCAAAAGAACTCACACGTGTCCGTCGGGACTCATCATAACAATAACCGAGTGAGCTACGACTGTTCTCTAAGTCTGTGACACGAATCACAAACAAGAACAGTCGAATGGCGCATACGGGAAAAAATGGCTCTGGTTTGCTTTGCGGGACTTCGGTCTTTTGCTTTGCACCATTTTCCATTGCGCCCAAGTCGGGGCGGAGGGGCACCACTCCGACAGCATGGCCCACCGGTCTTCGCGATCGGTGGGCCTGTTTCGTCGGCAAAACTGGAAGTGTCGACCATGCCCGCGGTTTTCTTGTCAAATCAAGCGGCTGCGCACTGCGATCAAGGGGGCGAGCGAAGCTGTGTCTCCGCGCGATAGGAACTGCGCTGCCAGATGGAATTCTCGGCCATATCGCTGAGCTGGATCCACCCGTCCAGCTCGCTGCCTGAGCCTGGGGTGGCCGAGAGGAAGGCCCGTCGTGAAAACGGCGGGCCTTCTCATTTTAAGGCCCTGTGCGGCTGAACGGGCGCAAAAGCGGCACCCGCCGGCCATAAATGCGAAAACCAAGCTGATGGATCGCTCTAACGCATGTCTCCCGGAAGTGGGAACCGGTTCCGGGATAAAGACATGCGTAAGATCAAGAGCTTAAAGCGCAGGGAGCGAATCTGAAAGATCGCGGTACGCTCTAAAAGAGCCCCGCATCGCGGGCGGCCATAGCCGCCATCGTCCGATTGCGTGCCGAAAGCTTTCGACAAAGCGTGCGGACATGCAGCTTCACCGTCACATCCTGCAGCCCGAGCAAACGGCCGATCTCCTTGTTGGACAGCCCCTCGACAATTCCTTTCAGAACTTCGAGTTCGCGCTTCGTCAGCTTCTGGGCCAGCGCATTGGGTTGCTCGCCACCATGAACCGTCATGAGCTGAACGGGAACATATTGTTCCCCTGCGGCCATGAAATGCACCGCATGGACGAAGGACTTTGCCGGGAGTGTCTTGGGCAGGAAACCGGCTGCGCCGGACGCAAGCGCTTCTTCCGCCACCGCACGGGAAGCCGTTCCGGAAAGAAGTGCGACCGGGCCTCCGAGATTCAGTTCAAGCGCCTTGCGCAAGCCTTCAAGGCCATTCATTCCCGGCATGGAATAATCCAACAGCACGAGATCGAAAGGCCCTTCGCTGACGATTTTCTGAGCTGCTTCGTGAAAATCTCCCGCAACGGAAACCGCAACACCGGCCTCCTGCGACAAAAAAAGACAGAGCGTGTCGCAAACCAGCTCATGGTCATCCGCAATGAGTATCTTCACAAGTTCCGGCTCCGGATACAGTCTCCAGGACGCTTTGGCAGCGTTCATGCGGGTCGGGACCCCACCACCCCATTACGAAGCAGGGACAGTATGGATCATTTCCGAGCGTACACGCCGGGTTTATTGCGTTTGCCGGCGATGCTCAAAAGGTATTTGGGATAACCCGCGCGATATCCGCCTTTGCCCCATGAAAAATGCAGTCATCACCAAAAAACGTTGAAAAAGAGGCATTTTGGCAGGCTGAAATACCACAGATTTCGGAATACCCCGGCCCCCAGCAGCCTTACTCTGTCTTAAAGCAGCCATTTCCCGTTCCCGAACACCGGCAATATATGGCTTCAGCCAATCCGTCCTGCTATCGATTGGGACAATCACGGGACAAAAATCGCCCGCGCAACGGGTGTCCTGAAGCCAGTAACGGGACAATTCGAGTGAACGACGGCAACGCACGCCTCTCCAGGGCAGATCGCATCGTCCAGCATGTGAGCGGCCTTCTCGCCGCTGGCGCCTACAAGGCGGGAGAACGCCTGCCTTCGGTACGGCAGGCAGCGCGCGAACACGGCGTTTCGAAAAACACGATGGCGGAGGCCTATGACCGCCTCGTCGCCCGCGGTCTTCTGGAGGCGCGCGCCGGCTCCGGCTATTATGTTGCCCAGTTCAAATTGCCCACCTCGGTGCCGCCCGCCCCCCATGTTGCCGCCGCCATCGACAATGTTTCACTCCTGCGCGAACAGCTCGACCAGCATTACGAGGTGCGGCCGGGCGACGGCCGGCCTCCCGCCTTCTGGATGGAGCGTTCCGAACTCAAGAGCTATTTCTCGGCGTTCAAGACGGGGGACCCTTCCGCCGTCGATTTCGGCTATGGCAGTTCCTGGGGTTACGCCCCTTTGCGCGAAAGGCTGCGGGTCCTGCTGCTTGAGCGCTCGATCACCGTTCAGCCCGAAGGCCTCCTTCTGACCCATGGCGCAAACCACGGACTCGACCTGATCATTCGCCACCTGATCGAGCCCGGAGACACGGTATTCGTCGACGATCCCGGCTACTATCCGCTTTTTGCCAAGCTGACACTTGCCAAGGTGAAGATGGTCGGTATCCGTCGCAGCCATGATGGTCCCGACCTGGAAGACCTTGCCACCAAACTGGCCCTGCATCGCCCGAAAGTGTTCTTCACCCAGTCGCTTGCCCACAACCCGACCGGCGGCACGCTCTCGCCGGCAGTCGCGTTCGGCTTGATGCAACTCGCCGAGCGCTGGGGATTTCTGCTGGTGGAGAACGACGCGCTGGCCGACATTCTGCCATCCACCCTGCCGCGTCTTGCAGCCCTCGATCAACTCAACCGTGTGCTTTATGTCGGCACATTCTCGAAGACGCTCTCGGCGAGCCTGCGTTGCGGGTTCGTCGCCGGACATCCTTCCATCGTGAAGGCGCTGGGCAATCTGAAGATGCTGACCACGGTCGCGACCTCCGATTACGTGGAGCGCTTCGTGCACCACCTCATCCAGGGCGGCCAGTATCTGCGCCATCTGCGCCGGCTGAAAACCCGTGTCGAAGAGGCTCATAAGGCCTCCTCGGCGCGGCTTGAGGCCCTTGGCCTGACGGTCAGCCAGAGCGTGACGCCAGGCTTCTACCTGTGGGTGGAATTCCCCGACGGCGTCGATGAGTTCGATCTCTGCCGCGCGGCAGCCGAAAGAAGCATCTTCCTGGCTCCCGGCAGTGTCTTCACACCCGGAAGATCACCGAGCGGAGCAACAGCGATCCGCGTCAATGTCGCCTACGGTACCGATCCGCGTTTTCTGGACTTCCTGCGTGACCAGCTACCCTGACGCAGGAGGCCGCAGAAAGAGCCTCTCAGGCCCGGATTTCAGCGAGATTGGAGCGGGCTTTCGACGTGGCCATGGCCAGGTCCGAACTGACAGAAACCCACGAGAAGCCCGCTTCGAGAAGCCGCCGCGCCATGGCCGGATCGGTGGCCAGAACCCCGCACGGCTTGCCCGCCTTCCGGCATGCGCTGGCCGCTGAAGCAAGTGCTGCCTGCACCTTCTCGTGCCCCACCTGACCGATCAGCCCCATGCTGGCCGAGAGATCGCCGGGGCCGATGAAGATGCAATCCACACCGTCGACCGCCGCGATCTCGGGCAGTTTGCCGAGAGCGTTGATGGTCTCGATCTGCAGCGTCACGCAAATCTCGCTTGCAGCCTTGCTAAAATAATCGCTTACGCCGCCATAGCGCGCGGCCCGGTGCATTGCGGCGGCGCCACGGATACCGTGCGGCGGATAGCGTGTCGAGCGAACGGCGGCCTCCGCCTCCTCCACGCTTTCGATGAAGGGGAACATCAGGCTTTGCGCCCCGCAATCCAGCAACCGCTTGACGATGACGGGATCGTTCCACGGAATGCGCACCAGACTGGCGCTGGGCGTGCCGGCCACCGCCTGCAGGAGCGCCAACGTCTGCGGCACGTCATTCGGCGTATGCTCCATGTCGATTACGATGAAATCATACCCACAGCAGCCCATGGCCTCAGCCATGACCGGGCTCGTGCTCATCGTCCAGGTGCCGATCATGGGAGGATTGGCGTTGAGACCGCGCTTGAAGGTGTTGACTGGAAGGTCCATCAGAAAATCTCCGGTTCGGGCGTCGCAGCGCCGGCTTGAAGGAAATCGAAATCGCAGCCCTTGTCGGCTTGCGTCACATGCGTCTCGAACATGGCGCCGTATCCGCGGCCGTAATGGGCGGGCGGCGGTGTCCATGCGGCGCGCCGGCGCTCGAGCTCGGCAGGCTCGACCAGCATGTCGAGACGCCTTTCCGGCACATCGAGCACCACTTCGTCACCGGTTCGCAGCAGTGCCAGCGGACCGCCCACATGGGCCTCGGGCGCCACATGCAGAATGCAGGTGCCGTAATGGGTTCCGCTCATGCGGGCATCCGACATACGCACGATATCCGTGATGCCCTGCTCCAGAAGCCGTTTCGGCATGGGCAAGGCGCCCCATTCGGGCATGCCCGGACCGCCGACCGGCCCCGCTCCCCGCAACACGAGAACCGTATCCTTGTCGATCTGAAGCCCAGGGTCGTCGATATTGCGGGTAAGCTCACCATGATTGTCGAAGACAACGGCCCGTCCGCGATGCTGCAGGAGGTGCGGGCTGGCTGCCGAAGGCTTGATGACCGCACCGTCGGGCGCCAGATTGCCGCGCAGGACCGCGAATGCGGGTGCCTCCGTAACCGGCCGGTCGAGCGGACGAATGACCTCGTCGTTCCAGCATTGCGCACCGGCAATCGTCTTGCCCAGCGACTTGCCGCTGATGGTCGGAGCATTCAGGTCCAGCCGGTCAGAGAGCCGGGCAAGCAGCGCAGGCAGACCGCCCGCAAAATAGAAATCCTCCATCAGATACCCCCCGGCAGGGAAGATATTGACGAGCACCGGCGTGCGTCGGGCCGCCTCGTCAAAGGCGTCGAGCGACAAGTCGATACCGGCCCGCGCCGCCATCGCGACAAGGTGAATGACCGCATTGGTCGATCCACCGAGAGCGGCAGTAACTTCCACCGCATTGCGAACCGATGCCGGGGTGATGACCCTTGAAGGCTTCAGGTCGTCCCACACCATTTCCACGATGCGCTCCCCGCAAAGCGAGGCCATACGGGGATGCGCCGAATCCGCGGCCGGGATGCTGGTCGCACCCGGAAGCGTGAAACCGAGCGTCTCCGTGAGCGACGTCATGGTCGAAGCCGTTCCCATCGTGTTGCATGTACCGGGAGACCGGGTCGAGATACCCTCGACATCGGCGAGATCCTCGCCGCTTAGGCGACCACCGCGATAGGCATCCCAATATTTGCGTGTGTGCGTTCCCGCCCCCACGACCTCACCGCGCCAGCGCCCGTTCAGCATGGGACCGGCCGGACAAAAGATGACCGGAATATCCATGCTGAATGCACCCATCAGCAGCCCGGGCGTGGTCTTGTCGCAACCGCCCATCAGCACCGCTCCGTCAATGGGCAGCGAGCGCAGAAGCTCTTCCACTTCAATGGCCAGCAGGTTGCGATAGAGCATGGTGGTGGGTTTCACCATCACCTCGCCAAGAGACATCGCCGGCAGTTCCACCGGAAACCCTCCGGCACGAATGATACCCCGGCGCACGGCTTCGGCCCGCCCGCGCAGATGCACGTGGCAAGGGCTCAGCTCGCTCCACGTATTGATGATCGCGATGACGGGGCGGCCGACGAACTCCTCGCGCCGAAACCCCATCTGCTGCCCGCGCTGGCGATGGGCGAAGGCACGCATGTCGCTGGCGCTGAACCAACGCGCGCTGCGCAACTGGTCGGCGGTTTTACGTCTTTCCATATTTCGTCTCCGGAATGGCGGCGGGCCTGCGTGAAGGCCCGCCATCGGCATGTGGGGCAAGGGGCCGGAAGGTCCCGGTATGGCCAGAGCGTATCAGGCCGTGTTTTCGCGGGGGCGCCGCAGGCCGAGCAATATCGGCTTGGCCAGAAGCAGCGCGGTAACGATGAAGAGCACGAGTGCGATGGGGTGCTCGGTCAGGAAAAGCGTGGCATCGCCGTCGGTAATCACCAACGCCTGCCGCAGGCTGAGTTCCATCTGCGAGCCGAGCACAAGACCGATGACCATCGGCGCGATGGGCACATGGAAGTAACGGAAGAGAAACCCCACAATGCCGGCGGCAACCATCGTCATCACATCGAACATGCTGCTGCGCACGCCATAGGAACCGACGACGCAGAAGAAGACCACAAGCGTGAAGATGATCGCCTCGGGAGCCTTCAGTGCAAATGCGATGGCGCGGATCGTGGCCAGCGCGATGACCAGCATTGCGATATTGATGATGATCAGGACGATGAAGCTCGCATAGACGATATCGGGGTTCTCCACCATCAGCCGAACGCCCGGCGTGATGCCCTGGATGATGAGCGTGGACAGCATGATCGCCGTAACCGCATCGCCTGGAATGCCGAGCGCAAGCGTCGGCACAAGCGCCCCGCCTGTAACCGCGTTGTTCGCGGATTCGGCAGCGATGATGCCGTCCGGCTCGCCCTTGCCGAAACCATCCCCCCGAGGCGAGGTGCGCTTTGCTTCCGCATAGGAGATGAAGGCAGCGGTGGCCGCGCCGGTTCCCGGCAGGACGCCGATCACCGAACCGATCACGGACGATTTCAAAAGAACGCCAAGGCGCCCCTTCCATTCCCCAAGAGAGGGCAATGTCATGCGCGAAAACGCCGGCACGGCGCCAGCCTCCGCCCGTTCACCGGCGATGCGCGAGAAGACCTCCGAAAGGGCGAAGAGCCCCACCACCATCGACACGAGATCGAAACCTGCCGAAAGCGGAAAATAGCCGAAGGTGAAACGCAGGTCACCGCTGATCGGGTCGGAGCCGACCGCCCCGCACCACAAGCCTATCGCACCCGCAAGCAGCCCCTTGATCATGCTGCCGCGCGAAATCGTGGCAATGCACGTAAGCGCGAGGCAGATGAGGGCAAAAACTTCGACCGGGCCGAAATTGAGCGCGAAGGCGGCAAGCTGGGGCGCGAGCAAAATCAGGACCACGCAGGAAAACAACCCCCCGAAAACGGAAGCGGCGGTGGCCCAGCCGAGCGCATGCCCCGGTTTTCCTAGTTTCGTCATGGAAAAACCGTCGAGCACGGTGGCTGCCGACTGCGGCGTTCCGGGAGCATTGATGAGGATGGCCGCAATGGACCCGCCATAGATCGAACCGCAATAGACACTGAGCAGGAGCGCAATGGCCGGCATCTGCCCCATCACGAAGGTGAAAGGCAGGCAGATTGTGATACCGATGATCGAACCGAGGCCGGGGATTGCGCCGATCACGATACCGAGTGCGGTACCGGTGACGATCGCCAGCCAGACCATCGGATCGGTTATCAGCCAGAGGGCGGCTCCGAGGGCTTCAAACATGGGAGAGCTCGTTCAGATTGTCACGAACCAGGGCGAGGCTGGCAGCCCGATCTGGATCACGTAGGTAAATAGCGCCCAGACGGACACGGGCAGGACCACGCTCGCCAGGGGAAGCAGAACGGGGTTGCGAAAACCGAAGACCGCCAGGCTCAGGAAGGCGCAGGGCACGCTGGCGATCAGGAAGCCGAGCTGCGGTATGAGCGCCACATAGGTAACCACGATGGCCATGAAGGCGGCGAGCCTTCCAAGAGCCCATTGCTCCGCTTCCATCCCCTTGCGAAACGCCTCGAGCGCGCCCGCGAGCGCAAGCAGGATCCACAGTGCGAGAACGACCCGCGGAAAGAACATCATGGCGCGGGCACTGCCCGCCGAGCTTTGATAGCTCGGATCGAAACTGTGCCAAAGGAGCAGCCCCCCGGCTAACCCAAGGATCAGAAAGAAGCCTGAGCTTCGTGCGTGAGTTGTCATGTCGTTTGTCCGCTAAGGCAGGCGGCCGGAACCCTTCCAGCCGCCTGGATCAAACCATCTCGGGACTATTTCTTGATGCCGACGGCGTTCACGACGCCCTTCATCGATTCGTATTCACGGTGCACGAAGTCCGTGAACTCCTGGCCGATCATCGGGCGAAGATTGATGCCGATCTTCTTGGCCGACTCCTTGAAGGCATCCGAATTCACAGCTTCATCGCAAGCCTTGGTGAGCTGCTCTACGATCTCGCCCGGCACCTTGGAGGACACGAAGACCCCCGCCCAAAGCGAAAACTGCACGTCATGGCCAAGTTCCTTCATCGTTGGAACATCGGGCACTTCCGGGAGGCGCTCCGGCGACAGGGCGGCAATCGGCGTGACGTCATAGCGCGTCACGATGACCGGCGTATCCGCAAACAGGTCGATTGTGCCATTGGCGAGTGAAAGCATGGCAGGCCCCGCCCCCTTGTCGGGAACGTGCCGGCCTTCCAGACCAAGCGCTGCCGTGGAGGCGGCAGAAGCCAGGTGATTGATCGTGCCAGGTCCGGTGGAGCCGTAGGTGATCTTCCCCTTCTTCACCAGGTCGTCCACCGATTGCAGGGGACCCTTCTTGTTGGTGACGAGAACGAGATTGGACTGGTAGATGTTGCAGATCGGCTGCCAGGAATCGATGTTGTAAGGCAGATCGCGCAGGTGGTTCTGCACCGTCACCGGCCCAAGCGGCACAAAGCCGATGGTCAGCCCGTCCGGCTTCGCCGTCACGATTTCATTTGCACCGACCGTGCCGGCAGCGCCATCCGCGTTTTTCACCACCACGTTTCCGCCAAGCGCCTTGCCCAGCTCCGGCGCGAGCGCGCGCGCCACGGAATCATTTGTGCCGCCCGCGCTGAACGGCACGATCATCGTTACCGTGCTGTCGGGATAAGCATGACTGCTGGCCGACAGTGCAAGCACGGCGGCTGCGGCCACAAGCATGGATTTTCCGAGTTTAAGCATGTTCCTCCCTTTCCTCCTCGATACCGGGCTTGTCATTTCGTGAAGCCCGATGGTATCGATACCATCATCAGGGAAGAAGCCGCCGATTGTCAACGGCCATCTTCCCGATTGATGGCCGCAAAACCTGGGAGAGCCGTTCCGACGCTTCCCCGGAAAGGCGCCTGCACACTGATCCTGGGAGGGGTTTAGCTTTGGAAATCAAGGAAATCCGGACGCTGATACTGAATGATCGGCCCAATCAGCTCTGGCTGGAGATCGAGACCGACGAAGGCGTTACCGGGCTTGGAGAAACTTTTTTTGGAGCCCAATCGGTTGCCGCCTATGTCCATACCGTGGCTGCTCCCCATCTGATCGGCAAGAACCCGCTCGACATCGAAGGACACGCCCGCGCGCTCAAACCGCGTCACGGTTTCCGCAGCAACGGTGCCGAGATTCGCGGCAATTCCGCGATCGACATCGCGCTGTGGGATCTGATGGGCAAGGCGTTCGATGCGCCGCTCCACACCTGCCTGGGCGGCGCTTCGCGCAACGAGATCGCCGTCTACAACACCTGCGCCGGCTACAATTACCTCAAACCCTCCGTGCGCCTCGCTCAGGCCCGCTCGCTCGATTGGGGCGGCACGGAACAAGGCCCCTACGACGATCTGCAGGCGTTTCTGGACACCCCCGAAGACCTGGCCCGAAGCCTGATCGACGAGGGTTACACCGCCATGAAGATATGGCCCTTCGACCGGGCTGCGATGAAACATGGCGGCCAGTATATCGACCGGGAGGACCTTGAAGCCGGCATAGACATCGTGAGGCGCATCCGCAAGGCGGTGGGCGACAGGATCGGCATCATGATGGAATGCCATTCATTGTGGAACCTTCCGACCGCCAAGCGCATAGCCCGCAGGCTGGAGGAATTCGATCTGGAATGGCTTGAGGATATGGTCCGTCCCGACGATATCGGCGCGCTCGCCGAACTTTCAGCCTTCACCAGCACCCCCATATGCGCAAGCGAACTCATGGGAACGCGACACAATTATCGCGATCTTCTCGAAGCGCGCGCCGCATCGGTCGTGATGATCGACCTTACATGGTGCGGCGGCCCGACCGAGGCGCGCAAGATTGCCGCTATGGCCGACACCTATAGCCGCCCGGTGACCATGCACGACTGCACCGGCCCCGTGTCCTTCGCCTGCGGCGTTCATCTCTCCATGCACGCTCCGAACGCCATGCTTCAGGAGATGACGCGCGCCCACTACTCAAGCTGGTATCGCGACGTTGTCGACGGTTTGCCTCTGGTCGAGAACGGGCGCGTCATGGCACCGCAATCGCCGGGACACGGATTGTCCCTCTCAAAGGGTCTGCGCAAAAATCCCGGGCTGCAAGTTCAGGTCACCCGGCAGGAATGACGGGCGCCAGGCTTCCCGCGCCCGTGCTTTCACGCACGATGAGCGGCGTGTCGAGCACAACCACGCTGCCGGTCACATCGGCACCGGAAATCCGCTCCATCATCAAATTCGCCGCGCGTTTCCCAACCTCGTAGCGCGGCATCTGCACCGTGGTGAGGCTGGGATAAAGCTGCGAGGCGATGTCGTAGTCGCCGATACCGGCAAGCTTGATCTGTCCGGGAACGGAAATCCCCTGCCGCTGGCACTCGAAAAGTGCGCCCGCGGCGGGATAATCGCTCCCGAACACGACCGCATCCACTTCGGGATGGTCGCGCAGAATGCGCCGCATCGCTTCAGCACCGCCGGCAATTCCAATGGG
Organism: Nitratireductor indicus C115; assembly: GCF_000300515.1. Taxonomy (GTDB): domain Bacteria; phylum Pseudomonadota; class Alphaproteobacteria; order Rhizobiales; family Rhizobiaceae; genus Nitratireductor; species Nitratireductor indicus. Next base: position 254,803 of record NZ_AMSI01000006.1, read on the forward strand.
CCCCTGTGCGGGTGCAAGCGTCAGCGCAAAATCGATCCCCCGATCCTGAAGCGCCTTGCGATATCCCTTTTCGCGTGTGCCAGCGCGGTCGCCGGATTCATAATTGCCGCGCACGAATGCAATACGCCGCGCACCCTGCTCGACCAGGTGATGGGTGATCTCCTCGCCGATCTGGAAATGCGAAAAGCCAACCGACATATCGATGGGCTTGTCGGAAATGTCCCAGAATTCCACAACCGGCGTTCCCATGCGCCGAAACATCTCGCTCGTTGCCGGCGAGTGCTCCGTCCCCGTGATGAACGCGCCCGCAGGCCGCCAGGAGAGCATCAGCCGAAGTAGATCTTCCTCGATATCGAGCGAATAGCGCGATGTGCCGAGCAGAATATGCATGCCGTGCTTGTCGAGCACATCGGTGATGCCCTGAATCGTGTCGGCGAATGTGGATTCGGCAATGCTCGGAACGATGATCACAACGGCATTGCTGCGGCTGGATGACAGAATGCCCGCAATCGAATTGGGGATATAGTTGAGTTCACGCATCGCCTCGTAAATGCGCTTGCGAAGGGCCGGCGAGACACTGTCGGGATTGCGCAGCGCACGGGACACGGTGATCGTTCCCACCCCTGCCCGTTCGGCGACATCCCTCATCCGTGGATGCCGCCTGGCCTCTGGATTTGCGTTGGACACGTCCGATTCCTCACAAGCCGTCGCGAGGATTTTCTACTACGCAACAAACCACCCATGCGCAAATCGAAGCGCACCGGCATATCAGAATAAGGAGGGCCGCAAGACCGGGATCACCATCTCGGGGCCACCGCCTGCAGCCGATGCATTTCCGGCCGAAGCGGCATCGCCGCGTGTTCGCATGGGCGTGAAAAATGAGGGATCAAGTGTCTTAGTCGGCCTCGCTGAAAGCGTAACGGGCTTCGAGTTGCTTGTAGAAATCGTGATTGACGGTCTCCTGCCGTTCCTTGAACGAAGCAACCATATGCTCAAGCCCGGCCGCGCTGCCATTCTCGCGGATCGCGGTGAGAACCTCGCGCATTGCCTTGACGGCGGCCTGAAGCGGCGCGTTCGCATAGATGATGCCGGCAAACCCCATCTCCTGCAGACGCTTCTGCGACAGGATGGGGGTCTTTCCGCCGATCACCAGATTGCAGATCTGCGGGCCTGGGCACTCAGCGCCAATGCGCGCAAGGTCTGCCTCCGCCTGCGGCGCTTCGACAAAGAGCAGGTCAGCACCCGCTTCGCGGAACAGATGGGCGCGCTCGATTGCCGCATCGATGCCGTCGGTCGCGATCGCATCGGTTCGTGCAAGCACAAGCGTCTCCTCGGATTTGCGCGCATCGACCGCAGCCTTGATCTTCCCCACCATCTCGCCGGCCGATACCACGGCCTTCCCGTCGAAATGGCCGCAGCGTTTGGGGAACACCTGATCTTCGAGCTGGATGGCCGAAGCGCCCGCACGCTCGAACATCTGCACGGTGCGATAGACATTCACCCCGTTGCCGAAACCCGTATCGCCATCGGCAATGAGCGCAATGTCGACCGCATCGCGAATGGTCCAGACATGGTCCGCCATCTCCTTGACCGAGATCAGACCGACATCCGGCTTGCCGAGATAGGTGTTCGTGACCCCCGCCCCCGTCACCAGAAGGGCACGGTAGCCGGTCGCCTCGATCACGCGGGCAGCAAGCGCGTTGGCAGCTCCCGGAATGAGTTCGCCGGCCGCGGGAACCAGAATCGACTTCAGGGATGGGCGCATCGGTCGCTCCTTCGCGATCTGAAAAACTCCGCCCCTTATTGCATACAAAAATAGAGTTTCAACACCGAATCTTTTGGAGTTGACGAGTCTCAAACACAAAAGTTACATACAATCCAGCTTTGGAGGAGGAGACGAGGCAGCGGCAATGCTGGCCTCGTCGCCCTAGGTCGAGGGTGGAGAATGGGCCTGCATACAAAATTGCCGAAAACGCTGAACGACGTTGAGAGAACGCTGCGTGTCGGCACGCGAGACTATCGATTTGTGTCGCTTGCAGCACTGCAGGACGCGATGCCGAGCGCGCGCATTGCCGAGCTGCCGGTTTCGCTCAAGGTCCTTCTGGAAAACCTTCTGCGCAATGTCGCCCGCGGTAGCGTCTCGGTGGAGGACGTGGCGGCGATTGCCCATGGCGGCGACGCGGGCGACCGCGAGATCTGCTTCCATCCGGTCCGCGTCCTGATGCCCGATTCTTCAGGCATACCTCTTCTCGCCGATCTCACCGCCATGCGCGCTGCAATGGTGCGCTCGGGCAAGGACGGCAATGGCGTCAACCCGCTCATCCCCGTGGATATCGTGGTCGATCATTCGGCAACGGCCGAATTCGCCCGCAGCAGCACCGCTCTTTCGCGCAACCTGGAACTTGAGTACCGGCTGAACGACGAGCGCTACAAATTCCTCAAATGGGCAGCCACCGCCTACGAAAACTTCCGCGTCCTGCCTCCCGGCAGCGGCATCGTCCACCAGGTCAATCTCGAATTCCTCGCACGCCCGGTCTGGAGCGAGGAAATCGACGGCGTGTTCTGGGCCTATCCCGACACTCTGGTCGGCATGGACAGCCATACGCCCATGATCAACGGCATCGGCGTTCTTGGCTGGGGCGTCGGTGGCATCGAGGCCGGTTCGGCCATGCTCGGTGAACCCATCACCATGCAGCTGCCCGAAGTGGTCGGCTGCCGCCTTAGCGGCGCACTGCGCGAAGGCGTGACCAGCACTGACCTCGTGCTCACCGTGACCGAGCGCCTGCGCAAGGTCGGGGTCGTCGGCCGGCTGGTCGAATTCACAGGGCCGGGGCTCACCGCTCTGTCCATTCCTGACCGTGCGACGCTTGCCAACATGGCCCCCGAATACGGGGCGACCATGGGCTTCAGCCCGATTGACGCCGAGACCATACGCTACCTGCGTGAAAGCGGCCGAACCGAAGCCGATGTCGCGCTTGCGGAAGCCTATGCGAAGGAGCAGGGCATGTGGGGCGGCGAGGACGAGCGCCGGACCTACACGCAGCTCATTGAGATCGATCTGTCTGAGATCGAAACCTCGGTTGCCGGCCCCCGCCGCCCGCAGGACCGGCGACGTCTGGCCGATGTTCCGGCAAGCTTCGGAGAGTTCTTCGAAGGCAAGGCCGTACCGAGCGCACCGGCGCCTTCCACCGGCGAAAAACGCCCGCTGGTCGATGGTGACGTCGTTATTGCCTCCATCACCTCCTGCACCAACACGTCGAACCCCTCCCTTCTCGTCGCCGCAGGACTTCTTGCGCGCAAGGCTCACGCCATGGGGCTGGAAGCGAAGGCATGGGTGAAGACATCCCTGTCGCCTGGGTCGCGCATTGTTGCCGACTATCTTGCTGCATCCGGTCTGCAGACGGATCTCGACGCCGTGGGTTTCAACATCGTCGGCTTCGGCTGCATGACCTGTGCTGGGGGTTCCGGCTCGCTCGCACCCGAGATCGAGGCCGAAATCCGGGAAAACAACCCGGTGGTGGCCGCCGTTCTTTCCGCCAACCGCAATTTCGAGGGGCGCACCCATCCTCTGGCGCGTGCCGGCTACCTGTGCTCTCCCCCACTGACCATTGCCTATGCGCTGGCGGGCAACGTGATGATCGATTTCGAAAAGGACCCGCTCGGCCTGACCGCCGAAGGGCGCGCGGTCTACTTGCGCGACATCTGGCCCGATGCCCATGAAGTGGCCGAGATCGTCTCGCGCCATGTGACGCCCGATCTGTTCGCCGCACGCAAGACGCGCCTTTTCGAGGGCGACGAATACTGGTCCCGGCTGGAAGCGCCATCCGAAGAGCTTTTCGAATGGTCGCCCGAAAGCACCTATCTGCGCTGCCCGCCCTTCTTCGACCCGGAATTCGTGGACCGGGCGCGCGGCACTCCCGATATTGCGGGAGCGCGGGCGCTTCTCGTTCTCGGCGACAGCATCACGACCGATCACATTTCGCCCGGCTCTGCCATCCCCGAGGACAGCGAAGCCGGCCGCTATCTCAAGTCTTGTGGCATCGAGCCCCACAATTTCAGTTCCTACATCGCCCGGCGCGTGAACCACGAAGTGATGATGCGCGGCACCTTCGCGAATCTGCGCCTTGTCAACGAAATGGCGCCGGGCCGAACGGGCGGCTTCACCCGCATGCAGCCGAATGGCGAGGAAATGTCCGTCTTCGAGGCCTCGCAGCGCTATCGCGATGCAAGAACCCCGCTGGTGGTCGTTGCGGGCAAGGAATATGGCACCGGCTCGTCCCGCGATTGGGCCGCCAAGGGAACCCGGCTTCTCGGGGTCAACGCCATCCTGGCCGAAAGCTTCGAACGCATCCACCGCTCGAACCTGGTGGGCATGGGCGTTCTGCCTTTGCAGTTCCGCCCCAATGAAAGCCGCCACACATGGAAACTGGACGGCACCGAAACCTATGGCATTCGCAATCTCGAAGAGGGTCTCAAGCCCAAGGCCGAGCTGAAGGTGACGGTGCACAGGGCAAACGGGGAGCGTGTCGACATACCGGTGATCTGCCGCATCGACACCGACCGCGAGCTTGAATGGTATCGCAACGGCGGCGTGCTTCAGCACGTCTTCCGGGCGATGCGCGATTAACGCCGCCGGCGCCCGGCCGCGGCAGAAAGTTCATTCGGGAGGAGAACCAATGACCGAGAACAACGACAAACTGCATCTCAAGCGTCGCAGCTTCATGATCGGAGCCGCAGCCGTCGGGGCTGGCCTTGCCATGCCTTCCCTTTCACGTGCGGCAAGCTGGCCCGAGCGTCCATTGACCATGATCGTTCCATCGGACGCCGGCGGCAGCCTCGACCGTACGATCCGCGGTCTCTCGACGGTCATGCAAAAGCATATCGGCCAGCCGATCCAGGTGGAAAACCGCCCCGGCGGCTCGTTCATGCTGGGCGTGCGCTATTTCCTCCAGCAACCGCAGGATGGCGATGTAATCCTGGCGCATGCATTGTCGCCTTACATCGCATCCTCGATCCTGTTCCATGACGCGCCCTACAAGATGGAGGACTTTTCCTTCATCAACGCCCATTGGTCGGACTGGGACGTGATCGCAGCCTATAAGGATTCGCCTTACCAGACGCTGCCCGATCTGCTGAAGGCCATCAAGGAAAACCCGAAAAAGGTCCGTGCCAGCGTCGTGACGGGTTCCAGCGGACATCTGACAACGCTTCTGATGCTCCAGCGCTCGGGCATTCCCATCGAGAACCTGAATCTCGTCACCTTCCAGGGCGGCGGTCAGGCACGACAGGCGATTGCCGGCGGTCAGGTGGATTTCATCGTCATCGCCGGCAGCGGCAGCGAAGGCATCCGCGACTTCATCAAACCGCTTGCCGTGGTTCGCGACACCCCGCATGCCGATTGGGATGCCCCTGTCCTCGGCGAAGCCACCAAGCCGCTCGGCCTCTCCCTCCCCGTTCTTCCGGGGTCCATGCGCGGCCTCGCCATGTCTTCGGGCTTCCGCGCCGAACATCCCGACCGCTGGGACATCATCTCGTCGGCCTACAAGGCGACTCTTGAAGATCCTGAATTCATTGAGTTCGCCGAAACCAACGCCATGGGCCACGACTGGCTGGGGGCGGAGGAGACCACAGCGAAGGTCATGGCGGTGCATGACGTGTTTGCGGAATTCAAGCCGCTCCTGCAGCGCTGACGGCGAACTGCCATGAAGCGCGTTCTTCGAAACCCCGGCAATCTTCTGGTTGTTCTGGGCTGTGCGGCGGCGACGATAGCCTATGTGCTCGACGCGCAGGCGCGGTCCCGCTCGATCGAGAACCTCGCCTTCATCGTGCCGCTCGCCGTCGCGGTTCTGGCCCTGTGCCTGCTCGTCCTCTTCACGCAGCAGGAGCCGGCTGAGAACGCAAAGACCAAGGGGGCAGAGAAACCCCGGGGAGGCGCGGCAAACGCAGCGCTTCCCTATTACTGCTTCGGCGCTTTCGTCGCCTATGTCCTGTCGATTCCACATCTCGGTTTCGATGTGGCGAATATGATTTTCGTGGCGCTGTTCGTCTGGCTGCAATCGCGCCGCCAACCGCTGCGCGCCCTCTTGTTCGGACTCGTTTTCGGCCTTGGCGCGGCTTGGGTCTTCCAGACCATCCTGCCCTACCGGCTCCCCATGACCCTGCTTTAGGAGCGGCTACGATGTGGCTCGACTTTTCGGCGATAGACGGGGCTCTGTCCCTTCTCGGCAGTTCCTGGACTGCCTGGGCGGTCGTCCCTCTCGGCCTGATGATCGGCCTCGTCTTCGGCGCCATCCCCGGCATGCAGACGTCCATGGCCATGGCGATCTTTCTGCCGGCCACGCTTTACATGGACTTCCTGTCGGCAATGCTTTTCCTGACCTCCATCTTCACCGGAGGCGGTTTTGGCGGTGGCATATCCTCGATCCTGCTCGGCATACCCGGCACGTCGACAGCGGTTGCCACGACCTTCGACGGTTGGCCGATGACCCAGAAGGGGCAGCACAATGAGGCGCTCGGCGCAGCGCTTTTCTCCTCCTGCGCCGGCATGCTCTTCTCCTACATACTCCTGTTCCTGACGATCGGTTTTCTTGCCAGCTTCGTCTTGAATTTCGGTCCGCTCGAAATGTTGATGGTGGCGCTGTGGGGCGTCACCCTGATCGGCATCCTCGGCGGCGCAAGCTTTTCCAAGGGACTGCTTGCTGGCCTCTTCGGCCTGCTGCTTGGAACCATCGGCACGAGCCCCATCGGCATCACGCGCGGCACGATGGGAATTCCCGATCTGCTGGACGGCATTCCCGTCGTACCGGCAATGCTTGGCCTGTTTGCGGTCTCCGAGCTAATCGGCCTGACCCAGCGCGACTATATCGTCGGGGCGGAAGGCGCGCGCAAACTGAGTTTCCGCCGCATCATCGCCGGCTTCGGCATGGCCATGCGCTATCCCGTCATTCTTCTCCAGGGCAGCGTGATGGGCGCCCTCATCGGAGCCATTCCAGGCGTAGGCTCTTCCGTGTCGAACCTTGCCTCCTATGCGGAAGCGCGCCGGCGCGACGAGAACCCCGGGAGCTTCGGGCAAGGGAACCCGAAGGGTGTGGTCGCCGCCGAATCTGCGAATTCGAGTTCTGAAGGCGGCTCGATGGTAACACTCCTCGCCCTCGGTCTGCCGGGTGGTGGCGGCACCGCTGTCATGCTGGCGGCCTTCGCTGCCCACAACATCACAGGCGGCCCGAAATTCATTCGCGACCAGACCGACATCGTCTATGCGATCATCCTGGGCAATCTCGCGCAGGCCTTCTTCCTGATGTTCCTGGGGCTGTTCACCATCCATTTCATCAGCGCGCTCGTGAAGGTTCCGATCCGCTATCTGACTGCCGCCGTGCTCGTGATGTCGGTAACCGGCGCCTATGCGCTGACAGGCAGCATGCTCGGGCCCTATGTGCTGGTAGCCTTCGGCGCTCTCGGCTGGATAATGCGCCGTTTCGACTATTCCATACCCGCCATGGTGGTAGGCCTTCTGATGGGCAGCCTTTGCGATACCAATCTGGTATATGTCTATCAGATCAGCGGCGGAGACTGGCATTACCTCTTCGAACGTCCCCTGGCCTTGGCCCTGGCCGTCCTTCTGCTGATCTGCGTAGCGGTCGTGCCGGCCCTGCGCTGGCTCAAGGAAACGCGCCGGCAAGCCGGTGCAAGCAATGCAGGATAGCGCATGACGGACAGGATGGAATCCGGATCGCTCGTGGATTTCGTTGTGGATCGGATCGAGAAAGCCATATTGCTCGGCGATTATCCGGCCGGAATGAAACTGTCCGAGCAGTCCCTCGCCACCGAGCTGGGCGTCAGCCGCAGCCCCCTGCGCGAGGCGTTCCGCCGGCTGGAGGGCAAGAAGCTCGTCGTGCGCCGTCATAATGCCGGCGCACGGGTGGCCGAGCATTCCGCCAAGGAACTGCGCGAGGTTCTGGAAATTCGCGAGGCGCTGGAAAGTTATGCTGCGCGCAAGGCCGCCGAAAACATGTCCGAGGAGGAGAAAGCGGCTCTCCTGCGCCTCGTCGAACAGCAGCGCGAATATGAGCGCCTTGGCACCACCGTCGACCGTAACCAGTCACCGGAGCAGGACTTTCATCTCTTCGTGATCCGCGGGAGCAAGAACGACCGCCTCTCCGACATGCTCTATGGCGATCTCTATTACGCACTGCGCGTTCTGCGCTATCGTTCCAGCGCTCATGCGGGCCGAAGCCGGCTGGCAATCGAGGAACATGCCGTCGTGGCCACAGCCATCGCGACCGGCCAACCGGAGGTGGCCGAACAGGCCATGCGCGTTCATCTGCGCCGTTCGCATGAGAACATGCTCAATGCCGAGCGGACCCGGAACTGAACCGCAAGACGCCACGCGACCGGTCGCAAACGTGACGCCTTGTATATTACCCCGTCAGGCGCTGACCCGGTTGGTGAGCTTACCGAGCCCTTCGATGGAAATTTCCACCACGTCGCCCCTTTCGAGACCACCGACGCCGGCAGGCGTTCCGGAATAGATCAGATCGCCCGGACGCAGCTCCACAAACTGCGACAGGGCAGCGATCACATCGGGAACCGCCCAGATCATTTGCGACAGATCGCCGGTCTGACGGACCGTGCCGTTGACGCTCAGCGCGATAGCTCCTTTCGCGGGATGGCCGATCTCGGAAACCGGATGAATGGGGCCACAAACGGCTGAACCGTCGAACCCCTTCGCCATGGTCCATGGCCGGCCGAGCTTCTTGGCCTCCGCCTGAATATCGCGGCGCGTGAGATCGTTGCCGATGGCATAACCCCAGACGAGATCGAGCGCGGAAGCAGGCTCGATATCGCGTCCGCCCTTTCCAAGCGCGACCACGAGCTCAGCCTCGTGCTCCAGCCGGTCGGTAAGCGTGGGATAGGGAATATCCGCCTCGCCCACCACCAGCGCGTCGGCGGGTTTATCGAAGAAGAAGGGCGGTTCGCGGTCGGGATCATGCCCCATCTCGCGGGCGTGATCGGCATAGTTGCGCCCGACGCAGAAAATGCGGCGCACCGGAAAACGCGCTTGCGATCCGGCGACAGGCAGGCTCGGAACCACCGGCGGTGAGATGACGTAATCGGTCATGTGTCGCTGCTCCAATGTCAGATATTGCGCAAAAGGCCGCCATCCACCCGCAAGCTCGTCCCGGTGATATAGCCTGCGCGTCCCGAGCACAGGAAACAGGCCGCATCGGCGAATTCGCGCGGGGCGCCATAGCGCCCCATGGGGATCGTCGCCCGCGATGCCGCGGCAACCTCATCCGCGGTCTTTCCGCTGCGCTTCGCAGCGGCTGCATCGAGCTGGTCGACACGATCCGTGTGAATGCGGCCCGGTATCAGCCCGTTCACCGTGACGCCGTCAGCCGCGACTTCCGCTGCAAGCGTCTTTGCCCATCCCACAAGGGAAAGGCGCAGCGTGTTGGAAAGACCGAGATTGGGGATCGGCTGAACCACGCCGGACGACAGAAGCACCAGAATGCGCCCAAATCCCTTTTCGCGCATATGCGGAAGCAGGGCAGTGGCGATGCGGATCGGCGCTTCGACCATGGTCTGAAACTGCGGCGCCAGGTTCTCTGGATCAAGCGAGGCCATCGGTCCGGGCGGCGGGCCGCCTCCGTTCAGGACCAGAATATCGGGCATCTCGCCGGCCTTCACCTGCTCGATGGCCGCTGCGACCGCCTCCGGATTGCCCAGATCGGCAACAAGCGTCGAAATCCGCCCCCTGGCCGTCGCGGCGATCTCTTCACGCACCGCTTCCAGCTTCTCGGCGGAACGCCCGCTGAGAATGACATTCGCCCCCTCGGCAGCAAGTCCCTCCGCAATGGCGCGGCCAAGCCCGCCGGAAGCACCGAAGACCAGGGCGGTGCGGCGGTCGAGTTCAAGATCCATCATACTCTCCTGTCAGGCCCGGCGGGTGCGGGCAAAATTGCGTGTTTCGGCAACGAAAGCGCGAATGAGCGGATGCGGGCGATCCGGGCGCGAGGACAACTCGGGATGCCCTTGCATGCCCATGTAGAATCCATCCACCGCTTCGATGGCATCGGCTATGTTCTGTTCCGGCGAACCGCCGAGCGCGCAGACCCTCACGCCGCGCGTTTCAAGACCGGCATGAAGCTCCGGCGCGAGCCGATAGCGATGGTTGCAGGCAATGCCGGTCTCACTGCCCAGTATCCGTGCCAGGCGCGATCCCTCGACCGGTCGGGTTTCACGCTGCCCGAGACGATATTCGCCGCTTTCGATACGAACGAAACTGTGCCGCGCGCTGGCCGGAGCGGCTTCCGCCATATCGGCGTTTTCCCAGCCCGAAAGCTCGCGCGCTACCGCCGTCGACATGCTTTGCATGCCAAGACACAGGCCTATGATCGGCAGCCCCACCTTGCGGGCGGCCTGCGCCATCGCAACCTGCCCGGCCACCGCAGACATTTCCGAACCGCCGGGCAGAAGCACCCCGTCGACACCATCGAAATCGACCGGCAAAAACTGGCGAGGGTCGAGATAGCGAACAGCGCTTCCCGGCGCCTCGCACTCGATGGCGTCCGCAAGCGCTGCAAGCGGCGCGGGACAGGTTTCGAAAAACTGCCGCGCAGGCCCCGCAATGGCAAAGGTCAGGCCGGAAGGCTCGGCGGGCTCGGGCATCTCCAGCCGGACGCGCCCATGGTCATCCCGCCAGCCGACGATCTGCCCCTCCGCGTCGACGAAACTGTTCCCCTCGATGCGAACCTTGCGCTCCTCGACTGCGTCGGCGTAAAGGCCGGCCAGAACCTCAGCATTCTTGAGAAAGGCGTTGTGAGCCGGCACCACCGCGAGACCGTCCCACGTTCTCAGCGCGTCGAGCGGTCTGGCGGCCGGCAAGCCCAGCCGCTCCACCCAGATCAGCCCGCTCGGAACCAGGGCGCCATCGGCAGCCACATGCTGTGCAGCATCGGGATGACAGGAATAATCGAAGCGGGCTTCCGGCCAGAACACCTGCCCGCCCTCGCGTGCAGCGACAAGGGCTGCAGCAGCGCCGAAAAGCGCGGGGTCTTCCGTCTCATGCCGGACAATGACGACGCGTGTCATGGATTTCCTTTGCGCAATAACGAGCGGCTTCTGCCCAAAGAATGTGCATAAATTGCACAAAACGTACAATGAAGAACCCATCTTCACCTTAGTGATTATCGGTCATATCCAAAATTTTCAAGATTCATATTGTATTTTTTTTCAATTATAGACAATATCAGAAACCCATTGGAGGAACAGGCATGAACGCCAGACTTTCGCCCCGGATGGCCGTCATCGGAGCGTCGCCCACCGCAGAAATTTCCAACAAGCTGCGCGCACTCGCCTCTGGGGGCGCGAAGGTCATCAATCTTGGTGAAGGCGAACTCGATTTCCCCACACCCGAACATATCTGCGAGGCAGGCATCGCGGCGATCCGTGCGGGCGACACGAAATATACAGCCGTTTCCGGCACGGCCGCGCTGAAGGCGGCAATCGCGCGCAAGTTCGAACGCGAGAATGGCCTTCGCTATCCCGCCTCCGGCATCATCGCCGGCACGGGTGCCAAGCAGCTCATCTTCAACGCCTTTCTGGCCACCCTCGGCGAAGGTGACGAGGTCATCGTGCCCGCGCCCTACTGGGTCAGCTATCCTGACATGATCCGGCTTGCAGGCGCAACGCCTGTCATTCTTCCCTGCCGTGCCAAAGACGGCTGGAAGCTGACCTCAGAGGCTCTCGCCGAAGCGCTGACGCCGCGTACCCGCTGGGTGATCCTGAATTCTCCCAACAATCCGACCGGCGCCGTCTATACGAACCAGGAATTCGCCGCGCTGGAAAAAGTCCTCCTGCCCCATGACGTGCTGATCATGGCCGACGACATCTACGAGCACATCGTGCACGACGGCAGCTTCGCTGCTCCGGCGACGGCCATGCCTGCCTTGTTCGACCGCATCCTGACGATCAACGGCGTTTCCAAGGGCTATTCCATGACCGGGTGGCGCCTTGGCTATGCTGGCGGTCCCGAATGGCTGATCCGCGCCATGGACGTTCTTCAGTCGCAAAGCACCTCGAACCCGTCGACCATTTCACAGGCAGCAGCCATCGCCGCGCTGGATGGCGACATGGCCTTTCTGAGCGGCTGGAAGGAGATACTGCTCAGCCGCCGCGACCGCGTGCTTGAAGCCATCGGGAAAATGCCTGGCCTTTCCGCCCTTGCAACGCCTGGTGCCTTCTATGTCTTCGCTGATTGCACTGGCCTTTACGGCGCGAGAACGCCAAAGGGCGAGGAACTCACATCCGATCTCGACGTTGCCGGCTACATCCTGGACGCAGCCCATGTCGGCATGGTGCATGGATCGGCTTTCGGCATGCCGGGGCACCTTCGCATCGCCTATGCCATCGATGACGACAAACTCGCCGAGGCCCTTTCACGCGTGGGCGATGCACTTGCAAGGCTCCAGAGAAACTGAACGCCCCACTGGCAGGAACCCAAACAAAAAAACCCCGTCGCTTACGCGGCGGGGTTTTCATTAGGCGGGATGGATTCAGGCTGCGAGCTTCAATCCGGCACGCGCATCGGCGGCAAGCCTTTCCATAACAGCGCGCAGCTTGGGAAGCACTGAATCCGGGACATCGCGCAGCGGCAGGCGAACCGAACCGCCATCGAAGCCCCGCATATTCATGGCCGCCTTCACAAGCTGCGGCTGACCATGCGCACGGGCCAGGGCGCGGTAATCGTACCAGAGCGCATGCAATTCACGCGCCTTGGCGGCATCACCGGCCTCGACAGCCTGGTATGTGGCAAGGATGAGTTCCGGCAACGCTCCGCTATTGGTCGTGGAGAAACCGTCGAAGCCCGTCATAACCGGCCCAAGGAAAGCGAGATCCGATGCGCAGAACGTCTTGACCCGACCGCGCAGGCTGTTGGCGATGCGGTCGATAGCCGTCGGGTTGAGATCGCCCTGCTTCAGCCCGACCATGCCGTCGATATCCGCCAGCCGCTCGATCAGCGCAGGCGACAGCGTGATGCCGATGCCCGGCGCGTTGTAGATGATGATGCCGGTCTTGGAGAGCGGTGCGACCTCGCGAAAGAACTCGACGATCTGATCGTCGGTAATCTCGGAGACGAATGGTGCCGTCACCATCGGCACCCCGCCCAGATCGCCGGCAAGCTTCGTCAACTCGAACACGTCACGGGGATCTGAACCAGCAGAGCACAGCATGGCCGGAATGCGGTCGCCGATCACGTCCATCACGTGAGTGAAGATTTCGGCGCGCTCGGCAACTGTCATGGTCGGGAATTCGCCATAGGTTCCTCCGATCAGGACCCCGTCATATCCAAGCTCGATAACCCGTTCGACATTGCGCGCGAGGCCGGCCTTGTCCAAGGCACCATCCTTTGCGAACGGCGTCATGGTGATGTTGAAAATACCCTTCAGACGCGCTTGCGCCTCTTCCCTGTTCTGCATGGGAAATCTCCTTCTTGATGGTTTCAGGCGCCGACGCGGGTGAGGTCACGCGACACGGTGCCAAGCTGACGCCAGCCTGTTTCCGTCACGACGATTGTTTCGGACACGCCGACCGTAAAGCGCCCGTAAATGCGCAGTGCCGGCGGCAGGTGGAACGTCATGCCCGGCTGGAGCTCGGTCTTCACGCCCGTGTTGAGCGAGAGGATCGCACCCTCCCCCCAGTCCGGGGCGAAGGAAATGCCGACCGAATAGCCAAGTCGTTTGCGGAAATTGTCGGTGTAGCCAGCTGCATCGATCACCTTCTGGCAGGCGATATGCGGCACTTCGCAGGCCACGCCCGGCCTCACCTCGTCGAGAGCCGCTGCAAGTGCCTCCTGGCAGACCTTCATCATCTCCTCGGCTTCCGCCGGCACTGGCCCGACCCAGGCAGAGCGCATCAGCGCGGCGTGATAGCGGTCGTGCACCGCTGCCATTTCGAGGAAGGCCGGATCATTCTGTGTGAGCGGCGTGCGGCGCCATGTGCCGTGCGGCACGCCGGTGCGCTTGCCCGTGGAGACAAGCGGCTCCATTCCCATATATTCGGAGCCCGCCCGGATCGCAGCTTCCATCATGGCTGCCACGAGATCGTTGTCCGTCGCACCGGGCTTTACGGCCATGAGCCCCGCCCTCATGCCCGCATCCACATAGGACGCCGCCTTTTCGAGCTTTTCCACCTCGAGCGGCGACTTGACGGCGCGCAACGCCTCCACGATCCCCGCACCGTCATGAACGGTGCCAAGCGCTGCCTGCAGCGTCTCATAAACGGCAATCGGCAGGAACCAGCCGCGCTTGTCGATGGCCACCCGCTTGCCTGAAAGCCCCTTGCTGGCGATTACCTTCATGAGGAAACCGATCGGGTCCTCGCTGTCCTGATAGACCTCGGCATCGGGGATGAAGGTGTTGGCGATGAAATTGAAATATTCAAGCTGCCGGATCACGAAGACCGGATCGCCCTCGGCCGGCAGAACGAGCGCCTGGAAGGTGTAGTAGCCCGGTGTCTGCTGGCCGGTCAGATAGAAGATGTTTTCCGGCCCGGTGATGACCAGCGCATCCAGCCCGGCGCGCGCGAGCCCTGCCCGTGCGCGGGCCTGCCGCTTCTCATACTCCTCTTTCGGGAAGGCCGATTCCTGTCCCAGCACCACACCTGCGGTATCCATCTCATTCTCCCAGGGAAACAGGCGCGGAAGGCGCCATGAACTTCAATCCGAGGCCAGCTGCCTCGCAAACCTCAACGCGGCCATCCGCATAGGAAAGCCCTTCGGCCGGATCGTTGACGAGACCATCCGCGCCGTAGAGCTCCGCATGCAAAGGGCGGGTCGCGACGGCCAGATGCAGCGCGGCGGCGGTCGCCACCGCGCCTTCGTTCATCTGTCCGATCATGAAGGCGATGCCCGCGCCCTCGAGCGCGCGGGCAGCAGCAAGCGCCGGCGTCAATCCGCCCAGCTTGATCAGTTTCAGATGCCCTTGAAGCATACCGTGCGCATCGTCGCGCCGCGCGATCAGCTCATGCACATCGGCAGGCGAGGCAAGGCTTTCGTCCAGCATGAGAGGCATCGGCGCACCCGCGGCAAGCCTTACCATCGCATCCCAGTCGCCTGCCGCAAGGGGCTGCTCCAGATATGCAAGGCCGTAAGGCGCCAGCGCCGCAAGGCGCTCCGGCGCCTCCACTTCGCTCCAGGCGCCGTTCGCATCGGCGGCAAGCTTCACGCGCTTGCCATAGGCCGCACGGATACGCGCATGCCGCGCGCAATCGGTTTCGATGTCCTGCCCGACCCGAAGCTTCAGGTCGCAGAAGCCACGCGAGACATAATCCGCAACCTGCCGGTCGAAGGCGTCGTCGGAAGAGAGGAATAGCGTCTGGTTGGTCGCATGCGAGAGTGCACGCCGCTCCCCCGCGAGAAAATGGGCGAGTGGCAGTCCGGCGCGCTTCGCGCTCAGATCCCACAGCGCGATGTCGATCAGCATGCGCACCGGCGCCGGAAACCCGCTTTCCTGCAATCCGGCGCGCAATATCTCGGGCGGCGTATCCCAATCCGTCGTTGAAACGGCCTTGCGGGCGGCAGCAAGAAGATCATCGGGCTGATAACCGTTGAGATAGGCGCAATTGATGCGCACCTCTCCGATGGCGCGATGTTGCCCATCGTCGAGTTCCAGATAGAGCGTGTCCAGCCCCGCGACCGGCCCCGAACTCGCGGTATGCACCGTCAGCCCCGCATAGGTCAGCATGCTGCGATAGAGCTGCGCCTTCATGGTCACGGCTTCAGAATGCGCCGGGCGATATCGGCATAAATGACAGCGCTCTCGATGAACTCGTCCACCGGCACGAACTCATCGGGGCGATGGGCGACGCGTATGTCACCGGCCCCGATCACAACACCTTCCGCACCCGCTTCAGTGAAATGGACGAGGTCGCAGGCTCCCTGGAAACCAAAAGGCCCCGGCTCCTTGACGCCCGCCGCGCGGCATGCCTCCAACGAAGCCTGGACGATTGGCGCTCCGATGCCTGTTTCCGTCGCTCCGCCGGTGGTCGCGTGGTAGCCCACGATCTCGGCACGTATCCCAAGGCATTCTTCCGCCTGCTCAAGAAGCTCGCGGATCTCGACTTCCGCGCTTGCGTCCGTCTCACCGGGAATAAGCCGCCGGTCGAGCAGCATTTCGCATTCAGCCGGAATGACATTGTCCGCATGCCCGCCCTTGATACGTGTGACGGTCAGGCTGGGATTGCCGACAAGCGCGTGGCTACGCTTCGCCAGCTCATTCTCATGAAAGGCCGCCAGAAGAGGCATCAATTGGCCGGCGCGGAAAACCGCGTTATCACCGAGATGCGGGCTGCCGGAATGGGCGGCCTTGCCGGCGATGCGGACGACCGGGCGGAAGGACCCCTTATGCGCCGAAAAGCAGGCATTGCCCGTCGGCTCCCCAACCACCACGACATCGATTTTCGGCCGGGATGCCGCATAGTGGCGAGCACCGGCGCTTGCCACTTCCTCATCGCCGGTAAAGACGGCCATCAGCGTGCCCGACCACGCCTGCTTCTGCGCAACCAGCATGCGCACGGCCTCGATCATGGCGGCGAGCGGGCCCTTGCAATCGCAACTGCCCCGCCCGAACAGCTTTCCCTCGCGCTCGGAAAGCGTAAAGGCATCGGAAGTCCAGCCATCGCCCGCTGGAACCGTATCCATATGGGTGTTGAACGCGAAAACCGGCCCCTCGCCATTGACGAGGCTGGCTTCCACATTGAAGCGGCCCGGATCGTATTCGATCAGTTTCACCTCGAAGCCCAGGGGCACGAGCACGTCGCGAACCCACACGGCGACCTTGCCTTCACCGCCCGGCGGATTTTCCGAATTGATCGCGACCAGTTCGGCAAGCTCGCGCTTCATGCGAGCGGCATCGGGACGGAAATCCATTTGGGGCATTCCCTTGTGCAATTGGGTTCAGTGCAGGATCTGGTTGAGGAACTGCTGAGCGCGCGGGCTGACCTCGCCGCCGAAGAACACGTCGCTCGACGCGTTCTCGATGATCGAGCCCTGTTCCATGAAGATGATCCGGTCGGCGGCTCGGCGCGCGAAGCCCATTTCATGGGTCACGCAGACCGAAGTCATTCCATCGGCCGAAAGCTCGGTCATCACATCGAGCACTTCGCGGATCATCTCGGGATCGAGCGCCGAGGTCGGCTCGTCATAGAGCATGAGCTTCGGCTTCATCGCCAGCGCGCGGGCGATCGCCACACGCTGCTGCTGGCCGCCGGACAACTCATCGGGCAGATGGTCCGCGCGGTCCGGGATGTGCACCTTCTTCAGAAGTTCCACCGCCAGATCATGCGCGTCATGCCGCGAATAGCCAAGCACCTTCATGGGCGCCAGCATGATGTTCTCGACCGCGTTCAGATGCTGGAAGAGTTCGAAGTTCTGGAACACCATGCCGATCTGCGCACGCAGCTTGTCGGCATTGCGCAAGTCTTCGGTGATCTCCTTGCCCTGAAAGCGGATCGATCCGTCCGATGGCGGCTCAAGCAGATTGATGCAGCGCAGAAGCGTCGACTTGCCGGAACCGGAGGGGCCGATGAGAACCACGGTCTCGCCCTTGTTGACCGAGAAGGAGCACTCTTTGAGCACCTGCAACGGCCCGAACGACTTGTTGACGCCGGTGACTTCGAGAAAAGCGGGATTGGTCATCGCGAACCTCAATGCTTGTCTTCTGCGGGCTGAAGAAGGGCGGACAGGAGAGAACGCTTCTCGACGCGGCTCCGTTTCGGCTCCAGCGCGCGCTCCATCCAGTACTGTCCGGCCATGAAGATGGTCGTCAGCGCGAGATAGTAGATGCCGGCGGCGCTCAGCGCCTCGAAATAGCGGAACGTGGCGGATGCCGTCTGGTTTGCGACGAGCAACAGCTCTTCGACTGCGATCACTGAAACCAGCGCCGAGGTCTTCAGCATGCCGATCGTCTGGTTGCCGATGGGCGGCAGCATGATGCGGGCGGCCTGCGGCATCACCACATGGCGCAGCACCATGGTCCTGGTCATCCCCAGCGCCATGCCGGCCGTACGCTGTCCGCTTTTGATAGCCTGAAGGCCGGACCGGATGATCTCGGCCATATAGGCGCCTTCGTTCAGCGAAAGCGCGATCACGCCCGAGGCAAAGGCGGAAAGCCTGATGCCGAATGTCGGCAGCACATTGTAGATGAAAATGATCTGAAAGAGGACCGGCGTTCCCCGGAAGAGCCAGAGGTAGAAGACGGTCAGCCATTTGACGGGCGGGAACTTCACCTGGTTCAGAAGCGCCAGCAGAAAGCCTGCCAGAAGACCAAAGACCAGGGAGCTGACCGTAATCAGCAAGGTCATGATCGCGCCGTGAATGAAAGTGGGCGAGACGAGGTACTGGAAGACCAGTTCAAGTGACATCAGTCAGCTTTTCCCGTTTTGAAATACGTTAAGCCAGCGTTGCCGGCCGGACAGCCGGAGGCCAAAACCTCCGGCAAGAGCTTTGTGCTGTCAGGTAAAAGACCTGACGCCCGCATCGATGCGGAAACAAGAACGCTCGAGGTCGCTCAGTCGAACAGGGAAACCGAGGCGGGCAGCTTCCACTTGGCGATCATCGCCTTGTAGGAACCGTCCTCCACCATCGCCTTGATCGCGGCCTGCAATGCAGCCTGCAATTCGGTCGCGCCCTTGGGCGTGGCAATGCCGATCTGTGTGTTCATCTCGAACGGCTCGCCGGCGATCTCGAACACGCCCTGCATCTTCTCCAGTGCCATGACGGCACCCGGCGTGCTTTCATAGTTGGCGTCGGCGCGTCCCTGGCTCAGCGAAAGCGCGCTGTCCTGTGCGGTCGGCAGCGTCAGCACCTTGACCTCGCCGAGGCCAGCAGCCTTGCACCGGTCATTGTCGGCGCGCGCCTGGCTTTCGGAAATACCGCCGAGCGTGACCGCAATGGTCTTGCCGCAGATGGAATCGTCGCGGCCGGTAATGCCCTTGGGGTTGCCCGCCTGCACCATAACATTGTTGCCGATCTTCAGATAGGGAACAAAGTCCACCTGCTCGGAGCGGGTCGGGTTGATGTACATGGCCGAGTTGATGATATCGATGCGCCCGCCCTGCAAAGCCGGGATAAGCCCCTTGAACTCCATGTTCATGGCGGACGTCTCAACCTTCAGCTTCTCGGCAAGGCCATTGATGAAGTCGATATCGAAGCCGGTGAGCTTCCCATCCAGCATGTATTCGAACGGCGCAAAGCTGGCGGCGACGCCATAGGTGAGCTTGCCGCTCTCGACAAGCTTGGCGCCATCGAGTGTCTGGGCCGATGCCGCGCCGGAAAATGCGGCAACTGCCAGCGGCGCAGCGGCAAGGAAGAGATTGCGAAGAATGCGTTTCATGCGGAGTTCCCCATTATTGGTTGCAGGAGCGTTGATTGCGTGCCCTGAGCGCCTTTGTGGCTGCCTCATTGTTTTTATTTAAACACTTGTACAATCCGTTTTGAAACCCGTCAACCCATTCCGTCTGCGAGAAAACGATAAACGGGCTTGCCATCGGCTTTGCAGATTTGGTTATAGTTACGGAGAATTCCGCATCTTCCCGCAGCGGAATACTGGTGCAAAATTATGCAAAACCGGCTGCGAGAAGTTTGAAAATTGACCAGATTGCCTGTACAATAGGCAAACAACAATACAATTTGCCTCCCCGAAAATGGATACAAACCCTCGTCAGAACCGCTATCTCCTTGCCAATCGGATCATCGAACTGGCGCGCGCCTCGCGGTTCCAGGCAGATTATCATCTGCGCGAACAGCAACTGGCCGACACGCTTCAGGTCTCGCGCACACCGATCCGCGCAGCCTTGATGCTGCTCGAGGAACAAGGGGTCGTGGAAGCACGCAAGAACAAGGGCTTCTTCATGAAGCTCGGCGCCGAGGAACTCGGCCGTGCGGAAGTGGAAATACCGACCTCACCGCAGCAGGACCTCTATGCGCGGATTGTCGAGGATCGGCTGTCCAACCAGCTCGGCGAGACCATCGGACAAGCGGAAATCCTGCGCCGTTACGGCGTGGAGCGCAATGTACTGCAAAAAACCCTGTCGGCATTGACCGCAGACGGGCTGATCACGCGCGGCCCTGGCCGCAACTGGACCTTCCAGCCCACACTCGACAACAAATTCGCCCTCGACGCGAGCTATGCGTTTCGCGAAGTGATCGAGCCGGCCGGCATATTGATGGACAGCTTCCGCGCGCATCCTGCTGCCCTTGAGCATATTCGCCTCGAACATCTGAACCTTCTGGCCCGGCCCGACGTCAACAGCCTGCCGGGGCGACAGCTGTTCGAACTCGACGCCAGTTTTCACGAGACCATCGCGGAGTGTTCGGGCAACACCTTCCTGCTCCAGTCGATCCAGCAGCAGAACCGGCTGCGCCGTCTTCTGGAGTTTGCGAGCTACAACAATGGCCGCCGCGTACGCGAATGGTGCCAGGAACATCTGCGCATCATCACCGCACTCGAGGAGGGAGACCGCAACCGCGCCGCCGACCTCATGCGGGGCCACCTCGACACCGCACGCGCCAGCTCCGAGCGCTCCAAGCGCAGCGGCGGCTGACACAAAGCGCAGGGAAGCGCACTTGGCATTTCCATCCAGGGCATATATGAACCATATACGATTCATATATGGAGAACCCGATGGGCATCGTGAACATCGACGACGAACTGCATGATCAGCTGCGCCGTGCAAGCAAGGTGTCGCTTCGCTCGATTAACGCGCAGGCCGCCTATTGGATCAAGATCGGCATGCTGTGCGAGACCAATCCCACGCTCAGCTTCGCGGAAATCATTGGGCGCGAGCTGGACGCGGCAGGCGTATCCGCCCAGTCGATGGCTGCGGCAGAAGCATGATCAAAAGCTCCGGTGAACTTGCTCTGATGGCCGAATCCGGCCGGCTTCTGGCGTCCGTATTCGAACTTCTGGACCGCACTCCCCTTGTCGGCAGATCGACGCTTGAGATCAACGATATGGTCGAGCGTTTCATAGTGCACGACCTTGGCGCGCGTCCGGCGAGCAAGGGACAGTATGGCTATGGTTTCGTGCTGAATGCCTCGGTCAACGACGTGGTCTGCCACGGCGTCCCCTCGCAGACATCGATCCTGAAGGACGGCGATATCGTCAATCTCGACATCACGCTCGAAAAGAACGGCTATATCGCTGATTCCAGCAAGACTTATCTGATCGGCAAGGTCAATCCGGCCGCCAGGCGCCTGGTGCAGACAGCCTATGACGCCATGTGGATGGGCATTCAGGCAGTTCGCCCCGGCGCACGCCTCGGAGACATCGGCTGGGCAATCGAACGTCACGCCAAACGCAATGGATATTCGGTTGTGAGGGAATTCTGCGGCCATGGCATCGGCAAGGAGATGCATGAGGAGCCCCAGATTCTGCACTTCGGAAAGCCGGGAACGGGTCCTATCCTTCGCAGGGGAATGGTCTTCACCATCGAGCCGATGCTCAATCGCGGAAGGCGTAACGTCAAGACAGAGGCCGACGGGTGGACCGTTTCCACGAAAGACGGATCGCTTTCCGCGCAGTTCGAGCACACCGTGGCCGTTACGGATTCAGGCGTTTCGGTGCTCACATTGCGCCGGGACGAAACCGGCAGGCACGCCGCCTGAGGGCGCAAGACGTCCGGCTGGTCGCTTCAGTGCAGGACCTGGCTGACGAAGAGCCGGCTGCGCTCGCTTACCGCCTCTGAAAGAACACCTTGGGTACGGACACCGACAAGGCGTAAAACCTAAATCACTCCGGGTCCCTGCGCATGCCACTTGCCCTGTCGAAGACATGGATGCGGCGGCGCTCGATACCCGAGCGGAAGGTTTCGCCGACGGCCACCCGATGCTCCCCGTCGACGATGGCCGTCACGGTCTTGCCGCCATAGCTGAAATAGACAAGCGTCTGTGCGCCCATAGGCTCGATCATGATGACCTCGCCACACACGGCCTCTCCCGCATCGTTGTTTATCAGCTCCGGGCGCAACCCGATGATGATCTCCTGCCCGTCTGCAACACCAAGGGCCGGATCGAGCTCCAGCGCATTTCCGTCAGCCAGCTGCGCCCGCAGATGCCCGTCGCCGCGCGCCGCCCTCGCCTCCAGAAAGTTCATGGCCGGCGATCCTATGAAACCGGCAACAAACAGATTGGCCGGGCGGTTATAGAGATCGAGCGGGCTTCCCTGCTGCTCCACATGTCCCTTGTTGAGCACGACCAGGCGGTCGGCCAGCGTCATCGCCTCGATCTGATCGTGCGTCACATAGACAGAGGTCGTTTTCACCTTCTGGTGCAACTGCTTGATTTCGGCACGCATGGCCACCCTCAGCTTCGCATCGAGGTTTGAAAGCGGCTCGTCGAACAGAAACACCTTGGGACTGCGCACGATGGCCCGGCCCATGGCGACCCTCTGCCGCTGCCCGCCGGAGAGCTGCCCGGGCTTGCGGTCGAGAAGCGCTTCCAGATCGAGCATACGCGCAGCCTCCGCCACCCGCTCCCGGATCTCCGCCTTGGGCTTCTTGGCGAGCCTGAGATTGAAGGACATGTTTTCGGCAACGGTCATCTGCGGATAGAGCGCATAGGACTGGAACACCATTGCGATATTGCGATCCTTGGGACTGACATCGTTGACCTTGCGCCCCTCGATCCAGACTTCACCGCCGCTGACCTCTTCAAGGCCGGCGATCATGCGCAGAAGCGTGGACTTTCCGCAGCCCGAAGGCCCCACCAAAGCCACGAACTCACCGGATTCGATTTCCAGATCGATACCAGGGATGACATTGACCGCGCCGAAGGTTTTCCGCACGCCGTTCAGAATCACTGAAGCCATATTCGTCTCTCAGCCGAAAACCGGCTCTTTCCTTTGTCGTTTCGCATTCAGCCCTTCACGCTGCCGGCAGCCATGCCCGACACGATGAAGCGCTGCATCAGAAGGTAGAGGGCGACCGCGGGCAGTGTGTAGACCACGCCCACAGCCATCACCGACTGGATGGGCGTGGAAATCTCGCCGATGAAGCCCGCGAGCCCTACGGAGGCAGGCTTGAGCGTGTCGTTGGTGATGAAGGTCAGCGCAAAGACATACTCGTTCCAGCCATGGAAGAAGGCGATCACGGCCGAAGCGGCGACCGAGGGCATGATGACGGGAAGCACCACCCGCACCAGCGCATTGATCCCCGTGCACCCGTCCAGCACCGCCGCTTCCTCTATCTCCACCGGCACCGTGTCGAAGGCGTTCTTCAGGATCCAGGTGATAACCGGCAGCGTGAAAGCCGTGTTGGCAAGGATGAGGCCTGCGTAGGAATTCAAGAGCCCGAGCGGCGAGAAGATGGAGAAGAGCGGCACCACGAGAACTGCCTCCGGCAGCATCTGCGTCACCAGCAAGCCGATGCCCACCCCGGCCTTGCCCCAGAAGGGAAACCGGGCGAAGGCATAGCCGAGCGGGATTGCCAGCGCCAGCGTCAGCACGGTCGTTCCGGCGGCGATGATGAAACTGTTGGCAAGCCAGGTCTTAACCGCTCCCTCCTCGAATATCTGGGCGAAAATGCCCAGTTGCGAGAGGGACGGCACGAGTTGCGGCGACGCGGCGAACATGTTCGCATCCGACGTCGTGGCGGTCACGAACATCCAGTAAAAGGGAAAGATCGCGAGCCCTGCCAGCACGAAGATAATGACCAACGCCGCATGGCTGATGAATTCGGAGCGGGTCATCGCATTTTCTCCGCACGGGTTGCACGGTTGGCGACCGCGAAATAGGCGATGGTCACGAGAACGGACACGGCCATGCCCACCATGCCGACGGCTGCCGCCTCGCCCAGCTTGTTGATGATGAAGCCGCGCCGATAAAGGTCAATCACCAGCGTATTGGTAGACCCGACGGGACCGCCCTGCGTGAGCAGCCAGATGAGCTCGAAACGGCGGATCGACCAGATCGTCATCAAAAGCGCAAGCAAGGCCACCGTCGGCCGGATCACTGGCCAGGTCACGGCATGGAACTGTGCCCACAATCCGGCTCCGTCGATCTGGGCCGCCTCCTTGAGTTCCTTCGGAACGGACTGGAGCGAAGCCAGGATAACAACCGCGGTGAAGGGAAAAAGCTGCCAAATCGTAATGGCAAGCACCGTGATGAGCGCAAGGCTTGGATTGTCCAGCCAGAGCCCTTCGGCAGGCATCAGGCCAAGCGGCTCCAGCCCGCGATTGACGATGCCGTACTGGCCGTTGAGCATCCAGCGGAACACCAGCGCAATCGCCACCGGCGGTGCAGCCCAGGGAATGATGATCAACGAGCGCACGAAGGAACGTCCGGTAAACTCCCGGTCCATCAAAAGCGCGGCGAAAAGGCCAAGACCGATGGTGCCGATGACGCAGCCGGCCACGTAGATCGCAGTGACCTGAATGGAGTTGAAGAAATTCGGATCGCGCAGCAGGCGCGAGAAATTGGCGACACCGATGAAATTGAAACGGCTCGGATTGAGCAGCGACGTGTTGGAAACCGAAAGCCGCATCTCCTGCAGCAACGGTATCCCCTGGAAGACCAGAAGATAGACCACACCCGGCAGGACCAGCATATAAGGCAGCCATCGGCTGCCATGAATCCTGGCAAGCTGCGTTCCGTGACTATGTGAACTCATGGCGTCTTTCACCTGCAAAGCTCCCGCGCTGCAAAAGCGCGGGAGCATTCCGAAGGTTATTTAGCGCAGGGCTTCTACCTGCGACTGGGCTTCGTTCATCGCCGCAGCGACATCCGTCTGACCGGCCAGAACACGCATCACCGCCTCGACGACGATATTGCGCACCTGCGGGGTTTCGGCCTCCAGCCCTTGTGGCATGAAGGGAAGCGCCACATCGCCCAGACTGTCGAACACTTCGATATAGGGCGCCTTCTCCAATTCCTCCTTGGTGCGCGCAATCGGCGTTGCCGCCGTCGAGCCACCGAGGAAGCCTTGCACCTTCGCCTGCGTCTCTGGCGTAAGGAACCATTTCATGAATGCCTTGGCCGCATCCGGGCTCTTGGAATTGCCGTTGATGGCGAGTGCAGCCATCACCTGGCCGATTGCCTTGGTGGGAAGCGGCGCCGGCGCCGCGGCAATGGCCGCATCCGGATTGGTGCCCTTCAACACGGTCGGAATGCCGCCATTGTCGATCATCATGGCGATCTTGCCTTCCGCGAACATGCGGCGATAAGTGGCCGCATCCGCACCCTTGGGAATGACATTGGCGTCATAGAGCGTCTTGTAGGCGGTCACGCCGGCAATCGTTTCGGCACTGTTGATGGTCGGGTTTCCATCGACGGCCCAATGGCCTCCATTACCATAGACATAGTTCGACAAATCATACCAGACACCGGCTTCTTCAGCCTGCGTGTGCCGGAATGCAAACCCGTAGACACCGTCCTTGGTCTGCGCCTTGGCCTCCGCCACCAGTTCATCGAACGTGGTCGGCACTTTCGTGACAAGCGTCGGATTATAAATGAGGGCATAGTTCGAGATGTCGAGCGCCACGCCATATTGCACGCCATCGACGATCAGCGAGTTGTTGCCGGGAAGCAGCGTCACACCATCCACGACTTCGTCCAGCGACACGAGCAGCCCCGCCTCTGCGGCGGCATAGATGTTCGGCTGATCGAAGGCAATGACGTCTGGACCGCCACCGCCGCCCATCTGTGTGAACATGGTGGTGCCGAAGGACGAGAAAGGCGTCGTGACAGGTGTCACATGAACAGCGTCCTGGCTCTGATTGAACTCCTCCACGAGCGCAGTGAGCAACGGACCGCGCAGCGGCTCGCCGAGCATGGACGCGGCAAAGCTGATTTCTGCGGGCTCTGCCGCTGCCGCGGCCACCGAACCCAGAAGCGCCAGGGCAGCCACCCCGGCCATGAGATTACGTCTATCGATCATCCTGGTCTCCTCCCTTTGATGATGGACTTCAGAACCCCTGCGCCATTGGAACAGGGGTGGTCTCGACGGCTATCGGCGGACTGACGCCTGCCGCCATGCCCGCAAGGAGTGCAGCACCCCTACTGGCAGTTTCGATGATCTCGGGTTGCTCGAAGGGCCCGAGAATGTCCTTTTTGAGCGTGCGCACCAGCAGCGACCTGAGCCCACCGCCGGTGGCCACGATGCGGTCATGCGCACCGGCAAAATCCTGCATGCGCCCGACGAGCACGCTTGCCCGTCGCTGCACCGCCTCGACCGTCGCCCGCCAGACGGCGGCCGGGTCCGGCTCATAACCGATGTTCGAAAGGCTGGCATTCTCCAGCCAGACATTGTCCACGACGGGGCTGCTCGGCGTCGTCGACAGGCGCAATGCCGCCCTGTCGAGTTCCTCCATATCCGCCTCGCCCTTGCCCATAAGCTTGAGGAAACGCCACATGCCGATGCCCGAGCGAAGACTTGCAGTGAGCTGCACCTGACCGCTGAAGATGTCTCGACCAACGGCGATCTCCTGTTCCACTGCCTTCACCAGCGTGGCGCGGGTGATGTTCATCGCCGGCAGCCGGCGGATGAGCGCTTCCCCCGTACCGCAGGAATCGAGCAGGTTTGCCTGTCCCGTCGCGCCGACACCCACGCCGGCGGACAGGTGATCCATGCCGCACACGGTGACGGTTGCCCCGGCAAGGCGCGCATAGGTGCCGGTGACAACACCCCAGCTTTCGCCAGCGTGCCGGAGCTCGGAGAAAAGGCCACTCGGTGCACCGACGCAGGCCAGAAGATCTTCGGCCTCACGCTTTTCCACCACATCGAAAATACCCGTCCGGCTGGCGAGCGAAGGCTCCGTCGCCATGACGCCGGTAAGCCGGTAGGCAAACCACTCGGGAACGTTCATCCAGCGGCTCCAGAACGTTCTTGGCGCCACCTCGTGCATGAACCACTCGAACTTCATGATGCTGGGCTTGAGATTGAGCGGCAAACCGGTCAGCCCGGCAAAGCCACGCGCGCCCATCACTGCCTCGATGCGGCTCACAGTGTCGCTGCCATGCTGATCATACCAGGGCAGGATCGGCGCGACCGGCTTGCCCGCACGGTCGACGATGACGCCCGACTCCGCGAACCCGGTTACCCCGATGCCGAGCACGGTATGAGCGCCCGCCACCTTGTGAAGGGCGCGCATGAGTTGCTCAAACAGCACTTCCGGATCGAGTTGCCGCCCCTTCGGCGTATCCTCCCACGGGGTCAGCGCGGACGCCAATGCCAGATGCACGCCATCTGCGCCCACCGCCTGAACCTTGCAGGCGGTGCTGCCGATATCGACCCCGATCAGGATGCCGCTTGCATCGCTCATGGTCAGTCGCGCTCCGCCCGGAAGGTTTCCACGTAGGAGGAAAAGCGTGCAGCGATGGCTGAAACCGCTTCTGCCCGACTCAGGCTGCCGTCCATCAGGCCAACGAGACTGTCGGCCCATGTGGAGCGGCCGATGGCGAAGCCCGTGAAACCTGGAACCCGCGCGGCCTTGCGGGTCCAGTCAAGGATGACCGGCTCCTCGGCACCGCGTCCCAGTATGATGCAGGCCACATGATCGCGCCCGCCGGCACGAGCCTGATCGGCAACCGCCTGATAGTCGGCGACTTCGGTCAGCCCCTCAACCTTCCAGACATCCGCTTCGATGCCCGCTTCCTGATATTGAGCGATGGTTTCCACCATCATCGATGGACGCAGTTTCGTGTCGAAGCGCTCGCGTGAACCACCGACCGAAGCAAGCTGCTCCGGTGTCGGGAAAACCAGTAGCTCCAGCATGAATTTATAGGGGCGTGGCTTGAGCCAGTCCGAAAGTTCCTTCAGCCGGCTCTTCGAAAGGGCAACCGATTCCGGCTTGATGGCATCGTTGCGGATAGCCAGAACCTTCACCTGATCCGGTTCGAAGGCCTCGATATGCCGGTCGAACGCTTCGCCATATTCAAGCTCGAACACCTCCTGCATGGAACGTTCGGCGGGCATGGCAAGCACGATGCCGAGCTCCTTTGCCCGGTGAGCAATCGCCGCGCCGCATTCCTCATCCACGAGAATGCCGACATCGGACGGAGCAAGGCGAAGCGGCCCAAGACTTTCCAGAAGCCCGTCGAAGATCACTTCCTTGAGTTCGGAAAAGTCGACCTTCCGACCCTGAAAGGTCCCGCCATTCTCGCCGAACATCTTGATCAGCGAGGCCCGGTGATCGAAGGCGAGTATATAGAGGGGCGGTAAATTGGAAGCAGGCATGATCTTGAAAAAGTCCCTCTGGTTTCAGTAAGCGGCCAGTTGCATGGCGACCGTCTTGATACGGGTGTAGAAGGCGAGACCGTCGAGCCCGTGCTCCTTGAAGGGGGAGCCGGAATCCTTGAACCCGCCGAATGGCTGATGCACGTCCCAACCGCTCGGCGGCAGGTTGATGACGGCCTGACCGGTTTCGATGCTTGCAACGAAGCGGTGCGCAGCCGTCAGGTCATTGGTGAAGACGCCCGCCGCAAGCCCGTATTCCGTGTCGTTGGCCAGTGCGATTGCCTCATCGAGCGCATCGAAAGCGAGCACGGCGACCACCGGGCCGAAAACCTCCTCGTTCCAGATGCGCATTGCAGAAGAGACGCCCGTCAAAACCGTCGGCTGAACGAAACAACCTCGCCCATAGGGCCCTTCACTGAGCGGTGCTCCGCCGAAGGCCACCCGAGCGCCCTCCTCGCGGGCGCTGCCGATCAGCTCCAGTACCTTGGAGCGCTGGCGCTCGTTCACCACCGGCCCCATGGTCGTTGCCTCGTTCGAAGCCGATCCGACCTGAACCTGTCCGGCCAGGGCCGCGAGCTTCTGCTCCACTTCGCCAAGAATGGAGCGGTGCACCAGAAGCCTGCTGACCGCCGTGCAACGCTGGCCGGTCTGACCAAAGATTGCCGGTACGAGTTGCTTGAGGGCGCCGTCCACGTCCGCATCCGCGAGAAGAACTGCCGAATTCTTGCCGCCCATCTCGGTCTGCAACCGGGCCCTTCCGCCAGCAAGCGCCCGGCGCAGATATTTGCCGGTGGCGGTCGATCCCGTGAAGGTCACGCCGCCGATCCGCGGATCATCCGTCAGCACGGTTCCCCAGCCGGAGACATCGCCCGTGACCGTGTTCAGGACACCCGCCGGAAGGCCGGCCTCAACAAACATCTGCGCCAGTATCAGCGCGATTGCGGGCGTATCGGGCGAAGGCTTGAGCACCACCGTGTTGCCGGAGATCAGCGCCGGTGCGATCTTGCGGCAGGGAACCATCAGCGGATCGTTCCATGGCGTGATTGCAAGCACGACGCCAAGAGGCTCGTGTACCGTCCAGGCGGAAACACCCGGCCTCCGGTCGGGGATAAGATCGCCATAGGGCAACCGGCCGATGCCGGCATAAAATTCAAGCATTTCTGCGCTGCGCTCGACCTCGATACCGGCCTCTCCATGGGTTTTGCCCATTTCGAAAGAAATCAGGTCACGCAGCTCTTCCGCACGTTCCCGGATCAGCCCGGCCACGCGGAAGAGCAGCTTCCCGCGCTCGACACTTGGCGTCGCACGCCAGGACGGCAGCGCTGAAGCCGCAGCATCGATTGCCGCCTTCACATCCTGCGGTCCCATCGCGGGGACATGGGCCAGAATGCGCTCCTGATCCGCCGGATCGAGCGAGGTCATGCCACCGCCGGGACCTCCGTCAGGGTTGCCCACCCATTCGCCGGCAACCAGGTTTTTCAGCTTGAGCGGAAACTGCATCGTGCTCACCCTCCCGTAACGTTCTGCCATTCACCCACGAGATATTTGTCGAGCGCCGCCTCGTCGAAATCGAAGCCGAGCCCCGGCTGCTCGTGCAGGTTCAGCTCGCCATTGTCGAAGGAGAGCTGGCGGTCGATGATGTCGCACAGATTGTGCACGCCGTTGCCGACGAAGAATTCGACATAATCCGCGCTGGGAAATGCGCTTACGAGCGGTGCATGCAGATCGTGGAACCAGTGCGGGCAGAGCGTCACGCCATAGGCGCTGGCCAGGTCGGCGATGCGCCGCAATTCGCTGATGCCGCCGCAAACCGCGGCATCCTGCTGTAGAATGATCGCAGCGCCCGCATCGAGCAGTTCCTTGCTGCGCCAGCGGCCGGCTTCGATCTCGCCCGTCGCCACGCTGATCGGCGTTTCGCGGGCAAGACGCGCGTGGTTGATGATGTCGTCCGGGCTGAACGGCTCCTCGATCCAGTACGGATTGTAGGGTTCCCAGAGGCGCAGCGCGCCAAGCGCTGCCGGAAGGTCCTTCCATGCATTGTTCGCATCGAGCATAAGGACACCATCGGGACCGATGGCGTCGCGTGCCGCCGCGATGCGATCCGCATCCTCGGCCGCACTCACCCGGCCCACCTTCATCTTGACTGCCTTGAAGCCCTTCTCGACATAGGAAGTCATTTCCTTGTGGACGCCTTCGACCCCCTTGCCCTCCAGGTAATAGCCGCCGCTGGCATAGGCCTTCACCCGGTTGGAGCGACCGCCCAGATATTTGTGAAGCGGCAGATTGGCCGCCCGTGCATTGCGATCCCAAAGAGCGATATCGATAGCCGACAGCGCGCGCATGACGGAACCAACCCGGCCATGCAAGAGGCTCTCCTGGTACATGGCGCCCCAGGCACCTTCCACCAGATGCGCATCCATACCGAGAACCACGGGCCCGAGCAGGTCGGTGACAGCCATCGTTGCCAGCTGGGCGGCGCGGTGACCTGGATAGCAGAAGCCAATGCCGGTGACGCCATCGTCGCCAGTGACACGAACGAGCGTGTATTCGCGCTGTAGAACGGTGCGGCTGGAGAAGCCAGTCGGGGCCGGCAGCGGAATGCTGGCCGTAGCCGCCTCAATCTTTCGAATGGTCGTCACGTCAAATCCTCGTTCAATCTCCGCACAGCGCATGGGTGGCTTGCGTGAGATGCACGTTAGGCTTGACCTTAGATGAAATCAAAATGATAGTTTGGATATCTAATATCAGGATTTCCGATAATATGGACATACGTTCGCTGCGAACCTTCATCTCCGTTGTTGAGAACCGTGGTTTCGCCAACGCTGCCGATGCATTGCATTACTCGCAACCCACGGTAAGCGCGCATATCGCCTCGCTTGAGGAAGATTTGGGCGTGGAGCTGTTTCATCGCGATCGCCGGCCGGTGGAGCTCACCCCGCCCGGCGCAGCGCTTCTGCCTCACGCCCGCGCCATCCTGAACCAGATGGAAGCAGCGCGCGGCGATGTCTCCGATTTCCTGGGTGCCAAGCGCGGCACCGTGCGCCTCGGCACCTATCCGAGCGCCACGGCAGGCTACATCCCCACCCTGCTCGACCAGTTCCGGGAGGTATATCCTCTGGTGGATATCCATCTGGTGGAACTGGGCGGCGCCTATATGGAGCAGGCGGCCATCGCCGGGGATGTTAACCTGTTCCTGCGCCAGACGACCCCGCCGCTCTCAAGCGTGAAGTTCGAGAGCCTGCCCCTGTGGCAGGAGGACTTCAAGGTTGTCTTCAGGCCGGAGCACGAACTGGCAAAGACATTCGGACCGATCCCACCGGATGAGCTTTTAAGGCACCGGCTCATCATGACCGGCCGCTATCAGACGGAGGGAATTCTTACCCATCCCTTCTGGCACCATCTCGGCGAACCACCGAAACTGGCATTCGAGGTGAGCCAGCCTCAATCCCTCATCGAGCTCGTCCGCTCCCGTCAGGGGGTCGGCGTCACCACGGCTCTGGCTCTTCACGTCTCGCGCGTCGATAACCTGATCGTGCGCGCCATAGACGACCCGCTGGCCGTGCGCGATGTCTGTCTTTACTGGCCGAAGAACCGCGCCCTTTCGGTCGCCGCCCGCACATTGCGGGATTTCATGTACAAGAAGGCCAGCATTCCAAGCTGCGCCCGCCCCGCGCCCCACCTTTCCTAAGGCCACGTGGAAAGGCCGAGGACTGAGCAGTTTTCAGCGCTGGCGCAGCATTCCTCATTCGCGATTGCGATTGTCCCGCGCGAGACTGGAGGCAAGGTGAAAGGAGCCTGCACGCATGGTTTCCAGCATGATCCACTGCGCCAAACACCCGAGCGGATATGCCGAACTCGTCATCGACCGGCCGCAGGCCCGCAACGCCTTGTGTGTGGCCCTGACCGATGCGATGGCACAGACCCTGGAGCGGCTTCGCGAAGACAGCGAAACACGGGTCGTTCTTCTGCGTTCGGAGGGAGACCACTTCGCCGCCGGAGCCGATATTCGCGAAATGCTCGACATGAGTGCCGAAACCGCGCGCGCAACGGATTTTGCCGGCTGCTGCGTGGCACTTGGTGACTTCCCCAAACCCGTGATCGGATTGGTTCAAGGTTATGCACTCGGCGGCGGCTGCGAACTCGTGGAGATGTGCGACATCGTCCTGGCTGCCGAGAACGCCGTTTTCAGTCATCCCGAAATCAGCCTCGGGACCATGCCGGGCGCCGGTGGCACACAGCGCCTGCCAAGGCTGATTGGCACGGCCAAGGCAATGGACATGCTTCTGTCCGGCCACCGCATGGACGCAATCGAAGCCGAACGCTGCGGTCTTGTTTCCCGCATCGTTCCACCTGACCGGCTCCTTGAGGAGGGACGTGAATACGCCAGCGGACTTGCGGCCCTTTCAGGCACAGTCCTGAACTCGATCAAGAAAGCTGTCCGCGCAAGTATGGAAATGCCCCTCAAGGAGGGGCTGAAATTGGAACGCGCGCTCTTCCACCAGACGCTGGGCCTGCCCGACCGGCAGGAAGGAATGCGCGCCTTCACCGAACGCCGCAAACCACTCTTCAACGCCACGCGCTGAAGAACGAAGACCGGGAGGAATATCCGGTTATTCTGCGGCCGGGCCAGGTTGCCCGGTCGCAGCATCGATGCTCGGCGAGCTAGTGCGCCTTGTCCTTCTTGAGCACGAGCTCATCATACTCGCGGCTCGAGACGAGCGCCTCGACAATCATCGGCTTACCGGTGGCAAAGGCTTCGCGCAGCGCCTTGCGGAATCCTTCCCGGTCGCTTGCCGTCATCACAGGAACGCCGAAGATATTGTCGCCGCCAATGGTGCCTTTGGCCCGAATGGGCGTGCCATAGATCGGGTTCTGCTTCTTCTGCTGCTTGATGCGGATAAGCGCCAGGTCATTGTCCGTCAGCACCACGGTGACGATGGGCAGGTTGAGCCGCACGGCAGTTGCCAGTTCCCCCGCGGACATCAGGAACCCGCCATCACCCACGACCGTGCAGACATCGGCTTGCGGCCTGCACAGCTTCGCTGCAATGGCAGCGGGAATCCCGAAGCCCATGGTCGACCATCCGTTGGTCATGATCTGCCGGCCTGGTGCGGGCGTAAGCCATTTCTGGCCGATGAGATGAGTATGTGCCCCCACATCGCAGGTCATGATGCCGTCCTGAGGCAGAACCTCGCGGAGGATATCGAGTGCCGCGCAGGGGCCAAACGCATCGATGCCCTTGAGCCGTTCGAACATCGCTTCGCGCCGCTCCTTCAGCGCCGCCATGTCCCATTCCTTTGGATCCATCGACACGGTCCCCAAGGCGGCCACGCTGGAAACGATGTCGCCCGTCACCTCAAGCAGGTCGGGGTAAACCTCACGATCAATATCGGCGGGCTCATCGTCGATATTGATCAGCGCCACTTCCGGCGCCCATGCCTCGACGTTGAACTCGACGGGATCATAACCCACCAGAACCACCAGATCGGCCTGCTGGTGGGTCTTGCCGACTTCGTCGGAAAGGGCATGGAACAGAACCCCCGCATAGCAGGGGTGATCTTCAGCAATCAGCCCCTTGGCCATGGGTGTGATGACCACGGGAATACCGTGAGCCTCGGCGAAACGCACAACGGCATCGCCCACGCCGGTTCGCACCGCGGAGAGCCCCAGTGCGATGACCGGCTTCCGCGCAACGCGAAGCGCAGCCTGCATTGCCTCGATGCTGGCGGCAGAAGCCTTTTCCGGTATCGCCGGATGCGATACCGCCAGGCCCGTCGCCGGAACATTCATCTCGGCACTCATGCCGACCGGCAACCCGACATGGACCGAACCGGGCCGCCCCGAAAGCGCCACCGTCGCAGCATCGGAAAAGATTTCGCGAACCTTGTCCGCCTCAAGCCTGGTCGTCTTCTTCGTCACCGGAGCGAACAGCGCCTGATGATCGATCCCCATCTGGGTGACCCTGCCGCGCATCGGTGCGGGCATCTCGTCGGTCAGCGCAATCATGGGCGAGCGATCCAGCAACGCTCCGCCGACACCCGTCGACAGATTTGTCGCGCCAGGACCGAAAGTGCCGAAGCAGATGCCAGGCACGCCGGTCAGGCGACCGCAGACATCGGCCATGATCGCTCCCGTCCCCTCATGGGTGGTCAGGACGAACTCGATGCCGTCGGTCGTGCGCATGGCTTCCATATAGTCCACCCAGCCACCGCTCGGAACGCCGAAGACATGATGCACGCCCAGATCGCGCAATGTTTCGACCACTTGCCGTGCGACGCTCGTTTTTTCGCTTGCGGTCCGTGCGCTTGTCATATTCTCACTCATAGGCTGCGCAGACATATTTCAGCTCCATAAAATCCTGCATTCCGTAGGGGCCGCCTTCGCGTCCAAGCCCCGATTGCTTGACGCCACCGAAGGGGATGGGCGCTCCAGTCATCTTTGATGTGTTGATGCCGACCATGCCGTATTCGAGACGACTGGACACCCGCTCGGCGCGGCTGAGATCCCGTGTGTGCAGATAGGCGGCAAGGCCGTATTCGGTGGCGTTGGCTCGGCGGATCGCATCTTCCTCGGTCGCGAAACGGCTGATGCCGGCAACCGGTCCGAAAGTCTCTTCATGCATGATGAGCATGCCGTCGGCCACATTCGACAGCACCGTCGGCGCATAGAAATTCGGTCCCGCATTGTGCACCTGACCGCCAAGCTCCAGTCGTGCGCCGCGTCTTTGAGCATCCTCGACCTGCTCGTGCACTTTCTGGAGGGCCTTGCCGTGAATCATCGGCCCGATATTCACGCCCGAGGCAAATCCATCCCCCACCTTCAGCCTTGTCGCGCGGTCCACAAACCCTTCGACAAACCGGTCGTAGAGACGGTCCTGTACGAAGATGCGGTTGGCAGCGAGGCAGTCCTGCCCTGTCGTCTGGAACTTGGCGTTCATGGCGTCGTCCATGGCACGCTCCAGATCGGCATCCTCGAAAACGATGAAGGGGGCGTGGCCACCCAGTTCGAGGCTCACCTTCTTGATGGTCGGCGCGCAAAGGCCTGCAATCACGCGCCCGACCTCGGTGGAACCGGTGAAGGAAACGGCACGCACACGCGCGTCGCCGCACAACAGGGGAACCACCCGCCGCGAATTGCCCGTCACGACCGAAAAGACGCCTTTCGCAAAACCGGCTTCCTCGGCCAGACGCGCCAGCGCCAGTGCAGAGAATGGCGTCTGTGAGGACGGCAGGCCGATGACGGAACATCCCGCAGCAAGTGCCGCAGCCGCCTTGCGCGCCAGCATTGCGGAAGGAAAATTCCACGGCGTGATTGCCGCCACAATACCGATCGGCGCCCGATTGACATGCAACCGGCGGCCCGGAAGATGGCTGCGCAAAACGTCTCCGCCATCACGCTTGGTCTCCTCCGCATACCAGCGGATGAAGCTTGCCGCATAGTCGATCTCGCCAAGGGATTCGTGAAGCGGTTTGCCCTGCTCAAGGGTTATCAGCGCGGCAAGCCCTTCCCGCCTGGCCATCATCAGGTCGCACCAGGCATTGAGGATGCGGCTGCGCTCGGCAGGAAGAAACCCGGACCAGACCTTCAACCCGTCTTCGGCGGCATCGATAGCTTCCATGATCTGGGTGTCTGACAGATCGGGGGCGGTTCCCACCATCTCCCCTGTTGCCGGATCGTGGACCGCATAGGATTTGCCCCCGTCACCCGCCTGCCAACGACCGGCAAAGAAGGCACGATCTTCGATCAGCGCTCGTGCGCGCTCACGTGGATGCTCGAAATAGCCCACCTTATGCTCCCGGCTTGAGGTCATCGCTTTCGCCGGGACTATCGACCTGAACCACGCTCGGAAACAAACGAATAGCGTGATGCCCATGAATGAGCTGTGATCATGCATGAACACCTGCTCGTCCCGTTTTCTCCAGGTTTCAAAGGGCATCGCGGGCACACCCCCCACAACGAAATGAGCCCGGCGCATGCACCGGGCTCATTTCGCACAAATTGTTTCTGCTCCGAGGCTATATGACCTAGAGGGCGAGCCCGCCTGCAAAGCGCAGGAGATCGAGGTCACCATAGGGGCGCCCGATGATCTGCACCGCAACCATTTGACCGCTCTCGGAGAGCCGGAACGGAATCGCCACCGCCGGCAGGCCAAGACTGTTGACCCACCGATTGAAATCGAGAAGTTCGAGCGTCAGCGCGCGAACGCTCTCGGCCGGCCCGTTCAGTTCTTTCCGCCGATAACAGCCGCGCGGCGTGATGGGCGAGACGATCAGATCGCATTTCGACAGGGTGCCTGCGAGAAAATCGGCGGTCAGGCGAGACCGGATACGCTGGGCAACATCATAGTCCCGGCGTGCAATGGAGGCCCCTATGGCAAGGCGCTGGCGCACATTTCCCGTAAAGGCATCCGGCATCTCCTCGAATGCAGGATGCAGGAACCGAGCCGCCTCATAGCCGGTGATGACCGTGGCAATGCCGTTGCACAAGGCAAGGTCGGGCACTGCAACATCTTGCCCCGAACCCGAGCGGGCAGCCGCCAGAAACCGGTTCAGCGCCTTTGCGGTATCCGCATCGCTCGCCGCAAACAGCTCCTGCGCGATGCCGATCCGCATGCCGCTTTCCGCCTTCCGCCAGGCCGGAGACGATTTCCCGATCAGCGTTTCAGCGACCCGGCGAAGCATGCGGGCATCGCTGGCAACAATCGCCGGACAATCATGGCTGTGGCTCAAAGGCACGAGCCCGGACGCATCGAGCAGCCCATTGGTCGGCTTCCATCCCCACACCCCGCAAAATGCCGCCGGAATACGGATGGACCCTCCCGTATCCGTGCCGATTGCAAACGGCACGATCCCCGCGCCGACGGCAACTGAGGAGCCGGAAGACGACCCGCCGACCAGAAGCTCGGGATCAAGCGGATTGATCGGTGCCCCGTAAAAGGGGTTCTCGCCGGTCGTCGAATAGCTGAAAGGGTCGAGATTGGTCGCACCGACCGGAATGGCCCCGGCTGCAAATAGGCGTTCAAGAAGCGGTGCCTGCTCCACACCTCGCGACGGAAAACGATAGGGTGTTCCATCGCCGGGCAGATGGCCATGCGCGAAGAAGACATCCTTGAACGCGAAGGGGAGATTGGCGAGCGTTCCGTCCCCCATTGCCTTCCCACCGGTCATCGAATGGGCCTCTTCCTCCGAAAAGAGGCGGATGAAGGCATTGAGCGCCTGCCGTTCATCGGCTCTGCGGCGTGCACTTTCGAACGCATTCGAGGGCGCATGTTCTCCCGCGAGCGCTTCTGCGGCTCCTCCGTCGCGGCGCTCCCCTTCGGCGGCAAGGATTTCGTTCACGAAAGGCGA
The DNA here is from genome assembly GCF_000300515.1 of Nitratireductor indicus C115. GTDB lineage: Bacteria > Pseudomonadota > Alphaproteobacteria > Rhizobiales > Rhizobiaceae > Nitratireductor > Nitratireductor indicus. Next base: position 292,377 of record NZ_AMSI01000006.1, read on the forward strand.
GGCGCCGGTCGTCTCGTGGGTATCGAGCACCTGCTTCAGCCCAAGAACGGCATCCTGCACACCCGATGGGTTCGGGGGATCGAAAGCGAGAGTGGCAGTCATTCCCCCGATATCTCCATTCAAACGTGGCCGTAGACCTTCAGCGCTTCGCTGAGGGTCATTCCATTGGCGAGCTCCCGCCGGATGTTGATTTCGCCGGCCGTCAGCGCCTCCGCCTTCTCGAGGACGGCCTCGATGCGGGCGGCGGGAATGACGATGGCGCCATCTGCGTCGGCCAGAATAAAGTCGCCCGGCGCAACCTCAACATGTTTCGACGTCGCGCCACGGATAAACACCGGTACTTGCCACGCATTCACCTTCCAGCGCCCGATAGACTGGACCGGCGAGCGGTATCTGGCGAAGACCGGAAAATCATGCTGGTTGAGCCAGGCGATATCGCGCACACCGCCATCCGCGAGCGCGCCGACACATCCTCTCTCCTTCAGCCCGAGTGCGATCAGCTCCCCGAAATAACAAGTGCCATCGCCATCGCCCGACCAGACGGAAATTTCATCTTCGGAAATCCCCTGGCAGGCTGTCATCTTTTCGGCATCTCCCCCCATACCATAGGGTGTGGACTGGCCACGTATCGTATAGGCAAAGCCCGCGAGCTTGCCGCTTGTGCCTGAAAAGCTGCGAAAATCCGCAGCCAGGCCCTGGTGAAGCAGCCCCATGTCATCGAGCACATCGGCGACATTGGACGTATCAACCTTGAGAAAGCGCGCGCGGATTTCCGCCCGGATGTTCTGGGACATATTCAGTACTCCTGAAAAAGGGATCAGATGCTGGCGATCAACCCGCCGTCGACGCGAATGGTCGATCCGGTGATGTAACCCGCCTGACGGCTGGCGAGGAAAGCGACCGCCGCGCCATATTCGGCCGGATCGCCATAACGCCCCACGGGTATGGAGCCGGTGCTTTCAGCTTCGACCTCGGCGACAGCACGGTTCTCCCGCTTCGCCTTTGCCTCGTCGAGCTGGCGTATGCGAGCGGTTGCAATCCGCCCGGGCAGAATGATGTTGGCTGTAACGCCGTCGCGTGCGACCTCGCGCGACAACGTCTTCGACCAGCCGACAAGCGACATGCGCACGGCATTCGATATGCCAAGATTGGGAATTGGCGCCACCACACCCGAAGACGTGCTGGTGACAATGCGTCCGAACTTGCGGGCACGCATACCGGGCAGAAAACGGTCCGTGACCGCAAAGACGGAGCAGGCCATGGAGCCGAAATAGCGCATCCAATCCTCCCCGTTCACGCCCGCGGCGGTGGTTGGCGGCGGGCCGCCCGTATTGTTGACGAGAATATCCACGCCGCCATGGCTTTCTTCGATTGCCGCAGCATGACGCTCCAGCGCCTTGGTGTCGGCAATGTCCCAGACCAGCGCATGGGCCTCGCCGCCGGCTGCGCGAATGCGCCCCGCCACGGTCGAAAGCGCGTCCTCATTGATGTCGGCCACGAAAAGGCGCGCGCCCTCCGCCGCCAGAGCCTCGGCAATGGCACCGCCAAGCCCGCCCCCCGCGCCGAAGACCAGCGCGGTTTTTTCTTTTAATCCGAAATCCATGTCAGTCTCCGGTCAGGTGCCGACCCGCAGGGGTGCGCGCAGCCTTCTGAGCGCCGCGATCACCGAAAGGGCAGTGATGCGCCCCGTCTTCGGGTTTTCGCTGGGAATGTTCTCGATGGACATCGAGAAGGATGCACTGTCGGAATCCACCTCGATGTGATGCGTATTGCGCTTCAGGGCGGGGTCCGCCCAGATGTCGAGCTGTGTCTTGTCCGGCCCGAGGCCTGCTAGCGACAAGGCGACCGCAACATTCAGATTGGCAGGAAACCCCACTGCCGCCTCACGCGCGGTGCCGGAAAAGACACGCAACGGCTCCTTGATGTCCTGAATGTCGATATTGTTCGAAACCAGATAAGGAGCGCCCACGAGCCCTGTCACGGGTTTGCGCGTGGTCATGCGCACGCTGCGGATTTCACCCTCGGCAGCGGCACTCACCGCATCGAGCCCGAGCAGAGCTCCCGAAGGCACGATGATCTGGCCGCCATTTTCGCGGGCCGTATCGATCAGGTCCATATTCCGCAGCAGGGCACCGCAGGAAAGCACCACCGCCTTCTTGCCCTGGCTCACGAAGGGCAGAACCACCTCGCGCAGGATCGCGGCGGGAGCGCATTCCACAACCACGTCGGCATGCAGCTCCAGCTCACGCAGATCGACAATGGCCGTATTTGCATGACCGGGCCCGAGCTTCTCGCGGGCCGCATCCTTGTCGCGCACCGCGATGGCGCCGAGCTCGAATCCCGGCAGGCCATCAGCCAGCCTGCGCGCGATCTGCAGACCGACAGCGCCAAGACCGGCCACGGCAACCCGCAACGGTCTTTCACTGGCTGTTTCGGGCAGGTTGGGAGCATTTGCCAATGCCATGGCTACACCTTTCGGTTGGCGGACAGCGCCGCGTAGTGATCGTGAATTTGACCGGGCGTGGTGAACCAGATACGGTCGCTGTGCTCTTTCAGCTTGTCGAGCACGCGCCGGAACTGGCGAAGCCGGAACGGCTGCCCCACCAGGAATGTGTGAATGGTGATGCCATAGACCAGAGACTGATCCCGGGACTGGTCGAGCATCTCTTCCAGATTGTCGATCGCCATGTCGGCAAACGCGCTCGCCGTGCCGTCATGCAGCGCGATCATCGGAATGTCGTTGACCTCATGGGGATAGGGAACGCTCATCAGCGGGCCGTGCGCGGTTTTCAGCCATGCGGGCTGATCGTCGATCGGCCAGTCCAGCGTGTAGTCGAACCCCCGCTCCTTGAGCAGGTCCTCGGTGTTTGCGCTTGGATGCGCGCCGGGCGACATCCATCCCTTCGGCGCCTGCCCCTCATGCTGCTCGATCAGGCGCGCCACGCGGTCGATTGCAGCGGCTTCCTCCTTCTCGTCCATGCCGTTGGGATGCTCGGAGTTGGTATGGCCATGGGCAATGAACTCGTCGCCGCGCCGGCGGAACTGCTCGAGAAGCTCGGGACAGTGGTCATAGCAAGCCGTGTTCAGAAGGATCGCCAATGGCAGATCATATTCGTCGAACAGGCGGGCAAGCCGGAAACCGCCGACACGGTTTCCGTATTCACGCCAGCCCCAATTGTAGCTGTTGGGATGCTGGAGCCCCGGCGAATAGGCGAGCCCCAGCCCCGAACCATAGGAAAAATGCTCGACACAGAGGGCCACGTAGACGGCCAGCCGCTTCCCCTCCGGCCAGGTGAAATCCGGTCGGTTTTCGATGGGCGAATAGGTCAATCTCGGATTGTTCAGAAATTCCATTGTGCGGCCTCCTGTCTGATGCGCTTCTGTTACGGACGGTAGCCTTCCGGGGCGACCACATCGCCCAGATCGACCGTGTCGACATTGCTGGCGTCAATCAGAAGCGCCGGCGTGACGATGCTCTTCTCGACAGCAACGCCCTTGGACGCATCGACGGCAGCCTTGAGCGCCGCCCTGCCCTGCGCCACGATCTTCTGGATCGAGGTGCATGCAAGCTTGCCGGACTTGATGAGGTCCTGCGCGGTGGGGCTGAGATTGGAGGCCGTGAACACCACGTTCTTGATCCCCGCAGCCTCGAAGGCGTTGATGACCCCTGCAGCCATGTCGTCCGTGGCCGAATAGACGCCGTTGACATCCGGAAAGCGCTGGCTCCAGTCCTCGGCAACTCTGAGCGCATCATTGCGGTTGTCGGCGAGACGGGATTCCGCAACGACCTTCATGTCCGGAAATTCGGCTGTGAGCGTCTCGTTGAAACCGGCAGCGCGCCGGTCCGACCAGGTCTGTCCCTGCGGACCGGCCATCATTGCGACCTCGCCCTTGCCGGACAGGGCCTTGCCCATGCATTCCGCCTGCAGCTTGCCCATATCGTAATGGTCGGCGCTGACGACCGCGCTCAGCCCTTCATTGGAGGGCGGCGAGGAAATACCGACGACCTTGATGCCGGCAGCAAGCGCCTGCTCGACCACCGGAGCTATGGAATCCCCGTTCGTCGCCCCGATAACGATGGCGTCGACACCGCGCTGCACCAGGTCCTGGATCTGCGAAATCTGCTGCACGGCATTGGCGTCGCCACCGGCATCGACGACGATCAGTTCGACGCCGGCTTCCTCTGCCGCCTTCTGGACGCCATAGGTGGCCGAGACCCAGAAGGAGGAGGCAAGGCTCGGCACGGAGAAGCCGATGGTTTCGGCCTGGGCAGCGGAGGCCGCCGAGATCGCGAGAAGCGCGGCTGCGGCCCTCAGTTTTGTTTTGAAAGTCATGGTCTCAATTCCCCTTTTTTCGGGCCCGTTTTTTCAGCCGGGTCACCAATTGTGGCGCAACGCTTACGGAGGATGCGGCAATGATCACTGCGCCAATCGCGATCTCTGCCGTGAACGGTGAAATGCCCGACATGTTGAGGCCGCTGCCGAGCGACTGGATGAAAGCAGCCCCGAGGAGCGTGCCCAGCGGCGAGGCCACGCCACCCGTCAACGCGGTTCCGCCGATCACGGCAGAGGCAATGGACTGAAGCTCCATGCCCGATCCGTCCGTCGGAAGGCCCGCACCGGCGCGGGCAAGCATGGCAAGGCCCGCAAGGCTCGCGAACAGACCGGCGAGTTGGTAGGCCGCGATATGCACACGCACAGCATTCATGCCGACCAGTCTTGCCGCGTCGGGGTTGGAACCGAACATCAGGATGCGACGGCCAAGCAGCGTGAAACGGATGATGCATGCGGCGGCGCCGACGCCGGCGAAGGCAAGCCAGGCGAGCGGGGCAAGCCCGAACCAGTTCCCATAGGCGAGTTGCAGCATCGCACCAGGCTCGCTCATCGGGATGACCTGGCCGGAATCGCTGACGAGAAGGCTGAGCCCCCGCGCCCCGATCAGCATGCCAAGCGTCGTGACGATGGGCTGAACCTCGACGCGTGCAATCAGGAAGCCATTGATCGTTCCGGCGACAAGCCCCGTCAGGAGCCCTGCCAGAAGGCCGACCGGCCCCACCGCGTTCCAGGCGAGCGCGGCCACGACACTGGACAGCGCCGCCACCGCTCCGACGGAAATATCGAAACCGCGCACTGTTAGTGCGAACATCTGTCCCGTTGCGAGGAGAACGAGCACACTCATCTGCAATGCGATGCTGGCGGCATTTCCGGTTGTCATGTAGCGGCCATTCAGGAGACCGAAGAGACACCAGACCCCGACGAGAAACAGGAATGCGACGAGCGCCCGCGCATGCAGGAGACGATGGATCAGAGCGCTCATCGCCGGGCTCCCTTGAAGAGGATCTGAAGATCGACGGAGAACCCTGCCGCAAGCCGCTGCATGACGACCGACACGACGATCACCAGCGCAATAAGCAATTGCTGGATGGCGACCGGATAGTTGAGGAGCACGACGGCATTGTTGAGCATCGCGATGATCGCGACCCCTGCGATCACCTGGATCGCCGACCCGCGTCCTCCGGTCAACGGTATGCCACCGATCGCACAGGCCGCGATGGTCTGAAATGGCAGGTCCGGCATAAGATTGGGCTGGCCCGACCCCACGCGGCTCGTCAGGATGACGCTCGCCACACCCGCAAACAGTCCCGCCAATACATAGCCCGTGAAGAGCGTGCCTTTCACGCCGATGCCTGAAAGGCGAGCGGCACTTGCATTGGCGCCCACGAGATAGAACCGGCGTCCGAGTTCCGTGTGTGCGAGCAGCCCCCACAAACACAGGAGCGCAATTGCGGCGAGAAGCACGGCGACTGGAATTCCCATGACCTCGCCGACGGCAGGCCAGCGGAAGAGCATGCTCGGCGCCGCGTCGATGGGCAGGCCGCCTGCCAGACTGGAAGCCAGCCCGTGGCCGATCATCAGCGTGCCAAGCGTCACCACCACCGCCGGCAGGCCGATGCCGGCAATGAGCGTCGCATTGAGAACGCCAACCAGCACCACCACCACGACCCCCGCCAGAAAGGCAGCGACAGGCCCGACGCTCGGCAACAGCATGACGGTTACGACCGACGCGAGAGCGACCGACGAACCGAAGGAAAACTCTATTCCCCCGAGAATCAGGACGATGGCCTGACCGCAAGCGACGATTGCCAGGATCGCGGCAATACGTGCAACATTCTCGAGATTTCCCGGATTGGCGAAACGCGGCACGAAAAGGGCGCAGACCACAAAGAACACGAGCGCGATCAACACTGACACGGGGACAGAACGGATATGCCTTGAAAGAGCAGTCATGCCGCTGCTCCCGCCAGCGCGCCGATGATGTCCTGGCGCTGTGCACCACGCGCAAAGGCCCCCGTAATGGCCTGGTCCTGCACGATCAGCACGCGATGGCAGATGCTGAGCAGCTCATCGATATCGCTTGAGGCCACGATGACGCACACACCCCTTTGCGAAGCCTCCAGCACCACTTCATGGATCGCCCGCCGCGCAGCCACGTCCACACCCCGCGTCGGTTCGCACATGACGAGGAGTTTCAGCCCGTCGATCAAAAGATTGCGGGCCACCACGAGCTTCTGCTGATTGCCACCGCTGAAATCGGCAGCTTCGAATTCGAACCGGAAAGGAAAGAGCCCGATCCGCTCAAGGATTTCGTGCGCCTGCCGATGCTCCTGGCGCTTGCGCAGAAAGCCCCATCTGGAAATCAGGCCATGGCTTGCCGCCGACGTATTCTGGAGCACACCCAGAATGCTGAAAACACCGTCGGCGTGCCGGTCCGTCGGCACGAAGCCGATGCCATTGGCCACGGCCTCCTTACGGCGACCCGCCCGCACAGCGGTTTCCTCGATCATCACTACGCCGGAAACCGGCTCCAGCGCGCCTGCAATGGCTTCGGCGATACGGTCCGCACCACTTCCAACAATGCCGGCAAGCCCCACGACCTCGCCACGCGCCACCTCGAAATGCACAGGTTCTGCACCCTGGCGCAGACGCAGATCGCGGATCGCAACGACGACGTCGTCCTTATGCGGAGCGATGTCGGTAATGGGCGCGACATCCTTGCCCACCATGGCGAGCACGATATCCCGCGTCGAGATATCCTCCATGACGGCGCCGCTGATAGCGCAGACACCGTCGCGGATGACTGTCAAACGATCTGCGACAGCGACGACCTCATCCAGCTTGTGGCTGATGAAGAGAATAGCCGTGCCCCGCGCCCGAAGCTTGTCGATGGTCTGAAGCAGGACTTCCGACTCCGCATGGGTCAGCGCGGCTGTCGGCTCGTCAAGAACGAGCACCTTCGCCTCCTGTGCGATAGCGCGCGCAATTTCCAGAAGCTGCATTTCGCCGATGGAAAGCTCGCGGCACAGCGCATCCAGGGATAGGGTGAGCCCCACTTCCGAAAGCCAGCCACGCATGACCTCATCGGAAGGCATGGCCTTCGAGGCCAACATCCCCCGGGCCATGCCAAGACTGAAGGCAGCGAGGTTTTCCCTGACCGTCAGATCGGGAAATTGGCTGAGATGCTGGTAGATCGGGAAAATTCCCTTCGAGATCGCATGCCGCACGGAACGGAAGCTTGTCGCCTCCCCCTCGACCGCGAGCGAACCCTTGGTGGGGCGCAACGCGCCGAGCAGTATCTTCACGAGCGTGGATTTTCCCGCTCCGTTGCCGCCGAGCAGCGCGTGAACCTCGCCACGATATAAATCCAGATCCACTTGCCGGATCGCCTGGGTGGCCCCGAAGGACATGGCGATGGAGCTTGCGCTCAGCACCGGCGTCCGGCGTGTATCTTCGCTCCGTTCCAGCTCTGCGCTTGCCTGCCCCATCCTGCCCGCCTGTTGATTGAAACCATCGTCATGATGATTTGCCAGCCGGGGAGTGACAAACGATTTGCATTCGTGTCATGCATTAGTAAAAATCATGCATGAGCAAGTCAGGTGCATCATGAAAAAACGGCTGCTGCCTCCCCTTTCCGCGCTTCATGGTTTCGAGGCGTCAGCCCGGCATCTCTCCTTCACGAAAGCCGCCGAGGAGCTCTACGTGACGCAAGGCGCGATCAGCCGGCAGGTGCGGCAACTCGAGGATTTCCTTGGGGTTGCACTGTTCGAGCGTTACACGAGGCGCATAGAGCTGACGGATGCCGGGGAAGAATTCCACACGGTCGTTTCGGATGTGCTCGATCAGCTTTCGAATGTCGCGCGTCGCGTGAAGCGGCGCAACGAAACGGATATTCTGACGGTTTCGGTACTGCCAAGTTTCGCCTCGGCCTGGCTCATGCCGCGCCTTTATCTCTTCACGGAGAAGCACCCGTCCATCGAGGTCCGGCTTCACACCTCGATCGATCCGGTGAGCTTCGGTTCATCGGGACCGGACGTTGCGATCCGTGTCGGACGCGTGCCCGGCAAGCATTATGAACGCAACCAGCCGCGCATAGAGCTGGAGATGGCAGAGAGCTGGCGCGGCATTCATATCGACGAACTGCTTCCCGACCGGCTGGTCACGGTGTGCAGTCCCAAGCTGCTGGATGGCCGAGCCTCTCTGACACCGGACGACATGACGGAGCTGCCGCTCATTCATACGACGAGCCGGCGTTTTGCATGGCCCGATTGGCTCCACGCGCACGGTGTCACATTTCCCGGCAGCGCTGCTCAGGGCCTTGAGCTAGGGCATTTCTTCATGTCCATCGAGGCTGCGTTGCGCGGGCGCGGTGTGGCCATCGTCCCGGATATTGTCGCCCGGCAGGAGGTCGAGCTTGGCCGGCTTGTGATCGCCTGTGCAAGCACGCTCGAAAGCGCCGGCGATTACTGCCTCCTGACCCCCGACAGCAGCCTCCAACGCCCCTCCATCGCGCATTTCCGCGAATGGCTGTTGAGCGAGATTTCCGGACACCAGAAGCAGGCGGCTATCCCCGAATAGACTGTGGCAGCGGCTGCATCGCGCTGCGCTTTGCTTCAAAAGGTTTTCGCTCCAGTCTCAACCGGACCAAGATTCCCGCGGTCGAAGGACCTATCCCTCGTTGAGCGCCTCGCCGAATTCACGCACCTAATACCGCTGTGCTTCTTTGCCATAAATGTTCCAGGCCAGAGACGGCCTAGAAGCGTGCAGTTATTGCGCCTTGGATATTCCAGTCGCCGGCATTCGTGTTCCCGCCATCGCCAAGAGCAAGGCCGGCAACGAAACTTGCCGTAAAGTTGTCGGCAATATTGTAATCGAAGCCTACCCCAAGCCCGCCGAGGGTCGTGTTGCGATCCGTGGTATGGTCGCGTCCAAATCCGAGATCGGCGAAAAGATAGGGCGAGAAGCTGTCTTGCAAGGGTGGAAACCAGTTGCCTGCCGCCCGGTTACCCAGCAGCGAGAAGCTCGGCAGGCGCAGCTCGTTGCGCCAGACGATGCCGCTGTCCACGCTGACATCGTCGTAATTATAACCCCTCACCGCATAACGCCCTCCGAGCGCTATGCGTTCCGTATCCGGCAGCGCCTCGCCGGAAAAGGTTGCCGAGATCGAGGACATCCAGGAGAGCCGCCCCGGCAATGGTGTGGCGCGCGTTACGTCCATGGCGACATAGGCATAGCTGAGATCATCGATCCTGCCGTTGGAAAACGTCTGCCAACTGGCCGCGTCATTGCCGTGGAGCACGCCGCCCGGATTGGCCTTGAGCCGCACATCCACGGCCGTTTTCCCCCAGCGATCCTGAAAATTGCCGCTCCAGCCCAGGACCAGCTGGAAAAGCTCGGCGCTGCCGTCTGCAACCGGCACGCCAAAGAACAAGGTACTCCGCTCAAGGCGCTTGAATTCGACACCGCCATAAACGTCTCCCCAATAACGTCCCGGCAGGATGTTCGAGATCGCCGAGCGATAGATTATGGGCAGTTCGAACGTGGTGTTCTCGATGGTGAAAAAGCGGTTTGGACGCTCGCTGGTGGCGACCAGCGCCGGCGCGATTTCCAGGCTTTGCCGGGCAAAGGTCGGGATGGTGATCCTTCCGGCATGGCTGATATAGCCTGAATATTCCCCTTTCCGGGGAATGAGGATGTCCGGATCGCTCCAGATGTCGTCACTTGCCGTTATCTGATAGGAAACCCAGGGCCCGCCCGGCAGCGGCAGGCGGGCATTGCCTCCCAGAAAATAACGGTCCCGCCCGGTATCCCCCGAGCCGGAGTTCGACCAGCCGGCAAAAACCTGCCAGGGCCTCTGCGCTTTGACGGTGACGTCGAGATTGCTGAGCGCAGCATCCTCGCCGGGGCGAAAGACCCCTTCCGCGCGCCGATAGGGCGAGCGGTTCAGCCAGGTGAGATCCTCTTCCAGAGCGCGCGCATCGATCCTCTCTCCCGGAGCCGCACGCAACCCCTTCCTGATGCCCTGAGCTTCATTTTGGGCAACGCCCTCGACTTTCACCTGGCCCGTCCGAAACTCGATGACACGAACCTGCAGCACACCGCTGGTGATCTCCTGTGGCGGCAGGGTGACGGAAACGAACGGATAGCCTGCATCCTTGTAGGCTCGGGCTATAGCTGCCTGAATCCTGCCCGCGAGCGCCAGCGTCAACGGCTCGCCGATGAACGGGCGCAGGGCTGCTTCGGCAACCGTTTGGTCGATGATCCCGCTACGGCCTCCGATGCCTTTGGGCGGCGTGGCGGCAACCGCATCGTTCTCACCGATCAGAAAGACGCCGGCGAGGTCGACACCGAGGGGCGTCGTGTCTGTTGCACCGAATTCCTGCGCGTCCACGCCGAGAGACACTGGCTCGCCCGGTGTGGCGCGTGGCAGGTTGCGCTCGATAGCCGATTGCGCCAGCGCTGCCGGATGACAGAGCAGGATGCCCGCAGTCAGTGCAGCGGGAAGCATTATATGCTGGCGGCTTAAAAACTTCGACACCATGATCATTCCACCGCGGCGCTGAGCCATGCACCGTAAGACCGGTTGCACGGATGAACGGTTATCGGACCGCTCTCGCGAACGATCACCGGCTCACAGGTGTCGGTCGTTCCATCACCTGCCTCGACAGGCAGAGGGGGAGAGGACTCGAATGTTTGCGGCCGCACGGTTGGTGTCGGCACACCAGGCTCATCGAGGACGGTCAGAACCCCACCGAGATATGTCAGGTCGTAATTGGCCGACAAGACCAGCGAGCCTTGATCGATGTCATACGCGCCGGCTGGCGAGTTCGCGTCAGCCGGCGTCCAAAGGCTGCCGCTCAACTGATCGCCATTCACCAGAGTTCCCGACACGATGTTGTAGGTCAACGCGGGATTGGCTTCGTTGATAGTGCGTTGCAGATCGTCCGCCTGCACCGTCACCGCGCGTCTGTTAACCGTCACATCCGCACCGGTAAAGGCGATCTGGTAATTGCCGCCGGCCGATAACGAACCCTGCGAGATCCCATAGCTGCCGACATTGCTGGTGGATGTCGCATTGCTGGACAGCGCCCCGGTGAGCACCGACGCATCGTCGCCACCGACCAATCCGCCATAGGTATAGCCGAGGGTCGGCGCGCCGTCGCCGTAAGTCATGCTCGCCGCATTTGCCGCCACCCACAGGGTCGCCGGCGTAATGTCTGCGCTGGAGGTTGCGGTCGAAGCAATCGTATAGTTGCCCGCATCCGCGCCGGTCAGGCCGATGCCGGTGACGGTGACGGTCTTGCTCGTGCCGACGTTCTTGTCCGAGAAGGCAAAGCTGGCGCTGGACACCCCCACCGTATCGCCACTGACGAGGCCGCTCAAAGTCCCGATGGAGCCGGTGCCAGCCGTCGTGCCGTCGTAGACCTTGTCGTTGGCCAAGGCGATGACCGTCAGGGCCTTCGGCGTGATGTTCGCCGTGGTCGCGGCAGTCGATGCCAGCGTGTAGTTGCCCGCATCCGCGCCGGTCAGGCCGATGCCGGTGACGGTGACGGTCTTGCTCGTGCCGACGTTCTTGTCCGAGAAGGCAAAGCTGGCGCTGCCGGACACATTCACCACATCGCCGCCGATGAGACCGGAAAGACTTCCAAAGCTACCGGTTGCTACGGTGGTGCCGTCATAGATCTTGCTGTCGGCGTCGACCGAAACGGTGAGCGCCTTCGGCGTGATGGCGAGAGAACCTGAAACAAGCGTCAGGTCGTAGCCGAACTGGCTTGAATACAGACCGCTTAGGGACAGGTCGGCGCCGGTGTAGACGCCCGCATCCGCGTTGGCAGCCAGATAGCCGGCCGTGCCGAAGATCAGGGCGCTGTCATAGGGCGAGCCGTAGACGAGCGTGCCGACATCGGCGCTTGTGGCGCTGCCGTCATAGGTCTTGGTGCTGTTGCCGCCCGTCACCGTCAGCCCGGTCATGAAGCTGCGCAGCAAGGGCGCGGTGTTGCCCTCATAGATGCGCCACGCCGCGCCTGTGCCGCCCTCGTCGTCGACGTCGAAGCCGTGGTCGACAAAGGTCGAAAGCTGCTTCATCTCGGCGCTGGTGACGCCATCGACATTGGAGACGGTGCCGACGCCGAGATCGCCGACGGCCACCGACTGCCCGCTTGCCTCGCGGTCCCAGACACTGTCCGTGAGATTGAAATAAATGTACGCGCTCTGACCGACCAGGCCGCCCGACAAGGCCCCATCCACCAGGCCCGAGGCGTATGAAGTGGTGACGCTGGCCCGGTCGGCCCAGCCGATGAGCCCGCCGGCGATGCCGGAGCCACCCGACGCAACAGTGCTGCCCGATGCGTAGGAATCGGAGACATGAAGCCCGTCCGCCAAGCCGACCAATCCGCCTGCGATGCCGGAGTCGCCCGACGCGGTCGTGCTGCCCGATGTGAAGGCGTTGGAGATTCCGACATTGCCGCTCGCAAGACCAACCAGCCCGCCTACCTTGGCATTGCTGTCGGTCCCGAGGACCGATCCGGAAAACCAGGAGCCCGAAATCGAGAAATTGCTATCAAGGCGGCCGACGAGACCGCCCAAATTGCTGTCGTCACCCACCGAAGTGACTGTTGCCGACGCCCAGGAATTCGTGATGCTGCCGTCATCATATGTATAACCGATCAGTCCGCCCACGCGTTGGCCGGAAACGGTTCCGGTAAAGCTTGAGTCCGTGAGGTTCAGGCCCGCTTCCACATAGCCGAACAGGCCACCGGCCTCGGAGTTCGCACCACCGGAAACATCGACGTCGGCGCGAATATTCGTGGCCGTCCTGGACTCTGCGCTGGAATAGTATCCCCCGACCCCGCCGACCCTGTAGGAGGAGCCGCCTGACACCGTGCCACTGACGTAGATATTGGCCAGGGTCAAGGTACCGGCATAGCTCTGCGAATGTCCAAACAGGATGCCTGCCTCATAGTTGCCGGCTGCAACAACATGAGCGTTGGTGAGAGACAGGTCCTTGATTTCAACCGATACGGCGCTGCCGGATTCGAGTTGGTTGTCCCAAGTACCAATGAGGCCGGCGTTGTCATTGGGTTTGTAAACGTATAGCCCGTCGATGGTATGTCCGCCGCCGTCGAGAGAGCCGGCGAGAAAGACAGGAGCGAACCCCACGCCACCGTTCCATTCGGATGTGCCCGTGGCATCGATGTCGGCGACGAGCTGGTAGCTGCGGCCGTTATTGCCGGATGGTTGGTTCCCGAGAGTATCCAGTCCCGTGATCCCCTGCAGGCCGTAGACATCGAAAAGCTGATAAGGGTCCGCGACGGAACCATCGCCACCCTGCGCCCTCACAAAGCTTGCGTTGTAGTGGTTCGTCCTGAAATCAAGCGCCTCGAAGGACGGCAGGCTCGCCCCGACCTGATACCAGTAGCCCTTCGGGAGATTGAAGGTGCCGACATCGACCGTGCCGTCGGAGCCGGTGCTGATCGTACCGACGTCGTCGCTTCCGCCCGTGCCATTGGCACGCAGCGTCAAGCCGCCATTCTTGCCGTCGATCGCGCCGTTGAGCGCGATATCGTCGTCGGAGTTCAGCGTCAGCGTGCCGGTGCCATTCCAGGCGACGCCGCTGTTGAGCAGGATCGAGCCGGCATTGGTTGTCTTCAGCGTCCGGTCGGCGTCGATGGTGAAGGTGCCGCCGCTGGTCAGCGACAGGAGCCCGCCCGCGGTCAGGTCCTGATCGAGCGTGTAGGAGGATGCGGCGTTGACATAAACACCCTCGCCGCTCGCGGTGAGCTGGGTCG
>NZ_AMSI01000007.1 GCF_000300515.1 Nitratireductor indicus C115
TCCTCTTGTCCCGTCTCGTAAGCAAACGTCATTTCCAGATCTCCGGATGGTCATTCTCCGCTCACGCGGACAGACGCTCCCGTGGCGGCGCGCGGCCACCGCGAAAATGCCTGAAACTTGGAGCAAACCGGTGAGGTTCTGGCAGATGTCCCGCACCGGCGCTTCGATGCGATCAGTCGTCCGTGACCGGTGCCGACACCACAATGAAGGTCAGCTGCTCCAGCCCCGTATTCTCGATGCCATGCCAGGTGCCCGGAGCGATGAAGATCACGTCGTTCTTGCGCACGACGCGCTTTTCGCCATCCAGTTCCATCAGCCCCTCGCCATCGAGAATGTGATAGACCTGCTCCTGCACCTTGTGCACGTGCCGCTCCACATAGGCCATCGGCGCGTAGGTGGAGATGCGATAGTCGAGCTGCTGCGATCCCGTTGTGGAGGGATGGGCAAGCGCCTTGGAAAGTGCGCCGCCGAAATGCGCGGGAAACTGCTGCCACGGCTCTTCGGCAATGTTGCGGATGACGGATTTGCGTTCAGTCATGATCTTGTCCTTGAAAGCTGTTTGCAGGCGTCATTCGGGCTGCCAGGCAGCGCCGAAAGCCGGTTCCTTGGGCTGCAGCGGTGGCAGGGTCCATGAGCCGGTTGCAGGCGGGCGGATATTCGCATCGACATGCACATCGATCAGTGCCGGCCGACCGAGCTTGACGGCTTCTTCCAGCGTGGCAGCGAAATCCTCCGACCGGGTAACGGTGAAGCCGGCGACGCCGGAGGCCCGCGCCCAGGCCGCAAAGTCCGGGTTATAGGGTTCCGCGTTCGGCCCCTGATAAAAGGCCGTGCCGTATTCCCGGCCCTCGAAATAGCCATATTGAAGGTCGCGGATCGCGCCCCAGGCGAAGTTGTTCCACACCACCCAGACAACAGGAATGTTGTATTCAACCGCCGTGCACAGCACATGCGGCACCATGGTGAAGCCGCCATCGCCGCAGATCGACACGCACACACGATCAGGCGCTGCAAGCTTGGCGCCGAGGATCGCGCTCGGGCCGAAGCCCATGCCCGAATAGCCCCATGAGTTCAGCATGTTTTGCGGGCCGCGCGCTTTCCAGAACTGCATGAACCAGTTGTGATGGATACCGGCATCGAAGGACAGGATCGCGTCGTGCGGCAGCACTTTCTGGCAATCGGCAACGATGCGCTCCGGTCTGATCGGCGTCTGGTGAGCCGTGAAGCCGGGGGCCACGAAGGCCTCCCATTCCTGGCGCCAGCCCGCAATCTGCTCCAGCCAGTCCTGAAGGCGCGGAGTCTTCTGAATGCCGCGCGCATCGAGTTCCGCCAGAACCTGGCGAAGGAAGGTCCGGGCGTCGGCCAGCACGGCAAGATCAGGCGTATAGTTTCGGGTGAGTTCGGCGTGATCGAGATCCACGTGCACCAGACGCGTCTTCGGGAAATTCCACGAATAACCCGGTCGCCAGCTCGATGCTGAACGGTCGTCGAAACGCGCCCCGACGGCAAGAACGAAATCGGAATGACGCCCCGCCTGGTTCGCCTGGTAGGCACCGTTGCGTCCGATGAAGCCGAGAGACAACGGGTCTTCCATGTCGATCGTGCCCATGCCGTTCGGCGACGAGATCACCGGCACGCTGAGGCGCTGCGCAAGTTCCGTAAGTTCAGGACCGCCCTCCGAAAGGGCCATGCCGTGGCCGACGAAGAGTACGGGACGTTC
This sequence comes from Nitratireductor indicus C115, assembly GCF_000300515.1. Lineage (GTDB taxonomy): Bacteria > Pseudomonadota > Alphaproteobacteria > Rhizobiales > Rhizobiaceae > Nitratireductor > Nitratireductor indicus. The sequence goes on from NZ_AMSI01000007.1 coordinate 1,721, forward strand.
GGCCGCGATGAGCCAGTCCACCGTCTGGCTGATGTCTTCGGGGCTGGCGCCCGGGCGCCTCGTGCCAAAGGCGCTTCCGGCAACTTCGGGCTCTAGTTCTGCCTCTTCCTGGAAGAGGTTGTAGGGTATGTCGAGATTTACGGGGCCGGGACGTCCCGTAGTCATCGTCGCGCAAGCCTGGCGGATCATCAGGGGAAGCATTTCGACGCGCGAAGGCTGGAAGCTGCGCTTCACGACCGGACGGATGACGGAATTGAAATCCGCCTGGTGATGCATTGTCAGTTCCTGGAACGGCGCCCGGTTGAACTGTTGCGTCGGCACGTTGGCGGTAATCGACAGAATGGCCGAGCTATCGGTCTGAGCCACGGCGAGACCCATGATCTGGTTGCAGGACCCCGGCCCCGTCGAGGTGAGCGTCGCCGCCACCTTGTGCGAAACGCGGAAATAGGCGTCCGCCATATGCACGGCTGTCTGCTCGTGCCGGGGTGAAATCATCTCCACCTCGTCGCGGACATCGTAGAGGCAATCGATGAGCCCGACGGTTCCGTGTCCGCAGACACCGAAGACGTAGGGTATCTTCTCGCGCACAAGCGCTTCGGCGATGTAGGTGCCGCCCTTCTGTTTCACCATCGTTTCCTCTCGTTCATTCTTGTGTTCCGACCTGCGCCTGACCAAAAGCCGCATGTTTTGCGACGCGCCAGCCAAAGGTCATGCCCTGCCCGATCTGGGCACCGGCTCCCGGATATTCGCCGGCAAAGCAGGACTGCATGTCGTTTCCAGCCACATAAAGGCCGGCAATCGCTTGTCCGTCCCCATCCAGAACCTCACCGTCGGCACTGGCTGCCAGTCCACGGCTGGTGCCGAGCGGCGTTGGCCAGAGCGCGACAGCGTAGAGGTCGCCTGTACCCACCGGGCCGAGACAGGGATTTGCAAAACCGCGCGAGGCGTCGCCATTGGAGCGCTGATACGCCGTTTCACCGCGCCCGAATTCAGTGTCCCTGCCAGCTCTCGCCATCTCGTTGAAATGCCGGACCGTCTCAGCCAGTGCGGGCGCGGGAACGTTGATTTCACCGGCAAGCGCAGCCAGATTCGCGCCATGCTTCAAATAGCCCGACTTGATATAGGCCTTGAGGCTCGGAGTACGGGGACGAATGACACCAAAGCCATAACGGCGAATGAAGTCGCGATCCGCGATCAGCCAGCAGGGTACCGCTGAGGCACCGTGAGCGTAAACGCCCCGGCAGAAATCATGATAGCTCATCGCTTCATTCGTGAAGCGCTTGCCCGCCTGATCGACGGCAATTGAACCCGGCTTTCCCCGGTCGAGCGCGATATGAGGGTAAACGGCAAGGCCGCCATCAGGCCGCGACCACAGTGAAGACGGGAACCACATCGCATTGTCGATGCCCGAAGCTCCAAGAACACCGCCGGCAGCGATACCGAGATCGATTGTCGTTCCCCGTGCGAAGGGGCTTGCCGGCGTGTACTGCGGTGTCGGCCTGGGTAATTCGGCACGGCGCTTTTCCGGGTCGGAGGGAAACCCGCCGCCGGCAAGCACAACTCCGCGCCTCGCCTTCAGAGCGAATGTGCGCCCGGCAAGTGTGCCGGAAACGCCGGTAACTTGCCCATCCTTCCCGGCGAGCGTGTCCACATGCGCGCTTTCATAAATCAGCCCGCCGCGCGAAACGATTCCATGGACGAGGCGCGCAATGAGCGCATTGCCCATGACAAGCCGTGTGCCGCGATGATGACGCAGGCGGTCCCGTGCATGGCGCAAGACCAGCCCTGCCCCTTCCAGAAGAGCGGAAGGCGAACGATCCGCACGGATTAGCCGTTGCGCTTCGGCACGGGTGACCATCATGCCGCCAAAAACAGTGAGCTCCCGAATGGGATCGGCAATCAGCGGGAACCAGTTTCCCAACTGCCGGCCATCGAAGGCCGCCGGCTCCAGCGGCCGCCCGCCGAGGGCCGCTCCGGGCAGATCGCTGCGATAGTCGGGAGCGCTCAGATAGGGCCGGAAAGCGACCCCTGCCCGCGCTTCGAGATCGGCCTGCATGGCGGGAGCTGCATCGAGAAAAGCTTCCCAGGGCGCACGCGGACCGATGTTACCGACGAGTGCTTCGAGATATTGTTCCGCCGCTTCCCGGTCCGGGCCGAAGCCGGCTGCATGCATCAGCGCATTGTCGGGCACCCAGACGGTTCCCGAAGACCGCGCCGACGTTCCGCCGAGAACCGGGGCAACTTCGAGCACCACCACTTTCAGGCCGTCGAGAATGGCCGTCAAAGCCGCTGTAAGACCAGCAGCACCTGAACCGAGCACGACGAGATCGGCTTCGCCCACACTGTCCAATGCGGGGCGTGTCCCGGGGTCAGCGAGCATACGCGCCTCTCCCCGGGCACAGAGCGCGCCTTGATGCCAGGCGCAGCGTTATCTCCTCGAATTTCCGCATAATTCCTTCGCTCCGGTCGCAATGACCGGGCATCTCCTCGTCTTGTCGGGCCTGTTTAATCGCAAAACCGACCGGCTGCCCAATACCGCTTTCTTTGGACGCCATAGGATCGAACTATACCCCTTCTACATCGCTTGACCGGGAAATGCATCCTAATGTATGCAAATGGATACATAAAACCGAGAGCGCGCGATGACAACTTCCGAACGGGATACTCCTCAGGGTGAACAGGCCTATCAGAGCCTGATCGACGCCATCGCGAAGGGAGAGCTTCCTCCCGGCACGCGTCTACGGGAAGTCGAGCTTTCCGAACGTCTCGGCCTGTCGCGCACCCCCGTTCGCGAAGCATTGCGCGCGCTGGAAGCTGACGGCATCGTCCACCACCAGCCTCGCCAGGGCGCGGTGGTGCGCCAGCTCGACCACGCCGAAGTGATGGAGCTCTACGAGATGCGGGCGGTGCTCGAAGGCACTGCCGCGCGCCTGGCCGCACGCATGGCCTCCGAAGTGGAATTGCGGGCCCTGACCGCGCTCAACGACGATTTTGCCTCTGCCAAGGACCCTGCCATTGCTGCGGGTATAAACCGGCGTTTCCACCGCGCTCTTTTCGGCGCCGCACGCAACCGTTTCCTGACCCGCGCCGTCGAAGGCCTTGAAAAGACCCTCCTCATCCTCGGCCCCACAACCATGCTGCTGGAGACCAGGGTCAAGGAAGCGGCCGCCGAACACACAGCCATCATCGAGGCGCTGCAAGCCCGAAACGGCCCTGAGGCCGAATTGCTGATGCGCAACCATATCGAGGCCGCGCAGCTGAGCCGTCTGCGACTGCGCGATACCGCCAGTCCCACGGCCTGACGGCTCGTTCACACAATGACAATGCCACGCAGCAGGAAGGAGAAGGTCCTTATGCGCAGCCCGACGCCCCCGCGGGGCAAACCCTGGGATGTCCTTGTGGTGGGAGGCGGCAATGCCGCGCTCTGCGCCGCCATCACCGCCGCCGAAGCCGGCTGTTCCGTCCTGATACTGGAAGGCGCGCCCAAGCCTTATCGCGGCGGAAACAGCCGCCACACGCGTAACTTCCGCTGCATGCATCGCGGCCCCATGTCCGTTTTGACCGACGCATATGAGGAAGAAGAATATTTCAACGACCTTCTTCTTGTGACCAAGGGAAAGACTGACGAGAAGCTCGCCCGCCTCGTCATCGGCACATCGGAGGAATGTCTGCCGTGGATGATCGCCCACGGTGTCCATTTCCAGCCTTCCCTCTCGGGCACTCTTTCTCTGTCGCGCACCAACGCCTTCTTCCTGGGTGGCGGGAAATCGCTGGTGAACGCCTATTACAACACTGCACAGGACCTTGGCGTCGCGGTCGTCTATGAGGCACAGGTGAAGCACATCCATCTCGATGGAGATCGTTTCACCCATGCGGATGTATCCATTGAGGGCGGCCCGGTCGAGCAGATCGCAGCCAACAGCGTCGTGCTGGCCTCGGGCGGCTTCCAGTCTGATATTGAATGGCTGACACGCGCCTGGGGGCCGGCGGCGGCCAATTTTCTCATTCGCGGCACGCCCTACAATCGCGGCGTCGTCCTGAAGGACATGATCGATCAGGGCTGCGAAAGCGTCGGTGATCCGACCCAGTGCCATTGCGTGGCCATCGATGGACGTGCACCGAAATATGACGGGGGCATCTGCACCCGCCTCGATTGCGTACCCTTTTCGGTGGTGGTCAACAAGAATGGCGACCGCTTCTACGACGAAGGCGAGGACACCTGGCCGAAGCGCTATGCCATCTGGGGCAGGCTTGTTGCCGCGCAGCCGGAGCAAGTCGGATTCTCGATCATCGATTCCAAGTCGATAGACCTTTTCATGCCATCCGTGTTTCCGCCCACGCAGGCTGATACGATGGAGGAACTGGCCGAAAAACTTGGCCTCGATCCCGCAAAGGTCGCCCGCACAGTCGCCGAATTCAACAACGCGTGCAGACCTGGAAATTTCCATCCGACCGAGCGCGACGGCATGGCCACCGAGGGCCTGGAGCCTCCGAAAACCAACTGGGCGCGCCCCATCGATAGACCACCCTTCTACGGTTATCAGCTCCGCCCTGGAGTGACCTTTACCTATCTCGGGCTAAAGGTCGACGAAACAGCCCGCGTGGAAGGGCCCGACGGACGGCTCGCCAATGTCTGGGCTGCCGGCGAAATCATGGCCGGCTCGATCCTCGGGCAAGGCTATCTCGCCGGCTTCGGCATGACCATCGGAACAGTATTCGGACGTATCGCAGGTAGGGAGGCCGCAGCACATGTCGCTTGATCAGCTTGATGCCAAGCCGCTTGGGCCGGCCATGGCCGAGGCCCATCGACAACTCGAGATATGCAATGCCTGCCGCTATTGCGAAGGCTTCTGCTCGGTTTTTCCCGCCATGATGCGGCAAAAGACCTTTGCCGAAGGCGATCTCAACCATATGGCAAATCTGTGCCACAACTGCCGGGGTTGTTATTACTCCTGCCAGTATACGCCGCCGCATGAGTTCGAACTGAATCTGCCCGCGATCCTCGCGGAAGTGCGCCAGGAAAGCTGGGAGAGCTATATCCGCCCACACGCCCTGTCGAAGGCCTTTCATGAGCATGGCTTTGCAATGGCCCTCGCAGCGGCAATCTTCATCGGCATCCTGTTCTGGGTCGCCTCGACCGCCGGCGCCGACCCTTCGGCCGGTTTCTACGCGCATCTAGCGCACAACCTCATGGTTGCGATCTTCGCACCGGCCTTTCTTGCGCCGCTTGCCATCATCGCTCTGGGTCTGCGCGACTACTGGCGCGACACAGGAGGTCGCTGGCCCTCCATCGCTGACCTGAAAAGCGCCTTCGGCTCGGTCGCCAAGATGAAAAACCTTTCCGGCGGCCATGGCGAAGGCTGCAACTTCGAGCGTGAGGACCGGTACACGAATGCACGGCGCTACGCTCATCAGGCCGTTCTGTGGGGCTTTCTGCTCTGCTTCCTGTCCACATCCAGCGCCACGCTCATGCATTATTTCATGAACTGGCCCGCACCCTACGGCCTGCTGACGCCACCGAAACTGTTTGGCCTTTCCGGCGGCGTGCTCCTCACGCTGGGCGCAATCGAGATGATCCGCCTCAAGCTCAAGGCAGATCCTGAATTGAGCGCAAAGCGTGTGTGGCGGGGCGAATTCGCATTCACCGCCCTGCTTGGCCTCACCGCTCTTTCAGGACTTCTGCTCTATATCGCGACGGGCACAGCCGCTGTGCGCCCTCTCCTCGCCTTCCATCTGGGTTGCGTGCTGACACTCTTCCTCATGATGCCCTATACAAAGATGGTACATGGCTTCTTCCGGCTGTCTGCGCTCATCATCGAAGCCCAGAAATCAGGCGGGAAATAAAGGCAACAACGGGCATCCCATGAATGAGCGCGCGGCACGGATAGCCATTGGCCGCATGACGGCCATGCCGGTTGCAGGCATGGCCGGGCAGGCCGCCCAATGAGTTCCGTGGATGGAAGCGCTGCAGAGCTCGAAAAAGGCAATGTTGCCGCCGTCATCTACGGGTGGAGCGCCATCTTCATCGGTGTCGGCCTCGGGCGTTTTGCCTTTACCCCGCTCATTCCAGTACTGATCGAAGCTGGCTGGTACGACCCGGCCCAGGCGAAGATGCTGGGCGCCTACGGCCTGGTCGGTTATCTCTGCGGTGGGGTCGTAACGCCCTTTCTTGCCCGGCAGATACCGGTGCGCAGCCTGGGCATAGCCTCCGCCCTGATTGTGCTGGCGAGCTTCATCTTCTGCATCTTTCCCATCGCCTATCCCTGGGCGGCGCTGTGGCGTTTCCTGGCCGGTGCTGCGGGGGCGATCCTGATGATCGCCTGCACCTCGGCGGCCAATGCACGCCTCGTCAGAGGTGGCCGCGCCATCTGGTCGGGCCTCCCCTTCGTGGGAGTTGGAAGCGGCGCCGTCATCGCAGCCATCCTGATGCCGCTCTTCGCAGACACGCCCGTCGAATGGCAGGGTCTCGCGATCACCGTCTTCTGCGTGCTTGCGGTCGCCATTCATCTGTGGACGGCGGCCCGGCTCGGAACCATGGAAACGCGCTCCCGCAAGCAGAGAGTGCCGCGCGCCGCACCCGGCCGCCACCGCGCGCTTCTTTGGGCATTGCTTGCCTATGGCTGCGATGGTTTCGGCATGACGCCGCATTCGGTCTATCTGGTAGATTACGCCACACGCGAAGTGGGACTTTCCAATGCCTCTGGCGCCCTCATCTGGGCAGGGTTCGGTGTCGGCGCGCTGCTTGGCCCCTTTCTGGCCATACGCATCGGGTCGCAACGCATTGGCTGGGCCTTTGCGTTCAAGGCCCTGGCCATCGCCCTTGTGGTGACGATCCACGATCCATGGCTCTTCACCCTGTCGAGTTTTTGCGTGGGGCTGGCCACACCCGGCATCGCCGTCATGCTGTCGGGCTTCATTCAGGCGGCAGGGGGGGCGGAGCGCCACATTCGGTATTGGGCGAATGCCACGACCACCTTCGCTTTCGCTCAAGCCATCGGCGGCCTTGCGGTTTCCCGTGTGAGCCAATTTGCCGACAGCTATCAGCCGGCATTCGCACTGGGCGCCGCTATCATGGCCTTCGGCTTTGTGGCAATCCTTTACGCTGGCAGGATTCTACGCGACAGCACTTCACAGGGAAGCGCCTAGCGCCTTGAACACCCGGCTCGACGGAGCGATCCCCAGACCGTCCCGGCAAAACCGTACTGCTTCGAGAAGCCCTGCCATCGCGATACCCGTGTCGAACCCCTGCTCCTCCAGCAGATAGACCACATCCTCCGTGGCGACATTGCCGGCAGCACCCGGCGCGAACGGACACCCCCCGAGCCCCCCGGCCGCCGCATCGAGGGTGCGCACGCCAAGCCGCACCGCTTCCCAGACATTGGCCACGCCCATCCCGTAGGTATCGTGGAAATGGGCGGCTATGCCCTCCATCGGAACATGGCGCGCAACCGCTTCCACCACTGCGGCAATGCGCACGGGAGTGGCCTTGCCGAGCGTCTCTCCAAGAGCGATCTCGCAGCATCCCATCCCGCGTAAAGCCTTTGCCACCGATGCGACCCGGTCGGGCTCGATCCGCCCGGCATAGGGGCAATCGGTAATTGTCGAGATATAGCCGCGCACGAACAGACCCTCGTCACGGGCCTGTGCCACGATAGGCGCGAAACGCTCGAGCGAGGCTGAGACGGTCGAGCCGATATTGCGTTCGGCAAAGGCATCGCTCGCTGCCGTAAAGACGGCGATTGCCCGCGCTCGGGCCTCCAGTGCCTGCTCCAACCCCCGCATATTGGCCACGAGAACCATGTCGCCGGGGCGGTCCCGCGAACCGGTGGCCTCCATCACCTGTGCCGTATCCGCCATGCGCGGCACACGCTGAGGTGAAACGAAGGCGCCGACCTCCATCCTTTGAATGCCGGCGCGCCGCAACATTCCGATCAGTTCGACGCGCGCCGCCGTTTCCACCGGCTCCCTGCGCGCCTGCAACCCGTCGCGCGGACCGACCTCGACGATCGAGACCCTTCCGCTCACTGTCCGCCCCGGATGCGCTTCAGAATATCCTCCGCAAGATCCTGACGCACCTTTCCGAGAACCTTCAATTCGCTCGCCACGAGATCGATCTCGTCCCCCACCGCACCGACCATCAGGGCGACATTCTGCGCATGCAGGGCCATGTGCCCCTTCTGAATACCGGTCGTGGCAAGCGCCCGCATGGCTGCGAAATTCTGCGCCAGACCAATGGCGACGATGACACGGGCAAGCGCATCGGCCGTCTGAACGCCAAGCAGCTTGAGATTGGCCTGTGCGGTAGGATGCACCTTCGTCGCCCCGCCGATCAGCCCCACCGCCATGGGCATCTCCAGGATGCCGACGAGATTGCCCTCGGCATCCTTTTCCCAGCGCGACATGGAGCGGTAACGACCGGTCCGCGCCGCAAAGGCGTGCGCCCCGGCCTCGATGGCGCGCGTATCGTTGCCGGTCGCCAGAACCACCGCGCTCACACCGTTCATGATGCCTTTGTTGTGTGTGGCTGCCCGATAGGGGTCAGCATCGGCAAAGCGATAGGCCGAAAGCATATCGTCGCGCACCTGCACGCCACCGATTTCACCAAGCGGCCACACCGCCCGGGCGCGCACGACACGCCGATCGGCAAGGTTGGTCAGGATGCGCAGCAGCGTTCGCGCGCCGGTCCATTCGGCAAGCTTCGGCGCCAGGGCTTCCGCCATGCTGTTGACTGCGTTCGCGCCCATCGCATCGCGCGTGTCGACGATGATGTGGACGATGGTCATCGACCCTTCATCCGTCTCGATCACGCGGACCTCCAGATCGCGGAACCCGCCGCCGAACTTTACCAGAAGCGGGTCGGTCTCATCGCAGATCGTTCGGATTTCCTCGAACCGCTCATAGACCTTGAGACGCACATTCTCCGGATCGCTGACGCCCAGCAGCTGAATCTGCGCCGCCATGACCGGCCCGCTGCCGGAGGTGAAGAAGCCGCCGGTTCCGCGGCAGCGCTTGGCCGCGTTGCAGACTGCCGCGACCACCGAGGATTCCTCCGTTGCCATCGGCACCAGCACCTCGCGTCCGTCGACGATCATGTTGGTGGCAACGCCCACGGGAATGGCCATAGCGGAGATCGCGTTCTCCACAAGCCGGTCCGCAAGTTCGATCTGGCCTTCGGCGGCCGCCGAAAGACTGTCGATCGCCTCGTTACCGAGACCAGCCTGGCGCGCCACGGCTTGCAGCCGTGCTGCCGGCGTCATCTTGTGGAGACCTTCTATACGGGACGATTGGACGTCGCTCATCATGTGACCTGTTTTCTACTGGATCATGGATTTGGGAAGCCAGAGCACAAGCTCCGGGAACAGCGCACAGATCAGGATGCCGAGCGCCTGAAGAAGCATGAAGGGAATGATGGCCCGATAGACCGTACCCATGCCTATGCCGGCTGGCAGAACGCCCTTCATGTAGAACAGCGTGTAGCCGAAGGGCGGCGAGATATAGGCCATCTGCGCCGAGACGAGGAACAGAATGCCGAACCACAGCCGGTCGAAGCCGAGAAAATCGATCACCGGCAGAAACACCGGCACACACAGAAGAATGATGCCGATCTCATCGAGAAACATGCCGAGGAAGAAAAGGATCATCAGCATCACCGCAAGCACGACCCAGCGATTGGCTTCCAGGTCCTGGATGAAACCGAGGAGGAAATCCGCCCCGCCCGTTCCTGTGAAGATCGCCACGAAGGCGCGCGCACCGATGGTGATCCACAGGATCATGGTCGTGACCTTCACCACATCCGTGCCAACCCCGCGCAGGAGCTCCCAGCCGAGACGCTTTTCGATCAGTGCCGAGATGAAGGCGAGAGCAACACCGACGGCCGCCGCTTCGGTCGGTGTGGCAATGCCCATATAAATGGTCCCAAGCACGCCAACGATGATGAGCATCGGCAGGATCAGGGATTTGAGCGCGCTAAGGCGCATCGCCCAGGTGATGTCGCCTTCATCGGCCGGGCGCGGCGCAATCGACGGGTTGAGCGCGGCCCGCAACACGATGTACCCGATATAGAGCGAGGCAAGCAGCAGGCCCGGTACCACGCCGGCAATGAACATCTGCCCGATGGAGGCCTGTGCGGTAACCGCATAGACGATGGTGATGACCGATGGCGGAATGAGAATGCCGAGCGTGCCGCCCGCGCAGATCGTACCGATCGCGAGTTCGGGCTGGTAATTACGCTTGAGCATGGATGGCAAGGCCAGCATGCCCATGGCAGCCACGGCGGCCCCCACAATGCCGGTCATGGCGGCAATGATGGTGCAGATGGCGATGGTGCCGACCGCCAGCCCTCCCGGCAAGCGTCGCGACCAGAGTTCCATCGCCCGGTAAAGGCTCTCGATAACGCCTGAGCGCTGCAAGACGCTCGCCATCATCACATAGAGCGGAATGGCGAGAAGGGATTCTGAACGCATCGTGTCGAAGAGGTTCAGCACGGTGACGGCAAGTGCGGCCGGCCCCCACAGCGTCACTGTGAAGAGCAACGCCAGCGAGCCGAGCGTGAAGGCCAGCGGCACACCTGTCAGAAGCAGGCCGACAAGGCTTGCAAACATGATGACGAGGACGAATTCGGATGTCATGACCGAGCCCCCTCCTCGCCCGACGGAGCAAGAATTGTCATGGCCGCCTCAGCCAAAGCCTGCAGAAACAGCATGGCGAAGGAAAAGGGCACTATGAACTTCAGCCACCAGATCGGCGGGTTCCAGGCCGAAAAGCTCGTTTCGCCGAGCGCATAGGCATTCACCGCCAGTGGCCAGCTCACCACGGCGAAGACACCCGCAAAGACAGCGATCACGAGACAGGCGAAAACATCGAGCGCGCGACGGGTCGGCCCCTGCGCCTTCTCGCTGAAGATATCCACGGCCACATGGCCGCGCAGATGCAGAAGATAGGGACCGGCAAGCAGGAAATGCGGCCCGAAGACAAGCGTGCTTGCTTCCATCGCCCACACGGTTGGCGCATCGAAGGCATAGCGGGCGACCACTTCATAAAGAAGCATCGGCACGACCGCGAAGATGATCGCGGCAGCAAGAATGAACAGAAGCCGGTTGATCCCGGTGATTGTGGCGCAGACTGCTTGCATGAAACTGCCATCTGGCCGCACGGCGCGGCCTGGAGAAAGGACGGGCGGCGCAGACGCCGCCCGATGAATATTCAGCTAGATGAGGCCAAGCGACTGCATGAACGCGACCTGGCTGTCGACGATCTTGGTTGCCAGCGGGTCGCCCTTGGTCGCCTTCTTCCAGGATTCGACCGCCTTGCCACGAGCCGCCGAGATGTCGGCTGGATCGAGCTGGAGCACCTCGACACCCTTCTCGCGATACTTGTCCAGAATCTCGGTATTCTGCACGATGATGCGCTGGCGCAACGAACCGGAAATCTCCCGCGCCGCCACTGCGAGCGCCGCCTTGAAACTGTCCGGCAGCGCGCCAAAGGCAGCGGTGTTGGCCACATAGCTCGTGGCCGTCGTCGGCTGATGCACGCCTGGCAGAATGATGAACTTTGCCACTTCTGCAAGACCCGCCTCGTAGTTGGCGGTCAGGTCGCCACGGTCAGCAAAGTCGATCAGGCCTTTTTCGAGGCCGGAATAAACCTCCGCCGTCGCCATTGGCGTGACGGCCACGCCGAGATCGCCCATCACCGCCGAAGCAAGCCCCACGAAACGGCCCTTCTTGCCAGCCATGTCGGCGATGCTCTCGATCTTGACGGTCGAATGCATCGGCTCTTCGCCATAAACCGTCGGCGCGATATAGGTCAGGCCTGCCTTGGCATAGGCTTCTCGCGCCATATCGAGCCCGCCGAGTTCGTAGAACCACGCCTCATACTGATCGGGGTCCGGAAAGCCGAAGGGAATGGTCGATGTGAAGGCGAAAGATGGAATCTTGCCTGCCTCATACCCGTCGAAGGTCTTCATCATCTGGAATGCGCCGCTGCGGACTGCATCGAAGGCCTGCGCCGCCGGCACGAGCTGTCCCGCCGAGAAGAGCTTGATATCGAATTTGCCATCGGTCAGTTCGGCAACGCGGGCCACGAAGTTCTTTTCAAACTCGTATGGGGTGGTGCCCCCGTCCCAGAGCGCCTGCATGCGCCAGGACACTGTTTCCTGCGCGCGGGCCACGGCAGGCATCGCCAATGCTACGCCTCCCAACGCCGAAGCAGTCAGAATCCGGCGTCGTCTCAAATCAGTCATTGCTTCCTCCCAAGACAGCAAAGTTATCGATCGTCGCAAAGTGTCCTAAAATGAATTGGGACAATCAAGGGACAGTTAGACAGGAAATGAGAATGACTGTCCCAATGATTTCTGTGGGACACCTGCCCTCTCGATCAGCCGATGGAGCCGCCTTCGACAATGCTGACGGGCATCAGGAGATGATGCGCCTCGCCCCCTTCCCCACCGATCAGGCCGATCAGTATCTTGCTGATTTCCTGACCGATTTCATAAGCGGGCGAGGCAATGCTGCACAGGGTTGGTTTGGAGAACTTCTGAAACAGGAACGCATTGTACCCGGTTACCATCAGGTCGCCAGGAACGGAGAGCCCGCACCGCTCCGCGGCTTGCATCGCCGCGAGGCCGAGCTGATCGTTGCCGCCCATCACCGCATCGGTGTTCGGGTGGCTCCGCAACCACGATTCGATCTGGCCGATGGAAGCTTCGAAATCGTCTTCGCTGCAGGACAGATAGTCGATAAGCGCGCGCTTTCCTGCTGCCGCCGCCGCAGCGGTTGCACGTCGCTCCATGGCCGGCCAGACCTGGCGGGAAGCCGCGAACAGAATACGCTTGGCTCCCTTGTCGAGCAGGCGCCCGACAAGCATCCCCGCTCCGGCACCATCGTCCTGGCAGACGGAAGAGACTTCAGGCAAATCGGGTGGAGGCTCGTCCTGGATGATGACCATCGGAAGGTTCAGCTGCGCGAGCTTTCTGTAGACCTGCACCCTCTGTTCGCGCTCACCCGAAACCATAACTGCAAATCCGTCATAGCCGAAGCTGCGCTCCATGAGCGTGTCGAGAGCTTCCGGGCTGCGCAGCCCATTCACCATGAGGCTGTAGCCGATAGTGGCAAGATAGTTGCTCATCCCGGCGGCGACCTGGGTGATGTAGGGATCATCGAGAAAGCGCCGGTCGGGGTGCAGCACCGTCAGGCCGAGCGCGAATTCCTTTTGCAGCCTCAAGCTGCGGCCGCTGCGCTGCGGCCGATAGTTGAGTTCGCGAATTGCCTCGCGCACCCGCGCGGCCACCTCGTCGCCAACACGCGCCATGCGCCCGTTGATGACATTGGACACCGTCATCACAGAGACATTGGCAAGCTTTGCCACGTCCTTGAGGCTCGGCTTTGGCGACCGCCCCACGGCGGACTTCTTGGCCATATCGCGTTCGACCCAACTGCCGCCCCGTCACAGGGGCCCTTCAACCTGCTTACATTGATATACGCCGAATTGCGGTTGGGCGGGCCTGGAGACTGTGGACAACCGGAGGCTTGTGCACCCGGAAATGCGGTTATCCGCTCTCCCGGATGCATCCTTCAGCACTTCAGCGTTTTCAAGCGGTGTGAAGTGACTTCACCAGCTCGATGGCGGACTGCCGAAAAACGGCTTCGGCATCCTTCGAAACATAGCAGGCGAGCTCCACCTCATAGCCGCCCTCGGCATAGCACTCGGCCGGCGGCAGATAGCCCTCGGTTCCGTTTGTGTAGCCTCCGACAAAGGTCATCGCGAAGGGTGAGGCCTCGCGGATGGCGAGCCCCGTTGCCGAAAATATCTCCATCGGCGCCGACACCAGCACCGCATCGCCGACGCGCAGGGCGCGTATCGGGATAGGCACCGTCGAAACGCCCTGCACGCGCCGGGCCATGACGAGCATGATATCGGCGCGCCGTGCCCGGAAATGGACATCGGCAAGCGTTTCATGATCCGCGCCATCGTTCTTCAACGCGTGGAGTTCCGCCCTGGTCGCAGCCGCGCGTTCTTCCAGAACGTCGATGGCCTCGAACGGTTTGACGGGCAATTCGGCAACCGCTTCCGCCACGCGAACCGTTGCAGGAGTGTCGGCAAGCACAGTCTTCTTCTGAACGCCGAGCGGAGCTCCCGATTCCACCACATGGCTGTAGTCCATGCGGTAGTTCATGGGAGACATCGCGGTAAGCGTGGCGGCTGCATCCGCCGCGATCCGGTTGCCGATCCGCTCGGCGAGCCGCACATCGCCGCTCAGGGCCTCGAACGGGATTTGATCACCCGCACTGCCCTGCAGGAACAGACAGATACCGCCGACGAGCTTCTCGACACCCTCTTTCAGAGCTCCCGGAAACTCCGCGCTGATCGCCGTATTCTGGTGAGCGAGCACGATTGGATGCGTGCCGTAGCCCACCACGCTTGCGATCGTATTGCCGTCGAGATCGTCGAAACGCAGGAGCGCTATCGTGGTGTCGCGCAACCCGCCCTGATGCGGGCTGACCACCATCCGTCCCTCCGGCGTGGAGAAACGCCGGTTCAGCGTGACCTCGCTTGCGCCATAACCGGAGGCGATGCGCGCCGGCTGCAGGCTTTCCACCGCCATGCGGCAAGCCGAAAGAACGGCCTGCCGGCATTTTTCGCGCCATGCCGGCATCAGGTTCATGCCAGGCATGTCCGGCGACAGACCGTTTGTCGTCTCCGCATTCCAGACCGGCGCGCTGTGCGTGTGCGTGGCCCCTATCGAAACATGGTCCGCCGGAACGCCCGTTTCCCGCTCGATTTCAGCGCGCATCTCATCGCAGACATTCGTCGGCAATCCCGTCAGATCGAGATCGCAGACCAGAAGTCTGGTTCCATCATTTTCAAGGCAAAGCGCTGTCGCACGCAGCGGCAGGTGAATGCTTTCGGCAAGATCGACGGTGCGCGCACCCCAAAGGATATGGGGAATACCCACCGGCGGCGTCATGTCTGCGCGCCCCGCTCCGCATTTCAACAAGGTCGTCTCCTTCATCATACGTAATCCCTTGCCACGGCGGCCCCGCGCCGGCCCTTGAGAAGCTCGAAATCGCACCCTTCATCGGCCTGCAAAATCTGATCGGAAAACATCCGCTCGAACCCGCTGGCCGGCGGCACGGGCGGCATCCAGTTCGCCTTGCGGCGCGCGAGTTCCTCGTCGGGCACCTCAAGCACGATGGAATTCGCGGATGCATCGACGGAAATCATGTCACCGTTTTCCACCAGCGCGAGCGGCCCGCCGATTGCCGCCTCCGGTGAAACATGCAGGATGACCGTGCCATAGGCCGTGCCGCTCATTCGCGCGTCGGAAATGCGCACCATGTCGGTCACACCCTTCTGGAGCAGCTTGCGCGGCAGCCCCATATTGCCCACCTCCGGCATGCCCGGATAACCACGCGGTCCGCAATTCTTCAGAACCAGAACACTGGCTTCGTCGACCTCCAGGTCGGGATCGTCGATCCTCGCGTGATAATCGTCGATATCCTCGAAAACGACAGCAGCGCCGCGGTGCGTCATCAGCGACGCCGTTGCAGCAGAAGGCTTCATGATCGCCCCGTTCGGCGCCAGATTGCCGCGCAGCACCACGATTCCCCCATCCTCGGTAAGCGGATTGGACATGGGCCGGATGACCTCGTCGTTGAGAACCCGGATCGCGCCATTGTTCTCGGCAATGGTCCGGCCGTTCACCGTGAGGCAATCCCCGTGAAGACGCCCGGCATCGAGAAGCCTCCTGAGCACCGCCTGCATCCCCCCGGCATTGAAGAAGTCTTCCATGAGGAAACGCCCCGAAGGCATGAGGTCGACGATGGTCGGGATGTTGCGGCCGATGCGGTTCCAGTCATCGAGCAAGAACGGCACCTCGACCCGGCCCGCCAACGCCTGCAGGTGAATGACCGCATTGGTCGAGCCACCGATCGCCGCATTGGCGCAGATCGCATTCTGGAACGCCTCACGCGTCAGGATGCGCGACATGCACAGATCCTGATGGACCATCTCGACGATGCGCCTGCCGCTCATGAACGCCAGCACGCGCCGCCGCGCATCCACGGAAGGAATGGCCGCATTGCCAGGAAGCGTGATCCCCATTGCTTCCGAGAGACAGGCCATGGTGGAGGCCGTGCCCATCGTGTTGCAGGTTCCCGGCGACCGGCTCATGGCGGCTTCCGCCGCCGAAAACTGTTCCGGTGAGATCGTTCCGGCCCGCATTTCCTCACTGAGCCGCCAGACATCCGTGCCAGAACCCAGAACCTCCCCGTTGAAGCTGCCGCTCAGCATCGGTCCGGCCGAAACGAGGAGCGCCGGCAGATTGCAGCTCGCCGCCCCCATGAGCAGGGCCGGCGTGGTCTTGTCGCAGCCTGCCAGAAGCACCACCCCGTCGATGGGGTTGGCGCGAATGCTCTCCTCCACCTCGATGGCCGCAAGATTGCGGAACATCATGGCGGTCGGACGCATGTTCGATTCACCCAGCGACATCACAGGAAACTCGACGGGAAAACCGCCCGCCTCGAAGATGCCGCGCCGCACATGTTCGGCCAGGTCGCGAAGCTGGCCGTTGCAGGGCGTCAGTTCCGACCATGAATTGCAGATGCCGATGACGGGCCGGCCGTCGAACAGATGCGGAGGGAACCCCTGGTTCTTCATCCAGCTCCGGTGAATGAAGGCTCCCTTTTCATGCCCTCCGAACCATTCGGTGGAACGCAACGGGTCTTTTTTCCTGGTCATTTCGTTTCTCGCAAGACTGGCGCAATGGCCCTGATGTTCTTCCGTTCCTGAAACCCGGGGCTGCTGTCAGGCCGCCACGGCCTGCAGCTCCTCGGCAAAATGGCAAGCCACCTGATGGCGCTCGCCCAACCCCCTGAGTGCCGGCGGCTCTTTTCGGCAGACATCGCGCGCGAAGGGGCAGCGTTGGCTGAAGCGACATCCCGGAGGCGGGTTGAGGGCGCTGGACACCTCCCCGCCCAGGCGCGCACGCTTGCCCCGAAGGCGCGGATGGGCAACCGGAATCGCCGCCAGCAGCGCCTGCGTATAGGGATGACGCGGAGACGCGTAGAGGGCATCTTTTCCGGCGATCTCCACCACCTCGCCCAGATACATCACCGCAACGCGGTCCGAGATATGCCGCACCACAGAAAGGTCATGTGCGATGAACAGGTAGGAGAGGTTGAATTCCTCCTGCAGGTCCTGCAACAGATTGATGACCTGAGCCTGGACCGAAACATCCAGCGCCGAGACCGCCTCGTCACAGACAATGAAGCGCGGATCGGCTGCCAGGGCGCGCGCGATACCGATGCGCTGACGCTGCCCGCCCGAAAATTCATGCGGATAGCGCGTGATATGCGCAGCGTTGAGCCCCACCCGGTCGAGCAGCATGCGTGCCCGGTCGCGCATGTCCCGACGTGTCATCCCACCCTGCACATAGAGCGGTTCGGTCACGATATCCTCAACCGTCATCCGTGGATTGAGGGAACTGAACGGGTCCTGGAAGACGATCTGGATCGACTTGCGGACGGCCTTGAGTTCACGGGCGTCGAGCTTCAAAAGGTCACGCCCCTGGAAAAGGACCTCCCCCCTGTCCGGCTCGATGAGGCGCAGAAGCAGCCGCCCTGTCGTGGATTTGCCGCAACCGGATTCTCCGACCAGACCGAGCGTCTCGCCCTCGCCGATATCGAAACTCACCCGGTTGACCGCCTGCACCGTGCCGACGGTCGTACCCCTGAAGGGGCTCCGGATGGTGAAATGCTTGGAAAGGTCCCGAACGGATAAAAGCGGTGTTTTGCTCATACCTCGGCTCCCTCTGGTTGCGCCGCCGAGGCGACGAGTTCATCCGCCCGGATACAGGCCGAGGCGTGATTTTGTCCCACACCAATCATCGGGGGCCTGCCCGCCTCGCAGGCCGGCTGCGCAAGACCGCAGCGCGGCGCAAAGCGACATCCGGGCGGCAGCGCGCTCAGGCTCGGCAGCGCACCCGGTATGGTGGTGAGCCTGCGGGGATTGCCGGTCAGTTCCGGCGTGCACTGCATGAGGCCCTTCGTGTAGGGGTGCCCCGGGCGGTCGAATATGTCCGTCACCGGCCCCTGCTCCGCGATGCGGCCGGAATACATGACGACCACCTTGTCGGCGCATTCGGCGATCACCCCCATGCTGTGGGTGATCAGCACGATCGCCATCTTGGTTTCGGCCTGGATTTCCAGAAGCAGGTCGAGAAGCTGGGCCTGAATGGTAACATCCAGCGCCGTGGTGGGCTCATCGGCAAGAAGCAGCTTGGGAGAGCACGACAGGGCAATGGCGATCATGACGCGCTGCCGCATGCCGCCCGAAAGCTGGTGCGGATAATCGTTCATGCGTTGCACAGGCGACGGGATGCCGACCTTGGTCAGAAGTTCCACCCCCCGGTCGAAGGCCGCGCGATAGCTGATGCGCTCGTGAATACGGATCGGCTCGATGAGTTGATCGCCGATCTTCAGAACCGGGTTCAGCGAACTCATCGGCTCCTGAAAGATCATGCCGATGGAGCCGCCACGCAACCGCCGCATCTCCCGGTCGGAAGCCCGTGCAAGGTTGCGGCCATCGAACATGATGCGCTCGGCCGTAACCTGCGACGTGCTCTTCGGCAGAAGCCCCATGATGGCAAGGGCCGTGACGCTCTTCCCGGAGCCACTCTCGCCGATAAGGCCGACAATCTCGCCCTCGTTCACGTCGAAGCTGACGTCATCGACCGCCACCACCGTGCCTTCGTCGCCCGTAAAGGTCGTGCGCAGCCCCTCGACGCGCAGAATTGGCTCTTTTTGCATCGTCAGTGTTCCATCTTCACGCGAGGGTCGAGAACATCCCGCAAACCGTCGCCCAGAAGGTTCAGGCCAAGCACCGTGATCGCGATGGCCATGCCGGGAATGACCGTCATCCAGGGAGCCTCGCGGATATAGCTGCGGCCTTCGGAGATCATGATGCCCCAGCTGGGATCGGTGGGGGCTGCCCCAAGCCCCAGAAAGCTGAGCACTGCTTCCGAGAGGATCGCATAGGCGAAGACGAAGCTGAGCTGCACCACAAGGGGCGCCATGCAGTTGGGCAGGATATGGCGTCGTAATATATGGAAGTCGCCGGCGCCCGCAGCCCGCGCCGCATTGACGAATTCGAGTTCGTTCACCTGCAGGACGGAAGCGCGCAGGATGCGCGCCGTGCGCGGAATATAGACGACTGCCAGCGAGATCACCGCCGTCATTGCGGAGGCGCCCATCGCCGCGGCAATGCCGATGGCAAGCAGCACCGAGGGAAAGGCCATGAGGGCATCCGAAAGACGCATGAGAATGCCGTCGAGACGCCGGAAATAGCCCGCAAGCGCCCCAAGGAGCACGCCGAACACCGCATTAAGCAGAACGACGCCCAGACCGATGGCAAGGCTCAGGCGCGCGCCCCACGCCACGCGGCTGAAAAGGTCGCGGCCGAGATTGTCAGTGCCCAGCAGGAATTCGAACGATGGCGGCTGGAACCGGGAACGAATGGCCATCTTGTTCGGATCGACGGGTGAAATGACCGGTGCGAGGACAGCGATGACCGTCACGAACAGGCATAGCCACAGGCCGATCATGAAGGAGCGGTGGCGGATGAGGCGGCGCACGCGCCGTCCCTCGAAGAACCGGCTCAAAAAAGACGGCTCGCTCCGGCTGTCGTTCATTTCGAGACTGCTCATTGGACGCGCACCCTCGGATCGAGCCAGGCATAGAGCACATCGACAACGATGTTCAGCATGAGAAGAACTGCTGCCACGAAGATAAGCCCCCCCTGAATCATGGGATAGTCGCGGCCGAGGATCGCATTGCCCAGAAGCGCGCCGATCCCCGGCACCGCGAAGATGGTTTCCACGATGACCGACCCCGAAAGAAGGACCGATAGGATCATGCCGAGCACGGTCACGACGGGGATCAGCACATTGCTCATCGCATGCTTGATGATCACCCGTGGCTCGCTCGCCCCCTTGGCGCGGGCTGTGCGGATATAATCCTGGCCAAGCACTTCCAGCATGGTGGAGCGCGTCAGGCGGGCAAGCAGGCCGATCTGCATCATGGCGAGCGAGAGAGCCGGCATGGTTGCCGCCAGGAACCAGCCCACCGGGTCTTCGAAGAAGGGCACATAACCCCCGGTCGGCAGCCAGCCGAGATGCACCGAAAACAGGACGATCATTACGAGTCCCAGCCAGAAATTGGGGACGGAAACCCCGATCAGCGCAAAGGTCATCGCCACCTGATCGATCCAGCGATTGTGTTTCATCGCCGCGATGACGCCGATGGAAAGCCCGAGGATGACCGTCAGGACGAGCGAATAAAGCGCCAGCGATATGCTGATGGGCGAACGCTCCAGGACCACCTTCAGAACCGGCTCTCCCAGGATGATCGAGTAGCCGAGGTCGCCTTGAAACAGGTTTCCGTAAAAGATCATGATCTGCGACAGAAGGGATTTGTCGAGCCCCAGCGTCTGCCGCAGTTTGATGAGCTCGTCGGGCGTGGCGTTGGGGCCCGCCAGAACGGCGGCGGGATCCCCGGGCACCAGCTGCATGATCCCGAAGGAGATCAGGCTGACGAGCAGAAGAATCGGCACGGCCTGGGCTATGCGCCTCAGCGTGTAAGCAAGCATGTGACCTCCAAACGATTCCGTGCCGGTTCATGCATGACGGAACATGGGTCGGAAAGGCTGGCTATTCGGCCAGCCAGACATTCGAGACCCGCGTGTTGAAGAATGGCACATAGCCCTTCACATTGGCACGCGTCGCCTGGTTCTTCGGCGTCACGCCGAAGGGAATTGCCATCACCTGCTCGAACACCCGCTCCTGCGCCTTGGCGAAAGCGGTCTTGCGTTCTTCCAGATCCGGGCTCGTGCTCAAAATCTGGAATTCCTTCATGAACTCGGCGTCGGACTTGTTGTCCTTCGGCTTGTGCACATTGGACGGATCGGCAAGGTTACGCAGCGACTGCGCGCCGCCCTGTGCGGTAACCGTGATCCAGCCGGTATAGAAGAAGTTCCAGCCTTTCGTCTCGTTCACGCTCATGCCAAGCGCGGTCGGCCAGTCCAGAACCACCAGCTCGGCATTGATGCCCACGGCTTTCAACTGTTCCGACATGACGACGGCGGCCGTGTAGAGGCGGGGAATATCCCGTGTCGTCAGAAGCTTGACCGGCTCGCCATTGTAACCGGCCTCCTCGAGCAGGGCCTTGGCCTTTTCCGGGTCGTTCTGATTGTAATACTGGCTGCCGGCCTCCGAATAATAGGTTTGGCCGGGAAACTGGAACGACGGGTTGAGGCTATAGGAGCCATCGCTCATGGCATCCATGATTTCATCGAGGTTCATGGCCGCCTGTATCGCCTGGCGCACCTTCAGATTATCCGTCGGTGGCTCCGAAAGGTTCGGATAGGTGAGCCACAGGGCGGCATGCTTGAGCTGCGTCTGGACGATGTCCTTGTTGCCGGCAAGGCGCTCCTTGGAGAGCGTCGGCACATCCTCGACGATATCCACCTCGCCCGTTTCGAGCGCCGCGAGGCGAGCTCCGGGTTCTGCAAGCGTGCGGAACGTGACGGTATCGACGCAGGCCTGCTTGCGGCCGGCAAAGCCCGACATGCCTTCAAGCGTCTCATTGGGCTTGTAGCCTTCATAGCGCTTCAGCTTCACATGACTGTCGGCCACGAATTCTTCGAGCTGAAACGGTCCGGTGCCAATGGGTTCGAGCCGGGTGGCCTCCGCGCTCGCCTGTTCCGAAGGAACGATGACGATGGGAACGGTCGACGCCGAAATGCTCTCCAGGAAGCTCGCCTGCGGCTCCTTGAGAATGATGGTGAAAGTGGCTTCGTCCGGCGTCTCCCAATGATCGACACTGCCAAGCGCGGAACGATCCACGCCGATACGGCTGTAGCGGTCGAAGGAGGCAGCCACATCCGCCGAGGTCAGCGGCTTGCCATTGTGGAACTTCACGCCGGGGCGAAGCTTGAAGGTGTAGGTCAGCTTGTCGTCGCTGACGTCGAGAGAGGCCGCGAGATCGAGGATGGGCGCCATGTTCTCGTCGCGCGTCATCAGCGTCTCGAAGATATTCATGGCGACATTGCGCGTCGCGTTCGCCGCATTCACATGCTGGTCAAGCGTGCCGAGCTTGGCCTCCATACCCAGCACCAGATCGCCACCCACATGACCGCAGAGTTCAGCATAAGCCGGGCCCGCAGCGACCGCCATTGCGCCGGCGACCAGCAGGCCGCGCAACCGGTTTTTCGAGTTTCTGTGCGTCATTTCACTGTACCCCTCTATTTTTCTTGGCGTCATTCCCCGAGGGCGCGATTTCGAGCCGCGCCCGAGGGTTTCGCTTTATGGCAAGTGCGAGTCAGGACGACTTACAGGATGCCATATTTCGCGAACACGGTTGCGAGGCGTTCCCCCGCCTCGAGATCAGCCAGCGTGTTGCGCTCGCCGCGCAGGCGTTCCTGCGCGACCTCGAGAACTCTGGCCTCTATTTCCTGCGGAACGACGATGACGCCGTCAGCGTCGCCGAAGACGAGATCGCCGCTATTGACCTTCACGCCGGAACATTCGATGCCGACGTCAAGCGCCGCGACCTTGCCGCGCCCCTTGCAATCCAGCGGCGCAATGCCCCCGTGGAAAACGGGAAAGCCCGCGGCGAGGATTTCACGCGTATCACGCACCAGGCCGTCCATGACTGCCCCTGCCGAACCACGGAACTTTGCCGCCGTGCTCAAAAGCCCACCCCATGGGGCCATGCGCCCCGAGGTTCCGCATGCAAAAACCGGAATCTCATCTGCCTTCAGATCGTCCACGAGCTTGATCTCGAGCTCATAGGGGTTTTCACCCGGCGCAGGACGTTCATAGACATCCATGCAAAGCGCCGTACGCGCCCTTCCGACCATCACCAGGGAACTGTCGAGCGGCCGGATCGTGTGGTGCATGGCCTGGTTCATGTAACCGAGATCATCCAGGACATCTGAGAGAAGAGCAGTGAAGAAGCGCTCCCTGAGTTCGATCAGGGTCGGTTGCGGTTCGGTTTCCAGGGTGGCCATCGGTGCGGTCGCCTTCGTGGTGATTGTATGCTTGAATTGCGCTAGGTTTATCGTTAAATCATATGCGAAGGCTGCGCCGAGTCAATAGCCAATTTCGACGGCCGCCCCTCAAGACGATGAAGGATGGAAAATGGGTTCACTCACTGGAATGACCGCCCTCGTCACCGCAGCGGGACAGGGAATAGGCTTTGCAAGCGCCCACGCCCTGGCCGAAGCCGGTGCAACGGTTCACGCCACGGACATCAATGAAGAAAGCCTCTCGGCGTTGGCCCGGCAGACAGGCTCCATAGAACCGCACCTGCTCGATGTCCGCGACATGAATGCCATCGCCGCGCTGGTTTCGGAGATCGGCAGGATCGACATTCTCTTCAATTGCGCCGGCATCGTTCACAACGGAACCGTGATCGAGGCGAGCGACGAAGATATCGACCTTGCCATGGACCTCAACGTCAAGGCGATGATCCGCACCATCAAGGCCGTGCTCCCCGGCATGCTGGACCGGGGTAATGGCAGCATCATCAACATGGCTTCAGTCGTATCGAGCGTGAAGGGTGCACCCAATCGATGCGTCTACGGCCTCACCAAGGCCGCGGTGATCGGGCTCACCAAATCCGTCGCCGCAGACTATGTGGGCAGCGGAATTCGCTGCAATGCGATTTGCCCAGGCACCGTGGACAGCCCGTCGCTGCGCCAGCGGCTTGAAGCGACCGGCGACTACGAAGCCGCCCGCAAGGCCTTCGTGGGCCGCCAACAGATGGGGCGGCTGGGGACTGCCGAGGAAATCGCCGATCTCGTCGTGCATCTGGCCGGGGCCACCTACACCACCGGCCAGGCCTATGTCATCGACGGCGGCTGGACGATCTGAAACCATAGGAAAACACGATGAAACTAGTACGCTTTGGCGCAGCCGGTGCCGAAAAGCCCGGCCTTATCGACGGCGATGGCGATCTGCGCGATCTCTCCAACCATATCGCGGACATTGCCGGTGAAACGCTCTCGCCCGAAGGGCTCGCGGCTCTGGCAGCACTCAATGCATCCTCCCTGCCCCGCATCGCGGAAAAACAGCGGCTCGGCCCCTGTGTCGCAGGCACGGGAAAATTCATCTGCATCGGGCTGAATTACAGCGATCACGCGCGCGAAGCCGGCTTGCCCGTACCCACGGAGCCGATCGTTTTCATGAAGGCCACCAGCGCGATCTGCGGTCCCGATGACGATCTCGTCATCCCGCGGGGCTCCACCAAGACCGATTGGGAAGTGGAACTCGGCATCGTCATAGGCAAGACCGCAAAGCATGTGAGCAAGGAAGACGCACTCGAGCATGTGGCCGGCTACTGCGTCCTTCACGATGTTTCCGAACGCGCTTTCCAGAATGAGCGCCAAGGACAATGGACCAAGGGGAAATCCTGCGACACCTTCGGCCCGACCGGCCCCTGGCTCGTGACCCGCGAAGAGGTTGCCGACCCTCAGAACCTTTCCATGTGGCTGAAGGTGAATGGCGAGACGATGCAGTCCGGCTCCACCCGGACGATGGTGTTCGGGGTTGCGGAGCTTGTCAGCTACCTCTCCGATTTCATGTCCCTGCATCCGGGCGATATCATCTCGACCGGCACGCCGCCGGGCGTCGGCATGGGCCTCTCCCCCCAGCGCTATCTCAAGGCCGGCGATGTGGTGGAACTCGGCATTGAAGGCCTTGGCCAGCAAAGACAGCTTTGCATATCGTCCAGCTGACGGTCTGCGCCGAACACCCGATGCCCCAATGATATCCAGGCGCATCGACTTCGCCCTGCAGAACCACAGGGGCTGACGCTCCTTCCGTGTATCCAAGGCCCGCTCTTCGAAAGAAGAGCGGGCTTTTCCGTTTGCGCTTCCGGCATGCTGCAAATGACCTCATCCGGCGCATTCGCACGCCTCACTCACCGGCCAGAAATGTCGGTTGTTTGTCTTGTTTTACGGGTGCGGCCACGTTGCGGCACCTGCATCTTTTGCCGTTAAATTCAAATAATTCCAAAAGCAAATGAAAGAGAAACCGAGATCAAATCGGTCGGTGATGCTGTCGAACAAGGACTGCGAATAGTGTTCAAGAAACTTCCAATTATCCCTGCTTCCTTCTTCGCGATGACACTAGGATTTGCAGAGACCGGAAATGCCTGGCGAAACGCGACCGCCGCGTTGAATGCTCCGGGCATTGTCGGAGAAATCTTCCAGGTTCTGGCTGTCTTATCGTTTTTTGTCTGGGGAGGTCTTTTCCTCAACAAATGGATTTCCCAGACCGCTGCTGCTCGCGAAGAGTTTCGCGATCCGATCCAGGCTTCGTTCATCGCGCTCATCCCTGAATCGATTATCCTGATTTCACTGGCCTTGCACCCCTATAATCACCCCGTCGCCCTTGCGGCATTCTGGCTCGGCTCCGCGACCAATCTGCTCTACGGCGCCTATCGCCTGTCCAGAATGTGGGTCGAAAACCGCACGCCTGAGCAGACCACGCCCAACCTGTTCCTGATCTACGCGGCCAGCGTCCTGGTGAATGCCATTGCAGCGGGCGTGTTTGGCTACATCCTCTACGGATGGGTGCTCTTCGGCATCGGGGCGATTTCCTGGCTGGTTCTCGACTCCGTGATCAAACAGCAGCTCGTGACGGGCATGCTGCCTGCCAAGACGCGCAATTTCATGGGCATCTACATGGCACCCCCCGTCGTCGCGCTCGTCGCGTATCAGGTCCTCTCGGGCAACCAGGCTTCGATCCCCGTCATCTACATACTTCTCGGATACTCGCTGTTCATCACAGTGACGGTGATCATGTCCTTCCGTTGGTTGCGGGAACAGCCTTTTGCACCGGGATACTGGGCCTACACCTTCGGTATCTCGACACTGGCGCAAGGTCTCCTGATCCTGGCTGAGACGGAAAAACACCCCACCATCCAGTTCCTGGCAGTGGGAACCCTTGCCCTGGCAACCGCTCTTCTCGGTTTCGTATTGCTCGCCACCCTGCAGGCACTTGCAAGCAACACCTATTTCCCTCCGCGCCCGGCTTCGGCTCCGGCAGCAGAACCAGGCCCCGCGGGATAAGACAAACATTCAAGGGCTCTTGGGAAACATCAAAGCAACGAGCAATACGCCGAACCTGTTGGAGAGGCCCGCATCCTCGTCATCGAAAAGGAAGGCTCAATCTGATTGCTCTCCCGACGGCGAATATCACGCCGCCTCCCGAGCCCGGGCAAGGCCTCTGAAAAGGGGTCTTGCCCGGAATTCAGGAAGAGCCCGTCAGGAACCGAAACTGCTCCTGTATTGGATCGGCGTCACACCAAATCGGGTCTTGAAGGCTCGGGAGAGTTTCTCCACCGTACCGAACCCGCTTTCATGGGCAACGACCTTCAAGGGAAGTTTCGTATTGGCAAGAACCTCCCTCGCGGTATCGAGCCGCGCTCTGCGGATATATTCGATGGGCGTGATGCCCATTTCATCCTGCACGAGACGGCTCAAATGCCGAAAGCTGATCCCCAGCGCACGTGCCAGGGCCGCGTTCGACAATTCGTCGCGAATATTCCGTTCCACATGGGTCTTGAACCGCTCGATCTTCTCATTGCCGCTCTTGGAGACCACCAGGCTCGGACTGTATTGCAGTTGACCGCCCAGACGATGCGCAACGACGATGAGTTTGCGCGCCACCGCGAGCGAAATGCCCGAACCGAAATCCTGCTGGACAAGGGCAAGCGCCAGATCGATGCCCGCCGTCACGCCGGCGGAGGTGATGAGCGGTTCGTCATAAATGAACAGGGGATCAGGATCGATCGACACACTGGGGAATTTTTTTGCAAGAAGAGGTGCGGCTTGCCAATGCGTGGTCGCCTTTTTTCCGTTGAGAAGACCGGCTGCACCCAGATAGAAAGCGCCCGTGCAAATCGAGCCGTAACGCCGCACATGCAAAGCCTGCTCACATAAATACGAAACAAGACGCTTGTCGGGTTGCGAGGTCGGAACATCCGGCCCACCGACCACGAGTATCGTTTCATACTGGTCCCCAGCCGCACCGACACAAATATCGGGAACAAGCTGCATGCCATTGGACGCCTGAAGAATGTCAGGGGTCGGACCGATAACCACAATCTCATAGCGATCGTCGGCGGGAACGAGCCCGTTCGCTTCGGCAAAAACATCAAGGGGACCGGCCAGATCGAGCGCCTGAAAATTCGGAAAAACGAGAAACGCGATACGTCTCACCGGCTTCCTCCAGGCATGGGTTTCAACTGCCATATGTCTCTTCGGAGGAGAATTTCCCAATAATTCGAGCAGCCGAAACTGGAGAAGACATGCTTCATTTTAAATAATCGATTTAAATAAAATAAAGATAGACGAATAATATTACTCGATTTCAACTTTGAAAATTCCGCCACAAAAACATCAATTTATAATTATCAGCGCTGAAATAACTATACAATGCTCGCGGACACAAAATTTCGGCAAGCGCCCGCGACAATCCAGCCGTCTCCATCCCCGCGCACCTGACGGTTCCACGCTTATCGGCAATCGGCTTTTCTGCATATTCAGCATGGCTTTCCAGTTCAACGTTTTCTCCGCTTAGGCCTTGGTCACGGCTCACAACCGGCACGCAGATTTCCCACGCCGCACTCTGCTTCCCCTGTTATTCTCTGCTCAAAGGACGTGCCTATCGCGTGAAAGATGGGTGAAGACAAGCTGACCTGCCTTCCCGGCAGGCGCATGCTCGCTTCCCATGTCGACATGGCTTACCTCGAAATTCCTTCACAACGCCGTATTGAAATCGATTTCATTGTATGGTTCCATTTCAGAACCAACTTGGGAGGAAGCCTCGTGAAGAAACTTGCAGCACTTGCCATGTCCACGGTTGCGGCAATCGCCGTGACCGCCTTTTCCGCCAATGCGGAAGATTTCAAGATCGGCCTGTCCAACGGCTGGGTCGGCTCCGAATGGCGCACCCAGATGATCGAGGAGGCCCAGGCGGCCGCAGCGGCCTGGAAAGACAAGGGCGTAAATGTCGAGGTTGTGGTGCAGAGCGCCAATGTCGACGTGCCGGGCCAGATCGCTCATGTTCGCAATTTCATCAATGAAGGCGTCGATGCCATCATCATCAATCCCAACAGCCCGACCGCCTTCGACCCTGTCTTCGCGCAAGCCAAGGAAGCCGGCATTCTGGTGATCTCCACCGATGCCGAGGTTTCTTCGCCCGATGCCGTCTATGTGGGCATCGACCAGAAGGCATGGGGTGCCGCAGGTGCCGAATGGCTCGCCAAGGCGCTCGACGGCAAAGGCAATGTGGTCGCCATCAACGGTGTTGCCGGTCATCCGGCCAACGAGATGCGCGTCGCCGGCTATCGCGAGGTCTTCGCAAACTATCCCGACATCAAGGTCGTCAACGAAGTCAACGCCAACTGGGACCAGGCGCAAGGCCAGCAGGCCATGCAGAACCTGCTCGCCACCTATCCCGACATCAAGGGCGTCTGGGTTCAGGACGGCATGGCGGCTGGCGCGTGGAAATCCATCATCGATGCGGGCAAGACTGGCGATATCGCTGCAACCGGCGAAATCCGCAAGGACTTCATCGACCTTTGGGTGAAGGACAAGCTGAATTCCGGCGCGTCGGTGAACCCTCCCGGCGTCATGGCCTCCGCGCTCAATGTCGCCGTACTGATGCTTCAGGGCAAGGAACTGAAGGAGCCCGCCACGGCCGGCCAGTACAAGAACGCCATGTACCTGCCGATCCCCTTCATCGATTCTTCCAATCTGGATGAGGCTGTGAAGCAGGTCGAAGGCAAGCCCGGCTATTATTCCTACACCAGCCAGCTTTCCATCGAAGACGCAGAAGCACTCTTCAAATAAGATTTCCCGAAGCAGAATTTCCCGGCGGCGGCAAAGCATCGCGCTGACGCCGCCGGTTTCCTCGGGAAGGAGCATTCCATGTCGAAGCTGGTTCTTCGCGACGTAAGCAAGACTTACGGCGCAACGGTGGCTCTCAGCCATGGCGACCTCACGCTCGAGGCGGGCGAGGTGCATGTGCTGATCGGCTCCAACGGTTCAGGCAAAAGCACGCTCTGCAAGATTGTGGCAGGCAGCGTCCGCCCGGATTCCGGCCGTGTTGAAATTGACGGCAAACCCGTCGCCATATCCGGCCCGCAGGCCGCCAGAACGCTTGGCATCGGCATATTCTATCAGGAACTCAGCCTCGCCGCCCGCCGCACGGTTGAGGAGAATATCTGCCTGTCCGACCTTCCGATGAAGGCCGGATTGTTTATCGACCGGGCGACCCTTTCAGATCGCGCCGCGCGCTACATTGCCCTGTTCGATGGGGTGACGGGCGAAGGCTTTGCCGCCGATGCGCCGGTCGATACGCTGCGCGCCGATCAGCGCCAGCTTGTCGAAATCATGAAAACCCTTGCAAGCGAAGCCCCGATCCTGATCTTCGACGAGCCCACTTCCGCGCTCGATCGGGCACAGGTGGACCGGTTCTTCGAAATATTGCGCGGACTGAAAAACGACAGCAGAACCATCGTCTTCATTTCCCACCGCATGGACGAGATATTCGCCATCGGCGACCGTGTGACAATCATTCGCGACGGCAGAACCATCTCATCCATGGCCATTGCCGACACCCAGCCACCTGCCCTCATCCGCCTGATGGTTGGCGAGAAGGAGGAACTGGCTTCCGCCAGCGCCCCTGCTCCCGCACCCGATGCCGGCAAAACCGCACTGGCGGTGTCCGGGCTGTCAGGCCCTGGCTTCGCAAATGTGGGTTTCGACCTGAAACATGGTGAAATCCTGGGTTTCGGAGGCCTTCACGGCCAGGGTCAATCGGCGGCTCTGCGCGCGCTTTTCGGTGCAAATCCATATGTTTCCGGGACTGTCTCACTGGCCGGGCATCCGGTGCGAATTGCAACCCCCGCCGAGGCAATCCGTCAAGGCTTCGCCTATGTGTCGGGCGACCGCAGACGCGATGGTGTCATCACGGGCCGCTCCATTCTGGAAAACGTCACGCCGATCCATTTCCTGCGCCGACGCCTTGCACTGGTGCGACCGGGCGCGCTGCGCAAGGCGGCCGAACCTGCCATTTCAGCCATGAAAACCCGCTTCGCCGGCTTTTCCCATCCCATCGATTCCCTGTCGGGCGGCAACCAGCAGAAAGTGGTCATCGCCCGCTGGCTGATCGACAGGCCGGACATCCTGCTTCTCGACGATCCCACCAAGGGTATAGACCTCTCCGCCAAGGCCGATCTCTTTGCTCTGATCCGAGAGCTTGCCGCGCACGGCATGGCGATCATCCTCTATTCCTCGGAGGATGCGGAGCTTCTGGCCAATGCCGACCGCATTCTCGTCTTCAACGGCGGCAGGCCTGTCCGCGAGCTCACCGGCGAGGACCGCACCCGCTACAATCTCTACCAGGCCGCCTACGAAGCTGCCTTTGGGGCCGCATGATGGCACGCATTCTTGCCCGTTATCCGTTTCTGCCGGCACTTGTCATCGCGCTCGTGCTGCTCGCTTTGAACGGCCTCTACCAGCCGCGCAGCGTCAGCCTGATCGGCCTGACCGGTCTAACCAAGACCTATCTGGCGCTGATGCTGCTTGCCATCGCGCAGACCTATGTCGTCTATGCGGGCGACATCGACCTTTCCGTGGGCGCCATCGTTTCGCTGGTGAATGTGGTTCTCGTCGTGCTGATGGAGCGATGGGGCGGAGGTGGAGTGTCCATTTTCGCGGCCATGGCCGCCGGGCTTTTGGTCGGCCTTGCCTGCGGGCTCATCAACGGTCTCGTCGTCGCCGCTCTGCGTCTTCAGGCGATCGTCGCCACTTTCGCCACATCGATCTTCTTCACCGGCGTCGCTCTCTGGGTCCTGCCGGTGGCCGGCCTACCCGCGCCAACCGCCTTCTGGCGCACCTATGGCGGTCGCTTCTTCGAGGTGCCCTTCGTCTTCTATGCGGTTCTCTTGCTTGCCCTTGTTCTCTACCTCATGGCGCGGCTACGGCTCACCACCCAGCTTCTGGCCGTCGGTGACGACGCGCAATCGGCCTTCCAGAGCGGCCTTCCCGTCACCGCGATCCGCATCAAGGGTTATGCGCTATGCGGTTTGTTCGCGGCGCTCGCCGCCTTCTGCATCACCGGCGACACAGCAAGCGGCGATCCGCTGGTGGGCGGCAAGATGACCCTGTTTTCGGTCGCGGCCGTGGTTCTTGGCGGTGCGGCGCTGTCCGGCGGCTTCGGCACAGTGGTCGGCTCTGTCTTCGGCGCACTCATTATCGGCCTCATCAATTCATTGGTCTATTTCGTGGGCACCCCGTCCGAGTGGCAAAACCTCGTTCAGGGTCTGGCGATCCTGATTGCCCTCATGGCCGGCATTCTCGTGGGACGGAGGACAAGGCGATGAACGGCATTCCGCCCCTTTTCCGGCAGCCGCTTGCCATCGCGCTTCTTTTGATCGCAGTCCTTCTTGTCCTCGGCGAACAGCTGAGCCCGGGCTTCGCCTCGATGCAGCAGATTCTGCGGCTCCTCATCGTGGCTGCCCTGCTCGGCATCGTCGCCGCCGGCCAGAACCTCGTCATTCTGGGTGGACGTGAGGGTATCGACCTGTCGGTCGGCGGCATCATTTCCCTGTCGGCCATCATTGCCGGAAACCTGATGAACGGCGCTGATGCCGGCATTCCGCTCGCCATTGCCGGCTGCATCGTGGCCGGAGCGTTTTTCGGCCTGCTCAACGGACTGGGCGTCACGCTTCTACGCATCCCGCCTCTGGTCATGACGCTCGGCATGCTCGGCGTTCTGCAAGGACTGCTCGTGGTGATCCGCAACGGCATCCCCTCCGGGCGCGCTGCTCCTGTCCTGTCGCAATTCGTCACCCAACCCGTCCTCTTCGGCCTGCCTGGCATCATATGGCTCTGGATCGCCGTAGGCCTTCTGATGGCGTTCCTCTTGCGGCGTACGGTGTTCGGCCAGCGCATCTACGCGATAGGCTCCAATGAACACGCCGCGATCATGGCCGGCGTTCCGGCAGCGAGGATCCGCATCCTGCTGTTTGTCCTCTCCGGCGTCTTTGCTGCCATCGCAGGCATCTGCCTGCTCGGCTATTCGGGTTCCTCCTTCGCCAATGTCGGTGAGCAATACATGCTGCCCTCCATCATCGCCGTGGTGTTCGGCGGCACCTCGCTTGCCGGCGGCAAGGGCGGCTACACCGGCACCATGGCCGGGGCGGTCATGCTGGTGGTGCTCCAAAGCATCCTGACCACCATCAACATCGAGGAATCGGGACGCCAGATGATCTTCGGCGCCACCCTTCTCGTGCTGATGTTGTTTTATGGCCGAGGAAGGGCCATGCGCACATGAACTCCCGTCAGCCCAAGATGAAGGACATCGCCCAAAGGCTGGGCGTCTCGCCCGCCACGGTTTCGCGCGCTCTGTCGGGCACCGGCCTTGTGGCCGAGCCGACGCTCTCGCGCATATTGGAAGCAGCCGACGCCCTGGATTACAGGCCGAATGTCAGCGCCCGCAATCTGCGCCGGCAATGTTCCATGACCGTGCTGATGGTGGTGCGCGACATCGGCAACCCCTTCTATCTGGAAGTTCTGAAGGGCGCAGAAGCGGCAGCCCGTGAAGCTGGCTACTCGGTTCTCATGGGCAACACGGAAAACGACCCTGAACGCGAGGCCGACTACTTCAACATGCTGCGCGATGGCAATGCCGACGGCATGGTGCTCATGACGGGCAAACTGCCCTCGAGCCGTTTCAAACTCGACAAGCTGCCTGTCGTGGTCGCACTGGAGCGCATAGAAGGCTCCGCCTTTCCCCATGTCGAGATCGACAATGCGGCGGCGGCCAGCGAAGCCGTGCATCACCTCCTGTCGCTTGGCCATCGCCGCATCGCGCACATTGCCGGCCCCAGGGGCGAGCCTATGGCCGAGGCGCGCCACAAGGGCTATGAGCAGGCCATGCGCAAAGCCGGGCTGGAAATTCCCCCAGGCTATGAGCAGCAGGGCGATTATCTTCTCCAGGGCGGGCGCGACGGTTGCCGCGCGCTCCTCTCCCTTGTGGACAGGCCGAGCGCCATCTTCTGCGCCAACGATGAAATGGCCTTCGGTGCGATCCACGAATTGCGCCGCAGCGGCCTCGATGTGCCCCGCGATGTCTCCGTCGTCGGCTTCGACGATATTTATCTGAGCCAGGCGATGTTCCCCCCGCTCACCACGGTAAGCCAGCCGCGCGCGGATATCGGGCGCAAGGCCATGACCGTCCTTCTCGACATCATCGCCGGCGGCAAGCCCGCCGACATGCGTGTGATGATGCCAACAACGCTGATGCTGCGCGAAAGCACGGCGCCCCAACAAGAAATCGAAACGCCACGAGGAAATGAGATATGACCAAACAGACGAGGCAGAGGCTGCGCATCGGGTTTGTCGGCACCGGCTTCATCGCGCATTTTCACCTGAAGTCGATGGTCGGCGTGCGCAATGTGGATGTGACCGGCGTCTACAGCCGCAGCGCCGACAATCGCCAGCGCTTCGTGGATGCCGTCACTGAACTCGGCATGGGCGACTGCCGCAGCTATGAAACGCTGGAAGCCATGCTGCAGGCCGACGATATCGACGCGATCTGGGTTCTGTCGCCCAATCACACACGCCTCGACATCATGCGCACCATCCATGCGGAGGTGAAGGCCGGGCGCTCCAAGGTGTTTGCGATTGCCTGCGAAAAGCCCCTTGCCCGGACAGTTTCTGAAGCACGCGAAATGCTGCATCTGGCAGAGGATGCCGGCCTTAACCACGGCTATCTTGAAAACCAGGTCTTCGCCACGCCCGTCTTGCGCGGCAAGGAAATCGTGTGGCGCCGGGCCGCCTCCACCACCGGCCGCCCCTATCTGGCCCGTGCCGCCGAGGAGCATTCCGGTCCGCATGAACCCTGGTTCTGGCAGGGCGACAAGCAGGGTGGTGGCGTTCTCTCCGACATGATGTGCCATTCGGTCGAGGTCGCCCGCCACCTTCTGACGGCGCCCGGCGCGGCGCGCAACTCGCTCAAGGTCAAATCAGTCAACGGCACCGTAGCCAATCTGAAATGGACGCGGCCTGCTTATGCCGATCAACTGCGCGAGCGCTTCGGCAAGGAAGTCGACTATCGCAATCGCCCGTCCGAGGATTTCGCCCGCGGCGTGGTGGCACTGGAAGATGAGGACGGCAACGAGCTGATGATCGAGGCCACCACCTCCTGGGCCTATGTGGGTGCGGGATTGCGCATACAGCTTGAGCTACTCGGCCCAGAATATGCGATGGAGTTCAATTCGCTCGCCACTGGCCTGAAGATTTTCATGTCGCGCGCCGTCACGGGCGACGAGGGCGAGGACCTTGTGGAGAAGCAGAATGCCGAACAGGGCCTGATGCCGGTTCTCGAAGACGAGGCCGGGGTCTATGGCTATACGGACGAGAACCGCCACATGGTCGAGTGCTTCCGCAAGGGCGAGACGCCGCTCGAGACCTTCCATGACGGGCTTGCCGTCGTCGAGATCCTGATGGGCCTCTACCGGTCTGCGGAGACGGGAGAGACCGTCCGCTTCCCCGCTCCCGAACTGGAAGACTACGTGCCTGTGGTCGCTCGCAAATCAGCCTGACCCGATACCGGACGGGCCTGACCTTCGTGAAGGTGCAGGCCGTCCCTTGAATGGGCATTCCATGCACCCATCGCCTGCAATCCTCGTCCTGGGCAACGCCAATGTCGATCTCGTCCTGGGCGAGATCGATGGCTGGCCGGTGGTCGGCACGGAAATCATGGTGGAACGCAGCGAGATGCGCCCCGGCGGCTCTGCCGGTAACAGCGCCCTTGCGCTGACAGGCCTGGACGTCGACCATCTGTTCATCGCCTCCACCGGAAACGACCCGAATGGAGCCTGGCTGCGTGATGCCTTCAGCAAAAATCACAGCCTCTGGATCGTCGACGACTGCCCTACAACGCTCACCGTCGGCATCGTTCACAAGGGCGGCGACCGGGCTTTCTTCACCACGCCCGGCCATCTCGACATGGCGCGCGTCGAAGACCTTGTTGCACGCCTGCCCGATGCCCCCTCCGGCCCCGCCTTTGCACTTGTGTCCGGCGGGTTCCTGATGCCGGGCTTGCGCGCGGGTACCAGTAAACTCCTCGACGCCCTTCACGCAAAAGGCTGGCAAACCGCAATCGATCCGGGCTGGCCACCCGAAGGTTGGCAACAGCCCACCATGCGCCTCGTCAAGGAATGGCTCGATCAAGCCGACATCGCGCTCCTGAACGAGGTCGAGGCTGCCGCCATCACCGGCGAGGGCGACCCCGACGCAGCCGCAGCCGCGCTTACCCAGGGCAAGGCTTCATCGCATATGATTGTCATCAAGCAGGGCGCAGCCGGTGCCTCTGCCTATGCGAATGGCCAGCGATTTCATGCATCCGCCCCTTCCGTTCGGGTCATCGACACGGTGGGGGCCGGAGATACGTTCAACGCCGGTTTTCTGGCAGCCCTTGCACGGGGTGAGGACCTTTCGCAAGCGCTTACGCGCGGCGTCACGGCTGCCTCTCGTGCGGTCTCCACATCGCCCAGGCGCTATAGGGATTAGCGATTGCCGGGACACGCCGCAGGCAAACCAGCGGCGTATAGAGGAATGGCCCCTTGAAGGGGCCATTCTGAAGTTCCGATCGTCAATGGATGACAGGTTTGCCCTGCGCTTCTCTCCCGCGCCCGATACTCAGCACCTGATAGACGATGAGTGCGGCGAAAGTGGCCGTTCCGATACCGCCGAGTGCGAAACTGCCAATATTGAGCGTGAAATTCCCTGAACCGAAGACCAGCGTGATACCGACGGTGAACAGATTGCGCGGCTCCGAGAAATCGACACGATTATCGACCCAGAGCCTGATCATCGCCGCAGCGATAAGGCCGAAGACGGCCACGGCCAGACCACCCAGAACCGGCGCTGGAATGGTACGCAGCAACGCACCGAACTTCGGCGAAAATCCAAGCCCGATCGCCACAAGCGCAGCGATAACGAAGACGAGGGTGGAGAAGACCCGCGTCACCGCCATCACGCCCATGTTTTCCACATAGGTGGTCACGCCCGTTCCGCCGCCCGACCCCGAAACCATCGTGGCGATGCCGTCGCCAAGAAAGCCCCTGCCGATAAAGCGGTCCATGTTCTGGCCGGTCATTGCGCCGATAGCCTTGATGTGGCCGAGGTTCTCCGCGACCAGGATCAGCGCCACCGGCGCGATCAGCACCATCGCTTCGGGAACGAATTCGGGGCTGCGGAATGCGGGCATGCCGAACCACGACGCCTGAGAAAGCTCCGAAAAATCCACCGGAGGCAGGAGCCCCATACCGTTACCCATCACGAGAACCGCCACATAGCCGATAGCGATGCCGACCAGGATCGATACACGCCTCAGCGCCAGCGGACCGAAGGTGGAAATCACCGCGACAGAGAACAGCGTCAGCAACGCCACGATCACATGAGGTCCGGTGCCCTGCGTTCCCTGCACGGCCACGGGCGCAAGATTGAGCCCGATGGCCGCCCCGATGGCACCCGTGACGGCCGGCGGCATCAGCCGCTCGATCCAGCCGGTTCCGGTAACCATCACCACGACGCCGATCAGGGCATAGAGCGCACCGGCGGCGATGATACCGCCAAGGGCCGGCCCGATATCCGGGTTGGGACCAGTCCCTGCATAGCCTGTCACGGCAATCACCACGGCAATGAAGGAGAAGGACGATCCAAGGTAACTCGGCACCCGTCCTGCCGTGCAGATGAAGAAGATCAGCGTGCCAATGCCCGAAAACAGGATCGCCAGATTGGGATCGAACCCCATCAGCAACGGCCCGAGGATCGTCGAACCCGACATGGCCACAAGATGCTGTATGCCCATCGGAACGGTCGCCGCCCATGGCAGTCGCTGCTCGGGCAGGACCGTCTCGCTGCGGGCCACCGGCCAGCGTGGAAAATAACTCATGATCTACCCCCCTGGGCCTCGGTCTTGCCGGCAAGCCCGCCTAACCATTGCAACACATCCGCGGCATCGGTTACGTCCGCATATTTTTGATCCATGTCGTAGAGATTTGCCTCGTGCGGCGCTGCCGCGCGGTCGGCACAACAATCACGCGGAACGAGCACGTTGAAGCCCGATTGCACCGCATCGACGACACTTGCCCGCACACAGCCCGAAGTTGTCGCGCCGGTGACGATGAGTGTGTCCACCCCTGCCCCCGTCAGCAGTGCTGCAAGTCCGGTTCCGAAAAAGGCGGAAGCCCCTTTCTTGACGATCACCGCATCCGAGGGATCGGAACCGGTCGCCGCATCGATCTCCACCAGCCGCGATCCCTCGATGAGTGCTGCCATTCCAGCAGCCTTCCGGAGCCAGGGCAGTTTGTCGACCTCACCGGAGTGATAGGCAATCGTGGTGTAGACGACCGGAAACCCGGCAGCGCGTGCTGCATCGGTGATGCGCCGCGTCTGGGCGATCTCTGCCGTCATGTCCACTGCGGTGGGATAGGCCGTATCCGTGAAGCCATAGGTGAAGTCCACCACCAGAACAGCCGGTCTTCGTCCACGCGGAACGGCCTGGCCGAAGCCCGCCGCCGCATAGACCTTGTCTTGCGTCATTCTTGTTCCCCCTGAAAAAAGGCGGCCCCGAAAGAGCCGCCGTCCTGAAAAGTCAGTTGCGCTTCATCTGGATTTCCTTGACGACGATATCGCCGTCAACCACCACCGGTTCGTCATCCAGAAAAAGCGAGCAGCCCCGCATTGGGATGTCGAGGTGGCAGGCCGTATCGTTCGGGCCTCCCAGCTCATTGTTGGGACCGGTTGAGAACATCACATTCCCATAGAAGCTGCGCGGTTCCATGCCCATTCCTCCGGGAAATTCTCCCGGAACCATGCGATGCCACTTGGCCTGCGGGTTCATGCCCCAGCCGACATGGCTCATGCCCTTGCCGCGCTCATCCTTGAAGTCTGCCATATACGACTTCACCAGTTCCGCATCGAGCCCACCCCGGATGTCGGTGATCCAGCCCTTTTCGATGGTGTAGATGATCGGCTCGCGCACATAGATATTCTGCGGCAGCAGGATGTCCCCCGGCGCAACGACGATCTGCCCGTCGACGCCATCATCGTCCCCACCGGTAAAGACAAAGCCGGACGGCCAGTGATCCCAGCGCCCGGGCGTGTCGTTACAGGCATATTCCGCCATGGTGGGATAGGTGTTGAGCTTGTAGGTGACATCCGTGCCATGCGGCGAGGTGATCCGCATCACATTGGCCTTTTCCAGCATGGCGGCAGCGATCTCCACCTTTTCGCGCAGCTCGGGATAAGGCAGCATCCGGGCAAGAAGCTCGGGCGGCTCCACCGCCGTCAGAATACGCGTTCCGGCGGCCTGGATCGCAAACTGTTCCGGCGAGAACAGAAGGAACACGCAGTCGATCAGCATGTCGCAATTCTTCAAGGCCTCGACGGCATCCGGCAGCGCTGCAAGGCCGGTTACCCCGACATTCCAGCCTCCGGTTGGCAGAGGGGCCGGCAGGCGCATGTGATACATTCTCGCACCGAGCCTTTGTCCCGCCGCCATGAAGGCGTCGGCATAGTCGAGGCGGTCGCTGCCCTGTGTCAGCACGACGAGCTTCTCGCCCTCGTGAACACCGGACATCTTGAGCTGATGCAGGCAGATTTCGGTGAAACTCGCATGATCCATCGGATCGCTCCCATTTTGGTCTGTCGTTCAGTCGGCTCGGAAATCCATGACGGCTGCAAGAAAACCCTCCAGGTCATCCCAGGGGATCATGTGGCCTGCGCCGTCCACGCGGCGCGTTTCGAGATGAGGCATCAGCTCACGGACCTCCGCCTCATCCTCGGGCAGCACCACCGTGGCGCCGCCGGCAATCACCAGCCGCGTCGGCAACGTGATTTTGGGCATGTCGGCGTGAATGTCATCCGTTGCAAAACCATCGAAGGCGATGCGGATGGCACCCCATTGGCAGGTGTGCAGCCATTCGGCGCGCAGCGCCACCTGCTCGTCTGTCCAGGTCGGGCAAAAGGCCCGCATCTCCTCAATGCCGCACCCCTTCTGGGCAAGCCGGATCGAATCTCCATACCAGGCCCAGTTGGCGGGGTAAGGCCGCCTGTTCGGTCCCGACATGGGCGGATCGACGAGAACGAGGCCACCGATCGGGCCGGAATTGCGAGCGGCGGCACGGATCGCAATCCGAGCCCCCATGGAATGACCGAGAAGAATGGGGTTCTCCATACCTTCGGCCAGGGCAATCGCATCGTCCGCCATCGCATCGAGCGTATAATCGAGATCGCCAGCCTCGCTCAGGCCGCGCCCGCGCACGTCGAGCACATGCACGTCGAAACGCTCCGAAAGCCGCTCGGCCACAAACCCCCAGGTGATTGCGGGCGAGGTGA
Source organism: Nitratireductor indicus C115 (assembly GCF_000300515.1). Taxonomy (GTDB): domain Bacteria; phylum Pseudomonadota; class Alphaproteobacteria; order Rhizobiales; family Rhizobiaceae; genus Nitratireductor; species Nitratireductor indicus. Next base: position 41,201 of record NZ_AMSI01000007.1, read on the forward strand.
TACCGGGAATGAGCAGCATGGCTGGCCCCTTCCCCGGATAATGAAGCAGATGCTGGCGGATGCCATTGGCATGAACGTTGTAACCGCGTGTCATCTGAGCCCCCTCAATAAGCGCCGGAAAGCAGCGTGCCGCCGCCCGGGACCCTGGTCTCCACCCCCAGCGCACGCAGCATCTGCCATGTGGTGGCGATGGCGGCGGTGACGACGGGCTTTCCCGTTCGTGCTTCAACCATCGGCACGGCCGGAAGAGAAGGCATCTGCACACAGGCAGACAGCACAACCGCATCCACATCGTCGGTCTTCATTCCGGAAACAATCTCCGGCAGCTTCATCGGATCATGCGCCGCAACGGCGAGATTGTCGGAAATCTCCAGGGCCCGCCAATCGCTGACCTCGATGCCCTCGTTGCGGATATACTCCACCACCATTTCGGTGAGCGGCTTCATATAGGGAGCGACCACCGCCACGCGCTGTGCGCCCATGGCCCGCAACCCCTCGATAAGGGCACCGGCAGATGTCACCACAGGCGCAGGCGCGCCGTTGTCGACCGACACCTGATGCAGACGCGGTCCCGAGACACAGTGATATCCATGCCCCATCGACATGATGGCGACGAGGCAGGCATAGCCCATCACATCCACACGCGCATCGCTCAGCTCCAGGGCGCAGCGGTCGCTGTCGGCATCCATCGCCGCCAGCTCCTCCTTGGTCACATGCTTCATTCGCATGCGGGAGGAATGAAAGGTGAAGCGCTCGTCGCCCACGCTTTCGCGCGCCCGTAAAAGCGTTGGGATTTCGGTTTCCATCGTCACGTTCGAACTTGGAACGATCTGACCTACGCGGAAATGCCTCATGAAATTGGACCTCGGGTTGGAAAGCTGGCCCGAGGATAAATTACAATTCTGTATAATTACAAGCCTGAATAATTTTCTTCTTCCGCACAAAAGCCGGAACCACCTCTCAGGAGACCGGAGCGGCAAGCCCCGCAGCGAGAAAGGCGACAAGCGCGCGCAGCATGGACTCCCGATCGATTTCGCCGATTTGCCCATCTGTGAGATCGTTGAGGCGGCCCAGATCGTTGAGCATAAAAAGATAGGTGCCCACGAGAAATGCCATACGCAGGCTGAGGATCGGACGGGGAACATCCGGCAACGCCTCCGACAGCGCCTGGATATAGCGCTTGACCGAGGCGTCATAGACCTCTCTGCGCAAACGCAGGGCATGCTCCTCCGGCTCCGCATGCAACCTCGCCTGCAGTTTCACGAATGCCGCACCGTTCGGACCGCTATGCTTCATATCCCACTGCGGACGCAGATAAGCCATAATGATTTCAGTGGCTTGAAGAGGTTTCCCACGGGCAAGAAGCTGATCGAGCTGCACATGCCGCGCGCCCGAGATCAACCCACCACGCCGACGAAAAACCTCGTCGAAGAGGTCTTCCTTGGTGCCGAAATAATAGCGGATGAGGGCCTGATTGACTCCCGCCGCTCCGGCGATGTCGCGCAGCTTCGTCCCCGCGAAACCGGCCTCCGCAAAGGCGATTTCCGCCTGATCGAGGATTGCATCGCGCATGTCCTCGCCATCCTTGGGACGGCCGGGCTTACGGCGGGTCTCGCTCGTGGGTATGCTCATGGGAGGCCTCTTCTGCAATCCTGGTCCCGGTTCTGGCAGCAGCCGGAAGAACCCGCAAGAGGCAAATATTATCTCTATGAATAATTAAATGGCGTCATTCTCACCGTCGCACCACTTCACCGTCCTCATGCACGATGCGCAGGCGATCGCTGAAATCGAGAATATAGGAGAACTCGGCCGTCCCGCTTGTCTCCTTCCCGCGCTCGGGGCTTGAGACATAATAATCGTAGGTCCCGATCACGGCGCAAATGGCCTTCTGACACTTTGCATGCAGGGACTCCTCGTGGACATTGAATTCGCGTCTGCTCCACCGCGAAAAATACGCTCTCTTGTCCTCAAGAATCTCGTCCTTCGAGACCTTCCGCTTAAAATACTCCACCTGGTCCGCGTAGAATTCGCGGGTGAACTCCATAGCCTTGTCTGCGGAGGCGCTACCTGCCTGAATGATCAGCACAGCAGCATTCACGGCCCGCTGCTCATCCGTCACCCGCTGCGGCTGCGCGGCAGCCGGCTGTTGCGGCGCGGGCGGAGCCGCCCGTACCTGACGCTCCGGAGGATTGGTCGGGGAAGGCGCGGGAGCGGGGGCCGGCACCGGTTCGGCACGCGCAACATAAGCCTGCCCTGTCCGGTTGATCCCGTATTTGGTAATCTCGTGCGGAGAAAAGAAATACATATCGTCCGGTGGGGTTCGGAACATGATGCCCAGAACATCGGCAGCAACCCCATATTTGGGAAGGGTCGCAACGATATCGGAAACGCCGAACTGCGCCTGCGAGCCGTTCATCTCGGGCGCGGAAATCTGATGCACGCCCAGACGCCCTTCGGCGATGCGGTTCTTGCCCGCAAAAAACACGAAGGAGCAAGCGGACGCACAGAAACTGTCCTTTGGAATATAGGTGTCGAGCCCTCGCTCATAGATTTCCTCGGCGATCACCAGGCCGATATGGACCAGACCTCCGGGATTGTCCTTGAGAATAAGGGTCGTAATGGTTGGGTGTTCCCGAAGCGCTTTCTTGAGATTGAGCAGGTCATTGGCGCCGACCTGCCCGCTATAGATCAGCATCTGCGGTTGTTCGTAAATGAAGAAGAATGGCCCGTACTTGTCGAAGCCGTTGGTATTGGCCCGCCCGTCAAGCGGTGCCGCAAGCAGCGCGAGAAGCAGGAGTCCCGACGAAAACAGCCGTTTCTTCGCGAACTTAAAAAAACCTGACAACACTACCACCCTGGGATTTTCAAAACGATCCTGCTGCGGAATGATCTGCTCCGGCAGCGTATCCTGAATTCGGCGGCGGCAGAGTATAATCCCGGCATCGCCGCAGCCGGGACGCGGAGCAGACTTCCAGCTTGAGGCAAACATGTTCGGTCGGCACCGATCAATTGCGACGGATCGACTAGTACACCAGCACTAGGAATAGTGCTTTTCCGGGTGCCCTTCAGGGAGCCCCGTATTGCCCCCTCCCCGCGACGCCTTATTCTTCGGGAGAACAGAAATCGGTGACATCCGTGGAAAGCGCCGGCCAATCCTGGACTTCGATACGCTGCTCCTTGCGGCCTGCTTTACGCACGCTGCGCAATTCGTCGCTTCCCTCAACCGGCACATCGTAGCTCAGCTCCCATTTTCCGGACAAAAGGTTCCAGTCGCACGAACTGCCAGCACCCGATATCCGGTCCCAGCTATTTCTGGTAAAGCCCGCGACAAGAATGGCCCCGTTGCGCGCCGCCACCGTCAGCGTTTCCTCCCAGGGAGAGCGGCCGATTGCCGTCTGCATGGACTGGATCAACAAGCTGCCGTTGGATGCCCGTTCGAGATAGGGAGTTTGCCCTGACATCGGCCCGGAAAAGGCAATGCCGCGTACCGTAAACAGGATTTTGCCCGCTCGCTTGTCGGGCACACCCGCCATGATCGCCAGATCCGCCGATGGTTCATCCGGATTCGCCCCCGTCATCAGCACAGCGCGTTCCGCACCATTATATTCATCGAGCAGTTCTATCGAGACCGCCGAAAGAATGCGCGGCAGAACGGCTTTTTCTGCAGCTTCCGGCTCCGCCGTCAAACCCGGCTGGACCGGCCACAACATGGCTGCCAGAAACACGGCATTCATCACAGTGATCCCTTGCACATGGTGCAGTCGCGCAATTGGGTTTGACATATCGGTTCTCACTCCTTGAATTGAGAAAGCGCAGGGATCATGCCGTTCACGAGAAGATCGCCGTGCCCGCAGAAAGCCTCATGAATTTCTCTTCCACTTCACGCGGCAGGGAAATGTCCAGATCGCGCCATTGCGCTGCGCTCAGCGGCAGAAAGGCGACGGTGTCGCTATGCCCGCTTTCCCGGCACATGCGGATTTCATACCCGGGCGCCAGGACGGCATTGAGCGTTACGAGCGTCGTGTCGCGATCCGCATCCGCCCCCTTGTAGGGAACGCGCGTCCGCACACCGCAATGTACAATGAAGAGATCGGCCGAGGCTTCGTTCGGAACGAAATCGGCGCTGAGGTCGCCAGTGCGGATGAGCCGTTCGCACATATGCACGATGTCATCATCGGATTCCCGCCAATCCACCCACATCACAACATCGTCGTGATGGTCACCCAGAACATCGAAGAGAAATCCCTGATCCCCCTCACGCAAATAATGGCGGATCAACTCCATCTTGTCGGAGCGGTCGATCTCCAGCGCCGGTTTAGGCGGTATCGGCTCAAGGGAGTCCGGAAGACCGAGATGCTCATACCACAACAGAAACATGCGCTCGATCTGTGCAATCTGTTCCGGATGGCGCGTAACGGGACAAAGCCGGTATGCGGCTTCACCTTGCGTACCGAACCGATATTCCAACGCCCCGTCGACAAGTCCGAGAAACGCGAAAACCGGATGGGCCGACCACTGGAGATGAGCAGGCACATCGACGATTTCATCGCGCCGATAAGCACCGTGCGCCCTGTTGAAGTCGATCTGTCGAGGTCGCGGCGAAAAGGTTATTCTTTCTGCCGGGCCAGGCGCCCCGCCCAATCTCGAAGCGCCCCGCCCGACGGTGTTGAAAAGGATCGCATAGTCGAAGACCTGCTGCAGCGTCTGCGGCGTCAGCCGCACATTGAAGCCGTCCTGCAGCGCCGCATCACCGGCACGGCGCCCCAGGAAAGCAAACAGCCGTTCAACGGGCGTCGGCATTCTTTTGCTTCATCTCCGCGAGCTCGCGCAGCATCTTGTCCGCCGAAGTGTGACCAAGCGCATGCGCTTTGCGCAGCCATTCTTCCGCTTTGCCTAGATCCTCTTCGACGCCGATACCGTTGGCATAAAGAATGCCGAGATTGAGCGCCCCCTGCTTATCGTCCTGCGCAGCCGCCTTGCTCTGCCACTCGAACGCCTGTTTCTCGTCCTTCGGCACCCCATCGCCATGCTGATACATCACTCCGATGTGAACCTGCGCCGCGGACAGCCCTCGCTCCGCCGCCATAAGTATCCATTTGGCGGCCCGGACCGGATCTTTCTGCCCCGCACTGCCATATGCGAACAACTCACCGATCTTGTATTGCGCGTTGGCTTGCCCCTGCTCCGCAGCCTTGTGGAACCACTCAATCGCCTTGACCTGATCCTGAACCCCGGCCGTCTTGCCATAAAGTATGGTGCCGAGGGCGAACTGGGCGTCGGCGTCGCCTGCCATTGCCGGCTCGAGAAGCAATGCGGCAATGCCCGCATCGCCATTCTTCCCGGCAATGATCAACAATTCGCGGGCGCGCTTCTCATCGCGTTTCACACCACGGCCTTCTCGATACATCATGGCAAGCTTGAAAGCCGCATACGGGTCCCAGCTCTCTGCTGCCTTGGCATACCATTCGGCGGCCAAAGCATCGTTCGAGGCAACGCCCAACCCCTGCTCATAAACTGCACCGAGATTATAGGCGGCTCGCACGCTTCCCGCCTCAGCAGCCATCGTGTACCACTTGACGGCCTGCTCCGCGTCGCGGGCAACCCCGCGCCCCTCCTGATACATCGAGCCGAGAGCCGCCCCTGCCCCACGGAGAAGCATCAGTGAGTCCGGATCATTTGTATCCTTCGGCGTATTTTCAACCAGCGCCATGTACCAGAGCGCTGCCTGTTCGAAATCCTGCTTCACGATCTCGCCGCGATAAAAATAATCGCCGAGATAGGCCTGCGCTGTAGGATTGCCCTCTTCAGCTTCCTTGAGAATCGGATCGCCTTCGAACGGTCGAGAGGCGTTCTCTGAAGTTCCAGGCTCGACAAAACGTCGACGATAGGCAGAAGCAAGCACCGGCAGAACGTCCCGCTGTTTCAGGATCGCTTCCGGCACCTTCTTCATCGCAGACAGGCTGTTCTTTGTGCCGCAGGGCATCGGGCCCCACTTCTCAAGAAGTTTCTGCGCCCGCGCATCGATTTCCGACCGAACTTCCGCTTCGAGAAAGTCAGGAAGCTGCATCGTGTCTTCATCGATCCGCAGCGTTCCGCCATGGCATGCATCGGCATAATCCTTGTGGCTCGCAAAGCGCGCCAGCAGCAAACCATAATCCTCGATCAACCTTTCACGGACTTTCGCTTCATCGTTCTGATGAGCGAAAAGCCGCATATTGTGCTGCAAGACGAGGTCGGGACCATTGTATTCGGGTTCCTCAGGCATCGGGTAGCCGACTACCTGGCGCACATGATCGCGCGTCACGAGTTCAACAGACCACGCGATCTGAAAAACCGATACGGCCAGTGCGATGCCCGCCAACAGCAAGCGGACCAGGAGCCCACCTTCTCGCAGAGCACGAAACGCGATCACCGCGCCCGCAATTCCCAGTACAAGACCGGCAATATTGAAATTGGACTGGCGGACAAGCTCACCATCCACGGTCAAGCTGTTACCGGTTCCGAAAAATATCCAGAATGGCGCCACACCCAAAACGAGGGCAAGCAACGGCGCCCGCAATGCAGGCCAGTAATCGGCAGGCTTCATGGGAACTCCAGGTTCTTTTCAGGTCGCGTTGCAGCTTAGAACTGTATCGCCCGGACATTGGCCGGCGGTTCGCTCAGCCACCATTCCGGCGCGGAAGATTGGCGGATCGGGCAGCGCAGCAGCGAACTGTCCTGCAGCGAAATCTCGCGGGCGCTGGACACATTCAGCACGACGATATCGGCCTTGCCGGCAGCCCCGCCGCGCAGCGCTGCATCTTCGTCCGGCGAACTGCCGCACCGGATCTGCAACGTGGTTTGAAACCCCTCAGGGTTGGGTGCATCTCCCGCAGCATCGATGACAGCGCAATAACGTTCGCCCAGCTGGACGGCCGGACGCGCCTTTCTCGACAGGTGAATGGATACCTGTTCATGCGCTGCGCCATTCGCTGCATCACAGCCGATTTTCCCGTTGGCATAGATACCGTCGGCAAAGCTGCCGGCCTGTTCGAGATAAGAGCCGACAGGCGCTGCCTGCTCTATCGCCTGGTTGACCGAAAGCACCTCGCGGATCAGCTTTTGTCCGTCATCGCCATCGACCGAGACCAACGCCTCCACGAGGCAGATCTTCCCTTCCCCGCAGGTGTGCGTAACCAGCCTCTGAGCATCGCTGTCTGCAGGAATAAAGCAGGCTCCATCTCCAGTTATCGCTGAACCGGCCATACCAGAACCCGTGTTCAGGACCCCGAAGCACCATTCATATTGCGGCTCTCCGCGCAGCGTCGCCAGCGCAGGCAAAACCCGGTATTGCACCTCATCCTGAATATCTTCGTTTCCGGGGCAAGTGGACCTGCGGGTGAGGAAAATGTCCCCATCGGCATACCAGAAGGAACGGACGGACGATTGCGCATTGCCCCCCGTTTTCGCGCCGCCCTCGCCGAAACCCGAGAAACATGCGACCGCATCGCTTCCATCCCTTGAAACGAGCAGCCCCCAGCTCACGTCGCCCCCGCTCGCCGCTTCGAACGCGCGCATATAGAGGTAATCTCCGACCGCAATCACCGGAATGGATATGGCATTGCCGCTACCCGTATCGGCCAGAAGCCTCTGCCTCAGATCGGGGTCGATAAGAGCACCGGCAACAGCGGATTTGACAGCCGGGTTATCGAGAAACGACACACCTTCGACCTGATCCCAGGGATATCTGCCCGCATAGGCCTGAAGGTCTACGGTGTTTTGGGCGCTGCCGGGGCCGGCACCAACCATGAGGACGACCAATGCGGTCGCTAGGGTCAACTGTCGTTTCATCGAAGTTTTCCTAATCGAATTCGAGATCTGGGTGTTCCCGAAGCGGCCACCATCAGGCAGAGCTCACGGTTGGGCCTTGCGCCCGCTGCGCAGGAAGAGAATGCCGACGACATAGAGAATCAGGCCGCTCCCGACAAAGGGCATTGCCATGGCGATCACCCAGAACCAGAAAGCCGTCGCCGCATCATTTTTGGCGCGCGTATCCGCCTCCACAAGATCCTGCAGCGAAAGACCTGAGAAGAGGGCTGTGGAGAGCACGTTGAGCAGCAGTATCGTACCGAGAACGATGCATCCCCACCCAATCAAGCGCTTGATGTTTTCGATCCGTGCTAGAAATACGGCGATGACGATGGCCAGCAGGAGCTGCACGATGACGGCCAGAACCAACATGCCCTGATACCCACCCGGCATGTCCGCAGTCCACTGGGGATCCTCACCCATAAGCGGCAGTACAAAGGGGCCGACAATTCCAAAGCCCAGACGTCCGGACAGGATGCCGAAGACAACGCTGATCGGCCATCTGATCCACACAGAATTCATACACACCGTCCCTGCCAGCCGAGTAAAACGTTCCATGAAACAGCGGACGGCCGAGGCTGCTGCTTCCGAACATAAGCGCTGCAGATAGTATTTGCGGGGACCCGCCGCTCCAATACGACAGATGCACTAGGCGACACCCGTTATCCTCAAGAAAAAGGGACAAAAAGCCGTGGCAGGCGCACCCTGAGAAACGCCGAGAACTTACTGAACGACGAGTTCAACCCGGCGATTGCGCCCACGACCAGCCTCGTCCTCATTGCTTGAGACCGGGGCAAGAGACGCCACGCCCCGTGGCGACAAACGCGCCTGATCGATACCGTAGGCTGTGGCGAGCCGTTCCGCGACGGCTGCAGCCCTTGCTTCCGAAAGAGCCATATTGGCAGCCAGCGCTCCGACATTGTCGGTGTGCCCGACGACATAAACCTTCAACGCCGGTTCGGCCTGGAGCAGTTGCGCCATCTGGCCGAGCGCGTCGTCGGACTCCGGACGAAGCTCAGCTTTTCCGGTATCGAAATAGACGCCTGAAACCGTCACATGCCCCTGCCGATCGAGGGATTGCTTGAGTTCGCCGGCCTTCAGCACCTTCACCTGATCCGTGGCAAGTGCCGCCGTCTCCACCACCTGCTGATAGAGCACAGTCCGTTTCGTTGACGTGTCTTCAACCGCATGGAGGAAAATGTGCACCGAGCCATTGGGATCCTCGCGTTGCGCCAGCAGCGCACGCTCAGCGGTCTCGCCGAAAAAAGCGTCGCCAAAGGCGGTCGGACGCACGCGGCCTGCATTGGCGATAAACGCCATCATGTCAATGCCGCACTCCTCATGACTTTCACAGGCAAAAACGGTCTCGAAACCGGCTTGTGTAAGGGCCGCCTCATAATTGCGCATCACCTCCAGAACCGAATGATCCCCCGGAATGCGATAGCCGATGCGCGTCACCTTGCCCTCGAGCTCGAGGAGGTTTTCAGGCGCATCTCCATTGTCGATCCGGCCGGCAGGCAGAATTGCCTCATCGAAATCCTTCACCTGATAGGCTCTGATCGTCGCCGATGGAAAACGGCCGAAAAGCGGATGATCGGAAGAGCCCTCCACATCTTCCGCAAAAGCCGTGCCGCTCGCCAACATGCTGCACGCAAGTGCAATGCGAATAAGCTGTTTCCAATTCATGCTGCTTTCCTCGTCACGTCTCGCAGTTCCGCCCGGTCGGTGAAGACCAGGCCATTCCGGCTCTTCACGCCTGCCGTCTCAGGGTTCTGCGCCGCAGACCGTGCCCGCCAAGCGCGCCGACCGCGAGCAGGCTGAACACAGGCAGGGCGAGGTACATCAGATAGACGACCACGGTGAACATCGGGCCGTCCCGCGCATCCACATTTTCGAAATACATCCAGACAGCACCGAGAAGCAGAATGCCTGTCAGCACCGCAACGCATTTGATGGCTCTGCGCGCAGGCATGAGCCTGCCGATCATGAGGCCCGCCACCACGGGAATGCCGATAAAAAGGACGCCGGTTACCCACCAGATCATCGCGATTTTCCTTATCCGGCATTCATCGGGCTTTCCCCTGAGCGATAAACATCGCGCAAGGTTACGGGCGTGTAGTTGTAGAAAAGGCTTATCGTTGAAGCGATACGGCGGTCCAGTCGGACAAATGCACTAAGGTTGAGCCCGATTTCTCGAAAAATACACTCTTCACTAGTGCATTCGCACTATATGGCTCCCTATAGCTTGCGATGCTATGGAACGACCATCATCCTGATAGTACTCACAATAGGTGCCTCGAATTGCGCCAGGACCGCATCATCATAGCAGACGATCACCCGGTATTTCGGGACGGTCTGGCGCGTCTGATCCAGCGTCATGAGCCCGAGGCAGTCATTGAGCAGGCGGCGACGGTGGATGAAGCTCTTTCCCTTGCCGGGAACGGATCGACACCGAGCACCTTCATTCTCGATCTGCTCTTTTCGGCGGGGAGCCTTGAGGCACACCTTCCCGAATTGCGCCGGCGCTTCAGCCGCGCGTCCATCATCGTCGTGTCGATGATCGACGACCCGGACGTCGCGCGCCGTATCATGGGCGCGGGAGCCGATGGCTTCATCTGCAAGAGCCTGCCGCCGCACGAAATCGTCGCGGCGGTCGCTGCCGTACGCAACGGCGATGCGGTTCTCCAGCTGGAAGCGTCCGGCCTGCCTGTAAGCGAAGCGGACGAATCGCTTGCCGGCCTCACGCTTCGTCAGGTCGATGTGCTGCGTCTGCTCTCTCGCGGACTGAGCAATAAGGAGATCGGGCTGGAACTCGATATCTCCCCGTTCACCGTGCGGGTCCATGTCTCGGCGGTGCTCAAGGCCCTCGGCGTTACCACCCGTGCCGGCGCGGCCGCCAAGGCGACAGCCTGCGGCCTGGGTCATTGATGCGCCGCAACCGCCTTTGTGGTAAGGACGGAACGTAACTCCGCCGGCCTGACGGGCTTTGCCAATATCGGTACGGAATCGTCTCCCAGATCCCTTTGCACCCGCGTTTCGTCATGACCGGTCACGATGATCGCCGGAATTTGACGTCCAACCAGTTCGCGAACCGCCATGATGCAATCGGCCCCCGTTTTTCGACCGCCCAAATCGTAGTCGGTGATCATCACATCCCACTCCGAGGCAATTTTGGGAATGCCTGTTTCGACCTGAACCTGGCACCCCCACTTGCGCAGCAACAGGGCTGTTGCAAGCAGGACGTCCTCATCATCCTCCACCAGAAGCACATGAAGCCCAGCGATTGCCGAAGGCGCGCTGGTTGCCGCAGGCACGATAGGCCGAACCGCTTCCCGGCATGGTTCCAGACCGGAGATGACAACTGAGGTCCCGCTTCCCGGCACCGAACGAAGCTCAACGTCCAGTCCCATCAACCCGCCGACCCGCCGGACAATCGACAGGCCGAGACCGACCCCTTCGATGTCACGGTCACCACGTTCGCGCACCTGGTAGAATTCATCGAACAACTGATCGAGATGCTCTTCCGCGATACCCGGCCCCCGGTCGTGTATCTCGATGGAAACCGTTCCCTTTCGCCTGCGACAACCGATCAGGATGGGCGCATCGGGCGCGTATTTGAGCGCATTGCTGACGATATTCTGCAGCATGGTCGAAAGCAGCGCCGGGTCCGTGCGTACAACGAGATTGCACGGAACCGCGCGCAGTTCGACATCAGCCCATTGCGCCATCTCGGAATATTGGTGCACCACATCACCGATCACGTTTCCAACGCGCACCGGCGCAAGCTTCGGCTCCACTTTGCCGCTATCCAGTGTCGCGATGTCGAGAAGCGAGCGGAACAATCCAGCCACGCTTTGCAGCGAACGATCGATATTCTCGACCATCTGGCGTTCCTCCCGCCCGAGGCCCGCATCGCGCAGGCAGGCCGTGAACAGGCTGATCGCATGGATGGGTTGGCGCAGGTCGTGGCTCGCCTGCGCGAGGAAATTGGACTTGGCAAGGCTCGCCTCGCGCGCTTCGTCCAATGCCCCACGCAGGGCGCGCTGAAGGCTGTCGATATAGCCCGGAACGATCAGTGTGGTCAGCACCAGGGTAATAACCACATACGGTTCGGCCCGCCACTGCGCATTGAACATTGTGGAAATGGCAATCGCAGCAAGCGCCATACCGGTCGCCGCCAGCAGATAGCGTGACCCGAAACGCATTCCATTGCCGACCGTCACCCACAGCAGGGTGGCGTAGATCGGCAGCATGCCCATGCCGCCCGCCGCCATGGCCAGTGTCATTGCACCGTAATCGCCGCACATCGCGAACATGCGGCGCCAGACGAAATGTCCGGGCCGGCGCACGATGTGCCAGAACAACAGGAACGAAATGGGGATATATGCAAGAACTGCGGAAACGGCCAGCCAATCACCCAATGTGTTGAGCCCGTCGAACGCCAGCACGGAAACGATGTAGACACCGAACAACGGCACGATGATCAGCCGGACAATCGCCTGACCCCGTTCGGCATCTACACGTCTGCCCGTGATCCCCAGCCGCTCTGCAATCCAGGGGCGCTGCCCGGGCAAAACTGCGGCTTCGGCATTCGACATCCGTTTCTCCCCTTCGTCGTTTGAGGAGAACCACTTAACGAGCCCGTCTACCCCTTGTCCATGTCAACTGCGTACCACTCCTGGTTTTACCGAGGATTTGTGCAATCCGCACTCAGACAGGCGTACTCATCCCAAAACGCCCGACAAAACGCGGTAGCCCCGCCGCACCCGGCAGGGCCACGATTCCTCCAAGCCCGAAAACTAGCGCTTGGCCTCGCGCAACTTCGTGATGGTTGAGCGAACGGAAATCGCTTCGGGGTCGACCTTCAGCTCGATCAGCGCGGCGGTATCGGCAGCCAGCGCCCGCTCAAGCGCCGCATCGAAATCCTCGATCGTTTCCACCTGCTCGCCATGCAGGCCATAGGCACGGGCAAGAGCCGCGAAATCGGGATTGACGAGATCGGTTCCCGAAATCCGGTGCGGGAAGTCGCGTTCCTGATGCATGCGGATCGTTCCGTACATGCCGTTGTTGACAACGATAAACAGAACCTTGGCATTGTACTGCACCGCGGTTGCCAGTTCCTGCCCGTTCATCAGGAAGCAGCCATCGCCCGCAAAGGCGACCACCATGCGCTCGGGGAAGGTCAGTTTCGCAGCGACGGCTGCCGGAACCCCATAACCCATCGCGCCCGATGTCGGCGCAAGCTGACTGCGATAGGTCTCGAAAGGCCAATAAACATGTACCCAACCCGTGTAATTGCCGGCACCATTGGTCACCACCGTATCGGCGGGCAGACGCGAACGCATCTTCACGATGACGTCCGCCAGATCGAGCTTCAGCCCTCTCTCTACCGGCTGGAGTGAAGCTTCGTAATCGGCACGGCATTCGGCAAGCCAGGAGCTTTTCTTCTCCCTGCCAGGGGTAAGCTGGCTGAGCACCTTTGCCGTTTCCCCCGTCGCCGCATTGATCGGCAGATCAGCCTGATAGACCCGCCCCAGTTCTTCAGGATCCGGATAGACATGGATCATTTTGACACTTGGTTGCGGTGGTTGGACAAGGGTGTAGCCGGCCGTTGTCATTTCCCCCAGGCGCGACCCCAGCACGATCAGAAGGTCCGCTTCCTTGAGGTGTTTGACGAGCTTCGGATCGGCTCCGATCGCAAGATGACCGATATAATGGGGATGGCTGTTGGAGACGTAATCCTGGCAGCGCAACGATGCGACGATGCCGACGCCGAAACGCTCGGCGAATGTTTCCGTTGCCCGCCCGGCTTCCTGCGACCAGCCCCCGCCACCGATAATCATGAGCGGTCGCTCTGCGGCCTCCACCATCTCCTGCAATCTGGCGATCCGGTCGCCAAGAGGTGCAGCGGGTACGAGTTGAGCCGGCCGGCCTGGCGAAACATCGCCCGCAACGACCCCGCTCAGGACATCTTCCGGCAGCGCCAGAACCACCGGCCCCGGCCGCCCCGCCATAGCGGTCTGGAAGGCACGGTGAACATATTCAGGAATCCGCGCCGGGTCAGATATTTCAGCAGCCCATTTGGCGAGCGGTGAAAACATCGCCCGGAAATCGACTTCCTGAAAACCTTCGCGATCCTTGATGTCGCTCCCCACCTGCCCGACGAAAAGCACCATCGGCGTGGAATCCTGAAATGCCGTATGCACACCGATGGATGCATTGGTGGCGCCCGGCCCGCGAGTGACGAAACAGACACCCGGCCGGCCGGTCAGCTTGCCATAGGCATCCGCCATGTTCGCGGCGCCTCCCTCCTGCCTGCAAACCACGAGATCGATTTCCCCACGCGCGTCATGCAATGCATCGAGTACCGGAAGATAGCTCTCGCCCGGCACACAGAACACCCGCTCCACCCCTTGCGCCCTGAGAGATGAAACGAGGAGATCTCCGCCCCGCGTACCACCATTTGCTGACTTAACCGTCATGGAAACCTCCGATATCCCTGCAGATAGACTGCAGCCTTGTTGCTTGTTTTGTCGCCGAGTTGGCCGGCACACTCACCAAATCCGACCTTTTCCGACCATTTCGAGAGAATGGCAGCACGAGAAGGTGTGTTGATGTTTGTCGAACACTTGCACATAGTGTAGGAGAGGGTTCGGCCAATACCGCCCTCATCCAGACCAAAAGTGGATTTTCATGCTTCAGGAATCCGTCGTAACCGTTTCGCCCAACGCCGGCATTCGAGCGAAATCCGAACAGGATGCGCAGACGATCTATCGCGACCTCAAGGCAGCGATCATGGACGGCACCTTTGCCGCCGGCAGCAGATTGCCGACGGAACGCTCGCTTTCCGCCCAGTTCGATGCCGCCCGCAACACGGTGCGCAAGACGCTGAACCAATTGGCCGATGAAGGCCTGATCATCCGGCATGTGGGGCGCGGAACCTTCGTTGCAGAGAATGCCGGTCGCGGGGAAGGCCCGACGCCTGAATACGCGCTTGCCGAGCTTCTCGAGGCACGTCTTCTGTTTGAACCCAACCTTCCCGACCTCGTCATCGAGCGGGCGGGGCCAGAGCACATCGCGCAGATGGAGGATGCCCTGATCGCAATGCGGTCCGCCGAAAGCTGGAACGACTTCAAGGAAGCGAAATACGGCCTCCACATCGCTATCGCGCGCGGCTCGCGCAATCGATTCATCATATCCATCTTCGAGCAGATACTGGCATCGCGCAGGCGCGCAGGCTGGGGACGTCCCGGCGGACACCCCGCTCCCGTCTCGGCCGTGCGCGAAACCGCCTATCGCGACAATCTGGAAATCGTCGAGGCGCTCAAGCGCGGTGACACGGCCGCTGCGCGCGAGGCAATCCGCGCTTATCTGCTGCGCACCCTTTCCAACGCCAGCGGCGATTGAGCCGGCGAACCCTTTCGTCAGCGCCTTTATCGCAAATGCCAGTGCCGTCATCGCTGATCGACGCGCTTTTGCAGGGCCCGACCGACCAGAATGAGCGACAGCGAAGCCAGAAGCACCGCCAGACCCGGAAAAACCGACATCCAGGGAGCGAAGAGGATGAAATCCTTGCCCTGCTCCAGGATCGCGCCCCAATCCGGTGCCGGCGGCTGCACACCCAGCCCCAGAAAACCGAGTGCCGACTGAATCTGCAGGATCAGCGGAAACAGGATCATGTACTGGGTGAAGATGAGAGGCATGACGTTGCGCGTCACATGCTTGCGCAGGATCGTCGCTTCGGTGATGCCCATGGAACGGGCCGCTTCCACATAAGTCTTGCCGGTCTCGCTCATTGCACCGGCGCGGGCGATCCGGAAGAAGACCGGCATATAGACCATTGACAAGGCCAGGATGAGATTGACGGTCTGCGGCCCCAGAATACCGGTGATGATCACACCAAGAATGATCGGCGGAAAGCTCAGAAGCACATCGATAAGCCGTCCGAGCAACTGGTCGGCGAGGCCGCCG
The DNA here is from genome assembly GCF_000300515.1 of Nitratireductor indicus C115. Taxonomy (GTDB): domain Bacteria; phylum Pseudomonadota; class Alphaproteobacteria; order Rhizobiales; family Rhizobiaceae; genus Nitratireductor; species Nitratireductor indicus. Next base: position 57,020 of record NZ_AMSI01000007.1, read on the forward strand.
AAATATCCAGAAACAAGCCCCAGAGAACCACCGATCAGCGCGGAGAGAAAAAGAGATCCGGCACAGATCGACAGGGTGATGCGGGCACCATAGACGATGCGCGAATAGACATCGCGCCCCACATCATCCGTTCCGAACCAATGCTCCGCCGACGGCGGCTGCATGGCCGCGTTGACGTCGATATTGAATGGCGAATGCGTGGCAAAAAGCGAGGGGAAGAGCGCAACGACCAGAATGATCGTCAGGATCAGGAGACCGAGCGCCAGTCCCGGTTCCCGGCTCGCAATGCGGCGCGCGCGCTGGACCAGGGACGGCGAAACAGTGGAATTGACAGACTGAGACATTGTTTTCCGCAACCTAGGAAACGCGTACGCGAGGATCGATAAGGCGATAGGTGAGATCCACCAGCAAGTTGACCACCATGGCTGCGGCCACGACGATCAGCAGTGCGCCCTGAACGATCGGATAATCGCGGGTCTCGATGGCCGTGAGCAGCAACCGCCCCAGCCCGGGCAGTGCGAACAGCGATTCAACGATCACCACGCCGCCGAGGATCTGGACCAGTATCAACCCCATGAAGGTGACAATCGGGATCAGCACGTTGCGCAGAATGTGCTTGAAGAAGATGAGCCTTACCGGAACGCCCTTGGCGATGGCGGTGCGGACATATTCCTGATGAAGAGCGGACAGGACATTCTGCCGGACGAACTGGCTGTAAGCGGCGGCTTGCAGCAGGCCGAGGCTCAATATGGGCAGGAGCAGAATTTCGAGATTGTCGGACAGCGACCGTGTCGGCGGCATGTAACGCAGGGGCGGCGACCAGGAAACGGTCGCCGAAATGCCGACCAGAAGCATGAGCCCCACCCAGAAAACGGGTGCCGACAGGCCCAGTATGTTGAAGCCCTGGATCAGATTGTCCAGCGGCTTGCCCTCGTAGATTGCAGCGACGATCCCAAGGGGTATGCCCACCAGCGTCGCAATCAGAAGCGTGAGCAGCCCGATCTCCAATGTGACGAAGAACGCCTGGAAAAGCAGCTGTGTGACAGGAATGCCCCGCGTCCAGCTTGTGCCGAGATCGCCTTGCAGAACCCGCATCAGCCATTCGGCATATTGCACATAGATCGGCTGATCGAGCCCGAAGAACTGCCGCATTGCGGTTTCGGCGGTTTCTCCACCGGCCTGCCCCATCATCTGCGAGACAACGTCACCCGGCACGAGGCGTACGAGCAGAAAGACGAGAACCGATGCGAGAAGCGCTGTCAGGATCGAAGCCAGCAAGCGCTTGAGAAGATAGAAGCCCATAAGGATTGTCCGTTACGCCGAAAGACGCGGGAGCCTGCCTCCCGCATGAAAATTCGGGCGCTGCCGGGCCGTGACCCGGCAGCGCAGAAAATCATTGCGCGAGATAGGTGCGGGCAAGCCCGTAATACCATCCTGTCGGATGCTGCACGTAGTTCATCACCTTCTGATTGCGCACGGTGATGTGATCGGGCGAAAACAGCATGATCGTAGGAACAGTCTCCGCAAGGATCGTCTGGAAGTCGTTGTAGATCTTGCGGCGCGCGGCGGAATCCGACGTCGCCCGTCCCTCGTCCAGCAACGCGCTGGCTTCCGCATTTTGCCAGTTGCGGAAATCTGCGCCTTCCGGCTTCGAGTGGAAATGACGATAAAACAGCAGGTTCGGATCGGGCTGCGTCGCCCAGTCATTGAAGGTGAACCCCATCTTGCTGGACCTGAAATTGTTGATCCAGACGCCGAGATCCACACGCTCGATATTGAGGGTGATGCCAACGCGCGAAAGCTGTTCCTTCAACGTGACGGCAGCCGCATCCATCCAGTCATAGCCATTGATGGTGGTGAGCGAGAGGGTGAAACCATCCTCCATGCCGGCCTGCTTGAGAAGCGCCTTGGCTTCTTCGGGCTTCGGCCCTTTCATCGGCAGATCGGCAAGCGGCAATCCCCACTGCTCCTGAAGAGCTGCCGGCACGGTCCCGAGAACGGTACCGAGATCGCCGATAGACGCCTTCATGATCTCGTCCTTGTCGATGGCAAGCGAAATCGCCTGCCGAACCAGAACATTGTCGAGCGGCTTGGTTTCCGTACCGAGATCGATGGAAGCCTGGCCCAGCGACGGCCACCTTTCGATCTCAAGCCCCTCGACACCCTGCACCTGCTGAACATCTTGCGGGCGGCTGAGCGCGACCAGATCCACACGCTGATTGCGCAAGGCGACAAGCATGGAGGCGCTGTTGGGCAGGATCGCGAAATCGACCCCGTCGAGATAGGGCATGCCCTTCTCCCAATAGTCTGGATTCTTGTCGAGGACGATGTGCGAATTCGGCGCGAACTCGGCCAGCATGAATGGCCCGGTCCCCACGCTCTGCGCGTTCATGCGGTTCTTGGCGCTCTCATCGTCGAAATAGCCATCGGGGATGACGGCGCCATACTTGTTGCCCAAGGTCATGGGCAATGAAGCGTTCGGCTTGTTGAGCTTGAATTCAACGGTGAAATCGTCGACGGCGGAGATGTCGCTGATCGTCGCGAAGTCCCCCGCACCGGGCGAACCGTTCTCAGCATTGCGAATATAGTTGTAGCTATAAGCCACGTCCTTCGCCGTCATCGGGGCACCGGTGTGGAAGGTCACTCCCTGGCGAAGCTTGATCGTATAGGTCAATCCATCGTCGGAAACCGTATAGCTCTCCGCCAGAAGCGGGATCGCCTCGCCTTTGGGGCCTTCGTAGAACAGCCCCTGATACATGAGCACGGTCACACGGATACGGGCATCTGCCGCCTGATGAAACGGGTCGAGACCCGGCGGCTCGACGAGCAGGCCCATATTCAGCCTCCCGCCCGCTGTCGGGTTTTCGGCAACCGGACCGTAGAGCGGCTCCGTCTGGGCGCTGGCCGGGGAAATGCCGGCCGCCGTACCCAGCAGGATCGCTCCCACCAGTCCGGCCCGAAGCCCCTTCCCCGGGTTGAACATGTTCAGTAATGACATTGTTATTCCCCTTTTTCGTTGCGTCATTGAATTCTCCCGTTCCGGAGCAGCCCTCCCGCTCCGGCAAACGGACAAGCCCGTCGATGCGAAGCGGCGGTCAGTCGCGGTAAGCGACCGTCATCTCGACCTCGACCACGGCATTTCGCGGCAGCTCCGCCACGCCGACGGCCGCACGGGCGTGCCGGCCGATCTCGCCGAAAATCTCCACAAGTAATTCCGAGGCAGCATCCAGCACACGCGGTTGCGCGTTGAATCCTGGCGCTGAAGCCACATAGCCGTTCACCTTGAGGACACGCTCGACCCTGTCGAGCGAGCCGAGTGCGGCCTTGAGACAGGCCACCCCCTGCAAGGTGCAGATACGCGCCTGCTCCCTTGCCGTATCCAGATCCACCTCGGCACCGGCCTTGCCGAACACACGAACCTCGCCATCGATCTTCGGCATTTGGCCGCTGACATAGGCGACCCCGTTATGCAGTGTCACCGGCACGTAATTGAAGGATGGGGATGCTGCCTCGGGCAGCTTGATCCCAAGACTGTCGAGCTTTGCTTCGATCATGGCCGTGCTTCTCCTGTCAGTTCGCGGATAACGGCATTGAGGTCATATTGCGGTGCGTAGCCCGTATCCCTGCGAAAAGCCGCATCCGAGATGAGCGGAAAGGTGAGAGGGCTTTCGATGATATCGTGCACGACGTCATAGCCAGGCACGGCAGCCTTCACGGCCGCCACGATCTCGCTCATCGAGGCGGTGAAACCGTTGACATTGTAGTGGGCGGCAAGCGGTCCTGGGCTTTCGAGCGCCAGCAATGTGCTGCGCGCGATATCCGCCACATGCATCAGATCGATGCGCTCATCATGGAACTGAACGCTGTGGGCATGGCCCGGTCGCGCTTGGCTGATGACACCGCTGATCGCACTGGCCGCGCCCCGGTACCAGAGGTCGCCGCCCAGAAGGAGAGCCATCCGCAATCCCACGACGTTCATGCCGTGGCGGTCCCTGTAATACTGGGCCAGGTCCTCGCCCAGAACCTTGGTCAGCCCATAGAATGTGGTGGGGCGCCGCTCATCGCTTTCATCGACACGCCTGGCGCCATAAAGAGCAGCCGGCCCGTAGACGACGGTCGAGTCCGACCAGATGACGTGTTCCACGCCTTCGAGATACGCCGCCTCGAGCGTCCTGCGGAACCCCTCGACATTGACTTCCATAGCCCGGGCGGCATCCGCATCGCCACTGCGCATCAACCCCTGCGCACCGGAGGCATAGGCAGCATTGGTGACGACAGCGCCACATCCGCCCTTTGCGATGGCTGCGCGAAGCTCGTCCTGATCCAGCACCGACCCCACGCTTTCATCGAAGCGGCCGGCCAGGTCACCCAGAAGGTCGACATCCATCCTGGGACCGAAAACATGCACCTTCATACCCGCGCCCAGCAGACAGCGAACGATATGCGACCCCACGAAGCCGCGTCCGCCAATGACGAGAACAGGCTTGCTTCTATCGAATTGGCTAAAGCTGGAGGTCATCGCGGATACAGGCCTTGAGATGATTGGGAGCGATCTCGCGCAGCGTGGGAACGGTTTGCGCGCAATCGTCTATGGCAAAGGGGCAGCGTGTTCTGAAAACACAGCCTGAGGGCGGATTGGCCGGGCTTGGGATTTCTCCCTTGAGAACATGCTTCCTGGCCGTGACAACACCGGGCGCGGCCTGCAGGAGAGCAGCCGTGTAAGGATGTGCCGGATGCGAATACAAACTCTCCGTCGGCGCCAGCTCCATGACGCGCCCCAGATAGAGAACCATCACCCGGTCGGTTATCACCTCCACGACGGACAGGTCATGGCTGATGAACATCAGTGTCAGGCCGAGTTGTTCCTGAAGCCGCTGCAGAAGATTGATGACCTCCGCCTGAACGGAAACGTCCAGGGCCGAGACGGGTTCGTCCGCGACGATGAAACGGGGAGCCGAAGCCAATGCGCGTGCGATTGCAATGCGCTGGCGCTGACCGCCCGAAAACATCCGCGGGTAGCGTTTGAGGTGATCCGCCGAAAGGCCGACCCGCTCCAGCAGGGCTGCGGCCTCCTCTTCGGCCTGCCGTCCCTTCAGTCCCCGGTGCAGGGCGATCGGTTCGATCAGCGCCTCCCCGATGGTCATTCGCGCGTTCAGGCTGGCAAACGGGTCCTGAAAGACCATCTGCATATGCCGCCGGAAGCGGCGCATTTCCGAGGGAGCAAGCGTGCCCAGTTCCTTTCCGTCGAAGGAAACCGAACCCCGAGAGGCTTCGAGCAGCCGCAGCATGAGGCGTCCGAGCGTGGACTTTCCCGACCCGGACTCTCCGACAACCCCGAGCACCTCACCTGCCGCAATGTCGAGATCGACCCCCTCGACCGCCCTCAAGAGAGGCTTGGAACCTGAAAGGAAGCCACCGCCGAGATCGAAATATTTCGATACCGCGCGCGCTTGAACGAGAGGCTGTGCCGGCTTGGAGGAATCCGACGGCTTCAGGAGTGCATGTGTGGTCACAGCGCAATCTCCTTCCAGCGCAGGCATCTGGTGACATGTCCCGGCGCAGCGTCTTCCAGAACCGGTTCGACTTCGCGGCAGTCCTGCGCAGCAAACCCGCACCGCGGACTGAACCTGCAACCGGGAGGTGGCGCGAGCGGATTGGGAAGGGTTCCGGGAATGGGCTGCAGATGATGGCGCTTGCCGTCGGCCGACCGCCCGCTTGGAATGCACTCCAGCAACGCCTTTGTGTAGGGATGGCGTGGCCTCTCCAGAACCTCCGCAACCGGTCCCTCCTCGACGACCTGACTGGCATACATGACAGCAACGCGATCTGCGATTTCGCCAACCAGCTTCAGGTCGTGGGTGACAAAAATCATAGCCATCCGCCGCTCCTGCTGGAGCCGCCGCAGAAGGTCGATGATCTGGGCCTGGATCGTGACATCCAGCGCGGTTGTCGGTTCGTCCGCGATCAGGAGCCTCGGGTCGCAGGCAAGAGCGACGGCAATCATCACCCTCTGCCGCATGCCTCCGGACAGCTGATGCGGATAGGCATCGATGCGGCTTTCGGGATCTGAAATGCCGACCTTTCGGAGCAGGTCCAGGGCTTTGGCGCGCGCCTGCTTCTTGTCGAGTTTCTGATGGATGCGGATCGGCTCGGCAATCTGGTCGCAGACCGTGAACACCGGATTGAGGCTGGACATCGGATCCTGAAAGATCATCGCGATATCCTTGCCCCGGATACGCTCCATGCCGGGATCGGAAAGGGCAAGCAGATCGATCAGTTCACCGCCGCGATCGATGAATTCGATGGAGCCCCCGACGACCCGGGCGCTCGTGCGCGCCAGAAGCCGCATCACCGTTAGTCCCGTTACGGACTTTCCCGAACCGGATTCCCCCACCACGGCCAGCGTTTCGCCTTCGCCAACGCTCAGGCTGACGCCGTTAACGGCCTTGATCACTCCGGCATCGGTATGGAAATGCGTTTTCAGGTCCTTTACCGACAGGACTGGCCGCTGCGTTTCCGATGGCACCCCTGCTTCAATCGACGGCATAGCGGGCAACGGCCTCCTCGTCGATTTCGATGCCGAGGCCCGGCCCTTCCGGAACGGCGATGCAACCACCCTCGACGATGATCGGAGACTTCAGCAACTCGGTCCTGAGCGGATTGTCGCCCAGATCGTATTCGAGCAGAACAGGCTTGGGGATATTGTCGGCATGCGGAAAAACCGGCAGCGAAGCGATATAGTGCAACGCGGCCGCAAGGCCGACTGCCCCGCCCCAAACATGAGGCGAAAGCCGCAGATGGCTGGCATGCGCCAGTTCGGCGATCTTGCGCCCCTGCCAGAACCCACCGCAGAGCGACAGGTCGGGTTGCAGAATATCGGCGCCACCGCATTCCACGAGACGTTTGAAATCATGAACCGTATAAAGCGCCTCGCCGGCAGCGATGGGCAGGCTCGCCCGCGCACGCAGGCGACCATATCCGTCAAGGTCCTGCGGACATAATGGTTCCTCGATCCAGCCCGGCCGAAACGGCTTCAGCCGCTCCATTGCCTCCAGCGCGATGTCATAGGTGTAATTCGTGTTGATGTCGGCGAGAATCTCGACATCGTCGCCCAGCACTTCGCGCGCGATCCCCATACGTTCTTCATCGCTTGCCGGGCTGAGGCCGATCTTGATCTTGACGGCCTTGTGCCCCGCCTCGGCCATTCGCTCGATCTGGGGACGGTAGTCTGCGGCAGGCGTCTGCGTCATGTATCCGCCGGACGCGTATATCGGAACATGCCGAAGGCGCTGGCCACCCAGCAATCTCGCGACGGAAAGGCCCAGCAATTTGCCCTGAGCATCCTTCGCCGCCACGTCGATGCCGCTGATGGCATGCATCATGCCGTTCTGCAGGCCGAAATGATAATGCCGCGCCAGGATACGACCGAACGCATGCTCGATGTCGAAAACATCGCACCCTTCCAGGTATCCGCTCAGAAAGGGCAGATAAGCCTTGTTGACCGCCGGCATGCCCCAGGCCTCGCCATAACCGGCGGTGCCGTCCTCGAGCGTAAGCCGGACCAATGTGGACTGGCGCCCGGCCGCAAGCGACTTCGACATGCCATAAGCTTTGCCCGTCCCAAGGGGGACGCTCAGCGCGATAAATTCGACAGCCCTGACCTTCAACGCGGCGCTCTCCAGTTCCACTCTGCATTCTTGCTTTTATTGGTTGACCATATCCAACCAAATTCAGACTATATCTGAACCATTAATCGTGCAATAAGCAAGAGGCTACATCAAATTTGTTGCACGGCGGCCTTCTCGGGGCCCGTCAAATCAACCGGAGGAAACAGGGGCCAATGCCAGACCGCAATCCCATCTGGGCCGATCTTACGCCGGACGAACTTGAATTCCAGTACAATCCGCAAAAGGCCTTTCCTGACTTTGCCGCCTCCCGGGTAGATCGTGAACCGGCCAACAAGGCCGCACTGGAAAGTCTGGTTCAGCATCGAGACATAGCCTATGGCGACCATCCCCTGCACAAACTGGACATATATCCGGCCAATTCGGACCGAATTGCTCCTGTTCACTTGTTCTACCATGGGGGGTATTGGCGTTCGCAGGACAAGGAGAATTTCGCGTACATCGCGGGAATGCTTGTCGAACAAGGCATAACAACAGTTATTGCAAACTATGAATTATGCCCCGCCTCCACACTTGATGGCGTTGCGAATTCAGCACTTTCCGCCCTTGAATGGGTTCACCGGAATATCGCCGACTACGGCGGCAATCCCAACGACGTGACGATCTCGGGGCATTCGGCAGGGGCGCATCTTGTGGCGGAAGCACTGGCTGCGGACTGGCAGGCCAGAGGTATCGACGCTTCCTTCATCAAGGGTGCTGTCGCCGTCAGCGGGATTTACGACCCGGCCCCGGCCATGCTGACCAGCGTGAACGAGCAACTGCGCCTGACACCTGGGATTATCGAGCGGCACAATGTCGAGAAACGGCCGCTCCATGCCAGATGCCGGGTTTCCCTTTTTGCCGGGGGGCTCGAGCCCTGGCACTGGATCGATCAGACCTATCGTTACGCCCACCATCTTCACCGAAGCGGCATAACCGCAGAAGTCCACATTCTCCCCGAATACGGGCATTTCGACATCATCACCCCCTTCAAGGACCCGCACAGCATCCTGGGTCGCGCCCTTCTGGCCGGGAGTTCCCAATCATGACCGCACGTGCTTTCCGCCTGACCGCCTATGACTTCTCGAGTGCGGAAGGGTACATGCCGGAGACCAAAGGTCTGCGCTTCGCATATGCCGACAACACGGAACTGGAGTTCATCGCAAAGGAGGGCACCCGGAAGATTGCCCCAGGCGACGGTCATTTCCTGCCTCCGGAAACCATGCTGCGCGGCGGCGGCTGGCTGTTCGAGATGACGCGCCCGGAAGTCCCCTTCCTGCCCACGTCCGTTGCGCAAATCGAACTTGCCGCGGGAATTGCTCTGGAAGGCGACGGCCCGTTTTTCCTGCGGGCGGATGGCGTCAGTTCCTCTCCCGGTGCGGCGACCCCGCGTCACGGTCACCGGGGCCCGGGCATACGCCGCCTGAGCAAGGGACTGCTGATGGCCGAAGTCGGCGATTTCACGAAGCGGATCAGAGCCGGCGAAGCCTGGTTCGAAACAGGCAAGGAATGGGTGGTGGGCTCCAACATCAGCCAGGCCGGAAACACCTTCATCCGCGTCATGGCCCTGCCGGCTGAACTGAAGGGCGGCAAATCTTCCTTCGTTCCCGCCTCACCGGAAGAAGCCGCCAAACCGCGCGCGGTACAGTATCGGCTCTTCGATGAGGTCGATATCCTGTGGTAGCGAGAACACCTGCATAAATGCAGAAGAAAGACGGAGCGTCGTGCGCCAAAAAAGACGAACGACGCTCCGAAGGCGAAATTTCCGGCAAGACAGAGCCTTCGCTGACGACAGGGCTGACGCTGGACCGTGCTGGTGGAAGCCCGAGCAGGGGAAGAGACGAGACGCGCCTATCTCGAAGGCCATGCTGAAGCGGAGATCACGGCGCTGATGGCCGCAGAAGTCGCACTCAAAATCCCCGAGCGGCAGGAACGAGGCGTTCGCCACATTGATGACCTGTGGCGCATCGAGGATTTCATGAACGCCCTCACAAATGAGGGCATTGTAATCGGCAAGGCCGAATGCCCTATGCAATAAGGCGCAGATACAACGCCGGCAGTTTTTCCGGCAACCGCTCAATGTTGCTAAATGCCACCACATTGCGCCGGCCGAATATCCGTTCGGCATAGGATTCCGCATCGGAATCGAGCGCGATGCAGAAGACATCGATGCCGGTCCGGTTCAGAGAATGCACGGCAGCCCGCGCATCCTCGACTAGATAATCGCCATCGTCCACATCGACATCCGAGGGTTCGCCATCCGTTATGAGGAGCAGCAGGCGGCGATAGGTCTGTTGGCGTGCGAGATCGGCACCCGCATGTCGGATAGCCGCACCCAGCCGTGTCGACAAACCGCTCTGCAGTCCCGCAAGCCGTGCCCGCGCCGCATTGTCATACGGCCTGGCGAAATCCTTGACCCGCAGATAACGCACGTCCTCGCGCGTATCAGAACAGAAGGCCGCAATGGCGAAGGGATCTCCCAGACCGTCCATGGCCTGCGCCATAAGGGCGGCCGCGAGGCGCTCCACATCGAGCACCGAGCCCGCCGCGCCGGCCACCGCATCGCCGGTCGAATGCGACACGTCGATCAGGAGGTGCACGGAGAGATCGCGGCTACGCCTCTCATAGCGGCCATGCACGCGCGGGTCCGGTGCCTCGCCCATGCGCCGTGTAATGGCGGCCTCGATGCAGGCGTCGAGATCGAGGAACTCGCCATCGGTCTGCCGCCGCACGTGCTCCTGTCGGCTGATACGTGAAGCGCTGATCAGCGCTTTCAGCCGTTCGGTCAGGTCGGCGCGCTTTTCGAGCATCCGCGTGATCGCCATGGGTGCCACCGCCTTCGGCGCATATTCGCGCAGGGCGCACCATTCGGGTCGCTCGCGTCCCGTCACATGGTCGAACTCGGGATAACGCGCCGCGAGAACACCGTCGTCCTCCGCCGCGCGCAACGACAGGCGGTTCAGCTCCTCCTGCTGCTCGGGGTCGGGTTCCTGGCGATCCGCCTCCCCCTCGTCGCGCTCCTCCGTCTCGATGCGCGCCGTCTCGACCGTCTGCTCCATTTCGAAGGCCGCCTGCTCTTCCTGATCGGCAAAATCCCACAGACCCAGATTGTCGTCGCGATAGGCAGGTTGCACCACATAGGACTTCGCATCGAACTGCAGGCGCATCTGGCCGAGATCATTGCCCAGAAGGCCGCCGATATGGCGACTGAACTCCTGATCCTGCGGGTCGACAGCAAAAGCCTCATCGAACAATCGACGGCCCTTTACCACCCAGCCGTCGGGGTCCTCGTACCCGCTATCGATCAACGCGCGCGCCAGACGCGCCATCAGGCTCACCGCGATACCCGCGCCTCCGGGCCGGGCCACATGAAATGGACGCCACAGCGCAGCCAGCCCCGGCATCTGCGCCATGGCCAATCGTTCGACACGCGCATCCTCGATCAGCGAAATCATCGCCACCTGAAGAGGCTTCAGCTTGCCAAGCGGAAACGGCTTCGTCGTAAAACGGTGATGCGCACCGACATGCGCCATGGCCGCAAGATAGAGATTGCGACTCTCCTCGGCAGCGAAGCCGGCGAAAGCCGGCGGCACGCGAATGACCCCGCCACCGAAGCCTACCCGGCGCCGCAGATGGTCAGGAGCATCCCGCGGCACCTCGCGAATGGCAGGCCGCAGGCCCCAGAGAGCTGTGAAATAGGCTTTCAACCTCCCTTCCAGCGCCAGGAAATCGGTCATGCCGGCTTCCCGGTCCAGGAAGTGCCGCGCCTCATCGTCCTCTCGGCGAAAAAAGGCAAGGCGCCGCTCGGGCTTCCCTCGCCCGGCCGCCAGCCCCATGCGTATGAACGCCTCGAAGCCCGCTCCATCAAGCACCGCCAGAAGCTGGCTCGTACCGTCGAGAAGGGCAAGGACAGATTCCGGCGCCTGCCGTGCCGTCAGCTCCACCTGCTCGAACCACCGTGCCAGATCGTCCGGTAGGGAAAATCGCACGGCTGCGGCAAGCGCTGCTTCAGGCACGCGCGCAGCTGCGCGGCGGCCTGCACGTATGGCCAGTTCCGATACGCAGCGGCCAAGACGCAACGCGGACTGCGGAGAAGCCTGCAGGGCGAGATCGACGCCATGCCGGCGATAGGCGTAGCTCACCGCACGACCGTAACCTGCCTGTTCTATACGCTCGCGCGCCGTCTGCCACGCACTGCACCATTCGCCCGGAAAGGCGCGCGCCTCCTTCATGGAGACCGCCTCGTCATCAGCACTGCGGACACGGTGGCCGATATCCATCGTTGACGGGCTCACAAGCAGGCGGCGATTGCCGCCGTCAATGCATCGCGCAGTTCCGGATCGTCCGTAATCGGCAAAACCATCGCAACCTGGCAGGCCTGCGCCGGCGCAATGCCTTTGGCTATGAGCAGGCCTGCATTGATCAGCATACGCGTCGAGGCCCCCTCATCGAGCCCATGTCCTTTGAGATTGCGCGAGCGCTGGGCGATGCGCACCAGCATGTCGGCGGTACCTCGCTCTATTCCCGCCTCTCGGGCGACGATCTCCGCCTCGATGGCTGGTTCGGGATAGGAAAAGGCGATGGCCCCGAAACGCTGTTTGGTGGATTCCTTCAAATCCTTCAGCACGCTCTGGTAGCCGGGATTGTAGGAAATGACGACCTGGAAATCGGGATGGGCCGGCAGAACCTCGTTCTTCTTCTCAAGGGGAAGGATGCGCCGGTCATCCGTCAGCGAATGGATGACCACCGTGGTATCCTGGCGCGCCTCGACGATCTCGTCGAGATAGCAGATGGCGCCCAGCCGCACGGCCAGCGTCAGCGGGCCGTCGTGCCACACCGTGCCCTCGGCATCGAGCAGGTAGCGGCCCACGAGATCGGAGGCGGTCATATCCTCGTGGCAAGACACGGTGATCAGCGGGCGCCCGAGCCGCCAGGCCATATGCTCGACAAAGCGCGTCTTGCCGCATCCGGTCGGCCCCTTGAGCATGATCGGCATGCGCGCCTGATAGGCGGCGTCGAAGAGCTCGACCTCCTGCCCGACCGGGCGGTAATACGGTTCGCTGGCGATACGGAATTCAGCCAGATGATCTGCCAGATGATCTGCCAGGTGATCTGTTTGCGCGGCGATGGCTCCGGCACCGGACATGGAAGTCATGCGTCAGTCGTCCTTTCGGGGTTCCGCCGCAACGCCTCCTGAAAAGGCGCTGCGGCGTCCGGGAGGATGCCCGCGCGTTCCGCGCGGGCACGGGTTGTCCAATGCGCCTCAGCGGTGCCCGGAGCCATTGCTGGGAATGCCATCGATCGGGCATTCCTCGGTTCCCACGCTGGTGCGCGTCATGGCCTCGACCATCTCCCGCGTCCCTTCGGGATCGTTGACCCAGTTGGCGTAGAAATTATACGGGCATGCGGCCACACCCCGGTCGCCGTCGCCGGAGTTGATCATGCCGGTGTAGCCCCGATGCAGCAGCTTGAAGAGGTGGTTCTGCGACTGCATGTTCTTGCGCGCGTCGCGGATGGCCGAGACGGAGAGCTGTGCATACTGGATGCCGTTCTCCTCGGTTCCGCACTCGCCCAGCGTACGACCGTCGAAACCGATGATCGACGAATGGCCGAAATAGGAATAGACACCGTCGAAACCGGAAGCGTTGGCCACTGCCACATAGCTGTTGTTGGCCCAGGCCATCGACTTGGAGATCAGGATCTGCTGCTCCTTGGCCGGATACATGTAGCCCTGGCAGCGAATTATGAGCTCTGCACCACGCATGGCGCAATCGCGCCAGATTTCCGGATAATTGCCGTCATCGCAGATGATCAGGCTGATTTTCAGCCCCTTCGGCCCCTCCGTGACATAGGTGCAATCGCCCGGATACCAGCCTTCGATCGGCACCCAGGGCATGATCTTGCGGTATTTCTGCACGATCTCACCCTTGTTGTTCATCAGGATGAGCGTGTTGTAGGGCGCTTTGTTGGGATGTTCCTCGTGGCGTTCGCCGGTCAGCGAGAACACCCCCCAGACATTGGCCTTCTTGCAAGCCTCGGCGAAAATCGCCGTCTCTTCGCCCGGCACCTGCGAGGCGGTTTCATACATTTCCTTGGAATCATACATGATCCCGTGCGTCGAGTATTCCGGGAAGATGACCAGATCCATGCCCGGCAGGCCGATTTTCATCCCCTGGATCATGTCCGCGATGTTGCGGGCGTTCGCCAGCACCTCCTGACGTGTATGCAACCGAGGCATCTTGTAGTTGACGACCGCGACGCCGACCGTGTCCTTGCTGCTCGAAATATCGCCGTGATACATTTTTTCATTTCCTCCTGTTGGATTTCCGCCGCGTCGTTCAGACGACGAGGTGTTCGTGGATGAGGTCGTCGGTGAGGCCCGCAATCTTCCCGTCGACCGCGACGCTGCCCCTGTTGAGGATCGCGAAGCGGTTCGATGCGCGGCGGGCGAATTTGAGGTTCTGCTCCACAAGGACGATGGTCAGTCCCTTGTCGCGATTGAGATCGATCAGCACCTGTTCGATCTGCTCGACGATGTTCGGCTGGATGCCCTCCGTCGGCTCATCGAGCAGCAATATCTTCGGCTGCGAAAGCAGCGCCCTGGCGATCGCCAGTTGCTGTTGCTGACCGCCCGACAGATTGCCCCCGCGCCTGTTGATGAACTCCTTGAGAATGGGAAAGAGCTCAAGCACCCATTCCGCGATGTCGCCATGGGCCGATTGCGCGGCGAAAGTGCCCACCATGAGGTTTTCGCGCACAGTAAAGGCAGGCAGGATGCCGCGGCCCTGCGGCACATAACCAAGCCCGGCACACGCGCGCTCATGGGTGGGCAGGCCGATCAACTCGCGGCCATCGAGCCGGACCGAACCGGTTGTGCGGCTCATCAGGCCGAGAACGGTGCGCAGCAGCGTTGTCTTGCCGACGCCGTTGCGCCCCAGAATGCTGAAGAAATCGCCCGTATCAACCGAAAGCGAAACCGATTGCAGCGCCCGGCTGCGGCCATAAAAGCCGTCGAGATTGGCAAGCTCAAGCATGGCCGATCCCTCCCGACCCCAGATAAGCCTCACGCACCCTCTGGTCGCTGGACACCTCATCCAGCGTTCCCTCCGCCAGAAGCTTGCCCTGATGCATCACCGAAATCGTCTCGGCGATGTCGCGCACGAACCCCATGTCGTGCTCGACCACGATCAGCGTGTGCTGGCCGCGCAGCCGGTTGAACAGCTCCGCCGTCTTGTGGGTCTCCTGTCCGGTCATGCCGGCGGTTGGTTCGTCCATCAGGATCAGCGCCGGGTCCTGCGCGAGGATCAAGGCGATCTCCAGCCATTGCGTTTGCCCGTGAGACAGATGGGCAGCAGCCATCTCGAGCGCATCGCTCAAGCCGACCAGCTCTGCCAGGCGCTCGACCTCGTTGTCGTCCGTGCTGCCGCCGAAGCGGACAAGATTGGCGAACACACCGGTGTGGTGCGATCTGCCGATCTGCAGGTTCTCGCGCACCGTCAGCTCGCGGAAAACGCTCGGCACCTGGAATTTGCGCCCGATGCCGGCACGGGCGATCTCATATTCCTTCAGTTCGTGGATCGGCCTGCCCTCGAAGCGGATTTCACCGCCCGATACCCGGGTCTTGCCGCAGATGAGGTCGAGCGCCGTGGTCTTGCCCGCACCATTCGGGCCGATCAGGCAGCGCAGCTCGCCCCTGTCGACTGCAAGGTCGAGCCCGGAAACGGCGACGAAGCCGCCGAACGAAACGCTGACATCACACAATGCCAGCTGACTGTTGCTCTCGCTGTTCACGATGCGCCCTCCCCGTGGGTGATGGCCTCGCCAGCCGGTTGGGATACGGACGGCACCTTGGCGGCGGACCGTCGTAGAAAGAGTGCCGCCAGCATCTCGAACGCACCGGCAATGCCCTTCGGCAGAAACAGGACGACGAGCACGAACAGGCCGCCCATGATCAGCATCCAGCTTTCGAGGAAGGTTTCGGATTCCGACAGTGCGCCCTGCACACCGGTGACGATCAGCGCGCCGATTGCTGCGCCGAGCAGGCTTTGCCGGCCTCCGACGGCCACCCAGATCACCACCGACAGGCTGAGCGGCACGCCGAGGAAGGTCGGCGAAGCGAATTCCATCACGATGGTGTAGAGCATGCCCGCCAGCCCGGCGATGCCCGCCGAAACCGCGAAGACGAAGATCTTGTAGAGCGCCACGTCATAGCCGAAGAAGCGCACCCGGTCCTCCTGGTCGCGGATCGCCTGCAGGATCATGCCAGTCTTGCTGCGAGTGATCGCAAGGGACAGGAGGAGCACTGCCGATAGACAGAACGCCACCAGGTAATAGGTCGAGGAAGAATAGGCATCGAAGGCAAGGCCCGCGACTTCGAACTGAGCGAGATCCGTGATGCCATTGAAGCCGCCGGTGAAGCGCTGCTGATCGATGATCACCAGATTGACCACAACCATGGCCGCAAGCGTGATGATCGCCGCGTAGACGCCGGTAATGCGGCCACGGAACATGAACCAGCCGAGCAGGGCGGCGAAGGCCGCCGGCACCAGAATGCCCGCCATCAAGGCAAAGGCCATCGAGTGGAACGGCGCCCAGAACCAGGGCAGTTCGGTAACATTGTTCCAGACCATGAAGTCGGGAAGCCCGTCGCTGCCGGTGTGTACCGGCACGGTGCCGAGCTTCAGCGCCATGGCCATGCAATAGGAGCCAAGGCCGAACGTCGTCGCCTGCCCCAGATTGAGGATTCCCGCATAACCCCAGGACAGGCTGAGCGCGACGGCCAGCATGGCAAACACCAGATAGCGGGAATATTTGTTGAGCAGGAAGGCGTCGTCGAGAAACAGCGGTACCAGCAGGATGGCAACGCAGAACGCGCCGTAGAGCAAGGTTTGTTGGGCGGATTTGCCGGTCAGGTTCATGATGCGGTTTGGTCCTTCTGTCCGGAGCCGTTCACGTGCGCACACGCGCGGCGAACAGGCCTTGCGGGCGGAAACGGATGAGGATGACGATGGCGAGCAGCACCAAAGCCTTGGCGATGGTGTCGTTGCTGTGGAATGCCAGGAAGCCCGAAAGCTCGCCGAGGATGCCGGAACTCGCTACGGTGCCAAACAGGCTCTGCGTCCCACCGAGCACCACCACCATGAAAGCGTCGACCACATAGGTCGTACCCATTTCCGGCGACACGCTCTTGAGCGGCGAAACCAGGGCTCCGGCAAGACCTGCAATGCCTGCGCCATAGGCAAAGGTCGCCCGGTAGACACGGCCCGAATTGATGCCGAAGCTCGAGGCGATGTCGCGGTTCTGCGTGATGGCGCGCAGCTTCAGGCCGAAGGCGGTGTGGCGATAGATATACCAGGTCAGCGCGAAGAGGCTGAGCGCCAGGCCGAGAATGAACAGGCGGTAGGCCGATTCCGTTGCGCCGAAGATATTGACGCTGCTGCTGAGTGCTGCCGGCATCTCCACGTAACGCAGTTCGCCGCCAGCCATCAGCCGCACCGCCTGTTGCGCCATGACGCCGATGCCCCATGTCGCGAGGATTGTATCGAGTGGTCGGTTGTAGAGATGCCGGATGACCAACGCCTCGATAATCCAGCCGAACAGCGCCAGGACGATGAAGATCGGAACGAGGCTGGCGATAAGGCCTAGCCCGAATTCCGTCTGCAGGAACCAGGCGCAGTAAGCGCCGAGCATGACAAATTCGCCATGCGCGAGATTGATGACGCCGGTGACGCCATAGATGACGGCGAGACCAAGCGCCACGAGCATCAGGATCGAGGCTATGCTGAGGCCGGTCAGAAGCTGCGATACGACAAGTTCCATCTGCCTGCTTTCGAAAAGCGTGAACGGGCAGGCGATGGCGCCCGGGCGCCATCGCCTCTCGGGCGCTGCGCGTCAGACTTCCTTCAAGCCTTCGGCGGTGCAGCTCTGGTTGGAATATGCCTTGTAGGGATCAGGCTCCAGCCAGTCGGCCGACTGCTTCAGTATCTCGAACTGACCGTCAGACTTGCAGCGGCCGATCTTCGGGCGCAGCCATGTGTGCAGGTTTTCCGGCTCGACCTTGACGAGCCCTTGCGGCGCCTGGAATTGCTCACCCTTGACCGCCTCGCGGATGGTGTTGGGATCGATGTCGCTGGCCGCAAGCTTCTCCACCGCCTGCTTGAACAGATAGATCTGGAAATAGGATGGCTCGGAGACGAAATGCGTGACCTTGTCGCCGCCCCAGCGAGAGCGGTAGGCCTCGACGAACTTCTGATTTTCGGGCGAATCCCAAACCATGAAATACGGTGCGGATGTGAAATGGCCTGCGGCAGCCGCTCCGCCCATGGCGGCAACCTCGTTCTCCGATGTCGTCAAGCTCGCCATCGGCATGGTTTCGGGATCGAGCCCTGCGGCGTGGTACTGCCGGTGAAGCGCAACGACTGAATCGCCCACCACCGTCGAGAAGATCACATCCGGCTTTTCAGCCTTGAGCTTGTTGATGACGGAAGAGAACTCCGAATGGCCGAGCGGCACATATTCCTCGGCAACCACCTCTCCGCCGAGCTCTGCCAGGAGCTTCTTGCAGTAGTTGTTCTCTTCCTTCGGATAGATGTAGTTGGAACCGATCAGGTACCAGCGCTTGCCGAAGTTCTCCAGCAGCCACGGCACAAAATCGTCCTGCTGCTGATTGGGCACCGCACCGGTGTAGATGACGTTCTTCGAGCACTCACGTCCTTCATAGAGGGTCGGATACCAGTAGAGATTGTTCTGCTTCTCGAAGACGGGAAGAACCGCCTTGCGGCTGGCCGAAGTGTAGGAGCCGAAGACGGAAACGCATTTGTCGGACAGCACCAGCTTGCGTGCCTTTTCGGCGAAGGTTGCCGGGTCGGATGCCGGATCTTCCACGACCGGGACGATCTCCATGCCGTTGATGCCGCCGGCCGCATTGATCTCCTCGATCGCCATGATCGTCGCCTTGTTGAGCGATTCCTCGATGATGGCTGTCGTGCCGGTCAGCGAAAACAGGACACCGACCTTGATCTGGCCGTTGGCGGCACGCGCCAGCATGCCATTTTTCGACCAGATATGGGGAAAGCCGCCGAGGGAGGCCGCGCCCAACGCCGCCGTGCCTTGAAGAAACTTACGCCGATTGGTTGTCACCTTTGTTGCTCCCTGAAAATATAAAAGCCCCGAAACGCTGCTGCCTCTCGGCAGCTCGTTTCGGGGCTTCGTCGCCTCTGATTGTTCGTTGCGGCGTCCCTGCCGCAAGCACCTTCACTGTGGTTCGGACAATAAAAAACCCCACGTCCCGCCTGCGCGAAATCCGTGGGGTTCCATTACCCGTATGTGCGCGGCACCGTTGCCGCGAATGACACTGAAAAGCTAGCTAAGAAGTTCGTGTGAGTCAATAATCGCATTGGCCACGGCGCCAATAGTGACTCGCCGCTCCATCGCTTGCCGCCGCAGATAGTTGTAGGCCTCCTCCTCCGTAACATCCTTCATGCGGATGAGCAGGGACTTCGCTCTTTCGACGCTGCGCATGGTGCGCAGGTTTTCGTCGAGCTTGTCGATCCGGCCACGTAGCCGCTTTTCGTAGAGGAAATGACCACGGGCCAAAGCAACGCAAGTTTGCGTGGTGCGCGGCGTGGCGGGATAATGCAACACGCCATGCGCTGCGCAATTGTGAATGAGCTGCAAGTCGAGCTCTCCGGTACCGCAATCGATCACCACCAATGCCGCCTCGGGTTCGCCCGGAATCCAGGGAATGCGTTGCGGCAGGTCCTCGGTCAGTGTGCAGAAGACAAGATCGAACTGCACTGGGATTTGCGGCGGCATCGGCCAGATATGCCGCACATTGCAGCGCAGGCGCTGCAATTCACGCATCAGCCGTTCTCCCTCGTCGTCGCGCCTGGCTATGATGGCGACGTCGAGATCCCAGAACGCCTTCTGCTGAGCCTGGATATTCGATTGGCCCGCGCTGGCCGCAGTCTTGTGCGATGGGCCACGCTTGCCTGCAGCGTGATCGTATCTTGCCATTTTGTGCGTCTCACCTAGAGCGTTTTCGCGTGGTCCGATGATCCCCGGACTATCATTCAGCTGTATTCGAGGCATCGTCCATACCCGATCAGATAGGGATCGGCCTTCACACTCGTCGGGGATTCATAGACGATGTCGAACTGGCCTTGCCGATTGGCGCGACCGATGCGGGTCCACAGATCCGCATGTCCCCAGATGGGATTGATCGACACGCCGCCTTGCGGCGCATCGAATTCCGATCCCATGACGCTGTCGCGCATGAGGTTGGTTTCCATCGAGTTGGTTTTTTCCAGCGTCTTGGCAAAGACGTTGACCTGAAAGTAGGACGCCTCGAGACACATATTGGTCGGCTCATCGTCGCCATAGCGCTTCTTGTAGCGGTTGACGAAGGTGGTGTTGCTGTCATTGCCGACGCCCTGAAAATACGGAGCGGCGGTGAGGTGCCCTTCCCCCACATCGAAACCCATGGCACGAACCTCCGCCTCCGAAGTCGTGAGGCTGGCGATGGGGGTCACTTTCGGATCGAGCCCCATATCCGCATAGGCCTGGTAGAGAAAGACCGTCGCTTCGCCAACCACGGTCGAGAAGATCACATCGGGCTGAACCTGCTGGATGTCGCGCATGATCGGCACGAAGGCGCTGCGGTCGGCACCGAATTTCACGTAGCGCTCGCCCACCACGCTACCGCCCGAATGACGGATCAGTTCGCGCATGATGCGATTGGATTCACGCGGGTAGATGTAGTCGGAGCCGACGAAATAAAAGCGCGTGCCGTAAAGTTCCATGAGCGTGCGGCAGAGCTGCACGCTGTTCTGGTTCGGCGTCGCGCCCGTATAGATGACATTCGACGAGAATTCGAAGCCCTCATAAAGGGTCGGGTACCATAACAGGCCGTCCAGCCGTTCGACCACCGGCAGAACGGCCTTGCGGCTCGACGAGGTGTAGCAGCCGAAAATGGTGCTCACGCCATCCTCGACCATGAGTTTCTTGGCGTAAAGGCCGTAGGCCTTCGAATCCGAACCTGGGTCGTAGACGATCGGTTCGACCGGGCGGCCATTGATGCCACCCTTGTCGTTGATTTCATCTATGGCAGTCAGCGTTCCCCGGAGTTGGGTTTCCTCGATCACGGCCATGAAGCCCGTGCGCGAAAAGAGAATCCCGACACGCCAAGGTTCGGAAGTGTTGTTTGAACGCATCAATCACACTCTCCCATTTTTCCCGGCCGCACGTTCCCCGGCGCGGCCTGTCATCACGAACGACGCGTTGTTTTTTTATGCATCGCTCGCCAGAAGCTCTTTGAGCTTTTCATCCAGAAACGCCACATCGACCGGGCTGGTGCCCGGGCCACCGGCGAAGTGTCCCCAGACGGATTCAATCGGGATCAAGGTCGCGTTCGGCATATGTCCAACTTCGATCTCGCTGTCTTCGGGCGGAAAATAGAGATCCGTCCGTCCCGGCATAACATAAGCCTTTGCCTTGATTGCGCCGAGTGCTTTTTTGAAATCGCCACCATAGAGCTCGTTGGCGCTGATATCGCCATTCTGCCAGGTCCACAGCATGGTGAGCAGATTGTTGGCATCCTTCGGCAGGAAAAATCCCTCCCAGAACGAGACGAGGAAGTCCTCGAGCGATGAATAGCCGAGCGTATTGAGGTCCAGCTCCTGCCGGTAGAAACTCTGCGAAAAGCCCCAGCCGGCATAGACACGAGCCATGGCGCGCAGACCGCGTTCCGGCTTCTTCTCATACCAGCCCTCCTTGAAGGCTGCGTCGGCAGTCAGTGCTGCCTTGACGCCTTCAAGAAAGACGAAATTATGCCGGGAGCACTTGGCCGAACCGCAGAATGGAGCAATGCGCTCGACCATATCGGGGAACATAGCCCCCCAGTGGAAGGTCTGCAGCGCGCCCATCGACCAGCCCGTAACCAGTTTGATGGTCTTGACGCCGAACTTCTCCGTCATCAGCTTGTGCTGTGCACGAACGTTGTCATAGGCCGTGACATTAGGAAAGCGCGAGGCATTGTATGGCTCTGGCGTATTCGAGGGGGATGACGACAGCCCATTGCCGAGCATGTTCGGGATGACGATGAAATACTTGTCCGGATCGAGCGCCATGCCCTTTCCCACAAGCCATTCATTGTCGACATGCTGACCTGAATACCAGGTGGGATAGACGATCACGTTATCACGTTTCGCGTTGAGCTTGCCGAAGCTCTTATACGCCAGCTTGCAATCGCGCAGCGTCGCTCCGCCTTGCAGTGTAAAATCGCCCAGATCGAAAATTTCGTGGTCGGCCATGGCCGGCAATCCTCCAGTTGAATGGAACAGAGTGCGGAGCCACCGGAAGATGGCTCCTGTTATTTTGTGCTACGCGCTTGCGCGGGCGGCAACGGGCATGCGGTTGATCACGGCATAGGCAATGCCGCCGGCAAGCCCTGCCGAGATCGCTGTCGAAAGGTGCGGCGCATAAAATTCGACGATCACGGCGACCAGAGAGCCGAAGCCCCATGCGATAAAGGCCGTGGGGCGCCAGTCGCGGTCGATTTCGGCGTTGCGGCGGTGAAGATATTGATCGACCAGTATGATGGCGCCGATCGGCGGCACCAGAATGCCGAGCAGCGACAGCCATTGAATGAAGAAGGCCCAGACATTTCCTGCCGCAACAGCAATACCGATGGCGCCCAGAACGACGGCGAAGACGCGCATGCGGCTGTTGAGGATACGGGACCAGCCGGTGGCCGCGTTGTAGAGACAGTGAGCGCAGACGGAGCCCAGATTGCAATACAGGAACAGGAAGGCAAGCACGCTGAGCAATGTCGCCTGCTTGGCATTCATGTAGCCGAACATGTTGTCGGCACCGAACGGGTTTGCATCCGGCACTGCGAGTGCTGCCGTCATGATCCCGCCCACCAGCATGGCGCAGAGATTGGCGAAGGGGAAAGCGCTGAAAGTGGCGATGATCGAGCTCTTTTTGTCCTTGGCCCAGCGGTTGAAATCGGCACTCACCGTGCCCGCGTCGATGAACAGCGCAATCACCACCGTCAATCCGATGCCCATCGACATTGAGGCGGCACCGTTATTTCCGGGATATGCGAAGATCGCATCCCATGTGGTCGTGGAAGCGGCATCGAACACAACCCAGCCTCCCAGCACGACGAACAGCGGCACCGAGATAAGGCCGATAAGATGCAGGCCATGCACGCCGACAAAGGTGATGCCGATATAGAGCAGGCCCGCGATGATTGTCATCGCCACATAGTTCAGGTCGTAAGCGGTGCTGATCAGAGAACCGGTGATGCCCGTCTGCACGGCATACCAGCCGAGCAACAGGGTCGACAGCAGTCCCGACGCCAGCATGTACCCCTTGCGACCGAAGACGACACTCGCCAGAAGCGCGAAATTCATGCCCCGATTGGTGCCCAGCACGCCAAGCGCACCCACATAGGCGAACATGATGAGATTGCCGATCACCATCGCCCAGAGCGCATTGGTGAACCCCATGCCGAGCACCAGGATGGAGCCTGTCATGGCACCGGTGATGATCATCGGGAAGCCGATCCATACCGTGGTGACGGAGAATGTGCTGCGCCTCGCCGATTGCGGAACGGACTCGTGTTCATATTCCTCGCCGAGGACGTGGTCGACCTCATCGAAGGCTTCGGCCTCATTGCTTATCTTGCTCATAATCAGCCCCTCACTCGCTTTTTTGTTTGAATGCGGCCATCCTTCGCCCTCCCGGGACGTTGCATGGCAGCAGTTTTATTGAGCGCAAAAGAAAAGGCCTCCCCACGTCTCTGTTTCCAGAGGCATCGGGAGGCCTTTTCGCCTGCAATTTTTGCCGGCAACATTGCCGCGCGAGAAACCGTCATCGGTTTGTAAAAAAGTTAGACCTCGACAAGAATTGTGTCAATCCCGCACGAATATCGTTGACTTGGTTGTGGTGGCAGACGGCCCTAAGCATTCGAGGAAGCGGCGCGGGGAAGGAAATAGGTTAACCAAGAGGCACGAGCAGCCTCAGCGACCGCCAACCGGGAGGTTTAGGGGGTATGTCGTTTGGTTGCGGGGGCAGGATCTAATCTTTACTTGCTGCCCGAGCAAGTAAAGATGGTTGCGGGGACGGGCAGCCATCATAACTTGCTATTCGAAACAGCTGCATAACCTACTCGTGGGTGACCTATTGCGCGCTGTATCCGTCAATTTTTCGAACGGAAGCGACAACCTTCGCGGAGCAAATCGATGCGTCCAGTTTCATTACCCTGCCTGCGCCAGAGTTAAGTCCGAGCGAGCATAAGGTAGGCGAAGTAAGCTATGTAGCAACCGACAAATGCTGCCCCTTCGGCCCGCGACAGAGTTCTGCCCGTGAGGAAGGCTGGAACGCAAAGCACAGTTGCCGCAGCCATAACAGGAATGTCGACGGCGATGAGCGTTCTTTCCACGGTGATCGCTTCGCTCGGAACCAGCATCGTCAGCCCAAGAATGACTGCAATATTATAGACACTGCTGCCCAAAAGATTGCCTACCGCGATCTCGCGCTCATTGCGTACGGTCGAGACGATTGTCGTGATCAGTTCAGGGCTCGATGTGCCGATTGCAACTATGGTCAGTCCGATAAGAGCTTCGGAGACCTCCAACCTGCGAGCAAGATCGGAGGATCCCCATACGAGCCAATCCGCGCCTATTGTGATGACCGCAATACCACCAATCATGACGGCGACGTTCAACCATCCGCTCCGCGGAGCGTCGCGCATCGGGCGTGGCAGGACTGGCAACTCTTTGTCGGGTGGCGAACTTCTTAAGCGCGCGCTTCGAACGACCAGGACGATATAGCCGATACCACCAAGCAGGAACACAAGGCCCTCGGCTCTCGACAGATAACCATCAGCTGCAAACACCCAGAACGCCAGTGCGGCGGCTATCATTGCAGGGAGTTCAAGCCCAACGGAGACCGGTTCCAAAACAACGGGCCGAGCGATAGCACATAGTCCAAGGATGAACAGCAGACCGAAGGTGTTGGTGCCGGCGATGTTCCCGACGACCAACCCTCCTTCTCCCGTCAACGCGGCATTGATGCCCACCGCCAGCTCAGGTGTGCTTGTCCCGATCGCAACAAATGTGAGCCCGATGACGAGCGGGGATATGCTCAGCCGGCGCGCGAGCGTCGACCCGCTGCGCACCAGTATATCCGCTCCGCCGACCAAAGCGAGGAGGCCAAGCGCGCACCAGAGAATTGCGGCCGTCAAGGCTTGTGTCTCTGCAGAAGCACCGGATATGCGGCAAGGCCTGCATGCCGCTCTATGACCACGCTCCGGATCAGCCGATTTCGCCTAAGGGCTGGATATATGTCACCGAAAGATGATCCGGGAACTTCAGCGCTGTTTTAATAGCTTCGCGGTCCACCGTACCGAGGAGGCATGTGCCGAGCCCTTCGGCAGCGCAGAACAGATAGACGTTCTGGGCCATGATGGCTGAGTTGACGCGTGCGGCGATAACCAGTTCTTCGGGCGCAGACTTGGCCAGGTCACCGGCGGCAGCGGCAAGTTTCTCGGCATCAGAGACATAGATCAGCACCACGGGCGCCCTGCGTACGAAAGCCGTGGGGCTGACATCCGCGCGAATATCTGTATCGGCCACTTTGTTGAGAGCGTTTGCCACGGGGTCGTAGAGACTGACGCCATCTTCCAGCGCGACGTAGATATCGACGTTCTTCGCACCGTGCCAGGCGGGCGCTGTGCGTCCATCACCGTCCGCGCGGTTGACACCATTGGCCGCCCACAGTGCTTCGAGCACCTTTTCGCGCGCAACGTCACCACGCCCGAAGCGCTTGGTAGAGCGGCGCTGTTTCAGGGCTTCCTGCACGGAGACGGTTGCAGCGCCGCCGGAGGCCACCTGCGCATTGGCTGTCCCGACGATACCTGCGGACGCTGCCGCACTGGTTCCTGCGAGAAACAATCTTCTGGAGAGCTGTCGTGTCATGATATCGGTCCTTTTCTTTTCCGGGGCTTTGTTATGTCCACTGCCGTGAAAGGGCGTTGAGGACGTCGGTACGGCTGATCTGGCCGACAAGTCGGCCATGGCGGGTGACGGGGAACCGCCGGTACGAGCTTGCGACAAAGCGCTCACACGCTTCGACGATGTCGATACCCGCATCGAGCGTCTCGAGTTCGGTGCTCATATAGTCGGCGACACTGCCACCCCATTGTTTGTAGTAGGAGGCGTTGAGTGCGGCCTTCAGGCAATCGCGTTTGGACAGAACGCCGACGAGATCGCCGGCGCCGTCGATGACGCATGCACCCGACACGCCGTTTTGCATGAGCACGGACACGGCCCGTACTATCTCCATGTCCGGCGTTAGCGTGATCAGGTCCGTGCGCATATGATCGGCGACCGTGTCGAGTTTCATGTCCCGCTTCCTTCGGATCGTTCGCAAGCATGGCATTTGCCGCCGCAGGCCGCGCCGCCGCACGATCCCTTGAGCGGTGCGCGGCCGGCAAAAAGGCCGGCGGCCAGCGCGAGCATGGCAAGCCCGGTCAGAAGAACAGCGGCGAAAATGGTCTGCATGGCTTTATGCCCTCCCCTGGTCGATGAACAACCTGTTGGCTCTGGCCTTAAGACCTCCCGCCTCGCGAAGCAGATAAAGCGCGGGCAGACGGTTGGCGGAGGCGAATGCAAGGCCGCCTTCAGGACCCATTACCAGAAGGGCGGTCGCAAACGCGTCGGCCTCCAGCGCTGTCGGGGCCAGAACGGAAACCGAGGCGACGCTGTTGCGAACCGGCTCTCCGGTTGCGGGATCGATCGTATGACTGTAGCGGCGGCCCGCGATCTCATAGGCATTGATCGCATCGCCCGAGGTCGCCATCGCCACGCCTGTCAGGGGAAGCGTCGTGTGGACACCGGTGCGAAGCGGGTCCGCAATGCCGACGCGCCATGGACGGCCGTCAGGGCGCGCACCGAAACCATAGACTTCGCCACCCACCTCGATCAGGAAACTCGGCAGCCCTTGATCTCTCAGGTGTCCTGCAAGCCGGTCGACGGCGTAGCCCTTGGCTATGCCGCACAGATCGAGCGAAAGTTCCGGCTCTGCTTTGGAGAGGCCTTCGGCACTGACGGCAAAAGCGGTGTAGCGACCGGACCGCCCGGCAGCGATCGGCCCGAAACCGTAACGATGGACAGCGGGCCCGACGGCCGGATCGAACGCGCCGCCGGTCAATCGCGCAATCTCGAGTGCCTTGCTAGCAACCGTCCGAAGCGGCTCGGAGGCTGCGAACGGTGTGATTTCCGAACGGCTGTTGAAGCGCGAAAGCTCCGAACCCGCACGAAACGGGCTCATCGAATGATCGATCCCGGCCAGTAAGTGCCGGAGATCCGCGCCAATCTTGCGGGCATCGGCATCGGCCGGAACGGTGACCTGCCATCGTGTGCCGAAAGCGCGCCCGGAGATGCGCGTGAGATCATCGGCACCGGCTCGGGCCAAAGACGGCAAGGACATCAGTCCGGCCAGGGCTCCCAGTCCAAATACGATCTCGCGCCTTGTCGTCATGCTCCTAGATCCCGAAATCGTCATTGAAGATGCTCTCGCTCTCCACACCGCATTCATCGAGCATCGCGTAGATGGCCTCGATCATGAGCGGAGGGCCGCACAGATAATATTCGCAGTCCTCCGGCGCCGGGTGATCCTTCAGATAGGCGCGGAAGACGACATCATGGACAAAGCCTAACTCACCGTCCCAGGGGTCGTTTCTGGCTGGTTCGGAGAGGGCTGGCACCCAGCGGAAGTTCTCATGACGCCGGGCAAGCTCGTCGAATTCGTCGGCGTAGAACAGTTCGCCACGGCTTCGCGCGCCGTACCAGAAGCTGATCTTGCGGCGGCTTCCCTGACGCTCGAGCATGTCCGTTATGATGGCGCGCAAGGGCGCCATGCCGACGCCGCCGCCGATAAACACCATCTCGCGCCCGGTATCCTGCGCCCCGAAGTGACCATACGGGCCCGCCACTTCGATCGGGTCGCCCTCGCGCAGACCGAACAGCCATGACGAGACGATGCCGGGAGGTGCATGCGGTTTGGCTGGCGGTGGCGTGGCCAGACGGATGTTGAGCACGATCATGCCGACATCCTTGGGTCGGCTGGCAACCGAATAGGCGCGAGAGACGGGCTGAGGGCTTTGCGACGAGAGCTTGTCAATTCCGAGTTTTTTCCATTCGGCGGCATGCTGCGGTTCAAGCGCGATGCCGGAGAAGTCGAGACGATAGGCCGGTGCGGTGACCTGCACGAAATTGCCCGCACGAAAGTCGAATTCCGCGCCCTCCGGCAAGGCGAGCACGATTTCCTTGATCAAAGGCGTGACACTGCGCGACGATGCCACGCGGCAGTTCATCGTGGTGATGCCGAGCACCTCGTCCGGGACGGTGACGGCGAGGTCGTTTCGCACCACGATCTGGCAGGCGAGCCGCATTCCAGCCCGAACGTCGGCAGGAGAAAGCCGGGCGCGTTCCGTCGGCAACGGCTCTCCCGTACCCGTGACGCCGCTGACGCGGCACAGGCCGCACGTTCCCGCGCCGGCGCAGCCCGAGGGCACGGCGATGCCGTTGGAATTCAAAATATCGAGAAGCTTGAAATTCGCCAGAGCGCCAATCTCACGCCCGCCGTTAACGGTGACCGCCACGGGTCGCGACGGCAGCAGATACTCCCGAACCTTATGGACAACGGCTGCCAGCGCGACGAGCAGCAAGGAAATGAAGCCGATGCCGAGCAGGATCTCCGTCATAGCACGCGCACTCCCACAAAGGCGGAGAACGCCATGGACAGGAGACCGGTGACGATGAAAGCAATGCCGAGGCCCTGCAATCCTTCGGGGACATTGGCATAGCGCAGCCTCTCGCGGATCGCCGCGAGCGCGACGATGGCCAGCGCCCAGCCGATCCCGGTGCCGATCCCATAGACCGTGCTTTCAGTGAGATCATATTGCCGCTCGACCATGAACAGACTGCCGCCGATAATGGCGCAGTTGATGGCGAGCAGCGGCAGGTAGATGCCAAGCGCGCCGTAGAGGGCGGGCACGTAACGATCGAGCAGCATCTCGATGATCTGCACCATCGCCGCGACGATGCCGATGAAGGTGATCAGCCGCATGAAACCGAGATCGACATCCGGCAGCCCCATCCACGCGAGCGCCCCGGCACTCAGGATATAGGCGTGCAGCAGGTAGTTCACCGGCACGCTGAGCGATTGCACGACGATCATCGCAACACCCACGCCGAAGGCTGTTTCCACGCGCTTGGAGACGGCGAGGAAGGTGCACATGCCGAGGAAGAAGGACAGCGCGAGGTTTTCTTCGAAAATGGAGCGCTGGAACAGTTCGATCATGTCTCAGTCGTCCTTTGCTGCTCGCGCAACTCGAATTCAGGCGCTTCCCTCTGGCCCCGGCGCAGGCTGCGAACAGCCCAGACCAGAAGGCCAAGGATGATGAATGCGCTCGGCGCGAGCAGCATAAGACGGAGTGGCTGGTACCAGCCACCGTCGGCCACGAGTGGCAGCAGGCCGACGCCGAACAGGCTTCCGGCGCCGAACAACTCGCGGATGGCGGCGACAGTGAGCAGCACCAGGCTGTAGCCGAGTGCATTGCCGACGCCATCCACGATGCTGGGAACGACCGGATTGTGCAGCGCATAGGCTTCGGTGCGCCCGAGCACGATGCAGTTCGTGGCAATCAACGAGACAAACACCGTCAGCCGCTGGCTCATCTCATAGGCAAAAGCCTGCAACATCTGGTCGGCGACGATGACCAGCGAGGCGATGATGGTGATCTGCAGGATGATGCGCACGGAGGACGGGATGTGTCGGCGGATGGCGCTGATGACGCCTGCCGACAGGCCGAGCACGACGGTCAGGGCGATCGACATGGTGAGAGCGGTGGACATCGATGTCGTGACCGCCAGTGCCGAGCAGATGCCGAGGATATGGACGGTGACGGGGTTCTTGTCGATGAGCGGATCTGTCAGGTTGCGGAAAGGGATAGTCATTCGATCTCGCCTTTCTTCAGCCTGTCGAGAAACGGCCCGAAGCCGTGCTCGCCCATCCAGAATTCGAGCATGTCCGAGATCGCATAGCTCGTGACGCTGGCGCCGGAGATGCCGTCGACTTCATTGGGGCCGCTGGCATTGCCGCGCACCACGGAAATGGCGAAATCGCCATCGTCGAAGATGCGCTTGCCTGCCCATTGCGCCTGCCAACCGTCCTCGGCGACGCGGGCGCCGAGGCCGGGCGTCTCACCCTGCTCATAAACCGTGAAGGCGGCAACGGTGTCGAGATCGGCCTCCAGCGCCAGATAGGCCCGGATGGTCGACTGGTAGCCGGCGCCGCGGACCGGAAGCACAACGAGCGCCAGTTCCTCGCCGCGGCGCAGAAGATAGACAAGCGCGTGGTTTTCGCGGCGGCTGAGACCAGCGAGGTCGTCAGCGCGCGGCAGGGCCGAACTTCGCTCTGCGTCCGCCGCCGCCGCTCGCTGATCGAAGCTTCCCGGATCGACATCGGCGGCGACCGTTCCGCTTGCGAGGTCGATGACGAGCGTTTCGACGCCGCTTGCGCCAGATTCCTTCAATATCTCCCCGATGCCCGGAACGTTTTCCAGCATCTGCACCATGCGGCCCTGTTGCTGGGCGACGATATTGGCCTGCTGGATCGGCCGCAGGACGACCGCTGCGATGGAGACGGTAAAGCCGCAGCCAATGGCCACCAGAAGCGACATGCCGATCGTCTTGACGCCATCGGTGTTCGGACGGTTCAGAAAGCGGCGCCACATGCCCGGGCGCGGGCTGGGAGGACGAGCGTCAGCCATGTCGCCTTGCCCTCCGCCTTACATGGATCGCCACGACCACGTAATCGATCAATGGTGCGAAAATGCTGCTCATCAGGATCGCGAAGATCGCGGCTCCAAAAGTCGATCCGGCCTGCGAGAACAGGCCGATGAGCACGCCGGTCAGAATGCCCTGTGCAAAACGACCTGGATTTGTCGTGCAGGAACATACAGGATCTGCCGCCAGAAAGAGGATCGCGCAGCCGATCGCACCCGAAAGCAGGTTGACCGACGGATCGCTTCCCTGCGCCCAAACCATGAGGGCCATCGTGCAGTAGGCCGCAAGCAGCAATCGCCATGACGCCTGGCCGCTGAGGAGCAGGAGAACCAAAGCCGGAAGCAATGCCGCCAGAGGAATGTTTGGCCCGGCTCGATAGTCGATTTCAGTGAAGGAGAACATCACGAAGGCAAGGGCGGCGACGGCAGGATGCACGAAATTGCGCCCGCGCCCACCGAACACCTGTTCGGCGATCACCACGCCGAAGCTGACGCCCAAAGCGAGCTGCCAGAGCGGCGCATCGGCCGGGACAAGAAGGGCGATCAGCGTGGCGGCGACAATACCGTCAAGTCCCGGCCTGAGACCCCGGACACGTGTGAAGACATGCTGCCACGCAAGGGTCAGGCTGACAGAGATCAGCAGCCGCGCTGCGAACTGTTCCGTATCTGCGACAAGCGCGGACACGACCGGGACGATCACGCCGAGCAGCGCGGGCGTGGCGCTGTCGGACAACAAGGTGCGGCCGACGCGGCCCGCCTGCAGGTCATGGAAGAAGGCGATCATATCGCTTCCTCCAACTCATCGAGCGTCGCACGCAACAGGGCGCCATAATCCGTGCCCGACCCGTCGACATGGCTCAGGAGCGCCAGATCCTCTTCCACAAGTTCCAGCGCACCAAGTTTCGCGGCGGTTTCCACATCGCCCGTGCTGATGGCGCGCAGGAACGGCGCGGGCAGGATCCCGCAAGGCGCGGCCCGTTCATGAACGGCATTGGGAATGAGCGGCGCCGGAAATTGCTCGTTGAATGAGGTCAGGTAGCGCATGAGAAAGGAGCGCCGGAGCGGATGCCTGTGTGGGATGGCGGTGGCCTGCACGTCATAACGCCGCAGGAAATGCTCGACCGTTCCGCCGAGCGGAGAGCCCGAAAGCAACTGAACCGAGGGACCGGTGAGCGAGGCGCCGAAAAGATCTTTCAGATTCGCGCCTGCGGGAGCGACAACGAGGCGCGGACTGCACGTCCCCGGTCCGGTCAGCGCAACGACGCGCCGTGTCCATATCCGGCCCGTATCGAGCAGGCATCCCAGCGCGATTACGTCCTGATAGCCGATGTGCCAAACCATCCTGTTTACACCGACAGGATTGAGATGATGGATATGGGTTCCAACCAGACCCGCCGGATGCCTGCCCGCGAAACAGACAGCCTTGACGGCTTCGGGAACGGCCGGGGAGGCATCGGCCCCGTGACAGACGTAAACGGGACCGTCGGTCAGGTGACGCAGCGCCTCCGCGCCGAGACGAAACCATGATTCGAAGCGCCTTATGACGGGGGCCGGATCACCTGCGAGCGGCGCGGTATCGGTGGCTGTTACGAAAATCGCATCAGGAGCCTGCCGGGGATCGGCGAGCCGACCGAATGGCCGGGTGCGAAATGACTGCCAGCAACCGCTTTGGAGCAGGAGCGACTGCATGGTCATGCGATCTGGCCGTGAGGGCCTGTCGAATTCGACGGCGGCTTCGTCCTCGACGTCGATAATAATGGAATCGAGGCTTCTACGCGCGCCGCGCGAGATTGCGCGGATTGTTCCAGCAACAGGGGCTGTAAACGTCAGATGAGGGCGGTGACGATCCGTAAACAGCCGCTCGCCGGCTCGCACGGCTTGTCCGATCGCGACATCGATAACCGGGCGCAGGCGCGGGTAATCTTCTCCCATAAGCGCAACCGAGCGAGCCACGACCGCATCTTCAATCGTGTCTATCGGCTTGCCTTCCCATCGAAGATCGATCCCGCCCCTGATATGTACCTGCAAAAAATACCCCTCCCACGTAAGCGATGCTGGACGTTTCCCTTCCCGATCGGACATCAACCGGGCGTGGCCACCTAGGCGTTGCCTGACCCGGTTACATTTTCGGACAAGGCGATCCTCAGCTTCTCTTCCTGCTCTGGCGACAGGGACGTCTTGAGAACTCGACCACGCAGGCCTTCGAACTCCGCCAGCACCTTTTCCGGCTGGACCTTGCGGACAAGAACGAACAGCGCAGACGAATTGCTTGGAATGGTCTCGCCCAGAGACTTGATGAACGTATCGTCGATGCCATAGTCGGCAAGGGAGCCGGACAAGGCGCCGACACCCGCTCCCGTCAGGCCGCCAATGGCGATGCCGGCAAGCGGATTGAGAAAGAGCAGGCCCACAAGGCCGCCCCAGATCGTTCCCGAGAGAAGGCCCGATGTGGCGCCGAGAGCCGCCAGGTTAAGGCTCTGCTTGAGATGGACCTTGCCTTCGCCGTCACGAACGACGACGACGGCATCTTCCAGATCGACCAGATATTCTTTTCTGAGAGCAGCGAGCTTGAGAAGCACCTTGTCGGCTTCATCAACCGTATCGAAACCGACGACGACCAGATCGGACATGTTTTCTTCTCCTGTGTTGTAATCTCTTTTTGCCGACGGCCTGCGGGGCCCACCCACCCTGTTGGACGATCACGTCTTATCGCGAAAGAAAGATCGGGATTTTCGGATTGGCCAGAATGGTGCGTGTTGCGCTGCCGAAAACGAACTCGGTGATCCGGGACTGCCCATAGGCGCCCATGACCACCAGGTCGGCGCCAACCTCTTCCGCGCGCGACAGGATCAGATCACCGGCATTGCTGCCTTCCAGGCGGTCAAGCGTCACCCTGATCCCATGGCGCGCGAGATGGAGAGAGATATCGCTTCCGGGGTCCTCCCCCAGAAGCCGCGCGACCTTGGGCTCGGGAACAACGACGACGTGGACGGCGCGAGCGGTGGCCAGGAACGCCATCGAATCGGCAATGGCGCGGGCCGCTTCCCGGCTGGCATTCCATCCAACCACGATCGTCTCGGGCACGGCGCCATCGCTTTGCCAGAATGTGGGCAAAAGGATCGAAGGGCGACCGGAGGCGAAGATGATATCCTCCGAGACGGTGAGAGCCGTCTCAGCGCGGTCCGGGTCACGCCCC
The DNA here is from genome assembly GCF_000300515.1 of Nitratireductor indicus C115. Taxonomy (GTDB): domain Bacteria; phylum Pseudomonadota; class Alphaproteobacteria; order Rhizobiales; family Rhizobiaceae; genus Nitratireductor; species Nitratireductor indicus. The sequence continues at coordinate 90,738 of NZ_AMSI01000007.1, forward strand.
GTTCCGACGATCGCCAAGGCTGCGTGGCGGGCGTGCAGCATCAGCGCCTCGCCCGTTTCACCGGAACATATGCGAAGCTCGCAATTCACGCCGGTAGCGGACGCTACATCCGAAAGGAGCCCCCGCAGCTGCTCTTCGGCGTCATGCCGGCGCCCTTCGAAGGAGGTTATCATGCTGTTGATCGCCTGCCCTCGGGCGAAGCCATGGGAGGGAGTGGCGATTAAATCTTCCGGCACGAAGGCCACAACGACATGCGCATCCCATGCGCTTGCGAGTGAGACAGCATAATCAATATAAACCCGACAAACAGAAACATCGGCTGTATCGATATAAACGACAATATCTTTTGGCGTCTTCATTCCCCCCCTCGTCACCAAACATCAGCTTTACCCTAATGAACATACTCCGTGAGTCAACAGCTGATGATTGAGAGGGCGAAAATCCTTTTTCTTGTGCCTCACGATTGTGTCAGGGAGTCCGGCGGGCCAGCGTTCAGCCTTACCGTGTGCGGGGACGGTGGGCCGCAGGGTCGTTCTGAGGCGTGATTTCATTCGGGGCTGTGTTTTCCCCTTCCGGCGCGGATCTGGTCTCGTCTGTCTTTTTCAGGGCGCGGCTTGGAGAGAGTTCGTGCTGTTGCATCCGGCGTTTCTTTCGGACCTCCACGGTGAACGGTGTTGTTTGCTTCATTGTCGTTTCCAACCTCCGGTTCTTATTCGTGATTGCGGTCGATCCTGAGGGACCGTCGCAGCGCGAGCGCCAATGCGCTCAGGGCACAGCCGGTCACCATGACGTCGATCGCCAGCAGTGCGCCGATGATCCACAAACTGTTGACCGGCCAGCCCGCAAGGATGACAAGTGCAACAAGCACCGTCGCGGCGCCGGCCGCCGCGAGCCATAGCCAACCGGAAGCCGGGCGGATCGCCAGACCGGCGGCAGTCCTGACAATGCCTGCGACGAGCATGCTGAGAGCCATCAGTAGTGTCAGGAAAGTGGATGCCAGGACCGGGTTCCAGAATGTCATCACACCGGCCGCGACATAAAGCACACCGACAACGAGCAAACCGACAGTTTGGCCCCATCGCTTCATCTGAAATGCGAAGACGATATGCGCCGCACCCGCCAGTAGCATCGTGACACCGACAAAGAGGACGGAAACGACCGTGGCCAGCAACAGGTTGGAGAGGGCGACAAGAGCTATCAACACGAGCACGATGCCGGCGACCAGCAGCCATCGCCATCGCGATCGCAACAGTTGCAGGTCGGCGGCGTCGAGGCTTGCGGTGTAATTGAATATCATAAGTATTCTCCTGCGATAGTTGCGTGAAGAAAGCTGCTTCGCGTCGTGTCAGTTTCCGCCGACGATCTTGCCGGCAAGGACAAACGGGCTGGAAAGGACCGCGCCAGCCGAATTGAATACAAACGCTCCGGCTTGCCTGAGATTTCGGGGGTCGCTCGTTCCATCCCGGCCCGAAAGCTTCGGATAGTAGGCAGCGAGACCGACGAAACGATTGTGGCGGAAGCTGTCTGAGGCCTCGATATCCGATATATCGATCACCTGCACATTCGCCCTGCGCGCCGCCTCCTCGATTTTCGGATCCGTCACGTCAATCCTGCCCAGGCGCTGACGTTCTGTGGATAGAAATTCCGAGACCTTCAGCGCCCTGTCATCCTTGGAAACAAGGATTGTCATCGGCGGGTTCAGTGTCCCGATCGTCGCAAGCTGTGCCTGGAACACGTCGACATCGATATCGGGCGCCGCAAGCACGACCTGCAGTCGACGGATCGCCGCGTCCTTGCCGGTAAGCCGCAGTTGGCGCACGGCTTCCGTCGTCAGCCATCCCCCCATGCTGTGGCCGACGAGCGTGATGGGACCCTGGGTCTGTTTGCGCGCCAGGGTGCTGAGCAGATCCGCCAACTGGTCCCGCGAGAACGTCACCGCGTCCTTGTCGGCGACGTAGCCGCTCAAAGCGCCTTCGGACGGCCAGGCAAACAGGATCGGGGCGGCATCGACGCCGGCGTCAGCTGTCATCTGGGCTATGCGATACACGGCCTCGGTGAAATTGGTGTTGTAGCCATGCACGAACACGCCGACACTCGGCGGTTTGCCGTTGTGTTTACGCGTGACTTCCGCCTCGAATGTCGCCGCGTCGAGAATGTGCTGGTCGACGGTGACAAAATCCGTCTTCGGGTTCGGCTTCGATTTCGGCCATTCGACATTGCCCGTCTTGTGACCTGGCGGGATGGAGACCCTGTAGCGGATATAGCTAACCTCGCGGCTACGACCCGACGTGTAGATACCGTTCTCATCACGCTTGCGCGTGGTCGCCACATAAACCGTCGTGAGCTTGGCCCCCGGAACGGCTTCGGCCCTCTGGGCGAGCAGTTCCGGGCCGGGGCGGCCGGCACAGGCTGCAAGCAGGCTTGTGAGAAGAAGTAGCGTAAGGCGTAGACTGAATTCACGCATTGACTGAACCGATTTCTTACTTATGCATTCGAAGCATCGCGCTCTCGATATGACAGAGTTCACCCTGTCGCCGCGCGAGCGGCGACCCCGACTTAGTTTGCATCAGCCCGCCTTCTGGCTAGGCCGTGATGTGGAAACCGTTGTCGGCGTATACCACCGACCCCGACAGAGGCGTTGCCGCCTCGCTTGCCAGGAATGCGGCGATACGCCCAACCTCAGCGATGCTCACGAGGCGTCGCGATGGTGTTCTCTCACGCACCGTGTCGATGAGCTCATCGAAACGCTCGATTCCGGAAGCTGCCCTGGTGGCGATCGGCCCGGTGGACAGGCAATGGACGCGGATGTCCCGCGCTGCGAGATCGGCGGCCAGGTAGCGTACGCTTGCTTCCAGGGCCGCCTTCACCGGTCCCATCAGATTGTAGTTGTCGACGACGCGCTCAGCCCCGAAAAAGCTGACGGTTATCAAGGATCCGCCTTCCTTCATCAGCGGGGCGGCGAGCCGCGCCATTCGGATAAAGGAATGGCACGATATATCCATGGCCTGCGCGAAACCGTCAGCGGAGCAGTTGACGATGCTCGTCTGCAAGTCCTGTCGTGGCGCGAAGGCGATCGAATGAAGCAAGAAATCGAGGCGGCCCCATTCATTTGCTATGGTGTCGAAAACCGCCTCGAGCTGCCCATCAATGCGAACGTCACAGGGCATGAACAGCGACGCGCCCAGGGCATCGGCGACCGGGCGTACGAACGGGACAGCCTTATCGTTGAGATAGGTGACCGCCAGATCGGCGCCGGCAGCCTTGAACGCGGTTGCACAGCCGGCTGCGATGGAGGAATCGTTGGCGATGCCGACGACGAGGCCACGTCTTCCGAATATATCAACGATCGCAGCCATCGCTCAGCCTCCCGAGATTCTCAAGGCGTCAGTGGCGATCACCTGCTCCTCATCGGTCGGGATGACAAGGACGGTAAGACGACTGGCAGGACTGCTGATGACGGGACCGCTCCCGGCGTTCGCTCCAGGATCGAGATCAATGCCGAGCCACATCAGCCGGGTGCAGATATCAGCTCTGATCGTCGGCTGATGCTCGCCGATCCCGGCGGTGAATACGAGAGTGTCGAGGCCGCCCAGCGTCGAGGCAAGCCGGGCAATCTCACCGGCGACCCTGAAGGTGAACAGCTCGATTGCTTCCTTGGCTTGCTGCTCATCACTCTCCAGAAGCACGCGGCTGTCGGCGCTGATGCCGGAAGCGCCCAGCAGACCCGAACGGTGATAGAGGAGATCCTCGATTTCGCCGGGATCTCGCCCGGCCTTTAAGAGGTGTATGACCACGCCGGCGTCGAGCGCCCCGCAACGCGTCGCCATCGGCACCCCGTCCAGCGTCGAGAAACCCATGCTGGTGTCGCGGCTGACGCAGTTGTGCATCGCGCAAAGACTGGCGCCGGAACCGAGATGGGCGACGATGACCTTGCCCGCCGCCTGCTCCGGCCATTTGCTGATAAGCTGGTTGGCAATCGATCGATAAGAAAGGCCGTGGAAGCCATAGCGTTTGATACCCTCTTCGTAGAGCCGCCTCGGCAGGGCGAAGCGGCGGACGACCTCGGCATGCGTGCGATGGAAAGCCGTGTCGAAGGAGGCGGTCTGCCTGATTTCCGGACGAAGGCGCGCGATCGCCCGGACAAGGCGCAGCGCCTGGGGCTGATGGAGCGGCGCAAGCGGTATCAGCGCTTCCATCTGCGACATCGCCTGATCGTTGATGAGCACCGGTCCGTCAAACAAGTCACCGCCGTGCACAACGCGGTGGCCGATAGCGGCGATGCCGGACAAATCATAGTGCCAGGACAGCCGATCGAACGCTTCGCGCAAGACCTCGTCCAATTCTTCCTCCGCTTTGGCTTCCAGCTCGACATCGAAGCGATCCGGGCCTTCGGAAAGCTCGAAGCGCAACGGGGCCTTGCGGAAATCGATCATTCCCTTGCCGACTCGCGTGAGGCCACCGCCTTCAATGGCGAACAGGCCGATCTTGACCGTGGAGGAGCCGGCATTGAAGGTGACAAGCAGTTGCCGGCTCATGAGATGGCCCCCGCCCCGGGCACCTGGTTGCGGGCGACGAGCAGTCTTGCGAGCGTTGCCGAGGCGATGCGTGCCGAAAGCGGATCGGAGCGACTGGTCAGTACGATCGGCACACGGGCGCCGAGCACGATGCCAGCCGCCGTCGCCCCCGCGAAATAAATCAGTTGCTTGGCGAGCATGTTGCCGGCTTCAAGATCCGGCACGAGCAAAATGTCGGCCTCACCCGCGACCGGGGAGACAATGCCCTTCGTCTTCGCCGCATCAAGGTCGATGGCGTTGTCGAAGGCAAGCGGGCCATCGACACGCCCGCCCGTGATCTGACCACGCGCCGCCATCACTGTCAGCGCGGCGGCGTCGAGAGTCGACGGCATCTTCGCATTGACGGTCTCGACCGCTGCGAGCACCGCCACGCGCGGCTCATCGACACCAAGAGTCCGAAGAAGGTCGATGGCGTTCTGGCAGATGTCGCGTTTTTGGTCGAGCGTCGGCTGAATGTTGATCGCGGCATCGGTGACGATCAGCGGCTTGCCATAGGCCGGGACGTCGAACGCGAAGACGTGGCTGATGCGCCGCTCCGTCCTGAGACCGGACCCGGTGGCGATGACGGCACCTAGAAGCTCGTCGGTATGCAGGCTGCCCTTGACCAGAACCGATACCGCACGGCCGACCGCGAGTTCGACAGCGCGCGCGGCTGCGGCATGACTATGGGGAACATCCTCGATCGCCATGTCGCCGAGATCGATCCCTGCGGCTTCGGCCGCGGCGCGGATCTTCGCTTCCGGCCCGACCAGCAGCGGGTCGAACAGGCCCTGTTGGCGGACCTCGACCGCAGCCAGGATTGCTCCGGCAGAGCATGGGTGAACGATGGCCGCCCGCACCGGGGGCAAACCGTGGGCTTCCGCCACAAAGCCTTCATAGCGGCTTGCACGTTTCGTATCCGGCAATGCGACGGAGGACGACGCTTCGGTCCATTCGATCGACTTGTCGGGCGCGATCACCATGGCCGTGCCGGTTAGGACATGTTCGGCTTTTTGATTGGCGCAGATTGTCTCCAGCGCAACCGTCCGGTTTTCGGGGTTCTTGCGAACAACCCGCACGGTTGCCGTGATCGTGTCGCCGGAGGCGACCGGCTTCACGAAGCGAAAATCCTGTCCCAGATAGATCGTCCCAGGCCCCGGAAGCCTTGTCCCGATCACGCGCGAGACCAGCGCGCCCGTCCAAAGCCCGTTGGCAACGATATCGTTGAAGAGGGTCGTTGCCTTCGCTGCCGCGTCACCGGGAGCCAGCCTGTTGCCACCGGCCATCGCCGCCAGCAGATCGATGTTGTTATCCCCTGCGACCCGTGTGAGGCTTGCGGTATCGCCGACCTGTAAATCGGCGAAGGTATGATTTGTCAGCAAGCTGTCGGTCATCACCCTCTCACTTCTGGAATACGTAGGCGCCGGGCGCCTCGGCGATGGCAGGAAAGCCCTTGTCGGCGGCACCGAGTGAAGGCGGGTCAACACGATCCTTACCTGAGTGCGCGGCAAGCCACGGCAGCCAGGCCTCCCACCAGGAACCGTTCCGGGCCTCAGCCTCTGCTGCCCATTCGCCGGGGCCAAGGCAGATGTCGACTGCCAGTCTGGTCGCGATGCGATAACGGCGACCGCGATGGCCCGGCTCGCTGACAATGCCTGCATTGTGCCCGCCGCTGGCGAGAACGAAGGTAACATCGGTATCGGCTAGCTGGTGGATCTTGTAGACCGATCTCCATGGCGCGACATGATCGCGTTCCGTTCCCACGACGAACATCGGCACGCGGATATTTTGCAGCGCCGCCGGACGGCCATCGACCATGAAGCGGCCGGTTGCAAGCTCGTTGTCGAGGTAGAGGCGTTGCAGATATTCAGCATGCATCCGATAGGGCATGCGCGTGGAATCGGCATTCCACGCCATAAGGTCGTTCATCCGCGTGCGTTCGCCCATGAGATAGTCGTGGACCAGTCGCGACCAGACGAGGTCGTTGCTCTTCAATATCTGAAAGGCACCCGCCATCTGGTCCGCCGACAGATAACCCCGATCCCACATCATGCTTTCGAGGAAATGCATCTGGCTCGGGTCGATGAAGAGCGCCAGTTCGCCGGGTTCGGAAAAATCCGTCTGGGCTGCGAAAAGGGTGAGCGTTGCCAGCCTCCCGTCGCCGGCGCGCCCCATCGCAGCCGCCGCGATCGCGAGAAGCGTGCCACCCAGGCAATAGCCCGTCGCATGGATCCTGCTGTCGGGAACGATGGCGGCGATCACGTCGAGCGCGGCCATGACACCCAAACGGCGATAATCGTCCAGCGTGAGATCGCGATCGTCTGCCCCAGGGTTTCGCCAGGAAACGGCGAAGACCGTGTGCCCCTGCCCGACCAGATAGCGCACCAGGGAATTCTCCGGCGACAGGTCAAGGATGTAGTATTTCATGATCCAGGCAGGCACGATCAGCACCGGCTCCGCCATAACGGTGTCGGTTGTGGGACTGTACTGGATCAGTTCGATCAGATGGTTTCGGAAGATGACCTTTCCGGGAGTGACCGCGACATCCCGCCCCGGTACGAACCCTTCCGTGCCCGCGGGCGGGCGACCGCCCGCAAGCCTGTTGATATCTTCGAACCAGTTCTGAAACCCCGCGAGGAAGTTTGCCCCACCAGTGGCGATGGTTTTGTTGATCACCTCGGGATTGGTGAACGGATTGTTGGATGGCGAGAACATGTCGAGCACTTGCCGCGCGGCGAAGGAGACCACGTCCTCGTGGTGAGGAGCGACGCCTGGCACCTCCCGTGTCGCATTGTGCCACCACTGCTGGGCGAGCAGGAACGCCTGAGCATAGGCCGCATAGGGGAGTTCCTTCCACGCCTCCCCGGTGAAGCGGTAGTCGCCCGGCAAGGGCTCGATGCAGCATGGAGTGTCGTCATCGAGACTGGCGGCGCAGAGATAACCCGACAGCCGGGCGCTTTTCCGCACGGCCTTGTCGGTAAGTTCCAGACGCTTTCCAGGCGCCGAGGCCAGATGGATCGACCAGTCGAACAAGGCCAGCGCCAGTGCCGCCGGAGAAAGCCCGCCAGTCATCCGCGCGCTCAGCGCCTCGCGCATCCGATCGATTGCGCGGTAGGTTTCCGTGTCGAAAGTGTCGTGGCGGGCGTCCGCCGCCTTGATGTCTCGCCGGCTCAAATCATTCATTGCGGCTCCCGACTGATCGGCACGGCGGTCGTCATGGTTTGACATCCCTTGTCTTCGTTCATGATGAACTCGACGACCTGGGAGACCAGAGCCATCAGTTCACGATCATTTCCACCACTCTGCAGCGCTGGCGTACCGATGACGTCACGAAGGATGCTGACGCCGGCCAGGAACGCGGCGACCATGGACGCGCGCTGCTCGGACATGAGCAGGCATTTGGAAGCAAACGGCTTGACAAACCCGTCGTCTATAAGCTCGCGAAAAACACGCGAGGCCTCGGGACTGGAAAACGAACGGGCAAGGATGTCAAAAGGCCGGATTTCGTTGGCGCCCTTCTCAGCGAGGATGTCTTGCGCGAGCGTCATATGCAACTCGCTCGCCTCGCCGACGAGCCAGGCCTCCGGTTGAAGTATCGCCTTGACTGCTGCCCGGAACAGCTCTTCCTTCGAACCGAAGGAACGATGAACATAGGCCATGTCGACACCGACATCGGCGGCAATGTCTCGCAACCCGGTTTCCTCATAGGAGTGGGTGGAGAAGCGAAGTATCGCGGCTTTCAGGATGCGCTCACGGGTGGTGTCTTCCGGGACGGGCCGGATCATTCGGTTGGGCATAATTTCTCCAAATAAACGGTTGTCCAGTCTATCGGCGCAACGAAAGGCAGTCAACAGCCGATGACCGACGCTGTGATGTGCTCTTCGTTTCGCGTTTTTTCACAAACTCGGAGTAATCGCGCCAAATTACCTTGAGAGAGGAGCGCTTGATCGCGAGTCATTAAAAATGTTCAAACCCTTGCTTTCGTTCAGCGCCGCAGGGTTGGTCGTTCCCACGCATTGGCCATGCTTTCGAGCGTCGCCGTCATCAGCGCTGCGACTGCGGTTCCGACGAAGGTCAGTGCCAGGCGGGTTAACGCTGCATAGGAAGGTTCCTGCGTGGTAAGGGCACCAACGATCAGTGACAGAGCGGCCGATGCGCTGAACTGGTAGACCATCGGAGGATGGCGGCCGATCATCATCATGGTGGCGAAATATAGCACCGTGAGAAAGACCAGACCGACCAGCATGAAGAAATGGGCGTTCAGGGTCATCAGGAACAGGGCGACACCCGCTGCGGATGCACCTAGCACCGTCGCAAAGATCCGTTCCCGGGCCTCTGCAAACAACTGCTCGCGTGTCGGGAAACACAGCACGAATATCGCGGCGATCGCCATCATCATGTTGGACATATCGATGAAGCTGTAGAGCCAGAAGCTGAGCCCGAGCAGGACGACCGCCCGGATGAGCGCCGATCGCACGTGATTGCCCGGTGCGGGCGTATATTCGTCGATCATTTTCTCCTGGGTAGCCGGCGGAATGAGGAGGTAAAGGACCGGAATCGCGATCAATGCGAGGATGCCCGCCTCGACCACCGAATCACTTAGGGCGTCGAGCGCAGTGATGGAGTTCATACCCAGGATAGAGGCGAGGCCAACGGACACCAGGATCAGCATCCCCATCGGGTTGCCGGTGCTCTGGATGAGATAGAACGCGACGAAATAGAGGCTGCCGACCGCGATCAGGAACGCCACCGGCCAAGACATGAGAAGGGTGAGCACGCCGCTTGCCAACCAAATCATCATGATGAGCGCCAGAGGACCTCCTATGGCTTTCTTCGGATCGAAGGCCTTGCGCATGCCGGCCATCAGGCCAAACGGCAGGGCCGCCATCAGCGCCGGCATAGAGGGCATGACAAAGGGTATCGCGCCCACCGAGATCACCGCAAGCAGCGCCATGCGCAAAGGAAAATTTGGGTCGTCGCGAAAGCTCGGCCGGGGCGAAACATACATGGCCCCACCTCAATACAGATAGGACAGAAGCGACTGGGCGCGGTGCAGGGCCATTGCGATCCACGCTGACGGATTGCTTTCGCCTGCGGCGTAGACCACGACGGTGGCCTTCGCGCCCACCCTGACGGTGCGAGGCCATTCCGAAAGCGCTCGATCGAGTTCAATGCGCACGGGAAACCGGCGGGCCGGCTCGAACCAGCGCGTTTCCGGCTCGTTCTGCACCAGACCGCTGGATGCGGTCCGTCCGGTATCGATGCCCCAGCCGACGCTGTGTACGGTCCCGGTAAAAATCTGCCCCGGCAAGGCATCGAAAAGCAGGCCCACCTTGTTGCCCGGCTCGATATTGGCGAGCTGGTTCTCGCGCATATCGGCCGTGATCCAGGCTCCCCTTCCGTCGATGAAGGTGAGAGCGGCCGAACCCGCGCTCACGTACTGGCCGACTGCTAGATCGAGATTCGTGACCACGCCGAGCGTCGGTGCCACGACCCGTGTGTAGATCAGGTCGAGCTGCGCCCTTTCCAGCTTGAGTCGAGCGGCCTTGATGCGCGGATTGCTGGCGCCCGCCGCCCCCAACTCGGCTTCCGCGCTAGACAGATCAGCCTCCGCCGCATCGACCTCCGCCTGCGCGACCTCGAGTTCCGCGCGAGATGCTTCCTCCTGCTTCCGCGCGGCAACACCACGCTGGACAAGGCTTTGCGTCCTGGCGTTCGAGGTCTTGGCGTTTTCGAATTTGGCCCTGGCCTGCGACACCTTGGCCTGTGCAGCGATCAGCGCCGCCGACGAGGCGTTGATTGACTGGGTCGCCTGTTCGAGTTCGACTTCCGCCTGCTGGACCGCGATCTCGAACGGGCGCGGGTCGACCACGTAAAGAAGATCGCCCTCCTGGACAATCGTATTGTCCTCAACGTGGACGCTGATTACCGGGCCTGAAACACGGGGCGCTAGTCGGGCAATGTAGCCGCTGACCGTGCCGCGGTCGGTATAGGGGGCGAGCTTGTCGGAAACGGCGTACCAGGCTACGAAGGCGACCATGAGCCCGATAACGAGCACGCCGACCCGGACTCCCGTCCTGGTCGGCCCCGCCTCGACCGGAGCGTCAGCCAACGCTTCGGGGGCACGGTCGGCGGGCCTGTCCTCAGAAGAGCCTGTCGGCAGGTCATGTTGGTTCTTATCATCCATTTTTTTCTCTTGGGGTTCGGACGAAACGTAGCCGGCGCTATCCTGCGAATATGGCGATCACGACCGCATTGACGAGGTCGATGAAGAAGCCGCAGACGAGCGGCACGACGATGAAGGCCCTGTGCGCCGCGCCATATTGCTGGGTGACGGCCGTCATGTTGGCGATGGCAGTGGCAGTGGATCCGAGCGTGATGCCTCCGAAGCTGGCAGATATCACGGCCGCTTCGTAGTCACGCCCCATGGCGGGAAAGACGATGAAAACCGTGTAGACGATCGTGAGCGCGATCTGCACCGCGAGCGCGGCGACGACAAAGGTGAAGACGCCGCTCAACTGCCACAGTTGCAGGCCCATCAGCGCCATCGTCAGGAACAGGCCGAGAGAGAGGTCGGACAGAAGCGACAATCCTTGTCGCACGCCGGGCCAGATGCGGGTGATGGCCGCCCCGGCTGCCAGCGGCATCAGATTGCGGATTGCAATGCCGGCCAGCAGGCAACTGACGAAGGTCGGGAGTCTGAAGCCCGTCAGCGCGATCAGGGAGTCGAGCGCCATGCCGAGCATGACCGCGACATTGAGCGCCAGGATCGCCCAGAGCAGGCAGAAATAGTCCATCTTCGGCTCCGGCTCCTCATGGGCGGCGCCGACGTCGATATCTGCGTCGCCCGAGGTGACGATTCCATTGCGGCGGATCAGCAGGGCGGCCATGGGGCCGCCGATCACACATGCCGCGATCAGCCCGACCGTGTTGCTGGCGATGCCGAGCTCCATCGCGTTGGCGATCCCGAGGTCCCCGACGAAGATCGGCGCCCAGGCGACCGTGGTGCCGACCCCGCCCGTCAGCGAGACGGACCCGACCATCAGGCCGGCCTTCGGATCGAGCCCGAACAATGCGGCGATCCCCATCCCCGTGACGTTCTGGATGAGCATGAACGCGGTTGCGAGCGCGAGCAGCACGATGAGCGGCCTGCCGCCCTGCAAAAGGGTGGCCGTATCCGACTTCAGACCGATGCTGGCGAAGAACAGCAGTAGCAGGTGGTCACGCACGCCGAGTTCGAACTGGATTCTCCAGCCCGCAATCCAGTAGGCCAAAGCCACTAGCAAGGCGCACAAAATGCCGCCGACAACAGGCTCCGGTATCGAGTACTTTCGCAGCACCGCGATGTTCATCGTCAAGATCTTGCCCACGATGAGGAGCAGGACCGCAATCGTGAAAGATAGAAAGGGGCTAACTTGAATCATCTTTTTCGGCGGACTTCCATTGATTGATTTCTGGCGGGACCATCCCTAAGCGTGCGCAGACAACCCATTCCAGTGGTGGCCTTTCGATTCCATGCGTTTGCAGAAGAGGCTCGGGTCATCGGCTTACTGCCGATCCGAGCGCGTTACCTGCCGCGCGGCCAAGTCTTTCGACCTGCTCGCCGATGCTGCGCCGCATAGTCGATTCGAAAACAGTGATCGGCGCACTGACGGCCACGCTCGCCGCTACGCCGACGGTCTGCGCTGCTTGCATCGCCCCCGCCCCGAGGTGGTCCCCCAGACCAACGTCGGCATCGATGCTCGCGTGTCTCGTCGCCGCCCCCAGCGCACCCACCTGCGTGACGCCTTCAACCGTGGCTCTGCTCGGAACCATTGTGTCCTGAGATCGGGAAGCACAGTCCGAAACAGGCAGCCAGCGTGTTATTGCGCGGCGTTTTCCGATCGTGTGGATGCCACTCATAGTTCCATCTCAATTCCTCGGACGAAGATATCGATGGTGCGTTCAAGGGCGGCCCGGTCTATCCCCGCGATCCCCGGCGGCGTCCGCTGAAGAACGGCCTGCCGCAGTTGCGGTATCATCGTGATGGACAGGAATATCTCCGCATCACGGGCCAGACCGGGTTCACTTGCACCGTGGTCGCGCAGCACGGCCATTACCTCCTCGCGGATCGGCGGCATTCCATACTGGCCGACGAGACTCGCCAACTTCGGAAACTGCCACGACTCGCCAACAACAACTCTTTCCAGGGAAATGATGAGCGGATCAGTCGCTACTTCTAGAATGCGCAACGACAAAGCCAGCAGCTTGTCCCGCGGAGTCTTGCCCGACAACTGCTCCGTGACGATATTCGATAGGCCCGTGTTTACAACATCGAGGACAATCGCTTCGAAAAGTGCGGCCTTGCCTGGATGGCGCGAATAAAGAGTCCGCTTGGAAATTCCAATTTCCGCGGCGATCGCGTCCATGCTCGTCTGCGCAAACCCGTCTCGCAGGAACAGCTTGCGCGCAGCCGCCATGATCCGGGCCGATATGCGTTCAGACTCCGCCGGTGTCGGCCGTCCGCCGTGGTGGCTCGCCACACGCGCATGATTGATCTTGTCGGTCGGCGTCATTGAAGCGCTTTTTGCTACGTTGCCTTATGAACAGGGATTGGCAGGGAATGCCTCCGGAGACGGAACATTCCTTCAGATGCCGCTCCTTGACGAGCTGGCTAGTTAAACGATACGGTTTCGTTTACTTTGTTTATATAGAATTTCAACCGTTTTGCATCCGGGGTTTACGGCTTGGGTGCGGCGATCGCGAATCGCTCTGCGCCGCACAGACATAAGGAGAGCTGCATGGCAGCATTGAACTCATTGAAGCTCACTCGGGACGATCTCGAACGTCTGCGATCGAGATGGGAGGTGCTGAGCGGCGCAGGCATCGCCCTTGCGGCAGTTGGAGTACTGGCGCTCGCCAATGTCCTCACGGCCAGTTTTCTTCGTCGGTGCGATGATGCTCGTCGGAGGCTCCGTGCAGGTCATCTGCGCCTTCAACGTCAAAGGTTGGAGACAGTTCGCCGGCTGGCTGCTGATCGGTGCCTTTTACATCGTCGCCGGTCTGTTCGCATTTGCCAACCCGCTTCTCGCCTCGACGATCCTGACGCTGCTTTTTTCTCTGAGCATCATCACGGCGGGCGCTATGCGTATCGTTACCGGCTTTGCGTTGCGACCCGCGCAAGGATGGGGCTGGCTAGTGCCGGCGGGTATTATTGCATTCGTCGCCGGGGCGATCGTGATTGCCGGATGGCCTGTCAATAGCCTGTGGCTGATCGGGGCGCTGCTGGGGTTCGATCTCCTTTTCAACGGCTTGGCCATGATCATTTTTGCCTTTGCGCTGAGGCGGCGACCACAGTCACCCGCTTGAGTTTCTTTCGCCACCTTTGGGAGGGCGCGTGCCATGGAGAGACAATGAGCGACCGCGTCAGGCCAGACCTCGCCCTCACGACCGAAAGCCGCTCACGCTCGCGTGTCGGCCGTGCCTTGCTGGCCCTCGCCGTCATGTCGGTATCGATCTGGACGATGCTGGCGATCTGGCATCAGGTTGAGCCACCATTCACCTGGCCCTCCCTAGCAGCCGCTGCGGCGGCAGCGCTCGCCATCCTTGTCGTTGGAAGGCGCCGGCGGCTGTCGCCCTGGCTCCTGCTCGTCCTCGAAGTCTTCATCATCGCGGTCTGGTGGAGTTCGATCACGCCATCGAATGATCGCAACTGGGCGGCCGATGTGGCTCATGGCGTGACCGGCGAAATCAGCGGATCGCAGGTGACGCTCCGCAACGTCCGGAACTTCGAATGGCGTAGCGCCGAGGACTTCATGCCGCGCTGGGAGACGCGCCGCTACGACCTTAACGAAATCGGCCAAGTTGATCTGATCAGCTCCGTATGGGCGAACCCCGCCATCGCGCACACCCTGATCAGCTTCGGCTTTTCCGACGGCCGGCATCTGGTGTTCTCTGCCGAGATCCGGCGGGAAGAGCATGAGTCGTTTTCCGAAATCGGCGGATTTTTCCGCGAGTTCGAACTGGTCATGATCGCGGCAGAGGAGAACGACATCGTCCGCTTGCGCACCAATATCCGCAAGGACGAGGTTTCCCTTTTCCCTCTCGAGGTGACACCCGAGCAGGCCAGGGCGCTGTTCCTGTCCTATCTCGGAAAGGCGAATGAACTGGCCGCCGAACCACGATTCTACCACACGATCACGACCAACTGCACGACGGTGATCTTCCAGCTGGCACAGCTTCTGGAGCCGCGCATTCCCACGGACTGGCGCATCCTTTTCTCGGGCTATCTTCCCGACTATCTCCATGATCTCGGGGTCATCCGGACAGATCGTCCGCTACAGGAACTGAAACGGGAGGCCGTGATCAGCGACATCGCCCGGCAGACCTCTTCCTTGGCCGACTACTCCCAAACCATCCGCTCACGACAAATCGGCGTCCACCGTTGACATTCTAGTCATCGAGTGATGATATGCTCGCGATTTCAAGACAAGCGTTGATGAGGCTGGGGCGAGTAGCAGTTCTTCACGCAAACACTCTGGTGCCATGAAGAACGTGCAAAAAAACCCGTCTACGACGAGCTTTCTATTAGGTTTGAATCTCGAGACCACAAGGCAGATTAGTTGCAGGCCGTGCGAAGGCAGCAGAGCGCCGCGACGGCTCATTCTCACCCGACTTCCACGCTCTCTCGATTATCGCGCGCAATCAATCGCTCGTTCGCACCCGGGAAAGGAAGCGGGACCGTCTCGTGTTTGCCCGAGCGCCGCTTTCCATGACCAACACAGGGTCTTTTCCATGACAATGAAATTTCGCATGATGACCTCAGATAGTCTCCATAGCCATCCGCGGTACGCTCGTGCGGCCGCTCCGCAAGGGGAGGTCCGCGCGTGAAATCGCTCAAGAACTGGATAGTCGCGATCGTCGTCATTGCCGTGGTCGCCGGAGCCTATTACGGCTTGCGCATTTATGATGCATCGGGGCTGCCGGCCGGGATCGCCGGCGGAAACGGTCGGATCGAGGCCACGGAAATCGATATCTCCACGAAGACCGCGGGCCGGATCAAGGAGATCCTGGTTGAGGAAGGCTCATTCGTAACAGCCGGCCAGGTGCTCGCTACCATGGACACACAGCAGCTGGAGGCGCAGAAAAAACAGGCAGAAGCCTCGCTGCAGCGCGCCGTCATCAGCGTCGATACGGCAAGAAGCCTTCTGTCGCAGCGCGAGGCGGAGCGTGAAGCTGCCGCTGCGGTGATCGGCCAACACGAAGCCGAGCAGGATGCTGCCGAGCGGAAACTCGCACGCACCGAGCAACTGATCAGAACCAATACGACATCGCTGCAAACACTTGATGACGACAGGGCATCGGCACAGAGAGCACGGGCAGCCGTCGCGGCTGCGAAGGCTTCACTTTCCGCCTCCGATGCTGCCATCGGTGCCGCCAAGGCCCAGATCACTGATGCAGAAGCTTCTGTCGTGGCCGCCCAGGCGGCCATCGAAAGCATCGTTGCGGATATCAATGACAGCACGCTGAGATCACCCCGCGAAGGGCGCGTACAGTACCGCGTAGCCCAGCCGGGCGAAGTGCTGTCGTCGGGAGGCCGCGTCCTCAACATTGTCGACCTGAGCGACGTTTACATGACTTTCTTCCTGCCAACCGAGCAAGCGGGCCGCATTCAGATGGGATCTGAGGTTCGTCTGGTTCTCGACGCCGCTCCTCAATACGTCATACCCGCCACCGCAAGCTTTGTGGCGGACGTCGCGCAATTCACCCCCAAGACCGTCGAGACCGAGGAGGAACGCCAGAAGCTGATGTTCCGCATCAGGGCGAAAATATCGCCGGAACTGCTGCGCGAGCACATTCAGTACGTCAAGACGGGGCTCCCCGGGATGGCCTATGTCCGCATTGCGCAGGATGCCGAATGGCCTGCACATCTCACCGAGGCCCTGGTGAAATGAGCAGCCTGTCGTCGGGAGTGCACGACGCGCAGGAGCCCTCTGCCGCAGTGGTAAGAATTAAGGACGTCAGCCTGTCTTACGGCAAGACGCGCGCCCTTGATGCTGTCAGCCTAGACATTCCCGCCGGCATCATGGTCGGGCTGATAGGCCCGGACGGCGTCGGAAAATCCAGTCTGCTCAGCCTGATTGCGGGCGCCCACAAGATCCAGGACGGCCATATTGATGTGCTAGGCGGCGACATCGCCGACAAGAAGCACCGCGACCGGACCTGCCCGCAGATCGCTTACATGCCCCAGGGTCTCGGAAAGAACCTCTACCCGACACTGTCGGTGTTCGAGAACATCGAGTTTTTCGCGCGCCTGTTCGGCCAGGACAAGCGCGAGCGTGAACTCCGCATCGACGACCTGCTCCGGCGTACCGGGTTGGCCCCCTTCCCCGACCGCCCGGCCGGCAAACTGTCGGGCGGTATGAAGCAGAAGGTCGGACTTTGCTGCGCCCTGATCCACGACCCGGATCTGCTGATCCTCGACGAACCGACGACAGGCGTGGATCCCCTGTCACGCAGGCAATTCTGGGAGCTGATCGACGATATCCGCCGCGACCGCCCGTCGATGAGCGTCGTCGTCGCGACCGCCTATATGGAAGAGGCGCAGCGCTTCGATTGGCTGGTTGCCATGGATGACGGCAAGATCCTTGCCACGGGTACGCCGCAGGAGTTGCTCGCCCGCACCGGAGCGGCCAATCTCGATGCCGCCTTCGTCGCCCTTCTTCCTGAAGAAAGGCGTTCCGGTCACCACGAGGTGGTCATACCGCCCCGATCCGATGAGGGAGGGTCGGACTTCGCCATCGAAGCCGAACACCTGACCATGCGTTTCGGCGACTTCACCGCCGTCGACAATGTCAGCTTCCAGATTCCGCGCGGCGAAATCTTCGGGTTCCTCGGCTCGAACGGCTGCGGCAAGACCACGACCATGAAGATGCTCACCGGCCTCCTGCCGGCGAGCGAGGGAACCGCAAAGCTGTTCGGCCACGAGGTCGATCCGAAAGATATCGAGGTCAGGCGGAAGGTCGGCTATATGAGCCAGGCCTTCTCGCTCTACACCGAGCTTACGGTTCGCCAGAACCTCGACTTGCACGCCAGGCTCTTCAACCTGCCGCCCGATAAAATCCCGGCGCGCATTGCAGACATGGCCGAACGTTTCGACCTCGATGAAATCATGGATACGTTGCCGGATGCGTTGCCGCTCGGCATCCGGCAGAGATTGTCGCTCGCCGTAGCGATGATCCACGCGCCCGACATTCTGATCCTGGACGAACCAACATCGGGCGTCGATCCGGTGGCGCGCGACGGGTTCTGGCAGATCCTCTCCGACCTGTCGCGCAAGGATGGCGTGACGATCTTCGTTTCGACCCATTTCATGAACGAAGCCGAGCTTTGCGACCGTATTTCACTCATGCATGCCGGCAAAGTGCTTGTCAGCGACACGCCACGCGGCATCATCGAAAAGCGTTCAGCTGGGACGCTGGAGGAAGCCTTCATTTCCTATCTGGAGGAGGCTATCGGCGACAAGACTTCACCTGCGTCCGCCCCAATCGCGCAGCGTGAAGAGGCGGATGAAGCCGCCGCGCCCCCGCCGGCTTCATCCGCCAGCTCGACTTTCAACCTACGCCGTATGCTCGCCTATACGCGGCGGGAATCGCTCGAATTGCGCCGGGATCCGATCCGCGCGACGCTCGCCATTCTCGGCAGCGTCATTTTGATGTTCGTCGTGGGCTTCGGCATCAACATGGATATCGAGAACCTGTCCTTTGCCGTGCTCGACCGGGACGACACCACGATCAGCCGCGACTACACACTCCAGATCGCCGGATCCCGCTATTTCACGGAGAAGGCGCCGATCGTCGATTACAACGACCTCGATCGACGCATGCGCAATGGCGAACTCAGCCTCGCACTGGAGATCCCGCCAGGCTTCGGGCGCGATGTCGCGCGGGGCACCAAGGTCGAAATCGGCGCCTGGATCGACGGTGCAATGCCTTCGCGGGCCGAGACTGTGCGGGGTTATGTGCAAGGCATGCATCAGACATGGCTCACCCAGAAGGCACGTGAACTCTATGGCGACGCGGCAACCACCGGCACCTTCCAGATCGCCCTTCGATACCGCTACAATCCGAGCGTCGAGAGCCTCAAGGCCATGGTGCCGGCCGTCATCCCGATGCTGTTGATGATGATCCCCGCCATGCTCGCCGTTCTGAGCGTCGTGCGCGAAAAGGAACTCGGCTCTATCATCAATTTCTACGTGACGCCCGTCACTCGGGTGGAGTTCCTCCTCGGCAAGCAGTTACCCTATACCGCGCTTGCCATGCTCAACTTCTTCATGTTGACGGCCTTCGCGATCTTCGTGTTCCGGGTGCCGGTGACAGGCAGCTTCCTGACGCTGACCGGTGCTGCACTTCTCTACGTCACGGCGGCGACCGGGCTGGGACTTCTCATTTCCACCTTCATGAGCAGCCAGATCGCTGCGATCTTCGGGACCGCGCTGATCACACTCATTCCGGCCGTCCAGTATTCCGGAATGATCGATCCGGTCTCCTCCCTGGAGGGGGCCGGCGCATTTATCGGACAGATCTATCCGGCGACCTACTTCGTCACAATCGCCCGCGGTACGTTCTCCAAAGCGCTGGAGTTCCGCGATCTCGCAGCGTCCTTCATCCCGCTCCTGATCGCTGTCCCGGTTCTTCTCGCCAGCAGCGCGGCGCTCCTCAAGAAACAGGCGGGGTGATCCATGCGCTTGGCCAATATCCTTCAACTCGGCGTCAAGGAGCTACGCGGTCTCGCCCGGGACCCTATGCTTGTCGTCCTTATCCTCTATGCCTTCACCCTGTCGATCTACACGGCCTCGACCTCGATGCCCGAGACGCTCAACAAGGCAGCCATCGCCGTCGTCGACGAGGACCAGTCGCCTGTCTCCTCCCGGATCCTGACCGCGTTCTATCCGCCTTATTTTTCCATTCCCAAGATCATATCGCAGCATGAGATGGACAGTCGCATGGATGCGGGGCTCGACACCTTCGCCCTCGACATTCCCCCGAATTTCCAGCGTGATCTGCTTGCCGGTCGAACGCCGACGATCCAGCTCAATGTCGACGCCACCCGCATGTCGCAGGCCTTCAGCGGCGGCGGCTATATCCAGTCCATCGTTTCCAGCGAAGTCAACGAGTATCTCGACCGCTACCGTGGAACCACCGAGGTTCCTGTGGATCTCGCTCTGCGTTCTCGCTTCAACCAGGAGCTCAACAAGGGTTGGTTCGGCGCCATTTCCAATGTGATCTCATCGATCACGATGCTTTCGATCGTGCTCACGGGCGCGGCGCTCATACGTGAACGCGAGCATGGCACCATCGAGCATCTTCTCGTGATGCCGGTGACGCCGACAGAGATCATGCTGAGCAAAATATGGTCGATGGGGCTGGTCGTGCTTGTTGCCTGCGCCGTGTCGATCGTGTTCGTCGTGCAGGGGGTTCTTCAGGTGCCGATCCAGGGTTCCGTCGGCCTTTTTCTGGCGGGTGCAGCGTTGCAGCTCATCGCCACCACATGCATGGGAATTTTCCTTGCCACCATCGCCGGCTCGATGCCGCAGTTCGGCCTGCTGCTGATGCTGGTCCTGCTTCCTCTTCAGGTCCTTTCGGGCGGCCTCACACCGCGCGAAAGCATGCCGCAGATCATTCAGGACATCATGCTCGCGGCGCCAAACACCCACTTCGTGATCCTTGCACAATCGATCCTGTTTCGCGGCGCGGGCCTCGATGTGGTCTGGCCACAGCTGCTGGCTCTCGTGCTGATCGGCGCGGCGCTCTTTGTGTTTGCGCTCCGCCGCTTCCGAACCTTCTTGCAATAAGTGAGGCCGCGGTGATCCGCGCAGCCTTATCCAGGTAATCGATCGAAATACAGCAGCGATTTATTCGAACGGGAGGTTTGTCGTCATGCAAGGACTTATGAAAGCTGCAATTGTTCATGAATTCGGAAAGCCACTGTTGATCGAAAACGTTCCGATACCCGTACCCGGCCCGGGCGAACTGCTGGTGAAAGTGGCCGCCTGTGGCGTGTGCCACACCGATCTGCATGCCGCCTCCGGCGACTGGCCGGTCAAGCCATCCCTGCCCTTCATTCCCGGCCATGAGGTAGCAGGCACCGTCGCGGCACTCGGTCCAGGTGTCACGGACTTTGTAATCGGCGATGCCGTCGGCATCGCATGGCTCCATGACGCCTGCATGCGGTGCGAACATTGCGAAACCGGCTGGGAGACGCTTTGCAAGCATCAACACAATACGGGCTACAGCTGCGATGGAGGCTTCGCGGAATACGCGATTGCCAATGCTGCATTCGCCGCAAGACTGCCTGACGACGTTGATTTCGCGGCGGTCGCGCCTATTCTCTGCGCCGGGGTCACGACTTACAAAGGGCTCAAGGAAACCGAAGCGCGACCCGGGCAATGGGTCGCAATCTCCGGCATCGGCG
This sequence comes from Nitratireductor indicus C115, assembly GCF_000300515.1. GTDB lineage: Bacteria > Pseudomonadota > Alphaproteobacteria > Rhizobiales > Rhizobiaceae > Nitratireductor > Nitratireductor indicus. Next base: position 111,743 of record NZ_AMSI01000007.1, read on the forward strand.
GCCTGGGCCAGGTAGCCATCCAATACGCCAAAGCAATGGGACTGAAGGTCGTTGCACTGGATTTGGCGTCTGAGAAGCTCACATTGGCCAGAAGAACCGGAGCCGATCTGGCGCTTGACGCGCGGTCCCCGGACGCCATCGCCGAGGCCCTCGAAGCAACAGGCGGCGGAGCACACGGAGTGCTCGTCACCGCGGTATCGCCTCCGGCGTTCTCGCAGGCGCTCCAGCTCGTTCGACGAAAAGGCACCGTTGCTTTGGTCGGATTGCCGCCAGGCGAATTCGCGACCCCTATTTTCGATGTCGTCCTGAAGCGCATAACCGTGCGGGGCTCAATCGTCGGCACGCGCCGGGATCTTGACGAGGCCATCGCCTTTTTTGCCGAAGGCAAAATCAAGGCTCAGGTCACGCCGGCGCCGCTTGAGGACATCAACCGGATATTTCAGGAGCTGAAAGCCGGCCGCGTCGACGGCCGTGTGGTTCTCGACATGACAGGCAAGGCAGCCTGATCAGTTTGGCGCTGCGGTTTTTGAAAAGGGGTTAGACATGATCACATCCGACATCATGACGCGGGACGTTGCCACGATCAGTGTGGATGCTCATGTGCGTCACGCTGTTTCAGTCATGCTGGAGCGTGGCGTCAGCGGTCTGCCGGTGACGGATAGCGACGGAAAGCTCGTTGGGATCATTACGGAAGGCGATCTGATGTCCCGCAAGGAGATCGGAAGGTCTTTGCTCGATCGGCAGGACCATCCGATGACCGATGAGAACGATCTTAAAAATTACATTCATTGCAACAGCTGGCGCGTTGGTGATGTCATGTCCCCGGAAGTTGTGACAGTAGCTGATACCACCTCCTTGGCGACGGTGACCGAGATGATGCTGAGCCGCAACATCAAGCGTATTCCGGTAACGTCCGACCGTGCGGTTATCGGGATCGTCAGCCGCCGCGACCTTTTAAAGGCGACCTCCTTTTCGGGTATCGAACACATTGCGCGTGGAGACGAAGGTATCAGGCTTGCAGCTTCGGCGCGTATCCGCAATGACCTCGGATTTGATCCGGAAAGGCTGAAGATCGACGTGCACGGCGGGACGGTCGCGGTCACCGGAGTACATTTGACAGATCTTCAACTCCGGGCCGTGAAATGTGTCATCGAGGGCATACCGGGTGCGAGCTTCTCCGGCAAACCGACTTGATATTGTCTTCGCCCAAACCGATGTTGATCGATATCTACGCTTGGCATCCGGTATACCTTACCTGACTGCGCCGGATATCGAAGCGCGGCTCCTTTCCCAGAATTCGGTCAGCAAGCAGACAATGCAGCGCGAGATCGTTGACCGACGCTTTGGTTGAACACAACAGCCCAGGAATCAGCCTTCGGGAAAGTGCCATAGCGTTGAATTCTACTAGTCATCATCTGTTGACTCAGATCAATTCCCTGGCCTAGAAAATAAGCAATGGTCACTTTGGCTCGATGGAGAAGCCTTTCTCTGTTCCGGAGCATTCGCTTGCGGTCAGATGCCAGCTTAGCTTGTCAACTATTTCCTGGGAGGGGGTATGAGCACTGTTTCTGAAGCACCGGAGGAACGACGTTTTCAGTTCCCAACCGCATTCACCATCCTCTTTGGCTTGATCGTTCTAGTCGCCGCACTCACATGGATCATACCGGCCGGGCAGTACGACCGTGTTCAGAATGCGGCCCTGAACAAGCAAGTGCCCGTCGCCGGGACCTATGCGGTCGCTGAGCCGGCGCCGCAGGGGATAGTCGACATCATCATGGCGCCAATCCGCGGGTTCTACGACCCCGCAGCCGGCACCGCAAACGCCATCGATGTCGCTCTTTTCGTCCTGGTGATTGGCGGGTTCATCGGGGTCGTCACCTCGACAGGCGCGATAAATGCCGGAATCGAGCGCGCTATGGCCAAGCTCAAGGGACGGGAAAAGTGGATGATCCCGTTCCTGATGGCGCTGTTTGCCTTCGGCGGCACCACCTATGGAATGGCCGAAGAAACGCTCGCTTTCTATATGCTGCTGATCCCGATTATGATCGCCGCGCGATATGACGCGGTTACCGCCGTCGCCATCATCCTCCTTGGAGCAGGCGTTGGTGTCTTGGGGTCCACGGTCAACGCATTTGCCACCGTTATCGCCTCTGACGCGGCCGGCGTGCCGTTCACGCAAGGGCTGGTTTTGCGCGTCGTCATTCTCGGGCTGAGCTGGCTCGCCTGCGTTGCCTACGTCATGCGCTATGCGGAACGGGTTCGGCTCGATCCGAGCAAATCGCTCGTCTACGACATGAAAGCCGACAACGAGAAGCTTTTCCTCAGCGCTCATCACGAGGGGACGATCGACTTCACCCTGGTACACAAGGTCGTGCTTGCGGTCTTCGGCATCACCTTCGTGGTGATGATCTGGGGTGTGCTCAAGGGCGGCTGGTGGATGGGCGAGATGAGCGGTCTCTTCCTCGCCTCCGCCATTGTCATAGGCGTCATTGCGCGAACGGGTGAGAAGAACTTCACGGATGCCTTCGTTAACGGAGCACGCGACCTTCTCGGTGTTGCCCTGATCATAGGTCTGGCGCGCGGCATCGTTGTCATCATGGATGAGGGCAAGATTACCGACACCATACTGCATTGGGCCGAAGGTTCGGTCGCAGGCCTCGGCAAGGTCGCCTTTATCAACGTGATGTACTGGCTTCAGATCCTGCTGTCGTTCTTCGTGCCGTCGTCGTCGGGTCTTGCAGTCCTGTCGATGCCGATCATGGCCCCGGTCGCCGATTTTGCCGGCGTGGGCCGCGATCTGGTGGTCACTGCCTATCAGTCGGCGAATGGCATCGTGAATCTCATTAATCCGACCTTCGCCGTGGTCATGGGTGCGCTCGCCATAGGTCGCATCCCATACGAACGGTGGCTGCGCTTCATGTGGCCGCTTCTCGTGATCCTCACCGTCATCATCATGGCGAGCCTCAGCATCGCCGCCATCATCGTCTGAAGGAGATTGTCATGCCCCACGCCTACGGAGTCCATTCCGAGGTCGGCAAGCTTCGGCGCGTTCTGGTCCATCGACCTGGGGCAGCGCTTGCCCGGCTCACCCCGTCGAATTGCCACGAACTGCTCTTCGACGACGTCATCTGGGTCAAGCAGGCCCGCGTCGAGCATCTGACCTTCGTGGACGCCATGCGCCATCGCGGCGTCGAGGTCGTGTTTCTGCGCGAGATGCTGGTAGAAACGCTACAGATTCCCGAGGCTCGCCGATGGCTTCTTGAACGGCGGGTCAATGACGACACGGTTGGCGTCGGCTTCGCCGATGATCTCAGGGCGCATCTGATGGAGATCGAGGCGGACGCCCTTTCCCTGATCCTGCTGGGCGGACTGAGCAAGACGGAGTTACCGATCAAAAGCGCCGGCCTTCTCGCCGAAACGCTGCGGCCGGAGGATTTTGTCCTGCCGCCGCTTCCCAATCACCTCTTTACCCGTGACACGACCTGCTGGATCTATGGCGGCGTCACGCTCAATCCGATGCGCTGGAACGCGCGCAAGCTCGAGACCGTCAACATCGCCGCCATCTATCGCTTCCACCCGGATTTCCGCGACATGGGCTTCCCGGTCTGGTGGGGCGATCCCGACAAGGACCACGGCCTTGCCACTCTCGAGGGGGGCGACGTCATGCCGATCGGCAACGGAACGGTTCTTGTGGGCATGGGCGAGCGGACGACACCACAGGCCGTCGGTCAGCTCGCGCGGTCGCTGTTCGCACAGGGCGGCGCGGAAAGAGTGATCGCCTGCAAACTGCCTATCGAGCGCGCCTCCATGCACCTCGACACCGTCTTCAGCTTCTGCGACCGCGATCTCGTGACGCTGTTTGCGGATGTCGCCCACAAGATCGAGCCCTATTCCATTCGTCCGGGCGAGCGCGAAGGCACGATCGATGTACGCAAGGAAGAGCGGCCGCTCGTAGAGGTCGCGGCCGAGGTGCTGGGGCTGAAGCAGTTGCGCGTGGTCGAGACGGGCGGCGATGCCTATGTCGCTGAACGCGAGCAATGGGATGACGGCAACAACGTCGTGGCGCTCGAGCCTGGCGTCGTCGTCGCTTACGACCGCAACACCTACACCAACACCCAACTGCGCAAGGCAGGCGTAGAGGTCATCACCGTGCCGGGCGCCGAACTCGGCCGCGGCAGGGGTGGCGGTCATTGCATGACGTGCCCCCTCATCCGGGATCCGGTTTAAAGGAGGTCTATCATGCCCGTTAACCTGAGAGGTCGCAGTGTCCTGAAGCTGCTCGATTTCACGCCGGACGAGATCCGTTTCCTGCTCAAACTGTCAGCTTCGCTCAAGCAGGCGAAATATGGCGGCTACGAGGAGCAACGCCTGAAAGGCAAGAACGTCGCGCTGATCTTCGAGAAGGATTCGACGCGCACACGCACGGGTTTCGAGGTGGCCGCCTATGACCAGGGCGCCCACGTTACCTATCTCGGGCCAACCGGCACCCAGATCGGCAAGAAGGAGTCGATGAAGGATACCGCCCGCGTTCTCGGGCGGATGTATGACGGCATCGAGTATCGCGGCTTCGGACAGGAACAGGCGGAAACCTTGGCGGCCTATGCCGGCGTTCCGGTCTACAACGGACTGACCGACGAGTTCCATCCGACGCAGATTCTCGCCGATTTCCTGACCATGCGGGAATACACGCGCAAGCACCTGTCCCAGGTAAGTTTCGCCTTCCTCGGTGACGCCGGAAACAACATGGGCAACTCGCTGCTGGCAGGCGCCGCGCAGATCGGCATGGATGTGCGCCTCGGCGCGCCGAAAGCCTGCTGGCCTGAGGACCATTTGGTGCGTCAGTGCCAGGAGATCGCAGCCAGGACCGGTGCGAAGATCGCCCTGACCGAAGATCCTTACGAGGCCGTCAACGGCTGCGATTTCGTCTACACCGATGTGTGGGTGTCAATGGGGGAGCCGGACTCGGTCTGGAAGGAACGCATTGAACTGCTCACACCCTATCGTGTCACCGCTGGCATCATGGCGGCGACGGGCAATCCGCATGCGAAATTCATGCACTGCCTGCCCGCGTTCCACAATCGCGAGACCGAGGTCGGCGAGAAGATCTTCCAGCAATACGGCATCGACAGCATGGAAGTGACCGAAGAGGTCTTCGAGTCCGAAGCGTCCATCGTCTTCGACCAGGCGGAAAACCGAATGCACACGATCAAGGCCCTGCTGGTCGCAACCTTGGGGTCGTGACATGAGGGTCGTGATAGCACTGGGCGGTAATGCGCTCCTCAAGCGCGGCGAGCCAATGACGGCCGATGCGCAACGCACCAACGTTCGCAAGGCGGCCGCAGCGATGGCCGATCTGGCGCGCGACCATGACATCGTGGTCGCCCATGGAAACGGACCACAGGTCGGTCTCCTCGCCTTGCAGGCGGCGGCCTACAAAGACGTCGACCCCTATCCGCTCGATGTCCTGGGTGCAGAGAGCGTCGGCATGATCGGCTATCTGGTCGAGCAGGAGCTGACCAATGCGATGCCTGCGGGTTCAAGGATCGCGACACTGCTGACCCAGATCGAGGTGGACCGGGACGATCCCGCCTTCGCTCGCGCGGAAAAGCCGATAGGTCCGGTCTACACGCAGAACGAGGCGCTAAAGGCGAAAGAGGCATATGGCTGGCCGATGGTAGAAGAAGCGCAGGGCCGCTGGCGCCGGGTCGTCCCGTCACCACTACCTCAGCATATTACCCAGATCGAGACGATCAGGCTCCTTGTGGAGGCTGGCGTCACTGTCATCTGCGCCGGCGGTGGAGGTATCCCGGTCATGCGCGAAGCCGATGGGACGCTTCGGGGACTGGAAGCGGTGATCGACAAGGACAAAGCAGCCGGGCTTCTCGCCAGGGCGCTCGGGGCCGACGCTTTCCTGATGCTGACCGACGTGGACGCCGTTTATGAGGGGTGGGGAACGGTGGATAGGCGGCCGATCCGCAAAGTAACGCCTGCCGAATTGACCAGCGATATGTTCGCGGCCGGGTCCATGCGACCGAAAGTCGAAGCGGCGTGCGATTTTGCGAACGCGGGCGGGATTGCTGGAATAGGCCGGCTTGAAGATGCGCGCGGGATTCTAGAAGGGCGGCAAGGCACGTTGGTGACGCTTCAGGCGATCAATCCAGCGAGCTGATATCGCAAGCTGAGAGCGGCGGCGAAAAATCCGGCACTGCGCGCCGAACGCGGTCAGCGCAGGTTCGTTTGTCATCTATCACCTCTGACCGACCTGGAACGGGACGCAGGACATCGCCATGCAACTGCGCCCTCAGTTCCAGCCAACGCGCCTTGAGAACCTGCCAGTTGTGATCGTCGTATGTGCCACTGACGACAACAGGGTGAACCCGAATGCGGGGCGGGAGACCATCACCATGATCCCTCCATTTCCGCCATTCGCGAAGCCAAAGACTGTTCTTGCGATCCACACGCCCAATCTGCTGCTCGACAATGCCGGGATTCCACTCCGCGTGCAGTAGAATCACTGTGCGACAGGCCTCATGCAGATTCAGGCCCTCACGCCCGACGCGGGATTGCGCGAGTAGCACCATCGGCCAACTGGACGACCGGTTGAATGCAGATTGCAGCATACGCCGCGTTTGCGGTGCGGTTGCGCCTGACATCATCCTGGCGAAGTTGCCCTCGCGCCCGGAATAATCGTTCAGCCAGGCATCCAGCCTGGCTTTCTGCGTATCGTTGTTCTCTGCTTCATCATCCCCGGCAAGCTCCATGAGCAGTTTTTCGAACAGCCCGAGCATTTCCCGCCCCGTCCAGGAAGCGCCCGCAACTTCCCGCCTGCCACCAAGTGCCTCGAGCAATGCCCCGAATTGAAGGTCTTGTTTGCCGTCCTCATGGCGCAGAATCTCTGACAGAAATGCAGCAGCTCCTCCCTCCAGCGCAAGGTCTTCCAACTCCCGATGAAGCCGTGCGAGTTCAGCCCGGCGCTCGCTCGCCCACTCCTGATAGCGGGTTTTCAACATCACATCGATTTCGTCGACCCCACCCGCCACCGCAAGATCAGGATCCCTCATCGCCGCAATGACGGCTGCTATATTGCTTTCCCCGATCCCACTGGCAGGCCAGTGCTGTCCGTCTCGCAAACGACGCAGCATCTCACGCGCGTCCAGCAGTCTGGTCAGCACATTCATCGGCGTCAGGAACCTGCCGAAGACGAGCACTTTCTCGCCGGCCCGTGTATAGGCCTCGATTTGTCTCACAGCCGCCAGGATCGCAGGGTGGCTATAGATGTCGTTGCTCTCAGCGGTGAAAGCTTCCGTCCAAAACCCCGCCGGACCAACGAGTTTTGCATCTGTCATGCCAGAAGGGCTGTCTTCCTCATCCTCTCCAAAGCCGAACCCATACCCCTGGGCAACGGCGAGCCTGACCCGTTTCACACGCGGATCATCCTGAGGGAGTAACGACAGCGCCTCAGCCGCACAAAAGCGGCGCAACCAGTCACGGGTAAAACCCTCTGCCTCCGGTGAAACCGGGATATCGGTGACCTCACGATAATCACCATGACTGTCTTTGAAGACGCAGAATTCGGGGTCACTGCGTTTGTCCCGGCGCAGGACGTATGGTCGCAATGCTGCGCAGAACTGCCGGGCGGAGGTCTCGAATTCCCCGGTCAGCGTCTCGTCCAGTTCTTCGGTTTGAATCCGACGAACAACATCCACATAGCCGGTGATCCATTCCGTCAGCGCTGCGAGCGCAGTCATATCCTGATTGCCATCGCGACCATTGAGCCGCTCCAGCGTGTCGATCCACTGGCTGGAGTCCAGCTCGACCGGGGTTGCGGTCATGCCCAGACGAAAAGGATCATCCGCTTCCCAGCTTACCGGGCCGAGAATGCGCGAAAGGCTTGAATCTGCGCCGCGCGCCTTGTGGGCTTCGTCAACGACTATGAGATCAAACTGACCCAGGCCATAGCCGATCAGCGGCAGGATCCTGTTCTTGTAATCGTCCGCCGAAAGCCATTTCTGATCGCCGTTAATGGCATCGCGCGGCAGTTCGTGGTCCAGAATCGTTTGGGCAATGTGCCGCGCCGCACGGCGACTGGCATATACATAGCCCACCTCACCCGAATGGAAATTTTCGCGCATGAAGTTGCGCCGTCGGCCGTCAATCAGGCGGGCGACGTTGGGTAAGAGTTCCCGGCGCCAGCCTCCAGCGGGGCCTTCTCCACGATTGGGAAACTGCATGTTCGCGAAGGAATGAGAGATCATTATGATCTCTTCGGCGGCCCAGCCGTTCTCCGGCAACTCACGCTGCTTGCGGCGATCCGAAAGCCACTCCTTATGGCTGTGTATCCGTCTTGCGCTCCCCTCCGCATCGGTATCGTGCAAGAAACCGGAGATGAAACCATCATAGCTGCGCAGCGGCAGCAATGTCTTGTCGTCGGCGTTGAACCGTTTCAGTTCCTGTTGCCATTGTGCCCCAAGGCCCGCGGGCAGAACAATGGCGCTGCGCCCGCCCGCCTCCCGCACCGCTGCGATCAGTGCCGCCGCAATGCGGGTCTTGCCCATACCCACCTCATCAGCCAGCAGGGCCGAGCGTTGGCCCGCCCGGATACGGCACGCTAGTTCTGTGACACTCGCCTTCTGGCCATGATCTAGCAGGGTATCATCAGACGTCCCTGCGATACGATCCAGAATGCTCGCGACCTCGTTCCAGTCCACCATCACGCGGCCTCCCGTTCCCAGAGCGATGGGTAAGCGCTGAGCTCCCACGCGACGGACACTGCCAAAAGCGTATCTCTCAATAGGTCTGGCGAAACCCCTTCCGGGCGCATACGCGGATCTGCTAGAGCAGGCAGAGGATTTGCCCTAGCCTTCCGGAAGAACTCGAGCATCGTTTTTTCGCGAGACGCGATAGCGCAAAGGTTCTGTTGCAACTCCCGACACCACCTTTGCCAGTCCCGCGGGTCCAACCTTGCCTGTGTCTCACAAAGACGCACCAGAAGTTCCATCATCCTGCGAATGGGATAGGCAGCTGGCGGAGCTTCGGTGGTATCTGAGGCGTCGGTGAGCGGCTCTTCGCCTTCCTCACCCTCATCTTCGCTGTCAGCATCACCTGGCTCGGGAAATGAGCCAAGGCTGGCAAGGATATCTTCGACCGACATATCGGAGGGGCGAGCGACAACAAGTGCTTCGGAAGAAATGACAGGCAGCCGCCAGCCGCCCTCCGCGAGTGTCACAATCGCTGGAGCCGGTGCAGGCCATGGACAAGGTGTCTGGGCCTGAGCCGCATCGACACCAATCACCATCACCGATTTATCTTCGGGGGCCGAGAGCACCCCGTCTTGCCATATAAGCCACGCAACTGGCGGCTGGGTTTCTGGCTCATCGGGGCGCACAAAGCCTTCCCCTTGCTGCAGGGCCTCGGGCGTCACCACATCAGTGAACTGGATCGGCAAAACAGCGGCGATACCGTTCCGCGTGTCTCTGCGTCGCGGCCATTTCAGCCCCCCCGGCAGATCGACGATCACACCTGCCTCAAGGTTTCCCCCGGCGCTTGCGGCACGCTCAAACCCGTTCATGCTCAGATTGCCGGATCCAAGATAAGCCCGTCCCGAGGCCTCGGTCTCGCCCGACGCCAGCACCACAAATTTTGCATGCAGGCACCCATCAGTTCCATGCAAGACAGAGCGCGGAGGGCGCAAGTTCCAGCCTGCGTCAATCAAGGCACCGGCCCGGGCAGCAAGCCCCTGACAGGAGGACGGGTTGAGAAACAGGTCAAGAGCCGCTGTTTTCGTCAGGGATTTCTCCTGCACCAATGCGCGGCGCAGTCGCTCTGGCAGGCCAGCAGCACCATCGCCGTCGCTCTCGAAATAGCCAGACCCGAGGATGAGACGGTCGGCCTTCTTCTTCGTACCCAGGCGCTCGACCACCTGAGGAAACAGCGCCTGATTGCGGCTGTCGATGAAGCGGGGACGCGCGGATGACGTGGGCAAGGCTGTGATCGCGGCCTCCAGCAAGGCGTCTGGCCGGTGCCCGTCAAAACTGCGTTCGATCAGGGCGCAATCTGCCCGCTCGCGCAGCCAGCCAAACATCTCATGCGCGGCGCGGATATCGGCTATGTCCTGTGCGTCAGGCACAGCAGAGTCCAGATCGATCGACCAGAACAGGTCGATGCTGCGAGTAAGCGGATCCTGTGTCCAGTTCCCCGTGCTGACAGCGAGGCGAATGACATAGCCATCTCCGCCGCGCTTGCGAAAACCCAGAAGCGCCACCTTGGCATGGAGAAGGTTGTAGCCGCGTCCCACGAGGCGCATCCACATCCAGGCAAGTCCCGGAACGTCCGAGATCGCATTCACGGTTGGATGGATGAAGGCGGCCAGCACCGGGCGCGCCATCTCGCCTGTGAATGTTCGGCGGATCTGCCCCAGGACCTGCCGCGTCGCGGTGAAGCCGCACATAAGGCCAAAGTCGCCATAACAATCTTCGGGCGGCATGAAGAGGGAGTAGAGCGTCGTGTTCTGCATCAGACGGCCTCCGATCCCGCGTCACGGCTGCCCGGGTTCACCTTTCCGGACAGCTCCGTCACCAGACAATGAAGATTGTGCAGCCGGAAAAGCTGCGGCGCGAAGGCCTCGTCCTGAGGAGGCCGATTCTCGTCCTGGGTCTCCGAGCTGCCCCGCAACTCGCCCGCAGCCGGCCCGAGAACAATGTGGCCTTCGCACTGACAAATTACGGTAGAATCGCGCTCGGCCAGCCTCTGGATCAGCTGCTGATCGGACAGATTTCGGATTTCCGCGATCAATCTGCGGCTAGTCTCCTCATTGCCCTGATCGACAAGCGCGCCTTTTGCCGAGGCCAGATCTCGCAATTGTTTCAGCGGCTCGACGGCGACTTCGGCTGCCTCCGCTTCTGAAAGGCGCACAGGCTGATTATCGTCGCGAAGCTTCAGCAGGTGCTGTTCCAACTGGTCCAACACCGTCAACGCGGCATCGCGAATATCCATAAAAGCCGCTCCGGCGCGCAGATCTGACCAGTGATCCGGCGCAACCCCCGCCAATGCGGTTTCCTGGTCCAAATGCGTGGAACTGGGGCCAGTGCCGAGGCGCGCCAGATCCCGGCGCCGGGTCGAGCCGGGATCATTTCCGTCGAGCAATCGGGCAAGGATCAGTTTACGCACCGCTTCCGGGACAGCCCCAACCGGGGAAAGCACTGCCAGGGCCTCCTTCAGGCCATGTGGCTGTCTGCCATGCGCCCAGGCACCAAGCAAACGGCGCGGTTCTTTCATCGCATTCAGCTCCAACAGCTCTCTGCCAGCGCTATGTATGCGGAACGCGCCGTAGCGGCTGCCCTGCACGAACCCGAGTGCGACCAGAGGCTGCACCATCGCCATGCGGATCGGCTGAACCACATAAGTTCCGCGACGCCTTAGATTGTGGAAACTGCTATCCTTCAAGCCCTGCATCTTCCTCGCCCCTCGCACGCGGCGATCCTGCGGGCCCGCGATGACTTCAAGCATGACGCGCGCTTCGACCGCGTTGCCGACAGGCAGTGCTGGCACACCAAGTTCCTCGGCGATAGAGATCGCCAGAACCGACCAAAGGATGGGCATGGGAAACCACATGCCGCCGATTCCGGGGACCGCCCGATCATTGAAATGACGAACCGCCGCCGCAAGCCCGAGGTTCTGCTGGCGCCGTTGCGAAACCACGGTATCGGGCGCAAGTATTCCCCAAGTCATCAGTTAACTCTGGCCTGTGCGAAAGCTCCCGCTGACGCGCCCTCATCTGCCAGTTCCAGCCAGCCGTGATCGACCCAGAACACCGCCACGCCCTGCAGCGGATGCTGCGGGTATAGTCCGGCCAACAGTCCGACATAGCTGGAAAGCTGTGGCCAATAGGGGCCAAACCCGTCACCAACGCCGCCGGATTTATGGTCGATCAGCATTGCGCCTGCCGGGCCGATGGCGAGAAGGTCGAGGGCACCGGGGATCTCTGCACCTTCGGGCGTGTGGCCAAGCACCGGAATCTCGGCACGCAGATCCGTATAGCCCTGATCGGCAAGCCAGGCTTTCAGCGCCGTGGCGCGCTCGGCCACTAGCGCAAGAGTGGCGTCGTCAAGCCCGGTCGCGAGAGCCAAAGCCGGGGCCAGATCGGGCCGGGTCAGGTATGTGCGCAGCGCCAGATGCAGTGCTGTGCCGCGGTAGGCATCGTTCAGTGCCTTTGGCCAGGGTGCTCCGATGTTGATACGGCGGGACACGGGCGGCACCCCCGCACTACGGGTTTGCGAGGGCTGTAGCCGCCAGGGCGTCAGCGGTGTCACGGGCAACGGCGCAGCAGCACCGAATCGCAGCGCTGAGGCTGTCGCACCGCCTGGGTACTCGGTAAATCCCGCCTCTTCAGGCAGTTGCGTGATCCGCGCCGGGCAATCCACGCCATTGATGCGGAGGCTGCCCACCCCGATCTGCGGCGCGCAAGTATCGGACAGGATATGAAACAGGTTCATAGCCTCGGGCGCGTCTTCTTCGCGGTCCTTCAGAAAACCCGGCCATTCCAGCACCAGCCGGTCACGGGCACGGGTCAGGGCGACATAGAGAAGGTTTTTCGCATTGGCTTCAAAATCGGCGCGACGGTCTTCGATAAAACGGCGGGTCGCCTCGGGCGCGGCAAAGCCAGGCGTGTGGATCAGGCTCGCGGACCCTAGCACCACCGCCATATCGTCGATGCGGTCCAAGGCATCGAAACGGGTCGCAGTGGTCCCCGCACGTTCCTCGATACCATAGTCGAACTCTGCGACGACAGTGATCGGCCATTCCCGCCCTTTGGAGGCATGCCAGGTGACGATCTCCACGGCCTCGGCGCTGTTGGCGGAAGGATCGGGATGACGGTCGAAATCGCGCTCGCCTCCACGGGCGTCGAGCCAGCCGAGAAAGACCTTGGCAGTCTCGCCGTGGAACCCCGAGGCGGATTTGAGATCGCGATGCGCGGCTTCGAACTCACCCGCCTCAGCCTCTAGCCGCATAAGATCGGCGCGGGATTGGGCGGCGTCAGGCTGACGTTCGGCCCAGAGGCGCAGGCCGGCGGCATCCAACACCAGATCAAGGGCCGCACCCACCGGCAGGCGGGCCAAAAGGTTCGACAGAGCGGCGAGCCGCATCAGCACCGGGTCATCCACCAACCGCCCTTCCATTTGGGCGGATAGCGCCTCCTGCAAGGACAGTGGGTCCGGGCCAAGCGTGCGCAAGAGTAGCCCAGCATGGATATCCGCCGGATTGGCGGCAAAGGCCAGCGCGGCGCGGGCGGCAACAATCACCGGACTTTTCGCCCAGCCATCCTCGGCGATCCGCACCGGAACGCCGCGCGCGCGCAGTTCCTCGGCATAGCGGGCGGCGGTGGTGTGGCGACAGACCAACAGCGCGATATCCGAGGGCCGAGCCGGTCGGGCGGCCTTCGTGTGGCGGTCGGTGATAGTCTCAGTATCAGTCAGGATACGGGCGATGCGCTCGGCGATGTGTTCTGGGGGCTGCGAATACTTTTGTGAGCGCCGTCCCTGCGTAGCGTTCAGCACCTCGATCGCGGGACCTGCGACCGCATCGCGGGTCGGCACCAGCGGGTTATAGGCCTGCCCAAAGAGGCCAGCCCCCATCGCATTGACGAATTGCATGATGGCTGGGGTCGAGCGCCAGTTGCGGTCCAAAGGCTGGGTCGCATCGGGATTTGCCGCCGCCAGCGCTGTCGATAGGCGCGGATCGGCGCCCTGAAACCCCATGATCGACTGTTTGACATCGCCCACCAGCAGTGTGCGCGGCGCGTGCTGGCCCAGCTGCCACAAAAGCGCGAATTGCACGGGGTTGGTGTCCTGGAATTCGTCGATGATGACGCAGTCGATCTCGTCCAGCACCGCTTGCCGCACGGCGAGGTCGGTGCGGAGCAGGTGCTCAGCCCCGGTGATCATGTCAGCAAAGTCGATCAGGCCGAGCGCCTTCTTGCGGGTCTCATAGGCCGCCATCACCTCTTGCGCGCAGGCGATTAGGCAGGACAGGTGCAGCTTAGCATCGGCCAGCGGGCCGGGATGGCAGGGCAGCACATCCGCCGCCGCCATGATCGCCGTGGCAAGGTCGTCATATCCCGCAGGCGTCTTGCTGGAGCGGTTAGAGATGAACAGGCTGCGCAGATCGTTCCAGACCTGCCAATCCCGATCCAGAAGATCGGGCGCGCGATCAACACGTTTGAAAAGCGCGAGGTTTTTCTCCAGCTTCTCGACATTGGTTTTGGCGGTGATCCCGGCCATGCCTCCCTCGGGAAAGGCTGCGATCATGACCTGCACGGCCGTCTGCAACGCGGTGGTCGCGGCGATAGGGTCATCCAGAACCGGCCCGTAAACCGCATCCAGCCGCGTCAGTGCCGGAGCGATCAGGCCAGCGTCACGCCCCTTGTCCCCAAGGCCGCGCAAGAGGTCGATCATCGATAGCACCCGGGCGCGCAAACTGTCTTCGACCGTCTCGCCCTTCACGAAGTTCGGGGCGTAACCGAACCGCTCGGGCGCGGCCTTGATCGGGTCCAGCGCCTTGGCATGTGCCAGTGCCTGACGGATCAGCAGATCCCGCTCGGCATCGCCCAGATGGCGCGGCTGCGGCGAGGCGCCAGCCGCCAGAGCATGTTCGGTCAAAAGCCGCAGGCCCAGTCCATGTATGGTCGAGACATAGGCGCGCTCGACCGCCATCGCCTCGGCGACCAGTCCATCGGCCAGAAGGCCGGCACGGATCCTTTCGCGCAACTCGCCAGCCGCGGCCTCGGTAAAGGTGACGGCAAGGATACGTTCGGGCCGGACAATGCCGCGTTTCACCCAATCGGACAGCTGGGTCTTGATGCGGTGGGTCTTGCCCGCGCCGGCACCCGCGGGAACGATGACCAGACCTTGATCTGCATTGACGGGGGCCATGGTCATTCCTCCTCGAGCGTGCGGATGAAGGCGGTGACCAGGGCCGAGCCATCGGTCAGCGCATAGGGGGTGAAGCCGGCTTCTTTCTTGAAGAAGGCCGCATCCTCAGAGGTGTTCAGCACGACCCGGCCTGCACCAAGTTCGGCCAAGCGTTCCGCCAGCTTGGCTACCGCCCCTGCATTCACCGCATCGCCCATGTCGCGAGCGGGCGAGCCCTCGGGCAAGACCAGACCCGAAGTCAGCAACCCGCCATCATTCATCAGGTGATAGGCGACCGCCACCTTGCGGCCGATCAGCGGGTCCATGCCGTCACCCTCGCGCCGCATGGGCCGCGCTATCATATCGGCGTAAAGCCCTGCCTGCAGATCCCAGCCCGCCTCCATCCGCTGCCGTCGGCCCTTGGTGCCGCTTTTCTTGTGATCGATGATCAAGAGCGCACCATCAGGCAGTTCAAGGATCGCGTCGGCCTTGCCATGCAGATTGATGCCATGCGCCTCACCGGCCAGCCAGATTTCATTGCCGATGATCTTGGCATTGAGCGCCAGCAAGTGGTCGCGCCAGCGCAGGGCCGCCGCCATGATCTCACGCTCCAAACCGCGGCGCTCCATCTCCCATGACGGGCTGCGCAGATAGCCCGCATGACGGGTGAGCGCGCGGTCATAGGCCTCGGGGATCAGTTCTGCCAGCGCCTCGGTTTCCGGGAACGGCTGATCCTTCAGGAAGACATGCTCAAAGACATCATGGGCGATATTGCCCCTTGCCATCACGTCGAGTTCTTCGGTCGACCAAGACATATCCTCGGCCCCAACCTCAGCCAGAAGCCAGGCGAGCGGGCTGACAAGCAGCGTCTCGAGCCGTGAGGGCGATTGCGGTTTGGCGGTGCCGTCATCGCGCCGACGAAGGGACAGAAGGTCATGCCCCGGGAAAGCAAGCTCCTCAGGCAATTCCGCGGGTTCCGGCACCGGCATCAGATGGTGATACGCAATCGGCCATTCCGCAGGGCTCTGACGCGACAGATCGGTGATCAGATCGCTGGCATCCTCAACGCCCGCCACCGCCCGCGCCACCAGCGACAACCCGGCCGAAGGTTGCAAGCGCCCGCCCGCCAGATCGCGCCATGGGATGAGGAAGGTGACGCTGCCGGAAACCGCCTGAAGCTGTTGATCAAGTAACGCGAGGCTTTGCGCCAGCCCCTCGGCCCGACCGCGAAGATGAACGCCGGTTCCCGCGTGTATCGCAGCGATCTCGCTGTCAAGAAACAGCGGATTGGCACGCGGGCGAGTCGGGTAAAGCCCGTCGGTGAAATCGCTGACGATCAGATGGCGGCATGGGCGCCACGGGCTTTCATGCGCGGACCAGAGGCTGACGCCTTCAAGATTGCGGTCGGGGTCCGCAACCATGGGCGGCGCGATCTGAATGCCACGCAGGATTATCTCCCAATCCGGCGTGCCTTCGCCGGGGGGGACAGTCAGCCGCGCGCGGACCTGATCGCCTTTTCCGATCCGCTCGCAGATCCGGTCCAGCAGGAATCGCAGCTGCGGCAAGCTGCCGGCCGAGGCGCGGATATCGTCCCACAGTTCCTTATGTGCGGGCGTGTCCGTGAGGATGGCGCCTCGGAAATCGCCACCCATGAGGCTTTCGGCAAGATCGCGCCCGGTCTGTGCCGCCCAGGGCATCAAGGGAGAAAGCGCGAGGCTCGCCAAGACCATAGCCGGAGTTGGCGGTCGCTTGGCCAGCGCCAGATGTAGCGCGGTCTCGCCAATGACATCTCGCTCGGGTAATTGGCCCGGAAGGCCCGAGAGCGGCACTCCCTGGGCTGAGAAAGCGCGCGCGATCTGGCGCAGATCATCGCCCGACAGCACGGCAATTTCACAGGCCGAAACGCCGGACTCAATCAGCGCCCGGGCTTGGGCGGCGGCGAAATCGGCGCAGGCGGCAGGATCGCGCAGACCATAGAACGCGAGGCTGTCATCCAGAACCCCGGCCTCGATATCCTGTGCCGAAACACCGCCCTGCAGCGCGTGCAGGCAGCTGCCGATTGCGGCCCGGGGCGTATAGGCGCTTGCGGGAACAGTGCCGAACTCGTCCCGCAACCGGGCAAAAAGCGCCTGCAGCGCCGCAGGAGCTAGAGGATCCAGCGAACCTTCAACCACCGGCAACGAGCCCAGGAACGCCCCATGCGGCAGGGCCAACACATGGGAAATCGGTGCCAGCCCCTCTGGCAGCGCATCCCCCAACCTTTGCCACAACGCGACCAGCGCCAAGAGATGCCGCTTGGCGCGACTGTCTGGCAGGTGATCGACATTCGGCACCTTCAGATCCGGCGTGGCCAGCACAAGATCCGTCAGCGCGGCAGTCACCGCCGAGATCGTCTCGACAGGCGCATTGGCAAGACTTTCGGCCCAGACCGGGTCAGGCGTCTCGGCAATGGCACGCCCCGGCGCCCATTCGGCAGAAATGGGGGCAAGGGACAATTCGGCAAGACCGGTATCGGTTAGGCGGTATTGCAGGCCGGAGCGCGGATCAATGACGAGGAAGGGGTAGTGCATGAATGGCCTGCAATCTGCTGATCAGGAAAACTGTAACGAGGATGAGGGCTTGGGAATCGAGGTCGACTTCTCGCTTCCCGCCGAGCGCGTAGCCGGACCTGCGCGGCCAACACGACCGACGAAGCTAAAGGTTCTCGACATAAGTCACGTAGAAACCACGGACCATCCGGTGCTCCTGCATCCGTTCTCCGAGCGAGAAACCGTTCATCTTGCGAGGCGTTGGCTGGAAAATATCCAATCCGCGATCCAGAACCATCTTCCAGCCGGTATCCGTCGTGATGTCGCGTGCATGGAGAGTGCCGCTCCCATCAAAGGCCCATGTGAAATCGACGCCCGTGCCTGTGCAGGCTTCAGCAATCCCGTCCAGGCACTCTCGCTGCTCCTGGATGTTGCCATCGTCCGGAGCCGTGACAAGATGCACCGCAACCTGGTCTTCGGGTTGCTTGCGCCTGATCAGCATTTCGATCAGTTCCATCACGTTGCGCGCCTGATGATACTTCCGGATGTACGGGTCGGTGATGATGATCCGTGTCGCCCCATCCGTCCACGGACCAAAGATCTTGTCGAAGCTGATGCCTTTGCGGTTTTCCGTGAAAACGACATGTCCAGGCTTTGGTACGAACGCAGGGGTAACGATATCAGCAGGTGCGTCAGAGGCGGCCGGTGTTGAGGACGGCTGCGCCGGGATCGGCGTGATCTCGGGTTGATCCTTACTGCCATCCCCATCTCTGGCAGATCGGCGATGGTAGAACTGAGGAAACTCCTCTTCCTCTAGGGTGGAGACAGCGCGCTTTGCGCCATCCGAGGTGATGTAATGGAAGTCCGCTTCCTCGAAGGTGCTGTCGATCCGCAGGAGCTGGTCTTTCACCCGCTTGCGGCATTCAATCGCAAACCGCAGCAACTCTTCAACTTCGGCTTCTGTCTCGCCACCATTCGGGAAGATCAGCTTCAAAAGGCCTGACATGGTCTTGTTGATCGCTGCGCGGTCCCGGATATGGGTCTGAACTGGGACGGTAAAATAGCGATCCGGCCGGTGTGAGAAGTCCTCGGCACGCAGATGGCGCAGGATTTCGGCGAGATAATCAACAATGAACCCATAGCCAGATGTGAACATCTCACCCCGGATGATGTCGACCTCCCATCCGGGCAAATAGGCATGCAATCGATCAATAAAGGCGCTGTCGTGGAACTGCGGCGGCAGAGCTTCGAAGAGGTCGGTATTTTTCAGCATCCAAGGCACGTTATGGTCCGTGTTGCCGACAAAGGCGAAGCTGGCCTCGGCGCCCATCGGATTTACACCACGAGAGAACTGCTTGTTCGCCATGTAGTTCTTCATGATATCTACGAGCGCCTTGTTGGCCGTCTTCTCGCGGCCGGCAAATTCGTCAAAGGCCACGACATCCCAAAAGCCGACCAATCCGATCCGGCCATTGGAATTGTTCACGAAAAGCTTGGGAACCGTGATTTCACCGCCCGAGATCAGCTGACCATGTGGTGAAAATTCGGAATAAATATGAGATTTTCCTGTCCCCTTGGGACCAAGCTCGATGAGGTTGTAGTTGCGCTCAACAAATGGGACCAGGCGCAACAGTTGCAAAAGTTTTGACCGGCGCCCGAACAGTGACGGGTCAAAGCCGATGCTCTGCATCAGCAGATCGATCCATTCCTCAGTGGTGAACTTGTCCCGCGTCTCGCGATAGCCGTCATAGTCCACACGGGCGATCTGGATCGGCTTCAACGTGTCGATGATCCAGGGGGAGATCCGGCTGTCTTCCGAAAATTCGTACTGCACATCGGCGATGCACCAAATACCCGTAACCAGCAGTTTCGGGTGCGCCTTTACCGTGGCGCTGTCGATGGCAACCCGCTTGATACCGAGGTTCTCAAAGACCGCCTCATAGGCATCGGTCTTTTCATTCAGCGCCACGCTGACCTGATCGATGACCTTGTAGCGGCCACGCTCCTTGATCGTCGACTGGACTAGCCCCGCTTCCGAGCGATGGACATAATGTTTGCGCAGGATGTCCTTGACCGTCTCGATGCCTGTCGCGATCGAGGCTTCGTCGTCGGTGGCGCAATATTGGCCAAGCAGATATTCAAGAACATAGGTCGGGACGATGGCATTGCCCTTCACCGCCTTCACCAGGTCCTTGCGAACCACGAAACCGGCAAAATGCTCGTTGATCTTGTCATCAAGGGTCGACATCGGCACCTCAGAAATCGAAATCTGTGCTGATCCCGCGCTTCAGCATCAGGGGCTGCGACGCGTGATCTTCGAAATGACGGGTCTTGCCGATGCGCGTTTGCAGCTTCAGGAAGACTGTCTGATTGTTGTAGGTGTCTGCGGCCCGCGACAGCAGGAAGCTGTGCGACTGCTCGCGTTCGCGCGGGTTCTCGGATGCGAAATCAAACTCCAGCTCGGCTTCGTCAGAGATGAGCGTTCCATCGGCGGCAAAGATCGCAGCATGCACCTGTCGAGGCTGCTGCTTCTCGGTAACGGGCTCTGCCTGATAGAAGGTGACCTGAATCTGGCCCGTGGTGATCTGGGCACGAGCTGGCGGAATGATCTGCACCGACACTTGCCCGACATCCTCCTTGCGCTGCTTGCCGACTCGCAGAACCGGCAGGACAATCTCCTGCAGGCTCGCACCGCCATGGACAAAGCGGCTGCCTGATCCTTTCACGCGCAGACGGTTGATCGAGTTCGGGATCAGGATGTCCTGATCACCGCCCAGCCCAAGCTGCGTGGCTGTGAACTTCTTCATGCCACCGCTGCTGCTGAGGCCCCGTCCGATCACATAGCGCCGGTTGCGCGTAACGATGTCTCCTTCCGGCTCGCTCAGCGCGAAGCCGCTCTCTTCCAAAGCCTTGTGCTGCCACAGGAAGCCATGGTCGGCAGTGATCAGGATGTTCGAGAAATTGGCCGAGGTCAGCTTACGCACCAGCTTCACCAGATCCTCGATGGCGGTCTCTGCGGCCGCAGGAACATTTTCCTCGGTGGCGAGCTTGTCGCCAATCGCGTCGATCTGATTGTGGTAGAGATAGAGGATATCATGATCCCGGAAGAGGTCCTTGCCCTCTGATGAGCCGAGATTCATGAAATCCTTCGCCGCCAGAACCTTCACCCGGTCCCCTGCGCGGCCAGCGGCCAGCGCCTTTTCGCGGGCGGCAGCGCCCATGGTGCTTTCACCGTCCAGCAGCACCAGATCATTGTCATCGCGGATCGCCAGTTGCCGATGCGGCAAAAGCGCCGCCATGCCAAGCTGGGTATAGCTGGGCAAAGCCCCGACCATCGGCTTCAGTTCGGCGTCGAAGCGGTTCAGCTTGCGGATCTCGCGCAGCGCCTCTTCGGCCACCTCATAGCGCAGCGCGTCCGAGATGATGACGACGACTTTCTGGTCCTTGCGGCGGAACTCCGCCGCCTGTTCCCGATAGAAATCCATCTGGCGCGGAAAGCCCGGAACCGCCCAGTCCGTCAGGCGCGATACCTGATCCTGCCAGGCATCGTTCAGCTTCAACACGAAATTCGTGGTATAGCGGTTCTCGACTGCTTCATAGAGCGCGGACAACAGCCCCGACTGCCCGCTTTTCTGCATGTGATAGATGAACTTGCGATAGAGCTGGTCCAGCCGGAACCAGCTTGCGGAATAGCGTTTTACCCCGTCTGACACGCTGGTCATGGTCAGGTCCGCTTCGGCCAGCGCCTGCTGGAACTCAGTCGCAAAGCCGATGGCCTGATAGACGTCCTCGTAACGGCCAAACCAATGGCTCTGGCGGCGGTCGCGCACCCATTTCAGCACATCTGTTCCTGCCAGGCTCTGCTGCGCCAGCCCTTCAACCAGGGCGACGACGATCCGCCGGTCCACTTCTTCGAAATGGTCATGCGGGATCAGCTTGCGGAAATCGCGGGACGCCAGATCGTCCCTGATCTTCAGTACATCCTGATAGTTGCCCGACAGAGTCTCGAATGCCTCACCCCATCGGCGCGAGGCGCTCCAGCGGCGGAACATCAGCGCGGCATCGCTGTTCAGCCGCCCTTCCTCTCCCATCGCGCGCGCCCAGGCGCTGGAAAACAGCGTGATGGCGAAATCCTGAAAATCCGGCTCGGCAGCCGTATAGCCATAGCGCGCGGAAACCTCTTTCCAGAAGAAGTCCGTCAGACCGGCCCGGTCCATCAGGCGCAGCGCATCATCATGGCCATCGGCGAGCTCCGCCAGCAACGCCTCGATCACCGTATCCAGATCGCCATCCGCACCGGCGCAGACGGCCAGCATCTTGCGGCGGACATCATTGGCGCTTTGCGACGGGCGCTCGCGCTCCATTAGCCGCAGCGCATCCAGCCGTTTGCCCGAACGGTAGAAATCGGCATGGTCGCGCACGGCGGCTTCGTATTTTGCCGGAATGCCCAGATCGGCCACCCAGATTGCCGCCTGATCGGCGCGGAAGACGGCACTGGCCAGTTGCACATCCAGCAGCCAGTTCTCAGGCATCGGCGGCTCGGGGCCGTCCTTGTAGAGCAGGAACCGCCCCTTCGGCTCCTGCCGCAGCATGCGGTATTTCAAGCCGAATTCGTTGTTGGCGATCTCCACCTTTGTCACGCCGGGCAGGTCAACCGCATCGAACGCCCCGCGGAGATCACGGGCGGCGTCATACCAGAAGACAATGCGGTGCCCCTGATCCTCGTAGAGCCGCATCAGGCCGGAGGTGATGCGGTCAGTCATCCGCAGCCTCCAGCCCCTTGATCGGCTTTAGCGCGCCGGCGAACAGCGGATAGTTGCGCTTCACGCCGTCATCCAGATCGATGGCGATCTTCTGCTGCGCCATCGGATAGACGACATCGCGTTCCCATTCGGTCAGCTCGGCGATCTGCTTGATGACCGTGGCGGTTTCCTTCTGCGCCCTTGTTTGCTGGGCGGGCGTAGCGGCGGGATCGACGGCCAGCTTTTCCAGCCGGGCGCGCTCGACTTCCAGCTTGTGGATGAATTCGCGAACATATTGGTTCAGCACGACCGAGACCGTGTCGGGCCGATAGCGATGCATATAGATCAGTGCGTTGAAGCTGCCCCTGGGGCTGGAGAACATCCAGTAGATCGGGCGCTTTTTATAGCGGCGGACGTGATAGTCGAAGAAGTCCTTGGTGAACCATTTGCGCAGATCCTTGCCGAGCGCAGATTCGATGAAGGCGAGGTTTTCACGAAACTTCGCCTCGCCAAAGGTCACGCGCAGGAAATCACGGGTGCGGGTGACGATGTCATCGGCGAACCAGTCGGCATCCAGCACCGGGATAACATTGTCGCGGTCGGGGGCGAAGCTGGGCTCGGGCACACGGGCCAGATACTCCTCGATCCCCTCGCCCTGATTGGCAAGGATCAGGCCGGGCGCGTCGAGGCTGTAGCGCCCGAACATGCAGCCCACGGCAAAATGGAGGAATTCGGCCACCGTATCCTGCAAGAGCCGCGCCTCGCGTTCTTCTTCCGCGCCTTTCACGCCATAGCGATAGGCCGGGTTGCAGGTGAGGGTGATTTCCTCGACCGGCACTTCGGGCGTGAGTTCGTCCTGCAGGCCATAGGCGTCGATGAAGATGCGGTTGTTCTCCTGTTCCAGCTGCTGCATCTCATCCGTCATACCCTGCCAATGGACCCGGAGATTGGCGTAGCTAGCCGCCAGTGTCTCTTCCCGGTGATCGGGCGACAGCAATGGAAGCGTGGTAAAATCCCACGACGTTTCATAGGCGTCCCAGTCGGATTTCGTTAGATTGATGCAGCTTATCGCATTAGCGCTCGTCGAAGCTGAGTCAGCGACCTCGATCGGAATTACTGGAAATTTCGCAACATCCCCGGGCTGTAGCGATACAGTTGGATTAATTTGATACAGAATACTGACGAAAATCTTCGTATTTAGTAGAGCAGCAAGGTATTGCTGCATGATGTCAGAGACAAAAATGCAGGCCCCCTTGTTGTCGAAGAGGAATCCATTGCCGAAGTAACGAAAACCAATATCGTTTGTCGAAATTGTTGACCACGTAAGGCCGGGTGAGAAATAGCTTCTCTCGTTGGCAATTACCGAGTGCGGAATTGCCTTTATTTCACATCCATTTTTATACCAATTTACTACTGAATCATTTTGCCCAAACCAACGGCGAGATCCGCCGCCTTTGTTATAAGGTGCCCACTTCTTATTATCTGCGTTAAATTTTTCGGCGCTTTCATAATCTAGACCTAGGGAATCTTTGGAAATTTCTGGCCAAAGCCGAACGAATTTTTCGTTATCTGTAGTGGTATTTCCTTGGCGTGGAACACTGATTGATCGGAGAGCTTCGAAGCTACCAAAAGCGTCTCGCACCCCTTTGCTCAACCAGTATGCGATTGGTGACCCAGGGACACCGACAAGCTCTTTTTGTGAGATATGGAAGAGGCAGTCGGTCGATCTACCATCGGCTACACCTAACAAAATTTCTTGTTTTTCAGCCTCATTTCGACCTCCTACCGCACGGATGAATGCCCCTGCATAATTGTCCTTGCTTCCATTTCGACAGACGAAGGCAGTGGTCGACACGACGGCGCCACTAATGGTATCAAAAGCGCGTTCTCCAAGATGTGCCATAGTAAGAATGGTGCCCTTGGAGAGAATGGTAGCCCTCAACTTTTCGAACGAAGACAGGAACATCCAAGACTGCATGTTGATCATGGCCATGTAGCCGCTTTTCATGCATGCAGCCAACGAACGCTCCATGAAAAGTGCAAAGAGATCCGTTCGGCTATCTGGATAGGTTTTGTCTGTCCATTTCTTGAGAACAGGGTTCATGTTGCGCGCGCCCATATACGGCGGGTTCGCAACCACTACGTGATAGTTCGGCGACAACACCTCGGCCATGCGTAGCACTGCCACGACCCGTTCCTGCACCTCCTTCAGCAGGAGGTCTGAACCAAAATCCCGCGCCTCGACCACTCGCAGCGTCTCGGCCGGGTCGCGCAGTTTCGGCACGATCAGCGACCCGAAGTTCTTGGCCTGCTCGAACTGTCCCAGCGTTTCGCGCAGTTCATCGGTGAACAAATCCTTGCCCACCACGGCGGCCACGTCCTGCATCTCGGCAGGGGTGAAGCGCACATCCTGCAGCACGACGATGTCGGGTTTCGCCTCCATCCGCAGGAACCGCCGCCGTCCCAGCATTGCCGCGGCCTTCATCGACAACGCGAACGCCGCCAGCGCCCCGGCGCGGTCGTCAATCTCAATCCCTGTCAGGTTATGCTTCAGGATCAGGCCAGGAATCTCGGCCGCGTCATGGCCTTCCTCGGCATAGATTTCATAGAGCAGGTCAAAGGCGTAGGTCAGCATATGGCCTGAGCCGCAGGCCGGATCGCAGATGCGAATATTCTCGGGCCGAGTGATCTTCAGGAAATCCGTCTCGGGCTCCTCCGGCGCGATGTAATAATCCATCTTCGCCGCCAGCTTCGATTGCGGGCGGTTCAGCAGCCACAACCGCCCCAACGAGTTTTCCACCAGATAGCGGACGATCCAGTGCGGGGTGAAGAGCTGCGTCGCGGCGGGAATGTTTTCCGCCGTAATCTTCTGGTTCTTCTTCAGGCCCGCAAAGACCTGATCCTTCTTCTCGCTGATGTAGAACTGGTAAAGCCAGCCGATGATCTCGACATCCTGGCAGGCCTCTTCCGTCATCACCTCGCGCAGGCGTGCAAGGATGCTGTCCGGCGACAGGAGATCATCGGGCATCAGCAGTTCGGTATAATCCTCGGCCCGGTCGAGCATATCGGCGCGCTCGAACATATAGGGCATCGCGCCGTGCCATTCGTTGCAGGCATGGATCACCAGCAACCGATAGGCCTCCGCCTGCCCGTCATGGGCGGGACGGGTGCCGTTCAGATATTCGGCAATCTCCGGCCGTGCACGATCCGGCAGGTTGCCGGCCATCGCCTCGGCCAGAATTTCAGGCCGGGTCGCGCCATCGGCGGGCGACACCACGCGCGGGTTGGTCAGGCCGGTCGCGTCCATGAAGCGCAGCGCGGTGAAGCGGTTGAACCATGTATAGGCTGCTTGCTCGATCACCTGCTGGCGGTTGCTGTTGGCGGCGGCTTCCAGTCTGGCGACTGCCTTGGGATGCTCCCGGCGACCCGCCGCTCCTTCGGCCAGCACCATATCCAGCCGGGCGGTAACCTGATCGATCAACAGGTTGCGCGCGCTTTGGGCAAATTTCTTCAGGGCGTTGGTATCCATCAGACAATCACTTTCTTGCCCGCACCGATCTCGGCCAGCAGGGTCTTTTTCATCGCATCAAGATAGCGGGTCACATCGTCCGCATCTTCGAGATAGGCTTTCCCGATAGAGACGGTGATCGACTGGGCGTTGACATATTGGGGCTTTGCCGGCGCCGGCGGCACATAGGGCGCTGGCTGAGGTTCGGCTACGCCACCGGCAGGCTGCGGCTGTGGTGCAGCAGCGGGAGCCGGTGCAGGCGTCAGTTCGGCGATCCGAGTCAGCGTGTTAGCCAGAAGGTTGGACCGCGCCTCGGCTGCAAGATTGCGCAAGGCCGGGATCAGGCTCTGTGCGGCAAGGCCGGATTTCCGCGTGGCAAGCCCGTCGCGGATACGCGTCTGCTGTTCCGGCGGCAGCGCACGGAATTCGGAAGTCTGGGCGATTTTATCCGCCACCTCGTCAATCGCCGTGATGACGGCGTTGCGCTCAGCCAGAACCGTTTGTTCGATGCGTTCCTTCAGGGCGTAGAAATCCGCCTTCAGTTCCTGAATGGCATTGCCCTTGAAGCAGTGCGGATCGGCCAGCGCCTGACGCAGCTTGTCGGCCGCAGAATCTCCGGCATAGGCAAGGTTCTGGTCCTGCGCGGCAAGGAAAGCGCGCACCTCATCGTAGATGCCCTTCTGCGGCCCGGACATGAAGCTGCGGACCTTGTCGAGGATATCTTCCTTCGCATCGAGAAGCTGGTCTTCATGGCCCACCGGGCCGGTAATGAACCAGGTCGCCGATTGATCGCGCATGTTGTCAAGTAAGGTCCGCAGCGGATCGAGAGCCGCGACGAAAGGATAGCCCGTCGCCTGCCGACCGAGCGTTTCCAGTTCGCTGGTCAGCTTGCGCAGCTGCGCCTGCCACTCCGCCCCCAGACTGCGGGCGTCATTGCCCGAGGCGGGCAGATCGAACAGTTCCTGAAACAGCTCGCGCGATTTGCGGATCTGGGCGGCGGTGAACTCGATCTGCGGGGAGAGCAGGATATTGCCAAGGGCATGGCTATTGCGCAGCTGCTGCACCAATGCATCGCCCTCCAGCAAAGCGCTGTCGGACCGGGCTTCCAGCTTGCCGCGCGCAACAAGGCTTGCGGTCAGGCAAAGCACCGCGATGGTAGGCCAGCCATAGGGTTTTGCGCCGAACTTCTCGACCAGAGCCTTGGCCGACACCCGCGTCCCAAGACGCATCTGGGCCTGTGCATGGTTGAACACATCCTGCTCGGCTTCGGTCAGGCCACTGCCTTCGCCGCCGAAAAGCCCGCCATCGACGCGGCCCGCGCGGCCAAGATCAGCTTCGGTGTATGTGGCGCCGCGCAGCACGGGCAGGCTGGTGTAGACCTTGTCCACCAGGACCTGGAATCCCTTGACCAGCCGCTCTTGTGGGTCTTCCCCGCCGATTTCCAGCTCGGTCCCCCGCACGAACAGCCGCGCATCTGCGATCAGGCTGCGCAGGCGTTGGACCAGTTCCGTTTCACGTCGCGTATTCTGATCGCGCTTTTCCGCAATGATGCGATCGCGGCCGGGCTGGGCATCGCCACTGGTGACCTGACGGGCAAATTTTACGGTCTGCAGCCAGAGGACAAGATCGCGCGTGAAGCGCACGTCCCGCCCCAGCAGAACCACCATTTCATCGCTCGCCATGCTGTTGGAGCGGACCACATCCGGCGCGTCGGAATCATCGCTGAAGGGCGAGATGATGTTTACCGACAGCTCATACTCCCGGTTCAGGCTGTGCCCATCGAGCTTGCGGGTAAACGCATAATCGATGCCCGTGCCGGCATGCTTGATCTTGCCGTGACGGAGGATCGTTCCAAACGCCAGTTCATCGAGCTGTCGTTCGATCTCGGCGGGGTCAACCGCAATTGCCTTGATCTCGGCCTCGACGTCCTTTTCCTCATTGGTGAGGAATTCGTAGACCTCACCATTGCGCTGAATCAGCGTCTGGCGCTCCAGCAGCGATAAAGCCTCTTCGATATTGCGGCGCTGCTCGGTCTGGTCCGCCTCGAACCGGGACAATAGCAGGATCGCAATGTTGCGGGCGGTCGGCTTGAATTCCTTGACGTATTTGACAAGGAACAGCGCCTTCAGCACTCGCACGGCAAAATCGTCGCCAAGGTTTCTTTCAGCCAGTTGGATCGACTGCTGAACCGAGGATTTGAGGGCGGTGCGGATGCCTTCAAACATCAGATCAAAGGTCGCCAGGCCTCCGACCGGCGCATCGGCCAGCTTTTTGGCCACCTCCTGAAACACGCCCAGCATGGAGCGTTCACCGACCGAGCTGTGCTTGCCCTCGAACGCGTTATGCTGGGAGAGGCCCATGATCGCACGCTGAAACAGGTCGTACTGGTAGTTCGGGAACGGGTAGCTTGCGACGAACTGTTCTTTTCCGGAGAAATTCCTGAACTTGAAGGAATTGTCGCCAAAGTCGAACAGCGTGCGCAGGTTATTCTCCTCGGCATCGTACAGATTGCCAAGGGTGATCTGGCCCGCTTCGGTCTTGGCTAGCAGACGGCGCTGGATGACCTCGGCCACGTCCTGGGAGTTCAGCGGCATCCGGTTGGCGAAGCGCGCCTGAATTTTCGAGAAGTCATTCTCTTGTTGCGCCGTCAGATCTCCGATGACGGAACCCATGTCCTGCTGCGCGGTGACAACAATCCACGCCTGCCCCTTGCATTTGGTGTTCAGGCTTTCGGCAATGGTCTGCAGGTTCGTCATGAGCTTGACGTTGTCGGCGATATACTGCCCCACTTCGTCGACGAAGAAGTTCAGCCGGAATTTTGGACCCTGCGCATCGATCCAGGCTTTCACCATATTGGCGAAATCCTCGATCGAGACCTTTGTGTCCTTGCGGTACTGGCCAAGAACATCCTTGACCTCATCACCGGTAACCTGTGCGAAGGCTGAAGCAATATGCTTGCCTTCCATCAGAGCCTGTTCGCGCCCCCGCTCCCAAGGCTTACCAGAGGCCTGAGCAAAGGCCTCCTTGAAGGCCTCCAGCTTGCCGCGACTGTCCAGATCTCGCTCGAACTGCGCGATATGCGGGAGCTTGCCATAATAGCCGCACATCTCGTCAAAGACCTTCTGGAAGACGGCGAGCAGCGCATCGACATCCGTCTTCGAGATCACATCCGCCTTCTGGTCAATATTGAACAAGACAGACCAGGAGGGAATCGACACAGCCTTACGCAGCGCGCCGGCCAGCATCGGATTGCCCTCGAGCTTGCGCTCAAAGATTTCGACGGGGCGCTGCCCCTCGACCTCAGCATTTTCCAGCAGAAGGGCGAGCATCTTCAGGAGGTGTGATTTACCCGACCCGAAGAAGCCGGAAATCCACACGCCATTCGCGGTGTCGTAGTTGTTGTAGGCGTCGAGGAATTGCTCCAGCCGGGCGCCGATCTCATTGGTGATGACATATTCATCGAGCTCGGTCAGGAGGCTGGCCTTATCGTCGGCCTTGATGACACCATCGATCGAACGGTCGACCGGCTTGGCGAAGATATCACGTAGTAGAGTAGCCATCGGTCAGACCTCGTAATTCATGATATTGAATGCACGATAATATTTGTCGTCTTGAAGCAAGCCGAACAATTCCAGCGAAGCTCCCGTCGCCAACGCATGCGTATATTTTCCCGGAAAGAATAGAACCGTCGGCCGATCCTTTGCGGTGCTTTGCAGGTTGTTGAGCACGTTATGAGACCGCAGGTAGGGGTAAACTTCGCCGACGCCCGACAGGAAGATCACATCATGCGGGGTCTCTTTAATGCGCCGCGCGATCTCGGGAATCAGATGGTCCTGCGGATCCAGAACACCCTGCAGGAGCTCCTTGAGTTCCGCCTTTTCCGTCTCGGCTTCGACCTCGAGAATCTGCTCAAGGATCCCTCTATCCTCCAATATTCCGAGTGAAAGGTCATAGAGGTCGATATCGAGCACGCGTACGCCAGCATGCCCCAGCCGGGCGATCAGATCCTCGCGGTCTTCGCCGAGGCTGAGCCCGTCCTCTGCATCAAAAGCGCAGATGAAAAATGGAACCTCGTTACCCAGCCCCCGCTTCTGCAGGAACCGCTCACTGGAAATCACCTTGAACAGGTGCTCGGCGCGCGCGCGCCGATCCGTCTTTGTACCCACAATTACCCCCCATTTCCGGGAAAGACCCGTAGATCCGCCGGATTATTCTCCTCAATCAGCCGCTTCATGCGCCCCGACAACCAAATTGGCTGAATTCTGCCCTCGGTGTTTCTCAATCCGGCTTCACGCAAAATCCGAAACAAGACCTGACGCAATTTCGCGCATGTCGATGACGAAAGCTCAGCAAGACTCGGATCACTTTCCGCCTTGTCTGCGAGAAATCGGTCAAAGACCTCATGGCCCAGATCAAGCCGCCAGGACTGGTAACGCTCGCCGATCACCTCGACGGCGAATTCATGGACAAAAGGATAGGTCCGGCAGACCGCCAGCCACATCATCGCCTGCTGCTCGGCGCGGTCAGCCTCTACCGACAGGTAATGACGTTCGGCATCGGAGAGATGGCCTATCCGGTCGTACACTTCACGAAGCGCGCGGGTTTGCGAGGCCAGTTTGGGTAAGGATGACGCGCCCTGGGCCAGCAAACGCTCACGAGCAGATGCCCAGTTCTCACCGGGTTGATAAGCTTGAGCAATCACGATGCTCTCATTGAGCATCAGCCCGCCCACACTGAAGGACATGCGGTATTTCGCTGCGGCCACCATCATTTAGGTACCGCCCCGCTTGCTGTGTCAGCCTCATCGAACTCATGTTGCGCACGCTCAAGGGCGGCGGCAACCTCGTCTTCGTCAGCGGCAACGATATGCTGAGTCCGGGGATCGCGCAGCCTAGCCCCGTCAAGGAGTCCTAGCCGCTTGAGCACATAGAACAGCATGGCGTAGCGAACTGTCAGCACAGCGCGCCCGTCCGCCATGTTGTAATCCTTTGCGACCACCGCCTGCTGACCGACCGACAGATCAGGATGCGGCACAAGGGTGATATCGAAGGTTTCCTGCCACAGCCGGTCCTGTGCCGCAGCAGCACCTGGCTCGCCGAACTCGCCGAATCCAAGGACACGCGAGAGCAGGAAATCCTTGAAGCGCTCCGTCTCATGGCACCAGGCCCGCACATGCCAGCGCAGGCCATCAAAGCCGAAGGCATGCGGGGTAATCCGCCGCCATGCCGGATCGGGCCGATCGCGGTTCATGGATTGGTAGTGAAGGTCCAGCGACCTTTCCTCCCGCACCGCCGCCAGAACTGAACGCAGAACTTCGGTATCGACCTTACGGCGCAAAGTCAGAGCGATATCCATGTCAGGCGGGGCAGCGAGCCAATTCGCCCCCGCGTCGGCGAAACCTTCCGCCATCGACCGGAGCCGCATGAGATAGGCGTCCGGGTCCGGGTCTAGAAACACCGGCTGAAATTCCGGGCCGGCTACGTAGCGACGAGCGCTTTTGTCATAGACCGCATTCTGCGGCGCACGCTCCTGATAATGGGTCAAGTCCTTTGACGCCTGCGGAACGGAGACGCCAAACGTATCGATCAGGTCAGAGCGATTGACACCCCCCTCCCAGAACAGGCGGAATTCGATGAACTCCAACCGCCTCTCGACACCCCATTTCAACATTGCTCGTCCCGCCGCACTTGAAAGGATAGAAAGTATATGGGACACCTTACGATGTCCGTATATTTTGTATTCTAACAAACCTCAAACTGTCAAGCCCGAGGAAGGCCGGATGCGCACCGTGTCACCGTGCACAAACACGGCGGGGCAAAAGCGCTATCGAAGTCGGTCAGCCTAGACGTGGGCAGGGCCACGACATCTTCGATACCGACACGGTCGACGTCGATTGCAGCCAATGCTACGGCGTGATTGTACAGTGCCGCCAAACCCTATTTTCGCCGGGCCAGCCCTGTCAGTGATCGTGCCAGGCTCAACAACCGCCGAAACGCCGGATTGTCGTTTTGCGCTGACCAGACCATGCTGAACGGCAGCACCTCATCCGCAAGTTCCCGGTAGGTGATCCCTGGAAACTGGGCGACGGTCGTTGCTTCGCTCGTCAGAGTGAGGCCGCGACCGAGAGC
Organism: Nitratireductor indicus C115; assembly: GCF_000300515.1. Taxonomy (GTDB): domain Bacteria; phylum Pseudomonadota; class Alphaproteobacteria; order Rhizobiales; family Rhizobiaceae; genus Nitratireductor; species Nitratireductor indicus. The sequence continues at coordinate 143,555 of NZ_AMSI01000007.1, forward strand.
GACCAGCGATAGGATATTGTCGCGGCCGACCTGCTGAGACTGAATATCGAGGTGGCGGCCGAGACCGGCAAGGTGAGCAACCAAATAGTCGTGGATCTCCTGACCCGGCGCAACGTCACTCACAATGAACCGCTCGGTGACCAAATCGCCCCATCCAAGTTCCGGCTTGCCCGTCAAAGGGTGGTTATCGGGCAGCACCACGAAAACCTTCTCGCACCATAAATGCTCCGCCTCACAGCCATCCCATGCCCCGGTTCCCGTGATGAATGCGACGTCCAGCCAAAGTTTCCGGACAGCCGCGATGTGCTCGGGCGGATTGCCGTCAATAAGGTCGACCTGCACGTTCGGGTGTTGCGTGCCGAAGGCACGCAACAGATCGAACAAAAATCCTGACGCAAGGGACGAAAATATCCCGACCTTGATCAGCCCTTGCTCCGCCCGGCCAACCGCCGCCACCTTGGTCACCCCAATGTGGATCTGGCGAAGAGCGTGGCGAGCGTTGCGCAGGAATTCCCGCCCGGCAACAGTCAACCGCACCCCGCCAGCATGACGCATGAAAAGCGACGCCCCGAGTTCATCTTCGAGATCACGGATTCGTCGGCTGATGGAGGATTCCTGCACAGAAAGCGCGGCAGCAGCCTTGCGAAAACTCCCATAATCGACGGCGGCAACAAAATATCGCAACTGGTTCAGCCGGACCGCAGATGTGCCGGGTTTCCCCTCAACGGCCTTCGTGAGGCTATCATCAGGCGAGGTCTGATTGTTCCCGGTCACAGCCATGGTGCATCATCCGAAACAGCGTTCGGTTTCTGACGGGCAGCCCGCCATCATCAACGCGAAAATCGATCTGGGTGCGTTCATCAGCTCTCCGCACATCCTCAAACTAAACGACGTTCAGTTACCGAATGCTGCTTCTTGACTTCCGGCCCGTCAACGAAAAAAGTAAATGTCGTTTAGTTTTTACGACAAGTTACAACAGGCATCCGAATGGCTCGTCCCCGGAAAGAGCAAGAACTTGATATTGCTCGTCGTGCGATCGACGAAACGATCCGGCTTCTGTCAGAGCGTGGCGACCTCGACGTACCTCTGACTGCGGTCGCGCATGCCATCGGTTGCACAGCGCCAGCGCTTTACGGCCATTTCAGCAACAAAAGCGCCTTGCTGCGCGCCGTTCGAGACGAAGGTTTCAACCAGCTCTACAGAGAAAAGCTGGCCGTCTTCCAGCAGATGCGCGGCAATCCATTCGGCTATTTGCGTGATGGCAGTTATGCCTATGTCCGCTTTGCCTTGGAAAACCCCACCCTGTACAGGCTGATGTTCACACCGCCGCCACGGCTCGGAGTCAGCGATGATCCATGGTCGAGCGAAGCTGGAAGACAGATACTAAATCTATTGCTGACGGGACTTCGCTGCTCTCAGAACCAAGGCTTTTTGCCCGGCATGGATCTGAGCCGTTACAGCTTTATGTTCTGGTCAACGGTACATGGTGCGGTAAGCCTCACCCTTCAGAACCGGGAAATGGATCAGACCCCCAAATGGGATGCGACACGAAAGGCCGTCGATACGTTGATGGAAATCATCGCCGCGACGCGCCATGACTCGCTCGGCACCTCATGAGCCAGACCTTCGGGCGCTGGCAAAACCCCGATCTGTCGCAATGAATCGTTCAAGCATCGGCACAATCAGTCTGACAGGATCGGCAGCGGGCTGGCCGGTTTCGCGAGCCAGCACTTCTGCATAGGCGGCAAGATCGCGGTGCAGCGGTGCCGGCAGTTCCACCGTCACCTTCACGGGCTTGTCTTCGATGAGGGGGCCGAGTTTCAGCTTCGTCATGGTCAGTTCCTATAAGGTTCGAGTACGAGATCGCGGGTAACGATGACCCTGACCGGGTAGCCCGGCCGGATCGTCAGGGTCGGCGCGACCTGCAACTGGCGCTGGACGATCTGTTGCCCGGCCTGATTGATGGTATCCTGTGCTCCGTCGCGGATGGCGCGGATCAGACGATCCTCGTCGTCGGTCGCCAGTTCCGTGCCGATGCCGAGCAGAGTGGACAGCCCCGCCGCCTTCATCAGATCCCACCAGTGGTAATCAACGCCATCTTCCAGCCCGGCATAGCCGGAAGCGTCCGCACCGGGCTGACGCTCCAGCACGATGGAGCGGCCATTGGGCAGGATCAGGCGGTTCCAGACCAGCAGCACGCGGCGCTGACCGAATTGCACGCCCGCATCATACTGGCCGATGATGCGGGTTCCTTGCGGGATCAGCAGCAGACTGCCGGTCGGACTGTCATAGACATTCTCCGTCACCTGCGCGGTGATCTGCCCCGGCAGATCAGAGCGGATGCCGGTCATCATCGCCGCCGGAATCACTGCCCCGGCCTGCAGGATGTAGGGCGAGGCAGGCGCCATGATCCGATCCATGGCAACGGTCTGCCGATCCACAGGACCATTGAGGAAAGCTGTGTGCCGGTCCTGCGTTTCAGGTTGGGCACCAAGGTCCGGCCCCACAAGCCCCGGAATCGTTGAGCCAGCTGTCGTCGCCACTCTTGGCCCGGACTGGAAGAACACGGTGCTAAGACGTGCGGCTTCTTCCTCGGCAAGCCGGCGCTCTTCGGCAGGATCGCGGACAGGCGTCGCCATGGCGGGCGGCGTGACGGGCTGACCCCGGTTCTGGGCATCCAGGATCGGGCCACCGAGATCGCCCGGCAATGCCGGCCCCAGGACCGGCCCGGTATAATCCTTCGGCAGACCCGCCAGTCCATCTGCCGTGGCGCGATTCTCGGTCGAATAGAGTTCTTCACCGTTTCCGCTCATGTCGCGCGTCTGGAGCGCATAGATCAGCGCCCCGCCGATGCCGAGGAGCGCAACAGCCCCGGCACCGGCCAGCATCTTGCGCGACAGGCGCGTGACGCGCGGCGGCTCGGCACGCAAACGCATCGGCGTTGGGTTGGTGGTAGCCTCTTCACTCATGACGGTTGCTCCCCGGTTTTGGCGGGCTGGGCAGCTTGCCTTTGCTCGATGCGAACGATCCTGACCGTCTGCTGCTGCTTGCCGCTACCAAGACGCAGCTCAGCCGCTCCGAACAGCCGATCGACGATCAAGATGTTCTGGTGAACACGGGAATTGACGATCTGAGTCTCGCCCTCGGAACCGATGACGAAGATCGGCGGCATCTCTCCCTGCACAATGCCGCGCGGGAAAACGACATAGACACGGCGGCCATCGTCGAAGACGGAAATCGGCCGCCATGGCGGCGTATCTCCGGTCAGGCCGTAACGATAGTTGCGTGCCGCCTCGACCGGGATGATGGGTGCTGCGGGAACGGTCTGGCGCTGACCGGCAGGCAGCGCCGGATAAGACCAAGATACGGACGGCATATAGAGCGCCTCGCGGGCGCGCAGCTCGATCATATAGGTGCGCCGATCGGTCGTCACCACGAGATTGGTTGAGATGTCGGATCGGGATGGTTTGACGAGAATATGGACCCGGCGCGACGTACCGCTCCCGCTCTCGGTATCGCCAATGATCCAGCGGGCGGTGTCTCCCGCCGCGATCGGTCCCGCGCCGGTCAGGCTTTCGCCCGGCTCCAGCGCGATATTGGTGATCTGTCCTGGTGCTGCATAGACCTGATAGAGCGCGCCTTCCGACCAAGGATAGATCTGGATGGCGTTATAGTAACCCTCGCGGCGCGGTTCGACGCGGGCGGCGGCATTGGCATTCTCGACCCGGCCTGCCGGTGTTCCCGCTGCGGTCCCACCACGCGCAACCGTCCAGGCTGGCGGCGTGTGAAGCGGTCGGGGCCGATCATCCGTAACGGTGGCCTGCACGGTCGGTAGAGCCGGAACATTGGCATCATAGCTGAACTGCGGCGTCTTGTTGGTGGCGCAGCCCGCAAGCATGGTGGCCGAGAGCATCAAAGCCGCGAGGGCGGGCTTACGGAAAACCGGCAAGGCGGAATTGCGGGAAAACACGATGGTCATTGGCTCATCTCCCGCGACCATGAAATTGCATTGACGTAGATGCCGAGCGGATTGGCGCGCAGACGCTCGGCATCGCGCGGAGTCTGGATCACGATGGTCAGGATCGCGGTCCAGCGCTCGGTCGTGGAAAGCTGCCCGTTCTCGTAGTGGCGCTCGGTCCAGGCGACTCGGAAGCTGTCGTTCGAGGCGCGGATGACGCTGGAAACCTCGACTGCGATCTGCTGGCGGCCGACACGGGTGAACGGATCATTGGCGCGGGCATAGTCGTTGAGCGCGGCTGCTCCTCTATCCGTGGTGAACTCATAGGCGCGCAGCCAGTTCTGGCGCACGATGATGGCGTCCGCCGGGATCGAGCGCGTCTGCTCGATGAAGCGGCCAAGATGGAAGGCGATCTGCGGATCGGTCGGACGGTAATCGGCCGTGGCTGAGGCGACGGTCTGGGCCTGGCCGAGATTATCGACCTGCACCACCCAGGGCACGACGGTCCCTCGCGCCGATTGCAGAACGAGCGCGGCAGCGAAGCCCGCAGAGAGGATCAGCGAGCCGAAGGCCATATAGCGCCAGTTCTTGGCCTGCACGCGAGCCGTGCCAATACGCTCGTCCCATACTTGCGCGGCTTTCTGGTAAGGCGTCTCGGGTTCGGGCGATTTGCCGTAATGGGTCGCTGGACGTCTGAAGATGTTCATGAGCGGTCACTTTCGGAAATGTTGACGGAAGAGCCGCCGCCGTGGCTGTCACCGGAGCGGACGGCATGGGCGGCCATGGTCGTGCCGTGATTGAGCGCCTGGCGGCGGTGCATCTGCTGCGCCCATGCAGGCGGTCCGCCCGCCGGTGCGGAGGCGGGTGCGGCACCGGCCACGCTCGCACCACCAATGGTTCCAAGCGAGGCCGATCCACCGGTGACGCCGAGCCCGGCGCGCGCGCCATCGGAGAAGCTGGATTTGACGCTTTCCGCTGCTTTCGAGGTCGCTCGTTTCAGGGGCGATGCGGCGGCGGAGCCTGCCGCGCGGGCAACACCGCCGAGGCCGGAGGCAACACCGGCAGCCCCTGACTGGCCGAGCGATCCGACACTATAGGCGGCGCTCGCCGCACCTGCGGCAGCAGCACCGCCACGGACAGCCGCAGCTCCACCCGATAGCGCCGCTGCCCCTCCCTTCGCGGCCATGCCTGCGGCAGCGCCGCCGGCAAGCATCATGCCGCCAGCGGCGAGACCGGTTCCGACTGCTGCACCTGCACCAAGCTGCGGGCCGCCAGAAACCAGACCGGAAGCGATGCCGGGACCGAAGATGCCGAGGCCGAGAAGGGAAAGTGCGGCCAGCACGATCGCCATGGCGTCGTCGATGGTCGGCGTCACGCCGCCGAAACCGACCGTAAACTGCGAGAACAATGTCGAGCCGATGCCGATGATGACGGCGAGCACCAGCACCTTGATGCCGGAGGAGACGACATTGCCAAGAACGCGCTCGGCCATGAAGGCGGTCTTGCCGAAGAGGCCGAAGGGAATGAGGACAAAGCCCGCCAGCGTGGTCAGCTTGAACTCGATCAGCGTGACGAAGAGCTGCACGGCGAGAATGAAGAAGGCCAGCAGTACCAGCGCCCAGGCGAACATCAGGCAGGCGATCTGGATGAAGTTCTCGAAGAACGACCAATAACCCATCATGTCCGAGATGGATTCGAGCAGCGGGCGACCGGCATCGAGGCCGGTCTGCGCCACCTTGCCGGGCCGCAGCAGATCGGCGGCGGAAAAGCTGGTGCCCGAACCTTTCAGGCCAAGACCGGCGAAGCTGTCGAAGATGATCTGGGCGAGATTGTTCCAGTTGCCGATCAGGTATGCGAAGACCCCGACGAAGAGCGTCTTCTTGACCAGCCGGGCGATGACGTCGTCATCCGCACCCCAGGACCAGAACAGTGCCGCAAGCGTCACGTCTATGACGATCAGGGTGGTGGCGATGAAGGCGACCTCGCCGCCAAGCAGGCCGAAGCCGCTGTCGATGTAACTGGTGAAAACACCCAGAAAGTTGTCGATGACGCCGGTGCCGCCCATGGTTCACTGTCCCCCGTTCTGATGCGGAGCGGCGGGCACCGGCGTCCGGCCGAGGAACCGGTCGCGGTTCTCGGCCCAAGTGGCGAGGCAGCCGGGATCGTTCACGGCGGCCTCGCCTAACTGCTGGCAGTGGCGCAGGCTCTGGCGCGGCGGATCGGCAGGCGCCTGAAGCGCCGGGGCCGGTCGGGGCTGCGCTGGTTCGTACTCGCGTGTCATTTCGATCACCGTTGCGGTGATGGCGATGGCCACGAATATGATCGCGCCCAGCCGGGCCAGCATCTTGCCGTCCATGTCGCGCCCCTCCTGTCCGGTCAGTTGTTGCCGTTGCCGAACATCCGGGCATTGCCGGGCTGATAGCCCGATCCAGGCGTCAGAAAGCGCTCGCGCTGGATGCGGCCCTGTTCGGCAGCAGTGGCGCGCTCGGCTTCGATCAGGGCTTCGGAGCGACCATTGGCGGACATCAGCGCGATCAGGTCGGAAAGCTGCTGCGACTGGAGCGCGAGAAGCTGATTGCCCGCCTGTGTCGCCTGCAACGCGCCGGTCGCGTTCTGGCTCTGCCCGACAAGGGCGGACATTTCAGCGCGGTTGGTGTCGATATTTCCGACGACACCAGCCTGCACGCGCATGGCGTCCTGCAAACCGCCGACCGTATTCTGCCAGCGGGACCGCGCATCGGCGACGAGTTGGGCGTCGGTCGCGGACAGCGAAACCTTGCCGTATTTCTGTTGGAACATTTGATCGACATTCTGCACGTCGAAGGCAATGTTCTGCGCCTGGGCCAGAAGCTGCTGCGTGCGCTGGACATTCTGCTGCAAAGTCTGGAGCGAGGAATATGGCAGACTGGCGAGATTCTTCGCCTGATTGATGAGCATCTGCGCTTCATTCTGAAGCGAGGTGATCTGGTGGTTGATCTGCTCCAGTGTGCGTGCGGCGGTCAGAAGGTTCTGCGCATAGTTGGTCGGATCATAGACGATGCGGCCGAAGCCAAAAGCGTGAGCGGGGCTTGCCAGCATGGGCGACAGTGCAACAGGCATGGCGAGCGTCAGCGCCAGCACGGATGCACTGACATATCGGGAAACGGGGATACGGATCATGGCAGGGTCTCCTTTTCTTGGCTGTCATCTGGATGGATTTGATCTGGCGCGACCGACCGAGCGGGCTCTGTCCGTTCGACAAGATTGGTGAGGTTCGGGATCAGATCGACGGCCCATTCGACGCCGCGATCGCGCAGCCAGGCCGCGAGAAAACCGTCCTGCCCATGCTCGGCGATGAGTTCGGCGATACGGGTCTGATCGGATTTGGATGATGCGGCGCAGAGCGCGAGACCGACTTCGGAAAGGCCAAGCTCGAACAGGCGATTGCCGCGCCGCGATTGGCAGTAGTAGTCCCGCTTGGGCGTGGCCCGCGCGAGGATCTCGATTTGCCGGTCATTGAGGCCGAAGCGGCGGTAGATTGCCGTGATCTGCGGCTCGATGGCGCGTTCATTCGGGAGAAGCAGCCGCGTCGGGCAGCTTTCGATGATGGCGGGCGCGATATTGCTGCCGTCAATGTCCGAGAGCGACTGCGTGGCGAAGATGACGGACGCGTTCTTCTTCCTGAGTGTCTTCAGCCATTCGCGGAGCTGATTGGCGAACCCCTCATCATCGAGCGCCAGCCAGCCTTCGTCGATGATGAGCAGGGTTGGCCGACCATCGAGCCGGTCGCCGATCCGATGAAACAGATAGGACAGGACGGCAGGCGCAGCCCCAGTGCCGACCAGCCCCTCGATCTCGAAGGCCTGTACATCGGCTGATCCGAGATGTTCGGCCTCGGCGTCGAGCAACCGGCCATAGGCGCCGCCAATGCAGTATGGGCGCAACGCCTGTTTCAGATCGTTGGATTGCAGCAGCACGGCAAGGCCGGTGATGGTCCGTTCCCCCGCCGGGGCGGATGCCAGCGATGTCAGTGCCGTCCAGATGTGCTCCTTCACCTCCGGCGTGATGGTCATGCCTTCACGCATCAGGATCGCGGCGATCCAGTCAGCGGCCCATGACCGCTCATAGGCATCATCGATCTGCGCCAGCGGTTGCAGGGAAACGGAAACCTCCGATCCCTCGGTCAACCCACCGCCAAGATCATGCCAGTCGCCCCCCATGGCGAGCGCGGATGCCCGGATCGATCCCCCGAAATCGAAAGCGAAAATCTGGCTGCGATCATAGCGGCGAAATTGCAACGCCATCAGCGCCAGCAGCACGGACTTGCCCGCGCCGGTCGGGCCGACGACGAGGGTATGGCCCACGTCGCCGACATGAAGGGAAAGCCGGAACGGAGTCGAACCTTCGGTCTTGCCGTACAGCAAGGGGGGCGCTCCGAGATGTTCGTTCCGTTCCGGCCCCGCCCACACGGCCGATAGAGGGATCATGTGGGCGAGGTTGAGCGTCGAGATCGGCGGCTGCCGGACATTGGCGTAGGCATGTCCCGGGATCGAGCCTAGCCAGGCATCGACGGCATTGACAGTTTCCGGCATGGCCGTGAAGTCACGGCCCTGAATGATCTTCTCGACCAGACGCAGCTTCTCGTCGGCGATACGGGGGTCGGCGTCCCAGACGGTGACGGTTGCTGTGACATAGGCCATGCCGGCGACGTCAGCGCCCAGTTCCTGCAAGGCCATGTCGGCATCGAGCGCCTTGTTGGACGCATCGGTGTCCACCAGCGCCGATTGCTCGTTGGTCATCACCTCCTTGAGGATCGCGGCGATTGATTTTCTCTTGGCGAACCATTGACGGCGGATTTTGGTGAGGAGTTTCGTCGCGTCCGTCTTGTCCATCAGGATGGCGCGGGTGGACCAGCGATACGGGAACGCGAGCCGGTTCATCTCGTCGAGCAGGCCGGGCGTGATCGCTGTCGGAAAGCCGATAATGGTCAGGACGCGCAGATGCTTGTCACCAAGGCGCGGTTCCAGACCGCCAGTCAGCGGCTGATCGGCCAGCAGCGCATCGAGGTGCATGGGCACTTCGGGCACGCGGACACGATGGCGGTTCGTGGAAATCGTGGAATGGAGATAGGTCAGCGTGCCCGCGTCATCGATCCAGTGGCATTCGGGCATGAAGCCGTCGAGTAGCGCCAGCACGCGGTCGGTGCGGTCGATGAAGCCGCGCATCAGCTCCCATGGATTGACGCCGGATTGCTCACGGCCCTCGTAGAGCCAGGTCTCGGCGCGAGCTGCATCTTCGGCGGGTGGCAGCCAGAGGAAGGTCAGGAAGTAACCTGACACGAAATGCGTGCCCGCTTCCTCAAAGGCAGCCTTGCGCTCGGCATCGACCAGAGCGGAAGCCGGATCAGGAAATTGGCTGCCGGGATAGATCGCGGCTTCGCTTCGTTGAGCCTCAACAAAGATCGACCAGCCGGAGCCGAGGCGGCGCACGGCGTTGTTGATGCGCCCGGCGACCGCGACCAGCTCGGCGGCGATAGCGGAATCCAGATCCGGCCCGCGAAACTTCGCTGTCCTCTGGAAACTGCCGTCCTTGTTCAGCACGACGCCCGAGCCAACGAGCGCGGCCCAGGGCAGGAAATCCGCGAGGCGGGTGGCGGTACGGCGATATTCGGTGAGGTTCATCATGGGCGCGCCTTCACACCGACAGATGACCGGGGATGCGCAGATGCCTGCGGCCCACCTCGACAAAAAGCGGATCGCGTTTGGCAGCCCATACCGCGAGGAAATGTCCCACCGCCCAGATGGCGATGCCAACCAGCCAGAGACGAAGGCCGAGGCCGACGGCGCCGGCCAGCGTGCCGTTGACGATGGCAATCGAACGCGGTGCGCCGCCGAGCAGGATATGCTCGGTCAGCGCCCGGTGAACCGGGATAGAGAAGCCCGGCACCGCATCGAGCTGTTCAAACCCGCCCGCCATCAGATGAGCGCCCCGCCGCCGAACGAGAAGAACGACAGGAAGAAGCTCGACGCAGCGAAGGCGATGGACAGGCCGAAGACGATCTGGATCAGGCGGCGGAAGCCGCCGGAGGTATCGCCAAAGGCCAGCGCCAGGCCGGTGGCGATGATGACGATGACGGCGATGATCTTGGCGACAGGACCTTCTATCGACTGGAGGATCGACTGAAGCGGGGCCTCCCAGGGCATGGAGGAGCCGGAGGCGTGTGCGGCAGGCGCCAGCATCAGACTGATGGAAACAGTGGCAGCGGCGGTTGCCATGATGCGGCAGCCGCGTGAAATCGTGCGGATCATGAAGGGTTTCCTTTCGGGGTGGTTGCCAAAGTAATGAGATGCGTGATGGCGTAGTCGCCGTCCGGTCCCAGCCCATCGACGCGGGCGAGTTCGACCAGGCGGCGGGACGATCCACGTCCGGCAAGAACGGCGACAAGGTCGATAGTCTCGGCGATCAGGGCGCGCGGGACAGTGATGACGGCTTCCTGGATGAGCTGCTCGAGGCGTCGCAGCGCGCCAATGCCGGAACCGGCATGGATGGTGCCGATCCCGCCCGGATGGCCGGTGCCCCAGGCTTTAAGGAGGTCGAGAGCTTCGGACCCGCGAACCTCGCCGACCGGGATGCGATCCGGGCGCAGGCGTAGCGACGAGCGCACCAGATCGGAGAGCGTCGCCACGCCATCTTTGGTGCGCATCGCGACCAGATTGGGCGCGGCGCATTGCAGTTCGCGCGTGTCTTCAATGATCACGACGCGATCCGAAGTCTTGGCGACTTCTGCCAGCAGCGCGTTGATCAGCGTGGTCTTGCCAGTGGAGGTGCCGCCCGCGACGAGGATATTGGCCCGCGTGGCGACGTTCAGGCGCAACACCTCGGCCTGATGGCTGGTCATGATCCCAGCGTTTACATAGTCGTCGAGCGTGAACACCGCGACGGCGGGCTTGCGGATGGCAAAGGTTGGCGCCGTGACGACAGGCGGCAGCAACCCTTCGAAGCGCTCTCCGGTCTCAGGCAGTTCGGCCGATACACGCGGACTTCGGGAATGAACTTCGACGCCAACATGATGGGCGACCAGCCTGACGATCCGCTCGCCATCAGCCGCAGACAGCCTGTCTCCCGTATCGGCCAGACCTTCGGAGAGCCGATCCACCCAGATGCGGCCATCGGGATTCAGCATCACCTCGACCACACCGGGATCTTCCAGAAACCGGGCAATCGATGCCCCGAGCGCGGTGCGCAGCATCCGCGCACCACGCGCAATCGTCTCGGGTTTCTGATGTGATGCGGTCATGGCGGCCCCGTTCATGGCGGGACGCGCAAAAGACGGACCCCGGATTGGGGTCGATTAAAAGAACCTGATTTAGGGCCGTTTCAACAGATGTTTGTGCGCGTGCGGGCATCGGCGGCGCAGGGCGGCAAATAGGATGGATCGAAAGTTCAGAGCTGGTTTCCATCCGCTTCGGACTGGCCTTGTGACGAAAGATCGTGAAGCGAATCCATATCCCGCGACAACTCTTTCAGGAATCTGTCGCCGGAAGCCAGGCGCTTGCCCAGCGTCTGCATGAAGCCTTCGAAGCGCTCGTTGCCCTTGATGCGCGCCGACTGTTTCGCGCTATCTGACAGCGGCGGCGTCATGGTGAGCCAGAATTGTACGAACAGCGAAAGCGTCTCGCCGAGGATGGCCACATCTTCGTCCAGCATATCGAACTGGCGGCCAAGCTTATCCAGGCGTCGCGACATTGCGGCTTCCAGCCGTTCGGTCGTGTCACCAGACAGGAAGGATGCTACCGCAGCCTCGATCACTGCGGATTTTGAAACATTGCGGCGCAGCGCCAAGCCTTCGACCTGCTTCAGTAGATCCGGGGAGAAGTAGACATTCATGCGGGTGCGGCTCGTCATGCCTGCCTTCCTTCTCAAAGGTCGATGCCGTCATTGGGGTCGAGAGATGCCTGCCGCGCGACCATGCGCATCCGCTGACGCATAGCGCGGGCCTTGGCGGCATCGACGTCGGGCTCATCATCGAGAAAGTCGAATTCTTGCGATGGCGGCGGTGGTGCCGGGATGATTTCCTCATGCTCGGGAAGCTCCGGCTCACGACGGATACCGGCATCGGCAGGATCGCCGTCGGACGTGTTCGACGCGGGTCCGTGGCCAACCGTGGGCGTAACAACACGGCTCGTCCAGTCGTCTGGTGCCGATGTTTCCATCTTCACCGACTGCTTGCGTAGATCGGGCGGCGGCAGCACCCGTTCCTGAAGCCGCGCATCGGCATAGTAGCGCGCCTTGGCGGCGCGGATGGGCGGCACACCCGCTACCATGACGATCTCGTCGGTTGGCGGAAGCTGCATGATTTCGCCGGGCGTCAGGAGTGGCCGCGCCGTTTCCTGCCGCGACACCATGAGGTGCCCCAGCCATGGCGCGAGGCGATGACCGGCATAGTTGGTGGAATCGCGCATTTCCGTGGCCGTGCCGAGCGCATCACTGATCCGCTTGGCGGTGCGTTCATCATTGGCAGCAAAGGCGACACGCACATGGCAGTTGTCGAGAATGGCGTTGTTCTGCCCATAGGCGCGCTCGATCTGGTTGAGCGACTGCGCGATCAGGAACGCTTTGAGGCCATAACCGGCCATGAAGGCGAGTGCCGATTCAAAGAAGTCCAACCGCCCGAGCGCGGGGAACTCGTCCAGCATCAACAGCAGGCGATGGCGCTTGCCGGAGGTTTCCAACTCCTCGGTCAGCCGCCGCCCGACCTGATTGAGGATGAGGCGGATCAGCGGTTTTGTGCGATTGATGTCCGATGGCGGTACGACGAGGTAGAGGCTGACGGGTTCTTTTGCTTCGACCAGATCAGCAATGCGCCAGTCGCAGCGGGCCGTCACGCAGGTCACGACCGGATCTCGGTAGAGGCCGAGAAAAGACATCGCTGTGGACAGAACACCGGAGCGTTCGTTCTCGGATTTGTTCAACAGCTCGCGTGCCGACGAAGCGATGACGGGATGCACACCGGCTTCGCCCAGATGCGGTGTGTCCATCATGGCGCGCAAGGTTGCCTCGACCGGACGGCGGGGATCGGACAGAAAACTCGCGACGCCGGCCAGCGTCTTGTCCTTCTCGGCATAGAGTACATGCAGGATGGCGCCGACCAGTAGCGAATGGCTGGTCTTTTCCCAGTGGTTGCGCTTGTCGAGACTGCCCTCGGGATCGACCAGAATATCCGCGATGTTCTGGACATCGCGGACTTCCCACTCCCCCTGACGGACTTCCAGCAGCGGGTTGTAAGCTGCGGAATGCACATTGGTCGGATCGAACAGCAGGACGCGGCCGTGATGGGACCGGAAGCCGGCCGTCAGATTCCAGTTCTCACCCTTGATGTCGTGCACGATGCAACTTCCCGGCCAGGTCAGCAGCGTCGGCACAACGAGACCGACGCCTTTGCCTGATCGGGTGGGCGCGAAACAAAGGACATGCTCGGGGCCGTCGTGCCGGAGATAGTCCTTGCTGTGCCTGCCAAGGACCACGCCATCGGGACCGAGCAGTCCGGCAACATGGATTTCCTTGTTCTCGGCCCATCGCGCCGAACCGTAGGTGGCGACGTTGCGCGCCTCGCGCGCCCGGATGATCGACATGAAAAAAGCGGCGGCGATAGCGAACAACGCCCCGGACGTGGCGATTAACGCGCCCTCGGTGAAAATGTCGGGCGCATAGGCGTCATAGGAAAACCACCACCAGAAAAAGGCCGGAGGATAATAGACCGGCCATCCCGCAACATCGAACCATGGATTGCCGAGCTGGGGCTGAAAGCCAAGGCGGAAGGCCACCCATTGTGTCGAAGTCCAGACCATCACCAGGACAATGGTGAATACGACAATGATCTGGCCCCAGAGTATTCGGCCACCACGCATACAGGCTCCAATCGGCAAGAGAGTCGGAGCCGATCAAAGAATAGACGTTTTCGAAAGCGGCAACAGGAAAAGCAGGGGTGCCGTGTTGCCGGATACTATCGGCGGCACATCGGACAGGCCCTTTCAGATGCCGATGTCGACAGAACAATTTGCGAGGTGCCAGATCGGCAAAGGCTCAAATCCCGAGCCCTCGTGTTCGCCCCATTTGCCACGATACCGATCCACCCTGCACGATGCCCGCAACCTCGCGGCCGAGCTGGCGGTCGATCACTGGCCGCCATGGGACAAGAGTGAACTCGTGGCTCTTTTCGACAATGGCGAACTTGCCGCTCGATAGATGTGCGGTCCCGGTGAACTTGCCGCTGATATTTTCGCCATCTGCAGCCGCCCGGAACGGCAAGCCTTTGCTGCTGGCCATTTCCGCACCGACGCGGGCCACTTCCCTTTCTCGCAGATTGGCGAGCAGGTTGCGCCGATAGAGGATGCGTCCATTCTGCTGCCGCGTGGCATCGCCCTGTGCGATATGGTGTTCACGCCGCTGGTCCATAGCCTCGCGCACCTGCTGGCCGAACCCTGCCGGGGTAAGGTCCGAGGCGTCCGGTGTGACCAATCGTCGGTCCAGCCAGGTCGCGCCATCGGCGCCGATCTGTTTTTCCAGATCGAAGGTCGAGACGACACGGATGCTGGCCTGCCGGTTGCGACCGGCATCATAGGCGGTGGCGCGGCTCTCGAAGTCTTCGGGGATGCGCCACTGGTCGGCGTCGATCCGCTCGGCAATCCCGGCCCGGCGTAGCGACTCCAATCGCCGGACATGGGCATCGACATAGCCCTCATAATCGCCACCCGGCACACGTCCCTCGAACTTCGCCTGTTCGAGGTGGCGGCTCGGTCGGTAGATACCATTCTCCGAGATCGCAGAGATGGTGCGATCAGAGGGACGTTGCGCCGTGTCGGCGGGGCCGACTTCCACGATGCTGCCGATTCGGGCATCTTCGACGCGGGCCGGATCAATGCCGGGAAGATGGTGTGTTCGCCCGTCGATACCGTCCACCACGAGCGTCAGGTTTTCGCCCATCTCGTCGGTGAGATATTTGTCCACGACGCGGCCGATGATGGGCGCCGCGGGTGCGGCATCGTGAAGCTGGAAGGTCATCGGATCACGTTCCTGCCCATCGGCCTTCAGCGCCTTGTGCATGTTGCGGATGATGTCACCGCGCTCACCGAGTTCACGCAGCGCCGGTTCCATCTTCGCGCCAAGCTCCCAGACGCCGGGTGCATGTTCCATAGCCAGCCCCATCTTTTCCAGCTTGGCGAGACGGCGCAGGCGAAGTGTGCGGTTGAACTGGCGGCGTGCATCTGCTGGTTCGTGGCGCAGATCGAGGAACCTTTCGTCGGCTTCCTCGGTCATGGCGCGGTCGATGCGCGTGAAGCGGTCCTGATCGATTTCGGCAGACAGCTTGCGGCTCTGCTCGATCTCGGTCACGGGGCCGAGTTCCAGCGTGGTCAGTTCGCTCGCCCGCTCACGAATACCATTGGCGAGATAGTCGCCATTGATAACCAGGTTCTCGCCCAGATCGTCCTTCCCCCGAACAATGACGTGGACATGGGGATGGCCGGTATTGTGGTGATTGACAGCCACCCAATCGAGTTTCGTGCCAAGGTCGGCCTCGATGCGGTTCATCAGATCGCGGGTGTGGTCGGTGAGATCGGAAAGATCGGCGGCATCCTCGGGCGAGACGATGAAGCGGAACTGGTGGCGATCATCCTTGCTGCGATCAAGGAAGGCATCTCCATCAGCGCGGTCCTCGGTCGCCGAATAGAGCTGGCCACGTTCGCCATCGCGCGAGGTGCCGTCGCGCTGGATGTAGCGCAGATGGGCAGCCCCTTTGCCATTCTTCCCCGCGCTCTGGGCATAACGGGTCTTGACAACGACGCGGCGCACGCCGGCCGTACTGTGCCGCCAGCCGCCCGACAGCATTCGGACGCGGACAAAGGCCGCACCACGACCACGCTTGACGCCCGGACCTTTGCCGGCCGGCGATGCCTTCCCACTCTTTCCGGCCGAACCAGATGAAGGCGACGAGTAGGTCCGTGATGCGAATGATGATGATCTGCCGGGGCGGTTGCTATGCTGACGCGCCAGCTTCTTTGCCTGCGTCAGAAAGCTCTTCGCCTTGCCCGCCTTCGGCACGTCCGACCTGATGCGGCCAGGCTTTGGGAGAAAGCGGCTCTCGTCGTCGCCACTCATCATCGTATCCGAAGCCGTGACGGCGGAAAATCGGCCGATATTCGGTTAGAGTGCCGGTCAAAACCCCGCAACGCCAAGGCTTTGCGCCATATCGCGGCACGCGAGGCCCAAAAGCAGGGTGCCGTGCGCCGCGTCCCAAAACAGTGTGCAGGCAAGGGCTTGCCCAGAAACCGCCCCGACAGGGTGCCGGTTTCCTTTATCTTGCCCTCCGCCTTTCTTCCCCTTTTTGCCCTTCCTGCCGGGAATGCAGCCAGGCGACCCCTTGCCTGACTGCACACCGGAAGCGGACCGAAAGTGCGTGGAGACACCATGCTCATGGCTCGTCTCCATTGCCCGCACGGGCCACGAATATGCCGCCGTCCTGCGGCTCCTGATCGACGGAAACGCGCATAGGAACGGTTGCGCGGACGTCGTTCGACGGTTGATTGGCCGTCGCCGAATGGCCGCTGGATTGCACAACGAAGAGCGGAGCTTCGCGCCAATCCGGCGGTGGCGGCGGCACGATCGTCGGCACATCAGGCGCAGTCGCCCTGCCAAGAACAGGTGCGAGCGTGGCGACATAGGCGCGCGTTTCAGCGGGCAAAGTGCGGCCCGTCGCCAGATGCTCGTCATAGCGACCGGGACCAGCATTGTAGGCGGCAAGCATGGCCGCAACATTGCCATAGCGGTCCCACATCTCGCGCAGATACGCCGTGCCTGCGAAGATGTTATCGCGCGGATCGTAAGGGTCGCGCCCGAGACCATGGCGGCGGCGCAGGCCCGCCCAGGTATCGGGCATGACCTGCATCAGTCCCATCGCGCCCGCCGATGAAATTGCGCGCACATCGCCCGCGCTTTCCACGCGCAGCACGGCTCGAATCCAGTGCTCTGGAATGCCGAAACGCTGTGACGCCTCGGCAATGAACGCAGCATGGGGATGCGCGGTGACAGGCGCAGGTTGCAGCGTGACCTGCGCCATGGCCGGCATCGAGCCGCTGCCAGCCGACAGCAGGGCCGTGAAGAGAAGAAAGGTGCGGGATCGCATGATCTCAGTCGCGATCTTCGCGGGGCCGCGGGCGGCTCCAGTGCAGCGACCATGACGAGCCTGCATCGTCGTCGCGGAACAGGTTGGCGCGGATCGGGTGCGGTAAGGCCGGATCGTCGAGCAGCACCGAGAGATATTCGCCAGCCTTTTCGCCGGTGCGTTTCCATGCAGCACCGACCTCGGGACCGTCATGCTCAATGTAATGGACGCGATAGTCCGGCGCATTCTCCGCATCGGAATGTTCAGCGGGCACGATGACGAGATCGCGCTTCATGGTGAGCGTGACGAGCTGACCGGCGAAGCCGGATGCGTCACGCGCAAATTGACCGATCTGTGGCATGGTATGTCTCCTGTGTTGGTGGGTTTGGCGTGGGTTCAATGCGTGACCGCCCGCCATTCGTAGCGGCCATCGCCTTCCTCATCGGTCCAGAGCGGAAGCGCCCGGCCGATGACGGAACTGGCGGGAACAGGTCCGAAGTAACGGCCGTCGAGGCTGTCCCGGATTTCCCAATTCATGAGGAAGAGTTCGCCGTCGCGGATGATGCGGCAGCCCTGCCAGACCGGCAGATCGCGTCCCATCCGGTCGCGCTCCAGTGCATCGCCCATCTCGACGTTATCGACGGTGATCGTCGCACCGCTGCGGCAGACGCGCTGTCCCGGCAAGCCGAGGACGCGTTTCAGCAGCGGCACGCCCCGCCCGATATAGCCGCGCTCGACCATGAACCGCTCCAGCGGTTCGGGCGGCGCGATGACGACGAGTTCAGGAACTTCGACCACATCGGCAGGAACAACTGTGTAGAAGCCGATGGGCGCGCTGGCGGTCGCATTCCAGATCAGCCTGGTTGGCGGATCGGCAACGGCCGTGGCGACAAGCGTACCGACGGCCAACATGGACACGGCGAGGATATGACGGCGGCTCATGGTGCGATCCTCCGGCGGCTGACCCATGCGGCATGGCGTTCCGGCGTGTAGGGGTTGGGGTCCTGACCGGCGATCATGCGGTTGTGGACGTGCCGCCAATGGTCCGGCGCAGCATCCGCAGGATCGACGCCAAGCGCGTCCACGGCGTCGATGGCGGCCAGCGCTTGCTGCACCTTTGGCCAGCCATCAATACGCAGCAGGATCTCGCCGCCGGGGCGAACGAAGGGCACGGTCTGGAACGGCTCGCCACGCCCGACAGCGCGCAGTATGTCGAGCCGCGAGACGATGGTGCCGTAGTCGTTGGAGGCCCAGCGGACGAAGGCGAAGATGCTTTCGGGTGCGAAGCCGACGAGACTGCGGCGGCGGTCGATGATCTGCTCAAAGCTCTTGTGGCCGAAGCGTATCCAGTGCTCAACCTTCCGCTTCTGGAAGGCCAGTTCGACAAGTGTGGTGAAGGGCGCTGGACCGTCCGCCAGCGGATGTTCATGCGCACCACGCCCGGTTTTGCCGGTCATGGCCGGTCTCCTTCGGTGGGTGGAAACTCGCGGCCCAGCAGCTCGCGCAGCATCACGGCGACGGTGACGCCGCGCCGGAAAGCGGCCACCTTGATGCGCCCGCGCAGTTCGGGTGTGATGTCGATGGTCAGGCGGGCGGTAAACGCCTCGGCAGCCATCTTTCCGGTTGCCGGCGCATCGGCGGCCCTGACCCAGCTATCGGGATTACCCGGACGCGATGCGAAGCCGGATTTGGCGGGTGGACGTGTCATCGCACAATCCTCCCGATCCCGAGGCTATCGATCTCGGCCACCAGCGCTGTGACCTCATGTGCAGCCCGTTCGCCGCCATCGGTCTCTGAGACCAGTCGCCCAGTTTGTGCGGCTTCAGCAAAGGCGACGCGCTGGCCGATGGTCGTGGCCAGCAACGGCGGATCTTGGTCCGCCAGTGTCTCAGCCGTTTCGCGGGCGATGACGGTGCGCGCAGCGCATCGGTTCAGCAGAAAACGGGCGGCCAGTTCAGGACGATAGATGCGTGCTTCGTTCAGAAGCGCCAGCATCTCGGCGGAGGCCCAGCCGTCGAAAGGAGATGGCTGCACCGGGACCAGCACCAGATCGGCTGCAAGCAGCGCTGAGCGCATCAGACCAGCGACACGGGGCGGACCATCGATGACGACATGGTCGGCGTCACGCGCCAGCTCCGGCGCTTCCCGGTGCAGCGTATCGCGGGCCAGGCCGATGACACTGAACAGCCTTGGCAGCCCTTCATGGCCACGCCGCTGCGACCAGTCGAGTGCGGAGCCTTGCGGATCGGCGTCGATCAGGATGACGCGTTTGCCTTCCGCAGCCCACGCACCGGCGAGATGCAGCGCCAACGTGGTTTTTCCGACACCGCCTTTCTGATTGAGGAGAGCGACGATCATCGCTGTCCTCCCGGCTTGCCGAGAGGAAGTTCAGGCGTGCTTGTTGACGCGGGCGATCCTTGCTTTGGGGGTGTCAGCTTGCCTTTATGGGCACCCGATCTGAGGGCCGCACCAGCCTTCGCGATGAGCTTTTCCACATCGCGCCGCCGCTCTTCAAAGTTAGATTCTGTGTTAGACTCTAAGTTAAGGGCGCGATTTTCGCTTTTGTTACCGAAGGATAGGAGGTGTTTGGGTTCCCGATAGCACGAGCCTCCGGTTCCTGATGGCACGATAGTCCGGGTTCCCGATAGCACGAGACTATCCACAGGTTTTCCACAGGCCGGGACAGGCTCGAAAGCGAGCAGCATCCGGCCGCCGGTTTCGACCTCGGCGAACAGGGTGTAGCCGGGCAGTGGCTGGCGGCGGATAATGTCGCGCAGCTCGAAGGCGAAGCGCTTGAACGGCGACAGACTGCCCGATTTCTGGTGCAGGTGACGGAAGTCGAACCGCCAACCGTTTTTCTGTCGCCCACCATGCTTGCGCACCAGGCGATAGAGCCAGCGATCCAACCCGCCGGTCAGATTGAAATAGGCCCGGTCGATGGTGAGGATCAGGGCGTCATCCAGAACCGCACTGTAGAACCAGTCGGGCACGATCATCTCGATGCCGTCCGGACGGCCATTGGCATCGGTCCGCTCGTGCCATTCGTTGATCCACGAAAAACGATGTCGCCGTCCATTCGCGCGCTGGCGGATCGAGGTTGCAACCGTGGTCGATTGCAGCCGGTCCAGCGCCGCCTTCAGGCGCTGATAGTCCCTCAGGGAGGTTCCGCGCCCTGTGAATGTCAGGATTTCATAAGGCGTTGCCGCCATCAGGCGCGACGTGCGCAGACCGGCGTCCCGCGCTTCCACGATCTGGCTGGCCGCCCAGATCAGTATATCGGCGTCCCAGATCGTCGCCATACCGTGATCGGGAACAGCTTCGACACGGATCGAGACGTTGCCCAAGGCAAAGTCAATCGGGCGGATACGGTGCGATTTGGAAAGGGAAAAGAAAGGATAGGCCATGAGATCCTGCGCGTCTCGTGGTGCGAATTCCCCGGGAAGCGCCCGAAACAGATCGAGTTGTCCGCGTTCCGAGGCGGATGGATGCTGCGCTGCCATCAGGGGGTGACAACCACGTTCAGCGCGTGATGCGCTTGGGCGAGGTGAACGCGGTCGGGGGCAAAGGTTTCGCCGGGAGAACCTGTCCACGCGGGTCCGACGTGGAAGTGACTGATCCGCGCGCAACCCAGGCTGCGAGATCCTCGACCGAATAGACAACGCGGCCGCCGAGCTTGTGATAGGCAGGTCCGGTTCCGTAGGTTCTGTGCTTTTCCAGCGTGCGCGCGGACAGGCTGAGGAAATCGGCAGCTTCCTTGGTGCGCAGGTAGCGTGGCGGCAAGGCGGCGAGATCAGGTCGCATGGGGTGGCCTCCGTGGTTGTGCAGGATGCCGCTGACGATCAACGGCATGACATGCGCACGGTGGCGAAGGCGCGGCGGCATGGGGGATGAGGAAGATCGAAGGGGTAAAATCCTCACCCTCGATCAGGCGTCAGCGTCAGGGTTTGCGACGATGACGCAGAAGGTCACGGTAGCCGCCGTCGATCAGAGTGGCGGCAGATCGGACAAGGGCGATAACAGAGGCGCGCAAAGCCGATGTCTTCCACGGTTCGGCCCGAACGCGCGCCTCTCCGTAGATGGCGATGGCAATCTCACGATAAGTCGCGTGGTTGGTGTTTCCGTCGGCGGCTTGCATCATCAGGCGGAACCGCCGGCGCTGATACGGCGTCATTCTGGGGTCGCGGCGCGCGGGTTTCCCGGCCAGCATGTGCCAGAGCCTGAGAATGGCTTCGAGCCGATCCGGCAGATTTTGGTCAATTGGCAGGATGATCGCCGGCTGCGAATTGGCATCGGTGTCGGCGAGGATCAGATATTGAATGCCGTCTCTGGCGTCAAAGACACCATATGTCCCCTCTGGTCCGCAGATGGCATCAGCAAGATCGACCGATAAGGCGGACGGAGAAGGCGGAAGAAAATCGGGCGCCGCCCCGAGCATCAGCACGTCCGGATTGGCAGCAGGCGACCAGATGACCGGTTGGTCGAGCGCGGAAAAGCAGGGGTCTGCCGGAAAATCGCAACCCCCAGCGATGTTGGACATCATCCGCAAAGGGAAGATGCCCGGTGCCTTGCGCTACAAGATCATCGAAACTGGCCTGATAGGAGGCGTTACGGCGCAGGCATTCCCAGGCGACGCCCTCAACGGGCAGCGCATCGTAGAATTCATACTGGTCCTGGTCTCGCCAGCGGGATGTATCCGGCTTCATTGCTCCGCTCCTGGTTGAAACTGCACAGGTGGAGCGTGAAAGAATTGCGGCACCTCTACCGAGATGGAAGCCGGAACGAAGACATGGGGGGATGCTCTGAGGGCATCACTGGTGCGACGGCGGCGAGGTCAGGTCCGATCTGTTGGATGACGCAGCAGCTGACGATAGCCGCTCCGTGTCATCCAGCGCGCCCGTGCCAGATGGCTGTCATGGACCTGCCGGGCGCGTTCAGGTTCCCGAACAGGGTCAATTCCGAACAGAACATTAACGGCTTCGGTCCATTCCGCCCCATCATCGGCGGCATCGAGCAGCCGCATATAGAGCTTGATATGCGCGCGGTCATATTCGGTCAGCTCGCAGCTAACAGGTGCAATATCGTTGAAGGGGGGAAGCGGGGATGTCATGTCGAGGGTCGCCACAGAGCACAGGCGGCCGCAGCGGATCGATGATGCCGCCCACGCCGGTCAGGCGTCTTGGTTCTGTCGGTGTCTCTTCTCGTCTTCCCCATGAACCAGCAATACTCCTTGCCCGCGATCCGTGGACAGGAGAACAATCCCTGCTGCTTCAAGCGCCCGGCGCACCTGATCCCGCGTTGTCTCATACACCTCGAGCCGGTTCTCGGACTCAAGGCGTTTCAGGGCAGTCAGCGATATTCGGGCCTTGTCAGCGAGCGTCTCCTGCGTCCAACCCAGCAACGCGCGTGCGGCCCGCGACTGTCGAGCGGTGATCATGCATGATCACCTCCCATCGCGACCGGCGCGCATTCCAGAACTACGGCTATTTTAGTCGCCTTCGCCCGATACGCCATACGAAATCGTCGAATCTGGCCAGGGCGTTATCTGCACGGCTGAGCATGCAGCCCGACTGATTCGCCTGTATGCCGCAATTGCAGCACTTGTGCTGGCCGTAGCGCCGACCAGCACAAGATGATCCCCAAACGCTCCAAGAGGAATGATCGTGATATGTTTGGAGATCATTTTCTTTGCGTTCTGCGCTGGATATGATACCCATCCAGATCAGTGCAGCAAAAATGATCTGTAAAGGCGTCACATGAAGGCGGAAGAAGAAACACTGAGGCTGATCGGCGACCATTTTCGCCGCGCGCGTCTTGCAGCGGGGTTGACCCAGGAGCAGGTGGCCGATCTTGCGGGCATTTCGCGCCCGCGCTACCGCGACATCGAGACGGGGGCGGCGGCTGCGCGCACCACGACATTGATCAACATTGCCAGGGCGCTTGGGCTGGAAATGATGCTGGTCCCGCAGGCGATGGTGCCCGCCATCGAGGCGCTTCTGCGCCCCGAGGCCGAGGATGATCATCCGGCCTTCAGCCCGCAACCGGAGAGCGACGATGACAGCCGTCCGTACCGCTGAGACCATCACCGCGCTGGACGTGTTCCTGAACAGTGCGAAGGTTGGCACGATCGTCAGGACGCCGGGTGATTTCAACGCCTTCAGCCTTGATCCAGCCTATCGCGCGACCGGCGGCATTCCGGTTCTGAGCCTGTCGCTGCGCGCGGCATCAGGGGGCCTGCGCAAGGATCCGCGACCTGTCGCAGGCAGCCTGCCGCCCTTCTTTGCCAACCTGCTGCCCGAAGACCGGCTGCGCGAGGCGATGGAAAAACACCATGCGGGCAATGTGCGGCCGGGGAATGATTTCGATCTCCTGGCCACCCTTGGTGCGGATTTGCCGGGGGCCGTTCGGGTGCTGCCCAGTGACGGCCAACCCGGCATCGGGGTGGCGCCACCCCAAGGACGGCCCAAGGCTCGCTTCTCGCTGGCAGGCGTGCAGATGAAGCTCTCGGTGATGAAGAACACCGGCAAAGGCGGCGGGCTGACCTTGCCGCTCGGGGATGACGAGGGCCAATATATTGCGAAATTCCCCTCGACCGCCTTTCCGGGCGTGTCCGAGAACGAGTTCGCGAACCTCGCGCTTGCCGAAGCCATCGGTATGAATGTGCCTGAGCGGGAACTGGTCAGCCGAGACCAGTTCGAGGGCATTCCCGAAGAGTTTGAAACACTTGCCGAGGGGCTGGTCCTGCTCGTGCGGCGTTTTGATCGCGGGGCAGACGGGGAGCGCATCCATATCGAGGATTTCGCGCAGGTTTTCGGCCTGTACCCGGCGCGCAAATATGATGGCGCCGCCTCCCACGACATCGCCTCTGTGCTGAATGTGGCAATCTCGCCGTTCGCCGCGCTGGAGTTTGTCCGGCGGCTGACCTTCTCGGTGGTCATGGGCAATGGCGACATGCACCTCAAGAACTGGTCACTGATCTATTCGGGCGACGGCGACACGCCCGCTCTTGCACCGATCTACGACATGCTTTCGACCATTCCCTATATTCCGGCAGATGGGCTGGCGCTGTCTCTGGGCGGCGAGCGGGCCTTCAAGGGCCTGGCCCCGGCCCGCTGGAAGACGTTTGCCAATCGGGCAAGGCTTCCCGAGCCTGCCGTGCTCAAGGCCGTTGTCGAGACGGTGAAACGCATCGATGCGAAATGGTGGACACTGCCGGAACGCGAGGTGGTCCCCCCGCCCGTGCTGGAACGGATCGACGCCCATGTGAAAACCATGATCCCGATCCTGACCGGCTGAGCAGTTCCAGCCCGGTCAGGTCACCGGGCCTGGCGGCTTTCCCGCGGGCACGGGAAAGGCCCCGACCTTGCGGTCGGAGCCTTTGTTCCGCGCCTCAGTCGCCGCGGCGACCGTTGGGGCGGGACCAGATGAGGGAGAAGGTTTCGCCGTCTTCTTCGTCGAAGAGGTTGGCGTAGATCGGAGCGTTGAAGCTTGGATCGTCCAGCTTGAGGCCCAGATAGTCGCGGCCCTCGTTGGAGCGCTTGGACCAGGCGGCGCCGATTTCAGCGCGACCGACCAGAACGCGGTGGCTGGGGGCATTCTCGCCGGTGGCGCGCAGGTCGGGGATGATGCGCACGCCCTTGGCCTGGACGCTGAGGGTGACGATTTCGCCGGTGAATTCGTTCGAGCCGGTCTTCTTGAAGGTGCCGATGGTTGCCATTTTAAGTCTCCGCTTTCCGTTTCCGAGCCCGCACCATTGCGGCCTCTATGGCGATCGACCGGCCGGAGACGAACGCTGGCGCACCCCAAAGGGGCTGGACAGCACAGGAGGAACTTTCTTGTTCCGCGCGGAATGGCGGCTTTGCCGGCAGGGGAAGAAAGTTGTGACGACGCTGTTGCGCTAAAGCGGTCGAAGCGCATCGCGCTGTTCTTCGGCCAGATCAGGCCATTGAAGAGGCCGTTTGGAGCGGTCGAGACACGGGGGTGAACGGGGACGGTGGCAACCTCGAGGCTCCATCAGGATGACCAGACCGGCGCACCGGCTTGTCTGGTCCCCCGCGTTTCAGGTCGTGCACATCCTTTTCTCCGGCCTGTGCTATCGGCATTGCCCCAACCGGTTTTCGGTCAGTCCTCGAATGCTGGCACTGACCGTCCTGCGCTCCTATGGACCGTGCCTGTGCCTCACGCTGCCCTGGGATCCACACGCTATCTACCCACCCGCCTCCTGACGAAGACGGCAGATGATCCGTATCCGCTTCTGGTCCTGCCTCTACGGGTCACTCCAGTTCAGGTGCGTGCAAGGTTCCCGTCCGCAGGGCCGGTTGCCGCCATGCCTGCAACGCGCAGGAACGCCGTCACGCCCACCGCGACCGCACCGACTACCGAAAAGATGATCTGCCACGTCTCGGACGGCATCATGTGTTTGACGATCCCGAGCGTAGCGTAAAACCCTGCCACGCCCGCCGGGGCAACGAAGGTCAAAGCGATCAGCAGCCGTGCCCAGATCGGACGAACCAGCATGAGCAGGCCCTGACCGACCGCCACTGTCAGACCCGCAGCGATAAGACCGATGAGGATGCCGCCAAGCCAGCCAGCGCCCGTGCCATAGGCCCATATGCCTGCGTTCAGGCCGATAAAGAACGGCAGGGCAAAAACGGCGAGATTGAACAGCAGCCAGCACATGGTCCCGATGGCTGCAATGGAAACAATAATTCCGAGAACGATCATGGTGGTGACTCCGTGCAAAAGGTCGGACGGCTGCGCCTTCCACCACCACCACCATGGCGCAATCACAGCATAGCAGCATTCCTCTCACCGCGCGAGAAGCGATGGCTTTCGAGGCCAGGCCTGTCCGAAAACTAGCAGGTTGAATGAGAAACCTTATGCGTCTGGTGGACCAGTATCTGCTGCACCTCTACGATGACCATATCGTTGGGCGGAAGGATGCGGGTTAAACTTTATGGCAGAAGTCGATTGGTCAGATCGGGCATTTTACGACGATGGCGAATGGGTAAGCTGGTCAGACATTGACGAACAGCTTCGCCACAAGGAATGGGGAGCGAAGTATCCAAACGCCATCCGATCAATGATCCCGTATTTTGAGGACCTGATCTCACTCGCTGAGAGCTACCATCTGGAGACGGGCCTGCATTTGTCCGTGTATGGCGACATCGGTGAGCTGTTCGGTGCCATCACCTACGGCATCAAGTTGAACAAGACCTACGCGCAGGGTTCGGACGGCAGGCTCGAAAACGATCATGTCGAAATCAAAACCATCACACCTTTCAAGACCAAGGACGTAGTGATGGTGGATACATCGAGGCATTTCAACAAGTTGCTCGTGGTCAAAATAAATGCGGAGTTCCAGGTCTCCGGGCGAATGGTCAGCCGCAAGCAATTGCCAAAGCGCTCAGGCCGTTATCTCCGGATTCGCTGGGAGGACCTGGCGCTCTTGCAGTAGTGCGCAATGGTGTTATGCCGAACCGGCAGCGCTCACGCGCTGCCGGTCCCGAAGCGATAGACTGGGATGCCCATCTTGCGGGCCTTGTCGGCAAGGTTGTCCTGAATGCCGGTGCCGGGGAAGATGATGACCCCGATCGGCATGATGTCGAGCATCTGGTCGTTGCGCTTGAACGGTGCTGCCTTGGCATGTTTCGCCCAGTCAGGTTTGAAGGCGACCTGTGCGACCTTGCGGTTATTAGCCCATGTGGCCGCGATGCGTTCCGCGCCCTTGGGCGATCCGCCATGCATCAGCACCATGTCCGGGTGCTTGGCGTGGACCTGATCGAGCTTGGCCCAGATCGTCCGGTGATCGGTGGTGTCACCGCCCGAGAAAGCGATTTTCGGTCCGGCGGGCAGCAGCACCTCGTTGTCGGCCCGGCGTTTTGCGGCGATGAAGTCGCGGCTGTCGATCATGGCCGAGGTCATCTGGCGATGGTTGACCCGTGAGCCGGAGCGTTGCGACCAGGGCGTCCCGGTGGTGCGCAGATAGATGTCGGCGGCGGTATCGCGGAAGGTTTCCATGCTGTCGCGGCGCTCGATCAGGCTTTGTCCCGCGCCGATCAGGGTTTCGAGCTGGACGGATTTGACCTCGCTGCCATCCTGTTCACGCTGAAGGCGCTTCTGTGCCTGCTCGTTATCGTCGAGTTTGGTCTCGATCCGCTCGACAGCGCGGTGGAAGGTGTTGACGGTGGACCAGAGGATCTCGTCGAGGTCGAAATCGAGGCTGGTGTCGGCCATGGTGGAAATCAGGGCGTCGAAGATGTCGGAAACTGCGCCCTGGATGACGTGATCTTCGGGTGTAATCCGGGGATCGGCCTCGTCTTCGGAGGGACGGTAGCCGTAGAGTTCGAGTTCTTCGATGGCATGGCCGGTCGGGGACGTGCTGTGATCGGGTTCGAAATCGTCGTGCGCGTACATGGGATGCTTCCGTCAGTTGGACCGCGACCGTCGCGGCCTTCATGGCGAGACACGCCCACGGGCGCTCCGGTCTGGCAGCGCGAGCCTCTGGCGAGGGCCTTGATGGCAAAGCCCGGCTGATTTGTTTCGCGCTGTAAAGGCGGGCTGCCCGCCGACGGAAATCAGTCGGGCGCCGCCATTGCCTGACCGGAGCGTTTGTGGGCCGATCGCCCTCTCGGAAGGCCAAGGCGCGGTCCTCTGCTGATGACAGGATGCAGCCTGCACGCATGACAGGATCGGAACGGTCCGATCACGGCCCCGTGCCGGCTATGCAATTGAAGCCATGAAGCGGCTGACGTCCTCGGGAGCGATTTGCACCCGGATCTCTGTCCGAACGGCATCCAGTCCATGAGTTGTGAGATCTTCGTTGAAGTCCCCCATCATGGGGGAGAGCGTGATGGTCTCGATCCCGACCTCGTGCGCCCGGTCCACCAGGCTATCGCGGGCGCTGTCACCTGCCGGATCGTTGTCGCGGACGATATAGAGCCTGCGCAGGTGCGGCGGGAACAGGATGGCAGCGAGATGCCCGGCCGAGAGTGCGGAAACCATTGGCATGGTGGGCAGAGCCTGACGCAGCGACAGGATGGTTTCGATACCTTCCCCCGCTGCCATGACATCCCGCACATCCCCGAAACGAACCGCATGTCCGAGCAGGTCGCCCATTGCCTTCCTCGGCGGATCGACAGGTGCCTTGCCGGAACCGTCAGGGGCCAGCCATGTGCGGTGCGCACCGGTAATCCTGCCACCGAAGTCGGTGACGGCGGCGATCATGGCGGGCCATGTTTCGGTCGGGCTATCGTCCTCGGGCCGCCAGTAGCAGCTGGGGTGGAAGCGCAGATTTGCGGTTTGGCGTAAATCCGTAATGCCGCGTCTGCGTAAATACGCTTCTGCGGTATTGCCGATTAGCGGCTGTGTCATGCACCAGAGACGACGTGCCGCCTCGGATGATCCCGATGGTGCAGGCGTTCGGGACGGACGGGATGGTGGCTGCGGTTCAGGATGCGGCAGGCTGAGGAAGTGCCGGGCTTCTTCGGCAACATCTGCGAAGTCGATCAAACCGAGCGAGTCCCGGATCACGTCGAGCAGATCGCCATATTCACCCGTGGCCGAGTCCTGCCATTTCCCGGCAATGCCCTTCACGCTGTCGTGCAACCGGACGAACATCGAGCGGCCAGCCGTGTTTCGGACATCGCCAACCTGCCAGTAATTGCCCTGTTTGCGGCCATTGGAGAGATAGTGGCGGCACACCGCCTCGGCCTGTCGGCCGAGACGCTGCGCCAGTTCGGAAGCGTTGAGACGCGCCATTATGCGGCCTCCCGCTCACCGATGCGCAAGGCCGGGAAGCGGTCAAGCAGTTTGCCGATGATCTCCGACCCCGTTGCATCGACGGGCACGAAGAAGCGCAGTTTCCACGAGATGATCTCACTGAAGAGGCCATAGGCTCGCAGCCGGTCACGCATCGCATCGGTAAAGCCGGTCAGTTCGATCCGGTTGGCGCCCATGACGCGGACGCGGCGCAGTTTCAGCCCTTCGGCGAGATCAAGGATCGTGCGACCTTCGATCAGCGCGGCATAGGCGGCATCCGGTGTCAGGCTGTTGGTGACGCCACTGGTCGAAGCATTGGCGGCCCAGGCCGGCGATACCCGGCGACCGATGATGCGTTCGCCCTCGTCGGTCTGGAGCCGATAGACGCGGGCGGAGTCCTGCGGCAGGCGTTTCCAGATCGGCAGAAGCAGCCCTGTCACCATATGCAGGATGCTGTCGGTGAACTCCGGCACCTGGGCCAGTTCCGCCTTCCAGGCTGTGGTGAAGGCGGCACGGTCAGCCTCGATCCAATGGGTCTCGCCCATCGCCCGCACCGGAATGTTCATCGCTTCCATCGGCCGGATCAGCCGCACGCGCCTTTCGATCTCACCATCATCCAGCATGACGCTGGTGGTCGGGACCTGAACGGCAGCGCGACCGGATCGCTCGTTGATGAGCAATCTTGCGCGGGGATCATCCAGTTCCGCCAGGGCGGCATCGAGCGTAACCGGCTGATTGCGTTTGCGCTCGGTGAGCGTCAGGAGCCGGGTTTCCGCCCCGGTGCCGGGATGGGTGTGGATGACCTGCCGGTCTGTGACGATGAAGCTTTCGGCCTTCAGCGTCTCCAGCCCCATGTCATAGGTGCCAGATGCGATTGCTCCGTCGATCCGTGCCTGCAGAAGCTGCTCGAAGGCCGAGAACAGGATGCCCTGCAATTCGATGGTCAGCGCCAGCAGGCGGTTGAGGAAGGTGGTGATCGGCGGCAGTTCGTCCTTCACACCGGTGCTGTCCATCAGCTTCAGGCTGGTGGCGGATTCAAACCGTTCGAGCGAGCATCCCTCGACCTTCCCGCGCACGATGAGCAGATAGAGCTGGCGCAGCGCATCGCGGGCATAGGCGGATTCCAGATTGTCCTCGGGACGGAACAGCCCCTGACCGCCTGTCTGGCGCTGGCCGCGTGTAATCGCTCCCAGCGTGTCGAGGCGGCGGGCGATGGTCGAAAGGAAGCGCTTCTCGGCTTTGACATCCGTGGCAATCGGCCGAAACAGCGGCGGCTGCGCCTGATTGGTCCGGTTGGTGCGGCCCAGCCCCTGAATGGCGGCATCTGCCTTCCAGCCCGGCTCCAGCAGGTAATGCACGCGCAGCCGCTGGTTTTTCGCCGAGAGTTCGGCGTGATAGCTGCGCCCCGTACCACCCGCATCCGAGAAGATCAGGACGCGCTTCTGGTCATCCATGAAGGCCGAAGTCTCTGCAAGGTTGGCGGAAGGCGCACGGTTCTCGACCGCAAGGCGGGCCGATGCCCCGTCGCCCTTGCGCACGATCCGGCGTGAACGCCCTGTGACCTCTGCCACCATATCTGTGCCGAAACGCTGGACGATCTGGTCGAGCGCACCGGGGACAGGCGGAAGCGAACCCAGCTGCTCCAGCATCTCGTCGCGCCGCGCCACCGCTTCGCGGCATTCCACCGGCTGACCATCGCGGAAGACGGGGCGTGACGACAGGTTGCCCTCGCCATCGGTAAACGGCTCATAGAGCTGCACCGGGAAGGAATGCTGCAAATACGAGCCTACATATTCCCTCGGCGTGACATCGACGGAAATATCGTTCCATTCCTCGGTGGGGATCTCGGATAGCCGGCGTTCCATCAGCGCTTCGCCGGTCGAGACGATCTGGATGACGGCCGCATGGCCCGCTTCAAGATCGGCATCAATGGACCGGATCAGGGTCGGGGTTTTCATGGAGGTCAGCAGATGGCCAAAGAAGCGCTGCTTGGTGCTTTCAAAGGCCGAACGGGCGGCGGATTTGGCCTGCCGGTTCAGCGTCCCATCGCTGCCGGTGATGTTGGCGGCTTCCATCGCCGCGACCAGGTTTCCATGAATGACAGCGAAGGCGGCAGCATATGAGTCGTAAATGTGCCGCTGTTCGTCCGTGAGCTGATGCTCGATCAGTTCATATTCGACGCCATCATAGGAGAGTGAGCGGGCGGTATAGAGGCCGAGAGATCGCAGGTCGCGGGCCAGGACCTCCATGGCCGCAACGCCACCGGATTCGATCGCCTCGACGAACTCGGCGCGGGTCTGGAACGGAAAGTCCTCACCGCCCCAGAGGCCGAGGCGCTGAGCATAGGCGAGATTATGGACGGTGGTGGCGCCAGTCGCCGAGACATAGACGACGCGGGCGTCGGGCAGCGCGTGCTGAAGCCGCAGGCCCGCACGTCCCTGCTGCGAGGCGGCGACATCACCGCGTTCACCTTTTCCGCCACCGGCATTCTGCATGGAATGGCTCTCGTCGAAGATAATGGCTCCATCGAAATCGGACCCCAACCATTCGACGATCTGCTTGACGCGGGAAACCTTCTCGCCCCGGTCGTCGGAGCGTAGCGTGGCATAGGTGGTAAAAAGGATGCCTTCCGACAGCGTGATCGGCTTGCCCTGCGGGAAGCGTGACAGAGGCGTGACCAGCAGCCGTTCCATGCCGAGCGCCGACCAGTCGCGTTGCGCGTCCTCGATCAGCTTGTCGGATTTGGAGATCCAGATCGCCTTGCGCCGACCGCGAAGCCAGTTGTCGAGAATGATGGCGGCGGACTGGCGACCCTTGCCAGCGCCGGTTCCATCACCGAGCATGAAGCCCCGGCGAAAGCGGATCGATCCGGCAGCATCCTCGGGCGCGGCACTCACATTGTCGAAATGCTCGTCCACGGTCCATGCACCCGCGAGATGATCGGCATGGGCTTCACCAGCATAGATCACCGTTTCAAGCTGGGCGTCCGACAGACGCGCGCAGATGTCAGCGGGCAGCAAAGGCCGGTAGGAGGGCTTCGGCGGTGCGACCGAGGCCATGGCTGCGGATTGCACAAGCTTGGTCGGATGCGGCTGCGCGCCAGCAATGCGTAGCGATTGCGGCGTATATTCCTCATAGATGGCGTCGGACAGGCGAGCGCCTTCCGGTTGCGTCCAGTCCACGGTCTCATAGGCGAGTTCGGCGCCCTCGGGATCGTTAGCGAGAGCAGCGGCAGGTCGTGCCGCTGTCGCGCGGGTCAGATAGCCCCGCACGGTTTTCGGCGCGGCGGTCGAAGCAGGCACCACGATCTTCGGCAATGATACCGGCGAACGCTGCGGGACATGCGCCTCGATCCAGCCGATCAGCGTGGCAACATCGGGAGCGATGCCCGGTGAGGCCGGAAAGATGCCAGGATCGTCGGCGGGCAGTTTGTCGATCACG
Organism: Nitratireductor indicus C115; assembly: GCF_000300515.1. Classification (GTDB taxonomy): domain Bacteria; phylum Pseudomonadota; class Alphaproteobacteria; order Rhizobiales; family Rhizobiaceae; genus Nitratireductor; species Nitratireductor indicus. The sequence goes on from NZ_AMSI01000007.1 coordinate 175,849, forward strand.
GTCAGCCGCGTGTCGATCGTGGTGCCGTGCTTTGCATAGACCGCACCATCGACGGCAGCGCTGAACACCACGCGGCCACGGGCCTGCAAGCGGATGAAGGCGTCTCGCCATGCCGGAGCTTCGGGGCCAAAGCCAGCGCCGGTGATCGCCACGAGGCGGCCGCCGGGAGCAAGACGAGACAGTGCCGAGGCAACATGGCGGTACGCGGCATCGGCCATGCGACCGCTGACATTGGCCATGACCGAGAATGGCGGGTTCATCAGCACCACGGACGGGACAGCATCCGGAGCCAGATGATCATCGATCTGGGCGGCGTCGAAGCGGGTGACGGCAAAAGCCGGAAAGAGCTCGGCAAGCAGATCGGCGCGGGTCTCGGCCAGTTCGTTGAGGATCAGCGAGCCACCGATGGTCTGCGCCAGGATCGCCAGAAGGCCGGTGCCCGCCGATGGTTCCAGCACCCTGTCATCGGGCGTAATCGCGGCAGCCGTCAGAGCGGCAAGGCCGAGGGGGATCGGCGTCGAGAATTGCTGGAAGTTCTGGCTTTCCTCGGAACGCCGGGTCTGCGTCGGCAATAGTCCGGCGATCTTTGCCAGCACGGAAATCCGTGCAGCCCGAGACGCTGCTTTACGGAAAAGCGCCTTTCCGTATTTGCGCAGGAAGAGAACTGTGGCGACCTCGCACGCCTCATAAGCCATCTTCCAGTCCCACGCGCCGGTAGCATCGGATGCGCCGAAGGCCGTTTCCATAGCACCGCGCAAGGTGGCGGCATCGACACGCTGACCCCGTTCGAGATGGGGGAGCAGGAGATTGGCCGCAGCCAGGATCGCAGGCGTGGCCGCCAACGGTGTGACCGGATCGGCTACGGGGAAAACCATGTTCATGTCGGGAACCTCAGGAGAGCGGGAAGGACAAGCCCGGACAGCGCTCTCTCTCGACCACCCGGACCTGACCCTTTCCGGCCCACCTCTCACTCTCAAAGCGCAGCATGAAAAAGCGCCCCGACCGGACGGCGGGGCGCTTGTCAGTGTCTTCTCGGGATCATCCGAAGCGGCGACCGGCTTCGGTGAACGTGTATTCATTGGCGGCGATGGTTTCATCGACCGCTTCGTCCGAGGACAGATAGTCATATTCGCGCTCAAGCTGGCGGTAGAGCCAGCGGGCCAGATCGCGCAACGCCTCGATGATCGTCTTCTCGGCATCAGCGGTCATGTCCTGCCAGGTCGGGCTGTCGCGCTCGACCGAGATCGACATGCAGTATTCGTGATAATAATGGCCGCGATGGCTCGCCTCTGCGCGAATCTGATAGAAGTTTCGGCGCTGGATCGCCTGAAGGGCATCGGCGATGCGGTGCAGTTCGGTGTCCTGCGGGGCGTATTCCCGGATCAGGTGCGGCGCCTGTTTGCGGTAGGAATAGAGAGATTCGAAGCAGGCACCGTCCCCTTGTGACCAGAAGCCCCGGAACCAGATGCACGGTTCCTGCCGTGTGCCGCCGTCCATCAACCGGACGGTGCGGGTCTTGAGGTTGAGCCCGAGGATTTCGGCGATGCGCTGGAAATCCTCATAGACGGCATCGTACCAGTCATAGTCGAAGCCGCCCTCACGATACCAGGCGCGGGCCTTGTCCTTCGCCGCGTCGGAAAGTTCTCCCAAGCGATAGACGGTGGTTTCGATGATCTCAGGCATAGGGATCTCTCCCTTCCAAAACTGAGGAAAGCCAGCCGTCAGTATAGATCCAGTCCACTGTTTCGCCGGTGGCAAGATCGAGGACATGCGCACCACCGCCGAAGCCGTCGATTCTCGGCCTGGAACAACTGTTTGCGTATTGAAGGCCCCATAGGCCCGTCAGGCGGAATTCAGTGGCGCAGCGTTTGACGAACTGGATGACATGCTCGGGATCGCCGGTGACATCATCACGCATCCAGAGCTGTGTGCCACCATGTTCTGGCTGGATGGAGAGCAGGAAGCCATCCGAGGGCGGATCTTCGGCGGCATTGTCATCCGCCAGAGCGTTGTAGAGATCAAGCGCGCGGGCAGCGTTTTCGGGGGTGCCTACGTCGAGGAGGCAAGAAAAATGCGTGTAATAGTCGGGCATGGCGGTCTCCAGACATGACATGGCCCGGCGTATGGCCGAGCCGAATGGGATGGAAAGGGTTAAGCTCAGGCGGCCTGCGGCAGGCGGAGCAGATCGGCCGAGGTTTCGCGCCAGAAGGGATCGACCAACCGGGCCTCCAGCGCAGCGGCGCGATAACGCAGCCGTCTCGCATCACCGGGGTCCGAGGCCCGGAATGCCATACCGCGCAAGCGGCTGGCCTCGGTCACGATCCTGCGTGCCTCGGCATCGGATGCGACTGGCTGTTGCCAGAGGATAATGCCGGCGCGGATTTCACCGGCGAGGACCAGGCGCTGATCTCGGTCCTGAATGAGCATGATGCGCGGCTGAAAATACGGAAAGCTGTCCGGCCCCGTGCGAATATCACCGCGCGACAGGCGCAAGGCTGCGGCCTGGATGGCCTCTTCCGGTGACGGGCATTCGCCAAGCGGGATCACGCGGTCAAAACCGTTCGCCGCGTCACTGGCGTCATAACTGGCCACGCCAAGGCATGAGATACGCAGCGGCAGCTTTTGCGACCGATAAAGCGCGGGCAGAACATCGGCAGCCAGAATCTGGCCGATGGAACGGAAGGTTTCGGAACGGGCAAAGGTCATCGGGATCACTCCATGACGGGCGCCGGTGAGCCTCTCTCTCCGACCCTCAACCCGTCACGGCCGAACGGCCCGCACTCTTCCTCTCTGACCGGGCTCGTTCCCGGTTCCGCTGCCGGCGATGGGAACCATCGCGAGGCGCTGAAGGCCCGAAGCGCGGGCTGCCGCGCTCGGGCCGTCGGGGATGAGGCGCTTTCGCGCCTTATTCCCACGGGTCCAGCTCCAGCTTCACCATGTCGTCGTCGCCGTCGAACTCGGCGGCAGGGCACGCGGCGTGGGTGCCGTCTCCGGCCTGGAACACAACGATCGAAACCATCAGCGTGGCGGCAAGGCTGGCGGCGAAGGCGGTGGCATCTGCATAGGACATGGGTTCCGGCTCCTGTCTTTGGGAGGCGGGGGACCATCCCCCGCGCGACAGGCGCCCGAAGTGTCTGACCGGATCTGCAATCACCCGAGGGCGTTCGGACTTTTCCCGAATCCCCGAGGGCGGCACGCGCGCGTAAGCCGACCCCTTTGGGGTTGAATGTCAAAGAGACGGATCGGACCAAGGTTTGCGAATGGAAGCGGGGGTGGTTTTTCGCATCTGACAGGATGCCGGATACCCGTCGCAGATGCTCTGCCGCGTCAGCCTTGCCACCATGCTGGCATCAGGATCGTGTTCCTTCAGGCCAGAGATGGCTGCCGCTTGTCCTGATCGGGATGGCGGATTGCATGGTGAAGCCGGATTGGGCCCGTCCGGTGCAGACATCCCATCCTCACGGCCAGAGACCCTGCGATCGGGTCTTCAGCTCCAAAGCCCATCGGCAATTTCGCGGGCAACCATCGCGCGGGCTTTCATCATCAGATCGTCGCCCGATGTATCGATGTGACCATAGAAGCGCGCACGGCCGCCATGGGCAGTCCATTCGGCATAGCGGCAGTATTCACGGGCATCGAGCCGGAAAACGCGCATATCTTCGGCCCAATGGGGCTTTGGCTCCACAACAACGGTCATGCCGTCGCGGCTTTCCTCCCAGGGCAGTGTACGCTCCAGCGGACGGTTTTCCCGATCCTGAGCAAATATTTCATCAACGTCGATGCTGGCAGCCATGGCGGCTCTCCAAAGAAAAAGCCCGATCACGAGGATCGGGCGAGTTACGGAAACGGAGCGGTTAGAACGGGGCGACCGAAGCCGCCCCGCATGAGTGCTATTCAGCAGCGACCATATGCTGTTCTTCCTCATCGTCAGCGGGGTCGTCCTCGCCATCGCCGGAGAGGAAATCGGGCAGATTGTCGGCTTCCGCCGCAGTGCCCGATGCCGGGTCGACTTCGATACCCTCGTCCGCCATGCGCAGCGGCTCAGGCAGCCAGCCGGTTTCCGCCAGCAGGCGTTCGGCTTCCTTGGCCATGTCGCCCTTCTTGAGATGTCCGATCAACTCGGCGGCCCGGTCTCCGGCCCCTTCACGTACAGCTTCAAGGATACGCGGCTTGGTCACGCGGCCGAGATAATTGCCGACCGTCGGCCGCCAGCCCACGGCCACCATGTCGAGGCCGGTCGAACGGGCCAGCCGGTCAGCCTGCGACAGGCGGATGTCCAGCCCGTGCTGGCTGACGCCCGTGCCGCTGTAAGGGTTCGGCTTCTCATAGAGCGCATTGACACCGAAGCTGACGCAATGGGCGAGTAACTCCATGCGCGAACCATCGTCCAGATCGGTCAGCCAATCCCAGAGGGCGGCATCGTCTGCCGGGACATGATCGCACCAGCGTTCGTGGCGGTCAGCGATAGCCTTGGCCGACGCGCTGTCGCGCAGATCCTCGGCCTGTGCGGGCAGATGAACCTCCCGGACCTGGGCTTCGAGGCATCCCTTGCTGGAATGCGGCATGAAGCAATCCATGGCCAGCCTGTGCAGCAGTGCCGTCATAGCGACATGCGGGTTTACTGCCACCGCATCCCGCAGCGCCAGCGTGCGATGCGCGGTCAGCTCGCTGACCAGGCGATCGGGCAGCGGCTTGATGATGTCGGCCTCGTCTTCCTCCTCAGTTTCGACCGCCTGGCCGCCCAGCGTGATAACTGCACCCATGCGGCTTACCTCCGGTTCTGACCGCTGGATCACCTCGCCGGTTTCCGGGTCAACGATTTCAGCTTCCGGTTCCGCAGGCGTTTCATCTTCGGCGCGAACATAGCCGCGCTCGATCAGCAATGCGCCATCGGCGTCGATGCTGATGAAGACACCCGCCATGCTGATCTGGTCCGGCTCGAAGGTCATCGGACGGCGCTCGAAGGTTTCCAGAGCCAGTTCGATCTCACCCAAGCGGGCGTCGATCTCGTCAGGCAGCTCGTCCGCCTCGCCATATTCGACTTCAAGCCGGTCATACTCGTCGCGCAATGCTTCGCGGGTGGCGCGTTCCTCTTCGCTCAGATCGACCGTGGTGCCGACAATCTGGCGTAGGCCATGGTCGTGACCATAGGGGAAGGTGATGGCGACCTCGATCCATTTCCAGCCCTCGGCGGCGATGGCTTCGCCCTCGGCCTTCAGTTTTTCGCCCACCAACCGGTCGAGCAGCACCGGATCTTGCAGCCAGCCACCATTGTCCTGCTGAAAGAGATCACGCAGCACGCAGCCGCCAGCCTCTTCATAGGCATCGATACCAACGAACACCGCCCGTTTGTCGGCGGCGCGGACTGTGGTTTCGGTCAGCAGGCGTCGGATGTGGTAGGGTTCCTTCTGCCAGCCATCCCTGATCGCTTCCCAGACCTGCTCCTGACGGGCATGGTCAGAACTGACGCTGAAGGCCATGAGTTGTTCCAGCGTCATGCCGTCCTCGGCATAGACGTCGAGCAATGCCGGTGAGACGGAAACCAGACGCAGGCGCTGCTTCACCACCTTGGCATCCACAAAGAAGGCGGCGGCGATGGCTTCCTCGGTCATGCCCTTTTCGCGCATGGCCTGGAAAGCGCGGAACTGATCGAGCGGATGCAGCGGAGCGCGCTCGATATTCTCGGCGAGCGATACCTCGTCGATCAGCACATCGGCGCTGGCCTCCGACACCACGCACGGGACCGGCGCACTTTTGGCGAGGCGCTTCTGCTTGACCAGCAGTTCCAGCGCCCGGAACCGGCGACCGCCGGCGGGCACCTCGAACATGCCGGTTTCCTTGCCCCCGGCATCCACCACCGGACGGACATGCAGGGACTGGATCAGGCCGCGGCGGGCGATGGACTCGGCCAGTTCCTCGACCGAGATGCCGGCCTTGACGCGCCGGACGTTGGACTGGCTGAGCACCAGCTTGTTGAAGGGAATGTCGCGCGAGGACGACAGGGTGATCTTCTGAACGGCAGTGGCCATGTCAGTGACTCCATGACGGACGCCGGTGAGCCTCTCTCTCCGGCTATCAGCCCGTCACGAAGCGAAGCGCCGCCCTCTTCCTCTGAAGAGAGCGACGCCAGCCGCAGAACCTGAAACCCGGAAATCAGGCACTCCGGTTTTCTGTATCGGCGGATGTGCGGGAAAAGCTCGCGCCGACGCCGTAGAGCAAACGCTCGGCGGCGCGGATGCTGCCGGTCTCACGGGCGGCCTCGGCCCAGACCGAGATCGGGAAATCGCCGGTGAACAGCAGATCGCGCTCGATGACCATGCCAAATGGCAGCCGGACTGACTGCATCTCGCCAAGGCTCCACGAACCCAGTTCGGGATGGCCGAGATCCGCCAGGCCGAACATGATGTCGCCATCCTCATCCAGCTCGGTAGCGAGCCAGACGCCTTCACCGAGGGGATTGAAGAACTTCACGACCGGGATGTGATCTTGATCGCGCTGGCGACCATTGGCCAGCAGGCGGTCCTGCTGTGCGCCTGTCAGGAGGATCATGCCGCCGCCCTCCGGTCGGTTTCGCTCGCATCCGACTCCCCGGTGTCTTCGGCAAGCAGATGCGACAGCAGCCAGTCCGCCGCCTTGCTGGCCTGCGAGGCCGCGCGGACAATCGCGCGGGAATCCTCGCGCATGACCTCCAGCCACGACCCGATGTAATCGGCATGGCGGACGGTCGGCATGATCCCGAGCGCGGCGCAACTGAAGGCCGCGGTCTGTTCGGCAATCATTTCCTCGAAGGCGTATTTCTTCGAGCCGAACGAGCCGGTCAGATCGCGGTTGAGGCGGCTGTGATGGCCGCTGGCGTGCCCCAGCTCATGCAGGGCCGTCCTGTGCCAGTTGATCGGCTCGAAATAGGCTTGCGGAGGCGGCACCTGCACATAGTCGAGCGACGGCATATAGAAGGCGCGATTGCCGCCAATACGGAAGTCAATGCCGGTAGCCCGGATCAGCGCCTCGACCTGAGGTTCGATAAGGCCCGGCGGCGGTGGCGGCGCGACTGCCGTGATCTCATCGGGTAGGCCATCGCATTGCGCGGCGTTAAAGACCGTGAACCGCTTCAGGAACGGAATGGCATGCGCATCCTCACCCGTTTCGCGGGCACGGCGCTTCTCGTCCTCGGGGGTGAAACGGTCGGCATAAACGACAGTCGTGCCACGCTCGCCCTTCCTGACATTGCCGCCAAGCGAAAGCGCCTGGCGGAACGTCAGCCACGCCTGAGCGGGGAAACCATGCTGGATGACAGCCCCCCAGAGGATGAGAATATTGATGCCGGAATAGGACCGGCCGGTTGAAGCATTTCTCGGCAGGCCCAGCGGGGCGGTATCAGGCGACGCACCCCAAGGCTGGACCCATGGCAACCGCCCTTGCTCCAGCTCGGCGATGATCTTGTTGGTGATGTCGTCGTAAAGGTTGCTGCGCGCGCCACCTTCCGCGAGGTTACGACCCTGTCTGGCCATCGGGATGATCTCCGCGACGGGTGCCGGAAGCCTCTCCTCCAGCTCTTAACCCGTCACGGAAAATCCGCCCGCACTCTCACTCGGAAGGGGGCGTTGCGGGGATCTCCCCGCAGAAGGGGTAGGTAGAGACCAAGGCTCGGCCGCAGGGGAAGGCTTTCCCCCTATTCGGTATGTTCCCCTGCGCTTCCTTGAAAACTGTCAGAAACTCGCGTATATTTCCAACAGGAGAAAGACGATGACACGGCTGACCGAACAGATTCTGGCACATGCGACGGGACTTCCCGAAGGGATGCCCGTGTCCGCCAAGGGCCTGCTCCACCTCGGAAACCGGGCGGCCGTGGATCAGGCATTGTCGCGTCTGTCCGAGCGCGGGCAGCTCATCCGCGCCGGTCGTGGCGTCTATCTGCGCCCCATCGCCAGTCGGTTTGGCACGCGCGCACCTTCGGTCGAGCAGGCTGTCGAGGCCCTCGCGACCCAAAAAGGGGAGATCATCGTCTCGAACGGAGCCGCCGCGGCGAACGCGCTTGGCTTGACGACGCAGGTGCCCGTCCGCTCGGTCTATCTGACCTCCGGACGCAGCCGAAAGATACACCTCGGCAAGCAGGTCGTCGAATTGCGGCACGCGCCGCGCTGGCAACTGGCCCTGGCCAACCGCCCCGCAGGCGAGGCCGTGCGGGCGCTGGCCTGGCTCGGCCCCGAAAAGGCGGAGGCCGCGCTCACGACCTTGAAGCGGAAGATGCCGCCCGGCGTGTTCGGCGAACTGGTCGCCGCCGCGCCGCAGCTTCCGACATGGCTCGCGCAGAGCGTCGGAAAGGCGGCCTATGGCTGACGTTTTCCTCCAGCTTTCGGCCGAGGATCGGCGTGACGCGTTGAGCGTCGTCGCCGACCGTTCGGGTCGTCCCACCCATCTTCTCGAAAAGGATGTGTGGGTGGTGTGGGCGCTGGCGACCCTCTACGCGGCACCGCTCGGCGAGCATCTGGTGTTCAAGGGCGGCACGTCGCTGTCGAAAGCCTATCAGGTCATTCGCCGGTTTTCGGAGGACGTGGATCTGACCTACGACATTCGGGCGATTGCGCCCGATCTGGTCGGGGACAATGGCGAGGGTCTGCCGAAGACACGAAGCGAGGAAAAGCGCTGGTCCAGCGAGGTCCGTCGGCGGTTACCGGCATGGGTCGCGGACACCGTGCAGCCTGTGATCGAGACCGCACTGGCCGTCGAAGGTCTGGCGGCGGCCGTCCGGGTCGAGGATGAGAAGCTCTTCATCGACTATGAGGCGACCGCAGCCGGGTCCGGCTATGTGGCTCCAAGCGTCATGCTGGAGTTCGGCGGGCGCTCGACGGGCGAACCCGCGAGCTTGCGCGACGTCGTCTGCGACGCGGCCGGCCTGATCGACGGCCTGGTGTTTCCGACGGCGCGGCCGCGCGTCATGCACGCGGAGCGGACCTTCTGGGAGAAGGCGACCGCCATCCACGTCTTTTGCCTCCAGGAGCGGCTGCGCGGCGACCGCTTCGCGCGACATTGGCACGATGTTGTCCGACTGGACGAAGCCGGCTTTGCGGAAGCCGCTTTTGCCGATCGCGACCTGGCCAACGCTGTCGCCCGGCACAAGTCGATGTTCTTCGCAGAGAAGGCTGCCGACCGCACGCCGATCGACTATGCAGCGGCTGTCAGCGGCGGCTTGCAACTCGTGCCGGTCGGCGATGGCGCGAAGGCGTTGGAGGATGACTATGCCCGCATGGTTGAGGATGGACTGCTCTTCGACGACGAGGAGCCGTTCGAAGCGCTCATGGCGCGGTGCGCTGATATAGCCGCGCGCACGAACAGAGCAGCCAAGTAAGAAACTGGGAGGACCGGGGTGTGGTCAAAGACATCCGCCGGGCGACACGGCGGCACTTTTCATCGGAAGACAAGATCAGGATCGTGCTGGATGGCCTTCGTGGCGAAGACAGCATTGCCGAGTTGTGCCGCAAGGAGGGGATTGCGCAGAGCCTCTACTACACCTGGTCGAAGGAATTCCTGGAAGCCGGCAAGCGGCGACTGGCAGGCGACACGGCCCGTGCTGCGACGACCGGTGAAGTGCAGGACCTTCGTCGCGAGACCCGCGCGCTGAAGGAGGCAGTCGCCGACCTGACGCTGGAGAACCGTCTGCTCAAAAAAAGCATGATCGCGGATGGGGGCGACGACGAATGAGATACCCCGCATCCGAAAAGCTCGAGATCATCAAGATCGTCGAGCAGTCGCACCTTCCGGCGAAGAAGACGCTGGATCAGCTCGGCATTGCGCGGCGCACCTTCTACCGCTGGTATGACCGCTACGTCGAAGGCGGCCCGGAGGCGTTGGAGGACCGTCCTTCCCGGCCGAACCGGGTGTGGAACCGCATCAGCGCCGAGGTCCAGAGCCAGATCATCGACATGGCGCTGGAACAGTCCGAGCTGTCACCACGTGAGCTGGCGGTGCGCTTCACCGATGAGAAGCGCTACTTCGTGTCCGAGGCGACCGTCTATCGCCTGCTCAAGGCCCATGACCTCATCACCAGCCCGGCCTTCGTGGTGATCAAGGCCGCCGACGAGTTCAGGGACAAGACCATGCGTCCCAATGAGATGTGGCAGACAGACTTCACCTACTTCAAGATCATCGGCTGGGGCTGGGTCTATCTGTCGACCGTGCTCGACGACTTCTCCCGTTACATCATCGCCTGGAAGCTGTGCACGACCATGCGGGCCCAGGACGTGACCGAAACGCTGGAACTGGGCCTTACGGCTTCAGGCTGTGACAGCGCCAGGGTGTTGCACAAGCCAAAACTGCTCAGCGACAACGGGCCGCCCTACATCGCCAGCGAACTCGCCGAATGGATCGACGCCAACGGCATGAGCCATGTCCGCGGCGCTCCGCTTCATCCGCAGACCCAGGGCAAGATCGAGCGCTGGCATCAGACGCTCAAGAACCGCATCCTGCTGGAGAACTACTTCCTGCCGGGCGATCTCGAACGCCAGATCGAAGCCTTCGTCGAGTATTACAATCACCGACGCCACCACGAGAGCCTTGGCAACGTGACCCCGGCCGACGCCTACTTCGGCAGGGCCTCTGCTATCATCGAACAACGAGAAAGGATCAAACGACAGACGATCGAGCTCCGGCGCTTGCAGCACCGCAAACTCGCCGCTTAACATCAACCAAAGATCGAGGCCGACACTCCGCTAAATCAAGCAGCCATCAGCGCCAAATGTTCTGACGACGGACAAGAGGCGGGTCACTTCTCGGCGAAAATCCCGGGTCAGCTCTCAGCGGAAATCAACAGACAGGCTAATCGAGCTGACCGCAGATGTCGTTTCGGCCTATGTGTCGAACAATCCTGTACCTGTCGCCGAATTGCCCGGCTTGATCTCCAGGGTGTATACGAGCCTGCTGCAGCAGACCGATGTCCCCACGGAAGTCGTATCAGAATCCAAAAAGCCCGCAGTCCCAATCAAGAAGTCGGTGACGCCGGACTACATCGTCTGTCTCGAGGACGGAAAACAGTTCAAATCCCTGAAGCGCCACTTGTCGACCCACCATGGCCTCACCCCGGACGAATATCGTGCGAAATGGGGCCTGCCGGCAGACTATCCGCTGGTCGCGCCAAACTACGCCGCAGCGCGTTCCGCACTGGCAAAATCGATGGGATTAGGACGCAAGCCAAAGCCCGTCGAAGAACCGCCAGCGGCTCCTGCCAGACGGAAGAGACTCGGCCTCAAATTCTCATAGGGCCTCTTTCGACCGTTCCCCAGGTTGCACCGGAACAACTCGCCGCCCCATTTGCGCGATTCAATAGATGCCGTCCTGAATGCACCGGCGCTTCTCCATCGCGAACGGTGAGCAGGGTCAACGGCAGTTCGAAGAACAGACCACCGATGACCCGCACCACTACGGCACCGATGACGAATGTCAGATTCTGAAGGGCAATCCCAGCCGTGCGGCAGGAAGGCCGGTGCGCATCGGGGTCTTCACGTCATCTCCTAGTAAAGAGCTGCCCTCTCGCGGTTCGGTGCGGGAGGGCAAGCAGGAACACCGTTCATGGATGTTGTCGCCGCAAGTCACTGCTTGCGCAACGGCGTTATTCGGTGGTCTTGCCGTCGAAGTGTTCATGCGCGGCGTCGGCTTCAGCCTTGGTTGGATGAACGACACCGTCGACGTGCTCGGGAGGGCTGTAGATCGTATAAAGCTTCAGCGGCTCATTCCCGGTGTTTTTGACGTTATGCCGCGCACCGGCCGGTACGATCATGGCCATATCGGCCCTGATCCTGCTCACATTGCCGTCGATCAGGATTTCGCCTTCGCCGTCCTCGACACGGAAGAACTGATCGCCGTCGTCGTGAACCTCTTCGCCGATCTCCTCGCCGGGCTGAAGCGCCATCAGCACGAGCTGCATATTTCTTGCCGTATAAAGAACACGGCGAAAATCCGTGTTTCCTTCGGTCAGTTCCTCGATGTCATCAACAAATCCACGCATGATATGCTCCATTTCATTGGTTTATTGCAAAAATGTTAGCTCGTCGTTGATCTCACTCAAGTCTCCCCATAAGACTTTCGCATATGGTCGTGTCGCCGATGCGACTTTGGTAAGAGTATCCTCAAGCTGTCCTTCCAGCAGCGGCGCGTCCACATCAAAGCATCCGCCAGGGAATCGAGACTTGTCGACCTGTGCATTTACGCACGGAAATCCCTTTGGTTTAGGCGGCAATTCCACCACAGCTCCCCATGTCGTCGCCCGACGAACCAGAACCAAGGCAGCGGCCTGTGCATTCATGCAAGCCTGGCTTGCCGGTTTCACCAATCGCAATGCGGGGTCAAACCCTTAGATCAATGAGGCAGGGGACACCCCTTCCCCACTATCGAAAGGAACCCGATCATGACCCAGAAAACCATCCTTCGCAGCGATGAGCTTTCCTGCCCCTCCTGCGTACCCAAGATCGAGAAGGCGCTCAACGCCCTTCCCGGTGTGGCAAAGGCCGAGGTGCGCTTCAACACCGGCAAGATCGAGGTCGAGCACGACCCCGCGCAATCGAGCGTTGAAGCGCTGGTCGAGGCAGTGCGTGGAACCGGCTACGAGGCGCGGCCTGCCGCCTTTTGATCGGCACTCCGCCTTTTTCGCCGCGCCGCGTGCCGGCGCGGCAGGCACGCTTTTCCGACATGGATGAAGATGAAAGGAGCGAGGAGATGAGCAATCTTGTCAGCAGGATCAAGAGCGCCTTCGTGCATCCGGCACGGCGGCGTTTCTGGCTGACGGTCGGCAGCGGCGGGTTGATCGCGGCCGGTCTTCTGGCGCGCTACGGCTTCGGCATGGTCGAGGCATGGACCGCGCTGATGGTCGCGGCCGCATTTCTTGCCGGCTCCGACATCGCGATCCGTGCCTGGCGCTCGCTGCGTGTAAAGCATTTCAGCATCGAATTGCTCGTCACCGTCGCGGCGGTCGGCGCGCTCATTATTGGCGAAGTCTGGGAGTCGGCGGCCGTCACCTTCCTGTTCATGTTCGGCGGCTGGCTGGAGGCGCGCACCATGGGGCAGACCCGTGGCGCGCTGAAGGCATTGCTTGATGCCGCGCCCGCCACCGCGACCGTGCTGCGCGACGGCGATCCCGTCGAGGTGCCGGCGCATATGGTCCAGCTTGGCGAGACCGTGCTGGTCAGGGCCGGTCAACGCATCCCGGTGGATGGTGAAGTAACCGAAGGCACCGCCGCCGTCAGCGAGGCGGCGATTACCGGTGAGCCGATGCCGGCCGAGAAAGCGCCTGGCAGCCACGTCCATGCAGGAACGATCGCCGAGAACGGGTTGCTGCGCATCCGCGCCACCAATGTCGGCGCCGACACCACCCTTGCCCGCATTATTCAGCGCGTCGAGGAAGCGCAGGAGGAAAAGGCCCCGAGCCAGCGCATGATCGAGCGCTTTGCGCAATGGTATACGCCGTCGATCATCGGGCTCGCGGTCGCCGCCTTCGCGGTGACGCAGGACATCCGCCTGGCGCTGACGCTGCTGGTCGTCGGTTGCCCCGGCGCGCTGGTCATCTCGACGCCGGTCTCCATCGTCGCCGGCATCGGCCGGGCGGCGCGCAGCGGCATCCTGATCAAGGGCGGCCAGCATCTGGAAAGTGCGGGCCGCATCGATACGCTGGCGCTCGACAAGACCGGCACGCTGACGGAAGGCAAGCCGCAGCTCGCCTCTATCGTCGCGCTCGGCGGCATTGCCGAGGCCGAGTTGCTGCATCTGGCTGCGACCGCCGAGACCGGATCGACCCATCCGCTCGGCCGTCCGATCGTCGAGGCCGGCCGCAAGCAGGGGCCGCTTTCCACGCTCGAATCGCTGGAGGAACATGCCGGCATGGGCCTGAGCGCCCGCATCGACGGCCGCATCATCGCCGCCGGCAACCGGCGCCTCATGGACACGCTCGGCATTGCGCTGGGCCAGGAGGGCGAAGCCGCTCTGGACCGTCTGCTGTCCAATGGCCAGACGCCGATCCTGGTGGCGCGTGACGGGCAGTTGATCGGGATGCTGGGCATGTCCGACATGGCCCGTGAAGGCGCGGCGGAAGCCATCACCCGGCTGCGTAACATCGGCATAGGCCGTGTGGTCATGCTGACCGGCGACCAGCATGGCGCAGCCGAAGCCATCGCCCGCGAGGTCGGTATCGACGAGGTCCATGCCGGGCTGATGCCCGAGGACAAGCTGGAACTGATCCGGAAGATGAAGGCGGATGGCGCGCATGTCGCCATGGTCGGCGACGGCATCAACGATGCCCCCGCTCTTGCCGCCGCCGACACCTCGATCGCCATGGGCGCCGCCGGCAGCGACGTCGCCATCGAGACCGCCGACATCGCGCTCCTGAAAGACGATCTCGGCAAGATCCCCGAGGCGATGGCGATCTCGCGCGCAACGCTGGGCAATATGCGCCAGAACCTCGTCATCGCACTGGTGACGGTGGCCGGACTGCTGGCGGGCGTGTTCTCCGGCAATGTCCATATGGCCGGCGGCATGCTGGTCCACCAACTTTCGGTGCTGATCGTCATCGCCAACGGCATGCGCCTTCTGCGCATGCCGAAGACGACCGCACCCGGCGGGAGGGCCTCAAAGGTCGCCACCGCCCGGCCCGCAACTGTGGCCGCGCGAGGCTGAAGCCTCCTCGCAGACCCCGCAGCGATGCGGAGTCTGTTGTTTTTGCGACGTCAACCCTGTCTCATCGCTCGCATTTGTCGGAAAGGATCGACATGAATGCCAGGACCGCCCCATGGAACGACGTTTTCGACTTCTGGTTTCCCGAAGGCCGCTCCTCACAGATAAAGGCTGAAACTCACCGCGATCACTGGTCGTGGCGGCTGCACGGCGGAGCGGATGACATGATCGTCGAGCGCTTCGCCGACCTCACGAGAAGCGCAGCTTCAGGCGATCTCGACGACTGGACCAGCGACCCCGAAGGCAGGCTGGCGCTAATCATCGTGCTCGACCAGTTCTCGCGCTCGCTCTGGCGCAACACACAGCGCGCATTCGCGCAGGACCCTGCCGCGCTGTCGCTGGCGATGGAGGGGTTTTCGAACGGCCACTACGCATCGCTGGACATGCCCTGGTTCAGAATCGTCTACAGTCAGCCCCTTGGCCATTGCGAAGGCCCGGATCACCTCGCGCGCATCGACCTGCTCATCAGGCTTCGCGAAGAGATAGCGGCGGAAGCGTCCGCTTCCCTTCAACCGATATACCAGTCGCTGGTGGATCAGGCTGGCGACGTACGCAAGGTCATCGCCGCTTTCGACCGTCATCCGCACCGCAATAACGTCCTCGGCCGAGAATCGACGCCGGCGGAAGAAGCTTACATCGCCGGAAGGGATTTCCCGCACGAAAGGGCGTTTCAGGCGTGACGCCTGGAGGCGAAGCGCATCGCGGGTTGATGCTTTCGTCGGCTGCTCGGGTAGATTACGGTTGTTGCGTATTCATATTCTCTGGAAGGAAAAAACATGGCTGACATCTGGCTTCCCTCACTCAAGACAGCGACCCCGCAGGAGGGGTTCGACCTTGCCACCAAAATGGCGCGGGTCGGCGTCAAGGTCACCCAACCGTCCGCAGAAATTCGCGACAAGCTGCGCGCGGCTTACGATCAGGACACCGCGCAACTGATCGCCTCCTCACAGGTGATCGCCATCCATTTCCAGACGGTGGCGGCCGCCAACAATTACTGGCGCGACTGACGCCCTCGCCTACGACTGACGCCAGGGCGTCAGTCGCGTCAGCGTTTCAGTCACAGTTTCAGACCCCGCAACCGCAGCGCGTTGGCGATGACGCTGACCGACGACAGCGACATGGCGGCTGCTGCGATGATCGGTGACAGGAGCAGGCCGAAAGAAGGGTAGAGCACGCCTGCGGCAACCGGGATGCCGGCGGCATTGTAGATGAAGGCGAAGAACAGGTTCTGGCGGATGTTCGCCATCGTCGCCTCGGATAACCGCCGCGCCTTGACGATCCCCATCAGATCGCCCTTGAGCAGGGTGACGCCGGCGCTTTCGATGGCGACATCGGTGCCCGAGCCCATGGCGATCCCGACATCGGCGGCGGCAAGCGCGGGCGCGTCGTTGACGCCGTCGCCCGCCATCGCCACCACCCGGCCTTCTGCCTTGAGCCGGCTTATGACCGCGCTCTTTGCGTCCGGCAGCACGTCCGCTTCAACCTCATCGATGCCGAGTTGCCGCGCGACGGCTTCGGCCGTGGTTTTATTGTCGCCGGTCAGCATGACGATGCGGATGCCCTCGCCATGCAGCGCGTTCAGCGCCTCCTGCGTCGTCGCCTTGACCGGATCGGCGATGGCGAAGATGCCGCCGGCCCTGCCATCGATCCCGATATAGATCGCGGTGGCGCCATCATGACGCAACGCATCTGCCTGGCCGGACAATTCCGCAACGTCGACGTCGTGTTCCTTGAGGAACACCGCATTGCCGACCACGATCGCCTTGCCTTCGACGCTGCCGAGCGCGCCCTTGCCAAGCGGAGAGTCGAAATCCACTACGGGCGGGATGGCGATGCCCTTCTTCTCCGCCGCCTCCACGATCGCCAATGCCAGCGGATGTTCCGACGCCTTCTCGACACCGGCGGCAAGCCGCAGGATTTCCGTTTCGTCGAAGCCGGCCGCCGCAACGACCGCCGTCACCGACGGCTTGCCCTCGGTGAGCGTGCCGGTCTTGTCGACCACCAGCGTGTCGACCTTTTCCATATGCTCGAGCGCCTCGGCGTTCTTGATCAGGACGCCGGCACTAGCGCCCTTGCCGACGCCAACCATGATCGACATTGGCGTCGCCAGCCCAAGTGCGCAGGGACACGCGATGATCAGCACCGAAACGGCCACGACCAGCCCATAGGCAAAGCGCGGCTCCGGCCCCCAGATGCCCCAGACAATGAAGGCGAGAATTGCGATGACGATGACCAGCGGTACGAACCAGCCCGAGACGTGGTCGGCCATGCGCTGGATCGGCGCACGCGAACGCTGCGCATCGGCGACCATCTGGACGATCCGCGACAGCATCGTATCGCGGCCGACCTTTTCCGCACGGATCACCAGCGCCCCGGTCTGGTTCAGCGTACCGCCGATGACCTGATCGCCCACAGTGCGGGTGACAGGCATGGATTCGCCGGTAACCATCGCCTCGTCGAGCGATGAGCGTCCGTCCTCCACCACGCCATCGACCGGCACGGTCTCGCCGGGCCGCACGCGCAGCCTGTCGCCGAGAATAACGTGCTCGACCGGCACGTCTTCCTCTGTGCCGTCATCGCCGATGCGCCGCGCCGTCTTCGGCGCCAGATCAAGCAGCGCCCTGATCGCGCCCGAGGTCTGTTCGCGGGCGCGCAGTTCCAGCACTTGGCCAAGCAGCACCAGAACGGTGATGACCGCCGCCGCCTCGAAATAGACCGCGACCGTGCCATCTTCCGCGCGGAAAGCGGCGGGGAAAATTCCCGGCGCAAGGGCGGCGACGATGCTGTAGGCCCAGGCGACGCCGGTGCCCATGGCGATCAAAGTGAACATGTTGAGGCTGCGATTGATCAGCGAGGCCCAGGCGCGCTCGAAAAACGGCCATCCGCACCACAAAACCACCGGCGTCGCCAGAACGAGCTGAATCCAGATCGATATCCGCATTGGCACCAGATGGTGCAGGGCCGGGAAAAGATGACCGCCCATTTCGAGCACGAAGACCGGAGCGGCGAGAACCAGCCCGATCCAGAAACGCCGTGTCATGTCGGCGAGTTCGGGGCTGGGGCCGCTGTCGGCCGTCACCACCAGCGGCTCCAGCGCCATGCCGCAGATCGGGCAGCTTCCCGGCCCGTCCTGCCGGATCTCGGGATGCATCGGGCAGGTCCAGATCGCGCCCTCGGGCGCTTCCGGTATGGGCGACGCTTCCCCTGCAAGATATCGCGCCGGGTCCGCCTCGAATTTCGCATTGCAGGACGCCGAGCAGAAATAGTGAGTGTGGCCCCCATGGGTCAGGCGATGTTCTGCGGTTTGCGGGTCGACCTCCATCCCGCAGACCGGGTCCGTCACAAGATGCGCATGACCCGAATGGTCATGATCATGCGAATGGTGCCGATGCTCATCGTGTCCGTTCATTCTCTAACCCGCCGCCTCAATGGAACTTGGAAAACTCATCGTTTCGCTACGTTGCCAAATAGCGCGTTCAGCCCCTCGGCCATTGTCGGGTGCGCAAGAACCGCATCGCGCAGGACACTGTAGGACAGACCGCCAAGCATGGCCGCCTGCACCACGGCCATCACTTCCCCGGCCTCCGAGCCGATCATGGTAAAGCCTGCGATCCGATCCTGCGGATCGACCAGCGCCTTCATGAAGCCCGCGGTCTGCGATGTCGTCCGTGTCCGCAGCACCGCCTTCATCGGCAGTTTGACGACGCGCAAATCCATTCCATTGGCCCGCGCTTGCGCCTCGCTCATGCCGATGCGGGCCAGCGGCGGGTCGATGAACATGCAATAGGGCATCAGCCGCCCGGTGGTCGTTCTGTCTCCACCGTCGAGATTGTCCCGGATTATTCGGAAATCATCTAGCGAAGCGTGGGTGAATTGCGGACTTCCCGCGCATTCGCCGATGGCCCAAACGTCCTTTGCGGTCGTCTCCAGGCGATCGTTCACCTTGATGGTGCCGGGATCCGTCAGCGCAACCCCTGCCTCTTCAAGGCCGATGCCTCGCGTGTTGGGCGTGCGGCCGGCTGCAACCAGAATGTCTGTGCCTTCGATCATTCTCGAACCATCCGGCGTCCGAACGGTGACGCGCACGCTTCCGGCTGATCGGCCCTCCACGTTCGCAACTTCAGCCGACAAAAGCACCTCGACGCCCTCCGCCTCCAGGATCAGTCGGACCTCGTCGGAAACATCCTCATCCTCGCGCTTCAGCAGCCGCGGGCCACGGTCCACAACTGTGACGCGACTGCCGAAACGTCGATACGCCTGGGCAAGTTCAAGGCCGACATAGCCTCCGCCGAGAACAATCAGATGTGCCGGCAACCGGTCCAGTTCGAGCGCCTCGATATGAGTGAGCGGCCTGGTCTCGGCGAGGCCGGGAACAGGCGGAATGGTTGCATGCGTCCCAAGATTGAGGAACAGCTTTTCAGTGGCGAGCCGCCGCATCCCGCCGTCGTTCAAGGCAACTTGAATCGTCCCAGGCGCGACGAGGCGTGCATTGCCCATGACGAGTTCCGCGCCGGTCGCCTCGTAGCGCTCGAGATGAAACGCCACGAGGCTCTCGACCATGGCGCGCTTGCGCGCCACAACCGTCTTCATGTCGACCGAGACGGGGCCGGCGACAACGCCATACTCCCCGGCATGGGCAACGGTATGAGCGACACCCGCGCTCCAGATCTCGTTCTTGCTGGGCAGGCAGTTGATGTTGGGACACGAACCGCCGATCCAGCGCCGCTCCATGACGGCTACCTTCTGGCCGGCTTGCGCCATATCCCAGGCGAGGTATTTGCCGCCCTCGCCACTGCCGATCACGACAGCGTCGTAGCGCTCCGCTTCCGTCATCAACTACGTATCCTTCTGCAACAGCGACTCACCGCACGATGAAAATATGGCGCTCGGACATATATGCGGAATCATGTCATACTCTTGCGGGGTCGAACAATTACTGTTGCTTTTGCGGGCGGCCCCTTGAGGTGGCCTTACTGCCAGTATCCGTGCCGTCGCATCATTTCCAGGCCACGGCCTTAAAATGGGCCGGGATCATGGAGTGGAGTGGGTTCTGCTCCGGCTGTATTGCCCGGAAAGGGAACATGCTGGCTGCACAGGATTGGCCGACTTTCTGTAGGAGAAAATCATGTCGTTGAATGGCAAAGTCATTTTGGTAACCGGCGCTGGCCAGGGGATCGGACGCGGTATTGCGCTGCGGCTTGCAAAGGAAGGCGCTGATCTCGCGCTGGCCGACGTCAAGGCCGATAAGCTCGACTCCGTTCGCAAGGAAGTCGAAGCGCTCGGACGCAAGGCCACCACCGTCGTCGCCGATGTCAGCAAGCGCGACGAAGTCTACGCCGCCATCGACCATGCAGAGAAGCAACTCGGCGGGTTCGACGTCATGGTCAACAATGCCGGCATCGCCCAGGTCAAGCCGATCGCCGACGTCACGCCCGAGGACATGGACCTGATCTTCCGGATCAATGTCGACGGCGTGCTCTGGGGCATCCAGGCGGCTTCGCAGAAATTCAAGGATCGAGGTCAGAAGGGCAAGATCATCAATGCCTGCTCGATTGCCGGACATGACGGCTTCGCCATGCTCGGCGTCTATTCGGCAACCAAGTTCGCCGTGCGTGCGCTGACGCAAGCCGCCGCCAAGGAATATGCCAGCGCGGGCATCACGGTGAACGCCTACTGCCCCGGCATCGTCGGCACCGACATGTGGGTGGAGATCGACGAGCGCTTTTCCGAGATCACCGGAACGCCGAAGGGCGAAACCTACAAGAAATACGTCGAGGGCATCGCTTTGGGCCGCGCGCAGACACCGGAGGACGTGGCAGCGTTGGTCGCCTTCCTCGCGGGCGCCGATTCCGACTACATCACGGGACAGTCGATCCTGACCGATGGCGGTATCGTCTATCGATAAAGCCGCCTGCCAAATCGCGAACGTTCAGAAGCGCCCACACCGGGAAACGGCCTTGTGAGAATTTTTCTCTCCAGCGGAATGGTTCCGTCTGGAAGAACCGCGTTTTGTCGGAGAGAATTGTTCTCTTGTTGCTTGGCATGGTCATCGCCGCCTTCGGTCGCCATTCGCACTACAGGTTCTTGACCGGCAATCGACACCTGCTGAAGATCGATCGGTTTCCTCATCTACGCGCGTTTCGAGCGGGATTGCCGTCATCCGGTCAAACCCCTGACTGGTATGAAGGCTCTACAGGGCCGGCGTTGGATTGGCGTCGCAGTGAGGTCGCACTGCGCGCCCGGATCGGGTCGGCGAGTAGCCTGAGGCCGTTCAGCACCACCAGCACCGTGCCGCCTTCGTGTCCGACGACCGCGAGCGGCAGAGGCAGGGCGAAGAACAGGCTCGAGGCGACCAGAAGCAGCATCATGCCGATGGCGAAAATCAGATTCTGGCGGATAATCCGGTGGGTGCGCCGCGCCAGCCGATGCGCGGCGGCAAGCCGGGCCATGTCCTCCGACAACAGCGCGACATCGGCCGCCTGCAACGCGACATCGCTGCCCGCCGCGCCCATGGCGATGCCGACATCGGCGCGCGCCAGCGCGGCGGCGTCGTTCACCCCGTCGCCGACAAAGGCGACTTTCCCATTCCTCGCCAGTTCGCCCACCAGCCGGACCTTGTCTTCAGGCAGCAGATCGGCATGGACATGTTTTGCTTCCAGTCCGAGCTCCGCGGCGATCCGCAAGCCGACAGAGCGCCGGTCGCCGGTCATCATGGCGATGGTGCCCACCCCAGCCGCTCTGAGCGCAGCCAACCCCGCGGCCGAGGTCGCGCGCGGACGGTCGGCGACGGTGAGCGCGCCATAGACCCGATCTCCCCGCCCCAGCCACACCACGGTCTGGCTGCCGTCCGTCAGCTGCGCAAATTCGGGTGCGTCGAGCGATGCGCCCATGCGCGCGGCCATGCGCGGATTGCCGGCCCAGAGCGGGCCCACGGCATCCTCCCCCGTAATCCCCTCACTGGGCACGGTTTCCACATCGCGCACCACGGCGGCGGTTATGCCTTTTTCGTCGATGTGGCGGCGGATCGCATCGGCAATTGGATGTTCGGAATGCGCCTCGAGACCCGCGATCAATGACAGGAACCGCTCTTCGGCCTGTGCTCCCGTTTCCGACGCCACCACCTGTGTCACCTCGGCCTTGCCTGTTGTCAGCGTACCGGTCTTGTCGAAGGCGAAGATATCGACATCGGCCAGCGTCTCCAGCGCCGCGCCGCCCTTGAACAGCACGCCGCCGCGCGCGGCCGCCGCCAATGCCGAGAGGATCGCGGCCGGGACCGATATCACCACCGCGCAGGGGCTGGCCGCGACAAGCAGCGTCGCGGCGCGATAAAGCGCATCCTGCATCGTCCAGCCAAGCGCGAGGAATATCGCCAAAGCAAGCACCGCACCCACCAGCACCGCGATGGTGTAGCGCTGGCCGAACCAGGCGCTGAACCGTTCGGACGGAGCGCGTGCGGCCTGTGCCTCTGTCACCAGTTCGATCATCCGCGCCACCGTGCTTTCCGCGACCGGGCGGGTGACGCGGACCACCAGCACGGCGTTGAGGTTCACCGTGGCCTCAAACACCTTAGCACCCGGGCTTTTGCCGACCGGCATCGATTCGCCTGTGATCGTCGCCTCATCGAGCGAGCCTTCCCCTTCCGCCACCTCGCCATCGGCCGGCACCCGCGCGCCGGGCCGCAGCACCACCAGATCGCCGGCCACGAGATCGCCCACCGGAACTTCCGTGACGGCGCCCTCTGGGTCGCGTCTCAGCGCGGTGTCGGGGCGCAGCGCCATCAGCGCCTCGACCGCATGGCGCGCCCGGCCCATCGCCCGCTGCTCCAACGTGGTTGAGAGACTGAACAGCGTCAGCAGCACTGCCCCTTCAAGCGCGGCGCCGACCGCAGCGGCAGCAAGGGCTGCCACGATCATCAAAAGATCGATGTCGAGGATCCGCTCACGCCAGAGCGTGGTCAGGGCCCGAACCGCCGTCGGCACACCACCGGCCAGATAGACCAGCACGAGGCCGACCGGTCCCCATAGACCGGGGCTCAAAAAGGCATCGACAGTTGCAAGCGCCATCCCGGCAAGCGTGATGCCGGTCAATGCTGTCATGAAGCGGTCGGAAGAAAGATCGATTTGCAATTTGTGTTCCTGGCTGTGCCGCGACGGCGGCAGTGGCTGGGGAGACCGGCGATGATGCGCCGGATGGGCTGGCGATCTGTCCGGTCGATCAGGTTCCTGGTCGCTATTCCTTTCCATTATGACATTGAGCTTACCTCCAGAATCGCGCCGCCGGCAGCCGCGATCAGCACCACGAGCCAGGGCGGGAATCTCCAGCTCATCAAGGCCACGAAACAGGTCAGCGCCAGCGCAAAGTCGCGGGGCGAACCGATCGCGCTGATCCAGAGCGGATCGTAGAGCGCAGCGCCCAGAATGCCGACCACCGCAGCGTTCGCGCCTGCCATCGGCGCCCGCACGCCGGAGCGTGCGCGCAGTGTGTTCCAGAACGGCAGCGCGCCGACAAGCAGCAGGAAGCCCGGCAGGAAGATCGCAAGAAGGGCGAGCGTCGCGCCGGCGATCCCGTTCGGGCCGGGTTCGAGCAGCATGCCGAGATAGGCGGCGAAGGTGAATAGCGGCCCCGGCACCGCCTGGGCCGCGCCATAGCCGGCCAGGAACGCATCGGGCGTGACCCAGCCCGGGCGAACCACTTCGGCTTCCAGCAAAGGCAGGACCACATGGCCGCCACCGAATACCAGAGCACCGGCGCGATAGAACGCGTCGATCACCGCCAACCCCTGCGCGGGAAACAGCGCCGCCGCCAGCGGTAGGCCGAAGATCAGGATGAAGAACAGGGCCAGCGCGACTATCCCCGCCTGTCGCGAGACCGGGAAGGGCAGCGCTTCACCCGTCTCTCCCGCCGTGTCCCGGCAAAGCCAGAGCCCGGCAAGTCCACCGAGCAGAATTGCACCCACCTGGCCCGTCGCGCCCCCGATCAGCACCACCATCAGGACGGCGGCGAGCGCGATCGTCTGGCGTGAGCGGTCGGGGCAGAGCGTGCGCGCCATCCCCCAGACCGCCTGCGCCACGATGGCCACCGCCACCAGTTTCAACCCGTGGAGCACCCCGATGCCAAGCGGGCCTGAAAACGCCCCCGCTCCGAGCGCGAACAACAGCAGCAGCAGGGCGGAAGGCAAGGTAAACGCCACCCAGGCAGCCAGCGCACCCACCGGTCCGGCACGCTGCAAGCCCAATGCAAAGCCGACCTGGCTGGATGCTGGTCCCGGAAGGAATTGGCATAGCGCGACCAGATCGGCATAGCCACGATCCTCGATCCAGCCGCGCCGGGCGACGAATTCCTCGCGGAAATAGCCCAGATGCGCGATCGGTCCACCGAAGGAGGTGAGGCCCAGTTTCAGGAAGGCGGCCAGAACCTCGCCGGGCGTTCCTTGTCGTTGGCGCTGAGGCATAACATTCAGCGTGTCATTGGCGGGCATGATGTCTCCGTGATGCTCGCGATTTCAGGGGCTTGCCAGGCGCTATGAGAAGACGCATCCGACATTGTCCCTGTATTGGAGCAATGGAACAGACTGGTGACTGCCGAAGCGCGCGCCTTGTTGCTCCATCAGCATCGCAAGCGGTGTCCACAGGACCGCACCCCGCAAGAGAGATAACGGATGAATCATGCCGTGGTTGTCCGGGGAGGACCCGCCTGTGGCCGGCGACCCTCCAGAAGATCGGCGTCAGCAGCGAGCGCGTCGGCCATGAAATCCATGAAGGCGCGGATACGGGCAGTGTTGCGCAGATCCTCATGGGTCAGCAGCCACAGATCGAGCCGGAAATCTTCCGGAAACATGGCGATGCGGACGAGGTCGGGCGTGCGGTCGGCCACGGCGCAAGGCAGTGGCGCAAGGCCGATTCCGGCCCTTGCCGCGGCAATCGCAGCCGAGATCGAATTGGTCCGGTAAATCGGCCGCACCGTCGGCAGCCAATCCGCCAACTGATGGCCAATCGCTCCATGTGACCGGCCGAAGCCGATCCAGTCATTGCCGGCAAGATCGTCATCGAGTCCGTGAGCGGCGCGTTCCGCCGAGACATAGGCTCCGAATGCCAGTCGGCCGACGCGCCGGCCGACCAATGTTTCCTGCGGGGTGTTGCCGATGCGCAGTGCGACATCGGCCTCGCGTCGGGTCAGGTCCAGGGGAGTGTCCGAAACGATCACTTCCAATTCGATCCCTGGCTGCGCTGCATGGAAGGCCGCCAGATGCGGCGGCAATAACCCGATCGCCAGCATATCGATGGCTGTGATGCGGATAAGCCCGCTCAGGCGCTGGTCCTGTCCGGTCACCTGACGCGACAGGGCGATAATCTCCTCATCGATCCGGATGGCGGTCTCGTGCATGGCCTCTCCGGCGCCCGTCAGCGCATAGCCATCCGGCAACCGCTCAAAGAGCCGGACACCCAGACGTTCCTCGAAGGCGCCGAGACGGCGAAACACGGTCGAGTGCGTTACGCCAAGGCTGCGTGCTGCTCCAGACAGCGTGCCCGCCCGGGCCACAGCGAGGAAAAAGCGCAGATCGTCCCAGTTCTGGTTCTGTGCATCCATGAAGGATCACCCCTTGCAAGCCTGCTCCGATTGCCGGCAGGCTGCCCCCATCTTGCCCGCAACACCGCGCGTTCGCATTGCCTCGTCAGAAAAGCTTGACCACGATCATCGCTCCACTTAAGTATGTGATTGCTCACTTACTAGGTACTTTATGCGAAAATCCGCGGAATTGCGCAAGGCCGAAATCGTCGCGGCCGTCCTCGACCTGGCCGACCGGATCGGGCCGGACCGGGTGACGACAGGTGCTACCGCAGCGGCCGTAGGCGTCAGCCAGGCCGCCTTGTTCCGGCATTTCCCGACCAAGGACACGCTGTGGCTTGCCGTGGCGGATCAAGTGGCCGGGGAACTGGCCATGGAATGGGAACGGGCCCTGGCTGGGACTGATGGCCCCATCGACCGGATCAAGGCGCTGATGGCCGCGCAACTGGGGCAGATTGTTTCCACACCGGCGCTGCCGATGCTGCTGTTCTCGCGCGAGCTGAATGTTGGCAATGAGGATTTGCGCGCGGCCTTTCGAGGCCTGCTGATGAGGTTTCAGGCGCTGATTGTGGCCGAACTGGCTCGCGGTCAGGACGCCGGCCGCCTGCGCCGCGAAGTCGCTCCGGAGGATGCCGCCGTGCTGCTGACATCGCTGGTGCAGGGCATGGCGATCCGCTGGTCGCTCGGGGCGCGCAACTTCTCGCTGATCGGGGAGGGAATGCGGCTCCTTGACGTGCAACTTCGGCTTTTGACCGTGAACGAGGATTAGGCCATGCGGCGTCGGTGGATGTTCGGTGCGGTGGCAGTGGTTCTGGTGCTGGGCGGGGGTGTGCTGTTCCTCACCGAGCGGCCGCTCACGGTCAGCGTGGTGCAGCCCGAGCAGGATGTGGCCCTGCGCATCTACGGCCTCGGCTCGGTCGAGGCACGGATCCTCAGCCGGGTCGGGTTCGAGGTTGGGGCTGCCCTGACCGGGCTGGCCGGCGACGTCGGGGACCGGGTAGTCAGGGGGCAGGAACTGGCGACCCTCGATCCGGCCGAGCAGGAGGCGCGTACCGCCCGCGCCCGCGCTGCTGTCGCGGCCAATGTCGCCGCCCTCGCCCGCGCCGAGGCCACGGTGGCGCGTGCCCGCAGCGTACTGGCGCAGCGCCAGACGGCAAATCAGCGTCAGCAGGGATTGGCGCGGCGCGATGTGACCTCGATCCAGCGCGCCGAGGAAGCGCAGCGCGACGAAGATGTGGCCCGTGCCGATCTTGCGGTCGCCGAGGCGGATGTGGCGGTGATCCGTGCTCAGGGCGCGGATGCGGCGGCGGCCCTGCAACAGGAGAAGGTCCTTCTCGCGCGTCATCGGCTGGCCGCACCCTATGACGCGGTGATCGTCACGCGCCATGCCGAAGCAGGAACGGTGGTGCGGGCCGGCGACCCGATTTTCACCCTGATTGCTCCCGAAACGGTGTGGATACAGGCCTATGTCGATGAGGAGCGCGCCGGCCAGCTTGCGCTTGGCCAGCCCGGCACGATCCGGCTGCGCTCGCGGCCGCAGGCTGAATTCCAGGGCACCATCGCCCGCATCGGGCTTGAAAGCGACCGGGTGAATGAGGAACGCCGAATCTGGCTGACCTGCACAGACTGCCCCCAGCCGCTGTATCTCGGCGAGCAGGCCGAGGTGCGCATCACCACCGGCAACCGCAACAGTGCGCTGATGGTGCCGGAGGTGGCGATCACCGGTTTCGACGGGCATCGCGGCCGGGTCTGGCTGGTGCGGGACGGACGGCTGGAGCAGGTCGAACTGTCCTTCGGCGCGCGCGACGATCGGGGCCGGGTCGAAGTCACGGGCAGCCTGCCGGACGATGCCGCCATCGTCGCCCGGATACCGCAAGGCGCGACCGAGGGGCGGCGGGCGCGGACCAGGACCACGCCATGAACCTTGCCCTCAAGGATATACGCCACGGACTGTTCCGCTTCGTCCTCACCTGTTTCGGGCTGGGGCTCTTGATGACAGTCGTGCTGTCGATGATCGGCATCTATAACGGCCTTGTCGCCGATGCGCTGGCGGTGGTGAAGGCGCCGGCAGCAGATGTCTGGGTGGTCGAGAGCGGCACTAAAGGGCCGTTCGCCGAAGCCTCGAACATCCCGCTGACCACGCGCGACGCCGTGGCGCGGATGCCCGGCGTGACTGAGGCCGGCGCGATCAATTTCCAGAACATCGAGGCTGCCCATGCCGGCGCTTCGCTGCGGCTCTACGTCATCGGCTACGAACCGGGACATCCCGGCGGCCCGCAGCGCATCGCCGAGGGGCGCGGCATCGGCACAAGCCATTTCGAACTGGTGGCAGACCGCAAGACTGGTCTTCTGACCGGCGAGACGATCCGTCTCGGACGCAACCGCTTCATCGTGGTCGGGCTGGTCGAAGGGGCAATGAACGCGGGCGGCGATCCGGCGGTCTATATCACGCTGGCGGACGCGATGGCGCTACAGACAGAGCTTGACCCGGCAGCGCAGCGCGTTCAGGCGGCGCGGGGTACCGTTTCGGTCAAGTCCGCTTCGGTCGCGGCCGTGATCGCACGGTTAGCGCCGGGCGCGGATGTCGAATTGCTGACCGCGACCGTGCGGCAGTGGAAACATCTGGCGGCCCTGACGCAAGCCGAGCAAGAGGACATTCTGGTCTCCTCGGTGGTCGATCTGGCGCGGCGGCAAATCGGCCTGTTTCTCGGCATCCTGCTCAGTGTTTCAGCGGTGGTGATCGCGCTCATCATCTACACGATGACGATGGAGAAGCTGAAGCAGATCGCTACACTGAAGCTGATCGGCGCGCCCGACCGCACCATCATCGGGCTGATCGTGCAGCAGGCGCTGATCCTCGGCGCTTCAGGCTGGGGGATCGGGCTCGTGCTGATCCTGACGGTGAAGGACTATTTCCCACGCCGGGTGGTGCTGGAGCCGTTCAACGTGATGGTGCTGGCCGGGATCATCTTCGCCGTCTGCATCGCCGCCTCGGGTCTTGGCGTACGGGCGGCAATGAAGGTCGATCCGGCCACGGCTCTGGGGAGCTGACATGACGGACGGCGAAATCCTGATCGACGTGAAGGGTGTGGCCAAGCATTTTGGGGACGGCGAAACCCGTGTCGATGCGCTGCGCGACGTCGACCTTCAGGTTCGCGCCGGCGAGGTGATCGCTCTTCTTGGCCCCTCCGGCTCGGGCAAGACCACGCTGCTCAACGTCATCGGCTGCATCCTGGCGCCATCGGCGGGCAAGGTGACGCTGGACGGCGAGACGGTGTTCGACGGGCAATGGCTGCGGCGCGACCTGAGGAGGCTCAGGCTCGACAAGATCGGCTTCATCTTCCAGACCCATAACCTTTTGCCTTTCCTGACTGCGGAGGAGAACGTCGCCGTGGTCCTCGACCTCGCCGGCTGGTCGGTTGAGAAGGGTCGCGCGCGTGCCGGCGATCTGCTCGGTTATCTCGAGGTCGACCACCGCGCCGCGGCCAAGCCAGCGCTCCTGTCGGGTGGCGAGGCGCAGCGAGTGGCCATTGCGCGGGCGCTGGCCAACCGTCCCCGCATCATCCTGGCCGACGAACCGACCGCCGCGCTCGACGGCAAGCGGGCCGGACTGGTGATGGACCTTCTGCGCAAGCTTGCCGTCGAGCAGGAAGCCTGCATCGTCACCGTCACCCATGACGAGAAGATTTTTGACCGTTTCGACCGCCTGGTCCACCTGCGCGACGGCAGGCTGGCCGACGCGTGACACCGGAGGACACCATGACCGCAAGGCCACTTTCCCATTCTATCTCCGCAGTTGTGGCGATCGTGTTTGGCCTGGCTACCGTCATTTCGGGCGGCCGCGCGCTCTTCGGCGGCGCTGATATGGGAGCGGTGGTTCCCTTCGTGCTGTGGTTCAATTTCGTGGCGGGCTTCGCCTATCTGCTGGCAGGGATCGGACTATGGCGCGGCACGGCCTGGGCGCCTGCCCTGTCCATCGGTATCGCGGCGGCAACGGCCGTGGTCTTCGTTTTCTTCCTTTGGCACGTCTGGCGCGGCGGGGCCTACGAGAGCCGCACGATGGCGGCGATGGTCCTGCGGCTCGGCATCTGGGTTGCCATTTCGACAGTTGCGGTAAAGATCCGATGGCCACGATAGTGGTGCGCGACGACTGTGCTGGCGAGTCGACAGGCATTCGCTACGTCCAGTATCGCGATATGGCGAAGTTGGATCGAACTAACCTTTGGCAAACCTAACCACTAAATGACAGGGCAACTATGCAGGTACTTGTTTTTAACGCCGGCAGTTCCAGCCTCAAGTTCGGCATCTTCAGCGTGACGACTGAAACACACGAAGTGTTCAAGGGTTCTTATGAGCGCTTTCGGGCCGGAGGATGCGAATGCCGTTTTCGGCATGGAGAAACCGACGAGCGGGGTGCGGTCGAATTCGATAGTCCCAGCGAAGCGCTGAAAGTGGTTCCGGCCGCGCTGAAGCGTTTCGGGCTCGACGCAATCGACGCTGTCGGGCACAGGATCGTCCATGGCGGCGCAAGGTTTACCTCGCCGACACTGTTAGACGACGAGACAGTCGAGGCCATCGAAGCCCTGACACCGCTGGCTCCTTTGCACAACCCGGCGAACTTGGAAGCAGTCAGGCTCTGCCGCGGCCTATGGCCGGACATAAGCCAAGTGGCCGTGTTCGACACGGCCTTCCACCTCGACAACCCAGCCTTCGCAAACACCTATGCGGTGCCGGCAAGGTGGCGGGATGCCGGTCTGCGCCGCTACGGGTTTCATGGTACCTCTCACAAATATGTGGCCGAGAGGGCGGCCCAAGAGATCGGCCGGCCGTTTTCCGACCTCCAACTGGTGAGCATTCATCTCGGCAACGGCGCCAGCATCTGCGCCGTCAACCGCGGGCACAGCATGGACAGTTCGATGGGCATGACGCCGCTCGAGGGGCTGGTGATGGGTACCCGCTCCGGTGACGTGGACCCAGGCGCGTTTGGCTTTCTGTCGCGCGAACTTCAGCTTTCGGTGCAGGAGATCGAGGATGCGCTCTATTACGAGAGCGGGCTGAAGGGGCTGGCAGGCTCGTCCGACATGCGCGACATTGAAGACAGGGCGGCTAAGGGCGACCCCGAGGCCCAACTCGCGATCGAGATCTACGCATACCGCGCCAAAAAGTATGTCGGGGCTTATGCTGCAGCGATGGGAGGACTGTCAATCGCCTCTATACGTTCCAGCTCCGCTTCGGAGAGCCCGAGTTTCAGGCGTTCGTGGACCGCTGGCTCGGCGTCGCACGCAAATGGGACGAACCCGTTCTTGATCCCGGTCTGCCGGGGATCATTCCACCGGACGCAGCGGATTGACGAACTCCAGCCCGGCAAAGTCCTTCTCGTTGTCCGTAACCACAATACAGTCGTTTGCACCTGCGACAGAAGCGATGATCATGTCGAGAGCGCTGCGCGGGCGGCCAGCGGCCTTGCCGTCCGCCATTAATCGCGCCCAGATCAGGCCCGCTTTGTCATCGAACGAGAGAATGCGGCCGGCGAACAACTCTTGCGGCCCCTCCGGTCCCGAAAACCAGGCATCGAGAGCATCGCGCTTCTTGCCGCGTGGCTTTTCGAGAACGCCACGCCGAATTTCTGCGATGGTCAACGAGGCGACGAACAGGTTTTCGTCGCGTTGCTCCGCCCACCACGCCAGTAGCGATTCCGACGGCTGCGGCTTGACGATGTTGCTGAGGATGTTCGTATCGAGGAGGTAGCGCGTCACAGGTCGACCCGGCGCCCTTCCTCGCGCGGCCGCGACAGGTCGAGATCGGCGCCGACCAGAGGCGAGCGGCGCAGGGCCGACAGGATGTCCCCAGATTTCGGCGGCTCGCCGGCAACCAGAGCCTTGATGGTCTGCCGGGCTTCTTCCGCTTCCGGCCCCTCCTCGGCCAGATGCCGGGCAAGCGACCGGATCAGCTCACGGTCGGCTTCCAGCGCCAGAACCTCGAAGCGCTTGAAGCCACGCTGCGTCAGGCGTGTCCGGTAATTCTCGATCGCTCTCTTCTGTGCGGCATTGCTCATGGCTGGCCTCCGTGTTATATATCCTGACATATAGCCGATGTCGGCCTTGTAAACAAGGGATGTCAGCGATGCCACGAGACTCGCACCACAGGCCATTTGTGCAGAAGAATACTGCGCGTTCCCGCCAGTATTTTCCATATGCTGTGGCACGCCATGCTTCGCCCGAGCGCGACAACGCCGCCGTTGTCGCCCCGGCCGCCGCCAATTATACGGCTTTGATTTCAGTTGCTTACGTCAGAAACGCCGGGGATGCTGCAAGTTATGACCTTGCGAGCCCCCGGAAACAAATCCAAGATGACTGGAAGCGAGCGCGAAGCGCTGCTCGAATCTCTGTTGCTGGAAGAGCCGGAGCTGACGTTCACATCGCGGGGCGATCCCGATCCACGTCTTCTGCGTCTGGTCGATTTCCTGGCTCGTCAGGCGGCGCGGGAGTGCTACGCCGAGGAAGTTCAGATGATGAAGCGGCGGAGGAAGCGCCCCTCCTGATGCTTCGGGGAGAAGTGCATTGAAGGTCGCGATTTACGCCCGCTATTCGTCCGACAACCAGCGCGAGGCGTCCATCGCCGACCAGTTCCGCATGTGCCGCCTGCGGGCGGAAAAGGAAGGCTGGACGGTCGTCGAGGAATATTCCGATCACGCCATCTCAGGCTCCAGCATGATCCAGCGTCCCGGCATCCAGGCGCTGATCATGGATTCCGCGCGAGGCCGGTTCGACATGATCCTGGCCGAGGCACTGGACCGGATCAGCCGTGACCAGGAAGACATCGCCGGCATCTACAAGCGCATGCGCTATGCCGACGTGAAGATGTTCACCCTGTCGGAGGGTGAGATCAGCGAGTTGCATGTCGGGCTCAAGGGCACGATGAATGCGCTGTTCCTGAAGGATTTGGCCGACAAGACCCGCCGAGGGCAACGCGGCCGCGTCGAGGCCGGCAAGTCCGGCGGCGGCAATTCCTACGGCTACGATGTGGTGAAGAAATTCGATGCCAACGGTGAGCCAATCCGGGGTGACCGCACCATCAACGAAGCGCAGGCCAATGTCGTGCGCCGCATCTTCCGTGACTATGCGGCTGGCAAATCGGCCAAGACCATCGCCTTTGCCCTGAACAAGGATGGTATTCCCGCCCCTTCGGGTGGGCATTGGGGTTTCAGCACCATCAACGGCAATCCGAAACGCGGGAACGGCATCCTTAACAACGAGATGTATGTCGGCAAGATCGTCTGGAATCGCCAGCGCTTCGTCAAAGACCCGGATACCGGCAAGCGGCAGGCTCGGCCCAACCCGGAAGAGGAATGGGTGATCCAGGAGGCGCCGGAGTTGCGCATCCTCGATGACGACCTCTGGAACGTCGTGAAAGCCCGCCAAGGCGAAATGCGGACCGAACGGGATGAGAGCGGCATCGCCGACGTCAGCAAGATGAACTACCGTCGCCGCCCCAAATACCTGTTCTCGGGTTTGACCAAATGTGCCTGCTGCGGAGGCGGCTACTCCGCCATCTCTCAGAAGCTGATCGGTTGTTCGACAGCGCGCAACAAGGGCACCTGCGACAATCGAGTCAACATTCGCCGCGACGAGTTGGAAGCCCGCGTGCTGAACGCCCTTCGCACTCGATTGGTCGATCCCGAGATGTTCGCCCGCTTCTGCGAGGTGTTCACGCAGGAGATGAACCGTCTGCGCATGGAAGGCCGCGCCGGCATCGCATCGGCCGAAGCCGAGATCGGAAAGATCGAGCGCGAGTTGGCGAAGCTGCTGACCGCAATCAAGGCTGGTGGACCGATAGAGGCCATCGTGGAAGACATGAAGCGGCTGGAGGCTCGGAAGACCGAGCTGGTTACGTTCCTCGCCGAGGCCGACGAGCCGCCTCCACTGCTGCATCCCTCAATGGCGCTCCAGTACCGGAAGCGCGTTCAGCAGTTCTACGAAGCCTTGCAGGACGAAGAGGAAGAGAAGCGGATCGAGGCGGCGGACATCCTGCGCTCGCTGGTGGACAAGATCGTGCTGACGCCGGTGGATGGGAAGGTGGAGATCGACGTTCAGGGCGATCTCGCTGGAATCCTTATGATTTCCGCACAACCGAAAAACCCCGCCGGAGAGCGGGGTGGATCGCAAGTAAAGATGGTTGCGGGGGCTCGCAACCAACGATTCCTACGCCTGGTCGAGAACACAATCTGACGCTGACGGTGTAGCCAGCCTTCGGATATTTTTCTAACCGAGCCTTTTGCCAGAACTTCGCCTTCGAACTCCGAATGCGACCTAAATTCTGAAAAGCTCCCTTAGCCGCTCCAGGGTAAGTCCTTGTCGCGCGATCTCCTTTGCCAAGAATGGGTACCTCCGTTCGAGAAAATTCAGCGACACATCGTTGGTGGCGTAAGCCATTAGGATATTACAACGCTCTTGCACGTAATTGTCATCTTGGTTAAGGCGCAAAGAGTTAATTGTATTTGCAATTTTTCTCTTCAATTCTTTATCAAGCTCGGGATTTGGACGGATAAGACAAGCGGGTAAGTCAATAAAAAACCAATCGTCTTGTACGTGGAATGGGTCTATTATGTCAGTCAGATCGCCCTTTGATGTATTTATTTTCCCGCCTGCCAACCGAAAATTGTTCCATTCATATGCAAGATCTGGTCTGCCATTTTCACCGGCCTTGGGTAGGAAGTGATCGACCGTGCCTCGGTCTGGAAGGTACATAGCGGTGTATGCGCAGACGCCTGAATAGGCCTCGTGAAGCTGAGAAAGCGCTCTACTCCAGTAGGCATACTTCTTGAATTGCTTTGAAGTGGGCTTTGGACAGGATGTGAGGAATGCGGCGCCAGGTTTTCTGACCTCATCGTCAAAACCCACGTATTCCGGTTGAAAAACTACGCCGATCATATCTTTACACCATGCTGCTCAGCAAAATAGAGCCACCGCGGCCAAAATTTATCGTCGTTAGCAAGCTGCGATTTGAGCCGCTCTGTGATCGCCGCGACATCACCGGAGCTCGGATTTTCGGCCAGCTGGAGGGCCTTCGCCCGCTCGATTGTCTCTTCAGCTTCTCTTGATCTGGCGTGACGTAGTCCAAACAACGGAGAGGTAAGCCAACCCGAGGCATCGCCATATTTTACAAACGGCGTTTCCTCGAGCTTGACCGTCGGTCCCACGCCATGAAGATGGTAAAGAACATCGATGGAGGTGTCGAAGCTCGCCTCCATCGAGGCTAGTATCATTGGGGAATGGGTAGCCGCGATCATTTGTACCGCTAAATCGCTACTCAGAAGCTCTCCAACGCTCATGAGTGCAGGAAGGACTATCCTTTGCCACTTCGGATGAAGATGTGCCTCGAGTTCATCCACGATAACCATCATCCGGCGAAGCGGAATTTCACCCATCTGCTTCGCGGCAAGCTCATGCTCTTGCCATGACCAAATGATGAGGTAAGCCAAGAGTAGCACTCTCTGCACGCCAGAAGATGCGTGAGTTACTGGCACGGTGTCGTAACGGTGCCGAATGGTAGGGATATCTCGAGGTTCGTCTGGAATTCGAACCGGCTCCCCTGGCGTCAGAGTGCCTAGATCCTCGGGAGACAGCCTTTTAAGTACCGCCGCAAATTGATCGAATGTCTTCCGATCAATAGAGGTCTGCCACTTGATCCAATCTCTTATTAGCCCCTCAATAGTTCCTGGACGCCCGTCCCACAACTCCTTCGCCGATAAGCTATTGGATATCGATGACTTCCTGTTGAACCTGCTACGTACAGGATCGGCAAACGCGAAGGAACCGTCAGCGCGGGAAAAGATCGCAATCGCCTCAACTGTCGCCGCTTCTTTCGGCCGTACCCACGTAAAGCTCTTCCTATCATACTTAGCCTTGAAACTTACCATCCTTCCTGAGCTTCCGCTTAAGGAGTAATCCACCTCTGATACCACCGTTGGATTATCGAGTTGCGGAAGCGCTTCGCGATCAGCCCAGCTGCCAGTCGCTGCCCACCAGGCAAAGTCGAGCAGAAACGATTTACCTAAGCCATTATCGCCGGTGATAACGCTAAGGCGCTGCCCAAAATCAAGTTCCATTTCGCGGGCTGGCCCAGCGTTGCGCAACCGTAGCGACTTTATGGTTCGACCACCTTCAGCTTTTGCGTCAGGCGGAGGCGGTAATTCGCGCGTAATTGCCGTCATCGCGAGCGGCTCAAATGAAAATGCACCTTCAAAGGCCAGAACATCCTCCATCATCCTGATAGAGAACAGTCTTTCCTTCTCGGCTTCATTTATCTTGTATTCAGAGAAAAATAATTCAACAAGTTCCTCGTAGTTGCTGACGCTACCTACGTCTGTATCCTTATAAAGCCACACCGCCAATGCGTCTGCGGCAACGTTAGATGGGAATTTTTTCTCTTCCAGGACGGTCGTAATTCGATCAAGATACTCGCGCGAAAAGCCCCATTTCGGGGTCCCTCTGGGATGTTCAAACACCGATGCGAACGTCTGCGTATTGACTGTCTGTAAACCTGTTGACGGATATCGTTGTTTGACCCACGACGAAGCGCTTTTGAAAGGCTGGAAATAGTAGGAGCTACGATGATCAAGCCGGTGATGGCCATCAAGATGCTCTTCGGTGAGTTTGTCCAGGCTTAAAGCGTCTAAAGAGCCAACACTGAGCCCGTAATGCTTGCATGCAACAAAAGTGATGCCAATGAACGGATGTACATTGGCGCGAAGAATGGCGATAGCATGAAGCACGGCTTCGGCTGTTAGATACATATGCCCGTTATGCCTTCTAAGAATTGCGGCTATTCCAAGTCCAACTCGTCTTCAGCTATGAGTTGCTTAATCTGGTCGATCATCAAATCGCAATATTCCTTTTTGGCATCGATACCTATCACGCGAAAACCGTGCTTAAGCGCAAATACCAGCGAGGTTCCACTTCCCGCAAACGGATCCAATACCACACCTCTGGGTGGCGTTGTCGTCAGAATTGGAATACGAACCAACTCTTCTGAGAAGCGGGCCTTATGTCGGCCCGTCTGCCCCCTCACCGGCGCTATCTCCCAGGTATCTAGTGGCGGCAGAACAGTGCCTGTTTCGGATGTCCGCCCCACGGCATTCTTATCGAAATAGTACCATCTCTCCTTTACAAAATGGAAAACGTACTCATGGGACATTGAACACCGGTCACGCACTTGGTCCGGTATCGGATTAGGCTTTACCCAAACATTGTCGTTTCGAACAATCCAATTACGATCTTGCATTTCTATAGCAAATCGATGGGGAATCAAAAGTAGCTGCTTGGGAACACACCATTTGCCGTCACCTTTTTTGTCTTGTGGGCGGATACCAAAGCGCCGCGCTGATTGCTTTGCTTCCCCACTTCGATGTTCACCTTTACCGCTCCAGTACGTATCCCCGATATTGACCCAAAGACTTCCGTTGTCAGCGAGCACAGAACCCGCGCTTTGAAAAACGTCGGCAAGAGTGCTGATAAATTCCGAGGGGTGCGCTTCTAATCCGATCTGGCAATCAACTTCATAATCACGCTGCCCGTAAAAGGGTGGCGAAGTAACAATGCAGTTCGCCTGAACGCCTTCTGCAGCAAGAAGCGACAAAGCTTCACGCACGTCCATATTGAGCACGATGGCAGTCTCGTCGGCGTAAGCCGCAGCGGCTTTTAGTCGCTTTGAGCTAAACGCATCTTCGGACATTACCTGAGGATGCATGGCCTCGTTTGCACGAGTGGGGGGACGACTTTCTTCGGGTAAATCGACCAACTTCAGTTTGGCTCTTTTGTTGCTGCGCGTCATTTTGAATCACAAGTTATTGAAATGTCTTCAGCGAACATAGCGGCTAGACCCTGCGGGCGCGAGACCTGAAGTGGGTTTTAAACAGGTGCGATAAATATTCACGGTCGTCGATCGAATGGGAAATTTCGAGCACTCCAGCAGCGATCTTCAATCGACAAGAAGGTCAGCCAGTCAGCGCTAATTCAACCTGTTGACGAGTTGCATCTCAGCGATGAAACTAGATCCAGGAGCTAGGGGATCGAATCGTAATGTCTTTCGATATCAACAATTTTTTGAATAATGCACCGTCATCGCATCAATATGAAGGTCAGCTTGAGCGACTACGAACCGCTGGGAAAGACGTGGAATGCATCGAAATCGCAGTGCGCGGTGCAGTGGCGAATCTATCCTCGAAAGCCACTCGTTCGTTCGTCGTCTATGGTGAGCCGCAAAGTGGCAAGACCGAAATGATGATATGCCTAACAGCAAAGTTGCTGGATCAAGGACACACCTTCATTCTCCACCTGCTGAACGACAGCGTCGACCTGCTCGGTCAAAATCTCGGTCGTTTTAAGACGTCGGGCTTGGCCCCAGCCGCCCGCAATTTTTCAGAGATTCTCGACCCTACTATCCCGGTAAAAAGCGGAAGGCATGTTATTTTCAGCAAAAAAAATGCCAACGACCTCCGAAAACTTATCGACAAAATTGGGAGTGTAGAGGGCATCGTTGTAATAGATGACGAAGCAGACTATGCTTCTCCCAATTCTAAAATCAATTCCGGAACCAAAACCAGAATAAATGAACTCATAAATCAGATTCTTGGTGAAACCGGGATTTATATTGGCGTGACGGCTACACCAGCCCGACTTGACCTGAATAACACTTTTCAGAATGACAGCCACCTCTGGGTCGATTTCCCGCCTCACTCCGCTTACACCGGCCAAGACGTATTCTTTCCGTTAGACAATAAGGTTGATTTTTCGCTTCAGCTCTTACCGAACAGCGGAGATGAACCGAAATATGCAAGAAGCGCTTTATTCAGATTTCTTGCGAATGTAGCTTATCTCAATAAGTATGTTAACAATTCTGAAGAAAACTACTCATTTCTTGTTCACACGAGCGGAAAAAAGACTGATCATAAATCGGACTGGTCGGTAATAAATTCTGCGCTAAATGATCTTCAGGATCCGAAATCATCCCGGTTTGAAAAGTATGTTAAAGAAATTTGGGACGTCATCTCAACACGGTATCCAGACGCCGATGTGGACGAATTAACCCGGTATGTACTAAACAACATTACCAGAAACTCCCTTATAATAATAAATAGCGAACGCGATTTTAGCCTTCGCGGCGCTTCCGCGACGAATCCGAGTAGTCTTTTCACAATAATTATAGGCGGCAATATTGTTTCACGGGGAGTAACGCTTGAAAATCTACTTTCAATGTTCTTTACACGTGACGTTCGCCATAAGATCCAGCAAGATACCTATATTCAGCGGGCACGCATGTTCGGAAGCAGGGGAGGATATCTTCGCTTCTTTGAACTAACTATTCCCTCCGCGCTTTATAGTGATTGGCACCGCTGTTTTGTATTCCACCGTTTGGCACTGGATGCGATCCGACAGAAAATGGGCTCCTTGGTCTGGCTTACCGATCAGCGAATAGCCGCGGTCTCAAGTTCAAGTATTGATCGTTCTACCGTCGATCTCAATAGGGGTGAAATGTCGTTTGCAATATTTGACCACACAAGAGAGATTGAAAAATTAGTTACGTCGGAAAAATCTTCGCTGCAATTGATGGAAGAGCTCTCCCAATTACTGGGAGATCAGAGTTTCCCGAGTTATCTCCGAAAGTATATATTGAGAACCCTTCCGAAGCAGAGTGCATCCTTGGCCTTTCATCCAACAGGATCGATAGTAAAATACACTGATGCCAACCAAAAACTCATAGAGCGGCGGCGCGGATTTATCGGCACCTCTGACCTTCAAAAGGGAAAATATCCTCACGCCATCCATCATTTTAAAATCTACACAAATGGCGAAGGAAGAGCTCGACTATTTTATAAATTTGAAGGGAATATTCAGTTCATCAAGAACCTGCGAAATGATACCTGAGTACCGACTATTTCATGGGGCTGCCATTTGCGCACTGATCGACCAATCGCCTTTTGGACTGACAATCGGCCACCTGGGCGCCGATGGGCGCTCAGGATTCTATATCATCAATCAGATAGTTGGGCTCTATATTAAACATTCTACCGCGCGCCTGACACCGTGGCAGTTCTCTTTCACCGGCCAAAACATTGAACAATTTCTGGAACTGCGCTCTTGTTGCAGAGAGGTGTTCGTGGCGCTTGTTTGCGGATGGAACGGCATTGTATGCTTGGATCTCTCGGAGCTCAAAGCGGTTGCAGCAGTAGATGGCACCGAGCTGCCGTGGGTTAGAGTGACACGTCGACCAAAAAGCATGTTTACCGTCTCTGGTGATTTTGGCGTGTTGAAAACAAAAAAGCGTGACGGATTTATCGATCTTTTTCGGCATCCTGTGTGGGGAGGTATTTGAAGCGGTGCACACGGTCGCATGCGCGGCAGATTGCGAAACTGAAGCTACAAATCTCAACTCACGTATCGTGGATGCGGCGCTTTGTTTTGCTAAATTCGCGGTCGCTTGCCATGAATCTCTGGACCATCGGCACGATCAGCTTCCCCGGCTCTGGCGGTGACGCCTCCCTTTTCTCTCTCGCCAGGATCTCCGCATAGGCCTGCAGATCCCGAAACACCGCCGCAGGCAATTCGACAGTGATCTTGACCGGCTTGTCGTCCGGAATGACGGAGAGCTTCAGCTTGGTCATGACGGCTCCTTGCGTGACACATAGGGCTGCATCATTAGATCGCGATTGACGATAACGCGGACCGGAAACCCCGGCCGGATGGTCAGCGTCGGCTGAATATTGAGCTGCCGACCGACGATCTGCTGCCCGACATTAGCGGCCGTC
Source organism: Nitratireductor indicus C115 (assembly GCF_000300515.1). Lineage (GTDB taxonomy): Bacteria > Pseudomonadota > Alphaproteobacteria > Rhizobiales > Rhizobiaceae > Nitratireductor > Nitratireductor indicus. The sequence continues at coordinate 215,933 of NZ_AMSI01000007.1, forward strand.
CCTTGCGCGCTTTCGCGGATTGCCTGGGCGATCTGACTTTCCTGGCTGTTGCCGCCGATCTGTGTTCCAACGCCGAGCAGCGTGGAAAGGGCGGCCGCCTTGAACAACTGCCCCCAATGATAATCCACACCGTCTTCAAGCCCAGAAAACCCTTGCGGGTCGGCGCCGGGCAAGCGCTCCAGCACGATGGACGTGCCGTTCGGCATGACGACACGGTTCCAGACGAGAAGGACGCGCGACTGGCCGAAGGCGACCTGGCTGTCGTACTGGCCGATGAGACGTGAGCCCTGCGGAATGAGGAGAGCGGTTCCCGTCGGGCTGTCATAGACGTTTTCGGTGACCTGCGCGGTGATCGATCCCGGCAGGTCGGACTGGATACCGGTGATTAGGGCGGCGGCAATTACCGATCCGGCCTGCAGGATATAGGACGAGGCTTTTTTCTGCACCCGATCCGGACTGACGGTCTGCCGATCTGCCTCGGCATTGACGAAGGCGAGCTTGCGGTCCTGCATGTTCTGGACCGCCCCGGCGTCGAGCGCAGGCGTGGTACCAGGCTGCGTCAGCGTATTCGGATCGGCAGCATTAGCCTTGCCGTCGAGCACCGGCGCGGTTTCAGCACGCACACCATGACTGTCGGTGAACAGCTTGGCGACCCGTGCCGCCTCGATTTCCGCGAGACGCCGTTGTTCATCCGGATCTGCGCGCGGGATCTTAAGCGCAGGTACGGTCACGGGCTTGCCCTCTCCCTGCGCCTTCAGGATCGGCCGGCCGAGATCGCCGGGAAGTGCCGGCCCCAGCTTCGGAATGGCGGTGTAATCCTTCGGGAGGCTGGCAAGGCCGTCGGCTTCCGTGCGATTGTCGGTACTATAGAGTTCGGACGGGGCCTCACCCTTGCGCCGTGCGGTATCGAGGGCAAAGAACAAAGCGGCGGCGATCGCCAATCCGGAGACACCCCCAAGCCCGATCAGGACTTTCCGGGAGAGGCGCTTGACGCGGGGCGGCTCCGGCCGCAGCCGGAACGCCGCCTTGATATCCTTCTCCCCGGTCATCAATCGTTCTCCGACGGGAAGAGTACCGTTCTGCGTTTCGAGGGACGGCCGTCGGTGCGCACGATCCGCACCCGGCGCTGGCTCTCCTTGTCGCCGAGCCTGAGTTCAGCCGCGGCAAAGAGGCGATCGACGACATAGTAGTTCTGGCGGGCGCGGTAGTTGACGAGTTCGGAATTGCCCGACGCGCCGATGACGAAGAGCGGCGGCATTTCTCCCTGGGCGATGCCGGAGGGGAATTCGATATATACCTTTTTGCCGTCGTCGAAGACGCGAACGGGCCGCCAGGGGGCGCTGTCGCCCTCGATACGATAGCGGAAATTGAGCCTGGCGATATCGACGCCGGCGGCGACCGGCATGGTCTCAGCGGCTTGCGTGTTGCGGCGTTTCAGGGCAATCAGCTGGTCGGCGGGATATTGCCAGGAGACGGAAGCCATGTAGGTCTTTTCCGTCGAGCGCAGTTCGAGATGATAGGTGCGCAGATTGGTGTTGATGACAAGATTGGTCTCGATGTCGGGACGCGTCGGTTTCGCAAGAATATGCACCTGTTTGGTGGCGCCCGCGCCGCTTTCCGTATCGCCGATGATCCAGCGCACTGTGTCGCCGGCGGCAACCGGACCGGAGCCGACCAGTTCCTCTCCGGGCTCCAGCGCGATATCAGTCACCTGCCCAGGGGCTGCATAAACCTGGTAGAGCGCGCCGACGGTATAGGGATAGACCTGAACGGCATTGATGAAGCCGTCGCGAACCGGCTGCATGCGTGCGGCCGCGTTGGCCGCCGACACCCGGTCCTTCGGGTCCTTGGCTTCCGGCTTCTTCTTCGCATCCCCAACCGGCTTCAACTGGCCGGGCAGCGGCAGCGGCTTCGGCAGCTCGACGATTTTCACCGGGCCTACCGGATCGGTGATCTTCACTGCCGGCGCCGCGTCATCATAATTGATTTCTGGCGGGATATATTTGTGGGCGCAGCCGGCAAGCGCCGTTGCCGTCAGCAGCACTGAGCCTAACGTGACCGCCCTGCCCGGCCGACGTCTGTTCATGGACATTCCTGTTACCCCCGTCATTGCGAAAGCTCCTTCGACCAGTTGATGGCGTTGACATAGACACCGAGCGGATTGGCGCGCAGCCGGTCGGCATCGCGCGGCGGGGCGATGACCACGGTCAGGATCGCCGTCCAGCGTTCGGTGGATGAGAGTTGTCCGTTCTCGTAGCGGCGCTCGACCCAGGCGACGCGGAAGCTGTCAGGCGAGGCGCGAATGACGGACGAGACGTCTATGGCAATCTGGACCTTGCCGACCTTGGTGAAGGGATCGTTGGCGCGCGCATAATCGTTGAGCGCCACAGCACCCCGATCGGTCGTATACTGATAGGCGCGCAGCCAGTTCTGGCGAACGATCACCGCATCGGCGGGGATCGAGCGGACGTTCTCGACGAAGCGGGCAAGATGCCAGGCGATCTGCGGATCACTCGGTTTGTAATCGGCCATCGCCGGCGCCACGGCCTGGGCCTCACCAAGCTTGTCAATCTGCACGACCCAGGGCACGACGGTTCCACGGGTCGATTGCCAGACGAGGGCGCCTGCAAAGCTGCCGGCGAGCAGGAGCGAGCCGAAGGCCATCAGCCGCCAGTTCTTCGCCTGGACACGGGCCGAGCCGATGCGCTCGTCCCAGGCCTGGGCTGCCTTCTGATACGGAGTTTCGGGTTCGGGTGTGCGGGCGTAGCGCACGGAGGCGCGTTTGAACGGGTTCATCGACGGTCATCCTGATTGAGGGAAACGGACATGGAGCCGCCACCATGATCGCCGGAGCGGACGGTATGGGCAGCGGTGCTGACGCCATGATGGAACGCATTGCGGCGCTGCATCTTCGTCGCCCAAGGCGGCGGCGAAGAGGATCGCTGGATCTCGCCGGCCATTTCACCAGCCGAGCCGGGCGTACCCCCACCAATGTCGTTGCCGCCGCCGGTCGCCTTCCAGGCGGCCGACTGACCGGCCGCATAGCGCTCGCTAAGCGTGTCGCGGGAATGGCTCGTGGCATCCTTCGCCTTGTTGGCAACAAAGCCCGCGCCAGCCCTGGCCACACCGCCGATGCCAGCCGCAGCGCGGCCCACGCTGCCCGCACCCGAGGTGCTACTCGCAAGCCCATAGGCGGTGCTGGCGCCACCGGCGACGGCAGCGCCGCCTCGCATAGCGCCGCCGATCGCACCTGTGGCCATGCCCATTCCGGCGCGGGCGCCGACAAAACCGGCCGCACCCAGACCCGCGGCCGCCAGCCCGGTTCCGACGGCCGCACCCGCGCCAAGCTGCGGCGCCCCGGAGACGAGGCCTGTGGCGATACCGGGCCCGAAGATCGAAAGACCCATCAGCGCCAGTGCGCCAAGCACCAGCGACAGGGCTTCCGAGATCGTCGGCTGATCGGAGAACCCGGAGGTGAACTGGCCGAAGAGGCTGGAGCCAATGCCGACGATGACGGCGAGCACCAGGATATTGACGCCGGAGGCAACGATATTGCCAAGCACCTTTTCGGCGAGGAAGGCGGTCTTCTGGAAGAAGGCGAAGGGGATCAGCACGAAGCCGGCGAGCGTCGTCAGCTTGAACTCGATCAGGGTGACGAATATCTGGACGGAGAGGATGAAGAAGGCAACGATGACGATGGCCCAGGCGGTCATCAGCACGAAGATCTGCACGAAGTTCTCGAAGAAGCTCACATAACCCATCAGGTCGCTGGCTGCCTTCAGGATCGGGTTACCGGCATCGATGCCGACTTGCGCGACACGCCCCGGCTGCAGGAGTTCGGCAGCCGAAAGCGACGATCCGGCCGCCTTCAGCCCGAGACCGGAAAAGCTTTCGAAGACGATCTTCGCCAGATGATTGAAGTTGCCGATGATGAAGGCGAAGACGCCGATATAGAGTGTCTTTCTCACAAGGCGCTGCATGACATTCTCGTCGGCGCCCCAGGCCCAGAAAAGACCGGCCAGCACGATGTCGATGGCGATCAGCGTCGACGACAGAAACGCCACCTCGCCATGCAGCAGCCCGAAGCCGGAATCGATATAGGCGGTGAAGGTCTCCAGAAAACGATCGATGATGCCGGTGTTGTTCATGGCGCCACCGTGACCTCGGCGCCGGATGCCGGCGCGGACGGATGCGTGGTCGGCGACACCTGAAGGAAGCGCCGTCGGCTTTCCATCCAGGCCTTCCGGCAACCCGTGTCATTCAGGGCGTTCGTGCCGAGATCACGGCAATGGCGAAGCTCAGCGCGACCATCGACACCATCGGGGTCGCCGCCCGGATCGGCGGAGCGGAAGACGGGGGCCTCTTCCGCTCCGCGCGGCCGGCCCACTGCCATGAGCGTCGCGGTCAATCCCGCTCCAACGGCAAGGACGGCAATCATCCGGGCGGCGATCTTCAGGTCCATGGGGCGTGCTCCTCAATCGTGGAACATGCGGACGGACGACGGATTATAGGCAGTGCCCGCCATGAAGCGGCTGAACTGTTCGCGGGCCTGTTCCTGCGCTGCCGCCTCACGGGCCTTTTCAAGCGCGTCGGCTCGACCTTGTGCTGCCAGCATGGCGGTGAGGTCCGCCATCTGTTTTGCCTGCGCCGCCTGCAGGACGCCGACCGCCGACTGACTGGCACTGACCAGTTCCGAAGTCTGGGCTTGTGTATCCTCAATCCCGTTGACGGCCGCGGCACCGGTCTTCAACGAATCCTCGAAGGCCGACACCGATCGCTGCCAGCGTCCGCGCGCGGCCGTCACCAACTGCTCGCCATTCTTGCCGGCGGCGAAGGTTTCATAGGTCTGGCTGAACTGCTGGTCGATGGTCTGGACGTCGTAGGCAATCTGTTCGGCCTGATCGAGCAGGCTCTTCATCTGAGAGAAATTGCCCTCGATCTCAGACAACATCGATGTCGGCAGGCTGGTGAGATTGCGCGCTTGGTTGATCAGCATCTGCGCCTCGTTCTGCAGCGAGGTGACCTGGTTGTTGATCTGTTCAAGCGAACGCGCCGCGGTCAGAAGATTCTGGGTGTAGTTGGTCGGGTCGAAAACGATGAAGGCGAAGGCCGGCTTCGGCGCCAGGGTGACGCCGAACGGAAGAATCACGGCTGCGCCAAGCGCAACGGCAAGCGCGCGGCCCGCTGGTGTGTAAACGGGCGCGGAACGGATCATGGCATGATCTCCTCGTCGGATGATGGGGAAAAGGTGGGAGCATCGCCGGCCTCACCGTCCGCCGACGGAACGATGTTGGTAAGGACGGGAACAAGATCGGCGGCCCAGCCGAGACCGCGAGCCGTCAGCCAGGCCTCCAGGAAGCGCGGCTGCTCACCGGCTTCGATCAGCTCGTTCATCGCCGCATGCGCCGCCTTGTCAGATGCTCCACAGAGCGAAAGCGCGACATCCCCGAGGCCCAGTTCGAACAGGCGATTGCCGCGCCGGGACTGGCAGTAATAATCCCGCTTCGGCGTGGCCCGCGCGACGATCTCGATCTGACGGTCGTTCAATCCGAACTGCCGGTAAACGCCGGCAATCTGCGGTTCGATGGCGCGCTCATTGGCCAGGAAGATGCGGGTCGGGCAGCTTTCCACCAGCACCGGCGCGATCGGCGAGGCTTCGATGTCGGCAAGCGACTGGGAGGAGAAGACGACGCTGACATTCTTCTTGCGCAGCGTCTTCAGCCATTCCTTGATCTTTGCGGCAAAGCCGCCATCGTCCAACGCCCGCCAACCCTCGTCAATGATGAGGAGCGTGGGCCGCCCGTCAAAGCGGGCCTCAATGCGGTGGAAGAGATAGGACAGCACGGCGGGCGCGGCCCCCGTTCCGATCAGGCCCTCGGTCTCGAAGGCCTGGACGGAGGCATCGCCCAACCATTCCATTTCCGCGTCGAGCAGACCGGCATGGGCACCGCCGATGCAATAGGGCTTGAGCGCCTGTTTCAGGCGGGTCGACTGCAGAAGCACGGTCAGGCCGGTAATGGTGCGTTCGCTGACCGGCGCGGACGCCAAGGATGTCAGGGACGTCCAGAGATGCTCCTTGACCTCGGGCGTGATCGCGACGCCCTCACGGACCAGAATATCGACCAGCCAGTCCGCGGCCCAGGCGCGCTCCAGCGTGTCGTGAATGCCGGCGAGCGGCTGCAATGCCACCATGTCGAGAACGGATATGGATTCCGAGATCGCACCACCCAGATCCTGCCAGTCGCCGCCCATGGCAAGGGTTGCCGCTCGGATCGAGCCGCCGAAATCGAAGGCAAACACTTGAGCGCGATCATAGCGGCGGAACTGCAACGCCATCAGTGCAAGGAGCACTGATTTCCCCGCCCCCGTCGGACCAACCACCATCGTATGCCCGACATCGCCGACATGGAGTGCGAAGCGGAACGGGGTCGCGCCTTCGGTCCGCGCATAGAAGAGCGGTGGGGCATCGAGATGCACGTCCCGCTCCGGCCCCGCCCAGACCGCCGAGATCGGGATCATATGGGCAAGGTTCAGGGTCGAGATCGGCGGCTGGCGGACATTGGCATAGACGTGCCCGGGCAGACTGCCGAGCCAGGCCTCGATCGCGTTGACGGTCTCGGCAATGCAGGTGAAGTCGCGGGACTGGATGACCTTCTCGACAAGCCGCAGCTTTTCTTCGGCGATCCGTGGATCGGCGTCCCAGACGGTGACGGTGGCGGTGACATAGGCCTGACCGATCTCATCGGAGCCGAGATCCTGGAGTGCGGCATCCGCATCGGCCGCCTTGTTGGCAGCATCGGTGTCTGTCAGCACCGATTGTTCGTTGGTCAATACCTCCTTCAGGATCGCAGCGATCGACTTGCGCTTGGCAAACCATTGCCGGCGGATTTTGGTGACGAGGCGCGTTGCGTCCGTCTTGTCGAGCATGATTGCTCGGGTCGACCAGCGATAGGAGAAGGCAAGGCGGTTCAGATCGTCGAGAATGCCCGGAAAGGTGATGGTCGGAAAGCCGATCACAGTCAACGTACGCAGATGCTTCTCGCCAAGGCGCGGCTCGAGACCGCCGGTCAGCGGCTCGACGGCCAGCAACGCATCGAGATGCATCGGGGTTTCCGGAACCTGGACACGCTGGCGCGTGGTTGAGACGGTCGAGTGCAGATAGGTGAGTGTTTCCGCGTCATCGAACCAGTCGGCCTCCGGGACAAAGCCTTCGAAGAGGTGCAGCACCCGGTCGGTGCGATCGACGAAGCTCTTGAGGAATTCCCATGGATTGACGCCGAATTGTTCGCGGCCCTCATAGAGCCAGCCTTCCAGGCGCGAGGCCTCTTCGGCCGGCGGCAACCAGACGAAGTTCAGGAAATAGCTACTCTCGAAGAGGGACGCGTTCGCGTCGCCCTCCCCCTCGAACTGTTCGCGGCGTTCGATATCGATCAGCGCGGATGCGGGATCGGCGAACAGGCTTTGGGGATAATGGCTGGCGGGATTGCGCTGCGCCTCGACGAAGACCGCCCAGCCGGAGCCGAGACGCCGTAGCGCATTGTTGAGGCGTGCAGTGACGGCGACGAGTTCGGCCGGCGTGGCGCTGTCGAGGTCCGGCCCACGAAACCGCGCTGTGCGCTGGAACGAGCCGTCCTTGTTGAGGACGACGCCCGGAGCAATCAGGGCTGCCCAGGGCAGGAAATCGGCAAGGCTTTCATTTCTCCAGCGGTATTCTGTGAGGTTCAGCATGGTCAGACCTCACACGCCCATATGCGCCGGATAGCGCAGGTGCCGGCGGCCCACGTCGATGAACTGTGCGTCGCGCCTGGCCGCCCAGAAGATGTTGCATCGACGTGATATTGGCGGGCGATGTCAACACCAAGGGGGATTGTGAGATAAAGCTCTCCCGTAGCCAAGACAGCGCAACCCATCATCAGGAGAACAAACACGATAGAACGAATATTCATGATCAATCCTCAAACGCGAACACCTCCCTTCCCAAGATATGCACTGCATAGTGCAGTGCAGTCAACACAAAAGCGACAACTCTCCCTTTGGCGGTTTCGTTCACATTGTGGGGCCGAAGATTGATCCAGAAGTGAGACGGACGGTCTACCTGAGACGTTGCTCCGACGTTCGACGTCTGAACGAAGCGCGTGGTTTTGTCAGTTGAGGCAACTTGCACGCTTGAGTGCAATGCACTAGGTAATTATGGCGCTCAATCCTACATTTTATGGGATCAATCGAATTGATGAAAAGCATTGCTGTTTCGACGGCGACGAACAAATCGCCAATGAGGTCCAGGGACCAGGGACCCTCCAAACGTGAAGCGATTCTGGATGCAGCGACGCGGATATTCCTCACTCATGGCTATGAGGGAGCCAGCATGGATCTTGTCGCGCAAGAGTCGGGCGCAGCGCGCCGCACCGTCTATAATCAGTTCGAAAGCAAGGAGGTCCTTTTCAACGCCGCGGTGGAGCGGGTATGGCGGGATATGCCCGTTGTGAGCATCATGTCCGATGAAGCCGCCCTCGAGGATCCAGCTCTTGGCCTCAGAAAAGTGGGGCTGCTGATCGCGGATTTCTGGACTCCAGATCAAGCGGTGGCTTTTGTACGCATGGTCATCAGCGAGAGCAATCGCTTCCCGGACCTCGCTGAAAATTTTGTACGACTTGGGAAGATGCCGGCACTTCGGGCCTTGATCGACTATATCAGCGCGATGAACGGCCAAGGGATCATCAATGTCCAAGATCCCGATCTCGCCGCCCGGCAGTTCGTGGGACTCGTCAATGAACCGCTGCTTTGGTACCGTGTGATCGGTGTCGGTGGCGCACCCTCGAAGGACCGACGCCAGCAGGTCGTCGAAGAGGCTGTTGCCACGTTCCTCGCACGTTACAGTGCGAAAGGAACCGCCGCCGCATCATGATCCATGGCGGCGGCGCGTTGGAAGATCGATTGACCTTTGCCTGGCTAGAGTTTTCCCGTTGTTCCCGGCATCACGGGACGACGAATGATGGCCTCACCACTGTCAGTGCGAATGCCCATTGCATGGAGCCCCGGCTTGCCACCGTTGAACCGTAAGCCGAGCCGAGCGGCATCCATGCCAAGATAATCGCTCATTTCCGCAGCGCTACCTCCGAGTTCCATCCAGGCAATGCCGCGGGCGATCGTGGTTCCATATTGCGGCTGAAGCCGACCTGCGTGCTCTGATCTGTCTTCAATGTAGAAAAAATTGGGCAGGCCCGCTTTCCAGGCACGGGATGTGTCAGGCGTGCGCGCCGAGTAACCCATCGATCCGTCCGCCCGCATGCGCATCGTTCCCTCGAAAACGTCGCTTCCCAGGCGTCGAGCGATTGCGTCCAATTCCGCCCGAGAGTCGACGCGGGCGCACCAACCTATAAAACAATCGCCGTCCCGGGTCGCCTCGTGGAAAAATTTGGCGACTGGATGTCCCGCCTCAACGGCGTGGGCATCGATCACCCCTTCCACCTCGATATAGGTATCACCGCCGGTGGGTAAGATCCGGTTGGCAAGCCGGTACTCAGGAAACCATCCTCCCTCGGCATTGCCCAATCCGGTTTCCTGAGTCAGACGGTGAGTCGACTCCCAGAAGTTCCGCGCGCCCAGGCAAATATGGTCGATCTCGATCATCGAATATGCTCCTCGTCGTAAATTTATCAGTAGCCTTCACACTTCGTCGCTTGGGCGACGACGTCATCTTTGGAAAAGTCATTGATTCGACTGTAGAACGCTGGATCGTCCGAGACGAACCGCGCAGGATCGACGGGGGTCTCGATCAGGCCGTTCTTGTGAAGGAACTCCTGAAGCTCCCCAAGTCCAGCTACGGCCGGTTTTCCATGAAGTTTCCCGCCTGAGGCCTCGAAAGGCAGACGTCGCTCTTCAAGCATGCTCTTGAGGATTTCGGTGTCTTGCGCAAGGGTCGTGCTCCGGTCAGGGGCCCAGTTCTTACGGTATATTTTCGCGACGCATTCGGGGTTCGCCTCGGCAAAGACCTGTGCCATTGCCACGCCGCGCGCGAGCGTCTCGACCATTTTCGCATCAGTCTTGAGGGCGTCCTTTGTCGCGACAAAGCCGTAGTCCGGAAAGCGCAACCATGCGTCGTCGTAGATAAAGTTCACTTTGCCGCCCAGCGCCTGGTAGGTGGCGATTTCCGGCGTGAAAGTCAGACTCGCGTCAACTCTACCGGACCGCAACATCTCCTGGGCCTGAGCACCCATGCCGATGACGATCTTCTGTACGTCGCGATTGGGATCCATTCCGTTTTTGGCAAGCAACGAATCGAGATACATGGAGCCACCCGACCCGCCGACCGCCAGGCCGACTTTCTTTCCTTTGAGGTCTTGCGGCTTCGTGATGCCGCTCGACTTTTCCGTGATGACCCTCCAGAGACTATTCGTCATCACGGCTGCCATGCGAATGTCAGAAAGTCCTTTTGCATCGACAACCATCCAAGGTGTCGTGTTCATCATTCCAACGCTCGCGCTTTTGCCAATGATTCCTTGGACCGCAGCGCTGGAGCCGGGCATGTATTGCACCTGCACGTCATATCCGGCGTCGCGCCACCAGCCCATTGCAAGTGGCACATACAGTTCATAGACCGCCTGAATCATCAGCGGGTTGCCGATAACGAATGGCACCGTGCGGGGCTTTTCGGCAGCCCCGGCTTCACTGCCGATTGCGAAAAGGACGGCGGTTGTAAGAAGTAGTCCTGCTAGATGACGTTTGGCGAGCATTGTCATTCCCCCGAGTTGTGTTGAAGATGGATTTAATCAACGGCGCAGATCGTTCGCCCAGAAGACGATTTTCCGGCCCAAAAGCTGCACGGTAGCGCTGAGGATGGCTGCGATAACAGTGAGGCACAGCACCCCTGCGAAAACGCCTGCCGTGTCCATTGCAAATCCCGCACGGACGATAAGCGAGCCAAGGCCTTCTTGCGCCCCAACGAATTCGGCGACCACCGCACCAATGACACTGAGCGTGACCCCAACATTCAGACCCGCCACAACGAAACTGCCGGAATTGGGTAGGGTCAGATATCGAAATCGCTGCCAGCGTGTCGCGTTATAGATCATGAACAACTCGCGTTGTTCATGGGCGACCGAGCGCAGACCCGCCACCGTATTGATGAAGACCGGGAAGAACGTGATCAGGCCGACGATGAGGACCTTTGAGGAAAGGCCATAGCCAAACCAGACGACAAAAAGTGGGGCTATCGCCACCTTGGGAATGGCCTGGAGGGCGACAACATATGGCGATAGAATCCGCTCCACAGCCCGCCATTCCGCGACAGGCACCGCAAGGGCAAATCCGAGGGCGGAACCAACGACAAAGCCGATCAGCACCTCCTGCAACGTGATGAAAGTATTGGGAAGGAGATAGCCTTGCACAGCGCCTTGATAAAGGGATACAGCAATCTGGCTTGGGCGAGGAAGTAGAGCTGGGCTCACCCCCGTTGCTGGAATGAGAATCCATTCCCATACAGCAAGGAACAGGATGAACAGTGCAATGGCCAGCATCGTGACGCGGTCGAAGCCGCTCGATAATCTCCGGTTGCGCTTGGTTTTAGCTGGCCGCATAGCCATGGATACTTGATCAGTCACGCCGCACGCTCCTCAGCCTCGAAGTAGCCGCGGACATGGCTGACATAGCCCCCAAACTCCGCAGAGTTGACCATGTCGAGGGTTCTTGGCCGAGGTAGATCCACCTTGATGACTTCGACAACTCTTCCGGGACGAGCGGCCAAGACAACCATATAGTCGGCGAGGAACACTGCTTCTGAGATCGAATGGGTGACAAAAACGACAGTCTTGTCGCCCGCCATCCAGAGGCTCTGAAGCTCCACCTGAAGATGATCCCGGGTCATGGCGTCGAGTGCGGCAAATGGTTCGTCCATGAGCAGCACGGAGGGATTGTGCACAAGCGCTCGACAGATTGCGACACGCTGCTGCATGCCACCGGAAAGTTCACCTGGATACTTCCTCTCAAACCCTTCGAGCCCGACAAGACGGATATACCGCGACGCAGTTTCACGGGCTTCTGCTCTGCTCAATTTGCCAAGATCGGCCGCAAGCGTGGCATTCTCAAGCACGGTGCGCCAAGGCAAAAGGACCGGCGACTGAAAAACCATGCCGACCTGGTTCGTCGGCTTTTCCACTGCTTTTCCTCCAAGCAATACGTCGCCACTGGTCTTTTCGATAAGCCCGCCGATCAGCCGCAGGAGCGTGCTCTTTCCGCATCCGCTTGGGCCCAAGAGAGTGACGAATGCGCCTTTTGGGATCTGAAGTGAAACGTCACGCAATGCAGTGACGATGTCACCGGACATGGTCTCGAAAGATTTTGTGACGTGGCGGAGCGAGATAAAGTCCGAAACTCCATTTTCAATTGAATTCATTGTGTTCCCATTTTTCTTGGTTGGCGCGGCAATGGTTGGATCATCATGGGTGATCACCGCGCGATGCACTGCATGGTGCAGTCTAGTAATGCACTGCATCATGCAGTGCAGTCAAGCGTTTGTTTCTCGAATGCGGGTTGCTTGGAGAGCGGCAAAATTGGCCGCTCTTCCTGATCCAGCTTCTCAGCGGCCGAAAATATCCGTGACAGCCTTCCATTCCGGAACCGGAACTCTCCCGGTCGGGGTCCGTATCGCCTTTGAATAGGTGAATTCGTTCAGCGTTGCCGCGGCATGCTCACGCCCGTAGCCGCTCGATTTTGTGCCGCCGAACGGCGTGCCGATAACGATACGATTGTAGTTGTTGACGAAAACGATTCCCGCCTCCACCCGCCGAGCCATACGATTGGCGAGTTCCTGATCTCTCGAATAGATGCCGGCGACCAACGCGAACTGCGTCCCGTTGGCGATTTCGATTGCATCGGCTTCGTCTTTGAACTTCATCACGCAGGTGACGGGACCGAAGATTTCCTCCTGAGCAACGCGCATCTTCGAGGTGACATTTGTGAAGACAGTCGGTGGAACGAAATAACCCTGTTTTAGCCTGGGATCATCAGGTAGCTTGCCTTGCGCAGCAATGGTGGCGCCCTCCGATTGGCCGATGCGGATGTAGCTTTCAACCTTTTCCTTTTGTGCCCGCGATACGACAGGGCCGACGTGGGTCGTTTCCAGTGCGCCGTCTCCAGTCGTCAGCCTTTCGGTAGCTGCGCAGAAACGCTCGACGAACGCATCATGAACGTCCTGGTGAACCAGAATGCGCGAAGCGGCCGTGCATGCCTCACCTTTGTTGAAGAAGGCTCCGTCAACCGCATCGCGCACAGCTTGGTCGAGATCCGCGTCGGCCATGATGATAAATGGGTTCTTACCGCCAAGTTCGCACAGAACCGGTACATGGCGTTCGGCCGCCGTCTTCAGAACGGCCGTGCCTGTTGAAGGCGCACCCGTGAACGAGATCTTGCGCACCAGCGGGTGCTGCGTCAGTGCTTGCCCGACCGCCGGCCCTATTCCGGTCACGCAATGAAGGACGTCCTCCGGCAGCACTTCGTTGAGAAGATCTACTATGCGCATGATCGTCAGCGGTGCCTGGTCTCCTGGTTTCACGACGATCGTGTTTCCTGCGGCAAGAGCCGGCGCAACCTTTGCGCCGGTGTGAATGGGCGGCCAGTTAAAGGGAATAATGCCGGCGACCACGCCGAATGGTTCACGCACTGTCGCCGACGTCACAAAACCGAGATCCAGATATTCACCACCGCTTTTGCCGGCCAGCGCACCAAAGAAGGCAAAGGAACCCGTCAGACTGGCAACGTCGAATTGCAACGCATCGCGTACTGGCTTTCCATTTTCCCGAGAGACAAGTTCGGCAAGTTCCTGAGCATGGTTCTCCAGATGCTTGCCTGCCGCCATGAGCATGGCACCACGTTCGCGTGCAGACCGTTCGCGCCAATGCCCTAAGAACGCAGCATGCGCAGCGGAGACGGCCTTACCAACTTCTGCAACTCCGCTTCCCTGAACATGGGCAATGATTTCGCCGGTCGCCGGATTATCGACATCGAATAGGTCATTAGAACTTCTCGACGACCATCTCGAATTGATAGTCGGAACAGGTGTCGTCAACATTGGACTTTCCTCTGAAACAGCGCGTAATTCGACATTCGCGCGGAAAGCCCCCGATCTTCGTTCAGAGTGCTGGAATTCAGGAGCGGTCCGCTATCACCACACCGCCGGCATTCAACCTTCTAAGGTATGCGGCGAAGACGATACATTGCACTATACAGTGCAGTGCAATTCGGTCAAGTGTGCTGATCGAAGAACTTTCGTATCGTTTAGAAAGAAGCGGCTTTCTGGAGGAACCAAGCTACGATTTGGCAGCCGGGGCCATCTTGAGCAGTCCACCACACACAAAAAGATTGATCTTTCGCAGCAGAAGCTCCACGTCGCTATCGTCGCAAATCCCGTTCGACAATCTTGCCGTGCGGCCGGTGCGCGCCATCATGGTCATGCCAACACCGATCGAGAACATATACGCCCAGACAGCGTCCTCCCGCGAAATCCCCGGGAGCACCTTTTCAAACGCGCTGATGAAACGCAGGGCTGTGCTATCGTAGTGTTCAGCAATCAGGTCCTTGGTATGAGGATCATCCGAGTTAGCAGACGCCGCCAGAATCCTTGAAAAGAAGTTGCCGAAGCGATCGGGGTCATGACCGAGTTCAACGGTGGGTCGAAACAAGGCATCGATCAACTGTGGCAGGTCAGGAATGGCACCGTCAGCGAACAGGCGATCGAGATGGCGGCCTCGTTCCCGGTTGATCTCAGTTGCACGAAAGGAAAAAATCTCATCGAACAGTTTTTCCTTCGTTCCAAAGTGGTAGTGCAGGAGGGCTTGCGAAACGTTCGCCTCCTTGGCTATGTCACGCATGCTGCTGCCATCATACCCGCTTCTTGCGAACACGCGTTCGGCTGCCAACATGATTGCTTCGCGATTATCCGGAGCAGGTCCGCTGACGGAACGAGAAGGGGATGCTTTCATGATTGAGGGGACTCTGCTGCTTAACTGATCAGTCAGACCATACCCGCCCGCTCCCTTCACAGTCAACGAATGTTCTGCTGCCAACTTTTCGCCTCCCGGAACGGACCACAGCCCGTGGAGCTAGGGAAGACGCAGGACACGGCGGGCGTTTCCGTTGAGGATCAATAGACGTTGCTGCTCGTTTAATGGCGCCGCATCGATCCAATCTCGACCAGCACGGTTAGCCACGTAAGGCCAGTCCACCGAGAACATGATACGGTCTGCTCCCATCTCACTCAGTGCGCAAATCAGCGCCGCGTCTGAAAAATTGCCGCTCGTTGTAATGTGGAAATGACGAAGGAAACGCTCACGGAAAAAGCGCTGGCCACCGTTGTTGCGAGCTAGCGATTCATCAATTCGTTCCAGCAGAAACGGAATTGCTTCCCCCATGTGACCGAGAATGAGTTGTAACTTGGGGAAAAGCTCGGGAATCCGCCCCAGCATCATGCGAATGGCGATCACCATTGTCTCGGCGGTAAATCCGGCTGCGGCCATTCCAAACATCGGAAAACGCTCCGTCCAATCAGCGTAATAGGCCTGCATCACGGCAGGATGGGGAAAGGACGGATGGAGATAGATCGGCACGCCGAGACGTTCGGCTTCCGCATAGAGCGAGAAATGACTCTCGTCATCTGGAAAGGCGCCATTCGTCAGACCATGCAGCATCGCCCCACGGAAGCCCAACGTTTCGACGGTGCGTGCCAGCTCACGGGCAGCCGCCTCTGGTGCTGTCATCGGCAATGAGGCGAAGCCAGCAAACCGTGCGTTCCCGCCTATGGCGGCAGCGAGGTGATCGTTGATCCTCTCCGACCAGGAGCAAGCTTCGTCGGCGGGTAGCGACTGCGCCGCGCCGGGGGCGTGGGACAGAACCTGAATCTCGATGCCTGCAGCATCCATATCGGGCAGCCTACTTTCGAGAGGACCGGTCAACGCGTCTACCGGCCCAGCAACACCGAAACGCGCCGCGAATTCTGGATGTGCAAAATGTTCTTCAAGTGCAATGGCTTGAGCCCTGGGCATCCGATGATCCTCCTCATACGAACGGCATTCCTGATCACGAACTTAACATCTCCGCTCAAAAAGTGCATTGACTAATCGATCAGTCAGGATATTTTTCCTGGGCCGACGGGAGGTCGGCTGTGCTGCCACGAGAACGTGCGGCACTCTTGAGGGAGGATAAAACTATGCGACTCGTTGTTGCATTGCTGGCCACTATGGCTGCGAGTTCTGCTTGGGCCGATACCATCAGCGCCACGGTTGTCGCGGGACACCCTGAAGTATTCCGATGGGTGAAAATGTTTCCCGCAGCCTTCGAACCGGCAGTGCAAAAAGCGCTTGAAGGAACCGGGCACCAGATCAGCTTCAGCAACCAATTCGGCGGGTCGATCGCTGGGGTTGGCGAAGAACTTGAAACGGTCGAGGATGGTCTGGCCGAAATCGGCATCATCCAGAGCCTGTTCGACCCGGCAAAGATGCCGCTTCAAAACGTCACCTATTACACACCCTTCGTCAGCCCAAACCCCCGGACGGTCAACGAGTTGATGAACGAACTGGTGCTTACGGACCCTCGGCTGCAAGCCGCCTTCACCCAGCACAACATTGTGCCTTTAGGCGGACCACTGGCAATCGACGACTATCTTCTATTGACGACGTTTCCGGTGAAGTCGCTCGATGACCTCAAGGGACGAAAAATTGCCACAGCTGGCGCCGCCGTCAGTTGGCTTGACGGCACAGGGGCGGTTGGCGTGTCTGGCCAGATCCCGCTTTATTACAACGACATCAAGACCGGCGTGTACGACGGCGTCATCCTGTTTGCCACCGCGGCATTGCCTGCCAAACTGCACGAAGTCGCGCCATACATCACGCGCGTCGGATTCGGTGCACAGTATGCGGGTGAGATCGGGGCCAATGCGGAATGGTTCAAAAGCCAGCCTCCAGAGGTCCAGAAGGCGCTGCGTGAGGGGGCCAAGGCAGCGGGTGACTGGTACCTGCGCTCGCTAGAGGAAGGCACGGATGCAGCCTTGGCGAAAATGGCGGCGGAAGGTGCACACATCACTATCGCTTCTGAGGACATGCGAAAGGCCTGGGCGAAGGGGATGAAGAATATCGCCCAGGAATGGGCGAACAAGGCCGATACCAGTGGCCTGCCCGGCACGGAAATCTTGAAACTGTACATGGACCGCATGCGCAACGCCGGCGTGAAGCCGCTTCGCGACTGGGACAAGGAATAACGGGCATGACCGGTTCTTTGAAAGCAGTCACACGCGCGCTCGATGTCGTGATCGACGGCATGAATCTTGTCGGTTCGTTGTTGATCGGAGGATTGGTTCTCCTGGTCAGCACAGACGTCGCTTTACGAAATATCGCCAATAGCCCCCTGATCGGCGTACCGGAAATCGTGGCGCTCTCCATTGTGGGCATCGTATTTCTGCAACTGCCTTACGCGATGCGGGAGAACCGGCTTACCCGTTCCGATGCAATTCCGGACATGCTCGTCCGTCGCAATCCGAGCCTTCACCGTTGGATGGAGGTCATATTCAATCTGGTGGCACTGGTTGTCGTTGCCCTCATCCTCGGATTCACCTGGCCGCTGGCCGAAAAGGCCTTCGCGAACAACCTCTTCATAGGCGCGACCGGCACATTCACCGCGCCGTTATGGCCGGTGCGGATCGCTGTCATTGTTTCCTGTGTCGTTATGCTCTTGCAGCTCTTGCGGCATGTCTCAAGACAAATGGGAGGTCGGCAATGACACCCTTTGACATCGGTCTCATTTGCATAGCGGTTCTGGTGGTGCTGGTTCTGGCCGGGCTCTACGTACCGATCGCTTTAATCGCGACCTCTTTCTGCGGCGTCTGGGCGATCAAGGGCTCACCCATATTGGCCGGCAAGATGCTGGGATTGGCAGTCAACGATTCCATAGCGAGCTACTATTTCGGGATCATCCCGCTCTTCGTGCTCATGGGATTTCTCGTGGCTGAAAGCGATCTTGGACAGGATGCCTATGATGTCGCCAACGCTGTCCTTGGTCGCCTGACCGGCGGGCTCGCCATGGGCACGGTTGGCGCCAACGCCATCTTCGCCGCTATTACCGGCATTTCCATCGCCTCGGCCGCAGTCTTCACCAGGGTTGCGGTGCCGGAAATGGTGCGTCACGGCTACACCCGCCGTTTCGCCG
This sequence comes from Nitratireductor indicus C115, assembly GCF_000300515.1. GTDB lineage: Bacteria > Pseudomonadota > Alphaproteobacteria > Rhizobiales > Rhizobiaceae > Nitratireductor > Nitratireductor indicus. Next base: position 234,122 of record NZ_AMSI01000007.1, read on the forward strand.
TTGGCGTGGTCGCGGGCTCGTCGGTGCTAGGGATGCTTATCCCGCCCAGCCTCCTGCTCATCCTTTATGCAGTTTTGACAGAACAATCGGTCGGCGACCTCTTCCTGGCCGGAATCGTGCCTGGCCTGCTGCTGGCAACTATCTTCTGCCTGCTGATCATGGCGATGATCATCTTGCGCCCGAGCTTCACTGGAAAGCACGATCACTCCGCCACAAAGAAGGAAACCGCTCTCAGTATTGCCCGTAAAGCTTTCCCTATCCTTCTCTTGATCGTCTGTGTGCTGGGAGGAATATACGGCGGAGTGTTCACGCCCGTTGAGGCGGGCGCTATCGGTTGCGTTGGCGCGTTTATCCTGGGTCTCGCGAAGCGCAAGTTGACCCTCCGGCGGCTGCGCGTCGTGCTCCTTGAGACCGGCATCATTACGGCGACCATCTGTTTCCTCATTATTGCGGCCCAGATGTATTCTCGAATGCTGGCATTCTCGCAGGTCCCGCAGGAATTCGGCGCGCTCATCGCGGGATCTGACATGGGATTTCTCCCAGTGCTTCTGCTTTATCTGCTTGCGGTGATTCTGCTGGGCATGATTCTCGACAGCTCATCGATCATGCTCATCATGGTGCCGATCATGCTGCCGATTCTCGCGCAGCTCAATGTCGACCTGATCTGGTTCGGCATTCTGACAGTGGTGGCTGTCGAAATGGGCCTCCTGACGCCTCCGTTCGGGATATCCGTATTCGTCATCAAGGCGACATTAAACGATCCATCAGTGGGACTGGGCGAGATATTTGCCGGAGCGTTTCCGTTCGCCCTGTCGATGCTCATCGCTGTTGGCCTGTTGATAGCCTTCCCGGGTATCGCCACCGGTATTCTTACACTTAGCCCGTGAGACCTCCACCTAATGCAAAGATTCATTGATCTCTCCGTCACGCTCGAAGCGGGACTCCCGTCCGATCCAGCTTTCATGTTGCCTCAGATTGAGTACTTCCAACACGACGAGACAGCCGACCAGATTACCTCATTTTTTCCCGGTCTCACCGTCGATGATCTCCCGGGTCGGGAAGGTTGGGCGATCGAGAAACTAACGCTCTGGACGCACAACGGCACCCATCTCGACGCCCCATTCCATCACCATTCGACCATGAACGGCGGAGCCCACGCGATCACAATTGATGAGGTACCATTGGAATGGTGCTTCGCGCCCGGCGTGAAGCTCGACTTCCGCCACTTTCCCGACGGATATGTCGCCACACCGAGGGATGTTGAGGGTGAACTGCTGCGTATTGGGCATGAGTTACGCCCTGGCGATATCGTGTTGGTCAATACTGCAGCTGGCGGCCGCTACGGCCATGACGACTATCTTTCCCGCGGCTGCGGCGTCGGGCGGGCGGCGACGGAATGGCTCCTTGAACGGGGGATACGCGTAACAGGAACAGATGCCTGGTCCTGGGACGCGCCATTTTCGCATACCGCGAAAACCTGGGCCGAAACCCATGACCCGTCGATTATCTGGGAAGGGCATCGCGCCTCCATGACGACGGGATATTGCCATATGGAAAAACTTGCAAACCTGGATCTACTCCCATCGAGCGGGTACCAGGTCTCCTGCTTTCCATTCAAGATCAAGGGCGCCTCGGCCGGTTTCATCCGGGCAGTTGCCATTCTCGACGAAGCGGAGACGAAATGACCAAGAAGCAACGCACGATCATCACATGCGCCATTACCGGTGCAATTCATACGCCGACCATGTCGGATGCTTTGCCTTACACCGCAGACGATATTGCAGCTCAAGCGATCGAGGCGGCGGAGGCGGGCGCCGCGATCCTGCATCTCCACGCGAGGCGTCCTCAAGACGGCGGCGTGACGATTGAACCGAATGCCTTTGCCGCTTTTCTGCCACGGATAAAGCAAGCAACCGATGCCGTCATAAATATTTCGACGGGCGGCAGCCTGAAGAACACGATCGAAGAACGCATCGCACCAGCGCTAAAATTCTCGCCGGAGATGTGCTCGATGAACATGGGAAGCATGAACTTCTCATTTCATCCACTCGCAAAGCGTTACGATACCTGGAAATTCGACTGGGAGCGGGATTATGTAGCTCAATCGGATACATATATCTTCCGCAATACCTTTGCCGACATCGAGAATGCAGCGAAGGCACTTGCCCCCCATGGCATAAAATTCGAACACGAATGCTACGATGTGGGCCATCTCTACAACCTGCGCTTCTGCATGGACATCGGCCTGTTCAAGGCGCCCATCTTTATCCAGTTCATCTTCGGCATCCTGGGTGGCATAGGCCCGGAAATTGACAACCTCATCTTCATGAAGCGCACTGCCGACAGGCTCTTTGGCGATGACTATCACTGGTCTGTTCTCGGCGCAGGTGCCGCACAGATGAGCCTCGCGACAACCGCGAGCCAAATGAAGGGAAATGTTCGCGTTGGCCTTGAAGACAGCCTGTTTATCAGCCGCGGGAAGCTGGCCGAAAGCAATGCGCAGCAAGTCACGAAAATCCGCAGGATCATCGAAGACCTTGGATGCGAGATCGCCTCGCCCGATGAAGCGCGAGAAATCCTCGGCCTGAAAGGTGCCGACAGTGTCGCGTTCTGAAGAGGACCCAATGACAAAAACCTACACTGATGCCGATGCGGCTCTCGACGGACTGCTATTCGACGGCATGACCATTGCCGCTGGTGGCTTCGGGCTCTGTGGCATTCCTGAACTCCTGATCGAAGCCTTGCGTCGAAGTGGAGCAAAGAACTTAACCGTCGCGTCGAACAATTGCGGAGTCGATGGCTTCGGCCTCGGGGTTCTCCTTAACACAAGACAGATCAGCAGGATGATCTCGTCCTATGTAGGTGAAAACGCCGAATTCATGCGCCAGTATCTCTCAGGCGAACTGGAGCTGGAATTCAACCCGCAAGGCACATTGGCCGAGCGAATGCGTGCGGGCGGTGCAGGCATTCCCGGCTTCTACACGGCAACGGGTGTCGGCACCATCGTTGCCGAAGGCAAGGAGCACAAGGAATTCAATGGACGAGTGCACATTCTCGAGACCGGCATCATCGCCGACCTCTCGATTGTGAAGGCGTGGAAAGCCGACCCTTCCGGAAATCTGATCTTCCGCAAGACCGCGCGAAACTTCAATGTGCCGGCGGCAACTTGCGGCAAGGTATGCGTCGCTGAGGTCGAGGAAATCGTGCCGCTAGGCAGCCTCGACCCGGATCACATCCACCTTCCCGGCATATACGTTAATCGAATTGTCTCAGGGGTACACGAGAAGCGCATCGAACAGCTCACCGTTCGTCCGAAGGAGGTGGCCTGATGCCTTGGGATCGAAACCGCATGGCTGCGCGCGCAGCGCAGGAACTTCAGGACGGATGGTATGTAAACCTCGGGATCGGAATTCCGACGCTGATATCAAATCACATCCCAACCGGAATAGCTGTCACGTTGCAATCGGAAAACGGGATGCTGGGAATGGGGCCGTTCCCCATTGCAGGTGAAGAAGATCCCGACCTCATCAACGCCGGCAAGCAGACCATCGCTGAACTGCCGCAGACCGCCTACTTCGACAGCGCGACATCCTTTGCGATGATCCGTGGAGGTAAAATCGACATGGCAATTCTTGGCGCCATGGAGGTGTCTGAAGAAGGAGACCTTGCGAACTGGATGGTCCCGGGCAAACTCGTGAAGGGGATGGGCGGGGCCATGGATCTTGTGGCGGGCGTAAAACGCGTAGTGGTGGTCATGGACCATACCGACAAGGCAGGAAGATCCAAAGTCTTAAAATCTTGTACTCTGCCGCTGACCGGCAAAGCCGTTGTCGATCGCATTATCACAGATCTGGGTGTCCTCGATGTCGTCCCTGGCGGCTTGAAGGTCGTGGAGTTGGCTGACGGGATCTCCTTGGGCCACCTCCGCGCGGCGACGATGGCGAGCCTTCTAAACTAGCGGAAGCGATGCATGGCTGGGATATCAAATGATGTATGAGGAACTCTATAATGTTGGAATGCCCATCCGGCGTGAGGTTCTTGGCGACGAGTATGTCGACAAATCCCTTGCCTCTGCTGAGCAAGATGAACTGCGTCAGGCGCTGCAACAGGCGGTTACGGCGCTTGGTTGGGGCGCGACATGGTCACGCAAAGGGCTGGACCTGAAAACGCGCAGTCTGATCACAGTCGCCATGCTGATTGCATTGAACAGGCCACGCGAATTGGAAACACACCTTCGCGGAGCGCTAAACAACGGCGTCACCGATGCGGAGTTACGGGAACTCCTGTTGCACGCCGGATGCTATTGCGGTTGGCCGGCGGCGTCGTGTTTTGCCGGGCGACAATCTGAACCTGAACAATCGCCGGCGCCCGAAGCACCTATTCACCGGCCTCATCAAATGCGGCTGTTGCGGTGGCGGCTATTCGATGATCTCGAAGGACATGCTCGGATGCACGAACGCCCGCACAAAAGGCACCTGCGACAACCGCCTCAATATCCGCCGCGACGTGCTTGAAGCAGCCGTCCTGAACGGTCTCGACAAGCATCTCATGGAACCCGATCTGTTCAAGGCGTTCTGCGAGGATTTTACGCGCGCGGTCAATACGGCGCGGATGGAAGCGCGGGCATCATTGGATTCGGCGGAAGCAGAGATCAAGCGTATCGATCGCGAACTCGACACGCTTCTCGACCTGATATTGAAAGGCGGCGCAGCGGATCGCATCAACGCCAAGATGGTCGCCCTCGAGCAGCGGAAGAAGGAATTGTCTTCGATGCTCGCCGCGACCGAGGACCCGCCTGCCCTGCTGCACCCGAACCTCGCAAAATTCTATCACAGGGAGATTGCCACCCTCCACATGCAGCTTGGCAATGAGGAGACGCGGGCGCATGCGGCGGAAAGGATCCGCACGCTGGTCAGCCGGATCGATCTCGTCCCAGACAGTGAAGAACTGGCGATCGTGCTGCGCGGTGACCTGGCGGCGATCCTGACCTTTGCCTGCGGCAAGAAGAACCCGGCATTTCTGGCTGAGGCCGAAGTGCTCGAGGGGCTGCTTCGTAGTTCGGCGGGCGCTGGCGTTCAGAAACGCAAAAAGCCCCGTGGAGGGGCTTTGAGTGGATCGCAGGGATCATTGGTTGCGGGGGCGCGCAACCAAACGATACTTGCGATTGGGCGAATACCAAATCCCGAAGCTCGCTGCATAGCGTAACACTGTTCTATTTACAGCAGTTGCGTCATCAGCCATTCCCAGAAATTTCCAGGCGAACAGCTTTACAACCGGTGATCTTGCCCAACTGGGGTCAGCATCTATCAATTTGATTTGAGGTGTGATTCACGGTCTCCGAGAAGGAGGCCTTGATGGATGATCTATTTTGCCTGAGCGAACGCCAGAAGGCGCAGATATCGCCGTTCTTCCCGTCGTCGTATAGAGTTCCCCGGATCGATAACCGGCAAATGGTGAGCGGCATCATCTATGTGATCCGCAACTGCTTGCATTGGAAGGACTCGCCTTCGGCGTATGGGCCGCACAAGACGCTCTACAACCGCTTCGTCCGTTGGAGCCTGATGGGGTGTTCAACCGCATCTTCGCGGGGCTGGCCGGAGAAAGACCAAAGCCCGAGCGTATCATGATCGATGCGATGCATCTGAAGGCTCATCACACGGCGGCGTGCCTGCTTAAAAAGGATGTTCCCCGTCGTATCGGGCGAACCAAGGGCAGGCTGAATTCGAAGCTCCACACAGTCTGCGACGATGGCGGACGACCGATCATTCTGCTCCTGTCTGAAGGCCAGATGAGCGATCACAAGGGTGCCCGGTCTCGTGCTCGGCGCCTTGCCGCCGGCCTCTCATCTCATCGCCGATCGCGGCCATGACAGCGCATGGTTCTGAGAGCAACAGAAAGCCAGTGGCATAGAGCCCTGCATTCCGTCGAGCCGCAGCCGCAAAATTCCCTATGCCTACGACAAGGCGCTCTACCGCCAGCGCCACAAGGTCGAAAATCTCCTCGCCAAGCTCAAGGACTGGCGGCGCAATGCCACCCGCAATGACCGATGCGCCCACACCTTCTTCTCCGCAATCTGCATCGCAGCCGCCGTCATCTTCTGGCACTGATCAATGAGTCCTGAGCCTAGCCATTTCTCCAACACATTTCAGCCTGCCACCACAGTTCTTGCGCCGTAAACGACATGTCGATATATTCCACAAAAATCGACACATTGTCCTGATCTGTCGATAACATCGACACGTCAGTTTCGCATGTCGATCAGAACGCAGGTTATAGACATGAGCTTCCGCCCAGACCGTCCGTTCAACGACCTCCCTGCCCTGCCGCCAGTACGGGATATCGAAACCAAAGCCGTGCTGAAAGCCTGCATTGAGGCGCGCGCCGCTCTGGCGGAGTTGCGAATCTCCGGGCAGATCATCCCCAATCAGGCGGTGCTGATCAACTCCATCCCCCTGCTCGAAGCCCAGGCGAGCTCCGAAATCGAAAACATCGTCACCACCACCGACCGGCTGTTCCGCTTTGCCAACGATGCGGGCGGTCAGGCCGACCCGGCGACCAAGGAGGCGCTGCGCTATCGCACCGCCCTGAACCGCGGCTTCGGGATGCTGAGGCAGCGCCCGCTCTCGACAGCCATCGCGGTCGAGGTCTGCCGCACCATCAAAGGTGTCGAACTCGACATTCGCAACACGCCCGGCACCGCCTTGATGAACGACGCCACCGGAGCCGTGATCTATACTCCGCCGGAAGGCGAAGACTTGTTACGTGCGAAACTTGCCAACTGGGAACGTTATATCCACGAGGCCGAGGATACCGACCCGCTGATCCGCCTCGCGGTGATGCATTATCAGTTCGAGGCCATCCACCCTTTCGTCGACGGCAACGGCCGCACCGGGCGCGTACTGAACCTGCTCTATCTGGTGGACAAGGGGCTGCTGGATATCCCGGTGCTCTATCTCAGCCGGCACATCATCCAAAACAAGGCGCTCTACTACAGGTATCTGTTGGAGGTCACCACGCACGGGGCGTGGGAACAATGGCTGCTGTTCATGATCGAGGCCGTCAGGGCAACCGCGCTTTGGACCACGGCGAGGATCCAGACGATCCGCAATCTGCTGGAGCAGACCGCCGCGCGGATGCGGCAGAAACTGCCCAAGGTCTACTCCCACGAACTGGCCGAACTGATCTTCGTGAACCCCTATTGCCGGATCAGCGATCTTGTCGATTCCGGTGTCGCCAAGCGACAGACTGCGGCAGTCTACCTAAAGGCGATGGTCTCCGAGGGATTGCTTGAGGAGGTGAAGGCCGGACGGGAGAACCTCTACATCAATCCCGCCCTGCTGACGCTGCTATCGGAACGTGGTCAGGCAAACGCCTGACCGGGTGGCAGTTGCGCTCCGAATGATGAGGTCTCGGGTTCAAGCCCCGGTGGGTGCGCCATTTTCCTCAGACGGAGCTCACATTCCGCAAATCGTGATGAGCAGTTCGTCACGGGGCTTCGAATTGAAGCTCTCGCAATAGCCATTTTCCCACGGTCTGCCCCGGCATGATGAAGACGGGCTTTGTGGCACCAAATTCAAAGGGGAGCCAACTGCAGAATCTAATCTATAATTGAACACGTTTGATAGTGACGTGGATTCGAGTGTGCGATCAAAGCTTGATGGCTCTTTTCGAGGAAACCACCAGAACCGCTGCAACCGCCGCCGTGATACCAACGCAAATTGCCGCTTCGCTTGGCGTGTCCGCAATCGAGGCCAGGAAGCTCGTGACACTTACAAGCGAGAAGCCACCGCGTTCGAGCAGGCTCAGGGGCCGGCGCCAGTATCCGATCAGCGCAATTTGCATCGCACAGAGACAAACACCCACGGCAACGGCCGTCAGCACGACGACGTGGATCCGGTCATCCAGCAATCCGCCGAAGGCGAAGACGAAGGGCAGCAGGTAAAGCGCCTTGGCGATCTTCACGCTCAGCCAGCCGGTCTGCATTGGCGGCGCTCCGGCAATCCGGGCACCGACCATCGCGGTCATGCAGATCGGCGGAGTGATCGTCGAATCCTGTGCGAACCAGAAGATGATCAGATGCGCCGCCAGAAGCGATACGCCCAGATCCTGCAAGAAGGGTGCGCCAAGCGCGGCAATGATGACATAGGAGGCCGTTACCGGCAGCCCCATGCCGACGAAGTAACTGATCAGCCCCAGCAGGATGATCGCGAACACCGCCGAACCACCGGAGAAAGTCAGCAGGATCGACGTGACCTTGGTCAGCAGACCGGTCTGCACCACCACGCCATAGATCAGGGCTGCGCTGGCCAGTAGCGCCGAGATGCTCAGCGCCGTCCGCGCCCCTGCTTCCAGCAGTGCAATCGTCTTGCGGAAGTCCAGGCGCGTGGACCGGCGCATCATCGCGACAAAAAAGGTGCCGATGACGCAGGCCGCGGCGGCGAAGTATGGCGTATATCCAAGCAGCATCAGGCCGATCAGGATCAGGATCGAGCCCAGGATGTGCCAACCGCTGACAAACACCGATACCAGGGTTGGAAGCTGTTCGCGCGGCAGGCCCTTCAGGTCCCGCTTGGCGGCGATGGTGTCGGTGAACACATAGAGGGCCAGGTAATACAGGATGGCCGGAGCAACCGAATACAGAAGGATCGTCGTCAGCGGCAATCCAGTCAGGTTGGCCATGATGAAGGCTCCGGCTCCCATGAGCGGCGGCGCCAGCGCGCCGCCCACCGAGGCCACCACCTCGATGGCGGCAGCCTCGACCGGCTTGTAGCCGGTGCGCTTCATCAGCGGGATCGTCATCACACCGGTGGTGGCGACGTTGGAAATTGAAGAGCCCGAAAGCATCCCCATCAATCCGGACGAGATCACCGCCACCTTCGCGGGTCCGCCGCGTCGGTGTCCGGCTACAGAGAGGGCCAGGTTGGTGAAAATCACGTCACCGCCGGTTGCCCTGAGCAATACTCCGAACAGGAGGAATGCAAAGAGGAACGTGGCCATGATCCCGGTGATGAAATTGAACAGCCCGCTGGTGTCCATGTAGAGCGTTTCGATCAACTCATCGAGCTTGATGCCGCGATGCTGGAACAGCCCTGGCCAATAGGGTCCGGTAACGGCGTAGACGATGAAGACAAGGTTCAATCCCACAATCACGCCGCCAACCGTGCGACGCGTCGCCTCGAAGGTCACGATCAGCGCGATGACGCCCAGGGCGATATCGTAGTTCGGTATCGGATCGAAACCCACGTAACGGTCCAGCCAACGTTCCTGCGAGATGACGGCCCACCCGAATGCGATCACCGCAAGCGCGGCGAGCCCCCAGTCGAGCATCGAGGGTCCGTCCTTCCGGCTGCGGTGAAGCGCCGGATAGAGCAGAAAGCTGAGCGGAACCGCGAAGGCGAGGTAAAGGCCCCGGCTGGCGATCTCCCCAATCGTCGTGCGAAAGGCGAAGAATAGCGTGAAGATGGTCAGGGCAGCGCAGGCGACCCGGATGACATGCCGGGTCAGACCGTGCGTCCGGCGCTGTTCAGCGGGGAAGATCGAGGTCTCGAACTCGGCCTGCGACAGGGCGGGAATATCGAGAGACGTTTCGCCCATGGGAGCATCAATTGCCGTTGTATCCGTCATCATGATCCCCGTGACCCGATGGTATTGCCGTTGTTATTGGATCGCCCCGGGACAATATCCCGGGGCGGTGGTCTCAAGTTAGGCCGGCTTCACTTGATCCAGCCGACTTCGCGGTAATACTTCTCTGCACCCGGATGCAGCGGGATCGGCGCACCGGTGGCCATGTCCTTCGGCTCCCAGTTGGCAAACCCGCTATAGGCCGACACCAGTCGCGGCTTGTTCTCTGCCATGCGCTTGACCATTTCATAGACCATGTCGTCGTCCATCGACGCGTTGGTGATCACCAGCGTCGACAGGTCGAGCGACGGCACCACTTCGGTCTGGCCGGCATAGGTGTTGGCCGGGATGTCATAGGCCACATAGCCCCAGTTCCTGATCATTTTCTGGCGGATGTCCTCGGGAATGGCGTAGAGACGCGAACTGCGTGTCGCCAGCGCCTGCTGGAAGTCGCTCGCCCCGGTACCGACCGTATTTGTATAGACGTCGATCTGCCGGTTCAGGAATGCATCCAGCAGACCTTCCTGCGCGCCTTCCATGACAAAACCGCCGTTGCGCTCGACCGCCGCGAAATCCGAGCCATTCTCGATGAGGATCTTCTCGATACCGAACAGATTGGATGATCCTTTCGCCCCGACACCGATTCGCAGTTTGCCGCCGTCCTTGACGTCGGAAAACACGGTATCGGGCACGTCACCGGCCAACACGATCTGGACGGTATTTGGCACCACGTTGGCGACAATGCGCAAATCCTTCAGACCGTCACGGTTGAGCACCGGGTTATTTCCTTCGTACACCGCGAGAAGGAAGGGTCCGTAGGAAAGCCCGAAGTCCGCTTGCCCCGAACCGACAGCCAGTGCGTTACCGATGGCACCCTTGCCTGGTAGTGTGCTGACCGGCTGGCCTTCGTAGGCCTGGTTGACCATGTCGGAAATCGCGGTGGCCGTCGGGTACCAGGTGCCCGTCGCACCGCCCGAAATAAAGGATGCAACCGCATGCGTCTTGTCCTGCGCCAGGGCCGGACCGGTCGTGGCCAATCCGACGACAGCTATGGCTGCAAGAAGATGTGTGATCTGTTTCAATGGCTTCCCCTCTCATTCAGTGGTTGCGTTTTTTGGTTTTTCAACTTTTGACTAGAGCGCACGCTGCCCTGACGTTCACTAATATACTAGACATAGTTTTATATATCAAACAGAAAGCGCTCTGCTTCGGCGCTTCTGCGATTGGCCGAACTTGCCCGTCGCAACAATTGCGCTTCGCCCGCATCGCTTCGCCCGCATCGCTTCGCCCGCATCGCTTCGCCCGCATGTCCCGGTGCCCGAACGCTCTCTGCACGGTTCGGGCGCAGGCTGGGCAAGATCAAAACCGCCCGCAATCGACCTTCATCTTGTCGCCGGTGATCGCCGATGACAGGTCGGAGGCATAGTAAAGCGCGGCCCGGCCAACCTCTTCAGGGGCAACCCACCGTTTCAGCGCGGCAACGTCGGTGTAGTTCTCGCGCTCGATTTCCTCGACCGGGCGCCCCTCCGCTTCGGATCGCCGTTTCAGGATTCGATCCATGTTCTCGCCAGAGACCGCACCTGGCATCAACGCATTGACCCGAACCCCGACGCTCCCAAGCTCGCGGGCCATGGTCTCGGTGATGCCAATGAGGGCGAACTTCGAGGCGACATAGGCCGAGCGCATCGGATAGCCTTCGATGCCCATGAGCGACGACATGTTGATGATCGACCCCGAACGCTGCGCGCTCATGATCCGGGCCGCTTCCTGGAGACAATACATCGCCCCGACCAGGTTGATGTTCAGACAATTTATCCAGTCCGCCATATCGACCTCGGCGACCGGCGCGATCGGGCCGGGACCACCGGCATTGTTCAGCAGGATGTCGACCCGCCCGGTTATTGCGAGCGCCTCGGCGAACATGCTCCTGACCTGCGCTTGATCCGCAACGTCGCAGGCGATCGCATAACCGCCGATCGCGTCGGCGACCCGTTTAATCGGCTCGATTCGGCGCCCGGCGACGACGACCTTGGCACCCGCCGCGGCAAAGACCCGGGCGGTGGCTTCGCCGATTCCGCTGCCGCCGCCGGTGACGACGGCAAGCTTGCCGTCCAGGCGGGAAAGATCGTTGAAATCAGCGCTCATGTCGCGTCCTTTTCGAAATCTCGCCCCGGATTGAACAGGGGCATTTCAGGGCTGTGCCCCAGGATGAAATCACCCATCAGCCGGCCGATATACGGGCCGATGGTATAGCCGCCGCGCACGCAGCCCAGAACGAATGCGTCCGGCACGCCGGGAAGTTCTCCGGCGAGCGGGTAGAAGTCGGGCACGTTGGCTTCAAAGCCGGTCCAGCTGCGGAGAACCCGTGCCTGCCCCAGCTTCGGCAGGGCGAATTGAGCCAGCGACAGGTTCGGGATGAGACTGTCGGCGATGACTTCGCCCCTGCCCTCCTGCGGCGTGCCGCGCCCCTGCCAGCCACCGCCGATCAGGATGGTACCGTTGCCTTTCTGCTTCATGGTCAGCAAACCGGTCGCGTGGCCGATGACCGTCGCGAACAGCGGCGGCATCCGTTCCGTCACCGAAACCGTGTTGATCCGGGCATTGACCGGCAGATCGACGCCAAGCATCGCGGCCACCGGTTTCAGCCAGGCGCCCGCCGCGAGCAGGATCCGCCTGGCCTTTATTGGCGGACCGCCGGTGTGCAGCACGAAGCCCTGCGTATCGCGAGTGATGGACGTCACCGCACATCGCTCGCGATATGGCACCGAAGCCTCACGCAGGCGTCCGCGATAATACTGACCGGTCAGCGAGGAGTTCGCATAGCCGTCCTCGTGGCAATAGCTCGCCGCCAGCACGCGGCGGGTCAGGTTCGGCTCGGCGCTCAGGACCTGGTTGTTCGTCACGAACTCAATCGGCGCACCGGCTTCGGCCTTGAGCGTCTGGCGTTCCGTCAGCAGCTCTGCCTCGCGCTCGGTGAAGGCGAGCGTATAGCCACCGGTGCGGCGAAAGCCGACCGCATCCCCCATGCGCGCCCACTCCTCATGGCCCTTCAGCGCATAGGGCATCAGCCTGACCCGCTTGATCTGCAACGAGAGCGTGCCGGCGTTAACGCCGGATGCCCCCTGCCCCAGGTCGCCACGGTCGAGCACGATGGGCGCCATCCCGCCCGAGGCCAGGCGCAGGGCCGCGGCGCAACCCATGATGCCGCCACCGATTATCGCGATGTCGTGGTTCTCGCTCATAGCGGGGCCGGTTTCGGCATGGGCAGATCGCCATAATCGAAGTCGCCCGCCAGAGCGGACACCGGAACCGGGCGTATCGGTGGCCGCGGCGTTGGTGGTGCGATCTCGGACAAAGCCCGGTTTTCTTGCAACGCGATAAGCCGGGCCACAGATGACTGGCAGTATTTGCCGCCACAAGGCCCCATGCCCGCACGCTGTCCGGACTTGACCGCATTGCTGCTGACCGCACCCGACTCGATCTCGTCCTCGATGGCACGCCGGGTGAGGCTTTCGCAGCGGCACACGACCGTGTCGGGCGTGGCCAGGCCGATCGGGTCCGCACGCAGCACCGACAGGGCGGTCATCGCTTCGCCAAAACGCGACGCACGGCGATAGGCCCTTTCCAGAGCCGGATCGGACGCGCTGGCCTGCCCGATATGGCGCAAGGCGGTCCGAGCGACGATCTGGCCGTGCAATTCGGCCGCGACCGCGCCTCTGATGCCACAACTGTCTCCCGCTAGGAACAGTCCTTCGCGCGCAGTGCTGCCGTCCGATTCGGCTTCGGAAACCCACCCGCCGAGATCGGGTCGGTACCGGACCGCTACACCGGCCAGCTGTGCCGCCTCGATCGACGGGGCAAGACCGCCCCCGAGGCAGACGGAATCCGCCGCGATCCCGATGTCACCGGGAAGCGGCGTGCCGTCGGTCGCCAGGCGGCACAGGGTGACACCGATGACCCGATCGTCCCCGGAAACGGATTTCACGGCATGGCCCCAGTAGATCGGCACACTAGCCAGCATCAGGTCGGCAACCCAGCGCCCCCCGCGCCACAGCAGGTCGGGTCGCGCCATCATCGACGGCAGGCGTGCCAGCCAGTCGGCGCGGGTGTTGGGTGTAACAACAGCCGCCACCGTTCCCCCCAACCGGCGAATTTCGCTGGCCACGAAGAATACCAGTGGCCCGGTGCCCGCAACCACGCTCGCCCGGCCAGGCAGCCGGATCGACTGTTTGAACAGCGCCGTTGCACCGGCAAGTCCGATGACACCCGGAGTGGTCCACCCCCGAACCGGTTGTGCCTCCTCGCGCGCGCCCGTCGCCAGTATGACGGCACGGCTATACAGGCGACCTGCGGTGCCATTGCGCAGGGTATGTATGACCCAATGCTCGCCCTGCCTTTCGATCTGCCAGACCCGCGTGTCGGTCATCTGACTGACACCGCTTGCGGCGAGCCTCTCGCGCAGATTATCACCGGAACGGCTCTCGGGGGTCGCCGGGGCCGACAGGATGGATCTGTCCTTGGCCCGCCAGACCTGTCCGCCCGCCTGGCGCTGCTCGTCAATCAGCAAGGACCGACACTCCGTCTGACCGACGACCAGAGCTGCGGTCGCACCGGCCGGGCCGGCACCGACGATTGAAATATCGACTATGTCCCGCATCGCACCGTCACCGCCGCGACTTGACAGCTAGGCCGGGCGATACCGTGAGGCGGCAGCTTTCAACACTCTGCCCATCCACGAAGACCACGCATTCCTGGCAAAGGCCCATCATACAGAACGCGCCCCTCGGAGCACCATCGCCCGGTGCGTTCCGCAGATGCAGAACTCCCGCCTGCATCAGCGCCGCGGCAAGGTTTTCGTCCGCGCACCCCATCAACGCGACCCCGTCGAAGGTGAAAGGCACCTTCTCCGAGCGTTGGATCCGGGCGGAGTGATCGGGAACGAGGCGGATCATCTGTAACTGATCCCCAGCGCGTCAAAGGTGCGCCGGATCTTGTCGAGATCCTGCCCGCTCAGCGGCAGGACCGGGTCGCGCGGCACGCCCGCCGGTTGGCCGATCAGGTTCAACGCCGCCTTGAAGGAAGCCGGCCACGTGCCTGTCCCCATTAGCATCTCGTATATGACCGTCAGCTGGTAGTGCGCCTTGCGATAGATTTCGTCAGGCGCGGAAGTCCCCACTTCCTGCATCTGCGAGGGAAGCAGATCGGTGAACTCGGGGCCGGTGGCGATGAATCCCTTCGCGCCCAGCGCAAAGGCCGGCAGGATATAGTGGCACGGGCCGGTCATCACCGACATCTTCCCGCCTAAACGTGCAAGCAGGTGTGTATGATAGAAGAAGTCGCGCTGGCTTTCCTTGATGCCGATGACGTTATGCGCGTTCACCAGCGTCTCGGTCTGGTCCACGGTCAGCGAGAAGCCCATCCGACGCGGCGAGTTATACAGGACCAGAGGCAGACCGGTCGCCGCCGAGATCTTGTCGAAGCGGGCCATCAGTTCCGCTTCCGAAGCCTTCAGGACATAGGTCTGCGGCATCGACAGCAGCACATCCGCCCCGTTCTCTTCGGCCGCTCGCACGTATCCCAGACAGGCTTCGATCGTAGGGGCCGAAATGCCCATCATTACCCCAACACGACCTCGGGACGTATCCTTGGCCAGGCGCACGAGCCGACCACGTTCCGCAGCGGTCAGGGCCCAGCTCTCGCCGTTGTCGCCGGCGATGCAGATGCTGGTCGCCCCCCGTCCGATCAGGAACTCGAACAGCTCGACAAAGGCGTCCTCCATGATTTCGCCCTTCGCGGAAAAAGGCGTGGCGATTGCGGGGACATAGCCGTGAAGGTCATCTTTGTTCATTGAGGGGTTCCGTCAGTCGGGGATTGCTGCTGTGAAAACGGTGCCGGTCTGGGCATCGACGATGAAAAGGCGGGACGGTTCGTCTGGGCCGAAGGCGACCGAGGTGGTCCAGAGACCTTCGGGTAGTCGGATCTCAGCGACCAGATCTCCCAGGGCATCGAAGACATAGGCGCGCCCGGCCTGCGCCTGCGCAACGGCGAGCCAGCCGCGGGTGTTGGTGGCCAGACCGTCCGGCCCGAGACCGCCGGACAGTTGCAGGAAGACCCCGACCATCGGCTGGCCCATGGCGGGCAGGTGCGACGACAGCCGCCAGACCTGATTGGCGCGGGTGGCGGCGACATAGACCCAGGCACCGTCGGGCGACAGGCAGATACCGTTGGAATAGGGCACGCAATCGAGCACCAGCCGCAGTTCGCTGTCCGGCATCCGGCACCAGACCCTGCCCCGCTGGTCGCTCAGCGATGTGCGGCCGCTATCAGTGAACCAGAGCCGGCCATCCGGCCCGTAGCACATGTCGGAAAGACCCAGGAAACCGCAGGATTCGGCTCCGGTCTCAAGAACCGTGAAGTCGCTTTCGTCCCTCAACTCGATCAGCCCGTGGCGATAGTCGACGGCGATGTGCCGCCCGTCGGGCGCAATTCGCATGGCATGTGGCTCACCGTCGATCCGGTGAGCCATCGTCCATTCGCCGCCGGGTGTGACCCGGAACACCCGGCCATAGGGCACATCGCAGAGCCAGAGATTCCGCTCGGCATCGAAGAAGGCGGCCTCGAGGAAAGAATGCATCGGCTGCCCAGGCCGGGTCATCTTCGCCCAGGCAGAGGGTTCGCCCCAGTGCCGCAACTCGTCGGGAAGCCGGAAGGCTGGTTCGGCGATGAGGCGCGGCGTCATCGCACCACCCCTGCCGCGATCAGGGTGTCGATCTCGGAACCGGACAATCCTGCGTCCAGCAACACCGCCCGGCTGTGCGCGCCCAGCTCGGGAGGCGCCGTCGTGACTTCGGGTCCGCCCCGCGACATCGTATAACCTGCCACCGGCAGACGGACCGAAGGGTCATCCGGCGACTCACTGAAATAGCCCCGCTCCGCCAGCTGGCGCGAAGCGACCGCCTCACCAAGCGTGACGATCCGTTCCGCCGGTACATCGGCGCTATCGAGCATACCGGCCCATTCCTCTGCACCCCGCTGCCGAAAGATCGCCTGAAGCGAGACCCGGATCGCGTCGGAATTTGCCCAGACATCGGGCCAATCCCTGATCTCATCGAGAATCGGCAGCGAATATCCGGCCTTGGCCAGGCAGCGACCGAGTTTGCGATATTGGGCCGGCCTGAATGCACCCAGCATCAGTGGTCCGGTTGCCGTCTCATAAGCCGTGATCCCGGCTTCTTCTCGCTTCGGAGCAGCCGGCGCCACCTGAAGAGCGGCCGCTTCGGGTGCCATCAGCGACATGGCCACCTCGAGCATCGACGCGCTGATATGACAGCCCTCACCGGTTCGGTGGCGCTGCACGACTGCCGCAGCGATTGCAAAGGCGGCCGCATATCCGGCAGCGTAGTCGACAAACGACAGGCCGGGCTTTTGCCCCCCACTTTGGGATATGATTCCGGAGGCGGCCTGGATCGTGTTGTCATAGGCTCCCTTACGCGCCTTCGGCCCGGTTTCTCCGTATCCCGTCATCGAACAGTGGATCAACCGGGGATTGACCCCACGCAAAGTGTCGTAGCCAAGGTTCAGCGCGTCCAGTGTTCCCGTGCTGTAATTTTCAATGAAGACATCCGCCGTACCCACGAGCTTATGCAAGGCGACCGCTCCGCGCGGGTCCGTCAGGTCGAGCGCAAGCGACCGCTTGTTTGCGCCTTGCACCTGATAGGTCAGCCCGACTTCGCGTGCGTTTAGCGCCGGCACCGGGCCGCGTCCGCGCGCGCAATCAGGCGTCCGCGGGTTTTCGACCTTGATGACGTCCGCGCCAAGCAAGGCGAACTGATAGCCGCAGAACGGAGCCGCGAGCACCTGCGACACCTCGATGATCCGCAGCCCCTCCAGCGCACCTACCAAGTCAAACTCCTGAATTTTTCGGCTCGTGGAGAATTTCCTTGAGCTCGCTGATTTCGTTTAATATACAAAACGCATATCCACATGCAAGACGGAATGAACATGTCCAGTGTGCTCCATCGCAGCCTGAAATCAACCCTTCCCTCAGTCGTTGGCGGTGAAGGCAGTTACCTCGTGGACGACGCGGGGAATCGGTATCTGGATGCCTGCGGCGGTGCGGCAGTATCCTGCCTTGGCCATGACAATGCCAAGGTGATTGCCGCCCTGAAGCATCAACTCGATCAGGTGTCCTTTGCCCATACGTCCTTCTTCACCAATGCACCGGCCGAGGAACTCGCAAAATTCCTGGTCGATCGCGCGCCGGAAGGCACTGGCGCCGGGCGTGTGATGTTCCTGGGCAGCGGCTCGGAAGCGATGGAAGCCGCCCTGAAACTCGCGCGTCAATACCACCTGGAACGCGGTCAGCCCGAGCGCGTCCGGATTATTGCGCGTTCACCCAGCTACCACGGAAACACCCTTGGCGCCCTCGCCACCGGCGGCCACGCCGGCCGGCGCGCGCCGTTTCAGCCGCTGCTCATGGAGGTTGGCCACATCGAGGCTCCCTATGCCTATCGCCTGCGCGAGAGCGGCGAAACCGAAGCGGATTACGCGCGCCGGATGGCCGACCTGCTGGAGGCGAAGATCCTCGAGCTCGGTCCCCGGAACGTCATGGCCTTCGTGGCCGAGCCGGTGGTGGGTGCCTCGCTGGGAACGCAGCCTGCGCCCGCCGGCTATTTCAAGCGGATCCGCGAAATCTGCGACGCGCACGACGTCCTGTTCATCGCCGACGAGGTCATGTGCGGCATGGGTCGCACCGGATCTCTGTTCGCGCTCGAACAAGAAGGCATCTGCGCCGACATCACCACGCTGGCCAAGGGTCTGGGCGCCGGCTACCAACCGATCGCCGCGGTCATGGCCGCCGAGAAGGTGATCTCCGCCATCGAAACCGGCAGCGGGACTTTGTGGAACGGGCACACCTACATGTCCCACGCGGTCGCAACGGCCGGAGCGCTGGCCGTCCAGCAGGTGATCGAAGACGATGGACTGTTGGCCAATGTCCGTGCCAGGGGCGGGCAGCTGCAACAGTCGCTCCATGTCCGCCTGGCCCAACACCCCAATGTCGGCGACATTCGCGGCCGGGGCCTGTTCTGGTCGATTGAAGCGGTCGCCGACCGCGATACCAAGGCCCCCTTCCCCGTCGAACGCTCCGTCGCGCAGAACATCCAGGCGGAGGCATTCGCCCGCGGGGTAATGACCTACTCGGCGCAGGGCTGTGCTGATGGGCGGCTGGGCGACCACGTCCTGCTCGCGCCAGCCTATACATCAACGCCGGACGAGATTGAGCGCATCGCCGATACGCTCGCCGCAGCGGTTAATGCCGCACTGGACGCCCAAGCATGAGCAGGAAGACAATCCTTACCGCCGCGATCACCGGCAACCTGATGACACCCGAGATCAGCCCCTACCTGCCGGTCACACCGGAGCAGATTGCGCGTCAGGCGCTGGATGCGGCGGCGGCGGGGGCGGCAATCGTACACTTGCATGTCCGCGATCCGGAAACGGCGAAAGGGTCGATGGATCTGGCGCTCTACCGCGAACTCGTCGACCGGATCCGCTTGGAGAACACCGAAGTCCTGCTCAACTTGACGACGGGTGAAGGAGGTCGCTTCATCCCGTCGGACGATGATCCGAAAGTAGCCGCACCCGGCTCGACCCTTTGCGCGCCCGAACGCCGGGTTGCCCATATCGAGGCCCTGCTTCCAGACATCTGCACGCTGGACTTCAACACCATGTGGTCCGGCCAAGCCAGCGTGATCAACAGCCCGCGCAACCTTGCCATTATGGCCGAGAGGATAATCTCCGCCGGGGTGAGGCCGGAAATCGAGATCTTCGATTCCGGCGATCTGCACATGGTCAAGGATTTCGTGGCGCGCGGCGTGCTGACAGTGCCGCTTATGGTGCAGATGGTCCTGGGCGTCCGGTTCGGCGCCGTCGCCAACCCCGAGACGATGGCCTATCTCGTCGGCCAACTTCCCGCCGGCAGCGAATGGGCCGCCTTCGGAATCGGTCGGATGGCCTTTCCGATGCTGGCGCAGGCCTTTCTGCTGGGAGGGCACTGCCGGATTGGGATGGAGGACACGGCCTACATCGACCGCGGCGAACATTGCCGATCGAATGCCCAACTGGTGGAGAAGGCGATCAGGATCATACGCGATCTTGGCGGCGACATTGCCACTCCTGCCGAGGCCCGCGCGATTCTCGCGCTGGCCTGATGCCTTCAGTTGTCGCCCAGATACCCGAGCTCGCGCGAGATCTGGAGCGCGGTCGCCCGCGTTTCGGCGATGTAAAGGCTATCCAACTGGTCGAAGTCGAACCCGCTGTCCGGCCCAGAGACATTGACGCAGGCGACTACCCGACCGGTGTTGTTGCGCACCGGCGCCGCGACGCTCGACCCGCCCGGCTCGTGAAAGCCGCGCGAGAAGACATAGCCCTGCTCCCGCACGCTGGCGACCTTGGCTTTCAGCTCGGTATAGGTCGTCGGCGTATGCTCGGTTGTTGGCACCATCTTTTGACCGGCGCAAAAGGCCTTCAGCTCGGCGTCGTCCAGCGCCGTCAACAGTACCCATCCAACCGGAATGACATAGGCCTTCACCCGCGTCCCCGTCACCATGTTCGAGACATAGCCGGTCCTGGCCTGGTGGCTGCCTAGGTACAGAACGTCCTGCCCTTCCAGCACGCTGAGATGTGCGCTGACGCCAGTTTTGTCCCTCAGGTTGGCCAGGTGCGGACGGGCGATCGTGGTGATCGGCTGCTGATTCAAATAGGCAAAGCCGAGATTCAGGACCCTTGCGCCGAGAGTATAGGTGTCCTTCTGCTCGCCTTCCTTGAGAAATTCCATGTGGCGCAGCGTATAGACGAGGCGAAAGGCCGATGACCGGCTCAACCCCATCGCGCGGCCGATGTCGCTGATCGACATCGCCTCCCCCGCCGCGCCGAGTAGCTCGAGCACTTTGAGACCCCGATGCAATCCGGGGACGAAGTAAACCTTGTGATTGGGAGTGTCAGTCATGTCAGCTCGATCAGGATGGCCTTTTCGGTGGTTTTAGATGCAAAACGCCTTGCCCACAATGGAGGGGAGACTGGATGAAGGCAGGCAGCCTTGTATTTGGCAGCCAAGCACCGAGATTTCATCCTTTTTTATCCCGCTTGAACACGTCACTTTAGTTACTTGCCCACATATCGCCGGCCTCTCGGGGGTGAAATGTCTTTTAGGCTCAGGACCCATTAATCGTGTTAAGGCGGCTTTGTCGCAAATTTCAGCTTTGATTTCCAAAGGCCGTTGACCTTCTTCAATCAGGCCGCCAAGGAGGCGAATTGTGCAAACGGGCAGAGTCCGGGCGTCATATGACCTTGCAGATCATGTTCGCGCCTTCAATCCCTTTGAGCGTAGCCGACGTGGAGGCGAAGAACTCGGTTGCGGCCGTCTTGTTGCGCCGCGTCGACAGCATCAAATCGAGTGTGTTGCTTAGCTTTTCGACAGCTCGGTCGAGATAGGCGCACCCGCCTTTCACCTTGATGTAGGTCTCATCCATCCGCAAGGATCATCCGTCGGCGCCTTCCGGCGCCGAGCCGTGCTTGCGATCAGCGGCGAATACTTGCCCCCCCCCGGGTCAGCGTCGCATGATCCACCTCGACGCCGCGCTCGGCCATGATCTCTTCAAGGTCACGATACGATACTGTTTAGCAGACATAGAAAAACATCACGAAGAGGATCACCTTCTTGGGAAACTGCGCGCCCTTGGACAACATCATTGCTCCGCTTCAGTCCGGTGTTCTTGGATCAATGGGGCAGACGCTACACGCCGGCGATCCGCGAGATGTCGGTTCGCGCGCAGTTTCTGGAGAAAGGCGGGCCGCCGATGTGGGAAGCATTCATGGCCGAACTGCGCAATCTCCACCTTGGCATGGAGCCGCCGCAACGCTCGGTGATCGGCGCTGGCAAACCCGGTCGTGGCATGGATGGCAGGAGAGCTTTCGTGCATTATCGGGACACGGTGCTGCCTTTGAGGAGAAGCGGATAAATGGCGATGATCACAGATTCCAATGATTTCTTCACCAAGGGCTGCGGCCGGTGCGCGCGCTTTGATACGCCCGGCTGTTCGACCCGTCGATGGATCGACGGTCTCAATGCCCTGCGTCGCATCTGCCACGACATGGGGTTGGAAGAGACGGTGAAATGGGCTCACCCAACTTATATGCACGCGGGCCGCAATATCGCGCTGATCGCGGCTTTCCGGGGCGATTTCCGGCTGAGCTTCATGAATCCCGGCCTGCTGAACGACAGCGAAGGTCTGCTTGAACCGCAGGGGCCGAACAGCCGGACACCGGGAATGATCCGCTTTACCGATGTGGCCGAGGTCGGCGGGACGGAGCCGGCGATCCGCGCCTATCTGCGGCAATTGATGGATCATGCCGAGGCCGGCACGAAACCGCCAAAGATGCAGACCGAGACCGACATGCCCGACGAACTGGCCGAAGCGCTCGATGCCGATCCGGAATTGGCCGAGGCGTTTCACGCGCTGACCCCCGGGCGGCAAAGAAGCTATATGTTCAACCTCGGCCAGGCCAAGCAACCCGCCACCCGCGTGGCTCGCATCGAGAAGTTCCGCGACAGGATCATCGCCGGCAAGGGCGCGCTGGAGCGTTAGGAGCCTCGCTACGCGAAGGCCCGTTCCGCTTGCGGATACTCATCATGCAGGCGAACCCAGCTCATGACGCCACCGGTTTCGTTGCGGCCCTTGGGTACCAGGTCGAGCCAGTTGAAAGCGCCCATCAGCAGTTCGGTGCCGCGATGATATGTCGAGTAGGTGTGGAAGATGTCGCCATCCTCGCCCTTGACGAAGACGCTGACGCCGAACATGTCCGGGGACTTCTGGATTCTGGTTTTGTCGTAATTGTAAAGCGCGCGGCCAGCAGCACGATCCTCTTCGGTGAACGACACGCCGAAATCATAATTGAAGTCGCCGTCGCCGGAAGAGACCCACGGAAAAGCCCAGCCCATCCGTTCCTTCACCTGCTCGATCCGTCCGATCGGTGCCCGCGAGACCGCGGCGAAGGCGAGGTCGGCGCGTTCGAAATGCTGCCGTGCCGCATCGACGTGGTCCATCGTATACGAGCAGCCTGCGCATATATGATCCGAACCCGGCGCAAGCATGAAGTGATAGACGGCGAGCTGGCCGCGTTCGCCGAACAGGTCGATCAAGCTGCATTTGCCGTCCGGCCCGTCAAAGACATAGCTCTTTTCGACCCTGACCCAGGGAAGCTCGCGGCGCTCGGCGCGCAGCTCATCGAGCGCATGGGTCAGCTCGAGTTCCCTTGCCAGAAGCGCCTTGCGGGCCGCGAGCCAGTCTTTGCGTGAAACGATTACGTGTTGCATGGTCAATCTCCTTTGATCTGGGACGTCAGTGCCGCGCCTTGACGCAAGGCGACAGAAGCGAGCCTCAGCCAGGGCGCGAGGTGGAACAAGCCCATCAGCAGATACATCCAGGCCATACCGCCGACCGGCAAAAGCCCGGAACCTGACGCGCACATCATGTCGTCACCCGCCGATATCCAGGCCATCAGCGCGAAGGTCGGCGAGGCCGCAAGGCCGAGCCAGCCCGCAGCATCGCGCTGCGGTCGGGTCTCGGAGGTGCGGTCGCTAACTGGCATGAAACTTGTCATTTCCGTACTTCCGGTTGATCTTTGCCGATAGGTTTCGGCGCTGGGCTGAGGAAGAACCTACCGCCGAACCGTGGGACGGCGTGAGTAACAAGTGTGACGGGATTCGAATGGACTCCTTGATAGACTCCGCTGCACGTGCGCTGCAGGCAGGCGATCCGCTTGCGGCGCTCAAGCGCATCGCCCTGCGCGACGACGCCCCGGCGCTTGCCCTGCGCGGCATCGCCATGGCGCAACTCGGCGATCTGGCGCGCGCAAAAGAGCTGCTGGGCAACGCCGCGCGCGGTTTCGGCGCCAAAGCGCCCATGGCCCGCGCGCGCTGCAATCTCGCCGAGGCCGAGATCGCATTGGTCACCCGCGACCTCGGCCAGACGATGCAGGACCTCGGCGCCGCCAGATCGACGCTGGAGAAATCCGGAGATCGCGCAAACGCCGCCCACGCCGGCTATCTCGACGCAAGGCGCCTGCTGTTGATCGGTCGCCTCGACGAGGCAGAGCGGACCCTCGGCGGCCTAGATCCAACCGCATTGCCGGTGACATCACGGGCGGGCTGCGAATTGGTGGCCGCAGGGATTGCGATGCGCCGCATCCGCGCAAAACCGGCCGGTGAGGCGCTCGACCGCGCACGGCGCATCGCAGACGGCATCGGCAATGCCGCCTTGAAGGCCGAAGTTGCGCGCGCTGTGCAGGCTTTCGCAGCTCCCGCAGCGCGGCTGGTGGCGCGCGGTGGCGAAGCGCTGCTCCAGCTCGCAGAGGTCGAGGCGCTGATCGCCTCGGATGCGCTGATCGTCGATGCCTGCCGGAATGTGGTGCGTACCAGGACAGCCATCGTCTCTCTGGCCAGCCGCCCGGTCCTGTTCGCTCTCCTGCGTGTGCTCGGTGCGACCTGGCCGCAAGATGCACCGCGAGAAGAGCTTCTCGCCTGCGCCTTTCACGCGCGCGAGGTGGATAGCTCGCACCGCGCGCGCCTGCGGGTCGAGATCGGGCGCCTGCGCGAGACCATCTCCCCCCTGGCAGACATCCAGGCCACCGAACGGGGCTTCATATTGACCCGCCACGCGGCCGGAGCGGTGGCAGTTCTCGCACCGCCCGTCGAACACACACATGGTGACGTGCTGGCGCTTCTGGCCGATGGCGAGGCCTGGTCCAGTTCCGCGCTGGCTCTGGCGCTCGACGTCAGCCCGCGCACCGTGCAGCGCGCGCTCGACACTCTTGCCGGAGATGGCAAGGCAGACTGGTTCGGCCAGGGACGCGCGCGTCGATGGATCGCAACCGGCGTTCCGGGTTTCCCGACGAGCTTGTTACTCCCCACCGATGGCATTCTGGGTTAAAGAGAGGGCATGAAACACGCAGCAGCCGAAATCATTCGCGAATACGGTCCCTTTCCCGGAGTGGACAGTGTCCATGGCGTCAGCTTCGACGGTCGCCAGATCTGGATCGCAACAGGTGCCAGGCTGCAGGCGCTCGACCCGGACAGCGGTGAAATGCTGAACGCGCTGAACGTTGCCGCAGAGGCTGGCACCGCATTCGACGGCGAACACCTGTTCCAGATCGCAGAGGCGGTGATCCGGAAGATCGATCCGAAGACCGGCATTGTGCTCGCCACGATCCCGGCACCCGGCGACAACGACGATTCCGGCCTTGCCTGGGCGGAAGGCTCACTCTGGGTTGGGCAGCATCGCGGTCGTAGGATCCATCAGGTGGACCCCGAAACCGGACAGGTGCTGCGCACGATTGAAACCGACCGCTTCGTCACCGGCGTCACCTGGGTCGACGGTGAGCTCTGGCATGGCACCTGGGAGAACGGCGAGAGCGAGCTACGTCGCATAGATCCGTCGAGCGGAGACGTGCTGGAGCGGTTGGACATGCCGGCGGGAACCGGGGTTTCGGGCCTCGAATCTGACGGTGGTAGTTGCTTCTTCTGCGGCGGCGGAGACAGCGCCAAGATCCGTTCAGTCCGCAAGCCAAAACACTCCGAAGCGGCGCAATGAGCTGAACAGTATCCAGCGCATTGTTCCATAAACGCAAGGAGCGGCTCCGGCCCCATTGGAGCTTCGGCCAGCTTGTCTGCTTTGTCAGCGCGCCGGCTGCCTATTCCCACACGACAACGCCAATCTCCGCGCCACTACCCCTGCATGGTTGTCAGCGACAACGGGACAGAACTGACATCGAACGCCATTCTTGCCTGCCAGGCGGATCGTGGTGTCGAGTGGCACTACATCGCGCCAGGAAAACCAATGCAAAATGGCTTCGTGGAAAGCTTCAATGGCCGGCTCCGCGATGAGTGTCTCAACGAGCATTTGTTCCGCAGCTATCGTCATGCCCGCGAGATCATCGAGGAATGGCGCATCGACTAGATCGTCATGCCCGCGAGGGCATCGAGGAATGGCGCATCGACTACAACCTGCGCCGACCGCACACGAGCCTCGAGGGGCTCACACCGAGTGAGTTTGCAACCCGATCCCAAATGGACCACAACGTGAACAGCGCTAGAGCGCCGGATTTTCAAATTGAATCGAAGGGGATTCCTTTGAGTTGAGATTGGTGATTCACTTCTTGGAGGAGGTGATTTGCCATGCCCAAAGCCTATTCTCTTGATTTGCGCGAGCGGGTGGTCGGCTTCGTGGCGGCCGGTCATTCACGGCGCACCGCTGCGGCTCATTTTGCTGTGTCGGTTTCCTTCGTGGTGAACCTGATGAAGGCCTGGCGAACGCGGGGAAGCTTCGCTCCCAAGCCCGCTGGCGGGCGGCGTCACGCCAAGTTGGAAGCGCATCGCACGTTTTTACTCGAACGTGTGGCCGAGAAGGACGACATCACCATGCCGGAGCTGGCGGCCGATCTTGCTGCTGCCACAGGTGTCGAGGCTGATCCCGCCTCGCTCTCGCGCTGGCTCATCCGCAACGGCTACCGCTTCAAAAAAAACGCTGCTGGCCAGCGAACAAGACCGGCCCGACATCAAAAAGGCGCGCCAGGAATGGCGGGACAAACGCCAGCCGAGGATGCGGCTTGAGCCGCACCGGCTGGTCTTCATCGATGAAACCGGCACGACGACAAAGATGACCCGGCTTTACGGGCGCTGCCCGAAGGGCCAGCGCCTACGCTCCAAGGCCCCGTTCGGCCACTGGAAGACGCAGACCTTCATCGCCGGCCTACGCTGCCATGGGCTCACCGCGCCCTTCGTCGTCGCCCGTCCGATGAACCGGCGCATCTTCGAGACTTATGTCGAAACCCAGCTTGCCCCGACACTGTCTGCCGGCGATGTCGTCATCCTCGACAACCTCGCCGCCCGCAAGAGCCCGAAAGCTGAAACCGCCATCAAGGCACGCGGCGCATGGATGCTCTTCCTGCCGGCCTATGAACCGAGCCGGGTTTACCGGA